>CAVXIX010000013.1:0-222680 GCA_963761965.1 uncultured Actinomycetota bacterium
GCTGCCGTAGCGGAGCGTGATGTAGATGCCCGCGAACGCCGACACGGCGCCCGACAGAGAACGAACAGGATGAACTTCGTACGTTCGACGTTGACGCCGGTGAAGTGCGCCGCTTCGGAGTTGAGGCCGATGTCGTAGACACCGCGACCGAACGAGGGTGAAGTGCAGGAGCACCGCGAAGATGATCGCGAGCACGACGAACGGGATCATGATGACCGGGAGAGCTGCTGCTCGCCGATGTGCTGCTTGGCCAGGTCGGTCCACTTCTCCGGGAAGTCGGTGACGGCCTTGGTGCCGAGCGTGCCGACCGCGATGCCGCGATAGAGCGCGAGCGTGCCGATCGTGACCGCCAGCGAGGGCAGTCCGACGTACGCCACGAGGAACCCGTTGAACGCTCCGCAGAGGTACGCCGACGAGGATCGCGGTGGAGTCCGGCCATCGGGACCGGCATGCCGTCTGGTGCAGGTCGCCGACGAGCACGCTGCTGAGGGCCACGGTGCTCGCGACCGACAGGTCGATCTCGCCGGTGATGATGATCATCGTCATCGGCAGGGCGATCAGCAGGATCGCGGGCGGCGTCGAGCAGCAGGTAGGTAGATCGTCAGATGGGCCGTCGAACGCCGGCACCTGATGCGCGGTACATGTAGACCACGACGAGCCGCGCGATGATCGCGGACTCGCGGGTGATCAGGGCCGACGCCACAACGGCTTGCGCGTGAGACGCGTACGTGCGTACGGCGGAGTCGTGGTCATGATGCGTCCCTCGCTTCGACGAGCTTGCGTGATCTGCGTGCCGCCAGGACCCGGTCGAGCACGATCGCGCCGAGGATCAGGGCGCCGACGACGGCCTGCTGCCAGAAGTCCTGCACCCCGAGGATCGGCAGTGCGCGGTTGATCGTCATGAGCAGCCAGGCGCCGATCGCGGCGCCCCACACCGTGCCGCTGCCGCCGAAGATCGCGACGCCGCCGATGACCGCAGCGCCGACGGCCTGGAGCTCGATATCCTGGCCGGCGCCGGAGCTGATCGTGCCGTAGCGCGCGGCGTAGACGACGCCGGCGAGGCCGGCGAGCGCGCCGCACAGCACGAAGGCGCCGATGACCCGGCGGCGGACCTTGAGGCCGTAGAGGTTGGCGGCGTCCGGGTCGGACCCGATCGCGTAGAACTCACGGCCGCCGCGGGCGGTGCGCAGGTAGTAGCCGACGATGCCGAGCACGACGAGCGCGATGATCGTCAGGACCGGGATCGTGAGGATCGCCTTGGTGCCGAGCGAGAGGAAGCCGTCCGGCATGTCCGAGGCGTTGATGCGGTCCGAGCCGGCCCACGAGAGCACGACGCCGCGGTAGATGTAGAGCGTCCCAGCGTGATGACCAGCGCGGGGACCCGGCCGAGTGCGACGAGCAGGCCGTTGATCAGGCCGAGTCCGGCGCCCGCGAGCATGCCGATCAGGACGACCACGATGATCGGGATGCCGGGGTTGTCGACGAACAGCCGCCCGGTCAGGTATGCCGTGAGGGCCAGCGTCGAGCCGACCGACAAGTCGACGTTGCGGGTGATGATCACGACGGCCTGGCCGGTCGCGAGCAGCAGCAGGATCGAGGGCGTGAGCAGGAGGTCGCGCCAGCCGTCCTCGCTGAACAGGAAGCTCGTGGTGTTGAGCGTCGCGGCGGCGATCACGAGGATCAGCACCAGCGCGATCGCGGACTCGCGCGACGTGAAGATCGTCGACATCACGCGCTGCGCGGTGGTTCTGCGGCTGGGCGCCACGAGGGTGTCGGTCATGCCGAAGCCCCTTGAGAAAAGGAACGGTAAGGGAGCATCGGCATGACAGCCCTTGCCTCGCTGGCGCTCGGTCATGCCGGCTACTTCCATCGTGTTGGTGGCGGCGGTCATGACGCTCTCGGGCGTCGCGTCCGCGCGGTCGAGGTTCGCGGTGATGCGGCCCTCGTGCACGACGAGGACGCGGTCGGCCATGCCGAGCACCTCGGGCAGCTCCGACGAGATCATGAGGATCGCCATGCCCTGGCCGGCGAGCTCGGAGATCAGGCGGTGCACCTCGGCCTTGGTGCCGATGTCGATGCCGCGGGTCGGCTCGTCGATGATCAGGAGCGACGGCTGCGTGGCGAGCCACTTGGCGATGACGACCTTCTGCTGGTTGCCGCCGCTCATCGTCGTGGCGTGCATGTCGAGCGCGTTGGTCTTGACCTCGAGGCGTCCCGCCCACGGGCCGGCCGTACGCGTCTCGCTGCCGCTCGTCAGGAGTCCCCAGCGCGCGATGCGCGAGCGGATCACGGCAGCGACGTTGTGCGCGACCGAGGCATCGGTGACCAGGCCCTGCTGACGACGGTCCTCGGGGACGAATCCCATGCCGGCGCGGATCGCGGCGCGCGGGTTGCGCGGCCGTACGGGCTTGCCGTTGAGCTCGACGGTGCCGGAGTCGTATCCGTCGACGCCGAAGATGGCGCGGGCGATCTCGCTGCGACCGGCGCCGACCAGCCCCGCGAGCGCGACGATCTCGCCGGCGCGTACCTCGAAGCTGACGTCGTGGAAGATGCCCGGGGACTCTAGCCCGCTGACCGTGAGGACCGGCTCGCCGATCTCGGCGGGGGTCTTGGGGAACAGGTCGCCGACCTCGCGGCCGACCATCTTGGCGACGATCTGGCCACTGGTGGTCTCGGCGATCGGGTCGGTCGAGATGTACTCGCCGTCGCGCATCACGGTGACGGTGTCGCACAGGGCGAACACCTCGTCGAAGCGGTGCGAGATGAACACCAGCGCACGGCCCTCGTCACGCAGGCTGCGCGCGACGGCGAACAGCCGCTCGACCTCGACACCGCTGAGCGCGGCGGTCGGCTCGTCCATGATCAGAACGCTCGCATCGAGCGAGATGGCCTTGGCGATCTCGATGATCTGCTGATCGGCGATCGACAAGCCCTCGGCGAGACGGCGCGGGTCGAGGTGCACGCCGAGGCGCTGGAACAAGCCGAGCGCCTCGTCGTGCATGGCCTTGCGGTCGATGCGGCGGCCGGCGCCGAGGGGCTGACGGCCCATGAAGATGTTCTCGGTGACCGAGAGGTCCGGGAAGAGCGTCGGCTCCTGGTAGATCACGGCGATGCCGGCGTCCTTGGACGCAGCCGTCGACGAGAAGTCGACGCTCTCACCGTGCAGGAGGAGGTCGCCGCCGTCGCGCTGGTAGACGCCGGCGACGATCTTGACGAGGGTCGACTTGCCGGCGCCGTTCTCGCCCACGAGGGCGTGGATCGAGCCGGAGTGGACCGTGAGGCTCCCCGACCGCAGGGCGACAACCGGACCGAACGACTTGCGTACCTGCACGAGCTGCAGGGCGACAGGACCGCTCGCGTTCATGGGGACTCCGTGTCTTCTCGGGGCTGGTTTCGTGGTGCGATTGAATCGTTCCAATCGACCTTCCGGCACTGTATGACGGCGATCACAGTTCCGTCAACCCATTTCGTTAAATCGTGTTAACCTCCTCGACATGGCCGTGGCTCAGGTTCGGGATGTTGCCGCTCTCGCAGGGGTCTCCCCTGCCACCGTGTCGAATGCGCTCAACCATCCCGCGAAGGTTTCCCCCTCCACGCTGTCCCGCATCCAGGCCGCGATCGACGAGCTGGGCTACATCCGCAACGACGCCGCCCGCCAGCTTCGCGCCGGCACCAACCACGCGATCGGCATGATCGTGCTCGACATCGCCAACCCGTTCTTCACCGATGTCGCACGCGGGGTCGAAGACGTCCTGATCGCCGACAACCGGCCGCTGATCCTCGGCAACAGTGCGCAGGAGCCGGCGCGTGAGACGTCCTACCTCGACCTGTTCGAGCAGCAGCGCATGAGCGGCGTCCTCATCACGCCGGTCGGCGACGTCATGGACCGCCTCCGCCGCCTGCGCGACCGCGGCACGAGCGTCGTGCTGGTCGACCGCATGAGCCGGACCAAGGAGTTCTCGTCGGTCTCGATCGACGACAAGATGGGCGGCCGCATCGCCACCGAGCACCTGCTCGACATCGGCCGGCGCCGCATCGGCTTCATCGGCGGGCCGGCCGGGCTGGCACAGGTCAAGACCCGTCTCGCCGCTGCACGCGCAGCGGTCGACAAGCACGGCTCCGGCGAGATCGTGTTCGTCGAGACCGAGACCATGAACGCGCAGGCCGGTCGCTGGGGCGCCGAACAGCTGTTGGAGCTTCCTCGCAAGCAGCGCCCCGACGCCGTGTTCGCCGCCAACGACCTGGTCGCGCTCGGTGTGCTCCAGGCGCTCACACTGGCCGGCGTACGCGTGCCCGACGACATCGCGATCGTCGGTTACGACGACATCGAGTTCGCCGCCTCGGCCGCGATCCCGCTGTCATCCGTACGCCAGCCTGCCCAGCAGCTCGGCTCTGCCGCCGCGACCCTGCTGCTCGACGTGATCGCCGATCCGGCCGGCTCCAAGGTCAAGCACACGACGCTCAAGCCCGAGCTCGTCGTCCGCCGCTCCACCGCCCCCTGAAGGACGAGAGAATCTGGTTTTGTCCGGTCATAGGCGGACAAAACCCGATTTCCTCGTCCTCCACAGGACCTGCGGCGTCACGCGAAATCCACAGTCAGGACGACGGCGGCGAACGCTGGCGACGAGGACACTCATCGTGGGCTGATGTCCGTTTTGACCACCTCGGCCCTGCCCGCCTGGGTGCGAGACCAGCACGGCGTCCTCACCCGGGCTCAGGCGCTCCAACTCGTCACACGCCATCAGCTCTACGCGCTCGTCGGCTCCGGTCGATGGCAGAACCCAGCTCGTGGGGTCTTCGTCAGTCACAACGGCGAGCTGACCTCAGCCCAACGCGACTGGGTCGCTCTCCTCGCGCTTCCTCCAGGGTCGGTGCTAGGCGGCCTGACCGCCCTGAAGTACGACGACTTCACGGCGTTTCGCACCGACAAGCCCGTTGTCATCGCGCCGGCGGGAGCCTCACCGATCAGGTATGACGACCTGACGATGCACTGGTCGAAGTTCCTCGACGATCGCGACGTCCACCCCCTTCGGCGACCGTTGCGGACCCGGCCGGCGCGGAGCGTGCTCGACGCAGCTTCATGGACGCCGGAGGAGAAGCGCGCCCGCGAGATCGTGCTCGCGGGAGCACAGCGCGGGGTCGTCCACACACGTCAGCTACGCGAAGCGCTGGCGCGGCGGGGCGCCTGTCGACATCGCGCCCTGATCGTCGAGTCCTACCTGGATGCGTGGGGCGGCATCCAATCGTTGCCCGAACGCGACTTCGACCAGATCCGCCTCGAGGTGCAGCTGCCTCGCCCTGAGCGGCAGGCCGTCGTCCAGCGCCGCGACGGACGCTACTACCTCGACGTCTGGTGGAAGGCGTTCAACCTCGCCTGCGAGATCCACGGCATCCCGCACATGGACGTCGAGCAGTGGGACGGCGACCTTCTGCGCCTCAACGAGGTCACGATCGACGGACGACGGACACTCATCTTCAGCTCGTATGCCATCCGTCGTCAGCGTGAGGTCGTGAAGGACCAGCTACGCCGATCCGCCGGCCGGTGACCCTTCCCGGGACAGAAGAATCGGGTTTTGTCCGGCTATGTGCGGACAAAACCCGATTCTCTCGTCGAACCAGGGTCGATCCTCAGGTGCTGACGATGTCCCAGGCGATGCCGTCGAGGATGTCGTGCTCGCTCGCGACCATGATGTCGGTCGACAGCGGGACGAGGTCGACGAGGCGGTCGAGGATCAGGGCACCGGCGCCGATGACGTCGGCGCGACCGGGATGCATGAACGGCAGGGCCCGGCGATCCGCGACAGACATCTGCACGAGTGACAGGCACGCCTGGCGCACGTCGTCGAGCGCGAGCTTGGCGCCGTGGATCGTCTCGGAGTCGTACGACGGCAGGGCCAGCGAGTGAGCCGCGACTGTCGTGACCGTCCCGGCGACCCCGACGAAGGAGCCGACCGGCTCGAGGCCAGCGACGACCGGGGTCAGGATCCCGTCGAGGTAATGCATGCACTCGGTCACCTCGGCGACCGATGGCGGATCACTCGACAGGAATCGCTCGGTCAGGCGCACCGAGCCGACGTCGAGCGAGACGGACCACTCGATGTCCTCGCCGGTGCCGACGACGAGCTCGGTCGACCCTCCCCCGATGTCGACCACGAGCGTACGGGTCTGCTCGAGATCACGGGTCGCACCCAGGAAGGAGGCGCGGGCCTCGTCGAGGCCGGCGAGCACGACCGGGCGTACGCCGAGGATGCCCTCGATCGCGTCCTCGAACTCGGTGGCGTTGTCGGCGTCGCGCACGGCGGACGTCGCGCAGAACCGGACCTCATCGGCGCCGAACATCGCGATCAGCTCGGCGTACTCACGGGTGGCCTGCAGCGTACGGGCGATGGCTTCCTCGGCGAGATGCCCTGTGCGATCGACGTCCTGGCCGAGGCGAACGATCCTCATCTCCCGCACCAGGTCGGTCTTGTGGTGGTCTCCCACGTCACTGACCAGCAGACGGATCGAGTTGGTGCCGCAGTCGATCGCGGCCACGCGTGTGCGCTGATCAGGCATGCGACGAGGGTATCGGCAGCGCACACGACGAGGACGGGGCTCCCGGAGTCATCCGGGAGCCCCGTCCTGTGGTGGCGGGTCGGTCAGACCTTGGCAGGGATGCGAGCTGCCGCATCCGCGCCGCCCGCCTCGGCCGCGACGGGCGCAGACTCCGCCACGGCCTCGTCGTCGTGGTCGTCGATCATCGTGGCCTCGTCGAACGGATCCTCGCCGGACAACGCCCGGTCGAGCTGCTCACGGTCGAGCGTGTTGGTCCAGGAGGCGACCAGCACGCGTGGCGACCGCGTTGCCGGAGAAGTTGGTGACCGCGCGGGCCTCCGACATGAACCGGTCGATGCCGACGATCAGGCCGACGCCGTCGAGCAGCTCTGGACGGTGCGAGCTGAGGCCACCAGCCAGCGTCGCCATGCCGGCTCCGGTGACTCCTGCGGCGCCCTTCGACGCGATCATCATGAACAGCAGCAGCGAGATCTGCTCGCCGATCGACAGCGGGTTGCCCATCGCCTCGGCGATGAACAGCGAGGCCATCGTCAGGTAGATCATCGTGCCGTCGAGGTTGAACGAGTAGCCGGTCGGCACGACGACGCCCACGGTCTGCTGCGAGACACCGGCGTGCTCCATCTTGGCGATGAGGCGCGGCAGCGCCGACTCCGACGAGGAGGTCGAGAAGATCAGCAGGAACTCACGGCCGAGGTACTTGAGCAGCGAGAACAGGTTGATGCCCGTGGCGAACTTCAGGATCGCGGCGAGGATGACGAACACGAACACAGCGCACGTGATGTAGAAGCCGATCATGATGACGGCGAGCGCCTTGAGCGCGTCGACACCGGTCTCGCCGACGACACCGGCGATGGCGCCGAACGCGCCGATCGGGGCGGCCCACATGATCATCGCGAGGATGCGGAAGACGACCTTCTGGAGGTGTCCGATGCCGGTCAGGACCGGCTTGCCGGCCGAGCCCATCGCCTGCAGCGCGAAGCCGAACAGCAGCGCCACCAACAGCGTCTGGAGGATCTTGCCGGAGGTCAGCGAGGAGGCCAGCGTGTCCGGGACGATGTGCAGGATGAAGTCGGTGGTCGACTCCGCCTCGGTCGACACCTGGTCGCTGCCGGCAGCGGCGACGTCCGGCGTGATCTTGAGGCCGTCACCCGGCTGCAGGATGTTGCCGACCAGCAGGCCGATGCTGAGCGCGACGAACGACATCGTCACGAAGTAGCCGAGGGCGAGGCCGCCGACCTTGCCGACCTGGGAGGCCTTGGCCACCGAGCCGACACCGAGGACGAGGGTGCAGAAGATGACCGGGGCGATCATCATCTTGATGAGGTTGACGAAGCCCGGTGCCGATCGGCTTGAGCTCGACCGCGAAGTCCGGCGCGACGAGGCCGACGGTGGCTCCCGCGATGACGGCGCCGATGACGGCGAGGTAGAGGTAGTGCGTGCGGTCCTTGCGGGCCGGGCGCATCGCATTCGATGACATGAGTCCTCCTGGACGGTGAGGGGTTGCGTCATCAGAATGGGTCCGCGTGTGACCCCGCTCACCGTTGTGTTCGTAAAGTTCGTGACCGCCGTCACAACGCCCGCGCGATCGCCGGCCGGGATCGTGGAGAATGCGGGGATGGCCCGGGCTCGCGGACGTACCGTCGCACGGCAGATGCTCGTGTGGCAGCTGCTCGTCGTGCTGATCGTCGTCGTGGGCGGCACGGGTCTGGCCTGGTTCGACGCACGACAGGACAGCCGGGCCGACGCCCGCGCGCAGACCCTCGACGTGTCGCTCGCGGTCGCCGCCTCCCCCACCGTGCTGGAGGCGCTGGACGACCCCGATCCGAGCGCGGTCCTCCAGCCGTACGCCGAACGCGTCCGCAAGGCGACCGGCACCGACTTCGTGGTCGTCATGAACACCAAGGGCATCCGCTACTCGCACCCGAACCCCGAGCAACATCGGCAAGAAGTTCATCGGCCACATCGACGCAGCGCTGGCGGGCAAGAACTTCACCGAGGACTACACCGGCACGCTCGGGCCGTCTGTGCGCGCCGTCGTGCCGATCAAGGCCGACGGCGAGGTGCGCGGGCTGGTCTCGGTCGGCATCACGACCGAGCGGGTCGACGACGAGGTGGTCGAGGTGATTCCCCGGATCATCGCCGCCGCGCTCGCGATCGGGTTGCTGGGCGCGGTCGGCGCAGCGCTGGCCAACCGTCGGCTCCGCCGCCAGACCCACGGTCTCGGCGAGCAGGAGATCACCCGGATGTACGAGTACTACGACGCAGTGCTGCGCGCCGTCCGCGAGGGCCTGCTGCTGCTCGACCCAGCCGGCCGGCTCACGCTGATGAACGACGAGGCCTCTCGGCTGCTCGACCTCGACACCTCGTTCGTCGGATCGACGATCGACCGACTCGGCCTCGAGCCGGCGCTGGTGGCCGAGCTGACGTCGGGCCGGTCGCTCCAGGACGCCGTGCACGTCGTCGGCGACCGCGTGCTGGTCGTCAACCAGGCGCCGGCGCACTGGGACGGCCGCGACGTCGGCTCGGTCGTGACGCTGCGCGACCGCACCGAGCTGCAGAGCGTCACCGCCGAGCTCGACACGGTGCGCGGTCTGGCCGAGGCGCTTCGCGCGCAGAACCACGAGTCGTCCAACCGCATGCACACGATGGTGTCGCTGATCGAGATCGGCCGGACCCAGGAGGCGATCGACTTCGCGACCCGCGAGCTCGACGTCGCACGACGACTCACCGACCGGATGGTCGAGGCGATCGACGAGCCGGTCGTCGCGGCCCTGCTGCTCGGCAAGAGCGCCCAGGCCGCAGAGCGCGGGGTCACGCTGACGATCGAGCCGGACACCAAGGTCACGGGCCTCGCCACGACGGCGCACGAGGCCGTGACGATCCTGGGCAACCTGATCGACAACGCGATCGACGCCGCCCAGTCGTCCGACGACCGCCAGGTGTCCGTCACGATCACGTCCACGACCCAGCAGCTGCACGTACGCGTCGAGGACAGTGGTCCCGGCATCGAGCCGCAGGACCGCGAGACGGTGTTCGTCCGCGGCTGGTCGACCAAGACAGACGAGGGCAGCGGACGCGGGATCGGCCTGGCGCTGGTCGGCCAGCTCGTACGCCGGCACGGTGGCGAAGCCACGATCGGCGAGAGCCCGCTCGGCGGCGCGACCTTCGACGTCAGGATCGGCTCATGAAGAAGATCCGGGTGCTGATCGTCGAGGACGAGGCGATCGCGGCGCAGGCCCACCGGACGTACGTCGAGCGGATGCACGAGTTCGAGGTCGTGGCGGTCGCGGAGTCGTTCCAGGAGGCCGCCCGGGTGCTGGGGAGCCAGCCGGTCGACCTGGTCCTGCTGGACATGCACCTGCCCGACGGCCACGGACTCGACCTGCTGCGCCAGCTCCGCGCGACGGGACGGCCGTACGACGTCATCGCCGTGACGTCGGCACGCGACGTCGACGTCGTGCGGCAGTCGGTGTCGCAGGGCGTCGTGGCCTACCTGCTCAAGCCGTTCACGTTCGCGATGTTCGAGGCCAAGCTGCGCCAGTACGCCGCGTTCCGGCGCACCCTCGAGGCCGGCGACGAGTCGATCGACCAGCGCGGCGTCGACGCGGTGTTCGGCGCGATGCGGCCGGCCCCGGAAGACGAGCGGCTGCCCAAGGGGCTCAGCGCGGAGACGCTAGAGGCCGTACGCACGACCCTCGCCGAGGCGGCGAGCGGCCTCACCGCCGGCGAGGTCGCCGAGGTGATCGGTTCGTCACGGGTGACGGCCCGGCGCTACCTCGAGCACCTTGCGGATCTCGGCCAGTCGGCCCGGGCCACACGGTATGGCGGCACCGGCCGCCCGCACGTGGAGTATCGCGCCGTCAGGTCGTGATAGGGCCGGGGCCGCAGCGTTGCCGACCCACCACTCGCCGAGCAGCTCGAGCGCCTCGTCACCCAGCGGGTTGACGCCGGGGCCCTTGGCGAGCGAATGGCCGACCAGGACGTGCAGGCACTTGACCCGGGTCGGCATCCCGCCAGCGGTGATCCCGTCGATCTCGGGCACGTGGGCGATGGCCTCACGCTCGGCGAGGTAGGCGTCGTGGGCCGCGCGGTAGTGCGCCGCCAGCTCCTCGTCCTCTGCGAGCCGGTCGCTCATCTCCTTCATGAGCCCAGAGGCCTCGAGCGTGCCGATCTCGCCGGCCAGCCGGTCGCAGGTCAGGTAGAACATCGTCGGGAACGGCGTGCCGTCGTCGAGCCGCGGCTCGGTCTTGACGACGTTGGGGTGGCCCGACGGGCACCGCGACATGACCTCGAGGATGCCCCTGGGCGTACGGCCGAGCTGCTCGGCGACCGCGTCCAGGTCGGCTTGGTCGACTGTCACTTCTTCTTCAGCACCTTGTCCGGATCGGTCGTGGGCTTGGTCGCCTTGGGCGTCTTGCCGGACTCCTTGACGCTGCCCCACAGCTTGTCGTACCACTCGGTCTTGCTCGTCACGGTCGGCGGCGCGTCGAGCGTCGGCACATCGCCCTTGACGGTGCCGTCGCTGCCGATGACGCGGTAGCCGACCTCGCCCGGCGATGACCCAGCCGAAGCGCTGCTTGGCCTGCTGCTTGACGTACGCCGGGTCGTCCCAGCGCGTCCTTCTGGTCCTCGAGGGCGACGATCTGCTGCTTGCGCATGACGATCTCGGCCTTGGTGGCCTGGATGTCAGCGCGCTGCTCCCACCACGCGTGCAGCGTCGAGGTGTAGGACGCGATCGAGCAGCAGGACGACCGACAGCAGCACGATCGCCCGCGTCGTGAGCTGCGGGCCCGTGCCCGCGCTGACCGTCGCCGTCTTGGGCGTACGGTTGCGCGCCGCCCCGCGTGCCCCACGCTCGGCCGGACGCCGCCCGCGATCGGGCGGCCTCCGGCCGGGGCCACGTGGGGGACGCGAGGCCATCGGTCCTAGAGCGCCAGCCGCGGGAAGGCGGAGGCGCCGGCGTAGATCGCGGACGACCCGAGGGCCTCCTCGATGCGCAGCAGCTGGTTGTACTTGGCGACACGGTCGGAACGAGCCGGCGCGCCGGTCTTGATCTGGCCGCAGTTGGTCGCGACCGCGAGGTCGGCGATCGTGGTGTCCTCGGTCTCGCCCGAGCGGTGGCTCATCATGCAGGCGAAGCCGTGACGGTGCGCGAGGTCGACCGAGTCGAGCGTCTCGGTCAGCGAGCCGATCTGGTTGACCTTGACCAGGAGCGCGTTGGCGGCGCCCTCGGCGATGCCGCGGGTCAGCCGCTCGACGTTGGTGACGAACAGGTCGTCGCCGACGATCTGCACGTCGTCGCCGAGGTTCTCGGTCAGCGTGGTCCAGCCGGCCCAGTCGTCCTCGTCGAGGGGGTCCTCGATCGAGACGATCGGGAACGCCGCGACGAGCTCGGCGTAGTAGGCCGACATCTCCTCGGCGGTCTTCTGCTGGCCCTCGAAGGCGTACGAGCCGTCGGCGAAGAACTCCGAGGCGGCGACGTCGAGCGCGAACGCGATGTCGGTGCCGACCTTGAGGCCGGCACCCTCGACGGCGGTCGAGATGAGCTCGAGCGCGGCGCGGTTGGAGTCGAGGTTGGGCGCGAAGCCACCCTCGTCACCCAGACCCGTCGACAGTCCCTGCTTGTTGAGGACCGACTTGAGCGAGTGGTAGACCTCGGCACCCATGCGCAGGGCCTCGGAGAACGTCGGCGCACCGATCGGCGCGATCATGAACTCCTGGATGTCGACGTTGCTGTCGGCGTGCGAGCCGCCGTTGACGATGTTGAGCATCGGGACCGGCAGCACGTGGGCGTTGGGGCCGCCGACGTAGCGGAACAGCGGCAGCCTGGCGGAGTCCGCGGCGGCCTTGGCGGCGGCGAGCGAGACACCGAGGATCGCGTTGGCGCCGAGCTTGGCCTTGTTGTCGGTGCCGTCGAGCTCGATCATCGCCTGGTCGAGCGCGCGCTGGTCGTCGGCGTCGAAGCCCACGAGTGCGGGGCCGATCTTGTCGTTGACGCCGGCGACCGCGTTGAGCACGCCCTTGCCGACGTAACGGTCACCTCCGTCACGAAGCTCGACGGCCTCGAAGGCGCCCGTGGAGGCGCCCGAGGGCACCGCCGCGCGACCGATCGTGCCGTCGTCGAGAGCGACCTCGACCTCAACGGTCGGGTTGCCCCGTGAATCCAGAATTTCCCGTGCGCCGACGGCGTCGATGCGTGCCAAGACTGCTCCTCGTTAGCGGATGAACGTGCGGCCTCAAGCCTAGTCCTGTCGGCCTGAGGTCCCGCACCGCCTCGCCCGCGTGGGACAGGAGCGGTGGGTTGGTCGCCCTACGCCCCGGTGGGCGGTGACCTGGTCGCCCTACGAAGCGCGGATAGGGCGACCAGCACACCGCCGCTTGCGGGCGACTAACCCAGCAGGCGTACGGCCTGGCGGAGCACCGCTTCGGCGTTCTGGCCTTGCGAGCGGGCCTCAGCGACGAGGGCGAGCAGCCGGGCGCCGAGGTCGTCGCCGGTGACGTCGACGTCGCCGAGCCGGCTGAGGACCTTGTCGGCGTACGCCAGCGCGGGCAACGTTGCCGGGTATGCCTTCGAGTGCGGAGGCGCGCTGCTTCTCGGTCGCCTTGAGGCGCTGCCAGTTGGCGTCGACCTCCTCGGCGCTCGAGACCGTGGCATCGCCGAACACGTGCGGGTTGCGGTAGACCAGCTTCTCGGCGATCCCGGCCGCGACGTCGTCGATGTCCCAGCCCTCGCCCTCGGCGGCGATGCGCGCGTGGAACACGATCTGCATCAGCAGGTCGCCGAGCTCCTCGCGCAGGTGGTCGCTGTCGCCGCTGTCGAGCGCCTCAAGGGTCTCGTGCGCCTCCTCCAGCAGGTAGTGGCTCAGCGTCGCGTGCGACTGCTGCGGCCGTCCACGGGCACTCGCGGCGGAGCCGATCCATGATCTCGACGACGTCGAGCAGCGCGGAGCCGGGCAGGTCGTACGAGCCGAACACCACCTCGATGTCGGACGCCTCTCCCCCGCCGGCCATCAGGTCGTCGGCGATCGTGTGCGCCCACGCCGTGTCACCCGTCGGGGCGATCCACACGGCATCCGGCGCGTACGACGGAGGGTCCTCGTGATGTCGACGGGGATGCCGGACGAGACGATCGCGCGTACGTGCGGATCGTCAACGGAGGCGCGTACGACCGACGCTTCGCGCAGCGCATCCCACGCCGGCCAGCGTCAGGATCCCGGGCGCGACCCGGGGGCTGAGGACGACGATGCGCATCAGGAGCAGCGTTGCGCTGCGGGCAGCTGGTCCGGCTCGTCGCGCCGAGGTCGGTCGCCGACGACGGACAGCGAACCGGTCGTGGCGGCCGAGTCGGCACCGGTGTTGCTGAGCCCGAATCGAGGCGCGAACTCGACGTCGTTGTCCTTGAACGCCTTGGTGATCTCGGCTTGGCCGGCCGCGGCGATCTGGTTCTGCGTCTCCGCCGTCGGCGCCTGGCCCGTGATCTTCTCGCCGAGGGCGATGGAGATCAGCGGACAGTTCCTGGCTGTCCTCGATCAGCTTGTCGAACTCGTCAGGGTCGACCTCGTCGGGGAACGACTTGGCGACCTGTGCTCTCCTGTCCGTGGTCAGCTGGTAGTCGGACGGCTTGGGCGTGATGTCTTCCTCCTTCGCAAGCTTGCGGGCGACGACGAGCGAGACGAGCGTCGACACAGTCCTGGCGCCGGATGTCGGCGTTGCTAGGCTGGGCGCAGCCTGCTGCCGCTGCAGGGCAGTCCGTGCAGTAGAGCCTCGGCGCGCTTGGTCGACCGACTTCATCGAGATCGTCTGGCCGTCGACCACGGCGGCGGCACCCGGATGGACGTTGCCGCAAGCAGCGAGCGTCAAACCCGCAAGGACGAGGACAGCAGCGCGCGAGCGAGTGAGCATGCGTCACACGTTATCCGAGGCCCGCTCAGACCTCGACGGAGTCCCTGCGTTCTTGCCGACGGACCAGATTCGAGTGCGGTCGACCGTGGGTCCGCGAAGACACCGTGACCATCCGCATCCGGCCGGCGTCAGGGGAAACGCTGAGAATGAGCGACCGCGCCGTGTCGCCCCTTTTCGCCGCAATGGCAACGATTTTCTGCGCACATCTCCTTGACTTCGCTGCGCGCCGTTGGATAGAATCGAACATACGTTCTAGTGTGATCGGGGGATCATGATCATCGAGCAGCTGTCGTCATTGGCTGACGATGCTGCTGCGCTGGAAGCGTGGTCCCTGACAGGTGCGGAGGTCCGCGAGGTCGCCAAGGCCGTGCAGCGGACCCGGACCGCGCTCGATGCGGTGATGTCGAAGCTGGCCGGTTGCGCTGACGGGATGGGGCTGCCCAAGGACGACGGCGCCACCTCGACCACTGCGTGGCTGGCCGACCTGACCGGTATGCCCAAGGGTGAGGCGTCCAGCCTGGTCGCGATGGCCAAGCTCAGCTCCCCGACCACCACCGCAACACGCCAGGCTTGGGCAGCTGGTCAGATCTCGACCGGACAGGCCTCGGTGATCATGAAGGCCATCGACACCCTGCCCGACTGGGTCGACGACGAGCCCCGCCAGCACGCCGAGGCCCACCTGATCCAGTTGGCCGGCCACTACAACCTCGACGACCTCAAGAGGTTCGCGAACCGGGTGATCGAGGTGATCGACCCCGACGGCGCCGACGAGATGCTCGGCGAGCAGGTGCGTCGCGAGGAGGAGAAGGCCTGGGAAGCGACCCGGCTGTCGTTGAAGCGTCGCGGCGATGGCACCACCCGTGGCGCATTCACGATCCCTGACACCGACGCGGACACCCTCCGCGCGGCGATCGAGGGGATCATCGCGCCTCGGCGCGCCAACCTCAACGCCGCGAATCTCGGCATGGACGTCAACGACTTCAACGCCCTTCCCCGAGACCAGAAGATGGGTCACGCGTTCATCGAGCTGTTCGGCCACCTCCCCACCGAAGCCCTCCCCAAGGCCGGCGGACTCGCCGCGACCGTCGCCGTCACCATCGACATCGACGACCTCCGCACCGGTCAGGGCACCGCCACCAACACCAGCGGCACGACGACCTCGGCCGCCCACGCACAACGACTGGCCTGCAACGCCCACCTCGTCGCCCTCTACCTGGACTCAGAGTCCAAGGTGCTCGACCACGGCACGGCCCGGCGGCTGTACGACCGCCACCAGAGACTGGCTCTCGCGGTCCGCGACCAAGGTTGCGTCTGGCCGAGCTGCGATCGCCGCACCGGCCTGGTGCGAGGCGCATCACCTCAACTTCTGGTCCGAGGACGGACCCACAGACCTCGACAACGCCGCCCTGGTCTGCCACTTCCACCACTTCCTGCTCCACGAAGGCGAGTGGACCGCACACATGGCCACGACGGCGTCGTCGAAGTCATCCCTCCCGCCCGGGTCGATCCCGACCGGGTCCCCCGAAGACACGCCAGATTCACCAGGCAACAACCCCGGGCAGCGTGAGCAGCAACATTCGGTCGACATCGGCCGGTGGCTGCGTTCAGGGCGGCCGAGGTGGGGCGAAAGCCTTGGCGCCTGCGCGGTATCCGCTCAGCTGACAGGCGCAGGTGCGGGGACGAGCGTGTCGATCACGGTGCGGGTCCACTCGAGCAGCTCGCGGCCGACCAGCGGCTTGCCGCCGACCGGCGCGGTCTTGGGCCGCGGCACGAGGGCGACCTCGGCGGCGACCTTGTAGGTGCTGCGCGGATAGATCCGCTGCAGGCGCATCTGGGCCGAGTCGGGCAGCTTGAGCGGCGCGAAGCGTACGTTCGGGCCCGCGGCGGTGACCTCGGTGAGGCCGGCCTCGCGCACACGTACGCGCAACCGGGCCACGTCGAGCAGGACCTCGACAGCCTCGGGCGGCTCGCCGTAGCGGTCGACCAGCTCGGCGCGCAGCTCGTCGATGTCGGACGAGCGCGCGTACGTCGGCCAGCCGCTTGTACATCTCGAGCCGGAGCCGCTCGCTCTGGACGTACTCGTGCGGCAGGTGCGCCTCGATCGGCAGCTCGATCTTGACCTCGCGCTCGGGCTCGGCGTCGCCACGGAACTCCGCGACCGCCTCGCCGACCAGCCGGACGTAGAGGTCGAAGCCGACGTCGGCGATGTGGCCGGACTGCTCGCCGCCGAGCAGGTTGCCGGCGCCGCGGATCTCGAGGTCCTTCATCGCCACCGCCATGCCGCCGCCGAGCTCGGAGTGCTGCGCGATCGTGGCGAGCCGGTCGTGCGCGGTCTCGGTGAGCGGCTTCTCGGGCGGGTAGAGGAAGTACGCGTAGGCGCGCTCCCGCGATCGCCCGACGCGTCCGCGGAGCTGGTGCAGCTGCGACAGGCCGAGGGTGTCGGCGCGCTCGATGATCATGGTGTTGGCGTTGGAGACGTCGAGGCCGGACTCGACGATCGTGGTGCAGACCAGCACGTCATAGCGCTTCTCCCAGAAGTCGACCATGACCTCCTCGAGCTGGTGCTCCCCCATCTGGCCGTGCGCCGCAGCGACGCGCGCCTCGGGGACGAGCTCCTTGATCTTGGCGACGGCCTTGTCGATGCTCTGCACCCGGTTGTGGATGAAGAACACCTGGCCCTCACGGAGCAGCTCGCGGCGGATCGCGGCGATGACCTGCCGGTCCTCGTAGGGGCCGACGAACGACAGCACGGGGTGGCGCTCCTCGGGCGGCGTCGCGATCGTCGACATCTCGCGGATGCCGGTGATCGCCATCTCGAGCGTGCGCGGGATCGGCGTCGCGGACATCGACAGCACGTCGACGGCGGCGCGCAGCATCTTGAGCGCCTCCTTGTGCTCGACGCCGAAGCGCTGCTCCTCGTCGACGATGACCAGGCCGAGGTCCTTGATGCGTACGCCGGGCTGCAGCAGGCGGTGTGTGCCGATGACCAGGTCGATCGTGCCGTCGGCGAGACCGGCGAGGGTCTCCTTGGACTCCTTGTCGGTCTGGAACCGCGACAGCGGGCGGATCTTGACCGGGAACTGGCCGAACCGCTCGGCGAACGTCGCATAGTGCTGCTGCACCAGCAGCGTCGTCGGCACCAGCAGGATGACCTGCTTGCCGTCCTGGATCGCCTTGAACGCCGCGCGCACCGCGATCTCGGTCTTGCCGTAGCCGACGTCGCCGCAGACCAGCCGGTCCATCGGCACGGTGCGCTCCATGTCGCGCTTGACCTCGTCGATCGTCACCATCTGGTCGGGCGTCTCGACGAACGCGAACGCGTCCTCGAGCTCGGCCTGCCACGGCGAGTCAGGCCCGAACGCGTGACCCTTGGTCGCCTGTCGCGCGGCGTAGAGCTTGATCAGCTCGCCGGCGATCTGGCGTACGGCCTTGCGGGCCTTGTTCTTGCGGGTCGTCCAGTCCGAGCCGCCGAGCCGGTCGAGCGACGGCGACTCGCCGCCGACGTAGCGGCTGATCTGGTCGAGCTGGTCCATCGGCACGAACAGCCGGTCGGCGGGCTGGCCGCGCTTGGACGGGGCGTACTCGATGACGAGGTACTCGCGCGCCGCACCCTGCACGACCCGCTGCATCAGCTCGACGTAGCGGCCGACACCGTGCTGCTCGTGCACGACGAAGTCGCCGGTCTTGAGCTCGAGCGGATCGACCTCCTTGCGCCGGCGGGCGGGCATCTTGCGGTCGCTGCGGTCGGCGGCGCGCTGGCCGACCAGGTCGTCGTACGTCAGGACGGCCAGGCCGAGCGGCGGCGAGACGAATCCGTGGTCGAGGTCGCCGCACGCGATCTGCACGACGCCCGGCGTCGGCGCGGTGACCTCGTCGTCGAGGGCCGAGGCGACATCGTTCTCGGCGAGCCACTCGCTGGTGCGCTGCGCCTGGCCGTGGCCCGGCGCGACGAACACGACGCGCATACCGGCGGCGACCCACTTCTTGATGTCCTCGAGCGCGGCCGTGGTGTCACCGCGATAGGCCGCGGCGGCCTCCATGTCGACCGCGCGGGTCTGCTCGTCGGTGTCGAGGCCGAACGGCGAGACCGTGAACCACGAGTGCCCCAGCCCGAGGCTCTCCAGGCGTACGTCGTCGAGCGTGCGGAACGCCGCCGAGCCGAGGTCGATCGGCGCTTCGGCACCCGTGGCTGCGGCAGCCCACGACGCCTGCAGGAACTCCTCGCTCGTCGCCACCAGGTCGGCTGCGCGAGCCCGGATGCGCTCGGGGTCGCACAGCACGATCGCCGAGCGCTCCGGCAACAGGTCGACGAGCAGCTCCATGTCGTCGACCAGCACCGGCGTCAGCGACTCCATGCCCTCGACGGCGTGGCCCTCGGCGAGCTTGGTGAAGATCTCGGCCAGCGACGGGTGTGCCACGGCGAGCTCGGCAGCGCGGGCTCGCACCTCGTCGTCGAGCAGCAGCTCGCGGCACGGCGGCGCCCAGACGTGGGTGACCTCCTCGAGCGTGCGCTGGTCGGCGACCGCGAAGCGGCGGATCTCGTCGACCTCGTCACCGAAGAACTCGATGCGGAGCGGGTGCTCCTCGGTCGGCGGGAACACGTCGATGATGCCGCCACGGACCGCGAACTCGCCGCGGCGTTCGACCAGGTCGACGCGGGAGTAGGCCGCCGCGGCCAGCTGCCGCACGACCTCGTCGAGGGCGATCTCGTCACCCTTGTGCAGCTCGACCGGGGTGAGGTCGGCGAGCCCCTTGACCTGCGGCTGGAGCAGCGAACGTACGGGCGCGACCACGACCCGGAGCGGCCCGGTCGAGGTGTCCGTCGTCGCTGGGAGCGGTCGGGTGCACCAGGCGGCGCAGCACCGCGAGGCGGCGGCCGACGGTGTCCGAGCGCGGTGAGAGGCGCTCGTGCGGGAGCGTCTCCCACGCCGGGAAGTACGCGACGGCGTCGGGGCCGAGCAGCTCGCCGAGCTGCGCCACCAGGTCCTCGCCCTCACGGGCGGTCGCGGTGACCGCGAGCACCGTCGACTGCTGCGCCAGGGCATGCGTCAGGAACGGCCGCAGCGGCTCAGGCGCCTGGACGTTGAGCGTGCTGAGTCCGTCGGCTCGATCCTGGAGCGCCTGCTGGATCGTGGGTTCGGCGGCGACGAGGGTCGCAAGTCTTGTCAGTGCATTTCTGGGAGGCATGACGTTAACGGTTGAACGCGCTCTGGGTGACTTCTAGTCCCTGCGTCATGAGGCTCTCGACCGCGTCGGCGGCCTCCTCGACGTACGTCGGCAGGTCCTTGCGCTCGGCCGTGCTGTAGGGCTTGAGCACGAAGTCGTGGACGCTCTGCTGGCCGGGCGGGCGGCCGATGCCGACGCGCACCCGGTAGAAGTCGCCGGTGCCGAGCGACTGGCGGATCGACTTGAGCCCGTTGTGGCCGTTGTCGCCGCCGCCGA
Source organism: uncultured Actinomycetota bacterium (assembly GCA_963761965.1). Lineage (GTDB taxonomy): Bacteria > Actinomycetota > Actinomycetes > Propionibacteriales > Nocardioidaceae > Aeromicrobium. The sequence goes on from CAVXIX010000013.1 coordinate 19,900, forward strand.
GCTTGACGCGCAGCATGCCGTAGTCGATGTCGAGCTCGTCGTGGATCACGACGAGGTGGTCGGGCTCGACGTCGTAGAACTTCGCGAGCGTCGACACCGGGCCGCCGCTCTCGTTCATGTAGGAACGGCAGCGGCCCAGGATCGCGCGTTCGCCGGCCAGACGTCCTTCGATGACGTCGGCGCGACCTGACTTGTGCTTCTTCCAGGAGCCGCCTGCGCGGGCGGCGAGCACGTCGGCCACGAGGTAGCCGACGTTGTGACGGGTGCTGGCGTACGTCGGGCCCGGATTGCCGAGCCCGACGACCAACCAGGTCACTCGACCACTCTCGTCACTCAGCGGGGTCGCTCTCCGCAGCCTCGCCCTCGGCCGGTGCCTCTGCAGCGGCTTCGGCCTCTTCGGCGTCGGTCGCGTCGTGCTCGATGCCGGCCTCGGCCTCGGCCTCGGCGAGCTCGGCCTCGACCTGCGCCTCGGTGGGTGCCGCGGTGATGTTGACGATGAGGATGCTCGGGGTCGACGGCGAGCGTGGAGCCGCTGGGCAGCTCGAGGTCGCTGGCGTGGATCTGGGCGCCGGCGTCGAGACCCTCGACCGAGACCTCGAAGGACTCGGGGATGTGGGTCGCCTCGGCCTCGACGGAGACCGTCGAGTTCTCGAGGATGACGAGGTTGCCGCTGACGGCTTCGCCGACGACGTTGATGCGGACGTCGACGGTGACCTTCTCGCCCTTGCGGACGATCAGGAGGTCAGCGTGCTCGATGAAGCCCTTGAGCGGGTCGCGCTGGACCTGCTTGGGGATCGCGAGGTGCTGCTCGTCGCCGAGGTCGATCGTCAGCAGCGCGTTGGAGTTCTTGAGCGCCAGCATGAGCTGGTGGCCCGGCAGCGTCACGTGGACGGGGTCGGAGCCGTGTCCGTAGAGGACGGCGGGCACGTTGTCGGCGCGACGGATGCGGCGGGCGGCGCCCTTGCCGAACTCGGTGCGCGCCTCGGCGGCGATCTTGATCTCAGCCATGGGGAAATGTCTCCTGAAGAGTGTTGCGTGAAAGTCGGCTGTCACCAGGCGCTCGACACAGCACTCCGTGGAGCGCCCTGTCGATCACGGCCCGTGAGGACCCTCGCCGAGGCAACCTGACGATCTTATCGCAGCGACACGCTGAGCGAGAAATCCGCTGGGCGAGCGAGCTGTTCGGCTCACTGGGTCTCGATACGCCGACTGCTGGCGGCAGTCTCGCTGGCTACTCGACCGGCGAGTACTCGGTGGTCGAGTGGGTCCGAGGAACGAGGACCCGTGTCGAGACCACAGACGTGAGCTCATGACTTGAACAGCGAGGTGACGGAGCCTTCTTCGAAGACCGCTGCGGTGGCCTGGGCCAGCAGCGGGGCGATCGACAGCACCGTGAGCTTGTCGAACCGCTGGTCGTCGGCGATCGGCAGCGTGTTGGTCACGATGACCTCGCACGCCGTCGAGTTCTTGAGCCGGTCGACGGCGGGCCCGGAGAACACCGCGTGCGTCGCGACGATCACGACCTCCTCGGCACCGTCGGCCATGAGCGCCTCGGCCGGCCTGGACGATCGTGCCGCCGGTGTCGATGAGGTCGTCGACCAGGATGCAGACGCGGCCCTCGACGTCACCGACGACGCGGTTGGCCTTGGACTCGTTGGGCTTGCGGGGGTCGCGGGTCTTGTGGATGAACGCCAGCGGCGCGCCGGCCAGCGCGCGGCCCACGACTCGGCGACCTTGATGCGGCCGGCATCGGGCGACACGACGGCGAGCGGCTTCTTGCCGTACTTCTTCTTGACGTGGCGCGTGAGGATCGGCATCGCGAGCAGGTGGTCGACCGGACCGTCGAAGAAGCCCTGGATCTGCGCGGTGTGCAGGTCGACCGTCATGAGCCGGTCGGCGCCGGCGGCGAGGAACAGGTCGGCCATGAGGCGCGCCGAGATCGGCTCGCGGCCGAGGTGCTTCTTGTCCTGGCGGGCGTAGCCGTAGAACGGGAGGATCACCGTGATGCGCTTGGCCGAGGCGCGCTTGAGCGCGTCGATCATGATGAGCTGCTCCATGATCGCGTCGTTGATCGGCGCGGCGTGGCTCTGGATCACGAACGCGTCGCAACCGCGTACGGACTCGTCGAAGCGTACGTAGATCTCGCCGTTGGCGAAGTCGTAGGCCGTCGTCGGCACGAGGTCGACCTCGAGGAGGTCGGCCACCTCCTGCGCCAGCGTCGGGTGCGAGCGGCCGGAGAACAGCAGCATGTTCCGCGTGGGCGTGCGTTTGGACAAGCTACTCACCGGAGGTCTCCTCTGCCGGTTCGGATGACGCTTCGCGCGCGGCCTGGTCGGATGCGGTGTCCGGACGTTTGTCGGCCACCCACCCCTCAATGTTCCTCTGCCGCCCTGCGCTGACGGCCAGCGCCCCCGGTGGTACGTCCTCGCGGATCGTCGAGCCGGCTCCCGTGAACGCGCCGTCGCCGACCGTGACGGGTGCGACGAACGTGTTGTTGGAGCTGGTCTTGGCGTGCCGGCCGATCGTCGAGCGGTGCTTGTTGACGCCGTCGTAGTTGGCGAAGATCGTGCCCGCGCCGATGTTGGCGCCCTCGCCGATGTCGGCGTCGCCGACGTACGACAGGTGCGGCACCTTGGCGCCCTCGCCGATCGTCGAGTTCTTGACCTCGACGAACGTGCCGATCTTGCCGCGCGTGCCGAGCTCGGTGCCGGGCCGCAGGTAGGCGTACGGGCCGACCGTCGCGTCGTCGCCGATCACGGCGTCGGAGCCGTGCGTACGTACGACCGTGGCGCCGGCGCCGACCTCGACGTTGCGCAGCGTGGTGTCAGGGCCGATCGTGGCTCCGCCGGCCACCGCGGTCGCGCCGAGGAGCTGCGTGCCGGGCAGGATCGTGACGTCCGGCTCGATCGTCACGGCCGAGTCGATCCAGGTGGTCGCAGGGTCGACGATCGTGACGCCCTCGGCCATCCAGTGCGCCGTGATCCGGCGGTTGAGCTCGGCGCCGAGCCGGGCCAGCTGCGCCCGGTCGTTGACGCCCTCGGTCTGCCAGACGTCCTCGAGGACGTGCGCGCCGACCGGCCGGCCCTCGGCGACGGCCTTGCCGACGATGTCGGTCAGGTAGAGCTCGCCCTGCGCGTTGTCGGTCTCGAGGCTCGCCACCGCGGCGGTGAGGAACTCGCGCGTCGACGACGAGGATGCCGCTGTTGATCTCGCGCACGGCGAGCTCGTCGTCGGAGGCGTCCTTGTGCTCGCGGATCGCCGTGACGGCAGCCGTCGTCGACCGCGGAGGATGCGGCCGTAGCCGGTCGGGTCGTCGACCTCGGCGGTCAGGATCGTGACGGCGTGACCGGCAGCGCGGTGCGTCGACGAGCAGCTCCGCAGAGCGTCTGCGCCGACAGCAGCGGCACGTCGGCGTACGTCACGATGACGGTGCCCTCCGGCGGGCTGTCGAGCGACTCGAGGGCGACGTGGACGGCGTGGCCGGTGCCGTTCTGCTGCTCCTGCACGGCCTGGACGATCGCCGGGTCGTACGCCGCGATCGCCTCGGAGACCTGCTCGCGGTCGTGGCCGACGACGGCGACCGTCGTGTGCACGCCGGCGCCGGCGACGGCGACCAAGGCGTGCTCGAGCATGCTGCGCCCGGCGATCTGGTGCAGGACCTTGGCGCGCGCGGACTTCATCCGCGTGCCCGCTCCCGCCGCCAGCACGATCGCCGTGACCGCTCTGATGCGGGTTGGTGCTCACCAGACTCCTTCGTCGATGGACCAGCGGTGCGTTGCTGGCTCCCCGGGTAGGAGTCGAACCTACGTCGCTTGTCCGCATTCAAAGTGCGGCGGGCCCTGCCGGCAGACCAACCGGGGATTGTCCCGGCTAACCGGGGACCGCAACCAAGGCTACCGGAGTCAGCGCCTCTCGCCGGGCGACGGCGAACGTACGGCGTGAACGGCAGCACCGTGCCCCACGGTCTGGCCGGATAGGCGTCGCGAAGTGCGGCCTTGTACGCGGCGACGAACTCCTCGCGCAGGCCGTCCGGGCAGCGCCTGCAGGATCGGCCGCGCGCCGGTGCCGGAGATCCAGTCGAAGACCGGGTCCTCGCCCGGCAGGACGTGCAGGTAGGTCGTCTCCCACGCGTCGACCGTCCAGCCGAGCCCGGTGAACAGGTCGAGGTACGCCTCGGGCCGAGTGCCGCGGTCGGCGTGCAGCCCTGCGGTGTGCTCGCCGTACGGAGGCTGCGACGAGATCTCGTGCAGCAACCGGTGGCTCGGCGCGTCGTAGTTGCACGGCACCTGCAGCGCGAACGTGCCGCCCGGCGCGACATAGGCTCGCCAGGCGCTGGATCACGGCGAGCTGGTCAGGCACCCATTGGAACAGCGCATTCGACACGATCAGGTCGACCGGCTCCGGCGGCGTCCAGGTCGCGACGTCGGCGAGCTCGTACGTCGCCCGGTCGTCGGCATTGTCGGCGTTCGCCTTGTCGATCATGTCCGGCGAGGAGTCGACGCCGTGGATCGTCGCCTCCGGCCAGCGGCCCCTGAGCACCGCGGTGAGGTGGCCCGGGCCGCAGCCGAGGTCGACGATCGTGGCCGGTTCGCCCTGCACGCGAGCGACGAGGTCGACGAACGGGCGTGAGCGGTCGTCGGCGAACTGCAGGTAGCGAGTGGGGTCCCAGGTCGTCATGGTTCCGACCGTACGACTGCCCTATCTTGATGTCAAGATACTTGACGTCAAGCGTTGCGTCGCTCGAACTGGCCGGCCAGCGACATCAGCCGCGCGTCGTCGCCGCGGCGGGCGATGAGCTGGATCGCCAGCGGCAGGCGATCCTCCGTGGCTCCGGTCGGCATCGAGACTGCCGGAAGACCCGCGTGGTTCCACTGGGCCGTGTAGGGATAGACCGCGTTCATCGACAGCAGCGTCGACAGCGCGCCCTTGCCCCGCCAGTGCTCGACCTCGATCGCCGGACCGGACATCACGGGCGTCAGCAGCACGTCGACGTCGAGCGCGTCGTGCACCCCGTCGCCCCACGCCCGGCCCTTGCGCTTGGCCCAGTCGACCGAGCTCGTGCCGAACGGCCGGCCGAGGCGGGCGATGCCCTTCGTACGCTTCTCCAGCCGGCCTGGATCGTCGGTGCCGTCGGCGCCGTCGCGGATGCCGGCGAGGTAGCGCACCGTCAAGCGCCTTGGCGTCGAGCTGGTAGGGGATCTTGACCTCGGTCACCGTGTGCCCGGCCGCGCGCAACCGCTCGGCCGCCTGCTCGAGCGCTTGACGTACGCGGGGGTCGAGCGGTCGCGCCTTGGTCGCGGCGGCGGCACTGAACGACATACCGATCCGCAGGGGCTGCGGGTCGGTTGCTGCATGCGGCGACCAGCGACTCCGCGAACGTGCCGAACGTGTCGAGGAACAGCGCGCTGTCGGCCACCCGCGCGGCGAGACAGCCCTGCGTGGACAGGTCATGCCATCCGCCGGAGCTCGGCATCGTGCCCTGCGTCGGCTTGAACCCGACGAGTCCGCAGCACGCTGCGGGTATGCGGATCGACCCGGCACCGTCCGATGCCGTGGCGATGCCGACCGCTCCGGCGGCGACCAGGGCGGCCGAGCCACCGGAGGACCCGCCGGTCGTGTGCGCCAGGTTGAGCGGGTTGCGGGTGATCCCGCGCGCTTCGGACTCGGTGAAGCCGAAGATCGCGAGCTCGGGCAGCGCCGACTTGGCGACGATGACCATCCCGGCAGCGCGTATCGCGGTGACGAGGTCGGCGTCCTGGGTGGCCGGCATGAGCATCGCCCTGCTGCCGAGGCCGGTGACCTGGCCGGCGATGTCGAGGTCGTCCTTGACCGCGATCGGGATGCCGAGCAGCGGCCCGGTCTCCCCCGCGGCCCGGCGGCGATCCGCCTCGTCGGCAGCGGCCAGCGCCTCGTCGGCGAACACCGCGACAGCCGCGTTGATCGCCGGGTTCTCGCGATCGATCGGCGTCGAGCGTCGCCTCGGTGAGCTGACGCGAGGTCAGCGCCCCGAGGCGAGCAGCTCGCCCTGTCGTGTCGGTCCGGCGGCAACGGCCTCGGCGGGTGTCATGCGCGTGCGAGCCATCGCGTAGCTCAGCTCGCGATCCGACCACCCGAATCTCTACATCAAGAATCTTGACGAACTACCATGGTGGTGTGGAAGACGATGTCGATCGACTGATCGCGGCCTGGCAGCGGGAGCGTCCCGACATGGACGTCTCCCCGATGCACGTGCTCAGCCGCGTCACGCGTCTGGCGCTGCACCTCGACCGGGCCCGCAAGCAGGCGTTCGCCGACCACGATCTCGAGCCGTCGGAGTTCGACGTGCTGTCGGCCCTGCGCCGATCCGGTGAGCCCTATCAGCTCTCCCCCGGCCAGCTCGTCCACGAGACCCTCGTGACGAGCGGCACCATGACCAACCGCGTCGACCGCCTGGTGGGCAAGGGCCTGGTCGAGCGGCTGCCGGATCCCGCCGACCGTCGCGGCGTACAGGTCAGGCTGACCACGCCGGGCAAGAACGCCGTGGACGGGGCGCTCGATGCTCTGCTCCAGCACGAGCAGAAGCTGCTCGCGGGCCTGTCTGCGGACGAGGCGACCGCGCTCGCCGCCGCGCTGCGTACGCTCTCGTTGCCGTTCGACCGCTGACGAGCGCAAACGGGCGCCGCAGGCAGCGAGAACTCCTGCGTGTCGATGACCTCAGCGAGCGTCAGTGGCCGGGGATGACGCCTTCCTGGACCGGTACGAGCTTGTCGGCAACCAGGCCGTGCGCCTCGCGGTGCACGCGTTCGGCGGCCTCGGCATCCGGCGCTTCGACGAGACAGAACACCTGGCCCGAGTCCGCGTTGAACCAGTACTGCTTGTAGTCGACGCCGTACTGGCCCTGGATCTCGATGTCCTTGGCGTGAGCGCCTGCAACGGCCTCGGCAGTGAGTCCTTCGACCTTGTCGTGGATGTCCATGAAGAGTGCCATGAGATTCTCCTGTCGTAGGTGGACCATCCCATCGTGCGCCGCGGAATCACCGATGAAAATGGTTCGGGAGAACCAGTCGGTGTCCGGACGCGTACCGCTGTGACCCGCGTGGTCAGAGGGCTGCGCTCAGCCGCCTAGACTTCTTCGGTGGCACATCTCCTCGGCGTCGAGTCCATCGCGCTCGACTTCCCGACCAAGACCGTCTTCGAGTCGGTGACGATCGGCATCGACGAGGGTGACCGGATCGGCATCGTCGGCCGCAACGGCGACGGCAAGTCGACGCTCCTTCGCATCCTGGCCGGACGCATGCAGCCCGACTCCGGCCGCGTGACGACCCGCGGCGGCGTGCACATCGGGATGCTCGACCAGACCGACACCCTCGACCAGACCCAGACCGTCGGCCACGCGATCGTCGGCGACAAGCCCGACTACGAGTGGGCCGGCGACGCGAAGATCCGCGACGTCATCGCGGGACTCGTCTCCGACATCCCGTGGGACGCCACGGTCGGCAATCTCAGCGGTGGCCAGCGCCGCCGGGTCGCGCTGGCTGCGCTGCTGGTCGGCGACGACGACGTGCTGTTCCTCGACGAGCCGACCAACCACCTCGACGTCGAGGGCATCACCTGGCTGGCCGGACACCTCAAGACGCGCTGGTCCTCGAACGCCGGCGGGCTGCTCGTCGTGACCCACGACCGGTGGTTCCTCGACGAGGTCTGCAACGCGACCTGGGAGGTCCACGACGGCATCGTCGAGCCGTTCGAGGGCGGCTACGCGGCCTACATCCTGCAGCGCGTCGAGCGTGACCGGCACGCCTCGGCGACCGAGTCCAAGCGGCAGAACCTGATGCGCAAGGAGCTGGCCTGGCTGCGCCGCGGCGCCCCCGCGCGTACGTCGAAGCCGAAGTTCCGCATCGACGCCGCCAACGAGCTGATCGCCAACGAGCCGCCCCCGCGCGACCCCATCGTGCTCAAGCAGATGGCGACATCGCGGCTCGGCAAGGACGTCGTCGACATCCTCGACGTCAGCGTCTCGTACGACCACGAGGTGCTCAAGAAGGTCGAGTGGCGCATCGGGCCCGGCGAACGTACCGGCGTCCTCGGCGCCAACGGTGCCGGCAAGTCGACCCTGCTGGGGCTCGTGACCGGCGCGGTGCAACCGACGTCGGGGCGGGTCAAGCGCGGCAAGACCGTCAAGGTCGTCACGCTGACGCAGGAGCTCGACGAGCTCAAGGACGTCGGCGCCGACCGGGTCAGCGACGTCGTGGGCCGTCAGCGCACCGCATACGTGTCAGGCGGCAAGGAGATGACGCCGAGCCAGCTGCTGGAGCGGCTCGGGTTCTCCAACGCGCAGATGGCGACGCCCGGTCCGCGACCTGTCAGGCGGCCAGAAGCGCCGGCTCCAGCTGCTGCTGATCCTGCTCGACGAGCCCAACGTGCTGGTGCTCGACGAGCCGACCAACGACCTCGACACCGACATGCTGGCCGCGATGGAGGACCTGCTCGACTCGTGGCCCGGCACGCTGCTCGTCGTGTCGCACGACCGCTACCTGCTGGAGCGCATCACCGACCAGCAGTACGCGATCCTCGACGGTCACTTCCGGCACCTGCCCGGCGGCGTCGACCAGTACCTCCGACTCCGCAAGGAGCAGGACTCCCCCGCCGCGTCCAACCCGTCGACCGCCGGGCACACGCCGGCCACGCCGAAGCTGTCGAGCGCCGAGCTCCGCAACACCAAGAAGGAGATCGGCTCGATCGACCGCAAGATGGAGAAGCTGTCGGCGCGCATCGACGCGTTGCATGTCGAGATGGCGCAGCACGACCCCACGGATGCTGCCGGTCTCGCGGGCCTGGTCAAGACCGTCACCGAGCTGGAGCAGCAGGTCGAGGAGCACGAGCACCGCTGGCTCGAGCTGACCGAGCTCGTCGAGAGCTGACGGCCGAGGCCAAACCCCCGCGAGTGGCGCAATGTGGTTGGATCTCAGCGCCCCAATCCAGCCACACCGCGCCACTCGCGGCGGTAGGCGAGTGCTCAGCTGGTGACGCGGGCTCCGGTGACGGGGCCGCGGGACTGGACGACGTCGGCGCATCCGGAAGCGCTGCTCAGGGCGAACGCGATGTCGAGGCTGTGCTGCTCGTCGGACGCGAGGAACAGCGCCGTGGGCCCGGAGCCCGACAGGATCGCGCCCAGCGCCCCGGCCTCGATGCCGATCTCGAGGGTGTCCTGCAGCTCGGGTCGCAGCGACAGCGCCGCCTCGGTCAGGTCGTTGGAGAGCGCGTCGCCGAGCGCCTCGGCATCGCCGGCACGCAGGGCGGCGAGCAGCGCATCAGGCACGACGGGGTCCTGCACCTGTGAGCCCCGGTTGAGCCGGTCGAACTCGGCGTAGACCGCCTTGGTCGACAGTCCTTCGTGCGCCATCGCGAAGACCCAGTGGTACGAGCCGCGCGCCAGCACCGGGCTGATCGTCTCGCCGCGGCCGCCGCCGATCGCGTTGCCACCGTGCAGCAGGAACGGCACGTCGCTGCCGAGCTGCGCGGCGAGCTTCTCGAGCTCCGCACGGGACAGGCCCGTCGCCCAGGCGTCGTTGCACGCCACCAGCGCGGCGGCGGCATCGGCCGAGCCGCCGGCCATACCGCCCGCGACCGGGATGACCTTGCGGATCGCGAGGTCGACACCTTCGGTCGTGCCCGTCGTCTCGCGCAGCAGCCGCGCCGCCTGCACCGCGAGGTTGTCGTCGTCCTCGGGCACCAGCGCCAGCTCGACCCGTACGTCGAGCTCGCTGTGCACCGCCACCGTGATCTGGTCGTCGTCGCGCGTCGTGGCCCGGACCTCGTCGTGCAGGTCGACGGCCTGATAGACCGTCGCCAACGGGTGATAGCCGTCGTCCCTGACCGGCCCGACGCCGAGGCACAGGTTGATCTTGGCGGGGACGCGGACGGTGGCGGTGGTCACCCGTTCAACCTAGTGGCCGGTGCACAGTTCCACCGGCGGTGGGGCGAACTCGCCTCAGCTGACGTGGCCTAGTAGGTCTTGTCGTCGACCACGTCGAGGTTGTGGAACGTCGGCGGCCCGTCGACCAGCTCGGTCATCTGCTTGGAGAACTCGTCCGTCTCCGGCATGTTCGAGTTCTCCATCGCCGACTCGTACGAGTCGAAGAACACCATGACCATGAAGCGGTTCGGGTCGTCCCTGTCCTTCGTCTCGATCGCACGGCGGACCGTGGACTGTCCCTCCGTGCGCCCTCTGAGGTCCGCGACGAGTGCCTCATCTCGTCGTCGCGGCTCGTGCGTCCTTCGATGATCTGAATGAATGCCATGACCTGCTCCTTTGCAGACGTCCTACGGGCACGGTAGGACGCAGATCGGCGATTGACCATGGTCCGATCAGGCCACGTGCCCCGGATTCAGTACGCCGTGCGGTCTGCTTTGGCGAGCCAGGCCTCGAACGGTGCGTCGGCGTCGGCCGTTCGCAGCTCCTCGATCGAGGTCGGCCAGGTCGAGCGCTCGCGGCCGAACAGGTCGTAGAACTCCCGGTCGTCGAACCCTCCGCGCGCCGCGTCGTGGCGGTCGGCGGCGTAGACCACACGATCGATCCGCGCCCAGAGGGAGGCAGAGACACACAGCGGGCACGGCTCGCACGAGGCATACAGCGTCGACCCGGCCAGCGAGAACTCACCAGTCGCCCGGCACGCGTTGCGGATCGCCTGGACCTCGGCGTGCGCCGTCGGATCGAGGTCCCGGGTCACCCGGTTCTGGCCGGTCGCCACCACGCCGCCGTCGCGCACGATCAAGGCGCCGAACGGCCCGCCCCGTCGGCGACGTTGAGCACGGCGAGCTCGATCGCCTGGTCTATCCAGTCTCCGTCAGTGGTCATGCCATCCGACGCTAACCCACGCCTGCCTGTTTGTGGAGCGGGTTCAGCACGGGAGTCAGGAACTGGCCGAGGCGGAAGAACTCCTCGACGCCCAGCTGCTCGCCGCGGGCCTGCGGCGAGATGCCGGCCGCCACGAGCGCTTCTTCCGCGGCCGGGCCCGAGCCGGCGAGCTCCGACAGCGCGGCGCGCATGGTCTTGCGGCGCTGGGCGAACGCAGCGTCGACGACCGCGAACGTACGCAGGCGCTGCGCCTCGTCGCCGGGCGGCTCGCGCCGGGTCCAGGCGACCAGCGCCGACTCGACGTTGGGCATCGGCCAGAACACGTTGCGCCCGATCGAACCGGCGAGCCGCAGCTCGGCGTACCAGGCGGCCTTGACGCTCGGCACCCCGTACGTCTTGGAGCCCGGCCCGGCGGCGAGCCGGTGCGCGACCTCGGCCTGCACCATGACGAGCCCCGTCGTGATCGACGGGAACCGCTCGAAGAACGTCAGCAGGACCGGCACCGACACGTTGTAGGGCAGGTTGGCCACGAGCGCCGTGGGCGTCGGGCCGGGCAGCTCGGTCACCCGCATCGCGTCGGCCGTGACGAGGTCGAAGTGCGACGCCTGGTCGGGGGCATACTCCGCGATCGTCGACGGCAGCTGTGCCGCCAGCACCTCGTCGAGCTCCACGACCGTGACGTGGGAAGCCACCTCGAGCAGCCCGAGGGTCAAGGACCCCAGGCCAGGGCCGATCTCGACGACAACGTCATCGGCGCCGACACCGGACGTGCGCACGATGCGACGTACGGTGTTGGCGTCGATGACGAAGTTCTGCCCGCGTTGCTTGGTCGGGCGGATGCCACAGGACTCGGCAAGGCGTCGGACGTCAGCGGGCCCGAGCAGCCTTACGGGGTTCGAACCAGCGGAGTGCGTCAGTCGAACCTCGCATGGGCGCAGCCCCACTGGCCCCAGCCCGAACGGGCCTGGAGGATCTTGGCGCGCTTGATCTGCTCCTCGCGACTGTGGTCGCTCGGCAGACCCGTGCCGCCGACGCTGTGCCACGTCGCGGCGCTGAACTGCAGCCCGCCGTAGTAGCCGTTGCCGGTGTTGATGTGCCAGTTGCCGCCGGACTCGCACTGGGCGATCTTGTCCCAGACGCTGTCGGGCGGGGTCGTGCTGGTGCCGTGCTCCTCGATCTGCGGCGCGCGGCTCGGACAGCGACCGCGAGACCAGGACGACGCGCTCACGGAGCTTGCCGTCGGCGTAGATGAGCGTGACCTTCTCGCGCGCCTCGCCCTTCTTGCCGGGCTGGACGACGGTCTTCTCGCCGACCGAGGCCTCGGGATCCTTGCGGACCTGGACCTTGTAGTTGACCGGGACGGTCTCGGTCTTGGTGACCTTCTTGATGCGGACGACGCGAAGCTCGGCGTCGGGCTTGACGAAGGCATCCTTGCCGGGCTTGACCTCGTCGTCGGAGTCGAGGGTGACGTCGGCCTTCTTGAGCACGGCAGCGACGGTCGGAGCGGACGACGTGATGGTCTGCTTCTTCTTGTCGGCGATCACGGTGAGCGACTTCTCGCTGCTCACGACGAGCTGTGCACCCTTGCGCGGGATGACGCTCGACGTCTTGGCCGAGAGGTAGGCGCCCGAGGGGGGCTCGACGCCGAGGGTGTCGAACGCGTCGCCGACCGTGCGGTCATAGACCGTGTGCTCGGTGACGGCGCCGTCGACCGCGAGGGTGACGGGCTTGGCGTACGAGACGGTGATCTTGTCGCCGTCGGTGATGGCGGTCGGACTTGGGCTTGCTGAGCCGGTCGTCGGGCCGCAACGTGATGTGCTTGGACTTGAGGACGTCCGAGACGTTGTCGCCGAACGTGCGGATCTTGTCGCTCTTGCCGTCGACGGTCAGCGTGACCGTGTGGCTGAGCGCGCCGTATGCGGCGGTGCCTCCTGCGACGACGAGAACGATCGCGAGGTTGAGGGCGATGAGGGGAAATGACTTGCGATGACGACGCTTTCCGGAAGCAGTCGTACGGGGGACGGTTGAGTCTGGCTGCACAGAATTCCTTGACAGTCGGTGACGGGGCCGACTTTCAACCATACGGGTGCGCCTTCCTGGGTCAAATCCTGTGAGGCCAGTCACCACCGAATGCAGAAACCGTGTTCGCATTGATGTCCTGGCAGAGTTCGTCGACCGTTTTGCCTGCAATTCCGGCCATAAACCGCACCGTCAGCGGGATCAAGAACGAAGCGTTCGGGCTCCCGCGATGCGGCGTGGGTGTGAGGAAAGGCGCATCGGTCTCGACAAGGATACGGTCAGGAGGCGCAATTCGGAGCGCTTCACGGAGGTTCTCAGCGTTCTTGAAGGTAACCGTGCCGGCGAACGACAGGTAGGCCCCGCGGTCCAGGCACTCGCGCGCGAAGTCGGCATCGCCGGAGAAGCAGTGCATCACGACGCGGTCCGGTGAGCCCTCGTCATCGAGCACCGCCAGCACGTCGTCGTGCGCGTCGCGGTCGTGGATCACGAGCGTCTTGTCGTGCCGCTTGGCCATGCGGATGTGCTCACGGAACGACGCGTGCTGGGCCTCACGGCCGGCCTCGCCCGTCCGGAAGTAGTCGAGCCCGGTCTCGCCGACGGCTCGTACGTGGGGCGACTGCGCCAGCGCGTTGATCTCGGCCAGCGCCTCGTCGAGGTCGCCCAGCTCCGCGTGCTTCGGCGCCTCGTTGGGGTGCAGCGCGACAGCGGCGATCACCGAGTCGTACGCCTCGGCGGTCTCGACCGCCCAGCGCGAGCCCTCGAGGTCGCAGCCGACCTGCACGACGCGAGTCACGCCGACGGCTGCCGCCCGGTCGAGCGCCTCGTCGACCGGGATCAGCAGGCCACCCTCGACACCTTTGGCGTACGCGCGATGGTCGAGGTGACAGTGATTGTCGACGACCGGCGACGGCAGGGGCTCCGGCGCCTCCGGCCAGCCTTCGGTGAGCGTCACTCGGCCGCGGCCTCGATGCGCGGGAACAGCGAGGCGGGCTTGGTGATCGTCGCGCCGGCAGGCAGCTGACCCCAAGCCGCGACGGCGTCGATGCGCTGGTCGGCGAGGGTTCCGAGTGTCGGCTCGGCGCCCAGCGAGTCCCACAGCACCGCCGAGGCCTTGGGCATCACGGGGTTGAGCAGCACCGCGAGGACCCGCAGGCCCTCCGCGGCCGTCGCCAGGATCGTGCCGAGCCGGTCACTGTCAGGCGTCGTCCTTGGCGACCTTCCACGGCGCCTGCTCCGTGATGTAGCCGTTGAGCTCGTCGACGATGCGCCAGACCGCGGTCAGGGCATCCTGCGGCGCGACCGCCTCGATCGCCGCGTCAGCCTCGGCGACGGCCTCGGCAACCAGGTCGATGACCTTCTGCTCCGCGGCGGTCGTGGCCCCGGCCGCGGGCAGCGAACCGTCGAAGTACTTGCCGATCATCGCGGCAACCCGCGACGCGAGGTTGCCGAAGCCGTTGGCGAGCTCGGCGTGATAGCGGGCGTGCATGTCCTCCCACGAGATCGAGCCGTCGCTGCCGAACGTCAGCGCCCGCGCGAAGTAGTAGCGGTAGGCGTCGGAGCCGAACGTGTCGACGATCTCGTCGGGACGGATGCCGTTGGCCTTGGACTTGGACATCTTCTGGCCGCCGACGAGGATCCAGCCGTGCGCGAACACCTGGTGCGGCACGGGCTGCCCGGCCGCCATCAGCATCGCGGGCCAGATCACGGCGTGGAACCGGGCGATGTCCTTGCCGACGATGTGGATGTTGGCCGGCCACAGCTCCTTGAAGCGCTCGTCGTCGACGCCATATCCGGCGGCGGTCACGTAGTTGAGCAGCGCCTCGATCCAGACGTACATGACGTGCTTGTCGTCCCACGGCACCTGGATGCCCCAGTCGAACGTCGAGCGCGAGATCGACAGGTCCCGCAGGCCGCGCTTGACGAACGCGATCAGCTCGTTGCGCACCGATGCGGGCTGGATGAAGTCGGGGTTGGCGTCATAGAAGTCGAGCAGCTTCTGCTGGTAGTCGCTGAGCCGGAAGAAGTAGTTCTCCTCCGTCATGTGCTCGACGCGGCTGCCGTCGAGCTTGGAGACCTTGAAGCCCTCGTCGTCACCCTCGCCGTCGGCCACGTCGTCGTCGCCGACGAACTCCTCGGCGCCGACGCTGTAGTAGCCCGAGAAGCTGCCCTTGTAGACGGCGTCGCGCTCATAGAGCGCCTGCCAGAACGCCTTGGCGCCGTCGAGGTGGCGCTGCTCCGTCGTACGGATGTAGTCGTCGTTGGCGATGTCGATCGTGTTGAGCAGCGGCTTCCACTCCTCCTCGACGAGCTTGTCGACCCAGTCCTGCGGCGAGACGCCGTTCTGGTCGGCCTTGCGGAGGACCTTCTGGCCGTGCTCGTCGGTGCCCGTCAGGTACCAGACGCTCTCGCCGCGCTGGCGGTGCCAGCGCGTGATGATGTCACCCATGACCGTCGTGTAGCCGTGCCCGATGTGGGGCGCGTCGTTGACGTAGTAGATCGGCGTGGTGACGTAGAACGTGGAGTCGGACACGTCGTCAATCGTAGGGCGTGCGTGCGCGGCACTCTACGAGTGCGCGGCGTCGTAGACATCCTTCTTGCGTACGCCGGTCTCGCCCGCGACCTGCTCGATCGCATCCTTGCGGCTGAGCCCCTCGGCCTGCCGGGCGACGACGAGCTCACGCAGGTCGTCCGGCCCGTACGTCCGGGTGTCCGGCGCGGCTCCGCCGACGACGATCGTGACCTCACCGCGTACGCCTTGCTCCTGGCCGGCGGCCCACTCGACGAGCTCCTCGAGGCTGCCCCGGGCCACCTCCTCGTACGTCTTGGTGAGCTCGCGGCACACCGCGGCGGCCCGGTCGGCGCCCAGCACCTCGGCCATGGCCCGCAGCGACGCCTCGGTGCGGTGCGGCGACTCGAAGAACACCATCGTGCGCCGCTCGGCGACGAGCTCGGTCAACGCGCGCGTACGCTCCCCCGCCTTGCGCGGCAGGAACCCCTCGAAGCAGAACCGGTCGACCGGCAGGCCCGACACGGCGAGCGCCGTCAGCACCGCCGACGGTCCGGGGATCGACGTCACCACGACATCGGCGGCGATCGCGGCGACGACCAGCCGATAGCCGGGATCGGACACGCTGGGCATACCGGCGTCGGTCACCAGGACCACGGTCGAGCCGTCGGCCAGCAGTGCCGCGAGCTCGGGCGTACGGCGCTCCTCGTTGCCCTCGAAGTAGGACACGACCCGGCCGCCGATCTCCACGCCCAGCTCCGACGCGAGCCGCTTGAGCCTGCGGGTGTCCTCGGCCGCGACGACGTCCGCGGTCGCGAGCGCCTGGCCGAGCCGTCCGCTGGCGTCGGCAACCTGGCCGATGGGGGTCGCCGCAAGGATGAGCATGCCGCCAGCATGTCAGGTGGCTGGCCTCTCAGGGCGCTCCCCTACGCTGGCCCGGTGACGTTGCTGGCGAGGGTCTCAGACCGCGCATGGGGCTGGATCGGCCCGATCTGCGTCGCCCTCCTCGCTTTCGTCCTGCGGGTGTGGAACGTCGGCAAGCCCCGCATCCTGATGTTCGACGAGACCTACTACGCCAAGGACGCGTGGTCGCTGGACCAGCACGGGTATGTCCAGGACTTCGTCGAGAGCGCCAACAAGCAGATCCAGCGCGGCGACACCAAGGGCCTGATGACCGGCGACCCGTCGTGGATCGTGCACCCCGACGGCGGCAAGTGGATCATCGCGATCGGCGAGCGCATCTTCGGGCTCGACGCGTTCGGCTGGCGCATCGCCGCGGTCGTGATCGGCTCGCTGACCGTGCTGGTGCTCGCCCGGCTCGTCCGCCGCATGACCGGCTCGACCGTCATGGGCTGCTTCGCGGGTCTGCTGCTGGCGTTCGACGGCCTGCACTTCGTGATGTCGAGGATCGCGCTGCTCGACGTCTTCCTCGCGTTCTGGCTCGTCTGCGGTGTCGCCTGCCTCGTCGCCGACCGCGACTGGATCCGCGACCGGCTCGACCGCTACCGGGTCATCCGGCCGTGGCAGCTGGCCGCCGGCGTGTGCTTCGGCATGGCGTGCGGGACGAAGTGGAACGGGGCGCTCGTCCTCGCGGCGTTCGGTCTCCTGGCCGTGATCTGGGAGGTCCTGGCGCGCAAGCGCGGCCCCGCCGACCCGGCAGTCAGGCGCCACAGCTGGGTCGTCACGACCCTGCGAGTGGGCGTCCCCGCGTTCGTCTCGATCGTCGTGGTCGCCGGCCTGGTCTACCTCGCGACGTGGACCGGCTTCCTGATCCACCATCACGCGTACGAGGCGCGCTTCGGCCACGGCTACGGCGACTACTCGGCGCCGTGGGGGGCATATGTCGACAAGCCGACCCCGGGCTTCCTCGGCGAGACCCGCGACGCGTTCCGGTCGCTGTGGCACTTCCACGTCATGACGTGGGACTTCTCGACGAAGGGGCTCGACACGGCCGAGCACCATCCGTACGAGTCCAACCCGCTCGGCTGGCTCGTGCTGGAGCGCCCGGTCGTCGTCGAGTACAAGGGCGAGTTCCCGCTCTCGGACTGCGGTGCATCCGCCGGGTCGTCGTGCGTGCGCGAGGTGATGATCCTCGGCAACCCGATCATCTGGTGGTCCGGCGCCCTCGCGCTGCTGGCGTCGATCGCCGCCTGGATCACGACCCGCAGCTGGCGCTGGGGTGTGCCCGTCGTGGCGGTGCTCGTCAGCTGGCTGCCGTGGTTCAACTTCACAGCGCGGCCGATCTTCTCCTACTACGCCGTGGCGATCATCCCGTTCACGATCATCGCGATCACGCTTGGTCGTGCACGAGCTCGTCCGATCGGCCGACGACTCCGCGGCACCGCTATGTCGTGGCAGTGCTCGCCGGCGGCTTCATGACCGCCGTCGTCATGGCCTTCTGGTTCTTCCACCCCGTCCTGACGGGCCAGATCATCTCGTACGACTCCTGGCACGCTCGCATGTGGTTCGACCGCTGGATCTGAGCGCCCACTTCGCCGTGCGACAGCCACGCGATGTTCGTACGATCGACTGAGTGAACCCTCTGCGCGAGACCCCCTCGCGCTTCATACTGGAGAGTCCACGACGATCTCGGAGGGAGATCCGGTGAGCACCACGATGCAGCGCGCGCGACGAGCGCTGCTGGCCGGAGCCCTCGACGCTGGTGACGGTGCCGTTTGGTGGCGTCGTCTGCCGCCGCTGACGTCTGTCCGGACTGCCTGGCCCCCCTTGCGTGACCCTCAAGATCGTCGGCGCCAAGGGCGACCAGCCGCAGACCTTCGCCGTGCCGCTAGAGGGCAAAACAGAAGTGAGCAATCAGGGTTACACGGTGCGCTCCAAGCCGAACGAACAGCCAACTCCGCTCTGCCGTTGCAAAGGCGTGGTCGATCAAGACAGTGATCGAGGCAGGAAAACCGAATGCCGGCGGCAAGTTCTCCGAGACCGACAACCCCGGCAAGTTCCCAGCGGTACTCGACAAGCCCGAAATCGATGGTGCTGGCTTCGAAGAGGGCCGGCTCCCGGCGATCTATCAGACCAGCACCGGAGAGATCGGGTATGTCCGGCCTCTCCGAGGGCCGAACGACGTCAACGCCGACGACGTGTTCACCCTCCCCGCGGGCACCCCATTGACCGTGACGCTCCACACGACCGGGGATCTCCTGGACGTCGACTGTCAAGTCGGAACCCAGCAAGATCACGACGGAGACGCCTGTGACCTTCACGGCGGAGGTCTCGCCCAACAGCGACAGCCTGAGCTACGCGTGGAACTTCACCGGCGGCACCAAGACCGAGGACAAGTCGGCCGCGCCGTCGCACACGTACACCAAGAAGGGCACCTACTCGGTCAACCTGCAGGTCCGCGACACGACGGCTCGTACGGCCGGGCGGCGACGTCGAGCGTCAAGGTCGACAAGCCCGCCCAAGCCGCCGCCCACGACTGGAACGGGCGGCACCGGCGGCACTGGTGGAGGTGGCGGCACCGGCGGAGGTGGGGGTGGCGGCGGATACACCCCGCCCTACATCCCCAACGACACGAGCACCCCGCCATTGGGCGACGCCCCGCTGTCAGACCTGCCGGACGTGCCCACCACGCCGACCGACGACGGCCTGCAGGAGGTCGAGGGCTTCGTGCTCGCCGGCGCCGGGGCCGAGACGGGCGACAGCATCCCCGGAGCCGAGGTGGCGAGTCAGCCCACCGAGGCGAGCGAGCTGTCCACCAGCCGCAAGATCAGCGGCGCGGTGATCGGCGGGCTCGCCGTCATCCTGCTGCTGGGACTCGGCGCCGAGATCGAAGCACGATGGGTCAGCACCAGGCTGGCGCACCTGAGGAGACGCGCATGAGCGAGCGACAGCGAGCGAACAGTCCAAGCAGTCATGCACGGAGGCTCCGGCATGAGCGACGGCATCTACAACATCATCTTCCGCGTCGCGGAGGCGCTGGAGCTGCCGGTCGTGATCCTGGCGCTCCTGGCCCTCGCGGCGGTCCTCGTCGAGACCGGGATGTTCATCGTCGAGCTGGTCAAGCGCCGCCGGCGTACGTTCACCGCGCTCTCCCGCGCCGGCGCCTCGGCGCGCCAGGCGGTCGACGCCGGTCGGGCGACCGAGGCGTCCGCGCTGCTGCACACCGTCGCATGGAGCTCGGCCGTCGGTTCCGCGTTCAGCGTCATCGTCAAGGAGATCGGCAAGCCCGGCGCCGACACCCGCATCGCCAAGGAGCTCGCCGACTTCGACTTCTCCCGGCAGGGCCGCCTCTCGCGCACCCGCCTGCTGGTCCGCGTCGGCCCGGCGCTCGGCCTGATGGGCACCTTGATCCCGCTGGCACCGGCGCTGGACGGCCTCGCCCGGGGCGACGTCGAAGCCCTGACCGAGAACCTGCGGCTCGCGTTCTCGATCACGGTGCTCGGCATCCTGATCGGCGTGCTCGCGCTGGGACTGTCACTCGTACGCGAACGGCTCTACGGCCAGGACTTCTCCGACCTCGAATACATCGCCGCGGTCCTGACCGATGACGGCACCGGCGCATCCGCCGTGACTCCGGTGCCGCGACGCAAGACTCCGCACCGTCCGCCGCCACCCGCGAGCGCCAGCACCGGGCCAGTCCGCGAACCGCTCGTACGGCCCGCCGCCCACTCTCCCGCCGCTGACGGAGCCGACGCCATGATCCATGTGACGCCGCGGGCGCACATCAGGCGCGACCACGCCGGCGACCCGCTCGACGGCCTGGTCAACATGTTCGACATCGGCATCGTCCTCGCCGTCGCGTTCCTGCTCGCCGCGCTGTCGTCGCTCGGCCTCGAGGGCGCGGTCAGCGACAAGGGCCTGATCAAGCCGGCCCTCGGCGAGGTCACCACCAAGCCCGGCGAGGAGGTCAAGGACGTGCCACCCAACGGCACCAAGACCGTCGGCCGCGGCACGCCCGTCGGCACGGTCTACCGGCTCGCCGACGGCCGCCTCGTGTACGTCACGCGAGGGCGCCGCACCCGACGCCGACACCTGCCCCGTCGGACACCGACGCCGAGCGTCCCGACGCCGAGCACGCCGACGCCGAGCGTCCCCGACTGCGCCGACGCCTTCGCCGTAGTCAGTCGCGTTCGGCACCCTTGAGGGCCATGCCGATGATCCAGGCGATGTCGGCGGCGGCTTCGCGCGGCGGCTTGGACGGGCCGGGTGATCGCCGACAGCACCAGGCGTACGACGATCTCGACCGCGACCTCGAGCTCGGCGTCGGTCAGCGGCATGGGGCGGGTAGAGCTCGACGACGGACTGCTTGACGACCATCACGGCCGCCTCGACGATCTCGCCGGACTCCGTCGTCAGGATCTGCAGGAAGTCAGCGTCCTGCTCCTCGGGCAGCGACGTCACGATCGTGCGGACCAGCAGGCTCTGCTCCCCCATGAGCAGCGCGCCTTCGCAGGCGGCGCGTATGCCCTCGACGAGCGTCGTCTCCGCCGCCATGCGCTCGCGCACGACGTCGAGGAACCGCGCCAGCTCCCGCATCGCCAGCTGCTCGGCAAGACCGTGCTTGTTGCCGAACTCGTTGTAGACCGTCTGGCGGCTCACCCCGGCCCGCTCGGCGATGCGTGCCATCGTGACGCTCGACCAGCCGGTGTCCTCGATCATGGACTGGGCCGCGTCGAGCAGTCGCTCGCGCACGGGCGCGACCGCCGCTTCGGCGGTCATGCGTCCGCCTCGAGTGCATCAGCAAGCCGCTGACCTGCGGCGATCCACTTCTCGGCGGCCCGGATGTCCCGCGGTCGGCCGATGCCGACGGCGCCGCGTACGACACCGTCGTCGAGCAGGTAGGCGATGAAGTCGCGGTCGTCCAGCGAGCCGTGGACCACGAGCTCGTGCGAGGTCTCGGGCCAGCCCGTGACCTGCAGGTTGTGGCCGTACTGGTCGGACCAGCACCACGGCACCTCGACGAACGGGCACATCGCCGCCGGCCATGACCTTGCCGATCGCCGTGCCGTGGTTCTGCGCGCCCTGCCAGTGCTCGACGCGATGCCGGCCGCCGAGGACGCCGTTGGGCTGGTTGGCGACATCGCCCGCGGCGAACACATCCGGCGCCGACGTGCGGCCGAACTCGTCGACGACGATGCCGTTGGCGACCTCGATGCCGGCGGCCTCGGCGAGCTCGACGTTGGGCTCCATGCCGACCGCGACCACGACGACCGGCGCCGACCACGTACGCCCGTCGCGTGGCGCGTACGACGGTCTCGTCGCCGTCGGGCTCGATCGACGACACCAGCACGCCGGTGTGCAGGTCGGTGCCCTCGCTCTTGTGCAGGTCGACGTACAGCTCACCCAGCTCGGGCGGCAAGCAGGCGCGGCAGCGGCAGCGCGGCGGTCTCCAGCAGCGTGACCTCGCAGCCGAGGGTGCGAGCGCTCGCGGCGATCTCGGAGCCGATCAGCCCGGCGCCGACGACGATCACGTGGCTGCCCGGCGTCAGCTCGGCCTGCAGGCGCGGCGCGTCGGCGAGGCTGCGGAGCGTACGGATGCCGGACGCTGACCAGGGCGAACGTGCCCGGCCGCCGGTCGCGAGCAGCAGCTGGTCGTAGCCGACCTCCTCGCCGTCGGCGAGCCGCACCACGTGCGCGTCGGTGTCGATCGAGGCGACGCGTGACGCCGGTGCGCAGGTTGACGGACTGCTGCTCGTACCACTCGGGCTTCTTGATGCGGATCTCGTCGGGCGTCTTCTCGCCGCGGACGATCTCCTTGGACACCGGCGGCCGTCGGTAGGGCAGCTCGGGCTCGTCGCCCAGCAGGTCGATGTCACCCTCGTAGCCGCTGCGCCGCATGGCGGCGGCCGCGCTGACACCGGCGATGCCGGCCCCGACGATGACCGTCCGGTGGGCCATCAGACCAGCTCGAACATCGTGAAGTCAGCCTTGGCGGCGCCGCAGTCGGGGCACGTCCAGTCGTCGGGGATGTCCTCCCACTTGGTGCCGGGCGGGATGTCCTCCTCGGGCCAGCCCTCGGCCTCGTCGTAGACGAATCCGCACTGCTGGCATTCCCAACGCTTCACTGGCCTTCTCCTTCGGTCGCACGTCCTCGTTCGCCGCGTCCTGCCGGTCAGCGGACTTTCGCTGCACCTCGGCTCGGGTCTCGGCGGCGATGATGTTGCCGTCCTGGTCGTTGTGCTCGAACTCCTCGATCGGCAGGAAGTCGACCTGCTCGCGTACGCCACAGTCGGGGCACGTCCAGTCGGGGTCGATCTCGGCGAACGGGGTGCCGGCCGGCCATCCCTCGCGGGGATTGCCCTTGCTCCTCGTCATACACGTACTCGCAGTTGGGGCAGATGAATTGGCTCATGCGGCCACCTCCTCGTCCTGGCTCGTGCCGGCGCCGTACCTCCGTACGTACGCCTCGGCCGTCCGCGGGTGCAGGTTGGCGCGGCCGATGTCGCCGTCGTAGTGACCCAGCACCCGCTTGTCCATGACCTTGCGCCAGACCTGCGGGATCCACGTCAGGACGATCATGCCCGCATATCCCGTCGGCAGGACCGGCGCCTCCTTGAAGTCGCGCAGCGCCTGGTAGCGGCGGGTCGGGTTGGCGTGGTGGTCGCTGTGCCGCTGCAGGTGGTAGAGCAGCACGTTGGTGCCGATGTTGTTGGAGTTCCAGCTGTGGCTCGGGTTGACCCGCTCATAGCGGCCGGACTCGAGCTTGGCGCGCTTCATGCCGTAGTGCTCGAGGTAGTTGACCGACTCCAGCAGCCAGATGCCGGCGGCGGCCTGGATCACGAGGTAGGGCAGGATCTGCCAGCCGAACGCGAGCATCAAGCCGCCCCACAGCACGACGGAGAACGCCCACGCGTTGAACAGGTCGTTCTTGATCGTCCAGTGCGACTTCTTCTGGCGCGCGAAGCGCTTCTTCTCCAGGCCCCATGCGCTCTTGAGGCTGCCGATGATCGTGCGCGGCATGAACTCCCAGACGGTCTCGCCGAGGCGGCCGCTCGCGGGGTCCTCCGGCGTCGCGACGCGTACGTGGTGGCCGCGGTTGTGCTCGATGAAGAAGTGGCCGTAGAAGGTCTGGGCGAGGGCGACGCGGGCGAACCAGCGCTCGTGCTCCTCCTTCTTGTGGCCGAGCTCGTGCGCGGTGTTGATGCCGATGCCGGCGACCATGCCGAGGCCCAGCGCGAGGCCGATCTTCTGCACGACGGTCAGCGGGTCGTCGATGCCCGGCAGCGTGTCGCCGCCGAGCAGGTAGGCGCCCCAGATCAGTCCGGCGATCTGCACGGGGATGAACGCGTAGGTCACCCAGCGGTAGTAGCGGTCCTCCTCGAGCGCCTCGATCAGCTCGTCAGGCGGGTTGTTGGGGTCGAGCCCGGCGAGCAGGTCGAACAGCGGGATCAGGACGAACACGAAGAACGGTCCGAAGAACCACACGATCGTCGCGCCGGTCCACGCGTACAGCCCCCACATCATCATGGGGATCAGCGGGATGATCGCGCCCATGATCCACAGGTAGCGCTTCTTGTCGCGCCACTCGATGACCTTGCCGTCGACGGTTGCCTGGATCGTCATGCTGCATTCCTCCTCGTACGCCTTGGGAGAGGCGCTTTACAAGAAGGTAGCAAATGTAAAGTCGGAGGGCAATGGTTGGCAGCACGACATCGCGGACCGAGCCAGAAGGCCCGTCCGCGATGTCACCCCGAGACAGGTGCTACGAGGGCCTTGCTCGATGCCGACGGATCGCCGGAGTCAGGACGACGATGAACAAGCACCGGGAAGATGCACGCCATCAGCGGGAAACAGGAGCTTGACCGGCACCTTCTGGGCCGTGCCTCCGCGCACGCTGTCGCCGCTTGATCGCGCATCTCCTCCGCCTGGATGCGCACCACCTGCCGAGATCGGTACACCGTGCTCCTCGGCCTGGATGATGCCTTGGATGAACCGCCGCAGGTCCTCGACGTCGTGCGGGCGGCCAGCGCGATGGTAGCATCGCGCCGCGGCATGCCCAGCTTCATGTCCTGCACGGTTCGGACGATCTCCTCCGCGAGCGGCCGCTGGTCGCTCGAGCCGACCTGCGAAAGGGCGGCCTCGAAGCCGAGTCCCGCCTCGATCGAGATCGTGACCTGGTCGAGCAGGTCGGGCAGGTCGCTGCATCATCTTCTTCTGCCGTTCCTGCGGCGCGGCTCCGAAGCAGGAGGTCAGGCACGAAGTAGGCGACGACGATCACGACGACAGCATGATCCCGACCACAGTGGCGATGCCATGTTCGCTGGAAGACGAGAACGCCAGCAGTGCGACAACGCACAGGCGCAATGATCTTGGCGCAGGATGATATCGCGCAACGCCCAGCCGTCTGGATGCCGGCCAGCAGCAATTGACGCTCGATCTTGGTCACCAGCACCCCGCGTGGTGAATGCCCGCAGTACTTCGCGGCGGATCCTTGGGCTTGTGCGCGCTTCTTGGTCGGCTTGCCCGTCGCGTCGCGGTAGCCGCGGCCATCGCTCGGACACGCGCCTCGGACGCTCTTCTGGTCGGACGGTGCCGAGTCGAGACCGGTGCACCGGCAGACGCGAGCGCCGCGGGCAGGCAGATGACGCCCGATGATCAGCATGACGGGGCCATGTCAGACACTTGTCGCGTTCACGATGGCGCGCATCCAGAGGCCACCGAGACGGTAGAGGACGCCGGAGTATCGCGGCAGCAGAACGATGAGCCGGTCGTGCCGTCGAACAGCGGTGCCATGTAGCCAGGGTTCATCACGGTCATGCCAAGACCGACGACGATCGGCAGCGCCATGAGGACGTACTGCGAGACATACGCCCCTCGGCCGAAAGCGCGGACCTTCTCGCGGATGTGATTGCGCTCGCGGATCGTCTCGCCGACGTTGTCGAGCACCTCGTTGAGGTTGCCGCCGGTGTCGCGCTGCACCGCGACGGCCTCGGCGACCCAACGGAAGTCCTGGCTCGCCATGCGGTCTGCGGCGGTCTCTCATGGCCTCCACGAGGTCGCGTCCGAGCCGGTTCTCGTTGACGATCCGGGCGAACTCCTCCGACATCGGGGACCGGCGGCGTCCGCGAGCGACCGTGTCGAGGCGCTCGCGCCAGGCTGTGGCCGGCGCGCAACGCAGACGCGATCATCTGCGAGCGTCTCGTCGAGCTGGTCGGCGAACGCCGCGCGGCGCTCGTTGCCGCGCGACCTGCAGCACGAGCTTCGCGACAGACCGGCACGACAGAGCGGCCAGCACAGCCGACCAGGACGTTGCCGCCGAGACGAGCTGCCGAGCAGGAAGGCGGTGACAGGTCAGCGCCGACGACCAGGACCACGAGCGATCCGCGCGGTCATCTCGAGCGACGGCCATCTCGAGCTCGGCCGCGGGAACGGGACCCAACCGCGACGCTTGAGCACCGAGTCGACCAGCGTTGACCAAGACCCTCGGAGATCGCGCGCAGAGGCGGCATCGCGTCGGTGCCCGGGGGCCGGCGGCGCGACAGCGCGCACCCTTGCCGACGGTCGGTCGCGAACAGCGCGAACGAGACGAGGCCGACGCTGCCGCGGTCAGCACAGGACGCCCAGGTCGCGAGAATCATCGACGACCGCCCTCGCCGGCATGAAGCTCTCAGGTCGAGTACGCGATGCCGTACTCCTCGAACTTGTCGGTGAAGCGCGGCCGGAGCCCGGTGGACTTCTGCACGCCGAGGAACTTGCCCTGCAGCATCGGTGCCCGCCGAGAAGTCGAACACGAAGACGTCCTGCAGGACCACGGTGTCGCTCTCCATGCCCGAGCACCTCGGTGACGTGAGTGACGCGCCGGGTGCCGTCGCGCAGGCGGGTCGATCTGGACGATCAGGTCGACCGCCGAGGCGATCTGCTCGCGGATCGCGCGCAGCGGCAGGTCCATGCCGGCCATCAGCACCAGCGTCTCGAGGCGGGAGATCGCGTCGCGCGGCGAGTTGGCGTGCAGCGTCGTGAGCGAGCCGTCGTGGCCGGTGTTCATCGCCTGCAGCATGTCGAGGCTCTCGCCGCCGCGGCACTCGCCGACCACGATGCGGTCGGGCCGCATGCGCAGCGAGTTGCGCACCAGGTCGCGGATCGTGATCTCGCCCTTGCCCTCGATGTTGGGCGGGCGAGCTCTCCAGGCTGACGACGTGGTCCTGCTGCAGCTTGAGCTCGACCGCGTCCTCGATCGTGACGATGCGCTCGTCCGTCGGGATGAAGCGACGACAGCACGTTGAGCAGCGTCGTCTTGCCGGTGCCGGTGCCGCCGCGAGACCACGATGTTGAGCCGCGCACTGCACGCACGCGTGCAGCAGCTCCGCCATCTGCGGGGTCATCGTGCCGAACCGGACCAGGTCCGTCGACCTGTGAACGGCGTCGTCGGAGAACTTGCGGATCGTCAGCGACGAGCCGTGCACCGCCAGCGGCGGGATGACCGCGTTGACGCGCGAGCCGTCCGGCAGGCGCGCGTCGACCAGCGGCGAGGACTCGTCGATGCGGCGACCCGACGGCCGACGATGCGCTCGATGACGCGGCGCAGGTGCTCCTCGGAGCCGAACCGCAGCCGACTGCTGCGATCAGCCGCCCGCCGCGCTCGACGTAGATGCGGTCGTGGCCGTTGACCATGATCTCGGTGACCGTCGGGTCGTGCGAGCAGGCGCTGCAGCGGGCCGAGGCCGAGCGCGTCGTCCTCGATGTCCTGGATGAGCCGTTGGCGTTCATCGGCCGTCAGCAACAGCTGCTCCGCCCCGACGATGCGGGTCAGCTCCTCGCGCACGTAGCCCTGGAGCTGCTCCTCGGTCAGGCTGGAGTCGTTGATCCGCGTGCCGATGCTCTCGAACAGCGATTCGACGGCGCGCGCCTTGACCGTGGCGAAGGCGTCGACCTGTTGCGGGCTCGGGCTCCTCGGTGATGCGCTTCTGCGTAGGACGCTTCTGGGCGTACGGCCCTTCGGCCGGGTCTACCGCAGGCGAGCCGATTCCAGGCGCTCGCTCAGGCTGCTCATGAGAGCGCAACACCCTTGTGCGCGAAGCCTGGCTTGCGCGCTCGAGCCGTCATCCTCGAGCCGCTTGACGACGTTGCTCATCGCCTTTGCGGCGGGACCGCCCTTCTTCTCCATCAGCACCGGCACACCCCGGTTGGACGACAAGGCGACCTCTGGCGACCGCGGTACGACGACGTTGACCGGCAGGCCGACGACCGCTTCGACATCGCGGACCGAGAGCCCGGACTGGCGGTCGGCGAAGTTGAGCAGGAAGTGCCGACGTGTCGGCAGGATGTTGAGCGTCGCGAGGACCTCGATCTCCTTGCGGACGTTTCGGACGCTCGCGACGTCCATGCTCGAGACGAACACAGCGTCGTTGGCCTCCTCGAGCGCAGCCAAGAGTTGGCTCGTCAAGGCCCGCACCGGTGTCGACGATGACGTACCTGAACTGCGATGCCAATGACGCCAACAGCTCCCGAACCTGCTTGGGGCCAATCTTGTCGGCAGCGGCGGGCGACTCCGAGCCGCACAATGCGTAGAACCCGGCGGGATGCGCCGTGAGGAAGGTCTTGAGCAGGAGCGTGTCCAGACCGCCCTGGCTGGCGAAGGCGTCCGCCAGTGAGTGCGCCGGCTTGAGGTCGAGGTGCGTCGCGACATCACCGAACTGCAGGTCGAGGTCGACCAGCACGACGTCCTGCGGCGCCTGACGGGCAAGACCGACGGCGAGGTTGACCGCGATGGTCGACTTGCCGACGCCGCCCTTGGGTGAGGCGACCACGACCACCCGACTCTCCACGACCCGGTTCTCGGTCGGCTCCTCCGTCGCGCGCCGAACCGTCCGGCGGGTTGCGTGGTCGTGCGCCTTGAGGAGCATGATGCGGTATTCCTCATCGCTCGCCTCAGGCGGCAGGACGTCACGTATGCCCGCACGGATGGCCTCGAGCATGACGTCAGCCGTCGGCTCCGCGACAAGGACGACCGTGATCTGCGGGTGCATCGCATCGAGCATGCTGGCCACGGACATGGCGTTGTGCCGGCTGACCTGGGGACCCAGAACCACGATGTCGGGCAGCTGGTCGTCGGTCACCAACCTCCGGATGTCGAAGTCTGGGCTCTCGACCGCCGCTGAGGCGATCGGCACGAGACGATTCCCTGGAAACTGACCCAGTCGGTACTCGAGGCCACCATCGCCGCCGAGAAGAAGAATCTTGCTCATTTGATCACGTCCCTCGAATGGATGAGTTTCGAACCATCGGTGTCCGTCTGGGGGTTCTGCATCGTGAGCCAGACCTTCCCGAACTCGGCCGCGTTGACGATCTTCTCGACGTCCATGGGCTTCACGGCGAAGGTGATGAGGGTCGGGACACCAGCGTCCTCGCCAGTCGCCTTCCCGACGACCGACTCCGAGACGCGAGTCACCAGAACGTCGTTCTTGATGATGTTCGTGTAGCCGCCGTCGCCGCCCTTGGCGGCGTAGCTTGCGACGATTCCGACCTTGTCGCCGACCTTGACCTTGCCGTTGGGCGTCCGGGGAGAGCCGACCGCGATGGAGACCTCCTGCATTCCCGACGGGAGCGCTGACGTCTTCGACTTGCCGGCCACGGCACCGAACCGTTCCCGCAGGACCTGCTCTCCCGGCACCAGGTTGGTGTTGGTAGCGAGATCCTGGACCTCGTCCAGATCCGTCATGGCTCCGTCGGCCTTGACCGACATGGGCACCTTCTTGACCTCCACCGCGGAGGTGATGCGGTTTGCCGGCGTTTCAGCTGGGATGGCGGTCTTCACCACGAGGACCTCGACGAGCTTGGCCCCTTCGAAAGCGCGATCCTCGGCACCGTTGGCGTAGGTGATGAGCGACACCACGCCGACGACGGCCAGCGCCGCCGCACTGAAGAGAGCCATCAGTTTCTTCTTCACGGTTCTGTCCCTTCCGTACTAGTTCGTGAGCCGAGTTGCGAGCTTGACGCCACCGAGGTCCGGCGCGTCGTCGTCGTACGCGAAAACCTGGTCAGGGTCCTGGACGACCGATCTCACGAAGTAGCCCTGGATCCCCTGGCAGGTGAGCGTGAGGATGTTGAGGCAGTTCGGTGAGGCGGTCGCATCGTTCTTGGCGTTGCCCGGTTCCTGCCAGCCGGTGATCTTGAACGGCGCGAAACCGACGATCCGCAACGTGATCGACGACGACAGGACCGTGAGGCGGAGCTGGACTCGTAGATCGGCATCATCGCGATCGTGCCGACCTTGAGCTTGTTGACGCAGGCCGTCGGCGCGATGACCGGAGTCACCGCCGTGACCAGCAGCGTCGTGAAGATCTTGACCTTCATGTTGCACAGCGACATGTTGCTGATGTCGAACAGATCGAGCGCATCGACGAGTGCCGTCAGCCAGACAGCCCCGTTGCTCATGTTGAGCGTGTTGCCCTGGCTGCCGGTGCAGGTCGACGCGGGGAAGAAGTTCGTGAGCGGGATCCCCAGCAGGTTGAGGGTCGCGATCAGTCCCTTCAGCGTGGCACTGAGCAGATCGGTACGGATCAGGATGTGGTGGTCGCCGGAAACGCATTGGCCTTGTACTGGCAGTAGCCGACGGCCATCGGAAGCAGCGGATAGCCCTCCTGGGGCGCCTTGTCCCAGGTCGCAGTCGCTGAGACGGACGCTGTCTTGGGCGCGACCCCAATCACGGAGGCGAACGAGAACGGGATCGACTTCGTCGAGGTGACCTTGACCGAGCTCGAGGTCGCGCTGACGGTACCGGGGACCTTCGTCGTGGCACTTGGATGTTCTGGCTACGACCAGAGGTCGCGGTTCGCAGCGCCGGGTTCGTGCCGCCGTGGTACAGGTCGAGCGGTAGAGCGCGCAGTCCTGGGCGATGGCCAACGCGGCGTTGTCGGCGCGGTCTGCAGACGTTGACGCTGGACGTAGGCAGTTGCCCACGTCGACGCTCATACCCACGGCGGCGATGAGCGTGGTCGCCAGCAGCGCGATCATGACCGTCGTGACGCCACGCTCGTCGCGCTCGTCTCAGAGTGCCACTGCATCGCGCAACCGCCTTTCCAGTCACCGAGTAGGTGGTTCCGAAGAACTTCGTCGCTGTCGTTCGCGGGGTTGGTGATCGTCACGGTCACATTGCCGAACGATCCGTCACCGGCTTGGGCTGCAGGACGAGTAGCCGGACGTGTAGGTGACGGCCAGCGTCAATGTGCTCGGCATGCCGGCATTGACAGCTGCTGTCTTTGCTTTCGTCACGCTGTTCTCGATGGTCATCGAACGAGCCGCGGCGAATGCCGCGTTGTTGTACACCGCGGCCGTCCTGTACCGCTCCCCGAAGTCGATGACCCCGCAGACCAGCAGCAGGAGAAAGGGGACGATCAGCGCGAACTCAACGGCTGCGACTCCGCGCTGGTCCCTGGATCGAGGACCCATGGATCTGATGCCGAAAACCACGTCGCGCCGTGAACCCGGGGATTCACGGCGCGACCAGCGCCCGAGTGCGCTGTGTGGTTGTTCGACCTACAGGCTGATGTTCGTGAAGAGCGTGTTGATCTTCGGCCCGAGGATCGCCAGAGCGGCGACGATGATCAATGCGATGCCGCCGGCCATGAGTGCGTACTCGATGGCGGTGACGCCCTTCTCATCCTTGCGCTCTGCGCGTCCCTGGAACGTCGACAGAATCGCAAACATCTTGTTGAAAGCAGACATGAGTTACTCCCTCTAACTTTTAAGTCGCCCGAACGGACGACTCTCCCTGCTCAGAAGGTAGAGACTTCGCCGAGGTCGATGTCGGGAATTTTGCGAAAAGTTACGGGCCATTTTTTCTGGCTCGAAATGACTATGGGCACGGCGGTCGTCTCGAGAGGACACTGCTGGGCCCCGCACGACGTCGGTCAGGTGCCGATCGCGCTGAAAAGTGCGATGACCTTCGGGCCCAGACCGGCCACTCCGGCAGCCACGAGGATTGCAATGGCAGTGCCGATCAAGCCGTACTCGATCGACGTGACTCCAGCGTCGTCATGTCTGGAACGGATCGACACTCGGCCGACGATGACGCGAACGATCTCCATGTAGCACTCCCTCGTGGCGACCGACACTCCCATCGGCCCTGCGATTCACGGTATCGCTGACAACCCGAATCCGTCCCGAAATCGCTCAGGATTGCAGCGTCGGATCGAACAGGTCCATGCCGACCAGGACCATCGTGTTGTGGCTGACGCAGGTCTGCAGCACGATGTCGGTGTCCGGCAGGTCGCGCACCTTGGTCTTGTTGCGGATCCCGTGCCCGATCGTCGTCACGACGTACGTGCCGTCCTGCACGCCGTCACCCGAGAGCTTGATCGCGTCGCCCTTGCCGAGCTTGGGCATCCACGTCGAGCCCGCCGCAGTAGTCGTGCTCGGCGATGAGCCGCGGCCGGTGCTCGCCGACGAAGACCGCGATCGGCCCCTTGCAGAAGTCGAGCATGAGCTCGGAGCGCTTGAGGCTGGACGTCGCAAAGATCGTGCGGACGAACTTGGCCTTCGGCGGCGGCATCGAGCTTGGTGACCTGGTCGAGCGTCGCGGTCTGGAGCGCGGTCGGCGCCGGCGAGGCCGGCGGCGAGTCCGACCCGGACGCTCAGCAGGGTCACGGCGAGCACCGCGGTCGCCGCAACGACCAGTGCCGCGAGAATGCGCTTCATCGGGTGACCTCCCTGCTGAGCTCCATCGTACGAGCCGCTCCCCGGCTGCGACGACTTCCGAAAAAGTCCGTCCGAACGTGAGACGGTGTGGCTCGTCCGGACATCTGTGAGTAGAGACGTCCGCACACCGCACAGATCGGAGCGCCGGGTGACACCACCGACGACCATCGCCGAAGGCACCGGGGACCGCGAGCTGCTGGCTCGCGCCGCCGCCGGCGACCGGGCTGCGTTCGGCCAGCTGTACGACCGGCACGTGCGGCCGGTCTACTGGCAGGCGTACTCCGTCGTCCGCGACGCGGGCGAGGCCGAGGACGTCACGCAGGACGTGTTCATCACGACGTGGGACAAGATCCGGCACATCTCGGTCGTCGACGAGTCGGTGCTGCCGTGGCTCCTGGTCACGGCCCGCTTCACGGCGCTCAACGCCCGGCGCCGCTCGCAGAAGGTTCGGGCCCGCAGCATCGAGCTCAACGCCGACCTGGCCGACGACTCGTCGGTCGAGGACGAGGTCGTCGCCGGGCAGATCCGCAGCGAGATCGACAAGGCGGTCGCTGCGCTGTCCGCCCACCGACCGGCGCCTCTACGACATGTGCGTCGCGGGCGATCACACGTACGAGCTGGCGGCGCGCGAGCTCGGCGTCAGCCACGCCGTCGTCCGCAACCGCATCTCGCGCCTCCGCACCCGGCTCCGCGCCGACCTCCGTTCGATGAGGGAGACATCATGAACACCCCGACACTCAACGACGACCGCGTCGCTGCGATGCGCTCCTCGGTCATGCACGCCGTCGACAAGGACATCGCCGTGCGCGGTCACCGAGCCCGCAGCACCATCGGCCTCGCCGCGGCGAGCGTGCTCGTGGTCGGCTTCGGCTCCGTGGGCATCAGCGCGCTCAACGGCATGAACACCGGCGGCGGCGACGGCGCGCAGCGACAGCGCCGGACAGCAGCAGCGAGGCCCAGCGAGACGGTGCGCGCCTGGACGAAGGCAGCGACGAGCAGCGCCGGCGGGACCGGCGACACCGACCAGAAGGCCGTCACACCCGAAGCCGACCGCGAGGTCATCACGACCGGCCAGATCAACGTGTCGGTCAAGGACCCCCGCGCGGTCGCCCAGAAGATCAGCGCGTACGCCGAGTCGATCGGCGGCCGGGTCGACACCCGCACCGAGAACGGCGACGGCGACGATGCGTCGGCGTTCGTCACGGTCCGGGTGCCGAGCACCAAGGTCACCGCGACGATCGACAAGCTCAAGACGTACGGCACGGTCGAGGACGTCACGCTGCAGAACGAGGACGTCACGGCGCAGGCCAAGGACCTCGACGCCCGCATCGACGCGCTGCGGCTCTCGATCGACCGGCTCGAGAAGATCATGGCGAACTCCGACACCAGCGCCGAGCTGATCAAGGCCGAGACCGCGCTGACCCAGCGGCAGGAGCAGCTCGAGAGCCTCGAGGCCCAGCGCAAGCAGATCGACGACCAGGTCTCGCTCTCGACGCTGTCGATCGACCTGTCGCAGAAGTCGACGGCCCGACTCGGTCGAGCCCGGCGGGTTCAAGGGCGGGCTCACCGACGGCTGGAACGCCCTGGTGTCGACGGTCAACAACGTCGTCGAGGTCGCCGGCACGCTGCTGCCGTGGGCCGCGATCGTGCTCGCGCTCTACGGCGCTCTACCGGCTCGTGTCGCGCCGCCGCAGCTCGAGCTAACTGCAAACGGCGGAGTTCGGCCGTTCGCCGTAGACGTCTCAGCATTCGAACAGATGTTCGACATGAGTCAAGATGTTTCGCGATAGTGTTGGTTCGGTGCGCCGATCTGGAACGAAATGGATCGGGTGAGAACCCTTCAGTGGGCTCCAAGGTCTGACGATGACCTGCTGCGCCGTACGTCGTTGAAGGTTGTCTTGTGTCTGTTGCTCCCGTCGTGTCGCTCCCGCACCCGTTGGTGTGTGCGGTCGAGCAGATCGAGGGCGCGTTGGACCGCATGCCCGTCGGTGGGTGGTCCGGTCTGGAACCGGTCACGTTGCGGGAGTCCGCCGAGCGGTTGATGCGGGTCGAGGCACGGGTCAAGGCGCAGCTGATGGCGGTCACCCGGGCGCTGGACGAGACCGGGCTGGCCAAGGCGTCCGGGGCTTCGTCGACCGGTGCGATGCTGGCCGGGATCGTTCGGCGGTGACCGTCGCACGGCCGACGGGCTGATCAACCAGGCCAAGGAGCTCGACCGTGCTCCCGCAACCGGGGACGCGCTGGCTCGCGGTGACATCGGCCCGGCGCAGGCGGCGATCATCGCCGCCGCGATGGCCGACCTGCCCGATGACACCACCCCGGAGCAGAAGCAGGCGTGTGAGGACACGCTGATCGGCGACGCCGGCCGGTTCTCGCTCAAGGACCTGCGGTCAGCCGGTCCAAGCGGATCACCGACCAGTTCAAGCCCGAGCCCGAGGTCGACGAGATCGAGAACGCCAGACCTGGAGCGCCAGGAGAAGGACGCCTGGCGGCGGGCGGAGTTCTGGATGGTCAACGACGGTGACGGGACCTGCCGCGGCGGCTTCCGCATCCCCGAAGCCCAGGCCGACATGCTCGAAGGCCGCGATCGAGGCCATCAGCGCACCACGCCGCGACCACCTGCACGACGACACCCCTGCCGCGGAGTCTTACTACGACAAGGACCTGGATCACCGGCACCGCCTCGGCATGGGATTCGCCGAGCTGTGCAACCACCTGCCCGGCGACACGCTCCCCGGCAAGGGCGGACTCGGCGCCACCTTGATGGTCCGATTCGACTACGACACCCTCGTCCGCGGCATCAAGCCCGCCACCTTGTCCACCGGCACGCGGATCTCCGCCGGCCAAGCCCGCCAGATGGCCTGCCGACTCGGCATGATCCCCCAAGTGCTTCCGCAAGTGCGCATAGCGGCGGGTCACGGCACGTCACTCCCCTGGACCACGGACATGAGCAGCGGGTCTTCACCAAGGCCCAGACGCCAAGCTCTGGACAACCGTGACGGCGGCTGCACCTTCCCCGAGCTGCGACCGCCACCCGGAGTGGTGCGAAGCCCACCACTGGCGAACCAGATGGGCCGACGGCTCAGAGACCAGACTCGACGACGGCGTCCTGATCTGCCCCTTCCACCACCGCACCATCCACGACAACGGCATGGGCCATCCGGATGTCAGCCCGTCGACGGCTACCCCGAATACCGCAGCCACCCGGCTCTGACATCTGGAAACGCAACCACCGATGGCGACCCTCGGGCTCAAGACACCCTCTGCCCGCTTGTGGCAGGGCAGGCGGTCTCAGCCCTCGCCGAGGAAGTCCCGCGCGACGCCCTTGGGCACGCACATGCGCCAGGCGTCGATCACGAGCTCCTCCATCTCGTCGAGGTCGAGCGCCGCCATGTCGGCGACGACCCACTGGTAGCGCATGTCCCCCGGCGACGGCAGCTGGAACGTCTCGGGCCTGCGACGTGACGAGGTGCTCGCGTTCCTCGCGCGGGAAGCCGAAGCCCATCAGCGTCTCGTCGCGGGAGAACGCGACGAACACGAGGCTGCCGACGCGGAACTTGATGCGGTCGCGCACCAGCACCTCGTACGCACGCGGCAGCGTCAGCGCGACGCGACGCACGTCCTCGACCGTGACCATGCCCAGAACGTACGCCTCGGCGAGGACAGTTCGCCCCCACGACTGACAGGATGACGGGCGTGAAAGCATCCAAGGCCGTCCGGACGAGCTGGTCCGATGCCGCGCCCGTGCCCTTACTGGCTCGACACGTCGGACCGGCCGCCGGCGCGCCCCGCGCTCGACGGCGACCTCCACACCGACCTCGCGGTCGTGGGCGGCGGGTTCACCGGGCCTGTGGACCGCGCTGATGGCCAAGGAACGCGATCCCGCACGCGACGTCGTGCTGGTCGAGGCCGGCCGGATCGCGGGCGAGGCGACCGGCCGCAACGGCGGGTTCTGCTCCGCGAGCCTCACCCACGGCGAGGCCAACGGGCGCGAGCGGTGGCCCGACGAGTACGACCAGCTGCACCGCCTCGGCATGGAGAACCTCGACGAGATCGCCGCCACGATCGAGCGCTACGGCATCGACTGCGACTTCCAGCGCACCGGCGAGCTCGCGGTGGCGACGCGGCCGCACGAGCTCGCGGAGTACGACTCGTCGGCGCCGGACTTCCTCGACGCCGACGCGCTGCGTCAGCAGGTCGACTCACCGACATACCTCGGCGGCACCTGGGACCGCGACGGCACCGCGATGCTCGACCCCGCGCGCCTGGCCTGGGGCCTCGCCGCGGCAGCCGAGGCGGCCGGCGTGCGGATCGTCGAGCATACGCCCGTGACCGAGCTCAAGGCGTATGGCGAGCGGATCGCCCTGATCACCGAGACCGGCTGCGATCATCGCCGAGCGGGTGGCGCTCGCGACCAACGCCTTCCCGCCGCTGCTCAACCGGCTGCAGGTTCCACACCGTCCCGGTCTACGACTACGTGCTCATGACCGAGCCGCTCACCGCCGAGCAGCTCGCCTCGATCGGCTGGAGCAACCGGCAGGGCCTCTCCGACTCGGGCAACCAGTTCCACTACTACCGGATCACCGCCGACAACCGGATCCTGTGGGGCGGCTACGACGCGATCTACCACTTCGGCCGCAGGATCCTGCCGAAGTACGACCACCGCCCGCGGACGTACGCGGCGCTGGCGGCCAACTTCTTCGAGACGTTTCCGCAGCTCACCGGCCTGACGTTCTCGCATCACTGGGGCGGCGTGATCGACACCTGCACCCGGTTCTGCGCGTTCTTCGGCACCGCGCATCACGGCAAGGTGGCGTACGCGACGGGCTACACCGGGCTCGGCGTCGGCGCCTCACGGTTCGGCGCCAACGTCATGCTCGACCTGCTGTCCGGCGAGGAGACCGAGCGGACCCGACTCGAGATGGTCCGCACCAAGCCGCTGCCGTTCCCGCCCGAGCCATTCGCCTGGATCGGCATCCAGATCACCACGTGGTCGCTCAAGCGCGCCGACCGCACGGGCCGGCGCAACCTGTGGCTCCGCCTGCTCGACCGGCTCGGGCTGGGCTTCGACAGCTAGGCCGGCCACGAGCCTCAGACAGTTGTCACGAGGTCGCGCAGGGCTTCGTCGGACGCGAACAGGGCCTCGCGGTCGTACGTCGACGTCGATGCCAGCAGCTCATCCGCCCCGGTCCGCTCGGCGAGCTGCTCCAGCGCACGGCGTACGGTCTGCGGGCTCCCGGCGACGGCTCGATCCAGGGACGCCTCGACCCGGTCCCGGACCTGCGTCGTCCACACCTGCCGCCGGATGTCGGCGACCGACTCCAACGGCGGGAACTCGCCGGTCTGCCGCGACCGCGCCATCGCCCAGGCCTCCGGCAGCGCCAGCTCTCGGGCCGTCGCATCGTCGTCGGCCACCGTCGCGTCGAGCGACACCACGACGTACGGGCGCTCGACGCCAGGGCTCGGCCGGAAGTCTCGCCGGTACGACTCGAGGACCTCATCGAGCCGCGGCTCGAGCGAGGATCGGCCCGCCGATGACGACCGGCAGCCCGAGTCGCGCCGCGATGACAGTCCCGCGGCCGGTGGCGAGGACGTACATCGGCACCCGGCCGGGCGCTTGCGGTCGCGCCGTCACGGCAGCGTCGCCGTCGAGGTAGGCCCGCAGGTCGCGCAGGTCGTCCTCGAACGTGTCAGGGCCGTGGTCGCGGAGCGCCTCACGCACGGGCGCGGTGAAGCCCAGCGACCGGCCGAGACCCAGGTCGATCCGGCCGGGGTGCAACGCCTCCAGCATCAGGAACTGCTCCGCCACGACGAGCGGCTGGTGGTGCGGCAGCATGACGCCGCCGGAGCCCAGGCGGATGCGGTTGGTGCGGGCGCCGATCGCGGCCAGCAGCACCGGCGGCGAGCCGCTCGCGATGCCCGGCACCGCGTGATGCTCGGCGACCCAGAACCGCTCATACCCCAGCCGCTCGGCGTTGACCGCGCGCTCGATCGAGCCGGTCAGGCCCTCGGCCTCGGGACGACCCGCACGCGTACGCGACCGGTCCAGGAGCGAAAGCTTCACGCTCTGTGCAACTCCCCTCGGTCGGCGTTGCTTCCCGTTCGTGCGCCAGTACGCCGACGACCCCGGGCCGCCGCCGGATGCCCGGCGGCGGCCCCGATCGGCTCAGCGCGACAGGAAGCCGAGCAGCGCGGCGTTGACCTCGTCGGCGTGGGTCGCCAGCATGCCGTGCGGGGCGCCCTCGATCTCGACGTACTCGGCAGCCGGGAGCCGCTTGGTGAACTCGCGCCGGTCGAGTCGATCGGCAGGATGCGGTCGGCGGTGCCGTGCACGATGAGCGACGGGACGTCGACCTTGCGTGATGTCGTCGCGGAAGTCCGTCAGCCAGGTGTCCACGACGGCCGAGGCCGCGTACCAGGACGAACCGGCGGCGACGTTCCAGCTCGCGCGCACGGCGGCCTCGCTGATGCGGCTGCCGAGGTTCTCGTCGAGGTTGTAGAAGTTCTCGTAGAACGCGTCGAACCACGCGAAGCGGTCGTCCGTGGCGGCCTTGCGGATGCCGTCGAAGACGTCGGCCGGCACGCCGGCGGGGTTGTCGTCGGTCTGCAGCAGGAAGGGCTCGAGCGACGCGAGGAAGGCGGCCTTGGCGACGCGCGCGGTGCCGTACGTTCCGACGTAGCGGCCGACCTCGCCGGTGCCCATCGAGAAGCCGACCAGGACGACGTCCTGCAGGTCGAGGGTCTCGAGCACGACGTTGAGGTCGGCGGCGAACGTGTCGTAGTCGTAGCCCGTCGTCGGCTGGCTCGACTGGCCGAAGCCGCGGCGGTCGTAGGTGATGACGCGGTAGCCGGCCTCGAGGAGCGCTGCGGACTGCTTCTCCCACGAGTGCCCGTCGAGCGGGTAGCCGTGGATCAGGACGACCGGCTGCCCGTGCCGTGGTCCTCGTAGTAGAGCTCGATGTCGGTGGAGTTCTCGGTGCCGACCTTGATCGTGTCCCATGTCAGTTCCTCTCGAAGTCTGGAGAACGTTCGTTCTCCGGTATGCTCTAGACTAGAGAACGATCGTTTTCTACGCAAGCCCCGAGGAGGA
The DNA here is from genome assembly GCA_963761965.1 of uncultured Actinomycetota bacterium. Lineage (GTDB taxonomy): Bacteria > Actinomycetota > Actinomycetes > Propionibacteriales > Nocardioidaceae > Aeromicrobium. The sequence continues at coordinate 58,948 of CAVXIX010000013.1, forward strand.
TGAGTTTCATGAGCGAGGCGACCACGACCGACGCCCGCAGCCTGAGCGACGAGGCGGCCCGCGATCTCGTGATCGCCACGGCGGACCGCCTCTACAACCTCCGCGGCATCCAGTCCGTCGGCATGGATGCCCTGCGCGACGCGTCCGGCGTCTCGCTCAAGCGGCTCTACAGGCTCTTCCCGTCCAAGGAGATCATCGTCGAGGAGGTCCTCCGCAGCCGGCACGAGCGCTGGATGACGAGCGTCTCGGAGGCGGTCGGCGCAGCGCACGACTCCGCGTGAGCAGCTGCTCGCGATCTTCGACTACCTCGGCGCGTGGTTCGAGCGACAACGAGTTCCGCGGCTGCGGGTTCATCAACTCGTTCGGCGAGCTCGGTGGCACGGTCGAGTCACTCGCCGGCATCGTCCGCGATCACAAGGCCGACTTCCAGGCGTACGTCGGCCAGCTCGTCGAGGAAGCCGGCGGGCCCGCGTGGCTCGGTCCGCAGCTCGCGATCCTCGCCGAGGGCGCCCAGACCACCGCGGCGATCGCCGGCACGACCCAGGCCGCGGCCGACGCCCGCCGCGCAGCTGAGATCCTCATGGACGCCGCCGGCCTCGAGCGACCTGACCGGCCGCCGGTCAGGGTCGCTCAGCCGCTAGAAGCACAGCAGCGTGCATCTGGTGATGGTCACCGGGACGCCGGATGAGGTGGTCACATTGCCCGCTGCATCAAATGCTCTGGCGGTCAGCGTGTGGGTTCCGGTCGCCAGGTTCCTCGGCACGGTCCACGTCACTCGGTAGGGCGAGGCCGTCGCGGTGCCGATCTCGGTCGCACCGTCCAGGAAGTATCTGACCCTCGCCATGCCGGATGCCGGGCCAGGGCTCGTGCCCGCGTCGACCGCCGAAGCCGTCAGCGAAACCCGGGCCGTCTGCCTGAAGGAAGCGCCGGCACTCGGGCTGGTCAACGACACAGTCGGGGCTGCGGCGTCGATCCGCACCAGCTTGCTCTTGACCGTTTCGGACCTGGTCCAGTTGTCGGCGGACGACTGATACCTCACGGTCGACGTCGCCGGCAGGAGGAACGGTCCGGCGTACGCAATGCCACTCGTTGCGGGATTGCTTCCATTAGTGGTGTATCGCGTGACCGCTCCCGTGCCGGAAGCAGTCAGCGTGATCTGGACCGGATTGGTGTACCAGCCGGTTGAGCAGGTGGCACCGTTGCACGCGATGCTGGTGGTGGGTATCGGCGGGGGCGGCGGGGGTGGCGGTGGCGTGGGGCTTCCCATGGCCTGGGCCACCGTGCGCACCACCGTGCCGTCAGCACTACGCGGCGCGAGCCAGTCCAGGAACGCGGTGAAGGTCGCCGTCGTCACGGAGTTGGAATTGGTGCACTCGTTGTCGCAGATCCCGTGGAAGACGAACGTGACCCAGCCTCCCCCGTGGGTCTCGGCATCCGTGACGCTTGTCTTGAGGTCGGCGAGCGTGGTGCCGGTGGTGGTGCCTTCTGCTGTCCGGAGCCGGTAGGGATCCTGGGGTGGAATCGTTTCCGCGTAGGGCCCTTCGTACCAGAGGTCGCCCACGTTTCGACCTGAGTCATAGCCGCAGTCCTTGACGATCTGCTCGGCGGTGACGTTGACCGCCGCCTCGGGATAGGCGAACGACTTCACTGGCGAGAAGCCCTGTGCGAGCAGAGCGTGCGGTCGTCACACACCTCGGTACGGGCGGTGGCCGCGTCGACGTTGTTGAGGTTGACGTGATGGAGCGTGTGGCCACCGATCTCGTTGCCGGCCGCCGCGATGTCGTGGATCTGGGGCCACGTCATGTAGTAGCCGCTGCTGCCGACCATGGCCGAGTTGATGTAGTAGGTTCCCACGAGCCCGCGCGGCTTCATCATGGACATGGCCACCGCGTACTGCGACGCCTGCCCATCGTCGAACGTGAGGCTCACGATCGTGTTGGTGGTGGCCGCGGCTGCAGGTGGAGGCGCAAGCACAGCCATCCCGAGCAGGCCCAGCAAGGGCACCACGATTGCGGCAAGTGTCTTGTGCATGCGAGTGGGCATGGTTCCTCCAGTCAATGCGCAGCTGGCGGACCGCATGTGGCGGGCTCATGCCCTCCTAGACGAATTCAATCACCCGGCGCAGCAACTATCTCCAACTCGCTGGAACGTGCGGTTCCCCGCAACCGCACGAGAGCGAATGTGCGGGTCCCCGCACCTGCACGACAGCTGCAGGGCGCGCGTTTCCACGGGCTGATCGGGGCTCAGAACAGAGCCGCGCATCTCCCCCATGGGGACTATGGACCACCCCCAGAGCCGGGCGCACGATGAAAGGTGCGGAGATACCGCGCCAATGAGGAAGGAGGCGCATCCACATGAGCGTGCTCATGACGATGCGCGTGTCGGGCGACCCCGGTGCGATCGAGTCAGCCGATCAGCAGATGCTCAACAACGTGGTGGAGCGGGCCAAGGAGCACGGCCTGATCTCGCACCACTTCTTCGGCCACGAGAACGAGGTGCTGGTCGTGGACGAATGGCCCGACGAGCAGTCGTTCCAGGCATTTTTCGATTCAAGTCCGGAGATCGGCGAGATGATGGCCGCTGCCGGCGTCACGAGCCAGCCGACGGTCGAGTACTGGCGTCCGCTCGACGTCGATGACTCGGTGGGGTGGTAGCGCCCGGGTCATGTCGAGTCGGCGAAAACGCATACAGGAGGTCCGGGCCACGAATGCCCGGGCCTTCTGACCGTGGAGCACGGCACTCCGGCACACCCAGGCATGATAGTTTGTGAGCGATCGTTCAACTATAGGGAGTGCCGGTGGGACGCAAGCAGCTCTGGGATCGAGCGGACGTGCTGAGCTCCGCCATGCGGCTGTTCCGTCACCGCGGCTACCAAGGGGCGTCACTGCGGGACATCGAAGCGGCGACCGGACTTCACCCGGGCAGCCTCTACCGCACCTTCGAGAGCAAGGACGGGCTGTTTCGCGCCGCGCTGGACGCCTACAACGACCAGGTGGTGCAGGGTCGGGTCGCGCGAGCATCTGCTCGAGCCGGCGGACCCAGTCCGGGCATCCGGTCGTTCTTCACCTCGGCATTCGACACCGGCCTTGATCCCGACCCGGGCTGCCTGCTCACCAACACCGCCGTCGAGTCCTTCACCGTCCCGCAGGCCGCGGATGGCGTACGCCGTGGGCTGGCGACGATCGAGGCCGGCTTCGCCGACGCTCTGACGCGCGCCCGCACCCTGGGCCTGGTCCGCCCCGACCTGGACGTCGACCTGTCGGCCGTACGGCTGCTGGCGCTCTATCAGGGACTCCTCGTGCTGGTCAGGGCCGGCACGCCCCTCACGAAGCTGCACACCATCACCGATGGCGCGATCGCGTCGATCGAAACCGAGAAAAGGAACAGCGATGAATGACCCACAACAGCTCTGGACGAACTACGCCGGATGCTGGTCTGCAGACCCCGGCGAGCGGATCGCTGCGCTCGGCACAGTCGCGGTCGACGACGTTGCCTACCGCGACCCGGGCACGGAGGTCAGTGGGCTGACCGAGCTGGCTGCCTACATGGCTGGATTCGCCGAGGCCTTCCCCGGTCACCGGTTCCGCATCGACGAGGTGCACGACCACCACGACCGCTCGCTTGCCCGGTGGACTCAGCTTGGCGAGCGGGACGAACCCGCCATGGCCGGCGTGAGCACCGCGCTCCACCGCGACGGCAGGCTCGCCGACATCACCGGGTTCTTCCTCCCCGCATAGACGAGTCCCAAAAGAAGCGACCCGGTCACGGATGACCGGGTCGTTACTTTTGTGGAGCATAGGAGACTCCGTCGCGCGCGCTCGCGACAAGCGCCGACCCTCGTACTCATGCACTCCGGGAGACGGTTCGCGCGCTCCTCCTCGAATCACCAGTCCTGATACAAGCGAAAAGCCCCGGTCAAAGAGCGACCGGGGCGTTTTGATCTTGTGTGGAGCATAGGAGATTCGAACTCCTGACCTCTTCGATGCGAACGAAGCGCGCTACCAACTGCGCCAATGCCCCTCGTGCTGCCCGGCAACTTTATCAGGCGGGTTCAGTGGCCGACGGCGCGGCGTTCGTCGCCGGCGTCGTCGCTGCGCTTGGGCAGCTCGACGTCCTCACCCTCGATGTGTCCCGAGGTCCAGGCACCGGCCTGACCGAAGTCGATCGTGCGGACCGTGCGGCCGGCGCGGGGCTTCGTGACGTACGTCGGCAGGGTCACCGGGAGCGGGTCCCAGAGCGCCTCACCGGTCGTCGAGACGGACGGCACGGCGATCACGATCTGGTCGTCGAGCGCGGTGGCCTCGAGCGGCACGTCTTCCATCTCGTGCTTGCGGCCGGGGTTGATGTCCTCGAACTGGCCGGAGACGATGATCGTCTGTTCCTCGTCGTCGGCGGTCGATGCGGACTTCTTCTTGTCCGCCTTGGGCTGCTTCGGCGTCTTGACCCGGGCGATGCCGAGCTCGCTGCGCACCTGGATGCGGCAGGCCACGAGCCACGCCAGCGACGAGGGCGACGGGAGCCGCGACCCAGAACGGGGCGATGACGGAGGCGCCGGCGAGGCCACCGACGACAGCGGTGGCGGTGAGCAAGGTCAGGAGCGTACGGCGACGGCGGCGCGCAGCGAGGCGGGCGGCTGGCCGGTCGAGCGTACGCGCTGTGGGCGGCGCGACCTGCTCGGCGACTGGCTCGGCGGCCGCGGGTCGACGGGCTCGGCGACCGACGGGCGGGCTTGGCTGCGGGTGTCGGGCGGGCGATGACGCGGGACTGCGATCCGGAGGTCTCGACCGAGGCGTTCTTGCTGGCCTCGTCGTATCGGCGCAGCACGAGGGGCACGAAGTACGCAGCCCAGACGGCCACGACAAACGCGATGATCAACCCACTGCTCGAACCCACGTGCAAAACGGTATGCGGTGCGGGTCGTCTTACCCGGCACCCATGGCCGTGTGTCGCCTGAGAACTTGTGGGGCTCGTGTGACTCGGTCGGCTCAGGAAGGCGGAGTTCGAGCGCGCTTCATCAGGCCGCCGGGGACGTCCTCGGACAGCACCTGGAAGATCCGGTGATCACGCCACTCCCCCGCAATGTGCAGGAATCGCCGGGCCAGGCCGATCTCGGTGAACCCGAGCTTCTCGACGACCCGCAGGCTGGCGGCGTTCTCCGGGCGGATCGCGATCTCGACGCGGTGCAGGCCGACCGTCAGGAGCAGGTGGTCCGTCACCAGGGCCACCGCGGTCGGCGTGATCGACCGGCCCGCATGGCTCTTGGCGACCCAGTAGCCGAGGCTGGCCCAGCGCGCCGAGCCCCACGTGATGCCGTTGACCGTCAGCATGCCGACCATCTCGTCGTCCCAGGTCAGCACGAACGGCATGGCCTGGCCCGCGCGCGCCCGGCGCCGCAGCGTCCCGATCATGCCGACGTACGAGGTGGACGGCGGGCCGGCCTCCCGCGGAAGCGTGGCCTCCCACGGTCCGAGCCAGTCGGCGTTGTCGGCGCGCAGCTGTGACCACGTGCGGGCGTCGCGTCGACGCAGCGGACGTACGCCGATCCGCCCGTGCGTGAGGACGACCGGCCAGCCCGGACTCAGGACCCGCCCCCTACGCCTGGGTGGTCGCCGCCCAGCAGCTGGTCGACCGCGTGGGGCAGGACGTCGGCGAGCACCTCGAGGCCGTCCTTGACCCCGCCACGGGAGCCGGGCAGGTTGACCACGACGGTCTTGCCGGCGACCCCGGCGAGGCCGCGCGACAGCATCGCGGTCGGTACGCCCTTGGCGATGCCGTGGGCGCGGATCGCCTCGGCGACGCCCGGCAGCTCGCGATCGAGCAACGGGCGGGTCGCCTCCGGCGTGCGGTCCGTCGGGTTGATGCCGGTGCCACCGGTCGACAGGACGACCGACACCCCATCGGCAAGGGCTGCGGTGATCGCCTCGGTGACGGGTGCGCCGTCGCCGACCACGGCCGGCTCGCCGACCTCGAAGCCCCACGCCCGCAGGGCGTCGACGATCAGCGGCCCGGTCGTGTCCTCGTAGACGCCGGTCGACGCCCGGTTGGACGCGACCACGACGGCAGCCTTCATGCGCGCGTCCAGTCGCCGCTCTTGCCGCCGGACTTGGCGACGACCTCGATGTCGGTGATGCGGGCGAGCTTGTCGACCGCCTTGACCATGTCGACGACGGTGAGCGCGGCGACACTGACGGCCGTCAGCGCCTCCATCTCGACGCCCGTACGATCTGCGGTCCGCACGGTGGCGGTGATCGCCACGGCGTCGTCCTCGACGACGAGGTCGACCTCGACGCCGCCGATCGCCAGCGGGTGGCACAGCGGGATCAGGTCGGGGGTGCGCTTGGTCGCCATGATCCCGGCGATGCGGGCGGTCGCGATGGCGTCGCCCTTGGGCACTCCCTCGCCGCGCAGCAGGGCGATGACCTCGGCGCTGACCTCGACCCGGCCGCGCGCCGTGGCGGTGCGGGCCGTGACGTCCTTGGCGGTGACGTCGACCATGCGCGCAGCGCCGGACTCGTCGACGTGGGTCAGCCGGTCGGGCATGGTCAGAACGGCCGATCGAGCACGAGCGTGCGAACCGTGTCGCCCATGTTGAGCGCGGTCTGGTCCTCGCCGACGATGATCAGCGCGTTGGCCTTGGCCAGCGAGCCGATGAGGTGCGAGCCGTTGCCGACGATCGGGGTGACCTTGGCGCCACGGTGGGTGACCTCGAAGACCCCGCGGACGTACTGGCGGATGCCCGGCGTGGACCGCAGATCGGCGGCCAGGACCGCGTGGACCATGGGCCGCCGGTATGGCGTACGGCCCATCATGCGGCGGATCGCCGGCAGCACGAACACCTCGAACGAGACGTAGGCCGACACCGCATTGCCCGGCAGCGTGATGATCGGGGTCTGCTCGTCGAAGACCCGGCCGAAGCCCTGGGGCTTGCCCGGCTGCATCGCGACCTCGACGAAGTCGACCGTGCCGAGCGCCGACAGCGTCTCCTTGACGACGTCGTGGTCGCCCTTGCTGATGCCGCCGCTCGTCACGACGAGGTCGGCGCGGACGAGCTGCTCCGAGAGCACCTTGCGGAACGTGCGAGGGCTGTCGTCGACGGCGCCGACGCGATAGCAGATCGCACCGGCATCGCGTACGGCCGCGGCGAGCATGTAGCTGTTGCCGTCGTGGATCGAGTCGAAGTCGAGGTGGGTGCCGGGCTCGCGCAGCTCGTCACCCGTGGAGATCACGACGACGCGCGGCCGCGGCCGGGCCTTGGCGCGCGGGGCGCCGAGCGAGGCCAGCAGGCCGATCTCGCGCGGGCCCGAGCACGGTGCCCTCGGCGAGCACCGTGTCGCCGGCCTTGATGTCGTCGCCCTTGGGCCGGATGCAGGCACCCGGGGTCGTCGGCTCGTAGATCTCGACGCGCGCGTTGCCGCGGTCGGTCTTCTCGAACGGGATGACCGCGTCGGCGCCACGCGGGATCGGCGCACCCGTCATGATCTTGACCGCGGTGCCGGCGCTGATCGCGAACGGTCGTCCAGAACCTGCGGCGATCTCGCCGACGACCGGCAGCACGACCGGCTGCTCGCGGCTCGCGCCGGCGAGGTCCTCGGACCGGATCGCGTAGCCGTCCATCGCGGAGTTGTCGAACAACGGCAGGTCGGACGGGCTGACGAACGCCTCGTGCAGCGGCAGTCCGAGCGACTCGACGAGCGGCTGGTCGTAGGCGCCGAGCGGGCCGATGCCGCGGAGGATCTTCTCGAGGTGGTCCTCGACGGTCAGCATGCCCTCGCGGACGCTGGCCGGACGCGGCCGGGCGCCGTCGACGCGGCGGGCTGCTCGGGTCCGGCGGCTCGACCGGCTCGGTGTCGGGCCATCGGCGGAGCTGCGGGAGCTTCGGGCTCAGCCGGTGGGGCCGGCTCGAGAGGCGGGGTGGCGGGGGCTCGGCCGGCGCGGGAGGCGCTGGCGGAGTCGGTACGGGCTGGGTCTGCTCACCCTCGGAGGCCGGGCTCGACGAGGAATCCGGGGATCGGATCCGGCGGAGTGTCCGAGCCGAGCGGCAGCATGTTCTGCTCCGGCCCGTCGTCGGTTTCTCCTGGTGACATGCGAGTCAGCCTAACTGGGCGCCCGCCGGGACGCTCTGGGCCGCGCCGGAGTCGTCGAGCAGCCACATCGCCGCGCACGGTGACTCCACGGCCGAACCGCCAGTCGCCCTTGACCGTCAACGAGCTGGCATCGACCAGCGACGGCGCCTCCGGGATGCGCGCATCGAAGTCGGCGATCGTCGTGTAGAACCGGCGGTCGAGGTCGACCAGCGGCGCCGAGCTCGACCTGCGCGCGTAGCCGGAAGTCCTCGCCGACGCCGTAGACGTCCGACCGCAGCAGCAACAGGTCGTTGGTGGTCTTGACCGGCAGGAAGCGCGAACGATCGACCTCGATCGCCGTGGCTCCCTCGAACACCTCGACCGCGGCACCCATCGCCGACTCGATCTGGACGACCTTGGTCGAGGACGGGATCGGTGGGGTCGACGGTCTTGGCGTTGCGGATCAGCGGCAGGCCGAGGATGCCGTCGCGGGCCTCGAGCGTCGCCTTCATGACCCGCAGGTCGAACCACAGGTTGTTGCAGTGGAAGTAGCTGGTGGCGCTGCGGGTCGTCCGCCTCGGCCGCATCCTCCGGAGCGACCTGGGCGGTCTCGCGCAGCACGAGCCGGCCGTCGCTCTTGCGTACGACGATGTGCCCGCCCTTGACGTCGGCGGGCGTACGCCGGCAGACCTCCGCGGCATAGGGGGCGCCCGATGCGGCGAACCAGCCCATCATCGCGGCGTCCGGTGCGGAGCCGAGGTTGTCGGCGTTGGACACCGTCGCGTAGCGGTAGCCGGCGTCGAGCAGGGCATCGAGGATGCCGGAGACCTCCAGCGCGGTGTAGAGGTCGCCGTGGCCCGGAGGGCACCACTCGAGCGACGGGTCAGCCGGCCAGTCGACCGGAGTCAGGTCGTCGGCGCGCAGCTTGGGCTCGCGGTTCTGCAGGAAGTCGATCGGCAGGCCGTCGACCTCGAGGTCGTCATACTTCGCCAGCGCCGCGAGCGTGTCGTCGCGCGTGCGGAAGCTGTTCATGAACAGCAGCGGCAGGCGTACGTCGAGGGTCTGGCGCAGGTGGCGGACCTGGCCGACGATGACGTCGAGGAACGTCAGGTCGGGGCGTACGGACAGCAGCGTCTTGGCGCGGTCGAGGCCCATCGAGGTGCCGAGGCCGCCGTTGAGCTTGATGACCGCGGTGACCGCGGCCGCGGCCCGGCACTCCTCATCGCTCAGCTGGAGCGATCCGGCGTGGTCGATCCCGTCGAGCGGATCGACGTCCGCCTCGCGGATCATGCCGCTCTCGCCCTCCTCGAGCTTGGCGTAGAAGGACGAGAAAACATCGATCGCGCGCTGGGGCACGCCAGCATCCGTCATGCGCTGCTGCGCCATCTCCAAACCCGACATTGCACATACGCTAGCGTCAGCGAGGTGACGAAGGCACAGGTGCGTCGCGACCTGCTCGCGCGACGCCGTGGCATGGGCACCGAGCAGCGAACGCTGGCAGCCGAGGCGATCGCGATGCATGCCCTCGCCACCCCCGCGGTGTCGCGCGCGAAGCGGGTGGCCTGCTACCTCTCGATGCCGTCCGAGCCCGGCACCGGACCGCTGATCTCCAGGCTGCTGATCCTCGGAGTCGAGGTGATCATCCCGCTCAGCCTGCCCAACCGCACGCTCGACTGGGTGTCGTACGACCCGGCCGAAGCCGTCGTCCCGACCGCGCTGGGCATCCCCGAGCACGGCGGTGAACGGATCGGTGCGGCGGCGCTCGACAGCTGTGACCTGATCTTCACCCCGGCCGTCGCCGTTGATCACGCCGGGCATCGGCTCGGCCGTGGCGCCGGCTACTACGACCGGGCGTTGACCGGCGTACGAGCGCCCTTGTGCGCGCTGGTCTTCACCCACGAGCTGCTGCCCGAGGTGCCCCACGAACCGCATGACGTCCCGGTGCAGATGGTGGTCACGCCGGACGGACTCTTCCGCGTCCCCTGACCCGGCTCAGCCCGGGCGCGAGGCGAGATCGGGCTTGATCCAGTAGGACAGCGAGACGATCTCGACATCACGACCGGGCCGTGGAGCCTGGATCATCTGACCACCACCGAGGTAGATCGCAACGTGGTAGATCGAGCCCGCGCCACCCTTGCTCCAGAACAGCAGGTCGCCGCGCTTGATGCTGCCGACCGGGACCTTCTTGGTCAGCGAGTACTGCGACCCTGCGTAGTGCGGGAGGTTGACGCCCGCAGCCTGCCACGCGCGCATCGTCAGACCCGAGCAGTCCCACTTCGACGGACCTGCGCCACCCCAGACGTACGGCTCACCGAGCTGCGCCTTCGCGAAGCTGATGGCGGCCTCGACCTTGCTGCCGGACGCCGGCGGTGGGTCGGCCGGCGGTGGGGTCGTCGGTTTGGGCGTTGTCGGCTTGGGGGTCGTCGGTTTGGGCGTCGTCGGCTTCGGTGCCGTCTGGTTCGGCTCCGGCTCGTCAGGCGTCTCGGTGGCGGGCAGGTCTGGGCCGGCCTCATCGAGCCGCTGGTCGATGCGGTCCTGCTTGCGGGTGACCTCGGCGACCGAGGCGCCGCTGGCGTCCGCGAGCTGGCGCAGGAGCGACCGGCGTTCCTTCTGGATCGACGCGGCGGCCGACTCGGCACGTTTGATGGCGTCGTCGATCGCGGCCCTGGCCGACCGCTGCTTCGCCGCCGCCTTGCTCAGTGCGTCGACCGCCGCCTCGGACCGACGAGCCGCGGAGCGGTAGACGACCTGCCTCGCGTTGAGGTCGTCGAGCCTGGCGTTCATCGCCTCGTCAGCGCTTGCATACGCCGAAGCGCGGTCGAGCACGTCCTCGGTGCCGCCTCCGTCGAGCATCGAGGTCACCCGAGCGGTGGCGGTCCCCGCCATGAGCTGCTCCACCGTCAGCTCGGCGACGACTTCCCGCTGGGCGGCCAGCTTCTTGCGGGCACCGGCGAGCTGGTCACGCTGCTGCGACAGTGCCGACTTCGCTTGGGCCAGCTCGTACGTCGCACCGTTGAGCTGTTCGGATGCCACCGCCGACTGGGCATACAAGCTGTTGAGCTGCTGCCGGGACTCGACGAGTCGTACCTGGAGCTTGGCCACGCTGGGGTCGTCGGCGCGCGCACTGGTCGTGCTCGCAAGGGCAAGGACGACCCCGATGACGAGGCCACGCCGTGCGAGGGGGAAGGCACGCATGGCGTCGAATCTAGTGCCATTTGGCCCCATCAGGAACATCAATCCCAGAATTAACTTCAGTCCCACGCGTGTCGGTGCTGGCATTCAGGGCCGAGATTCCTCACAATGCGCACCTTCGCCCACTCGCTGCGCGTGCGTTCAGGCGCCCTCGGCCCGGACCAGCTCGACCTCGATCTCCAGGCGGATCTCCTTGGAGACCAAGAGGCCACCCGCCTCGAGCGCCATGTTCCACGTCAAGCCCCAGTCCTCGCGGTTGATCGTGCCGGCGGCGCTGAACACGGCGCGCTCGGCGCCCCAGGGGTCGGTGGCGTGGCCGAGGTACTCCGCGTCGAGCGTGACCGGACGGGTGACGCCCTTGATCGTCAGCTCTCCGGTCATCCGCGCCTCGGCACCGGTCGTGACGACGCCTGTGGAGCGGAAGGTCGCCTGCGGGTGGTTGGCCACGTCGAAGAAGTCGTCCGAGCGCAGGTGGTCGTCGCGGGTCTGGCTGCCCGAGCTCACCGATGCCATGTCGATCACGACGTGGACCTCGGACAGGTCGAGCGGCTCCCTCACCGTCACGGTCCCCTCGACGCCGGTGAAGCGTCCGCGGACCTTGGTGAGCCCGAAGTGGCGGCCGACGAAGCCGACCTCGGCATGACCGGGGTCGATCGTCCATGCGCCCGTGGCCGGCAGCTGGGTTTCGTCTACGTATGCAGTGCTCATGATCTTCATCCTTTGTTAGTTATGTGCGTGCGCACACACTCTACATTTGCGTGCGCCTGCACGCAAGTAGTAGTTTTCGTCCATGGCTGAAGACCGGGATCCCGTCGCTGCGTGGCAGGCCGTCCTGCGAGCCCAGAACCGGGCGCTCCGGGCGATCGAGCAGGATCTCCACGACCAGGGACTCATCCCCCTGTCCTGGTACGACGTCCTGCTCGAGCTCAACGCCGCTCCGGGTCGTCAGCTGCGGATGCAGGACCTCGCAGCGCGGGTCGTGCTCTCGCGGACGCGCGTGAGCCGGCTGGTGTCAGAGCTCGAGCGCGTCGGCTACATCGAGCGGGTGCCGGACCCCGACGACGGCCGGGCGACGTTGGCGCGCATCACCGCTGAAGGGCGTACGGCCCGGCGCAACGCCGCGCCGGTGTACCTCGCCGGGCATCGAGAAGCACTTCAACCGGCACCTGACGGCGGCCCAGCAGGACGCCGTCGCGAAGGGCCTGCAACGCGTCGTCGATGCCCACGACGTCGACCCGCGCTGACGTGACGGCCACGTCAGGCTCGCTGACGGGTCAGTTATTGCCCACGTGAGGGGTCACTTTTGACTCCAGCCGACGTTTCTGACCTTCACCGGGCCATAACTGACCCGTCAGCGGTCACGTTTCTGACCCCTCAGCGGGCAATAACTGACCCCTCAGCCGCGCTTGCCTTCGGCGGCGCTCCCGCTGCGGATCTCGCCTACCAGCTCTTCGAGGACGTCTTCCAGCATGATGACGCCCAGCACCGCGCCCGACTCGTCGGCGACCCGGGCCATGTGTGAGCCGCGGGCCTGCATCGTGCGGAGCGCCTCGTAGAGCCCTGAACCGGCGACGACCGTCGCCAGCGGCCTCAGCCACTTGTCGGCGATCGTCTCGAGGCGCGACGCTTCGTCGGTCTCGAGGACGTCCTTGATGTGGAGGTAGCCGGCGATCTCGCCGTTCGCGTCGAGCACCGGGAACCGCGAGAAGCCGGTCTCGGCGCACGCCCGCTCGACGTCGACCGGCGTCGCGGTGGGCGGGATCGTCACCAGCCCGGCGCTCGGCAGCAGCACCTCGTCGACCGTGCCCTCATGGAAGTCGAGTGCGCCCGACACCAGGTCGTACTCGTCCTCGTCGAGCAGCCCCTCCCGGCGGGATTCCTCGACCAGGCCGGCGACCTCGTCGTGCGAGTACGTCGAGGCGACCTCGGCTGTGGGCTCGATGCGGAACAGCCGGACCATGAGGTCTGCCGTGCCGTTGAGCAGCACCACGAACGGCTTGAGGATCGCGACGACCGCCAGCATGAACGGTCCGAGGAACAGCGCCGCCCGGTCGGGGCCGACCAGCGCGAGGTTCTTGGGCACCATCTCGCCGAGCACGACGTGCGCGAACACGACGATCGTCATCGCGATGACGAACGACATCGTGTGGACGACGCCTTCGGGCACCGACGCCGCCTCGAACGACCGGCTCGAGGAGGTGCGCGATCGCCGGCTCGCCGACGGCGCCGAGACCCAGCGAGCAGATCGTGATGCCGAGCTGGGCCGCCGCAATCACCAGGGTGAGGCTCTCGATCGCCCGCAGCGCCATGCGGGCCGTACGCGAGCCGGCCTGCACGCGCGGCTCGAGCTGCGTACGCCGCGCCGAGATCAGCGCGAACTCGGCGGCCACGAACAGCGCGTTGAGGGCCAGCAGCAGCGACCGTCAGAAGGATCGCGACGACGGCGACTCATGCTCGTCACCGCCCTGCCGTCGTCGTCGACCGTCAGGGAGACCCGGTCGATGCGCCGGCCCTCCATGCGCTCGACCTGGAGCGTCACGACCAGCGGTTCGGGGTCGTCCTCATCGTCATCGGGCGTGCGATCGAGGCGGAGGGTGACGGTGTCGCCGCGCACGGCGATGCGGCCGAGCTTCTCGTGGATCAGGCCGGCGATCGTCTCGTAGTCCTCGCCCTCGGGCAGCGCGACCCCGGTCTGCTCCTCGACCTCGTCAGGACGCAGCAGGCCCGACAGCGACCAGGTGCCGTCGCGGCGGTGCCGGCTGCGCGACGAGAGCCGGTCGTGCTCGTCGGCGATGTCGCCGACGATCTCCTCGACGAGGTCCTCGAGCGTCACGACACCGTCGGTGCCGCCGTACTCATCCACGACCACTGCCATCTGCATGCCCTGTTCGCGCAGCAGCGAGAGCAACGGGTCGAGCTCGATGCTGTCCGGCACGATCGTCGCCGGATCGATGATGTCCGAGATGCGTACGCTTCGCCGCCGGTCCGGCTCGATGCCCACGGCCCGCTTGATGTGCACGATGCCGATCACGTCGTCGGGGCTCTTGCCGATCACGGGGAACCGCGAGTGGCCGGTCTGGCGCGCCGCCTCGATGACGTCGAGCGCCGTGTCGCGGCTCTCGAGGAAGTGCACGCGTACGCGAGGCGTACGGACATCGGCGGCGGTGCGGTCGCCGAACGCGATGCTGCGGGCCACCAGGTCGGCGGTCTCGTCGTCGATCGCGCCCTTGCTTGGCCGAGCGCAGCACCAGCGAACGCAGCTCGACCGGCGAGCGGGCCGAACGCAGCTCCTCCTGCGGCTCGACGCCGAGCGATCGCAGGATCGCGTTCGCGATCCCGTTCAGCATCCTGATGGGCCAGGCCATCAGCTTGGTGAACGACCGCTGGGCCAACTGGGTTCGTCTGGCGGCCTGCAGGGGAAGCGCCAGGGCGAGCTTCTTCGGCACCAGCTCGCCGACCAGCATCGTGACGATCGTGCTCAGCACCAGCGCGATGGCGTACGCGACGGCCTTCAGCGCTCCGTCCTCAGTCCGAGGGACTCGAGCGGGTCGTGCAGGAGCTTGCCGATCGCAGGCTCGGCGAGGAAGCCGATGGCCAGGTTGGTGATCGTGATGCCGAGCTGCGCGCCGCTGAGCTGGGTGGAGAGCGTACGCAGTGCCGCCAGCGTGCCCTGGGCGCGCTTGTCGCCGGACTCGGCGGCGCGTTCGACCGTCGCCCGGTCGACCGTCACGAGGGAGTACTCGGCGGCGCCGAACACCCCGCAGCTCAACATCAGGAGCAATGACATGGCCAGGAGCAGCCATTCGGTCATCGCTGGGCTCCGGGAGGACTGTGTCGACGAGGACTAGCCCAACAGGGGAAGTGATCGGTCACGGTGCGGGCAACTGTACCCTTGGGGGGCATCATCGATCGAGCGGGAGCAAGACGTGCCGAAGTACCAGTACCAGTGCAAGGACTGCGGAGAAGCGCTGGAAGTCCAGCAGAGCTTCACCGACGATGCGCTGACCGTCTGCCCCAACTGCGGCGGCGACCTCCGCAAGGTCTTCAACGCGGTCGGCGTCGTCTTCAAGGGTTCCGGTTTCTACCGCAACGACAGCCGGTCCAGCTCCTCGTCGAGCGACGCCGCCAAGCCCGCCGCCAAGGAGAGCTCGACGTCCTCGAGCTCATCTGACTCGTCGTCGTCGACGAGCTCCACGCCGGCCAAGAAGTCCGGCAAGGAATCCGCCGCCTGACCTCGCCGCGGCTGTGGACAGCGCTCAGCGCTGTCGGCTGGATCTTCCTAGAGTCCGGGCATGGACCGGATTCACCGCTTCGTCTTCGAGCACCGACGCCTGCTGGCTGCCGTCTTCGCCGGCCTCGCCGTCCTCGACCGCCCTCTCGGCGCTGAGTCGAGAACCCGACGGCACCGCCGTGCTCGTCGCCCGGCACGACCTTCGCAGCGGCCACGTGCTCACGGCCTCCGACCTGCGTACGGCGACGGTGCCGCCGGCCTCTCGCCCGTCGCACTCCCTCGGCCGCGGCGCCGCGGTCGGCCGCCGGGTCGCCGGACCCATGCGGGCCGGCGAGGCGATCACCGACTATCGCGTGATGCAGGGCGATGCACTGGCCGGATATGCCGACGATGCCGTCCTCACGACGATCCGGGTCGACCGCGCCGACGGCCTGACCGGGCTGCACGTCGGCGACCGCGTCGACGTCATCGCGGTGGACCCCGACGGTGAGAGCAAGGCCAAGGTCGTCGCGCGCGCCGTCGAGGTCGTGACCCTGCCGCCGTCGAGCAGCGACTCCGAGGTCGTGTCGGTCGGCATCGTCACGACCGAGAAGATCGCCCTGGCGCTCGCGACGGCAGCCCTCGAGGCCCGGTTCAGCCTCATCACGTCGTCCTAGTCGGCTGCGCCGGCGCTCGCTATGGTCGAGGGGTTCATACCCGACCAGTAGGGGGAAACATGATCAAGGGCTTCAAGGACTTCGTGATGCGCGGCAACGTCGTCGACCTCGCCGTCGGCATCGCGATCGGCGTCGCGTTCACGACGCTCGTCGGCTGCGTTCGGCACCAACTTCGTCGAGCCGATCGTCGCTCGCGGTCGGTGGCGGACACGCAGGAGGGCTTCGGCTTCCACATCACCGACAGCGAGGCGACGTTCGTCAACATCGGCGGCATCATCAACGCGCTGCATCGTCGTTCGTCGTGACGATGGCCGTCGATCTACTTCGCGATCGTCGTGCCGGTGCAGAAGCTCCAGGCGATGCGCAAGCCCGGCCGGGCGCCGACGAGCCCGAGGCCGTGCCCGAGGACATCGCCCTGCTCCGCGAGATCAGGGACTCCCTCGCCCGCCGCCCTCCGCGTCTAACCGTGGTGGGGCGGGACGTCGCGGAGGTAGTCGTCGTCGCGGGACGACGTCTCCTTCTCGCCCCAGCCCTCGGCGGTCTCGTCGCTCGTGGTGTCAGGCAGCAGGTCGCCGAGCAGCTCGGCGGCCCTCCGCCGGCGCTCGACCTCTTCCTTGCTGAGCTTCGGGCGTCGCTCAGACGAGGTCATCGAACCAGTCCGGCGTGAGCTTGGGGTGATCGGGGTGCCAGCCCGTACGGTCGCTGAACAGCTGCGAGCTGACCCGCTGCGAGCGCGTGAGGATCTCGAGCTTCTCGCCGCCGAGCCGCAGGATCCAGCCCGGCAGGAAGTGGCCGGACCGCTGCCCGGCGGCCATCGCGATCGTGTCGACGTAGTCGCGGCGCTTCACCGGCTCGGCGCCCACGTTGTAGACGCCGCCCGGGGCGGTCAACGCGTGCACGACCGCGGAGCCCACGTCGTCGGGGTGGATGACGTGCATCCAGGAATTCTCCGCGCCGAGGCCGATCGACGGCCCGCCGCCGCGCGACGGAACAGCCACGCGGTGTTGCGGTCGTTGCCGGCGATGAGGCCGAACCGCAGGCTCACCGCGGTGCCGCCGGCGGCCTCGATCGCCTTGACGTTCTCCTCGGCGACGACGACCGGCTCGGTCGCATGGGTCACGTCGATCGGGCTGTGCTCGTCGATCCAGTCGTCGTCCTGGTCGGCGTACATGAAGCTCAGGCTCTGCTGGATGATGCGGCCGACACCCGCCCGCTGGGCGGCATCGGTGACGATCCTCGAGCCGTGCAGGCGGATCCGGTCGATCGCCTTGAGCGAGCCGGGACGCAGCGCGGCCGTGCCGACCGGCACCTTGGTGGCGAGGTTGGCGACGGCGTCGCAGCCGTGCATGCCGGCGGTCAGTGCCTCGAGGTCGAAGATGTCGCCGAGGTGTGGCTGGGCGCCGGTCTGCGGCGATCTGCTCGGCACGTTCCGGCGTACGGGCCAGCCCGACCACCTCATGACCCGCGAGGCGCAAGGCGGTGATGGACGATCGGCCCATGACTCCGCTCGCACCCGTGAGAAAAACCTTCACGTTCTCTCCCTGGTGGAGGATCCCGCAGCACGATCTGCCGAGGGAATCTCCGGTGGCGGCCTGTGGGCCGACCGGAGATTACGAAAGGATAACAATTCTCCCGGCGCGCGTGTTACCTCCGGGTAACTTTACGGTTACTGAACGAGCGGGACGATGTCCGCGATCGAGTCGAAGATCTGGGTCGGGCGGAACGGGAAGCGCTCGATCTGGCCCGGCGCGGTCGAGCCGGTGAGCACCAGGAACGTACGCAGGCCGGCTTCGAGACCCGACAGCACGTCGGTGTCCATGCGGTCGCCGATCATGACCGTGGTCTCGGAGTGTCCCTCGATCTGGTTGAGCGCGCTGCGCATCATGAGCGGGTTGGGCTTGCCGACGAAGTAGGGCTCGACGCCGGTCGCCTTGGTGATGAGCGCCGCGACCGATCCCGTGGCCGGGAGCGAGCCGCCGGGTGACGGGCCGGTCGGGTCGGGGTTGGTCGCGATGAACCGCGCACCGTTCTCGATCAGCTGGATCGCCCGGGTGATGGCCTCGAACGAGTAGGTCCGGGTCTCCCCCAGCACGACATAGTCGGGCTCGCGGCTCGTCATGATGTAGCCGACGTTGTGGAGCGCCGTCGTCATGCCGGCCTCGCCGATGACGTACGCCGTGCCCTCCGGGCGCTGCTCGCTGAGGAACTTGGCGGTCGCCAGGGCCGACGTCCAGATCGCCGACTCCGGCAGGTCGATGCCGGCGACGCGCAGGCGGGCGCACAGGTCCCGCGGCGTGAAGATCGAGTTGTTGGTCAGGACGAGGAACTTGCGTCCCGTCTCGGTCAGGCGAGCGATGAACTCCGCCGCTCCGGGGATGGCCTTCTCCTCGTGCACGAGAACGCCGTCCATGTCGGTCAGCCACGTCTCGATCGGCTTGGTCATGGTCCTATTGTCCACCAGCGGCGTGCTGTTCGAAGAATCGCCAGATCAGGGTGCGTGGCGTCGATCTCCTGCGTCATGATGACCGGAGACACGTCCCGCCGGAAACGGCTCGCCTCCCGGCCAGCGGTGACCGCCGTTGTCGACGACGTAGACGCTGACGGCCGAGCCGTCCTTGCACGATTCCAGGCGAAGTGACGGACGTGCTGGAGCCACCTGCGTGGTCGCGCTGGCAGCCGGACAGCCGTCATGCGCCGCCCAGCTCGCCATGGCGTCGTTGACCGGCGGCAGCGGCCCGATCACGGTCTCGCCGCCGGCATACGGGACGACCTTGTCGCGGAGCCCGTGGAAGTAGATGATCGACGCCGGCGGGGACGTGCGGCACGTGTCATTCCAGTAGGGGCCGGACACCGCGCCGTACGCGGCGAACTTCGTCGTCCCGTCGCAGGCCAGCGCGAGCGCGAGGACCGAGCCGTTGGAGAAGCCGGCCGCATAGACCCGGGAGGAGTCGACGCAGGCATCGGACTTGAGCTCCTTGACCAGGTCGCGGACGAACGCCAGGTCGGAGGCCGGGTCGTTGATCGGCGTACGGAAGTCCCACCCGGTGACTCGTCCACGACCAAGCGGCGCCACCAGGATCGCGTCGTGCTTGTCGGCGAGCGCGTCCACTGCTCGTCGTCTCGACGACCGCCTGCGGGTTGCCGCCGCGCCATGGAACAGCAGCACGAGCGGGGTCTTGGTGGTGCCGTCGTATCCCGGCGGCACGTGGATCAGGTAGTGCCGCTGCTGGCCGCCGGACTCGATCGTCCGCTCGGTCGTTCCCTGTCGGGAGGGATCGTGCGCGGGCGCACTCGTCGCGAGGCTCCCGGATCGTCTCGGCCCTGCCGCACGACGCCATCCCCGCGGCAAGAATGGCCGTCATTGCAGCGAGGACCAGCAGCCGCCTCACTGTCCGGATCCGGCAGCGCACAGGTGTCGGAGATGGCGGCATACAGAGCCGATCGTATGGGTCGGGACCAAGACTGGATAACCTGAGTCCTCACGCCCTCGTAGCTCAGTCGGATAGAGCGACCGCCTCCTAAGCGGTAGGCCACAGGTTCGATTCCTGTCGGGGGCACACACCGGGCCGCTCACTTCCAGACGCGTACGTAGTCGACCTGCATGGTGGCCGGCAACGGCGTGGCCGGCATCGGGCTGGTTGGCTGTCGTCGCGACGCCGAGCGACTGGGTCAGGGCGATGATGAACGGCTGGTCGAACGGCGCCGGCTTGGCCAGCGGCGCTGCGGGGTTCCAGCTGTTCACCAGGCACGTCTTGCCGTCGTACGAGATCGTCAGCGTCTTGGGCGTCCACTCGAGCAGGTAGGTGTGCCACGCGGCCGGGTCGTCGACGAGGCACTCGTTGTTGGTGACAGCGGGGTCCGGGGCGGCCGGCGTGTAGTGGACGTAGGGGATCAGCCGGTCGGGATGGACCGAGTAGTACTCGGCGATGTCGATCTCGCCCGCCATCGGCTTTCCGCCACGCTTGGCCTCATCCTGCGGCCAGAGCCAGATCGCACTGTGGATGCCGGCGACCTTGACGTCCGGCATCCGTGCCTTGATCTCGAAGCGTCCGTACGTCTGGGAGAAGCGCTTCCACGTCGTCACCATGCTGCCGGTGTACTGCGTGGAGAATGCGCCGCGGGGTCCTGGCACACGAAGGGCGCCGGCTCGCTTCGCACCGTGAGACTGAGGACGCCCCCGTCGACCACGACGTTGTCCTCGGCGCCGTAGCACTCCTGGTTGTTGCGGAACCCGGTGAGCGCCGTGCTCTGGATGAGCCACTTGTCGGGGTCGAGGTGCTTGCCGCCGAAGTCGTCCACGAACGTGCAGGTCCAGCGCCCGCCACCGGGCTTGTCGACCTCGGCGCCGCAGTCCGGCCCTCGTGGCCGATCGCCCCCGCCGGGGCTCTGCACGCCGCGAGAAGGCGCCGACGACGACCAGCTGCGACTGCCGCCGCTCGCCGGGCGCCGAGACGGGAGCGTCATGGCGCCAGAGACTACGACATACGTGCCCGCACATGACCGAGGTCCCCGGCGAAGCGTGTTCGCCGGGGACCTCGGTCGTCTTTCGACAGTCGAACGGGACTAGACGAGCACGAGCTCCTCAGCGTGCTCGAACGGGGTCTCGTCGCCCTCGGCCGTGACCGGCGGACGTTGCTTGGTCACCAGGACCAGCGACAGCACCGCGGCCAGGATCAGCGCGCCGAGTCCCCAGGTGAACGCGACCGTGTAGCCGTGACAGACCGTCGGCGGTCTTGCCCGAAGCCGTGGGCGGCGATGTAGTGGCCGGTCGCCGAGGCAGCGATCGTGTTGAGCAACGCCGTGCCCAGTGAACCGCCGACCTGCTGCGTGGTGTTGACCAGCGCGCTGGCGACGCCGGCGTCATGGTCCTCGACCCCGATGAGCGCGGTGCTCGAGAGCGCGACGAACGCGAGTCCCATGCCGAGGCTCATCACGATCTCGGCCGGCAGCACCGTGGACGTAGCTGCCGTCGGGCGTGATCTGGGTGAACAGGACATCCCGACTGCGGCAGCCATGCCGCCGACCATCAGTGGACGCGGCCCGATGCGAGGCAGCTGACCGCGACGCATGCTCCGGCCACGACGCCGACGCTGAAGGGCAGGAACGCGAGTCCGGACTTCACTGCGGAGTAATGCAGCGTGCCCTGCATGTAGTAGACGAGGAACAGGAACATGCCGAACAGGGCCAGCCCGAGCAGCAGCGCGACGAGGAACGCCCCGGCGCGGTTGCGCTCGGTGAAAACGCGCGTCGGCAGCAGCGGTTCGGCGGTGTCCGCTCGATCACCACGAACGCGACGAGCAGTACGACCGCGGCGATGAGCAGGGCGATCGTCGGTCCGCGGCCCAGCCACTCTCGTTGGCCTTGGTGAAGCCGTAGACCAGCGCAACCAGACCTAGCGTGCTGGTCACGACGCCCGGGATGTCGTAGCTGGGCTTGCCCTCGGCGCGGCTCTCGCGAACGAGCACGAGCTGCCACAGCCGCCGCGATGGCGATCGGGGTGTTGACCAGCAGGGTCCAGCGCCAGGATGCGTACTCGGTCAGGACACCGCCGAGGATCAGGCCGAGCGCCGCGCCACCACCGGAGATGCCGCCGTAGACGCCGAAAGCCTTCGCGCGCTCCTTGGGCTCGGTGAAGGTGACCGTGATCAGCGACAGCGCGGCCGGCGCCATCAGGGCAGCGAACACACCCTGCAGCGCGCGCGCGCCGAACAGCTCGCCCTGGTTCTGGGCGAGGCCACCGACCGCGGACGCGACGCCGAAGCCGACCAGGCCGATGATGAAGGCGCGTTTGCGGCCGATGAAGTCGGCGATCCGACCGCCGAGGAGCAGCAGGCCGCCGAAGGCGAGGGCATACGCGGTGACGGCCCACTGGCGGTTGGCGTCGGAGATGTGCAGCGCCTTCTGCGCCGACGGCAGAGCGATGTTCACGATGCTGGCGTCGAGCACCACCATCAGCTGGGCGACGGCGATGACGACCAGGGCAAGCCAGCGGCGCGGGTCGGCGCCTGCCGCCGCATCTCGGTTCTGGAACGTCTTCTGGTGTGTTCATCACGGGTCCTCTTCCGATGGACGGCCTCGTCATCCCATAACGTACGAGACTCAGATCATCCGAGTCCAGACGATCCGAGTTTGATTCATCAGAATTGACCATCCGACTCCGACGCGTATTCTCCGAGCATGGGAGCTCGTCAACCGGCAGGTCGAGACGCAGTTGCTGCCGCCTGCGCAGCGGCGTGCCCCGCCGATCTCACGATCCTGCTGCACGCCGCCGCGGATCGGATGACGTTGACCTCGATAAGGCCGCCATCGAATTGGGCCTCAACGACGTGCGCGACTGGCTCGTCCTCGCCGCGCTCGAGGACGGGCATCAGCGCACCCAGCTCGAGCTCAGCCGGATCATGTGCGTCGACAAGACGACGCTGATCACCGTCCTCGACCGGCTCGAGCAGCAGGAGCTGATCGTCCGCACGGTCGATCCGTCGATCGGCGCGTGCGCATCCCGCAGATCACGGCCGCCGGCCGGCGCATGTACGCCAAGTTCGCCGCAGCCCGCGACGCCGCCGAATCACAAGCCCTCGACGGCATCGAGCAGGACGAGCGCGCCGTACTGATGGACCTGCTCGCCCGGATCGCGACCGACACCGGCAACCTACGTCGGCCGCCTCGTCCTGACCAGAAGCCGTGGAAAAGGTCGTCGTGCTGCTCCGCGTCGCGGAGCCTGACGACCAGTGGTGCGAACGAATCCGCGGACCAGTGGCCGACGAGCTGCTCGAGCTGGGCGTGGCGGGTCTCGCCGTCAACGTCCGCGACAGCACCGTCCGGGACTCGCTGATGACCCTGACGACCCTGGCTCCCCCGGTGGCCGCGGTCATCAGCATCTGGACTCAGCAGTCATACGGGAAGCAGGTCACGGCGGCCGTCGAGCTGCTGGCTGATCACCGCGAGTCCCTCGCGGCCTACCTGGTGACCGAGTCGGTGCCGATGCCGCCACCCGATCAGCTCGGCGAACGGTGTCCTGGGTTGGCGAACGTCGCGCTGCTGCGACGGCCGCCACACCTGGACCACGCCACGTGGCTCACCCGGTGGCAGAGCGACCACACCCCGGTGGCGATCGAGACGCAGGCGACGTTCGGCTACATGCAGAATGTCGTGATCCGCCCACTCACGCCGGACGCACCGGTTGTCGACGGCATCGTCGAGGAGCTGTTCCCCGACGCGGCGACGACGGATCTGCACGCGTTCTTCGGAGCCGTCGACGACGCCGACCTCGAGGACCGGATGTCGAGAATGATGGCCAGCACGTCGGCCTTCGGCGCGACCGACAACATCGACACCGTGCCGACCAGCCGCTTCATGCTGAAGTCACCTTTCTCGACACCCTGATCCCGGGGGATCACGCAGTCGCGGCGTCCCGTACGAGCGCGGTGTCGACGAACTGCTCGAACCGGACGATCAGGCCGCCGCGGACGATGAAGTGGTGCGCCACGCGTGCGTCGAGCGGCTTGCCGGTCCCCCGGTGCTGCGCCGTGTAGCGGGCCAGGACGACGACGTTCTCGCCGTCGACGACGTACGTGTCGTCGTGCGCCGCCCAGCCGTCCCAGTCCGCGCCGAGCTTCTCCATGACGTTGCTGGTGACGCCGTCGGGCGTGCGGTAGGTCCCGGCGAGCGGGAACCCCGCCATCTCGGTCCACTCGACATCGGGCGCCAGGGTTGCCCGCAGCGCCTCGAGGTCGCCGGCAGCGGAGGCGAGGTACTGCCGGCGTACGACCTCGGCGGGCGACGACCCGTCGATCAGCCCCATGTCATCTCGCCCTTGGCGACCTTGGTGCCGAGGTCGGCGGCGATGACGAGCCCGGCGTCCGGGTAGGCCGCGAGCAGCTTGGCCTTGGCGTCCTCGGCGGTGGCGGACTCGGCGACGGTCTGCTCGAAGAACCGCAGGTAGTCGCGGGTGTGCGTGATCGCGGTCAGGTCGGTGGGTGCACCGGCGACGCGGTGGCCGGCGACGACGTACGTCGGGGCGAGGGCCTCGAGGTCGCCGAGCACGCGAACCCACTCGGCGCGGAGCTCGGGCGTCGCGCTGTCGGCGGTCCACACGTGCAGGCCCTCGAACAGCAGGACGCCGCCGATGAGCGAGCGCGAAGCCGGCTCGAACAGGTACCAGGCGCGGTCGCCGAGCAGGTCGCTGCCGCGGCGCACCTCGATCGGGGTGCCGTCGACCGTCAGCACGGTCTCGGTCAGCTCGCGCGATGTCGACGAGCCGGGTCGGCAGGTTCGTGCCGAGGTGGGCCCATGCCTGGAGCTTGCCCTCGTAGCTGTGCTGGATGTGCTCGATGACGTCGGCGGGGGCGAAGAACGTGGCCTCGGGGAAGGCGTCGGCGATGACCTCGGCGCCGAAGTAGAAGTCGGGGTCGCCGGCGGTGATCACGACGCGGGTCAAGGTCTTGCCGGAGTCGAGGACCTCGGCGACGATGCGGTGGCCGTCGGCGCGGGTGAAGCCGGCGTCGACGACGAGCGCCTCGGTGTCGCCGGTGACCACGACGCTGGTCTTGTTGAGCGACTCAGGTGCCGCGTCGAACACGGTGTAGGTGAGGGTCATGGGTGTTCCGATCTGTGTGAGATTTCGCTGTCACCTGTAAAAATAGGCTTGACACGCATCGACACACGGTCGCGAAGGACACATCATGGTGAAAACTGGACAACGCGGCCGGGCCATCCGGCCGGTGCAGTTCGATCCGCCGACGCGCCGAGATCGGCGACATCGAGGTCCTCAGCCTGGAGCGGATGCGCGTACGCGAGCGGGCCGACGAGTTCCTCACGCCGCAGCGGCTCGACTTCGACATGGTGATCCGCATCGACGAGGGCCGCCGTCCACACGGTCGACTTCACGGAGCACGAGCTGGCCCGGGTGATGTGCTTTGGGTCCGCGCCGGTCAGGTGCACAATGGGGCCGGATCGCCGACATCGACGGGCCCGTTGTGCTGTTCACTCCGCACGCGATCGACGACCGCACCAGCGAGCTGGTCAGGGCCGTCGGGACGAGCACGCCGAACCACTGGCCCGCTGCGACGTCGAGCGATCACCGGTGGCCGAGGTGTGGTCGCTCCTGATCGCCTGCGGGCAGCAGACGGTCACCGGCGACCGCGCTCCCCTGCGTGACGCGGTCCTCGCCCACGCCGTCGGCGCACTCCTCATCCGAGCTCGCGCTGGCGCGGCCCGCCGACGCGACGGTCGGGCCGACCGCGACCCACGAGGCGTACGTGTGGTTCCGCGACGAGATCGACCGCCGGTTCAGCGAGTGGCACCAGGTCACCCACTACGCGGACCGGCTGGGCTACTCGCCGCGCACCCTCAACCGGCTGGCGCAGGCGCACACCGGCCGGTCCGCCAAGCAGCTCATCGACGAGCGGGTCGTGCTCGAGGCGAAGAGACTGCTGAGCCATGGGGATGCACCCGTGGCCGAGATCGCCGAGCAGCTGGGGTTCGACGACCCGTCCAACTTCTCGGCGTACTTCCGCAGCCGCACCGGGGTCACGCCCGGCGGGTTTCGCAACGCCGGATGAGGACGACGGGTCAGGCTTTGTCAGGAGCACCCCAGAAGTCGTCCTCTGCCTGCTGGTCGGCCGAGAAGAGCCACACCTCGGCGATGCGGTCGCCGTCGATCCGCACGATGTCGACGCCGGCCATCGACATCGCCGCGCCGTCGCACTGGGCGGCGAACTGGACCTGCATCGCAGCGAGGTCGCCGTTGATCATCGGGTCGCCGATGACGGCAAGCTCGAACGTGCCCTGCGACGCGCCCATCAGCGCACCGAGGTGACCGTTGACCTCGCCCTGGCCGCGGTACGTGCCTGCGAACTGGTGAGCGCCGGGCTGGTGCCACACGACGTCATCGGCGAACATGCCGGCGACCGTGGCGAAGTCCTTGGCGGTGAGGGCATCGGCGTACGTACGAGCGACGGTTGGTGGTGGTTTCCATGAGCTTCTCCTTGGTGAGATGCTGGGAGCCCTATACTCACTTTCGGTAACCAGTTACCTCAACGTAACCAAAAGGAGGTGTGGTCCATGTCACAGCACCCGGACTTCAACGTCATGACGGCGACCTGTCCGTCCCGTACGTCGCTGGCCCGGATCGCGAACAAGTGGACCGCCATGATCGTCATCGCCCTCGGCAAGGAGCGGCTACGCTTCGGCGACCTGCGCGCGACGGTGCAGGGCATCAGCGGCAAGGTCTTCACCGAGACGCTGCGCGACCTGGAGCGCGACGGGCTGGTCGCCCGGCACGCGTATGCCGAGATGCCGCCCCGCGTCGAGTACGAGCTGACGTCCCTCGGCCGTACGCTGCACGCCCCGTTGCTGGCGCTCGGCGCCTGGGCCGAGGCGAACATCGACCTGGTCATGGCCGCCCGCGAGACGTACGACGCGCAGTCCTGACGGCAGGCACCCCTCGCAGAGTCAGCGCGCGAAAGGGCCCGCACAGCAGCGCCCACTGCAGCAGCATGATGGTCTTGGCATCGACGATGTCCGTCGCCGATCTGCGACGACCGCCTCATCGATGTCGAGCTCGACCACGTCGATGTCCTCACCCTCCTCGGCGAGGCCTCCATGGTTCGTGCCTGGCGGTGCTCGTCCGCTGGTACGGGCGCAGCGTAGAAGTGCAGCTGCTCGGTCACCGATCCCGGGCTCATGTAGACGTCGAAGACGTGCTCGACCTCGCCGATCTCGGCACCGGTCTCCTCGATAGCCTCGCGGCGGATCGCGGCCTCGGGTGCGTCCTCGTCGAGCAGTCCGGCTGCGGCCTCCAGCAGCATGCCGTCGTGATGGCCGTTGACGTAGACAGGGAAGCGGAACTGCCGGGTCAGCAGCATCGTGCGGCGCTCGCGGGTCGTAGAGCAGGATCGTCGCACCGTTGCCGCGGTCGTAGGTCTCCCGGCGTTCGGTGTGCCAGCAGGCCGTCGGACTTGCGGCTGTCGAAGGTCGTCGCACGCAGGACATACCAGTCGTTGGCGAGCAGCTCGACGCTCTTGACGGCCACGTCCGGATTGCGGTCGAGACCCAGCCCGGTCAGGTGCAGGCCCGTGCGGCCGCGGCCGTCTGGCTCGTCGATGCCCTTGGTCATGGCGCCCCGCCTCAGCCCAGAGCGCGCAGCCGAGGCGCCAGATCGGTCGTGAAGAGCTCGAGGAAACGCCGCTGGTCATGACCGGGGGCATGCAGCACCAGGTGGTTGAGGCCCGCATCGGTGTAGGGCTTGACCAGCGTCGCGACCTCGTCGGGGTCCGAGCTGACGATCCACCGCTTCGCCACCTGCTCGATCGGCAGCGCGTCTGCGGCCGCCTCCATCTCCATCGGGTCATCGATGCTGTGCTTCTGCTCGGCGGTCAGCGACAGCGGCGCCCAGAACCGGGTGTTCTCGAGCGCGACCTCCGGGTCCGGGTCGTAGGAGACCTTGATCTCGATCATGCGATCGATGTCGTCGGTCGACCGGCCGGCCTTCTCCGCTCCCTCGGCGAGCGCGGGCATGAGCTTGTCCTCGTAGAGCTCCATGCCCTTGCCGGACGTGCAGATCATGCCGTCGCCCTTGCGTCCGGCATATCGCGCCACGACCGGTCCCCCGGCGGCGACGTAGACCGGGACCCCGCCGTCCGGCACGTCGTAGATCGACGCGCCGACCGCGCGGTAGTAGTCACCCTCGAAGTCGACGCGCTCACCGGTCCACAGCTGCCGCATCAGGTCGACGGCCTCCCGCAGCCGCGCGAAGCGCTCCTTGAACTCCGGCCAGTCTCCGACGAAGCCTGACGCCGCCTCGTTGAGCGCCTCGCCGGTCCCGACGCCCAGCAGGATGCGGTCCGGGTAGAGGCATCCCATCGTCGCGAACGCCTGCGCGACAACCGCCGGGTTGTAGCGAAACGTCGGAGTCATGACCGACGTGCCCAGACGGATGGACGACGTGCGCTCGCCGACCGCGGTCAGCCATGCCAGCGAGAAGGGCGCGTGGCCGCCGTTGTGCCGCCACGGCTGGAAATGATCGCTCACCACGGCGGTGTCCATGCCGGCTGCCTCGGCGAGGACGCCGAGCTCGACGAGCTCCCTGGGTGCGAACTGCTCGGCCGATGCCTTGTAACCGATTCTCAGCTCCACGTGGCTCTCCTCACGGTGTGTCCGATGGTTGAACCATGGCACGGTCACCGGGCCGGCCCGCCAGGAGGTCGCACGGCGGGATGCGAGGGCCGCTACGACATGCGTGCTCCGCACCGGTCACCTAGCGTGATCTCACCATGGTCCGCCTCCGCCGTACGTCCCCGAGCTCGCCGGGCTGGTCGCGGGTCCGGCACGGCCGCGGGTTCCGGTTCCTCGACGAGGACGGCCGGCCGCTCGAACCCGAGCAGGTCCTGCGGTGCAAGAAGCTCGTCATCCCGCCGGCGTGGAACGAGGTGTGGATCTGTGCCGTCGAGAACGGCCACCTGCAGGCGGTCGGCACCGACGCTGCGGGGCGACGGCAGTACATCTACCACCCCGAATGGCGGGCCCGCCGAGACTCCGAGAAGTTCGAGCGGATGGAGGGCTTCGCCGCCTCGCTGCTCAAGCACCGGCTCGAGGCGCGCAGCCACCTCGCCGGTCGAGGAGCTGAGCCTCGAACGCGTCGCCGCAACGGCGTTCAGCCTGCTCGACCTCGGCATGTTCAGGATCGGCTCGGAGCGGTATGTCGAGGAGAACGAGAGCTACGGGCTGACGACGCTGGAGAAGCGGCACGTGCACGTCTCGGGCCGCGGACATGACGTTCTCCTATCCGGCCAAGTCGGGACAGGTCGTCGAGGTCACGGTCCGTGACGAGCGCGTGCGCGAGGTGCTCGAGGTGCTTCGCCGGCGGCGCGGCGGCGGCGATCGCCTGCTGGCGTACAAGAGCGGCCGGCAGTGGCGTGATCTCGATGCCGACGACGTCAACGCGTACGTCAAGGAGATCGTCGGCGAGCCTCTACTCGGCCAAGGACTTCAGGACCTGGCGCGGCACCTCGATCGCCGCGTTGGCGCTGGCCCGCAGCGACCGCAGCACGCCGACCCGGCGCAAGAAGTCCGTCGCGGCGGCGATGCGCGAGGTCGCGGACCACCTCGGCAACACCCCGGCGATCGCCCGGTCGTCGTACGTCGACCCGCGCATCATCGACCTCTACGAGGACGGGATCACGGTGCGCGCCGACCACCGCCGCGTGGCGCCGGGTGCCCCCATGAGCCGCACGCTGGAGCGCCAGGTGTTGCGGATCCTGCGGCGGGCGTGAAGCATGCCCTGACCGGGTCGGCGACTCCGCGCGTGGAGGTGGGGACCACAATTGTTGAATGAGTGCTCCGAGCGACCGCGAGATCAGCCGGGCCGTCACGCGCGCCGTCGCCGGCAAGACGATCGACGCCCGCGAGGCCGCAGGTCTGCTGAGCGCCCGGGGCGACGAGCTGCGCCGGCTCATGTCGGCGGCGGCGCGGGTCCGCGACGCGGGGCTGGAGTCGGCCGGCCGGCCGGGCGTCGTCACGTACAGCAAGAAGGTCTTCATCCCGCTGACCCGGCTGTGCCGCGACCGGTGCCACTACTGCACGTTCGCGACGACGCCCGGCCGGCTGCCCGCGCCGTTCCTGTCGCCCGACGAGGTGCTCGACATCGCCCGCAAGGGCGCCGCGATGGGCTGCAAGGAGGCGCTGTTCACGCTCGGCGACCGCCCCGAGGACCGCTGGGACGACGCCAAGGAGTGGCTCGCGGCCGCCGGCTACGACAGCACGCTGGAGTACGTACGCGCGATGGCGATCCGGGTGCTCGAGGAGACCGGGCTGCTCCCCCACCTCAACCCCGGCGTCATGAGCTGGAAGGAGATGTCGCGGCTCAAGCCGGTCGCGCCGTCGATGGGCATGATGCTCGAGACGACGAGCCGCCGGCTGTTCGAGGAGAAGGGCCAGGCGCACTACGCCAGCCCCGACAAGGATCCGGCCGTACGCCTGAGGGTGCTCGAGGACGCCGGCCGGCTCAACATCCCGTTCACGACCGGGCTGCTGATCGGCATCGGCGAGACGATCGAGGACCGGGTCGAGAGCATCTTCGAGCTGCGCCGGATCGCGCGCACGTACGGGTCGATCCAGGAAGTCATCATCCAGAACTTCGTGTCCAAGGACGACACCGCGATGCGGCTGACGCCCGACCTCGAGGTCGAGGAGTACCTCGCCGCGATCGCGACGACCCGCATCCTGATGGGCCCGGCGATGCGCGTGCAGGCGCCGCCCAACCTCGTCGGCCTCGACGACTGCCGGGCGCTGCTGGACGCCGGCGTCGACGACTTCGGCGGCATCAGCCCGCTGACGCCGGACCACGTCAACCCCGAGCGCCCTGGCCCCAGATCACCGCGCTGACCGAGCTGTGCGCGGAGCGCGGCTTCACGCTGACCGAGCGGCTCACGGCTCACCCGCAGTTCCTGTCCGAGCCGTGGCTCGACCCGCGCCTGCGCCCGCACGTCGACGCGCTGGTCGCCGATGACGGGCTGGCCCGCGCGGACGCGATCCCCGAGGGCCTGCCGTGGCAGGAGCCCGACGGCGGCTGGTCGACGACCGGGTGGCTGTCGCGGGGCCGCACCGACCTGCACACGGAGATCGACACCGTCGGGCGTACGGCCGACCGGCGCAGCGACTTCGAGGACGTCTACGGCGACTGGTCGGTGCTGCGCGACGGCCAGGCGGGCCGCGATGCCGCGCTGGTCGGCATCGGCGACGGCGGGTTCGCCGCGGCGATGCGGGCGGCCGAGCGCGATCCGGCCGGGCTGTCGGACGCCGACGCGCTGACGCTCATGACGGCCGAGGGCGCGCAGCTCGACGCCGTCGCCGCACTGGCCGACGACCTGCGCCGGCAGGCGGTCGGCGACGACGTCACCTACGTCGTCAACCGGAACATCAACTTCACCAACGTCTGCTACACCGGCTGCCGGTTCTGCGCGTTCGCCCAGCGGCGTACGGACGCCGACGCCTACACGCTGTCGCTCGACGAGATCGGCGACCGGGCGAGCGAAGCGTGGCGTTCGGCGCGACCGAGGTCTGCATGCAGGGCGGCATCGACCCGGACCTGCCCGGCACGGCGTACTTCGACATCGCCGCGGCGGTCAAGGGCCGCGAGCCCGGCCTGCACGTCCACGCGTTCAGCCCCATGGAGGTCATGAACGGGGTCACCCGCACCGGCATGTCGGTCCGCGACTTCCTGATGCAGGCCAAGGAGTCCGGCGTCGACTCGCTTCCCGGCACCGCCGCGGAGATCCTCGACGACGACGTCCGCTGGGTCCTGACCAAGGGCAAGCTGCCGACGTCGGAGTGGCTCGACGTGATCCGCACGGCGCACGAGATCGGCCTGCCGACGACCTCGACGATGATGTACGGCCACGTCGACCACCCCGGCCACTGGGTCGGCCACCTGCGCACGATCGCCAACCTGCAGCGCGAGACCGGCGGGTTCACCGAGTTCGTGCCGCTGCCGTTCGTGCACCAGTCGTCGCCGATCTACCTCGCCGGCGTCGCCCGCCCCGGCCCGTCGGTGCGCGACAACCGCGCGGTGCACGCCCTGGCGCGGATCATGCTGCACGGGCTGATCGACAACATCCAGTGCTCGTGGGTCAAGCTCGGCCCCGAGACCTGCACCCAGGTGCTGCAGGGCGGCGTCAACGACCTCGGCGGCACGCTGATGGAGGAGACCATCAGCCGCATGGCCGGCTCGACGAACGGCTCGCGCAAGTCGATCGAGGAGCTCGAGGCGATGGCGGCGCTCGCCGGTCGTCCGGCCGTGCAGCGCACCACGACGTACGGCCGGCTGTCCCCGGTGAGGGCCGCAGGATGACGACGTCGTTCACCGTCGATCATGCCGATGAAGGCGTGGGACCGCGCCAAGTCGCGGCTCCACGTCGAGCCGGCCACGCGCCGCGCCCTCGCCGAGGCGTTCGCCCGCGACACGCTCGCCGCCGTGCTGGCGTGCCCCGAGGTGGGCGAGGTCGTCGTCGTGACGCGGGGCGACCTGGTCGTCGACTCCGTGCGCGACGCCGGCGCGCACGTCATCCAGGAGCCGGCCGACCGGCCGATCGACACCTTGGGGTCCGCGATCCGCCACGGCATCGCGTGGGCCGCCGACCACCGGCCGACGCTCCGCTCGCGGTCGTGCCGTCGGACCTGCCCGGCCCTGACCTCCGACGCGCTGGGCCGAGCTGCTGCGCGAGGCCGCCGCGCACCCGTTCGCGTTCGTGGCGGACGCCAACGGCGACGGCACCACGATCCTGACGAGCCGCACTCCGGACCTGATGCGCGCCGGCTACGGACCCGGCTCGGCCGAGCGGCACCGCGCCTACGGGGCGTACGAGCTGGCGCGCCGATGCCCTGCGCCAGGACGTCGACACCCTCGACGACCTCGTCGCCGCCGACCGGCTGGGTCTCGGCCGCACACCCGGCAGGCGTACGGCGACCTCGCGAGGACCAGTCGGCCATCAGTCGCTGACGACGGCGATCACGACTTCGCGGCGCAGCGCGCGGGCCAGGATCCGCAGGCGTTCGGCCAGCGCCCCGGCCTCGATGTATGCCTCCGGTGCACCGTCCTCGCTCAGCGCGCGCACCTCGAGCGAGCCGTCGGCCGCCACGGTCACGTCCGCGAGCGACAGGTCGGCACCGGCGCGCGCCAGGGCGATCAGGTCGTCGTCGGGCTCAGCCGCGGGGAAGCCCCGCGGCAGTCGCCGCGCGACACCGCGGCCAGCACGGCGTCGCGCGCACCGAGCCCGAACAGGTCACCGTCCTCGTCACGGATCAGCGAGGCCGCGCCCTCGTCGTGAGCGCCGAACCACTCGGCCGGCAGGCCGCGAACGACGACGACCGGATGCCCGTCGAGCTTGCCGGCGACGAGGTCGGCCACGCCTGCGATCTCGTCGGCGATCGCGGGCGCGGTCACGGCGAGGACGTTGCCGTACGCGTCCTCGACCCCCGCGAACGAGAGCAACGGCGCGATCCCGGAGACGCCGATCGCGATGTCGGTCTGCCCGATCCGCCAGGCGCGTCCGGCGGTGTCGCTGACGATGACGCCGAGGCGTACGCCGGTGAGCTCTTCGAGGCGAGCGCGCAGGTCGCGCGCGGCACCATCGGGGTCGGGCGGCAGCGGGATGACGGTGCCGGCCTCGAGGTTCGACGCGTCGATGCCCGCGGCCGCGAGGGTCAGGCCGGAGTGCGTGCGCACGATGCGGGTCTGCCCGCGGCGCGCCACGACCCGGTCGGTCTCGGCGTCGAGCAGCAGCTCGCGATCACCGCTCGTCGCCAGACCGGCAGCCTTGCTGACGACCTTGCTCGTCACGACGAGCACGTCGCCGTCTGCGAGCGGCTCGGCCAGGTGCTCCGCGATGATCCGCGCCAGGTCGTCGCCTGCCTTGATCTCGCCGATGCCCTCGAGCGGCCACGCGTGCAGAGCCATCGTCAGGCCTTGGCTGCCAGTGAGTCGGCGAGGTCGAGGGTGTCGCGAGCCAGCTGGGCCGTGGTCGCGGCGTCTGTCATGTAGAGCGGGACCGCACGGGCGGTGATACCGGCAGCCTCGATGTGTCGAGCTCGGCCGCGTCGGCGCTGTCGACGAGCCAGGCGTCGAGCACTCCCCCGGACGTGCCGGGCGCCGTGATGGCGAGCAACACCTGCAGCGCTGATCTCGATGCCGAGGCCGGTCAGCAGCTGGTCGGCCATCCCCCGTACCGCGGCGCCACCGATGATCGGCGAGACCCCGACGACCGGAGCAGCTGTCGTGCGTACGGCCGGCGATCTGCGGGACCGACAGGATCGCGCCGACCGACACGATGGGGTTGGACGGCGGCAGGATGACCCGGTCAGCGCCCAGGATGGCCTCGACGACGCCGGGGCCGGCCACGGCGTCCTCTGCGCCCTGGAACGTCGACCTCGCGCACCGGCACCTTGGCGCCGAGACGGATCCAGTACTCCTGGAAGTGGATCACGTCGAGACCGTCCTCACCGTCGACGGCGATGTGGGTCTCGACCTCGTCCTCGGTCATCGGCAGCAGGCGTACGCCGGGCTTCCACCGCTCGCAGAGCCGCTCGGTGATGGCGGCGAGGCCGATGCCCTCGTGCCACATCTGGGTGCGGATGAGGTGCGTTGCGAGGTCCCGGTCGCCAAGGCCGAACCAGGTGTTGGCCGCGCCGTACGCGGTCAGCTCTTCCTTGGCGTTCCACGTCTCGTCGGTGCGACCCCACTTGCGATCGGGGTCGATGCCGCCGCCGAGGGTGTACATCACGGTGTCGAGGTCGGGGCACACCCGGAGGCCGAACAGCCAGATGTCGTCGGCAGTGTTGCCGATGACCGTGACCTCGTCCTCAGGTCCCACCACGTCGAGGAGGCCCGACAGGAAGTTGGCACCACCGACTCCACCTGACAGCACCGTGATTCGCATGCGCCCAGTCTGCCCGAGCGGGTCTGGGGTCAGAGCGCCGACTCGATCGCGCGCCAGAACGTCGGGTAGGCGTACACCGTGTTGCGCAGCGTCGCGAGCGGGATCTCGGCACGCACCGCGAACGCCAGGGCCGACAGCGTCTCGCCGCCGGTCGGCCCGGCGCTCGTGGCGCCGATGATGATGTCGCGGTCGGCATCGATGACGAGCTTGATCAGGCCCTCGTTGCCGACACCGTGGACGAACCCGCGGCTGCTCGCCGCGACGTCGGTCAGCCCGACGCGTACGTTGACGCCGCGGTCCCTGGCCTGCTGCTCGGTGACCCCGACGCCACCGACCTCGGGATCGGTGAACGTCACCCGCGGGAAGCTGGCGTCGTACTCCTCCAGCGGCTCGCCGAGGATCGCCTTGGCCGCCCGCTCGGCGTGGTACATCGACAGGTGCGTGAACGCGCCGCGGCCGACGATGTCGCCGATCGCCCAGAGGCCATCCTTGACCTGCATGTCGTCCCCCACCGTCAGGAACCGCCCGACCTCGACGCCGACCGTGTCGAGGCCGATGTCGTCGAGGCGGGACTTGCGGCCGGCCGCCACGAGCAGCTGCTCGGCCTCGTAGGTCGTGTCGCCGCAGGTCACGGTGAAACCGCTGCCGTCGTGGTCGATCCGGTCGATCGTCACGCCGGCATGCACGCCGATGCCTTCGGCCTCGAAGACCTTGGCGAGCAGCTCCGACGACTCCGGCTCCTCAGGAGCGAGGATGCGGGGCGCGACCTCCAGCACCGTGACCTCGGTGTCGAAGCGCGCGTACGCCTGGGCCAGCTCGAGGCCGATCGCGCCGCCGCCGATCACGATCAGCGAAGCCGGCGCCTGCTCGGCCTTGAGCGCTTCGCGGTTGGTCCAGTACGGGGTGTCGGCGAGCCCCGGAATCGGCGGGACCGCTGCGGTGGTGCCGGTGTTGAGCACGACGCCCTTGGAGGCGACATACGTGTCGCCGGCGACCTCGACCGTACGATCGCCGGCCAGGCGCCCGCGCCCCCGCACGAGGGTGGCGCCGGCAGCCGTGATCCGGTCGGCCGCGACAGTGTCGTCCCAGTTGTCGGTGGCCTCGTTGCGGATGCGCTTGGCGACGACCGAGAAGTCGGGCGTGACCGTCGCGCTGCCGGACAGCGTGGCGATGCGCCGCGCCTCGGCCAGCAGGTTGGCAGCGCGGATGAACATCTTGGACGGGATGCAGCCCCAATAGGGACACTCACCGCCGACCAGCTCGGCCTCGACCGCGACCACGGCGAGTCCGGCCTTGGCGAGCCGCGCGACGAGCGCCTCGCCTCCGGGCCCGAGACCGACAACGACGACGTCACACTCGTGAGCACTCATGCGCCCATCCTCTGGCATGGGGACGCCCTCGTGCCAGAGCAACCTGTGCGGTGATTTCGCCTCCGCGGTGGTCGCCACGTGGTTACGCTGCGCTGCATGGATGCCGTGCCGGCGACTGACGCAGATCGACGCGGGGCGTTCGACGAGCTCAAGGAGCTGCTGTCCAGCGGGCGTATCGACGCTGCCGAGTTCGCCACGCGTTCCTCCAAGATCGCGGACGCCACGACGCTGTCGGAGCTGGCCGCCCTCGTGACGGCCAGCGGCCGCGCACGTGCCACAGCTGCACCGGCGAAGCAGTCATTCGGCACGGTCGTGGGCGACGCCATCACGAGCCCGGAGTCGGCCGGTCCGTCGGACGATTCGCCACGGTGTTCGGCATGAGGCGGGTGATCTTCTGGTTGGTCGGCCTCGCCCTCGCGGGCGGCGCGGCATTCGCGATCCCGCGTTTCGTGTCCGCCGACGACGGATCGTCGAACCCCCCGTCCGGCGCCGGGCGCGAGCCCCGGCGCGACGGAGCAGACGGCCACCGCGCCGGCCCTCCCGAGCTGCTGACGAGCGACGGGTTCACCAAGCTCCGCGACGACATGCGCGCCAAGATCGGCAACACCCGCTATCTCAGTGCCGTGATCTATCCGGACTACGCGACGATCGAGGTGCCCATTACGGGCGACCCCGATCACTCACAACGCTGGTACTACAACGGCAGCTTCCCCTACAACCCCATCGAGAGCCCTCGCAAGGCCGGCTCGAAGGCTGCCGACCTGCGCAGCGTGGCGTGACGGCGCTGGCTCGCGCGATCCAACGCGCTCCGGAGCAGCTCAACGTACGGGACGCCGACCGGACCTACCTGATCTTCGACAACCGCTCGGGTCTCAACGTGATGTCGGTCTATGTCATGAGCCCGTCGAACAAGACCGGCTACTGGACCATGAAGCTCAATGGCTCGACGATCACGAAGTACAAGGCACCGTGACGGTCAGTGACTAGCGCGCCAGCATCCTGCGCGGGTTGATGACGCCGTAGCCAGACCTCGTGTCGTAGCCCTGCGCGCCGATGTCGTCGGCGGTCGACTGGATCAGTGAGCGGACGGTCGCCTGCCTGGCGCCCGAGCCGAGCTTGGCGATCTCGAGCGCCGCGGCCGCGGCCGCGTAGCGGCGAAGCCATCGACGTGCCGGAGAGCGTGCAGTAGCTCGGCGGGCAGCCGCAGGTCGGGATGCGGGCTTGGCGATCATGGTCGACACGATGCCGCTGCCGGGAGCCGACGACGTCGACCCAGTTCCCGCAGCTGGAGTAGGAAGCAACTGATCGCGCGGAGGTGATCGCGCCGACCCCGAGCACCCCGTCGTAAGCCGCCGGGATAGCTCGTCGGCGAGCCGAGCAGGAACCCGCACCCGTCGTTGCCGGCCGCGGCCACCACGACGACGTTCTTGGAGATCGCGTATGCCACGGCAGCCCGCCCGGCGCTGTCGGCCGGGTCGACGACAGCGAGAGGTTGATGACCTTGGCGCCGTGGTCGACGGCCCACACGATGCCCTTGGCGACGTTGGCGGAGTCGCCCACGCCCGTGCGGTCGAGCACGCGGATCGGCAGGATCTTGGTGTTCGGCGCGAGCCCCGCGATGCCACGCCCGTTGTTGGGGATCGCCGTGATGATGCCCGCGACGTGCGTGCCGTGACCGTTCTCGTCCGACGGCGGCGTGCCCGGCGCCACGAAGTCACGGCCCGTCAGGACGTGGCCCTGGAGCTCGAAGTGCCCGCGCGCACGCCCGTGTCGATGACCGCGACGACGACCCCGCGGCCGGTCGACGTCTTCCACACCGTCTCGGCTCCGAGCCGGGTGAGAGCCCACTGCCGTGAACGTAGGTGTCGTTCGAGAGGTCGATGCTCACCTCGTGCGCGATGTCGACACCGATCGTGGACGACTTCCTGAGTCCCGAGATGATCAGGTCGAGCGCCCTCGAACGGGTCGAGGCGACCGCCGTGGTGATCTGCGGCGCGCCCGAGGTGCGAGTCGTGGTGACGACCTTGAGCGGCGCCGGGCGCCGCCGTTGCGAGGATCTTCGGCCGCCTTCCGCAGGGTCGCGCCGGACCGGATCGTCGGAGGCCGCGGAACTCGACGTGCTCGCAGCGACCAGCGCCACGCCCAGCACCACCGATGCGGCGATTCGTCTGATCCGCATGCGCACTCCGGTCACCTCTCGTCCTCTTGAACAACGCTTGCGTTACCCCCTGCAGTTACGTACTGACGACAACCCGCCGGCTGAATCCGGCCGCCCGCAGCGCCGGTTGCCGATATCGTGCTCGGCATGGTGGCCACTCGAGCAAGTGACGCCGACCGCGACAGCTGCCTTGAGGACATCGAAGCCGCCTACGCGGACGGCCGGATCAACGACGCCGAGCGCGAGCAGCGTACGCAGGCCGCGCTGCAGGCGACGACGCTCGCCGAGCTGGCTGACCTCGTCGCCGACCTGGGGCCGGCCGCGAAGCTGCCGACCAAGGTCGCCGCCGCGCTGTCCCTCAAGAGGCCCGCCCGCGGCCGGTGGGCTCTCGCCCCGCTTCCTGCGCAGCCTGCTGCTCGTGTCGCTGGTCCCCGCGGTGATCGCCGTGGTCGTCTGGATCTCGAAGGCCGGCGACGACGACCAGGCGACACGCCGGGACGGCGGCGCAGCAGCCGTCACCCAAGGGCGGCTCGAGCTGCACACCGCCGAGGGCTTCGCGCGGCTCGTGGCCCTGACCAGGGCCAAGTTCGGCACCACGATGGTCGACTCCGCGGCGATCTATCCCGACTACGCGAGCATCACCATCGTCATGACCGACGACCCTCGGCGCACCGAGAACTGGTACTTCGCCAAGGGCTTCGAGGGCGAGCCGAGCAAGGGCACCCGTCCGGCCGATGCCGCGACGATCGACCTCGCGTCGGTCAACCCGCGGCGTACGCCCGGGCGGTCAAGCGCTCACCCGCGGTGCTGGGCGTCGAGGACGTCACCTCGACGTACGTCGTCATCCACGACACCGGCGGCGAGCCGTCGTTCTCGGTCTACGTGTCGAACGAGTACAGCGAGAACGGCTACTGGACGTTCACGCTGGACGGCAAGGAGATCCGCCGCTACGCGTTCGAGTGAGCTCGGGCGCGGTCCGGGACGCGGCTCGCGCCAGCGGACGACGCTGTAGGCCAGCAGGCCCCAGGCGGCGATCGCTGACGCCCACAGGCCGATCGCGGTGCCCCAGCCATGAGCGGGGAGCTCCGGACCGAAGCCGACGCTGAGGATCGAGAACTCCGGGATCTCCGGGCTGACCCACCACACGAAGCCCAGCGCGACGAGCCACACCCCGCCAAGGAAGCTGACGAAGATCCGCGGCCAGGTCGCGACGCCGTACTTGGCCGCGTCGACGGCCTTGCGCCTCAGCGGATCCAGCATCTTCTGGGCCCATGCGTGGCGGCGGGACAGCAACGAGACGCCGGCGACGACGATCAACATGCCGGGCCCGGGCAGGGGCATCAGGATGATGCCGACGGGGATGAGCGTCCAGCCGAGAATTTCCACGCCAAGACGCTCGAACCAGCTCTTCAAGGCGGTCCCGACGCCCATGCCGCAATTCTGCCATTGGTCACAACAGAAACGCCAGAACCCGGAGAGAAATCCAAGAACCAGGGTCATCCCCGATGAGGTGGCGGGCCCGGGTGCGGGTCGACCCGGAGGATCAGAGCGAGACGAAGATGTGAACGGCCGCCTCGGCGTCGATCTCGGCGGTCTCGCCCTGCCGGGCCACGACCAGGCCGTCGTGGCCCTGCGACACGAGGACGTCGTTGCCGGGCAGCGCTCCGACCCGGCGCAGCACCGACATGACCTCGGTGTCCTTCTGGAGCTCCTCGGCGATGCGGCGCACCACGAGGCGGATGGGCTCGACCGCGCCACTGACGGCCTTGGTCATCGGCTGGACGCCCTCGAGGAAGTCGGCGTCCTTGCCGAGCTCACCCAGCTCGGAGAGCCCGGGGATCGGGTTGCCGTACGGCGACTCGGTGGGGTGCTCGAGCAGCTCGACGAGGCGGCGCTCGACCTGCT
Source organism: uncultured Actinomycetota bacterium (assembly GCA_963761965.1). GTDB lineage: Bacteria > Actinomycetota > Actinomycetes > Propionibacteriales > Nocardioidaceae > Aeromicrobium. The sequence goes on from CAVXIX010000013.1 coordinate 98,954, forward strand.
CGGACATGACGTGCTCCCAGCGGCAGGCCTCCTCGTGGACGTACTCGATCTCGAGGCCGATGATGTCGGTCAGGAGGCGCTCGGCGAGGCGGTGCTTGCGCATCACGCGGGTCGCGAGCTGGCGGCCCTTGGGCGACAGCTCGAGGTGGCGGTCCCCCTCGACCGTGAGCAGGCCGTCGCGCTCCATGCGGGCGACTGTCTGGCTGACCGTCGGCCCGCTCTGGTGGAGGCGCTCGGCGATGCGCGCGCGCAACGGGATGATGCCCTCCTCTTCCAGCTCGTAGACCGTGCGGAGGTACATCTCGGTGGTGTCGATCAGCTCGCTCACCACGCCATTGTTCCACGTCGTGCGACATCGTCGTGACGTCCGACGTCCGCGCCGCACAGAGGCCGGAGCGGGGCGCCGACCGCCCCGGCGTACGTCCTAGGGTGGTCCGTGGTCACGATTCCCGGGCAGTTCAACGGTCCCCTCCACTCCGGCAACGGCGGCTACGTCGCCGGCCTGCTCGCCCAGGAGCTCGGCGGCCAGGAGCCCGTCACGTCGACCCTGCGCATACCGCCACCGCTCGACGTGCCGCTCAGCTGGGAGCGCGACGGCAGCGAGGTGCGGCTCCTGACCGCCGGCGGAGCCGTCGTGGGCAGCGCGTCACCCGGCAGCTTCACGCGCGACGTGCCGCCGTGCCCGACGCCCGAGGAGGCCGCAGCCGGGCTCGCGCACTATCCCGGCTTCGCGCACCACCCGTTCGACCACTGCTTCACGTGCGGCACGGCCCGCGACGAGGGCGACGGGCTGCGCCTGTTCGCCGGCCCGGTCGACCCCGCGAAGCCAGGCCTCACCGCGGCGCCGTGGACTCCGCACGAGGCGTTCGGCGGCCACGACGGCGCACTCGACCTGCCCGTCGCCTGGGCGGCGCTGGACTGCCCCGGCGGGTGGGCCGCCGACTTCAGCCGCAACACCATGGTGCTCGGCCGCATGACGGCCCAGGTCGACCGGCGGCCGCGCGTCGGCGAGCCGTGCATCGCGGTCGGTCACCTGCACGCGCAGGAGGGCCGCAAGTTCCTGACCGACACCGCGCTCTACGCCGAGGACGGCGAGCTGCTGGGGCGCGCGGAGCAGATCTGGATCCTGATCGACATCGCCGCCTTCTCCTGACGCAGGGCCGCGGACCCGTGGCGTAAATTCGTCGCGTGACACGGCGTCCCTTCTCCCGCCTCTTCGCCGACACGCGACCACTGCGCAACCAGCACTTCCGCCGGCTGTGGCTCGCCAACATCGTCACGGTCATCGGCGCGCAGCTGACCGTCGTCGCCGTGCCGGCCCAGATCTATGCCGACACCGGCTCCTCGGCGTACGTCGGCCTCGCCGGCGTCTTCGGCCTCGTGCCGCTGATCGTGTTCGGCCTGTACGGCGGCGCGCTCGCGGACGTGTTCGACCGGCGCACGCTGCTGATCATCACGACCGCCGGCCTGATCGTCACCAGCGGGCTGTTCTGGCTGCAGGCCGCCGCCGGCAGCACCAACGTCTGGCTCCTGCTCGTCGCTGTTCGCGGTGCAGCAGGCGTTCTTCGCGGTCAACCAGCCGACCCGCAGCGCGGTGCTGCCCAAGATGGTCGAGCCGCACCTGCTGCCGGCCGCCAACTCGCTCAACATGACCGTCGCGATGGCCGGCGGCATCGCCGGGCCGCTGGTCGCCGGCATCCTGATCCCGGTCATCGGCTTCGAGTGGCTCTACCTCATCGACACCTTCACGCTGTTCGCCACGCTCGGGGCCGTCGTACGCCTGCCGCGGCTCCCGGTGCTCGACGCGGCGGCCGGCGCGCCCGGCGTCCGCGCCGTCGTCGACGGCTTCCGCTATCTGCGCACGCAGCCCGTTCTGATGATGTCGTTCGTCGTCGACCTCATCGCGATGGTCTTCGGCATGCCCCGCGCGCTGTTCCCCGAGATCGCGCACGTCGACTTCGGCGGGCCGGAGAACGGTGGCATCGTGTTCGCGCTGCTGTTCGCCGCGATCCCGGCCGGCGCGGTCATCGGCGGGGTCTTCAGCGGCTGGGTGTCGCACGTCGAGCACCAGGGCCGCGCCGTCGTCGTCTCCATCGCGCTGTGGGGCCTGGCGATGACCGGCTTCGGCGTCGCGGTCGCGCTCGCCGACCAGTGGCGTACGCCGATGCTGGTCGTCGCGCTGCTGATGCTGGTGCTCGGCGGCGCGGCCGACATGGCGTCGGCAGCGTTCCGGATGAGCATGCTGCAGTCGGCCGCCGACGACGCCCTGCGCGGCCGGCTGCAGGGCGTCTTCATCGTCGTCGTGGCCGGCGGCCGCGCATCGCCGACACCCTGCACGGCGCGACTGCGGCCGCCGTCGGCACGGCGGCGGCTTCTGCCGGCGGCGGCGTGCTGGTCGTCGTGGGCGTCGTGCTCGTGTCGCTGCTCGTGCCGTCGTTCGTCCGCTACCGCATCAGCCGGCAGCTGCGGGGCTGACCCGTACGGGTCCGGGGGCCGGGTGCCTCCTCCCGGGCCCATACTGAGCGGATGGCCAGGACACGCGTACGCCGCGAGCTCACGACCGAGCAGGTCCAGCGCTGGGTCGTCTCGTTCCTGATCCTCGCGGTCTCGGCCTTCCCGCTCGGCGCGCTGGTGGCGGTGATCCGCAGCATCGTCGACGACGGCCGCCGCGGCGACGGCATCATCCTGCTCGTCGTCATGGCGGTCATCGGGATCGTGGCCCTCGGCGCGATCCGCCTCGTCCACCGCCGGCCCGCGTTCGCCCGTGGATCCTGCTCGGCGCGCTGCCCGCCGTCGTCGCGGGCTTCTTCGTTCTCTAGTGCTGGAGGTCGCTGACCAGCGGCGAGAACCTCGACCGCCGGGCAGCGAGCTCGAGGGACGCCACGTCCGGTGCGGCAGACACCGGACGAACGCCCACGACGGTGCGAATGATCAGCACCGGGATCAGGGCCAGTGCGAGCAGCACCAGCAACAGCCACGAGGCGCGACCGAACGTGTCGGTCGTCATCGCCGCGACGGCGCCGACGGTCGAGCCGCCTCCGACGTACGCCGCCGACCAGGTCGCGGAGCCCGCGAGCGATGCCGGCGCGAACCGGCGGTACTCCAGGCCGGAGGCGCCGGCGGCGGCCGGCGTGAGCGTACGCACGACGGGCACGAGCCGGGTCGCGAACACCGCGAGCCCGCCGCGCCGGCGCAGCAGGTCGGTCGCGCGGTCGTAGTGGCGTACGCCCAGGCGCTTGACCGCCTTGGTCTCGCGCAGCGTGTCGCCGTAGCGGCGGCCGAGGAGGTAGCCGACGTGGTCGCCGAGGCTGGCGCCGAGCATGACGGCGACGCCCAGCATGACCATCTCGGCCGGCGAGCCCATCGTCGCGGCGAGGACGACGACCGCGGTCTCGCCGGGCAGCACGATGCCGAGGCCCGAGCCCCGACTCGGCGAAGGCCAGGCCGAAGCCCAGCGCGAGCGTCAGCGCGATAGCGGTCATGCCCCCACGGTGACGCGGCGACATGAAGCGACGACCGCCCCGAGGTGGATGCGGCGTGAACGCCGGCGGCGATCAGTCGCCTTCGAGCAGTCCCAGCAGGTAGTCGCCGTAGCCGCTCTTGGCGTACGCCTCGGCCTGCAGCCGCAGGCCGTCGTCGCTCAGCAGCCCCTTGCGCCAGGCCGCTTCCTCCGGGCAGCCGATCGACAGGCCCTGCCGCTTCTGCACCGTGCGGATGAACTCGCCGGCCTCGCCGAGCGAGTCGAACGTCCCGGTGTCGAGCCAGGCGACGCCGCGCTCCAGGACCTCGACGCGCAGCCGGCCGGCCTCGAGGTAGCGGCGGTTGAGGTCGGTGATCTCGAGCTCGCCGCGCGCCGACGGCTCGAGGTCGGCGGCCATCTCGACGACGTCGTTGCTGTAGAAGTACAGGCCCGGCACGGCGTAGTGGCTCTTGGGGACGGCCGGCTTCTCCTCCAGCGAGATCGCGACGCCGGACTCGTCGAACTCGACGACGCCGGACGCCGACGGGGTCGGCGACGCGGTAGCCGAAGATCACCGCGCCGTCGATGTCGGTGAACTTCGCCAGCTGCGTGCCGAGACCCGCGCCGTAGAAGATGTTGTCGCCGAGGACGAGGGCGGCCGGCTCGTTGCCGATGTGGTCCTTGCCGATGACGAACGCCTGCGCGAGCCCGTCGGGGCTGGGCTGCACGGCGTACGTGATCGAGATGCCGAACTGCGAGCCGTCGCCGAGGAGGTGCTCGAACTGGGCGGCGTCGTGCGGAGTCGTGATGACCAGGACGTCCGTGACGCCCGCCAGGATCAGCGTCGACAGCGGGTAGTAGATCATCGGCTTGTCGTAGACCGGGAGCAGCTGCTTGCTCACGGCACGCGTGACGGGGTGCAGTCGTGAGCCGGTGCCACCGGCCAGGATGATTCCGCGCATGCGGCACATCCTAGGGTGCCCTCTCCCAGGGATCGGTCACCGCTGCACCGGCACTACTACTCTGGCCCCATGCGAAACGTCCTGGTGACCGGAGGAGCCGGCTTCATCGGCTCCAACTTCGTGCGTCACCTCGTCAAGACGACCGACCTCGATGTCACCGTCCTCGACAAGCTGACCTACGCCGCGAGCCGCGAGAGCCTCGACGACCTGCCCGGAGCGCTGCCGGCTCGTGGTCGGCGACATCGCCGACGCGGCGCTCGTCGGCGACCTGGTCGGCGACGCACGATGCGGTGGTCCACTTCGCCGCGGAGTCGCACAACGACAACTCGCTCAACGATCCCAGCCCGTTCGTCCAGACCAACCTGGTCGGCACGTTCACGCTGCTCGAGGCCGCCCGCCAGCACGACGTGCGCTTCCACCACATCTCGACCGACGAGGTCTACGGCGACCTCGACCTCGACGACCCGGAGCGGTTCACCGAGGCGACGCCCTACAACCCCTCGAGCCCCTACTCGGCGACCAAGGCCGGCTCGGACCTGCTCGTCGCCGCGTGGGTGCGGTCGTTCGGCGTACGCGCGACGATCAGCAACTGCTCCAACAACTACGGGCCCTACCAGCACGTCGAGAAGTTCATCCCCCGCCAGATCACCCAGCTCATCGACGGCCTCAAGCCCCGCGTGTACGGCGACGGGCTCAACGTCCGCGACTGGATCCACGTCGACGACCACAGCAGCGCCGTCCTGACGATCCTCGAGACGGGCGCGATCGGCGAGACGTACCTCATCGGCGCCGACGGCGAGCAGAACAACCGCGACGTCGTCGCCCAGCTGCTGGCGATCTTCGGCCGGGAGCCCGACGACTTCGAGCACGTCACCGACCGGGCCGGCCACGATCGCCGCTACGCGATCGACTCCAGCAAGCTGCGCACCGAGCTGGGCTGGCAGCCGCAGTTCGCCGACTTCGCGACGGTCTGGCGGACACCGTCGAGTGGTACCGGGCCAACGAGCACTGGTGGCGGCCGAGCAAGGCCGCGACCGAGTCGATGTACGCACGTCAGGGGCAGTGACACGTGTTCCACAGCGCCACGGCGATCTGACATGACCGGACCCGAGATCAGCACGACTCCGATCCCCGGCCTGCTGGTCGTACGCATGCCCGTGCACGCGGACAACCGCGGCTGGTTCAAGGAGAACTGGCAGCGCGCCAAGATGGTCGCCGCCGGGCTGCCGGACTTCGGGCCGGTGCAGCACAACATCGCGTTCAACACCTCGGCCGGGACGACCCGCGGCATCCACGCCGAGCCGTGGGACAAGCTCGTGTCGGTCGCGACCGGACGCGTCTTCGGCGCGTGGGTCGACCTGCGCGCCGGCGAGTCGTTCGGCACGACCTTCACGGCCGAGCTCGACGCCGGCGACCGCGGTGTTCATCCCGCGCGGCGTCGCCAACGGCTACCAGACGCTCGAGGACGGCACGGCGTACTCCTACCTCGTCAACGCGCACTGGAGCCCCGACGCGGAGTACGCCAACGTCAACCTCGCCGACGAGACGGTCAACATCGCCTGGCCGCTGCCGCTGGTCGAGATCTCCGACAAGGATCGCGACCACCCGCGCCTCGCCGACGTCGTCCCGGTCGCCGGCCCGGCGCACCGTGATCCTCGGCGCCGACGGCCAGCTCGGGCGGGCGCTGCGCGAGATCCTGCCCGACGCGCTGGCGCTGACTCGCGCCGAGCTCGACCTCGCGGACCCCTCGACGTACGACACGCGTGCCCTGGGACGACGTCGACACGATCATCAACGCCGCCGCCTTCACGGCGGTCGACGCCGCCGAGACGCCCGAAGGCCGGCGCGAGGCGTGGGCGGTCAACGTCACCGCCGTCGCGGCGCTCGCCCGCATCGCGATCCAGCACCGGCTGACGCTCGTGACGGTCTCGTCGGACTACGTGTTCGACGGCACGCAGCCCGAGCACCCGATCGACGAGCCGGTCTCGCCGCTCGGCGTCTACGGGCAGACCAAGGCCGCCGGCGAGGCGGTCACGTCGACCGTCCCGCAGCACTACATCGTGCGGACGAGCTGGGTCGTCGGCGACGGCGCCAACTTCGTCGCGACGATGCAGCGCCTGGCCCGCGACGGCGTACGCCCGCAGGTCGTCGACGACCAGTTCGGCCGGCTCACGACGGCCAGGAGCTGGCCGAGGGCATCGTCGGGCTGCTGTCGTCAGGGGCGCCCTACGGCATCCACCACATCACCGGCGGCGGCGAGCCGAAGTCGTGGGCCGACATCGCGCGCGAGGTGTTCGTCGCCGAGGGCCGCGACCCAGCCGACGTCATCGGCGTGTCGACCGAGTCCTACGGCGCCGACAAGCAGCTCGCCCCGCGCCCGCAGCACAGCACGCTCGCTCCGCGTACGTCCTAGGGCGCCAGGCGGTCGCGGCGCCAGCCGTCGCCGGTGCTGACGTACCGCAGGCGGTCGTGCAGGCGGCTCTGCCGGCCCTGCCAGAACTCGACGGACTCGCAGCGCGATGCGATAGCCGCCCCAGATCGGCGGGCGTATGACGTCCTGGCCGTCGAAGACCTGCGCGACCTCGGTGACCCTCTGCTCCAGCACCTCGCGGCCCGAGATGACGCGGGACTGCGGCGAGGCGACGGCACCGATCTGCGAGCCGCGCGGCCGCGAGGCGAAGTAGGCGTCGGACTCCGCCTCGTCGATCCGGGTCACGCCGCCCTCGACGCGTACCTGGCGCTGCAACGGGTGCCACAGCATCACCGCGGCCGCCCGCGGGTTGGCCTCGAGCTCGAGCGCCCTTGCGCGACTCGTAGCCCGTGAAGAACGTCAGTCCTCGATCGTCGAGCCCCTTGAGCAGCACGATGCGCACCGAGGGCTGCCCGTCGGGTGTCGCGGTCGCGAGCGCCATGGCGTTGGGCTCGTAGACCCCGGCGTCGATCGCCTCGTTGAGCCAGCGGCCCAGCAGCGCCAGTGGATCGTCGCCGGCAGCGGCCTCGTCGAGCCCGTCGCGGGCGTACTCCTCGCGCATCCGCGCCAAATCAGGGGTCTCCATGACTCCACGGTAACCACGCAGGGCAGAATGCAACGTATGACTGAAGTGCACCACGGACTTGAAGGCGTCGTTGCGTTCGAGAGCGAGATCGCCGAACCCGACAAGGAAGGGTCCGCACTGCGCTATCGCGGTGTCGACATCGACGACCTCGTCGGCCGCGTGCCGTTCGAGAAGATCTGGGGCCTGCTCGTCGACGGCGCCTACGAGCCGGGCCTCCCGCCCGCCGAGCCGTTCCCGATCCCGGTCCACTCCGGCGACATCCGCGCCGACGTACAGAGCGCGATCGCGCTGACCGCCCCCGCCTGGGGCATGAAGCAGCTCTACGACATCGACGATGTCCAGGCCCGAGAGGACCTTGCCCGCGCCGCGGTCATGGTCCTTTCGTATGTCGCCCAGGCCGCGCGCGGCGTCGGCCAGCCGATGGTCTCGCAGAGCGAGATCGACAAGGCCGGCACGATCACCGAGCGGTTCCTCACCCGCTGGCGCGGCGAGGTCAACCCCGATCACGCCAAGGCGATCGACGCCTACTGGGTCTCGGCCGCCGAGCACGGCATGAACGCCTCGACCTTCACTGCCCGGGTCATCGCCTCGACCGGCGCCGATGCCGCCGCTGCCCTGTCCGGAGCCGTCGGCGCGATGTCCGGCCCGCTGCACGGCGGCGCCCCGGCCCGCGTGCTGACGATGATCGAAGAGGTCGAGAAGTCCGGCGACGCCACGGCGTACGTCAAGGGGCTGCTCGACAGCGGCGAGCGGCTGATGGGCTTCGGTCACCGCGTCTACCGTGCCGAGGACCCGCGCGCGCGCACCCTGCGACGTACGGCCAAGGAGCTCAACGCTCCCCGCGCCGAGGTCGCGATCGCGCTCGAGGAGGCCGCGCTCAAGGAGCTCCGCGAGCGTCGTCCCGACCGCGTCCTCGAGACCAACGTCGAGTTCTGGGCGGCGATCGTCCTCGACTACGCCGAGGTCCCGCCGCACATGTTCACCGCGATGTTCACCTCGGCCCGCACGGCCGGCTGGAGCGCGCACATCCTCGAGCAGAAGCGCACGGGTCGCCTGATCCGCCCCTCGGCGATCTACACCGGCCCGGCTTCGCGCCGCGCCGACGAGGTCGAGGGCTGGGACCCCGCCTGGGCGAGTGCCTGACAGCGGTTACTGACCTTCGGCCCCACGAGCGATGCGCCCCGTCCTCCGACCTGCGGGAGGACAGGCACCGCCTCGCGTGCGGTCCTACAGGACGGTCTTGGTGACGGTGCGGACGCCGACCCGAGGCCGACCGCGGCCGTCACGATCGCGGCGACGATGCCGTAGACCACGGCGCTGTCGTCGAACGTGCCGGAGAACAGCACGCGCTCGGCGTCGACGATGTAGGTCAGCGGGTTCAGCTTCGAGAGCGCCTGCATCCAGTCCGGCCCGGTCTCGAGCGGCAGCATCATGCCCGAGAGGATCAGCAGCGGGAACAGCAGCGACTGCTGCACCGCCCAGAAGATCCACTCGTTCTTGCGGGTCGCGATCGCCAGGGCGTACGACAGCGCGCCGACGCCGACGCCGAAGACGCCGAGGACAGCAGGCCGACGACGACGTGGGCCGGGAACAGGTCGAAGCCGAACGGCACCGCGACCAGCGTGATGATCGCCGCCTGGACCACGAGCGGGGTCAGCTCCTTGAGGGCCCGGCCGATGAGCAGCGCCGGCCGGGCCAGCGGCGTGGCGAGGATCCGCTCGAAGGCGCCGGTCATGATCTCGTACTGCAGGTTGGCGCCGGTCATCGACGTCCCGAACATCGTGATCATCACGACGACACCCGGCAGGAACCACTGCAGCGACGAGCCGAAGCCCAGCCCGCCCTCGCCGGCGACGCCGGAGAGCAGCGGGCCGAACAGGCCGAGGAAGACGAGCGGCTGGAGCAGCGAGAAGATCAGCGAGAACGGGTCGCGCAGGATCGTGAGGGACTCGCGCGTCCAGACGGCCTTGATGTCGCCCAGCAGCGAACGATGGGCAATGCGTGCCGAGGTGGCGGCGGAATCGAGGATGGTGCTCATGCTTCTGCTCCTTCGCGCAGGCTGCGTCCGGTGAGGTTGAGGAAGACGTCGTCGAGGGTCGGTTGCTTCAGCGTCGCCGCCTTCACGGCCACGCCCTTGTCGCCGAGCGCTGCAGCACGCCGGGCAGGGCGACCGGTCCGGCGTCGACCCGGAACGAGATCGCAGTGTCGCCGTCGGCCGGCACCTCCTCGATCTCGGACCCGGCCTGGCCGACGACCTCGCGGGTCGTCGGCAGGTCGTCGGCACCGACCGTGACGGTGATCCGGTCGCCGGCCTGCTCGGCCTTGAGCGCATCGGCGGTGTCGTCCGCGATGATCTGGCCGTGGTCGATCACGACCACCCGCTCGGCCATCGTGTCGGCCTCCTCGAGGTAGTGCGTCGTGAGCACGATCGTGGTGCCGAACTCCTCGCGCAGCCGCAGGATGTGCTCCCAGAGGTTGGCCCGGTTCTGCGGGTCCATGCCGGTCGACGGCTCGTCGAGGAACAGCAGCGCCGGCTCGTGGATCAGGCCCAGCGCGATGTCGAGCCGCCGCTTCTGGCCGCCCGACAGCGTGCTGACCTTGCGCATCTTCATGCCGTCGAGGTCGAGCGTCGCCGAGCAGCTCCTCGGCCCGCTGCGGCGGCCGCTGCTTGTCGAGCCCGTAGAAGCGGCCCTGCATCAGGAGCTCGTCCCAGACGCGGTAGTTGTGGCCGGCCCCGTCCTTCTGGCCGATGTAGCCGATGCGGCTGCGTACGCCTGCGGGGTCGGCGGTGACGTCGATGCCGGCGACCGTCGCCGTGCCGGAGGTCGGCGGCAGCAGGCTCGTGAGCATGCGCAGCGTCGTCGACTTGCCGGCGCCGTTGGGGCCGAGGAAGGCGACGAGCTCGCCCTCGGCGACGTCGAGGTCGATCCCGCGCACCGCCTCGACCTCTCCTTCCCGGACTCGAACGTCCGGGTCAGCTGCTGGGTGTGAATCATGTGAGTCCCTTTTCCGTACGTCGTACTGAATACTGATTATTACATCATACGGTGTACGGTGTGACAAGAACTGCGACGAAAAAGGACACGCGATGAACGACGAGCGACCGGCTATCCCGGACACCGACCCGCTGACGTGGGGCACGCCCGAGGGCCGCCCCATGATCCGGCTCCTGTGGAACCCGCCGACGCCTGCCGGCCGCGGGCCCAAGCAGAAGCTGACGCTGGACCAGGTCGTCGAGGCCGGCATGGCGGTCGCCGCCGCCGAGGGCGTCGACAAGCTCTCGATGCGCAACGTCGCGCGCGCAGCTCGGGGTCGGCGCGATGAGCCTCTACACGTACGTCCCGGGGCGGGACGAGCTGTTCGAGCTGATGATCGACCGGGCGTGGGCGGCCCGCAAGCTGCCGGACCAGTCGCTGCCGTGGCGCGAACAGGTCGAGTTCCACGCCCGCGAGGCGTGGGCGATGTACCAGTCATATCCGTGGCTGATCCACTCCAACCTGTGGCGGATGCCGCTGGGCCCGCACGTCCTGGACGTGCAGGAGGACCTCTATCGCGCGGTCCTGCTGACGGGCCTCCCGTCCGAGCGAGGTGGTCCGCGTCGCCGGACTCGTCGAGTCCCACGTCTTCGGCGTGGCCCGGAGCGTCATCACCGACACGAGCGTGTCGTCCAACACCGGCATCACGGCCGACGAGTACTGGGAGTCGCGCAGCAGCTTCTGGGGCACCTACTACTCGCCCGAGCGGTTTCCGACGATGACCGCGATCTGGGAGTCCGGAGCGTTCGAGCGGTCCGCCGGCGACGAGGTCGAGTTCGGCCTCGCCCGCCTCCTCGATGGCGTCGAGCTCCTGATCGAGAAGCAGACCTGAACCACGCGAAACTCCTTCCGGGTCGATGTCGAAATCGGCCGGCGCTGTTCGACGTACGGGTGAAACCACCCACAGAAGGAGACCACCATGTCGTTCCAGGCCTATCTCGACGCGATCGAGGACAAGACCGGACTCACCCCGCGCGAGCTCGTCGCGCAAGCCCACGAACGCGGCTACGACGCACCGGCAACCAAGGCCGGCGTCATCGTCGACTGGCTGAAGGCCGATCACGACCTCGGCCGCGGTCACGCGATGGCGTTGGTGCACGTCATCAAGAAGGGCGCAAAGATCAGCGACAAGCACGTCGGCTCGACCGGGACCCACCGCGACGAGTCCGACACGTTGTGGCTCGACGGCAAGGCGAAGCGGCGACGCAGGAGCTGGTCGGTCTGCTCGGCGTCATGTGGACGAAGCCGCTGGACGGAGGAAAGAGATCGTAGCAGGAGCTGATGATCGGGTGAGCTGAGTGAGGTGCACGACCGGGCAGAGGCGACGACGCACCAGGGATACAGGGGGCGCCGACGACGGCGAACACGGCCGGCAGGATCTGGCGTCGTCTGCACGACATCTCGTAGGCCAGCATCAGCGTCCGGGAGACGAGGCCGGCGAGTGGAACGCGGAGCGCCCACATCGGCCAGGTCGGGTGCGACCTGGCGAACAGCGCGATGGTCGCGCGGACGACGAACTGCAGCGAGACGAAGTACGCCATGCGCCGAAACGACGCGTGCCCGACGCCAGATCGAGACGATCTTGACCGCGACCCACCACAATCCGAGCAGCGTGAAGTTGATCCCCGACACGACTCCGTAGAACGCGTCTGATCCATGGGCGTCACGATAGGCCGAGCGCGTCGCGCGGTGACCAGAGACCGGCCCAGCAACTCGCCTATGCTGAGCGCCGTGCGGTCAAAGTGGATCACGATGCTTGCGGGAGTCATCGCCGCCGTTGTCCTGGTCAGCGTCGTGATCGGGCTGGCGTCCCCCGACGGCAACGGTCGACGACGACCGGGCAACCCCGTCGAAGACCAGCCACGCCGACGGCGAGCCCCACGACGCCGGCACCGACGCCCACGCCGACAACGGAACCCACCAGGCCCAGCGGCCGCGCGCGCACCCGCTGCGGTCGCCGGGTCATGGCCCGGGCGGCCGGACGCGGTCACCGGCGACGGCTCGTCGATCGACTGGTGCCCCGCTGTGCGTACGACCGGCGCCGCAGAGGCCGAGACCAGCTGTTCGGGAAGCGGCGGTCGACAAGGCTGCATGCGCCGCGGTGCAGTTCGTCTTCGAGAAGCGCTACTCCCGCCTGGCGATCCCCCGCAGGTCATACGACGCGAAGGACCTCGACTTCGTGCTGCCGGCGCTCGCGACCTCGACGGCCAACGCCTTCCGGCCGCGCATCAACACCTTCGTGGCCTATCCCGACAGCGTCGATGCGCGTGACGAGCTCGGCCTTGTCGTGCTCCGCGGGGAGGGCACGCCGGCCGGCGCCAAGCACACCTCCGCCGGCAGCGGCCGGGTCTTCTACGGCAAGGCATTCTCGACGAAGGGTTACCGGGACCGCGCCGCCTGGATCAACCCCACCTGGTCGAAGGTCGCGATCAGTGTCGACCGGTCGAAGGCGGAGCCCCGGATCGTCGCGACCCTCGACGCATCGGCTGCCGTCCCAGTCTTCAACACCGCCGAGCGACGCGACGACATGCTGACGGTCCCGACGCACGCGACGTTCTTCCTGCGCCGGGACAACGGGACGGCGTGGAAGATCGGCGGCTGGCGGATCACCAGCGGACCGTACGACTACGCGCGGCTCACGCTGAGATGACGCACCGAGGCCGGCCATCCCCCCGAGATGGCCGGCCTATGACGCCCCCCGGCGTCGGTCATGCGACGGCCCGAACATCCCCCCGAATCGTTCGGACCTGACAACCTGTGACATACACGCTAACGGAGCAATGGCGCGATGTGCAGTCTTGACATTAGCGCAGAATGTAGTTAATTAGGGCTACTTCGGATCTAGTCCTTCTGAGTTACTCCCTCGAAGGTGGTCGCACTGACGCGGAGGCTCTCCCGCCTCCGCGTGCCTGTGGAAATACGTACGCTCGCGCGCTGGTTGTCACTCTCATGACCACCATCGGACTCATCGGCGCCGGCCACATCGGCAGCCAGCTCGCCCGCGCCGCCATCGCCCAAGGACATGACGTCGTGCTGAGCAACTCCCGCGGACCCGAGACCCTCACCGACCTCGTCGCCGAGCTCGGTCCGTCAGCGCGCGCCGGCACGCCTGCCGAGGCAGCGGCGGCCGCCGACATCGCCGTCGTCACGACGCCAGTCAGCGCGATCGGCTCCGTGCCGGTCGAACCGCTCGCCGGCAAGCCCGTGATCGACACCAACAACTACTACTCACAGCGCGACGGCGTGATCTCCGAGCTCGAGGACGGTTCGCTGACGAGTGCGGAGCTCTTGCAGCGGCACCTCGCCGGCGCGAAGGTCGTCAAGGCGTTCAACCACATCCAGTCGGCAGCGATCACGGCGGAGGCGCAGGCAGCCGGTACGCCCGGCCGTCGCGCACTCGCCGTCGCAGGTGATGACGACGCCGCCAAGGCAACCGTCGCGTCGTTCATCGATGCGATCGGCTTCGACGTCGTCGACCTGGGCGCGCTCGCCGAGGGCTGGCGGGTGCAGCCGAACACGCCTGGCTACGGCCCGCGGCTCACCGCTGACGAGCTTCGCGCCGCGGCCGAGGACGCGACCCGCAACGCCGCCTGACGCTCAGCGCAGCTCGGTCAGCTGTCGCGAGGTCGTCGGTCGGCAGCTCGTCGACCACGGCGGTGACGTTCATCGACAGCAGGTCGACCCGCGCCCAGTGCTGGGAGAGGAACGCGGTCTCGGAGGCGTCCTGGCCGGTCGCGATGCGCAGCAGGCTGCTGCGGGGCGCCAGCGTCGTCGCGTCGACGACGTGCCAGGCATCCTCGATGTAGGCCTCGGCGACCGCGTGGAAGTCCATCGGATAGAGCCCGGGCGCGTAGACCGAGGCCAGCCGGGCCGGGACGTCGAGTCCGCGGAGCAGGGCGACGACGAGGTGCGCGTAGTCGCGGCACACTCCCTCGCGGGCCAGCATCGTGGCGACCGCACCATCGGTCGGCTGGCTCGCGCCCGGCACGTACGACAGGTGCGCCCCGACCCATGAGCTGACGGCGTCGAGCAGCTCCTTGCCGTGCACGCCCGCGAACTCGGAGTTGGCGGTCGAGAACAACGTGTCGGACTCGCAGTAGCGGCTCGGCCGGCGGTACTCGATCAGGTCGAGCTCGTCGACCGCCGCCGGGTGCGGCCTGACCCACGACCTCGGCGGAGTAGTCGATCGTCATGTGCCCGGCAGGCCCGGTCAGGCGGTGCAGCCGGGTGCCGTGTCGGCCGGCGATCTCGTGCGCCTCGAGCTCGGCGCCGCCGGATCTGATCGTGAACGTCTCGGTCAGGTCGTGCCCCTCGGCGACCGCGATCGAGAAGATCAGGTCGGCCTTGTCGTGCAGGTGGAGCTGGAGATGGGCCGAGACTGATCGCTTCACCGCCCGATCGTGTCACACGCCTTGCGTCATCAGAATCGTGGCCCAGGACCCACGTTTCTCATGACGTAACGCGGGGGAACTCAGGAGTCGTACGCCTCGAGGATGCGGTCGGCGGCCGTCGCGGCAGGCATCTCGCCGGACAGGACGGCCTCGCGGATCTCCTCGCGCATCGCGGCGACGCGGGGGTCGGTGCGCAGGCGCTGGTCGAGCTCGTCGCGGACCAGTGCCCAGGTGAAGTCGAGCTGCTGCTGCGCCCGCTTCTCGTGCAGGCCCTTGCGGCCCAGGAACTCGCGGTGGCGGATGATCCGGCTCCACACCGTGTCGATCCCGGTGCCCTCGAGCGCCGAGCAGGTCAGCACCGGCGGGACCCAGCCCTGGCCTCCGGCATAGACCATGCGCAGCGCCCCGGCGAGGTCCTTGGACGTCGCCTCGGCCTCCTGCACGCGCTCGCCGTCGGCCTTGTTGACCGCGACGACGTCGGAGATCTCGAGGATGCCCTTCTTGATGCCCTGCAGCTGGTCGCCCGTGCGCGCGATCGTCAGGAACAAGAACGTGTCGACCATGCCGGCGACGGTGATCTCGGACTGGCCGACGCCGACGGTCTCGATCAGCACGACGTCGAAGCCGGCCGCCTCGAGCACCGTCATGGCCTGGCTCGTGGCGCGGGCGACACCGCCGAGCGTGCCGGCGCTGGGCGAGGGCCGGATGTAGGCATCGGGGCTCACCGCGAGCCTCGACATGCGGGTCTTGTCGCCGAGCACCGAGCCGCCCGTGCGTACGCTCGACGGATCGACCGCGAGCACGCCGACGCGATGACCCTCGTCGACGAGGTGCATGCCGAGCGCCTCGATGAACGTCGACTTGCCGACACCGGGCACGCCCGAGACGCCGACGCGCACGGCTCCCCCGGCGTCGGGCGCCAGCAGGCCGAGCAGCTCACGCGCCTCGGCCCGGTGGTCGCTGCGGCTCGACTCGATCAGCGTGATCGCCCGCGAGATCGCCGCCCGCTTGCCGACGCGGAC
The DNA here is from genome assembly GCA_963761965.1 of uncultured Actinomycetota bacterium. Taxonomy (GTDB): domain Bacteria; phylum Actinomycetota; class Actinomycetes; order Propionibacteriales; family Nocardioidaceae; genus Aeromicrobium. Next base: position 114,880 of record CAVXIX010000013.1, read on the forward strand.
GTCGTCGGCGAGGTCAGCGACGTCGACCATCAGGTCTGCTGCGTCGTGCGGAGCTTGTCGAGCAGGTCGAGTGCTGAGTCGGCGATGACGGTGCCGGGCAGGAACACCGCGGCGGCGCCCATCTCCTTGAGCGTCGGCACGTCGTCGGGCGGGATGACGCCGCCGATGACGATCATGATGTCGGGCCGACCCATCTCGGCGAGCGCCTGTCTTGAGCGCCGGCAGCAACGTGAGGTGACCGGCAGCCAGGCTCGAGACGCCGACGATGTGCACGTCGGCGTCGACCGCCTGCTGGGCGACCTCCTCCGGCGTGGAGAACAGCGGGCCGACGTCGACGTCGAAGCCCATGTCGGCGAACGCCGTGACGATGACCTTCTGGCCGCGGTCGTGCCCGTCCTGGCCCATCTTGGCGACGAGGATGCGCGGGCGGCGGCCCTCGGCCTTCTCGAACGCCGCAGTGGCGTCGATGACCTTGTCGATGTTGCCGCCGTGGCCGGCTTCGGTGCGGTACACACCTGAGATCGTACGGATCACGGCTTGGTGGCGCCCGTAGACCTTCTCGAGCGCGTCGGAGATCTCGCCGACCGTGGCCTTGGCGCGAGCCGCGTTGACCGCCAGCGTGAGCAGGTTGTCGTCGAGCGAGCCGTCGCTGGCGGAGCCGCGCTCGGCGCTCTTGGTCAGCGCTGCGAGGGCCGCGTCGACGTCGTCCTGGTTGCGCTCGGCGCGCAGGCGCTCGAGCTTGGCGATCTGTGAGGCGTACACCGCCTTGTTGTCGACCTTGAGCACGTCGAGCGGGTCCTCGTCGGCCAGCCGGTAGGTGTTGACGCCGATGACGGCCTGCTGGCCGGAGTCGATGCGTGCCTGCGTACGGGCGGCGGCCTCCTCGATGCGCATCTTGGGGATGCCGGCCTCGATCGCCTTGGACATGCCGCCGGCCTGCCTCGACCTCCTGGATGTGCGCCCAGGCGCGGTTGGCGAGGTCGTGGGTCAGCCGCTCGACGTAGTAGGAGCCGCCCCACGGGTCGATGATGTCGGTCGTGCCGGACTCCTGCTGCAGCAGCAGCTGGGTGTTGCGGGCGATGCGGGCGCTGAAGTCGGTCGGCAGCGCGATCGCCTCGTCCAGCGCGTTGGTGTGCAGCGACTGCGTATGTCCCTGGGTCGCGGCCATCGCCTCGATGGCCGTGCGGCCGACGTTGTTGAACACGTCCTGCGCCGTCAGCGACCAGCCCGACGTCTGGCTGTGCGTACGCAGGCTGAGGCTCTTGGGGTTCTTGGGGTTGAAGCCGGCGACCAGCTCGGCCCACAGCGCCCGGGCGGCGCGGAGCTTGGCGATCTCCATGTAGAAGTTCATGCCGATCGCCCAGAAGAAGCTCAGCCGCGGGGCGAACGCGTCGATGTCGAGGCCCACGTCGAGGCCGGCGCGGATGTACTCGACGCCGTCGGCCAGCGTGTAGGCGAGCTCGAGGTCGTTCGTCGCCCCGGCCTCCTGGATGTGATAGCCCGAGATCGAGATCGAGTTGAAGCGCGGCATCTTCTGCGCGGTGTAGGCGAAGATGTCCGAGATGATCCGCATCGAGGGTGCCGGCGGATAGATGTAGGTGTTGCGGACCATGAACTCCTTGAGGATGTCGTTCTGGATGGTCCCGGAGAGCTTCTCGGGCGGCACGCCCTGCTCCTCCGCGGCGACGATGTAGAGCGCGAGCACCGGCAGCACCGCGCCGTTCATCGTCATCGACACGCTCATCTCGTCGAGCGGGATGCCCTCGAACAGCTTGCGGGTGTCGTAGATCGAGTCGATCGCGACACCGGCCATGCCGACATCGCCGACGACGCGCGGGTTGTCGGAGTCGTAGCCGCGGTGGGTCGCCAGGTCGAACGCGACCGAGAGGCCCTTCTGCCCGGCGGCGAGGTTGCGGCGGTAGAACGCGTTGGACTCCTCGGCGGTGGAGAAGCCGGCGTACTGGCGGATCGTCCACGGCTGCGTCGTGTACATCGCGGGATAGGGGCCGCGCAGGTACGGCGCGAGGCCCGGGTAGGTGTCGAGCGCGTCGAGGCCGTCGAGGTCGGCGGGCGTGTAGAGCCCCTCGATGTCGATGCCCTCCGGCGCGGGCCACGGCTCGGCGCCATCGGTCGCGCGGGCGTACGTGTCGGCGTCGGGCTCGTACGGCTGCTCGGGATCCAGCGGCAGCCCGGCGAAGCTCTCGGGAATCGCTCATGCGCTGCAGCTCCTGTCGGATCGAGCGGAGGAAGGCGAGCGCATCGAGCCCCGCCGCGGCGTTGGTGTCGGCGCCGATGTCGGCCTTGCCGGCCACGATGACGTACGTCGCTCCGGCCTCGCGCAGCGCGCGTCACCAGGTCGGCGCCCCATGCCTCGTACGCCTTGTCGTTGCCGACCAGGCAGACGATCGCGGGCTTGCCCGCCTCGTCGTACGCCGCGAGGACGTCGTCGACGCCCTCGGTCGGCCCGGCGACGACGGTGTCGATGCCGCCGGCGGCGAGCAGGTTGGCGGCGAACGTGCCGCGCGCGGTGTAGGCGGCGACAGTGCCCATCGACGCGAGGAACACCGGCGTCGCAGCGCGGTCGTCGCGCAGCGCCTCGTACTCGCCGGCATACCGGTGCACGTCGATCGGGTGACCGTACGGGCGGCGCTCCGGCAGCTCCTCGTGGAGGTTGGGGAACTCCGAGACGCCGGTGATCGGGCGCTTGCGCTTGGCGATGTCGAGCGCGCGGGCCGAGACGGTCTCGGCGATGGCTTCGCGGAGGAAGTCGAGCGACTCGACGAGCCCGCCCCTGCCCTCGATCTCGCCGAACAGCGCCCAGGCGGCGCGGGCGAGGTCGTCCGTGAGCTTCTCGACGGCGTGCGCGCCACCAGCCGGGTCGGCGACCGCGGCGACGTGCGACTCGCTGATCAGGAGGCTCGAGGTGTTGCGGGCGATGCGGCGGCTGAACGCCTCCGGCAGGCCGAGCGGCTCGTCGAACGGCAGCACCGTGACGGCGGCCGCTCCCCCGACGCCGGCCGAGAACGCGGCGACGGTCGTGCGGAGCATGTTCACGTACGGGTCGTACTTCGCCATCATCGGGCGGGAGGTCACGGCGTGCTGCAGCCTGACCGGCGGCGGCGGTCGTGACGCCGCTGAGCTCGGCGACCCGGTTCCACAGCCGGCGGGCGGCGCGGAGCTTGGCGATCGTCGGGAACTGCTCGTCGGTCGCGGCGTAGCGGAAGTCGATCAGCGCCGCCGCGTCGTCGACCTCGATGCCGGCCGTCGACGAGAGCGCGGAGGTACGTGACGCCGGCGGCGAGTGAGTAGGCGAGCTCCTGGACGTCGGACGCGCCGGCGTCGTGCACCGCCGTCGCGTCGACCGTGACGGCGCGGACGCCGAGCGGCTGCGCCAGCGCGGCGACCTCGCCGACGATCCCGAGATCGGTGACGCCGTGGCCGCGGATCGTGGCGCCGAGCGGATCGACGCCGAAGGACGTACCGGGTGCCGCGGTGACGGCCTTGTCGTCGAGCACCGCGGCCAGCGCGCGGGCTGCCTCGACGGGCTCGGCCGGCGCATCGAGCACGACCGCGGCGAGATCGAGGAACACCGGTTCGAGGATCGTCGCCAGTGCGTCGACCGGGATCGCGCCGCCGCCGACGGAGAGCCAGAGGGAGTTGACGCCGTTCTCGAGGTCGGTGACGACGTCCTTGGCGGTGCGCTCGACATCAGGATCGGCGAACCACGCGCGTACGTCCCAGCCGTCGAGCTCGCGGGCCGCGGCACTGCCGCGGGTGAACGGCGCCTGCCCCGGCAGGCCGCCGTCAGGCAGGTCACGGCTCAGCGCGGGCGTGCCGAGCGGTGTGACGGTGATGCCGTCGAGGGTCGTGGTGGCGAGCTTGCCCCACACGTCGCTGTCGGGTGCGTCGTCGGCAAGCTTGCGCGCCTTGCGGAGCACCGCGGCGGTGGCCTGCTCCCACTCGTCCTGCGTGTGCTCGAGCCCCTTGGACAGGGGGACATCGACCGTTCCGTCAGAGGCCATAAGGGGCATCGTACGAACACGCCGGTGATACCGGCCACCCAATGTGACGAATGTGACGGGCCTGTTACGCGCCCGGTCGGTGCCTACTGGGCCCTTCGCTCGCAGAGCTCGCTCCCGGTCGGCCGCTGGCGGCCTCCCTAGGAACCGGCCCTCGAAACCCCCTGCGAGAATCAGTGCGTGAAGATTCCTGCGGAGATCCTGCCCGGGGACGGACGATTCGGGTCCGGCCCGTCCAAGGTGCGCGTCGAGGCGCTCGACGCCCTGGCGGCGACCGGCGACTCCCTCATGGGCACTTCGCACCGGAGGCGCCCGTGCGCAACCTCGTCGGCAGCCTGCGCGAGGGCCTCGCCGACCTGTTCACGCTGCCCGACGGCTACGAGGTCGTGCTCGGGCGTCGGCGGTTCGCACGCGTTCTTCGACGCCGCGATGTTCGGCCTCATCCGCGAGCGCAGCCAGCACCTCGTGCACGGCGAGTTCACCCGCAAGTTCGCCACGGCGGTGCAGCGCGCACCGTTCCTCGCCGATCCCGCAGGTGCTGGAGAGCGAGTTCACGACGCACCCCGTGCCGGTCGCCGAGACGGGCGTCGACGCGTACGCCTGGGCGCACAACGAGACCTCGACCGGCGTCATGGTGCCGGTCGAGCGCGTCGCCGGCGCCGACGACGGTGCGCTGATGCTGATCGACGCGACCTCGGGCGCAGGTGGCCTGCCGGTCGACGTGTCGCAGACCGACGCCTACTACTTCGCGCCGCAGAAGACGTTCGCATCCGACGGCGGGCTGTGGGTCGCCCTCATGTCGCCCGCCGCGATCGAGCGTGCCGAGGAGATCAAGGCGAGCGGGCGGCACATCCCCGGATTCCTCGACCTGCCGATCGCGATCGACAACTCCCGCAAGAACCAGACCTACAACACGCCGGCGCTCGCGACGCTGTTCCTGATCGACGACCAGGTGCGGTGGATGCTCGACGCAGGGTGGGCTCGACTGGGCGGTCAAGCGTACGACGGACTCGTCGACGCGGCTGTACGAGTGGGCCGAGGCGTCGGCGTACGCCACGCCGTTCGTCAGCGATCCGGCCGACCGCTCGCTGGTCGTCGGGACGATCGACCTCGAGGGCGTCGACGCCGCGGCGGTCACGGATGCACTGCGCGACAACGGCATCGTCGACCTGGCCGGCTATCGCGGGCTCGGCCGCAACCAGCTGCGCATCGCGATGTTCCCCGCGATCGAGCCCGACGACATCACCAAGCTGACCCAGTGCATCGACTACGTCGTCGAGCAGCTCTGACCAGCGTCAGATGAGCTCCGTGCCGTGCCGGTGCAGCTCGCGGTGCTCCTCGTAGATCGCGGCGTTGTGGTGCAGCGTCGCGACCTCGTCCTCGGTCAGCTCGCGGCGCACCTTGCCGGGCACACCGGCGACAAGTGAACGCGGCGGGATGACGACGCCTTCGGCGACCAGCGCGCCGGCAGCGATCAGCGACTCGCTGCCGATGACCGCGCCGTTCATGATGATCGCGCCCATGCCGACGAGCACGTGATCCCCGATCGTGGCGCCGTGGATCACGGCGCCGTGGCCGACCGACACGCCCTCGCCGAGGAACACCGGCTTGCCCTTGTCGACGTGGAACGCGCAGTTGTCCTGCACGTTCGAACGCGCGCCGATCGTGATCGGCTCGTTGTCGGCGCGCAGGACCGCGCCGTACCAGATGCTGGCGCCGTCCCCGATCACGACGGACCCGGCGAGGGTCGCATTGGGTGCGACCCACGCCGTGTCCGCCACCTGCGGGGCTTTGTCTCCGAGTGCGATGAGCATGCGCTCAACGTACCCAACACGTGGTCAGCTGACCCAGCTGGTGATGGGGTCGATCGCGAAGTAGATCACGAACAGGATGCCGATCAGCCACATCAGCGGGTGGATCGCGGCGACCTTGCCCTTGACCAGCTTGATGACGACGTAGGCGATGAAGCCCGCGCCGATGCCGGCCGTGATCGAGTACGTGAACGGCATCAGCACGATCGTCAGGAACGCCGGGATCGCGATCTCGGAGTCGTCCCAGGCGATGTCCTTGACCTGGCTCATCATCAGGAAGCCGACGAGCACCAGCGCAGGCACGGCCGCCTCGTTGGGGATGTGCTCGACCAGCGGCACCGCGAGCGTCGACAGCAGGAACAGCACGCCGGTGACGACCGACGCGAGGCCCGTACGCGCACCGTCGCCGACACCCGAGGCCGACTCGATGTAGGACGTGTTGCTCGAGATGCCGGCCGCGCCACCTGCGGCGGCGGCGATCGAGTCGACGACCAGGATCTTCTGCGCGCCCTCAGGCGTGCCGTCCGCGTCGTTGAGTCCGGCCTCGGCGCCGATCGCGGTCATCGTGCCCATCGTGTCGAAGAAGTCAGCCAGCAGGAGCGTGAAGACCAGCAGCGCCGCGGTCACGACGCCCGCGCGCTCGAACCCGTCGAACAGGTTGAAGTCACCGAGCAGCGAGAAGTCCGGCTTGGCGAAGATCTTGTCGGGCCATTCCGGGACGTTGAGGTTCCAGCCCTTCGAGGTCGGCCTTGCCGCCGCTGGCCGGGAGGTCGGCGATCGCCTGCACGATGACCGCGACGATGGTCGTGGCGACGATGCCGATCAGGATCGCACCAGGTACGCCGCGCGAGTACAGCGCGATCATCAGCAGCAGGCCGAAGACGAACACCAGCACGGGCCAGCCGGCGAGGTGACCGCCGATGCCGAGCTGGACCGGCGGTGCGCCGATGCCGGTCGTACGTACGAAGCCCGCGTCGACCAGGCCGATGAACGTGATGAACAGGCCGATGCCCACGGCGATCGCCGTCTTGAGCTGACGCGGCACCGCGTCGAACACAGCTTTTCGGAAGCCGGTCAGCACGAGGACCAGGATGATCAGCCCCTCGAGCACGACCAGGCCCATCGCGTCTGCCCACGTCATCTGCGACGCGACCGAGAACGCGACGAAGGCGTTGAGGCCGAGGCCCGTCGCCAGCGCCAGCGGGAAGTTCGCGACGACGCCCATCAGGATCGTCAGGAGGCCCGCGACCAGCGCGGTCACCGCGGCGATCGTCGCGAAGCCGGAGCCGGGCGTCGGAGCCACCGCCGAGGAACTTGCCGTCCTCATCGGCGACGCCCGCCAAGATGATCGGGTTGAGCACGATGATGTAGGCCATCGTCAGGAAGGTCACGACACCGCCGCGCACCTCCTGGCCGATCGAGGACCCGCGCTGGCTGATCTTGAAGTACTGCTCGAGCGTGCTGGTCATGGCACTCCTGGTCGAGGTCGTAGACAACCGGTCGCATGGGAGCATGCCAGACCCTGCGCCTCGCGTGGGAGTCAGGTCCGTCGACGCGCCGTGATGGCGATCGCCGCACGACCAAGCGGCGCCACCGATGCGCCCAGAGCCAGATGCTGCCTGCGAAGCCGTCGCGGGCCGTGTTGGTCGAGTCCGCGCCGGATGTCGTGGCGGGCTTCGCGGTCGCCGTCGAGGGCGCGGGAGTCGGCGCCGCCCGGCAGCGTCAACGGCATGCGGATCAGCTCCGAGTCGGCCCCTTCGCTGCCGATCAGGTACGACTTCTGGGACCGCTCGATCGCGATCGACTCGCCCTGCGGCTGCGGCGGGGTCGTGTCGGACCGAACCGTGCTTCCAGGTCTTCGCGTCATACACGTCGACGTCGCTGTAGGTCCGCAGCAACGCGTATCGGCCGTCTGCCGACATCACCCCGTCGGTCACCAGTGCCGGCATGTCGTGGCCGGTCGCCTTGGCCTCGTTGGTCTGATCGGTCGAGAGCTTGCGCGGCAGCTCGAGCAGCTCCCCGGCGAACAGTCCCTTGGTCACGACGCTCCTTGGCTCCCGGTGCGCGGGTTGATCAGCAGCGTCTCGACATCGGCTGGGCCTGAGGGGTACGTCAGCGGGTAGCGCGTCGCGGCGACCGAGTGGATGCCCGGTCCCGGCTCGGGCAGGGCGTAGAGGGCGACATCCGTGCGGCGCTCCTCGTTGTCGCCCGTGTCGGCCACCCACAGCTCACCGTCGCCGTCGATCGCGATCGCCTCGGTGTCGAGCGGCGTGCGGCCCGTGATCGTCGTCGTCCCCACGACAGCCCCCGTCGAGATCTTGACGGCGAAGACGATCGGCGCATTGCCCGAGTCGTTGATCGTGTAGGCGAGGTCGTCGTGCTTCACGCTGACGGCGAGGCCACTCGACTCGGTGATCCTGGGATCGCTCATCCGGCTGACGACGTCCGGTCCGGCCTCGGCGCCGTCGGCCCGCCGAGCGAGCGAGCTCACGAGCACGACGACCAGCAAGGCGATGAGGAGGCCCGGTATCAGCAGGCGTCGGTGGCGCGGATTCATTGCAGGTCAGCATGACAGCACGCCGAAACCGCGGAAGCGCTCGGCGGTAGGGTGAACGCTGTGAGCAACAACGACGACTGGGTGATCCGTCAGGGCGACGGTCCCGAGACCATCGAGCGCAAGATGGGCCATCGCGAGATCGCCCGGCTCGAGCGCGCCGCCCGTCGTCACGAGTTCGGTCGGCCTGAGGTCACCGAGCTCGAGATCGGCCGCAAGACCCACCGGGTCGCCGAGGTCGAGCCGATGGACGTCGACGGTGTGCGCACCATGACGGTCGGCACGATCGTCTGGGGCGTCATCGTGATCGCGCTGCTGCCGTTCGTCGGCACGCTCGACGAGAACGACCGGACGTGGTGGCTGTGGACCGCCCTCGCCGGATTCGGGCTGGGCCTGATCGGCATCGAGTACTGCCGCCGACGCCGCAACGCGCTGCGCCTGCAGCCCGGTCGTCGCCGCCGCGTCGACTGAGCTCGGGGCCCGACGAGGGCGGTGGAGCGCCAGCGACCGGGGGCGTGCCCGACCGGCTCGAGGGCTAGAAGCTGTCGACCTCGTCGACGCCGACGGTGTCGAACACCGGCGGCGGCAAGCGCCTGGGCGCTGGCCGAGCGGCTCAGCCGGGCGCCTGAGTGGGCACCGCAGCCGTGGTCGAACGAGACGACCTTGCCGTCGTCGTTGGCCATGCCGTTGGCGCAGACGCCGAAGCGGTCGGACAGCGGGCCGGCCAGGCTGACCATGAAGCCGCACGAGTGGCACACGCCCGAGGCCTGCTGGGCGATGGCGGCGTCGGGGCCCTGCTCGCCCTCCTGCCAGCGCTCGGCGGCGAGCTCGCGGCCCTCGATCGAGAGGACCCACTCGCGCCCGAGGCCGACCTCGCGCGCGAAGAAGCGGTCGGGGGTCTGCTCCTCGCCGTCACCGGCGGACCATGACGGGACGAGGCGGATGTCGTCCTCGTCGGGAGGCAGCACGTCGCCGGGGCTCAGGTCGCCCGGACGGATGCGCTCGCGGTAGGGCGTCCACGGCGGGGCGATGATCGCTTCGTCACCGGGCAGCAGGACGACGTCGTTGACCGTGACGCGGTCGCTGTCGGGCGCGCGCGAGATGCTGACCGACCAGTACCAGCCCTGGTAGCCACGCTTGAGGCACGCGAAGTGGTGCGAGACGAGCCGCTCGCCATCCTCGACGGCGCGCACGTGCTCGCCGACGGTTCCGGCCTCGGCGGCCTCGTCGACGGCCGCACGGGCGACGTCGACCGCGGCGGCTAGCTGCTCATCGATGGGCATTCATCCATTGTCGCCCATGTCCGGGCAGATGCGGCTCGCGGGGTGAGGCAGGATAGACGGCGTGGACGGGTACGGAGACGAGGACGACCGCGGGCTCGATCCACGCGCCCCCAACCACCCGAGCAGTCCCGCCTGGGGCGCTCCGCCCAGATCGCCGGCCGGGTCTCGTCCAGCACCGCACGCCTCGTCGCCAAGGGCAGCACCTCGGCCTTCACGGCGTCCCGCAGGTTCACGCACTCCGGCGGTGCCGGCGAGAGCGGCCTGTCCCGCCTCCTCGAGCTCCACGCGTTCAACACCGCCGGCGACGCCGCCTTCGCGATCTCGCTCGCCGGGACGCTGTTCTTCACGGTCCCGACAGGCGAGGCCACCGGCCAGGTCACGCTGTTCCTGGTCCTGACGATGCTGCCGTTCGCGGTCGTCGCCCCGCTCATCGGACCGTTCCTCGATCGCTTCCGCCGGGGTCGCCGATGGGCCATCGGTGCGACGCTCGCGATCCGGGCGTTCTGCTGCTGGGTGCTGGCCGGCGCGATCTCGTCCGACAATCCCCCGCCCTCGTTCTACTTCGCGGCGCTCGGCTGCCTCGTCGCCTCCAAGGCGTACGGCGTGACCCGTGCCTCGGCGGTCCCGCGGCTGCTGCCCAAGGAGTTCACGCTGGTCAAGGCCAACTCACGGATCTCCCTGACCGGCACGGGCGCGGCGGCCATCTCGGCTCCGCTGGCCGGTGGCGCAGCGGCGATCGGCGCCGAGTGGGCCGTCCGCTACGCCGCCGTGCTGTTCGTCGTCGGCACGATCCTCGCGATCCTGCTGCCCGCCCGGGTCGACTCCAGCGAGGGCGAGGAGCAGGTCGACCTCACCAAGATCGCGACCGGCGCCGCCAAGAAGGGCATCAGCATCTCGCGCGACGTCGTCAACGGGCTGCGCAGCAACTCGGGCCTGCGACTGCTGTCGGGCTTCCTCACGATCTTCATGGCGTTCACGCTGCGCGACCCACCGGCCTCGATGGGCTGGGAGGGCAACGCGACGATCCTGCTGGGCCTCGTGATCGGCGGCGCCGGCGCCGGCAACACGATCGGCACGCTCATCGCGTCGCTGACCAAGTCCCGCCGGCCCGAGCGCGTCGTCATCGCGGTGCTGGTGCTCGACGTCGCGGTCGTCGTCACGGTCGCGGTGTTCTTCACCTGGTGGACCGCTGTCATCCTCGGCCTGACGGTCGGGCTGTGCCAGTCCCTCGGCAAGCTCAGCCTCGACGCGCTCATCCAGCGCGACGTCGCCGAGCGGGTCCGTACGAGCATGTTCGCCCGGTCCGAGACACTCCTGCAGCTGTCGTGGGTCATCGGCGGGCTGATCGGCATCGGCCTGTTCACGGTCGACGCGACCCCTCGCATCGGCCTCCTCGTGACGGCCGTCATCCTCGTCGCGCTGGCTGGCGTTCGTGCTCAGCCGCGCCAAGGGCCGGCCCGTCGTCAGGCGAGGACGGCCGCAAGCCCGAAGAGCACGGGTATCGACAGCAGCGTGGTGACCGCGACACTGTCACGGGCCAGTAGCTCCGACCGCTGGAATCGCGACGCGTAGACGAACACGTTCTGCGCGGTCGGCAACGCGGCCATGACGGTCAGGCCGAAGACCTCGTGCGAGTCCAGCCCGAACGCGAAGCGGGCCAGCACGTACGCCACGGCCGGCATCCACGCGAGCTTCAGGAGCGCGATCACGGCGATCTCCCGGCGATGCGCCGAGCCGATCGCGCCGCCGAACCGCAGCGACACGCCGTACGCCAGCAGCGCTCCGGGCACCGCCATCCCGCCGAGCAGGTTGATGGGTTCGCCGACGATCTTCGGCAGCTCGACGCCGGTCACCGAGATCAGCACACCGCACACCGCGGCGACCGAGACCGGATTGCGCAGGCCCGACAGCGCGAGGGCTCCGAGCGTCGGGCGGCGGCCGGTCGCCTCGAGGTCGAGCACCGACAGCGCGAGCGGCGCGTAGACGATGAGCTGCAGCACCATGATCGGCACCGCGAACGCCGCGTCGCCGAGGACGTACACCGCGATCGGGCAGCCCGAGGTAGCCGCCGTTGGCGTACGAAGCGGACAGCGCGCCGATCACGATGTGCGACATCGAGCGGCCGCGGCGACAGGGCCAGCGGCACGTAGACGACCAGCACCGCGAGGACGCTGAGCCCCGCGATCGCGAAGCCGACACCCAGGACGTCGGAGACGTCAGTGCGGGACAGCAGGTCGACCAGCAACGCCGGCGTCGCGACGAAGTAGACCAGGCGCGACAGGACCCGCTGCGAGTCCTGGCCGAGCACCCCGGCGTGAGCCAGGACCAGTCCGAGGGCGATCAGGATCCCGATGACCCCGAAGCCCTGGATGACGCCTGTCAGAGCTCGAGCTCGGTCGCGACCGCGCGCAGCACCTGGGCGGCCGACTTGCCCTTCTTGCCGTCGGGGTGGCGACCGTGCCGATAGCCCTCACCGATCGTGTCGAGCAGACGGATGAGGTCCTCGACGATGACCGCCATCGTCTCGGGATCCTTGCGGCGCGCGTGCGACTGGGCCCGCGAGACCGAGGTGACCGGATCGAGGAGGCGTACCTGGAGGGCCTGGTCGCCCCGACTGCCCTGCACGATGCCGAACTCGACGCGCGTGCCGGCCTTGAGCGTCGTGACGCCGTCGGGCAGCGCGTCGGAGCGCACGTGGACGTCCGGTCCGTCCTCCTGTGTCAGGAAGCCGAATCCCTTGTCCGCGTCGTACCACTTCACTTTGCCCGTGGGCATGGCGATGTCCTCTGGTCGTCGATGGCTGGCTGCTGCTGCTCCAGCCTAGTCGGAGGGCTTCGGCTCCGGCGGCGGCGGTGGCTTGGGGGTCCGGTCCTCGAACGTCACCTCGACGGACTGGAAGCCCTTGTGCCGCTGCGACTTGGCATAGGCCGCGTACGCCTTCTGGTCGGCCTTGGTCAGGATCACGTTGTCGGTGAACGGGGTCAGCAGCGCGCGCGGATAGAGGTGGCGGCGCAGCACGACGTTGACCTCGAGGCCCAGCACGACCATGATCGCCGCGATGAAGATGAAGGCGATCAGGCCGAGGACCAGCGCGAACGTGCCGTTCATGTCGCTGCCGTTGGCCTCGGCCGATGACCTCGCGGACGTACGTGTTGCCGATCCACTGCAGGCCCTGCCAGAGCGACGCCGTCACGATCGCGCCCGGCAGCACCGAGCGCCAGCCCGCGCGGCCATGGCTGATCAGCCGGAACACGCTGACGAAGATCCCGATCGTCAGCACGAAGCCGACCAGCCGGATGACCCACCGCAAGGTCGACTCGAGGTCGGCGCCCAACGCGTCGGGGTTGGCGAACACCGAGGTGGCGATCGCCAGGACCAGGATGCCGGCGCCGCTGATCGCCAGGAACAGGATGCTGCGCAGCCGCAGGATGATCGGGTTGGCCCGGCTGTTGCGCGGCACCGACCAGGCGATGTTGGCGGCGTTCTGGACCGCCTGGCCGAGACCCATGGCGCCGTAGAGCGCGACGATCGAGCCGATGACGATCGCGGTGGTGCTGCCGCTGAGCCCCTCCGGCCGGCCGAGCTCGTTGCCGATGATCGGGAACTGGCTCAGCGCCGAGTCGAGCAGCTCGTCGCGGAGGCTCGGGATTGTCCTGCAGCACGAAGCCCAGGATCGACGAGCCGAGCAGCAGCAGCGGGAAGATCGCGATGAACGCGTAGTAGGCGATGATCGCCGCCAGGTAGGGGCCCTGGTCGTCGAAGTACTTGTAGACCACGGCGATCGGGAAGCCGATGACCGCGGTGCTCGCGCTGGAAGGCGTCCATCCGGCCGATCCGGCGTGGGTCCGTGTCATGGCAGGTACGGTCCCAGCGCCGCGACGACCGCGTTGAACCGCGGCTCGTCGAGGACGGCACCCTCACGGCGTACGTCCGCCGGGTCGACCGTCAGGAACCGGTTGAGCCGCACCTCGCTCGGGCGGCCCGCTGGGTCCCAGGGCCCGGCGCCGACGTCGAACCAGAACCTGCCCTCGGCCGCTTCCTGCGTCAGGTCACGGTCATGGTCCTTGGAGGTCATCGGCACCGCGATGAGGCTCGCGCCCTGCCGAGCCACGATCAGCACGGGGCGGTCCTTGCCCTGGGTCGGATCGTCCTCGTACGGGACCCACGTCCACACGACCTCGCCTGGGTCCGGCCTGCCGTCCGGGTGCGGGTCGTACGCGATGTCCACGCGGCCAGCCTGCCACAGCGATCGCGGGAGGACGCGCAGGCCGTCGCGCTTGGTTCAGCTGAAGTCCGGGAGCTCGCGCTTCATGACCTTGCCGGTGGGGTTGCGGGGCAGCTCGTCGAGGAACATCGTGCGGCGCGGCACCGCGAACCGGGCGACGTGCTCCTTGGCGTACGCCACGAGGTCCTCCTCGGTCAGCGAGGCACCGTCCTTGACCACGACGTACGCCGCGAGGGCCTGGCCGAACGCCGGGTCGTCGACGCCGGTGACCACGACGTCGGAGATGTCGGGATGCTCGATGAGCGCGTCCTCGAGCTCGCGCGGGAAGACGTTCTCGCCGCCGGAGATGATCATGTCGTCGTCGCGGCCCGACACGAACAGCCGGCCGTTCTCGTCGAAGAACCCGAGGTCACCGGTGTTCATCAGCCCGTCGGCGAAGGCCTTGGTGTTGCCGTCGGTGTAGCCGCCGAACGGCATGTCGTTGCCGACATGGATGACGCCGGTCTCGCCCTGCGGGACCTCCCGGCCATCGGCGTCGAGGATCTTGACGAACGTACGAAACGGTGGCGTGCCGGCGGTGCCGGGTGCCTCGCGCAGGTCCTTGGGGCTGGCGATCGTGACCCACCCGGTCTCGGTCGCGCCGTAGAAGTTGTAGACCGAGTCGGTGAACAGGTCCATGAACCGGTTCGCCAGATCGCCGGCGAGCGCCGAGCCGCTGCTCGCGGTGACCTCGAGCGACGAGACGTCGGTCTTCTCGACCACGACCGGATCGGCGTCGACGAGCCGCTGCATCATGAGCGGCACGACGACCAGGACCTTGGCCTTGTGCTCGTCGATGTCGCGCAGCACCTGCTCGGCGGAGAACCGGCGCCGCAGGACGTACGTCGGCGCGGTCGACAGCCCGAAGCCGAAGTTGATGAGGCCCCACGAGTGGAACAGCGGCGCCGCGAGGACGACCGTGGAGTTGCCGCGATAGGGAATCGCGCCGAAGAACGCGATGAGCGGCTTGAGGTCCGCGGGCTCCTCGCGTTTGGCGCCCTTGGGCAGGCCCGTCGTGCCGGACGTGAAGATGATGATCTGCCCGTGGCGTGACGGCTTGGGGTGCGCCTTGGTGGGCTGCCCCTCGATCAGTCCAGCGACGGTCGGGTAGGTCGACGGGGCGGTCTCGTCGGCCCAGCACAGGATGATCGTGTCGTCGTCGACGTCGGCGCCGACCTCGAGGAACTCCTGGTCGAGGATCACGAGCTTGGCGCCTTCACGCTTCGAGAGCTCGCCGAGCTGTGAGCGGCTCGCCATGGTGTTGAGCAGCAGCACCCGGCCACCGGCCTGCATGATGGCGATCAGCGCGATGATCATGTAGCGGTGGTTGCGCGACAGCACGGCGACCGAGTCGCCGGGCTGGATGCCGCGCTCCTTGAGCGCCTGGGTGAACTGGTTGATCTGCTCGGCGAGCTCGGACCAGGTCAGCGCGCCCGCGTCATCGATGATCGCCAGCTGCTTGGGGAACCGCTTGGCCGCCGCGTTGACCCCCGACGGCAGGCCGGGACCCCACTTGGCGAGCTGCAGTCCGGCGCCGATGAGGCGGTGCGGGAGGACCGGCTTCAACATCCCGATCTGACGGAAGACCTTCAGCGTGTAGCCCAGCTCGTTCATGAGCCACTCCCTGTTCGCGTGTCCCACGACGCTAACGCGCCGGGCTGAACCGGGGAAGTGTAACAACGAGTTACAGCAGCGGGCAGGGTCTGTGACCCATCCGACGGACGATCAGTGCGCGCCGTCGCGGGCCAGCACGGCGCGGAACGTGCGGGCGATGATGGCGAGGTCGAGGCGGAGATTCCAGTTGTTGACGTACTGCAGGTCCATCCGGATCGACTCCTCCCACGACAACGCGGAACGCCCGCTGACCTGCCACAACCCGGTCATGCCCGGCTTGACGTGGAGGCGGCGCCAGACCCATTCGCTGTAGAGCGAGGTCTCCGACTCCAGGGCAGGTCGAGGGCCGACCAGCGACATGTCGCCCTTGACGACGTTGATCAGCTGCGGGAGCTCGTCCAGCGATGTCTTGCGCAAGAGGCGGCCGAAGCGGGTGATGCGCGGATCGTGGCGCAGCTTGAACAGCGGCCCCGCACCCTCGTTGCGGTCCCGCAGCGCATCGAGCCGAGCTTCGGCGTCGACGACCATCGTGCGGAACTTGTAGATCACGAACGGCTTGCCGTCGCGCCCCGTGCGTACCTGCCGGAAGATCGCCGGGCCGCGGGAGCCGAACCGGATGCCGAACGCCAGCATCAGCAACAGTGGCGACAGGACCACGAGCGCCAGCGCGGCGGTCACCCGATCGAGCACCGACTTGGCAAGCAGCGACATCAGGTGGTCGTTGGGGGCCCGGAGGGACAGCGCGATCTGGTCACCCACGCGGCGCGGCTTGAGGTACTCGACGTGGTCGTTCATGTCGGCGACCACGAGACACTCGACCTCCGCGCGCTGCAACGCCCACGCGAGGTGCCGAAGCGCCGGGGTGGCGAATGCCCGCCCGCTCGCGATCACGACCGTCGTCGCCCGATGTTCAGACACCGCGGCGAGGACCTCGCGCACGACCCGGGCGAGGCTGTCGTCGGACACGGCACCGGCTGGTGCCAGCTCGTGCGGCGCCCGCCACGAGCATGTCGCCATGACGTTGATGTCCTTGCGGTCGACCCACCGGGTCGCGAGCCGTTCGACCGACTCGACCTGGCCGACCAGGATCGTCGGCGTACGGCGCAGGACCCGGCGGTGGGCGAACGCCGAGGCGGCCGAGACAGCTGGAGCGGCCAGCACCGCGATCGCCGCTTGCCGGATCGTCATCGAGCTGTCGGTGTCGGCGATGAACAGTGCAAGGGCTGCCGCGCCGAGCAGCTCGATGAACCGGATCGCGGGCTTGTAGGAGCGGGCGCGCTCGTACGCCGGCATGGCCGCGAAG
The DNA here is from genome assembly GCA_963761965.1 of uncultured Actinomycetota bacterium. GTDB lineage: Bacteria > Actinomycetota > Actinomycetes > Propionibacteriales > Nocardioidaceae > Aeromicrobium. The sequence continues at coordinate 131,728 of CAVXIX010000013.1, forward strand.
CTGTAGGCCAGCCAGACAGCGACGACCGACACGGCTCCGGTCGTCCAGGCGTCCGGAAGTCCGAACTGGCGATCGGCGAGGAACCAGGTCGCGGCGAGTGCGCCCAGGTAGCCGAGCACACCCGTACGCAGCACCGCCAGGGGAAAGCCACGCAGACCGCGGCGCGGGGCGCGGCGTGCCGGGAGCTCGGTCTTGAGGCCTCGCAGCGGCGTGGAGATGCTCATGACGGCCATGGCTAGATCCCCTTGCCGAACCGGTTGGCGACGCGGGCGATCAGGCGCGGCGACATGAGCCGACAGGACACCAGCAGGCCCAGCCAGGCGCGCAGGTTGAGCGGTTGGGTCCGAAGGGCCGGTCGCAACCAGGTGCGAGCCTCGCGACGCTTGCCGGCGGCGGCGAGTGCGAAGCCGACCTGGGAGCCGATGCGCGCCGCTGCTGCGGGGTCCTCACGCAGCTCCGGATGCTTGTCGACGAGATACGTCAGCCCGGCGGCGTACTGCGACCACTTGCCGTAGAAGAACGAGTCGCCCGACCAGCGCACCGAGACCAGCGGCTCGTTGACGAGCCGGATCACCGAGCACTGCGAGGTCGTGAGCAGGACGTCGTAGTCCTCGCCGTAGCTGCCGGGCAGGTCCTCGTCGATGAGGCCGACCGAGTCGACGAGCACGTCCCGGCGGAACACGAAGCTGCTCGAGTGCAGCCCGGCGATCCGGTCGCGCACGAGGTCGGCGTGGGTGACGGTGGTCAGGGGCACCAGGCGCTCGTGCGTCGTACGTCCGTCGTCGACCAGCATCGCGGTGCCGACCAGTCCGACCTCGGGATGCTCGTCGAACACCGCCATCTGGGCATCGAGCTTGCGCGGCAGCCAGGTGTCATCGTCGTCGAGGAAGGCCACGAAGGCGTGCTTGGACTGGAGGATGCCGGTGTTGCGGGCGCCGGCGAGTCCTCGAGTCCGCTCGTTCACCACGCCGGTCAGCGTGCGGTTCGGGCCGGTCTCGACATCGGGCAGCTTCGAGCTCACACGCGTCGAAGACGACGACGATGTCGATCGTGCCGGCGTACGTCTGGTCGATGATGCTCTGCACGGCCAGTCGCATCAGCTCCGGCCGGTTGTGCGTCGGGACGACAGCGGTGACGGCCGGCAGCTCGGGCGTCGTCACTCGCCGCGCTCGGTCAGGAACGAACGCAGCATCGAGCTCGACGTGTGGCGCGTGTAGGGGAAGTAGACGACCTTGACCCCGAGCTCGCCCATCCTGCGTTCGAGCCGATAGCCCTTGGGGGTGCCCTGCCAGTCATCACCCTTGAAGATCGCGTCGAACGGTCGCTGCTGCCACATCGCAGCCTTGTCCTCGGAGCGGTCGATCACGACCTCGTCGACGATTCCCAGCGAGGAGATGATGTCGATCCGCTCGTCACAAGGCACGACCGGCAGCCGCCCCTTGAGGTTGTCGACGTACTCGTCGCTCGCAACACCGACGACCAAGTGATGGCAGTGGTTGCGTGCCCGGCGTAGCAGGTTCAGGTGGCCGACATGGAACATGTCGAAGACCCCGCTCGTGTAGCCGACCCCATACTTCTTTCGTACGTCATTCAAAGCGCTTACCTTCAGTTGGTTGTGCCTTGGGAGAGCACTGAACCGAGCAAACGTGACGGGATCTCGACTGTGACGCTCGCAACTGCCGCGCGGACGCTGCCGCTGGGGCGAGCCACTGCGATCGACACCACGCCGGGGACACTGGCCTTCGTCGGCGTCTCCGGACTCGTCGCCGAGCTCGAGCCCTGGACTGAGCCGTTGACCGGTCGTGGCCGTGCGCCGGGTCGACGGCGGTGGCAGCGTCCGGGGCGACCGAGCGCGGCGGGAGCGCGCGAGACGCTTCTGAGAGCGGGCGGGCGGCGCGGTCGGCCACCGTGGCGACCCTCGCGCGATTCGCGTGGGGCGCCTCGGCCTGCACCGTCATGGGATGGCGCGGCGGATCCACGACGTCGGCCGCCGCGGTCACCCCGACGACCGTTGCGGCGGTGACGGCGGCAACTGTCGCAGGCGGCGCCAGCACGGCGACGACGGCCTTGCCGACCGCCACCGACGTGCGCGCTCAACCAGGTCCAGGCGCTGGCAGCGCCGGCGCCCACGAGCCCGAGGAGCGACACCACAACGGCGGCCGACGCGGCGATCGTCCCGACCTGTCGGTTGACCTCCTGCAGGTCCGCGTGGATCGCCACACACTCCGCGCAGGTCTCGAGGTGCGTGCGGACCTGGCCCTGCTCGCGAGCCGGCGCCGTACGCCGCACATACGCCGAGAGATTGGCGCGAACCTCGCGACAGTCGCGCGCTGGCGGCCGGTCCCTCGTGGTTGATGTGCTGGCGCAGATAGGCCTCCCGCAGCGCCGAGCGAGCCCGATAGGCCAGCGCGGAGACACTGTTGGGGGTCAGCTTGAGCATCGGCCCGAGCTCCTGCGGCTTGCGGCCCTCGACATCGAGGTGCCACAGCACGGTGCGCCATCGAGCGGGCAGCGACTCGTACGCTCCCCTGATCGCGGCCTGCTCGAACTCCTCCAGGTGACCACCACCGAACGGCACGATGGAGTCGATCTGGCGTTCGTCGTCGGTCGGCATGACCCGCTGGCGAGCCTTGGCCCTCCGGCCGGCCTCGTGGCGGACCGTGGTGAACAGGTAGGCGCGAAACGCCCGCTCGGGACCCTTGCCCCGACGGAACAGGTCGAGCACCTGGGCGAAGGACTCTGCGACGATGTCCTCGGCCTCCTCGCGGTGGCCGAGATGGCGGGCCAGTCGGTGCGCCGCGTAGGAGTGTCGCGTGAACAAGGCGGCATAGGCCTCGTCGTGGTCGCGGCGCGCCAGCGCGAGGAGCTCAGCGTCATCGAGGTCGTCAAGCGACAGCTCGGCGATCGACAGGTCGGGGACCGTCAGGCCGGCGACCGGCAACTCGGTTTCAGGTACAGCAGCAGTGGTGGTTTCCTGCATGTGTTTCCTTCTTTTGGATGTCTGCGGCGGGCCAGATTCTTGGCCAGCCGCAGGTTGATCCCCCCCTTGCGGTGCGGGCAGCATTGCAGTATTCGAGACGGTACGTCCAGCCCACGGAAGCCTCGGCGACCTCTCAGCGCCAGACATGACATACCGTCACATTTGTTACGCATGTGACGTTTGTGTTTGAGTTGAACTAATTCACGCGTAAATCGCTTCAATCAGGACGCCTGCCGGGCACTCGGGCGGAGGACTTTTGTCAAACTTGGGCGTTTGCGTGATTTAACTCTCATTTACTTTTTGTGGTCTGCGACGTCATATTTCCCGCGCTGGAGGCTCTATCTGTTGGGCCCACCCGACCGGGGGGCCGCGAAACCTTCCGGTAGGCCTCCCGACCGGGGACCTGAAACCTCGAGGAAATCCAGATGGCAACCACTCCCCAACCTGCACAGCTCACCGACATCGCGGGCCGCCTCAGACGGCACTGGCCAGTCGTCGCCGTGCTGGCGATCCTCGGCCTGATCCTCGGCGTCCTGGCATCGTTCGCGATCCCGGCGAGCTACTCCGCAACCACGACGGTGTCGGTCAACCCGATGAGCTCGGATCCGCTCAGCTCCATCGGTCGACAGCGCGCGCTCGATCAACATGCCGACCGAGAAGGGGCTCGTGACCTCACAGAAGGTCGCCGAGGCCGCCGCGCGTCTCCTGAGCGCCCACTCGATCGATGCGAAGCAGGTCAGGGAGTCGACCACGGTCGACATCCCGGACGACTCGTTGATCCTCACGATCCACTTCAGCGGAGACTCGGCCAAGGCGGCCGCGGACGGCGCCAACGCCGTCGCCGAGGCGTACCTCATGACCCGGCGAGCGGCGGCGTCCGACGAGGTCGACCGGCTCGTCAAGGCCGCCACGACTCAGATCGTCGAGATCCAGGACAAGGCGGACAAGCCGGCATACGACACCCCGATCGCCCGGCGATCGCTCAGCATCCAGGCCGACGCGCTCGGCACCAAGCTGGCTGAGCTCAGCAACTTCGACCTCAACCCGGGGCAGATCGTCGGCAAGGCCGACATCCCGTCGAAGCCGTCCACGCCGAGCGCCGCGTCGCTCGGTCTCGCCGGGCTGTTCCTCGGCGTCCTCGCGGGCATCCCGATCGCCCTGCTCCGCAAGGAGGAGGACTCCGAGATCGGTGGCGTCGAAGGGCTCCACTCGATCGGCGACCAGATCGTCCTCGACGGGACGAAGGACACCAACCGCGCCGACACGTGGGACATCGCGGCGTTCATGCTCAAGATCCCTGCCGAGATCGGCACCGACGGCCCGTTCATCATCCTGGTCGACGCCGAGGAAGGCGCCGGACGCTCGGTCACGTGCGGCCAGGAGCTCGCCGACGCACTGCAGCGCCGCGGCCGCACCGCGCGGTTCGTCGACGCCGGCGCGATCAACGAAGGCAAGATCAGCCGGGGCTGGCCGACCGAGAAGAAGCGCACGACCTGGGCCGGCGAGATCATCATCATCGACACGACGCACCTGACGTCGGACGCCAACAAGGTGGCGCTCGCGACCCGCTCGGACTCGGTCCTGCTGGCTCGCTCGACGACCGACGATGCCGCGGCCCTGCGCCGGTTCTCCGGACTGCTCAAGTCCAAGAACGTCGACATCGCGCTCACGGCCCTGTTCCCGCCGCTCCCCGAGCTGATCGCCCTCAACCGCTGACCAAGAGCAAAGCGCCAAGCCCCGCAGCGGAACTCCCGCGAGGCGAGAACCCCGCTGCGGCAGGACGCGTCGAGGCAAGAACCCGCTGCAGGAACTCACCGCAAGGCAGCAAGGCCGCCGCGGAACTCACCGCGAGGTGAAGCAGCCCGCCGCGGCAGGGCGCCGCAAGGCAGAAAGGACCGCTGCGGACCTCACCGCGAGGTGAAAAGAACTGCTGCGGGAGGGCGCCGAGCTCAGGGGTCCGTTACGACCCGTCGACGAGCGGACGACACCGCGCGAGCCGACGACGCAACGGCGCTTGTCGATGGGTCGTCAACTGACCCGTGAGCGCTGGTGACACCAACGCACCGCAAGCCAACGACGCAAAACGCGGCAGCCCAACGACGCAAGCGCCAGCCAAACGCCCCAACCCCCGAGCCACATCAACCCCGGTGCTCGACGAGCGCCACGAGACCCAGCGACCGGCGAAGGCACCAGCTGAGCCCGAGGTAGATCGCGCCGATCACGACGAAGGCTCCGCCGAGCACCGGAAGCGACGATCCCAGCACGACGCGTGCCGCCACGCCGAGCACGCCGACGACTGCGAGTGACAGCCCTGCGGCGACGAGCAGGTGACCGCCCCGCGGGCGTACGCCCATGAGCCGCTGCACCTGCCACACGACGACGAGCGTGTCAGCGATGATCGTGATGGCCCACGCCACCGCCGCGCCCTCGATGCCCCACAGCGGGATCAGGACGAGGTCGAGCGCGATGTTGAGCACGAGTGCCAACGACTTGTCGGCGAGCTGCCAGCTGCTCCGGCCGCCCATCAGCAGGATCGTCTGGACGGTCCCGGCGGCGGTGGCCAGGCCCATCGCGACGCACAGGACCGCGAGGGACACCGCGCCGTCGTCGAATCCGGGGCCGAACAGCGTGAGCACCGCGTCGCCGAAGATCGCCAGCAGGAGGAAGAACGGCCACGCCAGCCAGATCATCGCCGCGGTCACGAGACCGTAGATCTCCCGCGCCGTCTGCACGTCGCCGCGCGCGAGGGCGGCGCTGACCTGGGGTCCGACCGCGACCCGGGCGGCGGTCTGGATGACTTCGCCGGCGCGTGCGCAGCGTGGTGACGACGGCGTAGATGCCGGCCTGCTCCGGCGATGTGAGGGCGCCGACCAGGAGGACGTCCATCCACTCCAGCAGGATCTCCACGGCGGCCGACACGCCTCGTGTCGCGCTGAAGGCCCAGAACTCCGCGGACAGCCTGCGGTGGTCGGCCGTGCGCGCGGGAGCCGGCGCGAGGCCGCCCGCGTGATGCACCGTCAGGCGTACGGCGACGGCCGTTGCGGCGGCCAGGACGATCGCCACCGGCGCGAGCCAGGCACCGAGGATCCCGACGACTCCCCATCCCGCCAGGACCGCGAGGCCACTCCGACCAGGCGCAGGACCGGCAGGCCGATGCTCTGCAGCAGGGGGTACGCCAGGACGCCACCGAGACCACGCACGATCGCGAGGATCACCGCCAGCAGCGACGACAGCACGGCGGTGACGGCTGCGAGGACGACGAAGCTCGCGGGCAGCGAGTCGAACAGCTGGGGGTACGTGCTGACCGCCGCGGCCGCGACGCCGACGACCAGCGCACCCGCGACGAGGACCGGGCCCAGTGCGACTCGCGCGAGGCGGGGCACGTCGGCTTCGCGGCCACGGGCGCGGGCCGCCGACACATAGCGCACCAGGCCGGTGTCGGCACCGAGCTCGGCGACGCTGGACACGATCATGAAGACCGCGACCACCAGGAAGTAGGTGCCGGCCCCGACCGTGCCCAGGTGGTGACCGACGATCGCCGCCAGCAGCAGCCCGATCACCGAGCCGATTCCACCGCCGACCAGGTTGACCGCACCGGCCCAGGCGATGCCGCGCGACTCGGCCCTCGTGTCAGCCATCGGCGCTGGGGCCGCCCGGTTCGGTGTCGTCGAGGCCGTAGCGGCGGCGCAGCAGCATGGCCGCCACCAGCATGATCGTGAGGAACTGCATGATGTCGAGCCCGTAGACGACGATGATGGCGCTCGCCACGACCAGCACGCTGTGCAGGACGAGGTCGACATCACCCGGCGCGCGGATCGTGCGCAACGTGGTGCCCCAGAGGAACGTGACGAACAGGGCCAGGCCGACGAACCCGAAGCTGAACATCAGCATCCAGACGTAGCCCTGCGTCCCGAGCGACACCTCGTGTGCCGGCGAGGGCCGGGGCGCGCCATAGCCGAGCAGTGGCGACTCGAGCGTCCGCCTGAACGTCTCCTCGTAGAGCGAGAACCTCGTCCCGGACGAGTCGCCGTAGTGCTGGCGGGTGGCGATCTGGTCGAGCAACCCGTTGCCGACCAGCACGGCGGCCCCGACGACTCCGAGGACCGCGATCGCGAGCACGGGCGCTGCCCGGTCGCGCGCGGCCAGGCGCACCACGACGTACACCGCCGCGAGGATGAGCCCGGCGAACATGCCACGGTTGCCGGTCGCCATGGCCGGGGCGATCATCGCCGCGAGTCCTCCGACGATCGCGATGCGCAGGAGCAGGGACTTCGACATCAGGAAGCAGGCGACGGCCACGGGCGTGAGCAGCACGATCGCGACGCCCCAGCTGTTGGCGTACGGGAACGGTGCCGACGGGCGGACGAACGTCTGCGGCGAGCCCCACGGGTGCTGGATCTCGGCGAACGGCGGGAAGAACAGGTCGTGGACGTAGGCGTTGCTGGTCAGCGAGTCAGGCAGCAGCAGGCCGACGGGGGTCGACAGGCGCACCTCGGGGAACGCCATGCCCAGCAGGCCGCCGGCGATCGCGACGAACCACACGAACGTCAGCCCGTTGACGATCCGGCGCCGGCTCAGCGCGCTGCCGGCACTGATCGTGTAGACGAACGCCGTGCCGACGATCGCGAGGATCGAGAACCGGTAGATCAGGCCGAGCATGCGGGCGGAGGAGTCGATCATGATCGGCGCACGGGATGACCCAGACGACGAATGCCGTGAAGGCGTAGACGCCGGGCACGAAGCGGACTGCCCGGCTGTGCGCGAGGAACGACAGCATCACGACCGTCAGCAGGACCCCGCTGATGACCGTGGCGCCGAGCGCCCAGAAGACCGGGAAATCCCCACAGCAGCGTCAGGACCGGCCACGCCGGGAGGCTGTCGCGGCCGAGCCGCGGCAGCCGACGCCACGTCCTGATCGTTGGCGACCGCCGCACTCATGCGGGCTTCCTCGCCAGGGCCGCGAGCTCGCGGTAGCGCCGCACCAGCGTGGCAGCGAGCAGCAGCGCGTTGAGCGCGGCCATGATGCCGTACGCCCACAGGAAGCCCGTGGTCAGCGGCCACAGCAGGACCACGAGGTTGAGCAGCCCGGTGTCGGCCGGGGCCTGGATCCAGGTGCCGAACCTCGGCACCGAGTCGGGGCCGGCGATCGGGATCGCGGCGAGCCAGCTGCTCGGCAAGGATCTGGGCGAAGAACCGGACGGTCGAGACGAGCCCGAACGCGAGCGGGATCAGCAGCACCGCATCGGGCACGTCCGCGAAGCGGTGGAGCCCGATCAGGACCGCGAGGTGGAACAGCAGGTGACGGCCGGAGTCGACGACGTGATCGAGCCACTCCCCCGCCGGCGAGCCGCCGCCGCGCAGACGAGCCAGCTGGCCGTCCGCGGAGTCGAAGGCGAAGCCGAGCTGCAGCAGGAGCGTCGCCCCGATCGCGGAGGCGGCACTCGGGGTGACGGCCACCAGCAGGGTGACCCCGCCGAGGAAGGACGCGAAGCTCGCCGCGGTCATGTGGTTGGGCGTGAACCGGCCCTGCGCCGCGACCGACGCGATCGCCCGGCCGAGTCGCCGATTGACGGCGCGCATGTACCACGGCACACCCGCGCCGCTCTTCTGGGCGTTGGCCAGCTCCCGGTACGCGCCGCGCACTCCCGGCCTGGTGACGACGTCGCTCATGAGGTCGCGATCAGGCGGAGGTCCATGCTGCTGCTGGGCGTGGTCCGGTAGTTGGAGTGCACCTCGACCGCGATGCTGTTGGTCCCGGCCTGCAGCAGCGCCACCGGGACGTCGAACGTCACCTCGTTGGCGATCGCCGTCGCGGTGCTGGGGGCGGAGCTGGCGTACGTACCGGCGGCGAGCGCGCCGGCCGGGAGGTTGGACCGACCGACCTCCGTGCCGTTGACGTACACCGCGACGCCGTCATCCGCCCGAGTCGTGAGCTTGACGGTCTTGAGCGTGCTGGGATCCGCGACCGTGAACGACCTGCGGTAGTACGAGGTCAGGGCCCGGGTCTGTCCCGCCGCCACGTCGATGTTGGTCGCGATCGGCCCGGTTCCCCAGCCCAGCGGCGCGGCGCCGGTTGCCCAGCGAGCCGCGTGTCGGTCTGCCACGTCCCGGCGACGGCCGTGGTGTTGTTGAAGTAGTAGGACCACGTGGCACCGGCCGGTACGAGCGTCGTCGTGACCGACCCGGCCGTCGCGACCGTCACGGGGGTGGAGGCCGAGCGGTTGCCCCAGCTGTCCACCGCGCGTACGAAGAAGCGGTCTCCGGCCGAGACGCCGGGCACCGTCGCGCGTCGTCGTGGTGCTCGTCGCGACGACGCGGTCGTTGCGCAGCACCTCGTAGCTGACACCCGACGTCGAGCTCGCGCTCCAGCTGACCGTCGCCGCTCCGTTCGCGGCGACGACCTTGAGGTTGCGCCGGCGTGCCGGGCGCCGTGTGCGGGCGTGGGGCGAACCTCACGAAGCCGCCGACCCAGCCGTTGCTGCCGTTCTCCTTGACCGCCGAGGTGAAGGTGCCGCCGGCCCAGAGCGTGCCGTCGGTCGCGACCTGCAGAGCCCATGCGCCCCGGCCCTGCGCGAGCCTTCAGCTCAGGCGTGAAGTCGGGAACGTAGTCGCCGCTGGCCGGGTCCCAGGCGCCGACGAAGAAGATCTTGTCGGCCTGCGACCAGGTGATGTCGGTCGAGCCGGCGCTTCGTCGAGTCGTACGCCGCGGTGTCCTCGTAGACCCAGTTGAGGCAGTGGCAGCCCGCGAACACGAGCCCGTTGCCCGCCGTGATCGCCTGGATGTCGCCGCCGGACTTGGTGATGTGGGTGTTCTCGAGGGCGAAGCGTGCTCTTGTTGTAGGAGAACATGCTGTGCTGCGAGCCGCCGAGCCAGACCTTGTTGCCGACCTCCTTGACCGCCTGCTGGTAGCGGGCCGTCCCGGAGGTGCTGAACGTCGGCTGCCACGTCGGCGTGATCCGGGGCGCGCCGGTCGCGGTGCTGAACGCCGCGGCCCGATCGGCCGTGACGCTCTTGGCGGTCGTGAAGTAGCCCGAGAAGTAGACCCGCGACTTGTCGTCGCTGACGTCCAGCGCCGTGCCGGTGCCGTTGAACTCGGGGTTCCAGCTGCTGTCGGCCGTGCCGTTGGACAGCAGGATCCGCGCGCCACCCTTGGCGTACCGGTCGGCGACGCCGGGCTTGGTGAAGTGCGTGAAGGCGCCGGTCGCGTAGAGATAGGTGCCGTCGGTGTCGAGCCCGCGCACCGAGACGGTGCTGCCGCCGGCCGCCCGGTTCGCGACATTCGTCTGCCAGCTCGTGTCGAGCGCACCTGTCGTCGGGTCGAGCACGACAAGGCCCGAGCGGGCGACCGCGCCGACCTTGGTGAACTCGCCACCGACCGCGAGCCGGCCGTCGGGCAGCGCGACGAGCGCCTTGACCTGGCTGTTGAGGACGGGCTTGAACGCCGGGATGTAGTCGCCGGTCGTCGCGTTGAACGCCGCGAGGTAGGGCTGCGAGACCTTGTCGGAGCCCGACGCGGCAGAGCCCTTCTGCACCGTCGTGAAGTTGCCGCCGACGTACATGACATTGCCGATCTGGGCGAACGCCTGGACCTCGGAGGCGTTCTCGCTCGTACCGCCCGCGCCGAGCCCGGTCACGCCCCACGTGGAGGTCAGCGAGCCGTTCTTGGGCACCGCCTTGATGGTCTGCGCCGAGGTGCCCGAGCTGGGGATCGCGGCGAACGTCAGGTCGCTGGTCCGCAACGTCGGCCTGATGAACACCTGCGTGAAGGGCGTTCCGTAGTCGCCGCCGGCGGAGGAGTAGATGTAGCTGCTGCTCGAGGTGGAGCCCTCGCCATCCTTGCCGAAGTTGAACCCGCGGACGTAGTCGTTGTTGGACGACTCGTACGTCCACATCCGCTTGTAGCTCGAGTCGGCCGCGATGTCGTACGTCGTGACGTTCGAGACCGTGGTGCCGCCGATCGTGGCCGAGGCGAGCGGATAGCCGGCGCCGAACGCCCAGCTCCAGCGGTCGCGGGTGTTCGCGCGGTACTTCCAGCGCGCCTCCTGCCAGCTCGTGCCGGCCTGGTTGATCGCGCGACGGATGCGGACACCGTCGCTGAACGAGTCGAGGCGCCGTCCGCCGAGCAGGCCGTCGACGACCCTCGAGTCCAGCTGGCGCGGCTTGAACGCGCCGGTGCCGGTGACCGTGCCGGCGACCTGGGCGGGCGTGCCGTTGCCGTTGTAGGCGAGCGACCAGTTCTCGCGGCCGCGACCGACGAGCTCCCAGCCGCCGCCGTCGGTCGTCATGTCGCAGTAGATCTCGGTGGGCACCTGCAGCTGCGGCGTCAGGATCCAGTACACCCCGCTCGCAGCGCCGGAATCGACCTGCTTGGCCTCCCAGCAGGACGCGGCGGCCGTCGCCTGGGTCGTGCCGTCGTTGGTGACAGCGGCCTGCGCAGCGCCACCGACGGCGACCAGCGCGCCGGTCGAGATGACGGCAGCGGCCACCAACAGGCGGGCATGACGAAGAGTTGGAGCTCGCACGACGAAGTAATTCCTCAGACTTGGGCGACAGTGGCCGGACTCCGACACAGTCGGGTCCCAGAGGTATAGAGGCTCAAACCGCCTGGTCATGACGAGGGAAGACGCTCAAATCCGCGAGACGTACGTCACGGGCGCGGGTCAGGCGTCGCGGCGGACGAACAGCGCGTACGAGCCGGCGAGCAGCGCACCGACGAACACCGCCATGACGACACCGCCGCCGACCGCTCCGAACGGCACCACGCCGAAGAAGCTGAGCAGGTCCGTCGAGTCGACGCCCGGGTGTACATCTGTCCCCCGGCGTCATACGGCAGGTACTTGAGGACCTGCACGAGTCCGCCCGTGCCCTCGGGGGTCGTCGGACAAGGACTTGATCGCCAGGATGATCGCCTTGATGATCTGCTCGACCAGGCTCGGCACCAACATCAGGAGCGCGACCGCGGCGGTCTGGTTGCGGGTGATGCGCGGCGTACGCCAGACCGGACAGCGCGAACAGCGCCGTGAAGAGCACCGTGCCCACCGTGAGGTTGACCAGCTCACTCGTCGACGGCATGTCGAGGCCGAAGCACGATCAGCTCAGCGAGGGCGATCAGCCGATGCAGCCGAGCGCCGCCGCGGCCGCGATGACGGCGGTCGAGATGACCTTCGCGACGAACACGTGTGTCCGGTTCGGGCACCGCCGTCAGGGTCGCCCGGATCATGCCGTGGCGATACTCGTGCCCCGTGGAGAACACCCCGAGCAGCCCGATGATGTAGGCGATGAACAGCGGCGCGAGGCCCGTCGACGCACCGATCGTCGCGAGGATGTCGAAGGCGTCGTCGCCGCTGGGCGGATTCGCCGAGACCGACATGCGCCAGGCGATCAGCAGGGACATGACGAGCTGGAACGAGCCAGCGCCAGGCCGAGCAGCCAGTAGGTCGAGCGGATCGTGCGCAGCCGCATGTACTCGTAGCGCAGGGCGTCGATCATGCGTCCTCACCTGACGTCCCCGGAACTCCTCGGACAGGCCCGTCGCCGCGAGGAATGCCTCCTCGAGCGTCGCCTGCCGCGTCGCGAGCTGGTGCAGCCGCGCACCCGCTGGCATGCGCGGCGTCGCCGATCTGCTCAGCCGTGCACCCGCTGACGACGAGGACGTCGCCCTCCTCGGCGAGCGTCGCGCCGAGCGCCGTCAAGGCCGGCGCGAGCAGCAGCGGCGTCGGGCGTACGGACCTCGACCGTGCCGAGCCCGCTGCCGGTGACGAAGTCGGCCACGGGACCGTTCGCGATCATCTGGCCGCGGCCGATCACGACGAGCTCGTCGGCCAGCACCGCCATCTCCTGGAGGAGGTGGCTCGAGACGAACACCGACGCGACCCTCGCCCGCGAGGTGCTTGAGCAGGTTGCGCAGCCAGGTGATGCCCTGCGGGTCGAGGCCGTTGCTCGGCTCGTCGAGGATCAGCGTGTCGGGATCGCCCAGCAGCGCGCCGGCGATCCCGAGGCGTTGCCCCATGCCGAGGCTGAACTTGCCCGGCTTGCCTCCGGCGACCGTCGTCAGCCCGACCATCTCGAGGACCTGGTCGACCCGCGCGTCGGGGATGCGGTTGGGCGCCGCGAGCATCCGCAGGTGGTTGCGAGCATGACGCGTCGGGTGGAACGGCTTGGCCTCGAGCAGCGCGCCGACGTGACGCATGGGGTGGTCGAGCTCCCCGAACGTCTTGCCGTCGTACGTCGTGGCGCCCTCGCCGCGGTCGAGCCCCAGCATGAGCCGCATCGTGGTCGACTTGCCCGAACCGTTGGGCCCGAGGAATCCGGTGACGCTGCCGGGGTGCACCTCGAACGACAGGTCGTTGACGGCGCGCGTCGAGCCGTACGACTTCCCGAGCCCGTCTGCCCTGATCAGCGCCATGTGCACACCCTTTCACGCGGCACCTGAGACCCGACGGCATACCGTGCAGGTATGAACAGCGTGAGGCGCAACGAGTCCTTCCGGCCGATCGAGGACGGGGTCGCGACCGACCTGCGCGGCGAGATGACGTACGCGAGCTATCTCCAGCTGCCGACCCTGCTGTCGGCGCAGCAGCCGGTCTCGGACCACCACGACGAGATGCTGTTCATCGTCCAGCACCAGGTCACCGAGCTGTGGCTCAAGCAGCTGATCCACGAGCTGCGATCCGCCATCGCCCTGATCGCCGCCGACGACCTGCCGCCCGCACTCAAGCGGCTGGCCAGGGTCAAGGCGATCCAGCGGCAGATGTTCGAGCAGTGGGCCGTGCTGGAGACGCTGACGCCGATCGAGTACGCCCAGTTCCGCGACTCGCTCGGCAAGGCGTCAGGCTTCCAGTCGCCGCAGTACCGGACCGTCGAGTTCCTGCTCGGCAACAAGAACCCGCAGATGATCAAGGTCTTCGAGCACGACGAGGCACTGCGGTCGGCGTTGCAGGCCGACCTCGAGGCGCCGAGCCTCTACGACGAGTTCCTGCGGTTCCTGGCGCGGCAGGGGCACGCCGTCCCGGCGGCCGTGCTGGAGCGCGACGTCACCCAGCCGTACGTCGCCGATCCCGGCGTGATCGAGGTGCTCCGCCTGATCTACGCCGACCCCGACACCCACTGGGCGGCGTACGAGATGTGCGAGGAGCTCGTCGACGTCGAGGGCAGCTTCCAGCTGTGGCGGTTCCGGCACCTCAAGACCGTCGAGCGCATCATCGGCTTCAAGCGCGGAACCGGCGGATCGTCCGGCGTGAGCTTCCTGCAGAAGGCCCTCGAGCTGCAGTTCTTCCCTGAGCTGCTGGACGTGCGGACGCACATCGGCGCTCCCTGAGGCGCCTGGTCCGGGCAGCAAAAAGAGGGGCGAACTGCCCCTCTACTTCCAAGATATAGCGCAGCAGGGGGCTTGCCGCAAGACCCCCGTGGTGCCCCAGAATGGCCGGCCGAAGCCGAAACCTACTGCCATGGGAGCACCACTTTGCGTGAAAGCGCGTTCCATCTTGCCGACCACCCCGCCAAGGCCGACCCCGCACTGATCACCGCCGACGAGCAGCACTTCGCCGCGATCGCCGAGAGCCTCGAGCGGTCGATCGCCGAGCTCGTCCGACCGCCTGGATGCCGAGCGCAAGGCGCCGGGCGGCATCGGGCCAGGAGGCGATGGACCGGGACATGGAGATCCACCGGCTCACCACCCGGCTGCGCACCCTGCGCCGCTTCGGCCTGGACCTGTGCCTCGGCCGCATCGTCAGCGCGGACGACGGCGAGCCCGTGTACGTCGGGCGACTCGGCCTCACCGACAGCGACGGGTCGCCGGCTGCTGCTGGACTGGCGCTCGCCCGCCGCCGAGCCGTTCTTCGGCGCGACTCACGCCAACCCGATGGGCCTGGCCAGCCGCCGCAGGTTCCGCTGGACGCTGCGGCCGGATCACCGACTACTGGGAGGAGGTGTTCATCGCCCGACGGCCTGGAGGGTCACGCGGCGCTCGACGACCAGTCCGCCTTCATCGCCAGCCTCGGCAGCAGCCGGTCGGCCCGGATGCGAGACGTGCTCGGCACGATCCAGTCCGACCAGGACGCGATCATCCGTGCCGGATCCCGCGGCGCCCTCGTCGTCGACGGCGGACCGGGTACGGGCAAGACCGTCGTCGCGCTGCACCGCTCCGCGTACCTGCTCTACTCCGACCCCCGCCTCGGACATCGCCGGGGGGACGTGCTGTTCGTCGGCCCACACCAGCCCTACCTGAGCTATGTCGCGGACGTCCTGCCCAGCCTCGGCGAGGAGGGCGTGCAGACCTGCACGTTGCGAGACCTGGTGCCGGAGGGTGCCACGGCGGCCGTCGAGCCGGATCCCGAGGTCGCCCGCTTGAAGGCGTCCGCCGACATGGTGAAGGCCATCGAGCCGGCGGTCCGGCTCTACGAGGAGCCGCCCACCAAGCCGATGACGGTCGAGACCGACTGGGCCGACATCTGGCTGAGCACTGCGGACTGGGCGGAGGCGTTCGGGCGGCCGAGCCCGGCACGCCGCACAACCTGGCTCGCGACCAGGTCTGGGACGGCGCTGCTCACGATCCTCGTCGACAAGCTGCGAGACGAGCCGATGACGACGACTGGGACGAGGACAACGACGACTTCGATGCGTACGGGCTGGCCAGCGAGAGCACCACAGACAAGGTACGCCGGTCGCTGGCCAACGATCGACGAGCTGGCCGAGGCGTTCGATCGGGCCTGGCCGCTGCTCGAGGCGACCGACCTCGTCGGAGACCTCTGGACCGTGCCCGCCTATCTGCGGATGTGCGCGCCGTGGCTGGAGCGTGACGAGGTCGCCAGGTTGCAGCGGGCGGACGCCCAGGCGTGGACGGCATCCGATCTGCCGCTTCTCGACGCGGCGCTGCAGCGGCTGGGAGACCCCGCAGACGTCGCGCCGCCGTCGGCGACAGGAGGCGGCTGCCGTCGCCGAGCGCGAGCGCATGGCCGATGTCGTCGCCGACCTGATCGCGACCGACGACTCCGAGATGGCAGGGCTGATGTCGATGCTGCGCGGCCAGGACCTGCGCACCGCCCTGGTCGACACCCGATGCCCAACCGGACGTCGATCCCGACCTGCTGGCCGGGCCGTTCGCGCACATCGTCGTCGACGAGGCGCAGGAGCTGACGGACGCGGAGTGGCAGATGCTGCTGCTGCGCTGCCCGTCGCGGAGCTTCACGATCGTCGGGGACCGCGCGCAGGCCAGGCACGGGTTCACCGAGTCGTGGCAGGAACGGCTCGAGCGCGTCGGGCTCGACCAGATCAACCTGGCGACGCTGAGCATCAACTACCGGACACCCGAAGAGGTCATGGTGGAGGCCGAGCCGGTCATCCGCGCTGCGCTGCCGGACGCCAACGTGCCGACCTCGATCCGCAGCAACGGCGTGCCCGTGGTGCACGGACGCGTTGCCGAGCTGGACTCGATCCTCGAGACTGGCTCGCTGCACATGCCGAGGGCATCGCCTGCGTCATCGGGCATCCTGCGTTCGAGCCGGCCCCCGCGTGCGCTCGTTGACGCCTGAGCTCGTCGAAGGGGCTCGAGTTCGACCTCGTCATCCTGGTCGACCCGGACGAGTTCGGCACCGGCATCGAAGGAGCGGTCGACCGCTACGTCGCCGATGACCCGGGCGACCCAGCAGCTCGTGATCCTCAGCGACTGACCGACTGACCGCGAGTGGCGCAGTGTGGTTGGGTCGGAAGCTCCCCAAACCAACCACGCTGCGCCACTCGCCGTTCATGATCACCGCTACGGCCGGGATGACGAAGGCCCCCACCGCGATGCGGTGAGGGCCTTCGTCGGAACTACTGGTGTGGGTCAGGTTTCCACTAGAAGCCCATGCCGCCCATGTCGCCCATGTCCGGGGCGCCTCCGCCGGCCTGAGCAGGCTCAGGCTTGTCGGCGACGACGGCCTCGGTGGTGAGGAACAGCGCCGCGATCGAGGCTGCGTTCTGCAGCGCCGAGCGCGTGACCTTGGCCGGGTCGATGATGCCGGCGGCGATCAGGTCGACGTACTCGCCGGTCGCGGCGTTGAGGCCCCAACCCGACTCGAGTCCGGCAACCTTCTCGGCGACGACGCCACCTTCGAGGCCGGCGTTGATCGCGATCTGCTTGAGCGGAGCGGACGCCGCGGTGCGAACGATGTTCGCGCCGGTGGCCTCGTCACCCGTGAGCTCGAGCTTCTCGAAGACCGCAGCAGTGGCCTGCACGAGTGCGACGCCACCACCGGCGACGATGCCCTCTTCGACGGCCGCCTTGGCGTTGCGGACGGCGTCCTCGATGCGGTGCTTGCGCTCCTTGAGCTCGACCTCGGTCGCCGCGCCCACCTTGATGACGGCGACGCCGCCGGCGAGCTTGGCGAGACGCTCCTGGAGCTTCTCGCGGTCGTAGTCGGAGTCGCTGTTCTCGATCTCGGACTTGATCTGGTTGACGCGACCCTGGATCTGCTCGTCGGAGCCGCCGCCCTCGACGATCGTGGTCTCGTCCTTGGTCGTGACGACCTTGCGGGCCGTGCCGAGCAGCGTCAGGTCGGCGGTCTCGAGGCTGAGTCCGACTTCCTCGCTGATGACCTCGCCACCCGTGAGGATCGCGATGTCGGCCAGCATGGCCTTGCGACGGTCACCGAAGCCGGGCGCCTTGATGGCGACGGACTTGAACGTGCCGCGCATCTTGTTGACGACCAGCGTCGCGAGAGCCTCGCCCTCGACGTCCTCGGCGATGATGACCAGCGGCTTGCCGGCCTGCATGACCTTCTCGAGGACCGGGACCATGTCCTTCACGGAGCTGATCTTGGAGTTGACGATGAGGATGTAGGGATCCTCGAGCACGGTCTCCTGGCGCTCGGCGTCGGTCACGAAGTAGCCCGACAGGTGACCCTTGTCGAAGCGCATGCCCTCGGTGAGCTCCAGGTCGAGGCCGAACGTGTTCGACTCCTCGACCGTGATGACGCCTTCCTTGCCGACCTTGTCCATGGCCTCGGCGATGATCTCGCCGACCGTGGTGTCAGCAGCGGAGATCGAGGCGGTCGAAGCAATCTGCTCCTTGGTCTCGACGTCCTTGGCCATGCCCAGCAGCTGCGAGCTGATGGCCTCGACGGCGGCCTCGATGCCCTTCTTGAGGCCCATCGGGTTGGCGCCGGCCGCAACGTTGCGCAGGCCTTCGCGTACGAGAGCCTGGGCGAGGACCGTGGCGGTCGTCGTGCCGTCACCGGCGACGTCGTCGGTCTTCTTGGCGACCTCCTTGACGAGCTCGGCACCGATCTTCTCGTAGGGATCCTCGAGCTCGATCTCCTTGGCGATGCTGACACCGTCGTTGGTGATCGTGGGGGCTCCCCACTTCTTCTCCAGGACGACGTTGCGACCCTTGGGGCCGAGCGTGACCTTGACGGCGTCGGCGAGCTGGTTCATTCCGCGCTCGAGGCCGCGCCGTGCTTCCTCGTTGAAAGCAATGGTTTTTGCCATGTGTACGTTTCTCCGACTTGGTTGTCGACGTGGACGACCAGGCGATGCCCGCGACGGACGGCTGCAGCGTTGCGGCGAACCCTTCTCGCCGCGGCCCACAACCTCATCGGTCTGGTCCAGGTGTTTAGCACTCTCATCATACGAGTGCTAATCAACGCCGCGCAATCAGCCCGTCACTTTGGGCGACACGTCATACGTCACCTCGGCGAACTGGCCCCGCTGGAGGATCGACGTCAGCGTCAGACGATCGGATCGGATGTCGCGCGGGAGCAGGGGCGCACCGGCGCCGAGCGTGACCGGCGCGATCGTCGCCGTGATGCGGTCGAGCAGCCCCGCATCGTCGAACTGGCCGACCAGGTCGCCGCCACCCATCAGCCAGATGTCGCGCTCGCCGGCGGCTGCGACCATCTCGGCGTGCACCGCGCTGACGTCGTCGCTGGTGAACGTGATGTTGGCGCCCGCGATGACCGGGAGGTCGCGGTGCGTGAACACCCAGGTCGGCCGGTCGGCGTACCACTCCTGCCACTTGGCCGGGTTGTCGACGAGTGCCTCGTGCTCGAGCAGCCACTCGTATGTCGTCGAGCCCATCGCCATCGCGCCGATGCCGTCGAGGAAGTCACCGAACGACGACTCGGCGTCGTCGGCGCCCTGGCACCTCGAACAGCCACGAGAGCGAGTTGTCGGTCGTGGCCAGGTAGCCGTCGAGCGTCGTCGCGGTGTTGTAGATCGTCGCCATGACCCGACGCTACCGATCGCGGTCAGACAGAGAACAGCAGGAAGAGCCCGGTGAACGTGTAGGCGACCATCAGCAGCAGCATCGCGACCTGCCCGCTGAGCCGGTGCCCCTTGGGCAGCAGCGCCAGCGCCTTGTCGTGGGCCGCGATGACCGCGAGCACGTGACCGGCCACCACGAACGTCACCTTGAGGCCGGCGAGCGTCGACGGTGTGCTCGGACAGGAAGTACGACGTCGCGGGATCACCCAGCGGCGCCCACCCGCGACCCAGCGGATCGAGCAGGGCGAAGAACGCGACCTGCCCCTTCTCGAGGAGGTACGTCAGGTAGTGGGCGAAGATGTAGCCGACGACGATCGGCACGAGCGAGTGCGCCAGCAGGCCCGGCATGGCTCGCCGCTGCTCGCGCGTCACTCCCCCGGTCGCCATCGCCGCGGCGACGAACAGCACCGCGACGACGACGCAGAAGCCGAGCAGCGTCAGCGAGTGCTGCCACCCCGACAGCGTCTTGCTCTGCCAGAACGACGACGCCGAGAAGCTGTCGTACGCCGTGGAGCCCAGAAGGGTCGCGAGCACCGCGACCAGGCCGGGTGCGACCGGGACCGTCGGCAGCGTGCGGAGCGGGTTGTGCACAGCCCATCGGCCGTCGCGGACGAACGGCGAGAGCTTCGCGACGATCGCGCTGTAGACGTCGAACGGGTCCGCCCGGTCGTACCAGCGCGGCCCGAACGCGATGCCGCCGGCGATCGTCGCGGCGACGTAGATCGCGACCCACACACGTACGGCGTGGACCGAGCCCGGATCCGGCGAGGCGAGCTCGAGCCACACGAAGGCGAGCAGGCCGGCGACGGCGGGCCAGTAGCCGAGCCGCTCCGGGTACGTCCAGAGGCCGCGACCCGTCAGCGTCCGCCACGGCGAGAGGTCGCGCCACACGTGACCCGCGACGAGGGCGAGCGGCACGATGCCGACCCACACGAAGATGTAGAACCCGCCGAGGCCACCGTTGCCGGAGTCCGACGGTCCCGGCGTACAGCGCGACGAGCAGCCACGCCGTCAGCAGCAGGCCGACGACGGCCAGCCAGGGACGCCGCGGGGGCGGGTCCGCCGGCTCCGGCTCGGCCGCGAACCGCGGCTCCTTCCACGCCAGCGCGAGGACCGCGAACGAGATCGTCAGCGCCCACGAGGCGCCGACCATCGCGTAGAGGAACGGGATCGGCAGATCGGTCGACCCGCCGAGGCCGTGCGCCTGCAGCCCGGCTGCGATCACGGCTCGACGACGAGCTGCACGATCGTGACGTCGAGGTGGTGGGCCTCGACCGCGACCTGGCCGGGCGTGTCGATCGTGAACGTCTCGGTGAGCGGCTTGCCGGCGCTTGACCTCGTACTCATGCTCCGGGTCGGAGTGGACGTGGATCTCCTCGTCGGCGTCGGAGCGTGATGATCAGCGTCACCGGCGCGCCGACCTTGACCTTGACGCGCTTGCCCTGCGGGACGACCTTGCCGTCCTTGATCACGATGCCGACGACGGCACCGGAGGTCGTGGGCGATGTCGGTGCCGCGCTCGTCGGCCCTTCGCTGGTCGGCTCCGCCTGGAGGCCGGGCTCCTCAGAACCCGACCCGCAGCCGGTCAGCACGAGGGCACAGGCCAGCAGCGCTGCAGCGATCCTCACTCGTTCTCCTTGGTGTCGTCCTCGGGCTCGAAGGCCCGCTCGATGATGTCGCGCTCCTCGCGTTCCTCACGCCGGTCCTTGCGGGCGATGTAGAGGATCACCCCGACGACCACGACGGCCGGCACGAACGCCGGGATCGCGAGCAGGGCAGCGTGGTGCGCGAGGAGCTGGTCTCCGCCCGGCGTCATGACGTCAGAGTAGGCGTACGGTCTCCCGATGATGCGGCTTCGTGCTCCTCGATGCGGCGGGCGACGCGGGCCACCGAGACCGAGATCCCGATGATGATCGCGAGGCTGCACAGCAGGACGACCATGTTGGCCGCGCCCCACAGCCAGCGGCGACGTGTCGCCCTTGCGCTCGCGCTGGAGGATGTCGATCTCCGGCACGAACTTCCGTGTGAACGACGCCGAGGCCGGGACCTCCTTGACCGTCGAGCGGCGCGTCGGCCGGCATGAAGATCGGCACGGCGGCGAGCGTACGACCGTCCTGCACGCGCAGCAGGGTCTTCCAGTTGCCGCCGACGGGCACGGGCTTGGTCGACTCCCACGTGTTGTCGCCCGTACGCCGGAGGCGATCGGTGACGACACCGGCGCCGCCGCCCTGCCACGCGGTGATCTGCACCCACGTCGGGTGGTCGTCGACGAGGCCGGCCGGCTTGAGCGAGACCTTGGCCGTGACCTCGGGCTGCTCGGTCGTGCCGACCTGGGTCAGCGCGAAGTCGGCCGAGGCGTTCTTGGGCACGGTGGCATGCAGGCCGTTGGCGACCGCCGCCGCGATGATGACGACCGACGCCGTGACGATCGTGCGGCTGATCTTGCGGGCCGGCAGGCGGCCCTGCAGTCCGAGTGCGAACAGCGCCCCGCACAGGCCCGAGGCGATCGCGACGGGAACCGCCATGAGCAGACCCTCGAGCCACATGTCCTGGGTCCACGGGAACTGGAAGACCCGGTCGTTCCAGAACTTCTCGATGACGAGGCCGACGGTGCCGATCAGGAGCCCGCCGACCGCGCCGAACCACAGCGGCTTGTTGCGCAGCTGCGTCAGTGCCAGCAGCTCGATCGAGGACGGCGCTGCCGAGATAGAGCGGGAACACGTGGTGCGCCTCGCCGAAGAAGTCGGTGACGATGAACGAGATGATGCCGCGCATCAGCAGGAAGAACACCGCGGCGACGATCGCCGCGCCCGGGCCGACGTACAGCCGCGCTGCGACCAGCGACGATGCCGGCAGCCGCGACGATCATGAGCGGCGCGAACACCATGCGGAACTGGGCGATGCCGAAGTCGAACTCGGCCTGGAACACCGAGAGCCCGATCAGCAGGGCGCCGAACCCGATCGACAGCGTCGCGGTCTTGATCCAGGTCGGCATCTCCTTGCCGTTCTGGCGGATCGCGAAGTCGGCCTCACGGTGCAGCAGGATGATGCCGGCGGTGGACAGCCCGGCGCCGCCGATCAGCATGAGGTGCGTCGGGCCCCACAGCGTGACGTCCTGGCCGAACATCCGGTGCCAGACGTCGTCGAGCGGGAAGCCGATCAGGGCGTACAGGCCGCACGCGGCGATGAAGATGCCGCTGACCGGGGCGTACCAGGTGCGGGTGATGCGGACCGAGGCGATGCCGGGCTTCTCGCCGTCGCGCGCGTAGACGACCGCCGACATGCCGGCGATGAACAGCGCGAAGAGCCCGTAGAGGATCAGGTAGTGCGCGGGGTTGGCCAGCGGGCCGGCGTCGCGACCGCGGCCGGCGTGCAGGCTGACGTCCCACATGAAGCCGAGCAGCGCGATGATCAGCGAGCTCGCGACGAACAGCGTGGGGATCGAGGCCCAGCCCGGTTCGCCCGTACGCGCGCCGAGGCGCTCGCCGGCCTTCTGGAACCACTCGATGCGGTGCGTGCGGTGGGCCCAGGCGATGACCAGCAGGATGCTCGTGACGATGCCGGCGGCGATCGACAGGCCGATGACCTGGCCGAGCTCGGCGCCACCTGCGGGCGCGGTGACGGGGTCGGTCGCAGAGATGAACATACCGCGAGTATGTCAGCGACGATGTGACATCGCAAGTGTCACATAGGACACACGCTGTGTCAGGGCATGAAAAAGCCCGGTCCCCCCGGACCGGGCTCCTTCACGGACTCAGTGCCCGATGACCTCGTGGGCTTCGCGACCCTTGGGGCCGTCCACCACTTCGAACTCGACCTTCTGGCCGTCCTCGAGGGTCTTGTATCCGTCTGACGCGATCTTGGACCAATGGACGAAGACATCGTCCTGGCCCTCGACCTCGATGAAGCCGTAGCCCTTGTCAGCGTTGAACCACTTGACGGTGCCTTGCACCATGCCGCCACTCCCACCTGATCCTGGAGGAACCCACCTGCCGGAGCCCCTTCATGCGCAGAGCCTACAAGGCTGCACCGCGAGTTCAGCAACCCCCAGCAACGGCTGGGATTATCGAGACCTGGGTGCCGGCCGGGGTCGGGGTGTCCAGACCCTGGGCGAACCGCACGTCCTCCTCGGCGACGTAGATGTTGACGAAGCGGCGCAGCTTGCCCTGCTCGTCGACGACCCGCGCCTTGATGCCCGGGAACGTTCCCTCGAGCGACTCGATGACCTCGCTGAGGGTCGCGCCCTCAGCGGTGACCTGGGACTGGTCCTGCGTGTACGTGCGCAGGATCGTCGGGATTCGTACGTTGATGCTCACAGTGCTCCTTGGGTGTTCTCTGACTCAGGCGATGCCGGACGCGACGAACGCGTCATACGTGGGCGCGATGGTGGCTGCGGGGCGGACCAGGTCGGTGACCGCGTCGAGCGTCTTGAGTCCGTGACCGGTGTTGATCACGACGGTCTCGAGCTCGGGGTCGAGCGCGCCGGTCTCGACGAGCTTCTTGAGCACGCCGACGGTCGTGCCGCCGGCGGTCTCGGTGAAGATGCCCTCGGTGCGCGCCAGCAGCACGATCGCCTCGCGCACCTCGTCGTCGGAGATGTCGGCGATCGCGCCGCCGGTCTCGCGGCAGATGTCGAGGACGTACACGCCGTCGGCGGGGTTGCCGATCGCGAGCGACTTGGCGATCGTGTCGGGCCGCACCGGGCGTACGACGTCCCAGCCCTCGCGGAACGCCTCGGAGACCGGCGAGCAGCCCGTGGCCTGGGCGCCGAAGACCTTGTAGGGCTTCTCCTCGACCAGGCCGAGCGCGATGAGCTCCTGGAACGCCTTGTGGACCTTGGTCAGCTGCGAGCCGGAAGCGACCGGGATGACGATCTGGTCGGGCAGGCGCCAGCCGAGCTGCTCGGCGATCTCGTAGCCGAGCGTCTTGGACCCCTCGGCGTAGAACGGGCGGACGTTGACGTTGACGAACGCCCAGCCGTCCTCCTCGCCGGCGATCTCGGAGGCGAGCTTGTTGACGTCGTCGTAGTTGCCGTCGACCGCGACGAGGTTCTCGGTGTAGACCGCCGAGTTGACCTGCTTGGGCGTCTCGAGGTTGCTCGGGATGAACACGACGGTCTTGATGCCTGCACGGGCGCCCGCGGCGGCGACGGCGTTGGCGAGGTTGCCGGTCGACGGGCAGGCGAAGACCTTGCTGCCGAACTCGCGGGCGGCGCTCAGGGCGCACGCGACGACGCGGTCCTTGAACGAGTTGGTGGGGTTGGTGCTGTCGTCCTTGACCCAGAGCTTCGTCAGGCCCAGCTCGGCGGCGAGGTTGTCCGCCTTGAGGAGGCGCGTGAAGCCGGGCTCGAGGTTGGGGCTGAGCTCGATGTCGTCGGGAACGGGGAGGAGCGCCTTGTAGCGCCAGATGTTGTTGGGGCCGGCAGCGATCTGCTCGCGCGTGACGGCCGGGAAGTCGTACTTGATCTCCAGCGGGCCGAAACACTCGTGGCACGCGTAGTGCGGGCCGAGCTCCCGCGTCGTGCCGCACTCGCGGCAGGCGAGCTCGACGGCGTTGCCGAAGGCTCCATCGCGGATGCTGGGTGCCTCGACGAGGCCGGCGGGGGCTGATGTACTCACAGATGTTCCCTTTCATCTTTCCCGGATCGACTGTCGTCCGGGACGGATTGAGCACCTGGTCGATGACCGACTGGTTGCTGGGGCGTCATAGGGCCGTGTCCCTGTACCCCTCGTGATGAGTGGTTTCAGCGTACGGGCGCGTCTCACGATGTGTCCACTCGGTCCAGATGTTGGACGTCGAGCGTTCGCCCCTTGGTCACACGGGGTGTCGGTTTCCCACGAGGCCTAGGGGACTTGTCACGCACCTAGGGTTACAGCGCTGGGTGAGTGACGAAGGCACGAGGCCTCATGGGAAACCGTCAAGGCCGGCGGGAGAAGCGGGTGCGCGGGGGCGGGTAGTTGCCGTCGGCGAGGTTGGCGAGGCGCTCGAAGGGGTTGTACGACGAGTGGTCGCCGGCGATCGCGTAGGAGATCGCCGACGCAGAGGAAGTAGAACGGCAGCATCACGACGCCGAGGACGAACGCGTACTGCGTGCAGTGACGGTCCTCGTGCTGGAGCAGGACCGGGCGATCGATGAAGTAGTCGAGGTCATGCTTGCTCGTGATGACGCTGCCGACCGTGAACGCGCTGGCGACCGGGAAACCGAACCGGTAGCCCGTCGCCAGGTAGGTGCCCCGGCCGCGCCGGACGATCGACGCGCCGCCGAGCCTGGCGATCGCCAGACCCAGCAGCGTGCTGAGGTTGAGCCAGTTGAGCACCGTACGGACGCGGGTCCACGGCGTGTGCGGCAGCAGCGTCAGCTCAGAACTCATCTGCAAGCTCTTCGAGCCAGTCAGCGACCGCATCGGGTCCGTCAAGGACGACGTCGGCCCGCGCCACCAGAGCGTCCTGCTCCGTCGACGCCGAGCAGATCAACAGGCCGCCGACCCCGGTCTCGCGGAGCTCCTCGACCGCGGCGAACGCCGGCAGGTCACCGAGGTCGTCGCCACCGAAGATCACCTGTCGGGCGCCGAGCCGGGAGACCAGTGCACGCACCGCGTCGCCCTTGTTGATGCCAGGCGCACGCATCTCGATGACCTGGCGGCCAGGTTCGACCAGGAGGCCGAGGTCACGGGCCAGCGTGGACAGCGGTTCGGCCAGCTCGTCGATCAGCCCGGGATCGATCCCGCGCGTGTGCACCGCGATCGCGAGACCCTTGTCCTCGATGCGTACGTGACCCGCACCGCGTTGCGTCAACCAGCCCGGCAGCTCATCCGCGAGGCGGCGCACCGACTCGGGCCGCTCCGGCTCGACGGTCTCCGACGTCGCGGCGTCCCAGCGCTCGGCGCCGTACTGGCCCCAGATCACGAGACGGTCGAGCCCGGCCATGCCGACAAAACCACCGAGCTCGAGCGCCTGTCGTACGGGTCGACCGGTGACGATCGCGACCTGGCCGAGGACCCCGCCGAGCCGCGCCAGCGCCGCCACCGAACGCTCATGGGCGTACGCCTGCGATGGGTCGTCGACGATGTGGGCCAGCGTCCCGTCGAAGTCGAGGGCGAGCAGCGTGCCGCCCGGATCTGCGATCACGGCGGAACGGACAGATGTGGGCATCCGACTATTGTTGCGGGCCGGCCAAGATGATCGTCAGGCGGTCGGTTCGCATGCCGGCAATGCTCGGCAGGATGCGATCGATGCCCAGGTCGTCGCCGAGCAGCTTGGCCTGCTGCTCGAGCTGCGACGGGAAGTAGACCGTGTTGCCGGCGATCGAGCCTCGCCAGTTGCCGACCCTGACGTCGGTCCAGCCGGCGGCCTTCACCTTGGCGGAGTACGTCGTCGCGAGACCCTGGATCGTCGTGTTGTTGAGCACCGACACTCCGGCGGTGCGATCGGCCTCGGGCGACTCCGTGGTCGGCGTCGGCGAAGGGGTCGTCTCGGTGGTCTCACTCGGTTCGGGCGTCGGCGTCGTCTTCGACGGCGCCGACTTCGTGGGCTGTACCGCCGGGGTGTCTGCGTCGTTGTCAACGAACAGCCAGCCGAGCCAGCCGGCGGCACCGATGCACAGCATGATCGTCAGGACGATGAACCAGCTGGCCGGCACATATGCCTTGCCAGGCGGGGTCCTGCGGTGGTCCATGGGAACCTTCAGAGGTCGATGCCGAGACGCCTGGCCGAACGGCTGCGCTGGCGCTGTGCACGCAGTCGGCGCAGACGCTTGACCAGAAGTGGATCGTACGCCAGCGCGTCCTCGCGGTCGATCAAGGCGTTGAGCACCTGGTAGTAGCGGGTCGCAGACATGTCGAACTTGTCGCGGATCGCCTGCTCCTTGGCGCCGGCGTACTGCCACCAGAGCCGCTCGAGGGCCAGGATCTCGCGGTCGCGCTCCGACAGCGACTCGACAGCAGCCGCAGCCCCGGCGTTCGACTTCTCCACAGCGCTCATGCCACTACCTCCAACAGAAACCAACGATACGGAGGCAGTGGCATGATCCCTGCCTCAAGATTCGCTCGCTGGCGCTCGCTCATGCCCTTGATTCTAGGGTACGAATCACACCAGTGTCATTTGCTTCGCCGAATGGCAGGGTGTGTGTCATGACGACTGAATCCGGGGACCGTACGCCCATCAGGTGGGGAATTCTCGCAACGGGACGCATCGCGGAGTCATTTGCCGGCGACTTGGCGTTGGTCGATGGCAATGAGCTCGCCGCCGTCGGATCCCGCAGGCCCGACGCCGCCCGGTCGTTCGCCGACCGGTTCGGCGCGGCACGAGCCCACGGGTCGTACGAGGAGCTGGCCGCCGACCCGGACGTCGACGTCATCTATGTCGCGACTCCGCACAGCCGCCACCTCGAGGACGTCCTGCTGTGCTTCGAGGCGGGCAAGGCCGTGCTCTGCGAGAAGGCGCTCACGATGAATCTCGCCGACGCGGAGACGCTCGTCGCGGAGGCGCGCTCGCGCGGACTGTTCTTCGCCGAGGCGATGTGGATGCGCACCAATCCCAACATCCGGCGCGTCGCCGGCCTCGCCAAGGACGGTTCTCTGGGAGCTGTCGGTCAAGTCCGCGCCGAGCTCGGCTTCGTCGGGCCTGCCGCGACCAGCCGCCTGTGGGATCCGGCGCTCGGGGCGAGTGCGCTGCTCGACGTCGGCATCTACCCGCTGACGTTCGCGCACCTGATCCTCGGCGAACCGATCAGCATCGCCGCCGGTGGAATCCTGTCCGAGCAGGGCATCGACGTCAGTGGCGGCGCAACCATGACGTACGCCAACGGTGCCGTCGCGAGCATCGCCTGGACCCAGATGGCCCGCAGCGACAACCGCGCCTCGGTCGCCGGCGACGCCGGGCTCATCGAGGTGCCCGCCCGGTTCCACCACCCGACGATGTTCACGCACTGGCACGACGACCAGCTCGACACCATCAGCGAGCCCGTGACGGGCCGCGGGTATGCCCATGAGATCGAGGAAGTCGCCTCGTGCCTGCGGGCCGGGGCGACCGAATCGGCGCTCCTCCCACTCGACGAAACCGTGTCGATCATGCGGCAGATCGAGTCGATCCTGGGGCAGCTGGGGGTCGCCGCGAGGTGACCCGCGACACACAGCGCTAGGCTGCGAAGCATGGCGACCGGAACCGCAGACTTTGTAGTCATTGCCAACCGTTTGCCCGTCGACCGGATCAAAGCCCCCGACGGCAGCACGATGTGGCGCACCTCCCCCGGCGGTCTGGTCACCGCGTTGGAGCCCGTGATGCACCGCAACGGCGGCGCATGGATCGGCTGGCACGGCGCCGCCGACGAGCAGCTCAAGCCGTTCGACCACAACGGTCTGCACCTCGTGCCGGTGCCGTTGTCGGAAGAAGAGGTCGCCGAGTACTACGAGGGCTTCTCCAACTCGACCCTCTGGCCGCTCTATCACGACGTCGTCGCACCGCCTGAGTTCCACCGCGAGTGGTGGGATGCGTACGTCCGGGTCAACCGCCGCTTCGCCGAGCGGGCCGCCAAGATCGCCAAGCCGGACGCCGTCGTCTGGGTGCAGGACTATCAGCTCCAGCTCGTGCCGACGATGCTGCGCGAGCTGCGTCCTGACCTGCGGATCGGCTTCTTCCTGCACATCCCCTTCCCGCCGGCCGAGCTGTTCCAGCAGCTGCCGTGGCGCCGCCAGATCCTCGAGGGACTCCTCGGCGCGGACCTCGTCGGCTTCCAGATGCCCGGGGCTGCCCAGAACTTCGTCCGCCTCGTGCGCCAGCGGGTCGGCCACAAGACGCACCGCGACATGATCTACCTGCCCGACGGACGGACTGTCCTCGCGCAGGCGTACCCGATCTCGATCGACGCAGCGGGCTTCGAGGAGCTCGCCCGTACGCCCGAGGTCATCGTGCGCGCCGCCGAGATCCGCGAGAGCCTCGGCAACCCCAAGACGATGCTGCTGGGCATCGACCGGCTCGACTACACCAAGGGCCTGCGCCAGCGGCTCCGTGCGTTCGGTGAGCTCATCAGCGACGGATCCCTGCATGTCGACGACGCCGTGTTCGTGCAGGTCGCGACCCCGTCCCGCGAGCGGGTCGACCAGTACAAGATCCTGCGCGACGACATCAACCGGCTCGTCGGCCGCATCAACGGCGACGTCGCCCGCATCGGGCAGCAGCCCGTGACCTATCTGCACGCCTCATACCCGAGAGCCGAGATGGCTGCGCTCTACCGCGCCGCCGACGTCATGGTCGTCACCCCGCTGCGGGACGGCATGAACCTCGTCGCCAAGGAGTACGTCGCGTGCCGCTACGACGACCGCGGGGCGCTGGTGCTGAGCGAGTTCGCCGGCGCGGCCTCGGAGCTCAAGGGCGCCTATCAGGTCAACCCGCACGACATCAACGGCATGAAGAGCATGATGCTCGAGGCGATCAACGCGAGCCCGCGCGAGAACGCCCGACGCATGAAGGCGATGCGCAAGCAGGTCATGGAGAACGACATCGACCTGTGGGCGGCCAACTTCCTGCGCGAGCTGACCTCCGTGCGCAACCCTCACGCCAAGAACCCCCGGCCGGTCTGATCCGACGCGGTGGCAACGCTCGATAGGTTGAGCGTATGAACGCGAGACCGGAGGACTTCCACGCTGCGCCGACCCTCGTCGGCAAGCACGTCCGGCTCGAGCACCTCGAACCCCACCACGCCGCGGGAGTGCTCGGCGCCTCGGACGATGACGAGGTGTTCACGTGGCAGGCGTTCGCCCGGCCGACCACGATCGAGCAGGCCGAGGCGCTGGTCGGTCTCTACCTGACGCGTCCGGGCACGGTCGCCTGGGCCCAGGTCGACCAGTCCTCGGGCGAGGTCGCGGGGCTCACGACGTACTACGACATCGACCCCGCAGTCCGCACCGTCGCGATCGGCTCGACGTGGCTGGGCCGGAGATTCTGGCGTACGGGCGTCAACACCGAAGCCAAGCTCCTGCTGCTGCGCCACGCGTTCGACGACCTCGACTGTGCCCGCGTGGTCTGGCACGTCGACATCCTCAACGAACGTTCGCAGACGGCAGTCGCGCGCATCGGCGGCGTCCGCGAGGGCGTGCTGCGCAAGCACCGGATCCGACGTGACGGATCCTGGCGCGACACCGTGTTGTTCTCGATGACCGACGACGAGTGGCCGGCCGCGCGCGACGCCCTCGAGGAGCGATTGGCTCGCTGAGCATTCACAGATGCTTTCGGCGGAGGCACCATGAGGATGACGCATCACAGGAATGAGGTGACCCATGACCGAGCATCGGACGATGAACACCATCATCCACGCGGCAATCCGGCGTGACGTCGCGCGCTTCGACGCCGCGCTGGCGACATTCCCGGCGGGCTCGCACCAACGCGCAGAGGAGCTGTCCCGCGCGTGGAAGAACTTCGCGACCCAGATCCATCAGCACCACGACGACGAGGAGACCATCTTCTGGCCGGCGTTCCGCGCCCTCGGCGCTGATGAAGCGCTGGTCACCGACCTCGACGGTGAGCATGAACGCATGCAGGGCGCACTGACCGTCGCCGACTCCGTCATGCGAGAGCTGCGTGGCTCGCCCACCGCGGCGAACGCCGAAGCCGCGCGGGCGGCCATCGGCGCCCTCGACACTGTGCTGGTCGAGCACTTCACTCACGAGGAACGCGACCTCGAGCCGTTTGCCGCCGGTCACCTGCAGACGCCTGAGCTCAAGCAAGCCCAGACGGAGGTGCGCAAGGCGCACAAGGGCGGCACCGGAACGTTCATGGCGTGGCTCCTCGATGGTGCCGACGCCGACGCACAATCCGCGCTGCGCAAGCAGATCCCACCGCCGGTGCTGTTCGTCCTGACGCGCATAGCCGGCCGCGCCTACAACCGCGACATCGCATCGATCTGGCCCTGACCGTCGCTAGCGCACCGTGACGGGGAACCCGTTGCGTACGGCGTTGAGGACCGTCGAGATCTCGACCGCCTCGTCGACCAGCACGCTGGCGTGGACGCCGCTCGGCACCGCCAGGCGGATGACGACAGCCGCCGACGTGACGACCCCGTCCTCGTCTATCTCGAGCGACACGTCGACCTGGACGTCGTCGATCGTGTCGTTGCGAACCGCCGCGACGAAGCGCAGGTCGTTGGCAAGGCAGCCGCCGATCGCCATGGCGAGAAGCTCGCCACCGTTCATGCCGGCGCCCGCTCCCCCGGCCACGCCCGCAGGACGATCGACGACCACGGCGTGCTCGCCGGTACGCCCTTCAGCGGCCTGGGTCCCCGGGATCGTCCGGAAGCTCGCCTCGATCGTCGTCATGATTGGCTCACTCCGCCAGTCTGCCCCTTTTGTGCTCGAATATCAGGTTTGTCTCGGTCAGCGCGACCTCCGGAGCCGAGCTCAGGTTGTCGACGACGAAAGCCCGGAGATCGTCGGGATCCTGCGCCGCGACATGCACGTGGAAGTCGTCGGCGCCGGCAAGGAAGTAGACGTTGAGCACCTCCGGCATGCCGGCGAGCCGGTCGGAGAACTCGCTGATCGCGCCGCGGGCATCGCCGCGCAGGCGTACGGCGATCATGGCCTGGATGGGCCGGCCGATCCACGCCGGATCGACCTCGGCGTGGAAGCCGGCGATGACTCCGCGGTCGATCAGACTGCGCAACCGGGTCAGGCAGGTCGACGCTGCGATGCCGACCTTTTCGGCGAGTGCGTTGTTGGGCAGCCGGCCCTGGCTGCGCAGTGCGGCGACGATCCGCTGGTCGATGTCGTCGAGCTCGCGAAGATCATTCGGCACGGGCACTCCTGAAGGCTCGGAATCAGCGTGAAACACAGCAAGTAGCCATCATACAGAATCTTGTTCGCACAGTTGCGCGAGATTCCGCAGTTGATTCACCATAGGAGCAATATTCCGTTGTGAAGGAGAGCACGTCATGCTGGTCGGTGTCCCCCGCGAGGTCAAGAACCACGAGTACCGCGTCGCCATCACCCCCGCCGGGGTGCACGAGCTGACGCGACACGGCCACGACGTCATCATCGAGCACGATGCCGGCCTCGGCTCGTCGATCCATGACGACGAGTACGTCGCCGCCGGCGCCAAGATCCTCGACACCGCCGACGCCATCTGGGCCGACGCCGAGCTGGTGCTCAAGGTCAAGGAGCCGATCGCCGAGGAGTACAGCCGCATGCGCCGCGGCCAGACCCTCTTCACCTACCTCCACCTCGCCGCGAGCCGCGAGTGCACCGACGCATTGCTGTCGGCCGGCACGACCTCGATCGCGTACGAGACCGTGCAGCTGCCGGACCGCTCGCTGCCCCTGCTCGCCCCGATGTCGGAGGTCGCCGGTCGCCTCGCGCCCCAGGTCGGCTTCCAGCACCTCATGGCCAGCAACGGTGGCCGCGGCGTGCTGCCCGGCGGAGTCCCGGGTGTCTACCCCGCCGACGTGGTCGTGATCGGGGCCGGCGTCTCAGGAGTCAACGCTGCCGAGGTCGCGCGCGGCATGGGCGCCCACGTGCAGATCCTCGACCTCGATGTCGCCAAGCTGCGCCAGGTCGACGCCCGGTTCGCCGGCATGATCACGACGGTCGCGTCCAGCTCGTTCGCGATCGAGAAGGCCGTCCGCGAGGCCGACCTGGTGATCGGCGCGGTTCTGGTTCCAGGCGCCAAGGCTCCCAAGCTCATCACCGACGACCTGGTCGCCACGATGCGTCCGGGTTCGGTGCTCGTCGACATCGCGATCGACCAGGGCGGGTGCTTCGAGAGCTCGCACGCGACGACCCACGACGACCCGACGTTCAAGGTCCACGACTCGATCTTCTACTGCGTCGCCAACATGCCCGGCGCGGTGCCGCGCACCTCGACCTACGCGCTGACCAACGTCACGCTGCCGTATGCCGTTGCGCTCGCGAACAAGGGCTGGAAGCAGGCCGTGACCGACGACGCCGCTCTCGCTGGCGGACTCAGCACGCACGACGGCCACCTGGTCAACGCGGCTGTCGGCGAAGCGCTCGAGCTCGAGGTCACCCCACTGTCAGCTCTCTGACCGTCGGTTCAGTCAGCGACAGGGTCGTACGGACGGGCTTCGCGGAGCGCCTTGTTGGCCAACCCGGCCAGCAGCACCGCGACGCCCGCCGCACCGACCGTGACGGCGAACGCCGGCGTATGACCACCGTCGTCGGCCAGTCGACCCGCGATCGACGCGCCCAGCGCGTACCCGATGCCGGTTGCCCCGGCGAGCAACGTCATGGCGGTGCCGACCCGGTGCACCGGCACGAGAATCCCGGCGAGCGCGAAGTTGCTGATCATGTAGGGCGCGACCGCGAAGCCCAGCAGCGCGATGACGAGGATCAGTGAGCCGATCGAGTCGACCAGCAGCAGCGGCGCCGACAACAGGAGGAGGCCGACCGCAGCGACGAGCATGCGGGTGGCATACAGGATGCGCTCGGGCAGTGCGGTGATCGCGAGCCCCGCCGTGACGCTGCCGATGCCGAGCACGGCGTGGATCAGGCCGGCGCTTCCGGCGTGCCCGTCCGCCGTTGCCAGCACCGCGGTGCCGGTCTGGACACTGCCGAAGATCGCGCCGATGCAGAGCTGTGCCACGACGAGGACGGCGAACGCGACCGACCAGAGCGGCTCCGTGCCGGAGCCGCCGGTCGTCGAGCGTTTGGCCACGAGCTCCGACGTCCAGTGCACCGCGAACCACGAGCCGAACACCGCCAGCAACGCGGCCGCGGCCAGCAGCGCGCCAGCCGGCTCGGCGATGATCGCCAGCACGCCGATCATCGCGGGGCCGAGCACGAAGGACGCCTCGTCGGCCGCGCCCTCGTACGAGAACGCCGCATCGACGAGCCGGCGCTGATCACCCTCGTCGCGCGTGATCGGACGCCAGCGCACCCGGGCGAGCGGGCCCACCTGCGGCATCGCGAACCCGGTGACCGCGGCCGCGGCGAAGATCAGCGCACGCGGTGTGTCCGGGTCCGTCACGATGACAACTGAGGCGAGCCCGGCCGCTCCAACCAGCGACTGGACGAGGACGACGGGTCGCTGGCCGATACGGTCCGCGAGGGCGCCGGCAATCGGGGAGCCGACGGCATTCGCGATCGCGAGGATGCCGGCTGCGGCGCCACCCGTGCCATAGCTGTCGAGCTCCTGGCTGACGAGGACCAGGACGCCGAGCTGGCTCATGGCAAGCGGAATCCGCCCGAGGAAGGCTACGAGGATGTAGGCGGGCCCGACGATCCGCAGGAGCGCGCGGTATGCGGCGATTGCTGACACAGCCCGACAACTGTAGGGCACGGTCTGCCTCGATAGGGTCGGAGCATGCCGCCATCCGCTGCACGAAGGTCGACCTTCGCGATCTTCGCGCTCAACGGGTTCCTCCTCGGCATGTGGGTCGTGCACATCCCGGAGATCCGCGAACGTACGGGCGCCAGCACCGCGGTCCTCGGCTACCTGCTGCTCCTCCTGGGCGGCACGGCCCTGCTCGGCATGCAGGTCGGCGGACGGCTGATCGACCGGTTCGGCAGCCGGGTCGTCGCGGTGGTCGCCGGGCTGGCACTGAGCGTGTGCCTCGTCGGCCCCGGCCTCGCGACGAGCACACCGGCCCTGGCGGTCGCACTGGGCCTGCTCGGCGTGTTCAACGGCGTCATCGACGTGGCCCAGAATGCCCATGCCGTCGAGGTCGAGCGAGCCTACGGCCGACCGATCATCAGCGCGTTCCATGCGTTCTTCTCGTTGGGCGGCCTGATCGCGTCGCTGGTCGGCGGGCTGCTGATCGCCCTGGACTCCGACGTACGGCTGACCCTCGCCGGCGCCGGCGTCCTCGGCATCCTCGTCACGCTCGCCGCAAGGCCCGCGCTCCTCCCACCGTCGCCGGCCACGACCCGCGAGCCGGGCGCGCCGCGCGTCCATGCACCGTGGTCGCTGCGCGTCGTCATCTTGTCCTTGCTGGCGTTCGTGCTCCTGCTGTCGGAGGGCGTCGCGTACGACTGGAGCACGGTTCACCTGCATGACTCACTCGGCGCGAGCAAGTCGGTCGCGGCCTGGGCGTTCGGCGCGTTCTCGGTCACGATGACCGTCGTACGCCTGGTGGCCGACCGGGTCGTCGCCCGGATCGGCGCCGCGGCGTACGTCCAACGCGCTGCGCTCGTCGGTGCGGCCGGGCTGCTCGGCGCTGCGCTCGCCCCGAACGTGGTGCTGGCGATCGTCGCGTGGGCGGTGTTCGGCGTCGGCCTCGCCGGGTGCGTGCCACAGTTCTTCAGCGCGGCCGGCAACATCGACCCGGCGGCCGCGGGCACCTACCTCGCGCGAGTCACCGGCATGGGCTACCTCGGGCTGCTCGCCGGTCCCGCGATCATCGGCATCCTGACCAACTGGGTGTCGCTGACCACGGCGTTCACGGTGCCGATCGTCGGCTGCCTCCTCGCCGGGCTGCTCGCGCCGTCGGCCCTGCGCGCTGAGAAGGCGAAGGCATGACGAAGCTCGCCGAGATCATGGCGCCGGACTGGGCCGAGGCGTTGGCGCCGGTCGCCGACCGGATCACCGCGATGGGCGAGTTCCTTCGCGAGGAGATCGCCGCCGGCCGGTCCTACCTGCCGGCCGGCGAGCACATCCTGCGGGCGTTCGCCGAGCCGATGTCCGACGTCCGCGTGCTGATCACCGGGCAGGATCCCTATCCGACGCCCGGCCATCCCGTCGGGCTGTCGTTCTCGGTCGCGCCGGACGTACGCCCGTTGCCGCGCAGCCTCGTCAACATCTTCACCGAGCTCGAGACCGACCTCGGCGTCCCGCGGTCTCCGTCCGGCGACCTGACGCCCTGGGCTCACCAAGGGGTGCTGCTGCTCAACCGGGTGCTGACGGTGCGCCCCGGCACGCCGGCCAGCCACCGCGGCAAGGGCTGGGAAGCCGTCACCGAGCAGGCGATCAGAGCCCTCGTCGCACGCGGCACGCCGCTCGTCGCCATCTTGTGGGGCCGCGACGCACAAGGCCTCGCACCGATGCTGGGTGAGGTGCCGCGCATCGAGTCGGTGCACCCGAGCCCGCTGTCGGCGTCCCGCGGATTCTTCGGCTCCAAGCCGTTCAGCCGGGCCAACGAATTGCTCGTCGCGCAGGGCGCCGAACCGGTCGACTGGCGGTTGAACGCTGAGGAGCCACCTGCGGCGACCGCATACCCCTAGGCTGGGTGGGTGGCCATGAACAAGCAGATCCGCGATCGAGCGGTCGTCATCGACGATGGGCTCGCTCACCTGCAGCGCTGGGGCCTGCGGGTCATCGTCATCGGAGCCGCGGCCTGGATCGTCGGCTGGGGCATCGGGCACGTCTGGATGGTGATCTATCCCGTCGCGCTGGCGCTGATCGTCAGCACCGTCCTCGGCCCGCCGGCCTCGTGGCTGCGCTCGAAGGGCTGGCCGGCCGGGCTCGCCGCCGCAGGCATCGTGCTGGGATTCATCAGCCTCGTCGTCGGGCTCATCGCGGTGCTCACGCCACAGGTCGCCGGCCAGGCCAGCGAGGTCGCAGCAGGCGCCTCCGACGGACTCCAGAAGATCCGCGACTGGGTCACCGGCGAACCCCTCAACCTGTCCGAGGGCCAGATCACCCGCGCCATCGAGGCGGTCCAGGACAAGCTCACGTCGAGCGCCAGCGCGATCAGCTCCGGTGTCTTCTCCACGATCGGCACGGCGACGTCGGTCATCGTCAACATCGTGCTGGTCCTGATGCTGACGTTCTTCTTCGTCAAGGACGGCCACAAGTTCCTGCCGTGGGTCAAGACGATCGGCGGTCATCGCGCCGGTGTCCACCTGGTCGAGGTTCTTGAGCGGGCCTGGGACACCCTCGGCGGCTTCATCCGTACGCAGAGCCTCGTCGCGCTGATCGATGCCGTCATCATCGGCGGCGGGTTGGCGATCCTCGGCTCACCCTTGGCCGTGCCGCTCGCCGTCGTGACATTCTTCGGCGCCTACATCCCGATCATCGGTGCGTTCGTCAGTGGTGCCCTCGCCGTGCTCGTCACACTGGTCACGAACGGCACCAACGACGCGCTGATCGCCATGGGCATCGTGGTCGCGGTGCAGCAGCTCGAGGGCAATGTCCTGTCGCCGTGGCTGCAAGGCAAGAACATGAACCTGCACCCGGCAGTCGTGCTGCTCTCCGTCACCGCCGGCGGTTCGCTGTTCGGCATCACCGGCGCGTTCCTCGCGGTGCCCGTCGTCGCGACGATCGCGGAGATCCTGCGCTACCTCAACGAGCGCATCGACGACTCGGTGTCGGTGCTCGCGCCCAAGGAGGACTCCGAGTCCGCGGAGACCCTCGCCGAGGACTGACGCGTGACGCCCGATCTCGCCGCACTCACCGCCCAGCTGCCCGACGGCGCACTGCTCGTCGATGCCGACCGGATGGCGGGATATCGCTGGGACCGCGCCAACGACCCAGCCGCCGGAGTCCCCCTCGCGGTCGTACGCGCGACGTGCACCGAGGACGTGCAGGCCGCCGTACGCTTTGCCGCCCAGCACGGTCTCGCGGTCGTGCCGCGCGGTGCCGGCTCGGGTCTGTCGGGCGGCGCATCCGCCCTCGACGGGTGCCTCGTGATCTCGCTGGAGGGCATGCGCGCGGTCGAGGTCGACCCGGCGACGCGCATCGCATTCGTCGAGCCCGGGGCGCTCAACGCCGAGGTCAAGGCAGCCGCTGCCGAACACGGCCTCTGGTACCCGCCGGACCCCTCGTCGTACGAGATCTGCTCGATCGGCGGCAATGTGGCGACCAACGCGGGCGGGCTGTGCTGCGTCAAGTACGGCGTCACGAGCGACTACGTCCTCGGCCTGACGGTGGTCCTCGCCGACGGCACCGCGGTCGAGCTCGGAGGTCCGCGACTCAAGGACGCAGCCGGGCTCTCGCTGACCAAGCTGTTCGTCGGCAGCGAAGGCACGCTCGGCGTCATCACCCGCATCGTGCTGCGGCTCGTGCCGGCGCAGCGCCCGCCCTGCACGCTCGTCGCGACGTTCGCCTCGCTCGACGACGCGACCAAGACGGTCCTCGACATCACTCGCCGGATGCGCCCGGCGATGCTCGAGCTCATGGATCACGCCTCGATCAACGCCGTCGAGGACATCACCAAGATGGGCCTCGACCGCAGCGCAGAGGCGATGTTGGTCGTGCAGTCCGACGAGCCGGCGACGCATGGCATCGCCGAGATCGCCGAGGTCACCGCGATCTGCGAGACCAACCGCAGCACCGAGGTGTTCTCGACCGACGACGCCGAGACCGGCGAGGCATTCGTCGTCGCCCGACGCATGGTGATCCCGGCGCTGGAGCAGAAGGGCTCGCTGCTGCTCGAGGACGTCGGCGTGCCGCTGCCCGAGCTCGGCGCCCTCGTGCGCGGCATCGAGGCGATCGCCGCCAAGCACGTCATCACGATCGCGGTCGTCGCACATGCCGGCGACGGCAACACGCACCCGTTGATCGTGTTCGACGCGACCGATGCCGACGAGACGGCTCGGGCCCACGAGGCATACGGGCAGGTCATGGAGCTCGCGATCGGACTGGGCGGCACGATCACCGGCGAGCACGGGGTGGGGCGGCTCAAGAAGCCGTGGCTGCCGTCATACCTCGGGCCCGACGTCATGGACCTCACCCGCCGGGTCAAGGCGGCGCTCGATCCGCAGGACATCCTCAATCCCGGTGCCATGCTCTGACCCTGCGACACTTCAACGACCGACCGAGGAGGACCGATGGCCGCCGAGACCGCCCAGACGCTCGACCGTGGGCTGCGCATCCTGTCGCTCATCGCGGCGTCGGAGTCCCGGTTCACGATCAACGAGATCGCCGAGTCCCTGGGGATCAGCCGCACCGTCGCCTACCGGCTCATCGTGACGCTCGAGGAACATGACCTCCTGCACCGTGACGAGCAGGGCCGCATCGGCGCGGGGTTCGGCATGATGGCGTTCCGCAACGCATACCTCCCCGAGCTCAAGTCGCGCGCCACGCCGGCGCTGATGCGGCTGGCCGATGCCAGTGGTGCCACGGCGCACCTGACGATCGCCGACGGCGAGGATGCGGTCGCCCTGCTCGTCGTCGAGCCGAGCCGCAGCGACCTGCACGTGGCCTACCGGGTCGGCGCTCGTCACCGCCTCGACACGGGCGCGGCCGGCAAGGCGATCCTGCTCGGTCGCCAGCACGTGGACGGCGTCGCGAGCACGTCCGGCGAGCTGCAGCCCGGTGCGGCCGGGTTGGCGGCACCGGTGCTCGGCGTGCCGGGTCTCGAAGCCTCGGTCGGCATCGTCAGCCTGCACGACATCGACTCCGCGACGGTCGAGCCGCTGGTCCTCGAGGCAGCGCATGCCGTCGCCGAAGCCCTGGCCTGAGGCCTTGCGGGGTGGTCTCGATACGCCCTCCTCGCAGAGCTCGTCGAGCTACTCGACCGGCGAAGGGGTGCGGGGGTTGATGGCGCCTTCGACCTCGCCGAGGGTGATCGGGCCGGCGGTGGCGCGCAGGGTCACGGTGTCGCCGTCCAGCAGGTAGGTGCGGGTGGTGCCGTCGTCGAGGGTGAACGGTTCGTTGCCGCCCCAGGACAGCTCGAGCAGGGATCCGCGTTCGGTCGCGTTCGGGGCCGGAGATCGTGCCGGATCCGTAGAGGTCGCCGGTGCGCAACGATGCTCCGTTGACGGTCATGTGGGCGAGCATCTGCGCCGGTGACCAGTACATCGACGCGTAGGGCGGGCGTGACACGACGGTGCCGTTGATGACGATTTCGAGGTCGATGCCGTAGCCTGCCGGTTCGGCGACGCGCAGGTAGTCCAAGGGTTCGGGGTCCTGCCCGGGCAGCGACACCCGCGCATGCTCGAGGGCTGCGAGTGGGGTGATCCAGGGCGAGATCGACGTGGCGAACGACTTGCCCAGGAATGGGCCCAGTGGGACGTACTCCCAGGCCTGGATGTCCCGCGCCGACCAGTCATTCAGCAACGTCACGCCGAACACGTGATCAGCGAACGCTCCAACGCGGCACCGGCTCCCCCATCGTGCTGGGCGCACCGACGACGAACCCGAGCTCGGCCTCGATGTCCAGGGCTTGCGACGGCCCGAACCCCGGCTCGCCGTCAGGACCGGGCCGACGCTGCCCCTGCGGACGCACGACCGGGGTGCCCGAGGGGACGACGGTGCCGGCACGACCGTGATAGCCGACCGGCAGGTGCCGCCAGTTGGGCAACAAGGGTTCGGCGTCAGGGCGGAAGATCTTCCCGACGTTCGACGCATGGTTGAGCGAGGCGTAGAAGTCGACATAGTCGGCAACCGCGAACGGCATGAGTGGCTCGACATCGGCAAGCGGGATCCGACCCACCGACGAATCGGTCAGCACCTCCTGCAGCCACGACCGAACAGCCGCCCACACGTCAGGACCGGCAGCCAGCAGCGGCCCGAGGTCCGGCCCGGCGAACAGCAACGGGTCGAACGCCTGCGCCGCCGCATCCAGCGCCGCAAGGTCGACGACCTCATCCTCCAGACGTACGACCACCAGCTGCCGCCCGGCATGCGTCACCACGCCATACGGCAGATGGTCCAGCCCGAAGCCAGTCATGCGATCAACCCCAGCTCGACCAGGTCTTCATACGGCTCGGTCACACCACAGCAACCGAAGCTGCAGAACGTACGCCTCACGGTCGCCGCGTCCTCATCGCTCCACGTCCGGACGACATCCGCCAGCGCTTCACCATCACGGGTCGCGAGCACCTCGGCAGCGTCGTCGACCGTCGCCCCGGAGTGCAGCCGATGCACCGCCACCATGATGTTGAGGAACCCGTGCTGCTCGAAGCCCGTCCCCGGCTGGGTGTTGCGGACCGCGCGGTGCAGCCCTGCCGTCAGCTTGAGCCGGTGATGCAGCAGCGCACTGAGCACCGCCGCGACTTCCTGCTCGTCCGGGTATGCGGCGGCCTCGACCCCGCCGGTGCGGAACTTGGCCTGGAAGCCGGCCGCGGCAATCTCGTCCGCAGCCGCGAGCCAGGAGTCAGAGACGTATGCACCTGGCCTCGGCAGCTCGACCGACACGGTGATGTCATCGGACCCGGCGAGCGCCAGCACCAGGTCCTTGGCCGCCGCGACGGGATCGCCGGGAGGCAGAGGCAGCTCGAAGGCGACGACGGTGATGTGCGGGAAGTCGTGCAGCGTGGCCACGGCCTGCCCGAGGCCACGCGCACCGGCGGTCGCGATGACGCCGATCTCCAACGGACCCTCGGCCAGCGCCGGCACCCGGGCGACGTCGACGTCACGGACCAGCAGGGGCCCGACCATCGAGGCGTACGCGCTGGCCCGGTGACTCGCGTGGTCGCGGATCGCGACGTCGAGCGGCGCATTGCCAGGCGGGAAGATCGCGGCGTCGTCGACCAGGCGATCGAGCAGGGTTGACACGTTCACCACGGTATCGCATGGTGTTTTTATCGGATAGATCAATCCGTTATCCGGACACAGGAGACCTCGTGGCCCACTACCGCAGCGTCGGGCAGATCCCGCCCAAGCGCCACACGCAGTTCCGTACGGACGACGGCGCGCTCCACCGCGAGGAGCTCATGGGCGAAGAGGGCTTCTCGAGCGACTCGTCCCTGCTCTACCACCTGGGCGTCCCGTCGGCGATCGTCGCGTCGGAGGTCTGGGACCTGCCCGACCACGCCACGACGGCCAACCACCCGCTCAAGCCGCGCCACCTCAAGCTGCCGCAGCTGTTCGCCGACACCGACCCCGCATCACTCGACCTCGTGACCGGCCGGCGCCTCGTGCTCGGCAACGGCGACGTCCGCATCGGGTACGCCGTCGGCAGCGCGCCCTCGCCGTTCTATCGCAACGCGATCGGCGACGAGTGCGTGTTCATCGAGTCCGGCTCCGGCATCGTCGAGACGGTCTTCGGGGCGCTGACGTTCCGCACGGGCGACTACGTGATCATCCCCCGCGCCACGACGCATCGCTGGCTGCCCGAGGGCGCCGTCAAGGCGTACGCGATCGAGTCCAACAGCCACATCGCACCGCCCAAGCGCTACCTGTCGCGCTACGGCCAGCTGCTCGAGCACGCGCCGTACTGCGAGCGCGACCTGCACGGACCCGAGGCGCCGCTGCTCGAGGAGGGCACCGACGTTGAGGTCCTCGTCAAGCACCGCGGCTCGGGCCCGAGCGGCATCGTCGGCAGCCGGATGACGTACGACACGCACCCGTTCGACGTCGTCGGCTGGGACGGCTGCCTGTACCCCTACACGTTCAACGTCTCCGACTACGAGCCGATCACCGGGCGCGTGCACCAGCCGCCGCCGGTGCACCAGGTGTTCGAGGGGCAGAACTTCGTGGTCTGCAACTTCGTGCCGCGCAAGGTCGACTATCAC
Source organism: uncultured Actinomycetota bacterium (assembly GCA_963761965.1). GTDB lineage: Bacteria > Actinomycetota > Actinomycetes > Propionibacteriales > Nocardioidaceae > Aeromicrobium. The sequence goes on from CAVXIX010000013.1 coordinate 174,287, forward strand.
CCGCTCGCGATCCCGGTGCCCTACTTCCACTCCAACGTCGACTCCGACGAGGTCATGTTCTACGTCGACGGCGACTACGAGGCGCGCAAGGGCTCGGGCATCGGCATCGGCTCGATCTCGCTGCACCCCGGTGGGTACGCCCATGGGCCGCAGCCCAGCGCGATCGAGGCGAGCCTCGGCGTCGAGGCCTTCGACGAGCTCGCGGTCATGGTCGACACGTTCCGGCCGCTCGAGCTCGGCGAGGGCGGACTCGCCGCCGAGGACGACTCGTACGCCTGGTCGTGGGCCGGTCGCAAGCTCGACCAATAGCCTCTGACGAAGCCCCTGCACGACCGACACCCTGCTCTGAGAAGGTGGATCCATGGACTCTCGTCATGACCTGCTCGACGTCGACCACCTGCTGACCGACGAGGAGCGGGCCATCCGCGACACGGCCCGTCGATTCGCCCAGGACAAGCTCGAACCACACGTCGCCGAGTGGGCCGAGACCGGTGAGCTGCCGGCCCGCGACATCGCCAAGCAGATGGGTGGCGCCGGCCTGCTGGGCATGCACCTCGAGGGTTACGGCTGCGCGGGCGTGGGCCCCACGGCGTACGGACTGGCGAGCATCGAGCTCGAGGCCGTCGACAGTGGATTGCGGTCGCTGTTCTCCGTGCAGGGCTCGCTCGCGATGTACTCGATCCACGCCTATGGCTCCGAGGAGCAGAAGCAGCAGTGGCTCCCCGGCATGGCCGCCGGCGACTACGTCGGCGCGTTCGGCCTGACCGAGCCCGACCACGGGTCCAACCCCAACGGCATGCGTACGCGGGCGAAGCGCGATGGCGACGACTGGGTGCTCAACGGCGCGAAGATGTGGATCACCAACGGCAGCGTCGCCGACGTCGTCGTGGTGTGGGCGCAGACCGATGACGGCATCCGCGGCTTCGTCGTGCCGACCGACACTCCCGGCTTCTCCGGCCGGGCCATCAAGCACAAGATGTCGATGCGCGCCTCGGTCACGAGCGAGCTGACGTTCGAGGACATGCGGCTGCCCGCAGCCGCGCTGCTGCCCGGAGCCGAAGGCCTGCGCGGCCCGCTCGGCGCACTCAACGAGGCCCGGTTCGGCATCGTGTTCGGCACGACCGGCGCGGCGCGTGCGTGCCTCGAGACGGCCATCGAGTACGCCACGACCCGCACACAGTTCGACAAGCCGATCGGCGCGTTCCAGCTCACGCAGGGCAAGCTCGCCGACATGAGCGTCGCGCACGGCACGGCGTTGCTGCTGAGCGTCCACCTCGGACGGCTCAAGGAGGCAGGGATCCTCAAGCCCGCACAGGTCAGCGCCGGCAAGCTCAACAACACCCGCGTCGCGCTCGACATCGCGCGCAAGGCGCGCACGATCCTCGGCGCCAACGGCATCTCGGGCGAGTACTCCGTCATGCGGCACGCCAACAACCTCGAGTCGGTGCTGACGTACGAGGGCACCGCCGAGATCCACCAGCTCACGATCGGCCGCGAGCTGACCGGGCTTTCGGCGTTCGCCTAGACGCCCTTCCGCCCGTGAGACGCTTGCTCCATGAGCGAGGCGGCGAAGGACGCGGCGTCACCGCGTCGCGGACGGCCCGGCTATGACCAGCAGACCGTGCTGCGCCGCGCGATCGAGCTGTTCAACCGCCAGGGCTACGACGGCACCAGCATGGGCGACCTCGCCAAGGAGCTGGGGCTGACCAAGTCGGCGATCTACCACCACGTGCCGAGCAAGGAGCACCTGCTGGCGGCTGCCCTCGACGAGGCCCTCGACGGACTCTCGGCCGCGGTCGACTCCGCGGCCGCTGCGGCACCGGGCACCAGTGCGTACGAGCGACTGCGCACCGTCGTGCAGGAGTCGGTCGAGATCCTGGTCGCGCACCTGCCTGCTGTCACCCTCCTGCTCCGGGTGCACGGCAACAGCGAGATCGAGCTCGCCGCGCTCAAGCGCCGCCGCCGCATCGACGAGCGGCTGGCGGTCCTCGTGCAGGCCGCGGTCGACGAGGGTGCGCTGCGCGACGACATCCCGCCCGACCTCATCAGCCGGCTGCTGTTCGGCATGGTCAACTCACTCGTCGAGTGGTACCGCCCCGGCGGACCCGTCGACCCCGACGTCCTCGCCGCCTCGATCGCCACGCTGGCGTTCGACGGGCTCTCGCTGCACGAGCGTTAGCCCGGTGATGGCCGTCGGTCATGCGAGCGGCACAGCCCGCGCTCGTCGAAGACCTTTTTCGCGACGAACGTGGCGTTGAGGGCGCGCGGGAAGCCGCAGTAGACGGCCGAGTGGAGGAACGCCTCGACAATCTGCTGCGGGGTGAGCCCGACGTTCAGCGCCGCGTTGACGTGGACTTCGAGCTGCGGCTCGCAGCCGCCCAGCGCTGTGAGCATCCCGAGGGTGACGAGCTGTCGGTCGCGTGGCTCAAGGCCCGGACGGCGAGTAGATCTCGCCGAAGCCCCAGGCGACGACCTGATGCCCAAGTTCTGGCGAGATGTCCCCGAGAGCGTCGATCACGTTGGCGCCAGCCGTGCCGTCGACTGCGTCCAGCACCGCCATGCCCTGCTCGAACCGCTGCTGCCGTTCCGTTTGCTCAGTCATGCTCTGCAGACTAGAAGTGGAGCGCGCTCCAGGTCAAACCGGCGGCCAGCGCGAACCCTCAGGCGTCGAAGTCGACGGTGACCGTCTCGGTGACGGGATGGCTCTGGCAGGTCAGCACGAACCCGGCCTCGACCTCGGTGTCCTCGAGCGCGTAGTTGCGCCGCATCTCGACCTCGCCGTCGGTGACCTTGGCGCGGCACGTGCCGCACACGCCGCCCTTGCAGGCGAACGGCAGGTCGTTGCGCGTCGCGGCCGCGCCGTCGAGCACGCTCTGGTCACGTGGCATCGGCGCGGTGGTCGTACGACCGTCGAGCACGATCGTCACGTCGCTCGTGATGCCCGAGACGACCTTGTCGGCGCGGTGCAGCTCCGGCGGCGGCTCGTCGACGTAGAACAGCTCGAAGTGCACCTTGTCGGGCTCGACGCCGAGCTCCTCGAGGACCGTGCGGGCGTCGGCGATCAGGCCGAACGGGCCACAGAGCCATACGTGGTCGACGGCGGCGATCGGCACCAGAGCGGTCAGCAACCGGCGCAGGCGATCGGCCTCGAGCCTGCCGGAGAACAGCTCGACGTCGCGGGGCTCGCGCGACAGCACGTGCACCAGGTCGAAGCGCGGGCCGTAGAGGTTCTTGAGATCGGCAAGCTCCTCGGCGAACATCACCGACTGACTCGTGCGGTTGCCGTAGAGCATCGTGACCTCGGCGTCGGAGTGCCGCAGCATCGACGCCACGATCGAGATCATCGGCGTGATGCCCGAGCCCGCGGCGATGCACAGGTGACGCCCACCGGCGTCGGGATCGGCACGAAAGCTGCCGGTGGGCGTCTGCACCTCGATGCGGTCCCCCGGGCGTACGTCGTGGACGAGCCAGTGCGAGAACAGGCCGTCGGGGATCTCGCGCACGCCGATGCGCGGCCGCTCGCCGACGGCGGCGCAGATCGAGTACGTACGACGGTGGTCCTGCCCGTCGATCATCCGCCGCAGCGTCAGCGACTGGCCGGCCTCGAAGGCGTACGCCCCGCGGAGGTCCTCGGGGACCTCGAACGTGATCGCCGCAGAGTCCTCGGTGAGCTGCTCGACGGAGGCAACCGTGAGCGTGTGGAACGCGGCGCGGGCCGCCGAGACCGGCGTGGCCATGACGGTCATGTCAGATCTCCTTGACGTGCTCGAACGGCTCGAGACAGGACGCGCAGCGATAGAGCGCCTTGCAGGCCGTGGGGCCGAACTCCGACGTCAGCTCGATGTCGGACGAGCCGCAGCGCGGGCAGGCGAGCGTACGGCGGATGGGCAGCAGCGACAGGCCGACCGGCCGTCGTGGCGCGGCGCTGCGCCCGGGCGCGAGATGCCGTGCTCGGCAAGGGCTTCGCGCCCGCGCGGGGTGATCCAGTCGCTCGACCAGGCCGGGTGCAGGCTGACCCGCACCTCGACATCGGCGAAGCCTGCGTCGCGCAGGCGGTGCACCAGGTCGTCGCGCATCGTCGCCATCGCGGGGCAGCCGGAGTAGGTCGGGGTGATCGTCACGATGACCCGGTCACCCTCGAGCTCGACGTCGCGCAGCACGCCGAGGTCCTCGAGCGTCAGCATCGGCATCTCGGGGTCGGTGACCGAGGCAGCGACGAACGTGCGAGTGCGAAAGCTCGTCTTGGAGGCGAGCCGCATTCACGCTCGTACTCTCACCAGCTCCCCATGGGGTGCGCACGCGCCACGACCTGCATCTCGGCGAGCAGCCGGCTCAGCGCCTCGGTGTGCAGCCCGTCGCGACCGGTCTCGCCGCGTACGCCCGCCAGCGGCGCGACGTCCGGACGGTCGACACCGCTCATCGAGAACACCTGCTCGAGCAGCACGTCGACCTCGTCGCCGACGGTTGCCGGGTCGACCCCGACGCCGGACTCGGCTGCGACGAGCTCTGCGGCATGGGTGGTGAACAGCTCGCCGTGCAGCGGCCAGATCGCCTCGAGCCCGGCCACGAGACGCGGCGCGACTCGTCGGTGCCCCGGGCCAGGGTGAGGAACCAGCGGCCGGCGTAGTCGCGGTGATAGGTCATCTCCTTGACGCCCTTGACGGCGACGGCCGACAGCACGTGGTCGCGGCTGGCCGCGAGCCGCTGGAACAGCGCCAGCCGCCAGGTCGAGAACAGCAGCAGCCGGGCGATCGTCATGGCGAAGTCGCCGTTGTCGGCCTCGACCAGGCGTACGTTGCGGAACTCGCGATCGCCGCGGAAGAACGCGAGCGCATCCTCCGGCGGGACCGGCGAGCCCTCCGGCAGGGCCGGTACGACCGACGGATCGGCGGCGGCCGCACGGGCGAGCAGCAGCCGCGCCTGGCCCAGCAGGTCGAGGGCGATGTTGGCCAGGGCGATGTCCTCCTCGAGGTCCGGCGCGTTGCTGCACCACTGCGACAGCCGGTGCGACATCACGAGCGCGTCGTCGGCGAGCATCAGGCAGTAGACCGCGAGCTCATGCGTGTCGACGCCCGTCCGGGACGGTCGTGTCGACGCCGGCGAGCGGGTCCTCGAAGTCGGTGCCGAAGGCCCACTGGGAGTCGTCGCTGCCCAGCAGCCCGGCGTAGACGGAGTCGTCGTCGGGCAAATGGCTCGGATCAGGTGTGTGGTTCATGGCGCCTCACATGTGGGGGACGTTGGAGGGGATGTCGTAGAACGTGGGGTGGCGGTAGACCTTGTCGCCGCTCGGCGCGAACAGCGGGTCCTTCTCGTCGGGGCTCGACGCCGTGATCGCGTCGGACCGGACGACCCAGATGCTGACGCCCTCGTTGCGACGGGTGTAGACGTCGCGCGCGTGGCGCACGGCCATCTCGTCGTCGGCCGCGTGCAGCGAGCCGACGTGCACGTGGTTGAGCCCGCGCTTGCCGCGGACGAACACCTCGTAGAGCGGCCAGTCGCCCTGGACCTGCTCGGTCATGCCGTCGTCCTTCCGCTCGCGCGCGAACGCCGTCGCGGCCTCGCGCACCCAGGCGCCGTCCTCGTGGGCGCGGCGACGGTGCGCGATGCGCTGCGTGTTGCACGGCCCGTTGCCCGTGATGACGTCCTTGAACTCGTCCCAGTCCGGCTGACCCGAAGTCGTACGACTGCCGCTCCTCGTTCCACTTCAGCTCGGGATCCGGGCAGGGTCACCCCGAGCGCCTCGGCCTGCGGCACGGTCATGTCGACCATGCGCTGGCGGAGGTCGTCGTTGGTGTTGCGCTTGATGCCCCACGCCATCGACTGGGCGGTGTTGGGCGAGTCGTCGTCGGGCGGGCCGAACATCATGAGCGCCGGCCACCAGAACCGGTTGACCGACTCCTGCACCATCTCGCGCTGCTCGTCGGTGCCGCGCATCATCGTCGCGAGCAGCTCGTAGCCCTGACGCTGGTGGAACGACTCCTCCTTGCAGATGCGGATCATCGCCCGGCCATAGGGTCCGTACGACGTGCGGCACAGCGGGACCTGGTTGCAGATCGCGGCGCCGTCGACGAGCCAGCCGATCGTGCCGACATCGGCATACGACAGCGCCGGGTAGTTGAAGATCGAGGAGTACTTCTGCCGGCCGTTGATCAGCATCTCGGTGAGCTCGAGCGCGCGAGACGCCGAGGGTCTCGCACGCGGAGTAGAGATAGAGCCCGTGACCGGCCTCGTCCTGCACCTTGGCCAGCAGGATCGCCTTGCGGCGCAGCGACGGCGCCCGGGTGATCCAGTTGCCCTCGGGCTGCATGCCGATGATCTCCGAGTGCGCGTGCTGGGCGATCTGCCGGACGACGGTCTTGCGGTACGCCTCGGGCATCCAGTCGCGCGGCTCGATGCGGTCGTGCCGCTCGATCGTGGACTCGAACAGCGGCCTGGAGCTCGCTCATCGGCCTCGGGTGCCAGCGTCATGTACGCCTCCAGAAATCTCGCTTCAGCCATTTACTGACCGAACGGTCTGTAATAGTCTTGCACGCGACATCAGGTTCGCGCAACGGAAGGTTCCAGACCCGTGAGTGCACTGCTCGAAAGCTATGCCGGAGGCTCGTGGTTCCGCGCCACAGACGAGGGCAAGCCCCTTCTCGACGCCTCCACCGGCGAGGAGGTCGCCCGGATCTCGGCGACCGGTCTCGACCTCGTCGGCGATGGTCGATCACGCCGCGACGTCGGCGGGCCGGCGATCCGTGCGCTGACGTTCCACGAGCGTGCCGGCATCCTCAAGGCTGTCGCGAAGCACCTCGGCGACGGACAAGGACGAGCTCTACGCCTGTCGGCGCGCACGGGTGCGACCCTGCGCGACTCGCCAGGTCGACATCGACGGCGGCATCGGCACGATGTTCAGCTATGCCGGCAAGGGCACCCGCGAGCTGCCCAACGACACCGTGATCCTCGACGGCGCGACCGAGCAGCTCGGCAAGACCGGCGTGTTCCTCGGCCAGCACCTCTGGACCTCACGGCCCGGCGTCGCGGTGCAGATCAACGCGTTCAACTTCCCGGTCTGGGGCATGCTCGAGAAGCTCGCCCCGCCTTCCTCGCCGGTCTGCCGACGATCGTCAAGCCGGCGAGCCAGACGGCATACCTGACAGAGCTCGTGGTCCGCCGCATCATCGAGTGCGGCCTGATGCCCGAGGGCTCACTGCAGCTGTTGTGCGGCAGCGCTGAGGCCTGCTCGACGAGCTCGGGCGCAGGACTCGATCGCGTTCACCGGCTCGGCGAGCACCGGCGCGACCTGCGCCAGCACCTCGGTCCTGCACGGCGGCGCGCAGCTCGGCGTCGAGGCCGACTCGCTCAACTGCTCGATCCTCGGGCCTGACGTCACGCCCGACGATCCGGAGTTCGACCTGTACGTCAAGGGCGTCGTCGCCGAGATGACGGTCAAGGCCGGCCAGAAGTGCACGGCGATCCGCCGCACGATCGTGCCCGCCGCATCGCCGACGAGGTCATCGCCGCGATCAGCGCGCGGCTCGCGAAGATCACCGTCGGCAACCCGGCGGACGCTGACGTACGCATGGGCGCCTCGCGAGCCTGGCCCAGCGCGACGAGGTCCGCAAGGCCGTGCAGATCCTGCGCGGCTCGGCCGACATCGTCTACGGCGACGACCGCGTGGACGTCGTCGACGCGACGCGGACGCCGGTGCGTTCATGTCACCGATCCTGCTGCGGCACCGCGGCGCGACCGAGCCCACGAGGTCGAGGCCGTTCGGCCCCGTCAGCACGTCATCACGTACGACCGGTGGACGAGGCGATGCCTCGCGGCCCGCGCAAGGCAGCCTCGCGGTCGCTCGTGACACGACCGCGTCGCCGACGCGCCGCGCGCGGGGCGGGGGGGGGTGGGGTGCGCACGCGCCACGACCTGCATCTCGGCAAGCAGCCGGCTCAGCGCCTCGGTGTGCAGCCCGTCCCGACCGGTCTCGCCGCGTACGCCCGCCAGTGGCGCCGCGGCCGGACGGTCGACACCGCTCATCGAGAACACCTGCTCGAGCAGCACGTCGACCTCGTCGCCGACCGTTGCCGGGTCGACCCCGACGCCTGACTCGGCTGCGACGAGCTCAGCGGCATGGGTGGTGAACAGCTCGTCGCGCAGCGGCCAGATCGCCTCCAGCCCGGCCACGAGACGCCGACGCGACTCGTCGGTGCCCTGCGCCAGGGTGAGGAACCAGCGCCCGGCGTAGTCGCGGTGATAGGTCATCTCCTTGACGCCCTTGACGGCGACGGCCGACAGCACGTGGTCGCGGCTTGCTGCGAGCCGCTGGAACAGCGCCAGCCGCCAGGTCGAGAACAGCAGCAGTCGGGCGATCGTCATGGCGAAGTCGCCGTTGTCGGCCTCGACCAGGCGTACGTTGCGGAACTCGCGATCGCCGCGGAAGAACGCGAGCGCATCCTCCGGCGGGACCGGCGAGCCGTCGGGCAGGGCTGGTACGACCGACGGATCGGCGGCGGCCGCACGGGCCAGCAGCAGCCGCGCCTGGCCCAGCAGGTCGAGGGCGATGTTGGCCAGGGCGATGTCCTCTTCGAGGTCCGGCGCGTTGCTGCACCACTGCGACAGCCGGTGCGACATCACGAGCGCGTCGTCCGCGAGCATCAGGCAGTAGACGGCGAGCTCATGCGTGTCGACGCCGTCCGGGACGGTGGTGTCGACGCCGGCGAGCGGGTCCTCGAAGTCGGTGCCGAAGGCCCACTGGGAGTCGTCGCTGCCCAACAGCCCGGCGTAGACGGAGTCGTCGTCGGGCAAATGGCTCGGGTCAGGTGTGTGGTTCATGGCGCCTACATGTGGGGGACGTTGGAAGGGATGTCGTAGAACGTGGGGTGCCGGTAGACCTTGTCGCCGCTCGGCGCGAACAGCGGGTCCTTCTCGTCGGGACTCGACGCCGTGATCGCGTCGGACCGGACGACCCAGATGCTGACGCCCTCGTTGCGACGGGTGTAGACGTCGCGCGCGTGGCGCACCGCCATCTCGTCGTCGGCCGCATGCAGCGAGCCGACGTGCACGTGGTTGAGCCCGCGCTTGCCGCGGACGAACACCTCGTAGAGCGGCCAGTCGCCCTGGACCTGTGGTCATGCCGTCACTCCTTCCGTACGGGCCGCGAATGCCGTCGCGGCCTCGCGCACCCAGGCGCCGTCATCGTGTGCGCGGCGACGATGCGCGATCCGCTGCGTGTTGCACGGCCCGTTGCCGTGGATCACGTCCTTGAACTCGTCCCAGTCCGGCGACCCGAAGTCGTACGACTGACGCTGCTCGTTCCACTTCAGCTCGGGGTCCGGCAGGGTCACGCCGAGCGCCTCGGCCTGGGGCACGGTCATGTCGACCATGCGCTGGCGGAGGTCGTCGTTGGTGTTGCGCTTGATGCCCCACGCCATCGACTGGGCGGTGTTGGGCGAGTCGTCGTCGGGCGGGCCGAACATCATGAGCGCCGGCCACCAGAACCGGTTGACCGACTCCTGAACCATCTCCCGCTGCTCGTCTGTGCCGCGCATCATCGTGGCGAGCAGCTCGAACCCCTGGCGCTGGTGGAACGACTCCTCCTTGCAGATGCGGATCATCGCCCGGCCGTAGGGCCCGTACGACGTGCGGCACAGCGGGACCTGGTTGCAGATCGCGGCGCCGTCGACGAGCCAGCCGATCGTGCCGACATCGGCATACGACAGCGCCGGGTAGTTGAAGATCGAGGAGTACTTCTGCTTGCCGTTGATCAGCATCTCGGTGAGCTCGAGGCGCGAGACGCCGAGGGTCTCGCAGGCCGAGTAGAGATAGAGCCCGTGCCCGGCCTCGTCCTGCACCTTGGCCAGCAGGATCGCCTTGCGGCGCAGCGACGGCGCCCGGGTGATCCAGTTGCCCTCGGGCTGCATGCCGATGATCTCCGAGTGCGCGTGCTGGGCGACCTGCCGGATGACGGTCTTGCGGTACGCCTCGGGCATCCAGTCGCGCGGCTCGATGCGGTCGTGCCGCTCGATCGTGGACTCGAACGCAGCCTGGAGCTCTGCATCGGCCTCGGGTGCCAAGGTCATGTGTGCCTCCAGAAATCTCGCAGCAGCCATTTACTGACCGAACGGTCTGTAATAGTCTTGCACGCGACATCTGGTTCGCGCAACGCATGACAAACGAAAGGCCCCCGACCCGTGAGTGCACTGCTCGAAAGCTATGCCGGAGGCTCGTGGTTCCGCGCCTCCGACGAAGGCAAGCCCCTCCTCGACGCGTCCACCGGCGAGGAGGTCGCCCGGATCTCGGCGACCGGGCTCGACCTGTCGGCGATGGTCGACCACGCCCGCAACGTCGGCGGGCCGGCGATCCGCGCGCTGACGTTCCACCAGCGCGCCGGCATCCTCAAGGCCGTCGCCAAGCACCTCGGCGAGGACAAGGACGCGCTCTACGCGCTGTCGGCGCGCACCGGGGCGACGCTCCGCGACTCCCAGGTCGACATCGACGGCGGCATCGGCACGATGTTCAGCTATGCCAGCAAGGGCACCCGCGAGCTGCCCAACGACACCGTGATCCTCGACGGGCGCGACCGAGCAGCTCGGCAAGACCGGCGTGTTCGTCGGGCAGCACCTCTGGACCTCGCGGCCTGGCGTCGCGGTGCAGATCAATGCGTTCAACTTCCCGGTCTGGGGCATGCTCGAGAAGCTCGCCCCGGCGTTCCTCGCCGGGCTCCCCACGATCGTCAAGCCGGCGAGCCAGACGGCATACCTCACCGAGCTCGTGGTCCGCCGCATCATCGAGTCGGGCCTCATGCCGGAGGGATCTCTGCAGCTGCTGTGCGGCAGCCCCGAGGGCCTGCTCGACCAGCTCGGCGCGCAGGACTCCATCGCGTTCACGGGCTCGGCGAGCACCGGCGCGACCCTGCGTCAGCACCCCTCGGTCCTGCACGGCGGCGCGCAGCTCGGCGTCGAGGCCGACTCGCTCAACTGCTCGATCCTCGGCCCGGACGTCACGCCCGACGATCCCGAGTTCGACCTGTACGTCAAGGGCGTCGTCGCCGAGATGACGGTCAAGGCCGGCCAGAAATGCACCGCGATCCGCCGGACGATCGTCCCCACCGCGATCGCGGATGAGGTCATCGCGGCGATCAGCGCGCGGCTCGCCAAGATCACGGTCGGCAACCCCGCCAACCCCGACGTACGCATGGGAGCGCTCGCGAGCCTGGCCCAGCGCGACGAGGTCCGCAAGGCCGTCCAGATCCTGCGGGGCTCGGCGGAGATCGTGTACGGCGACCCCGACCGCGTGGATGTCGTCGACGCCGATGCCGAGGCCGGCGCCTTCATGTCGCCGATCCTGCTGCGCGCGACCGCTGGTGCCACCGAGCCCCACGAGGTCGAGGCATTCGGCCCGGTCAGCACCGTCATCACGTACGACTCGGTGGACGAGGCGATCGCCCTCGCTGCCCGCGGGCAGGGCAGCCTCGCCGGTTCGCTCGTCACACATGATCCCGCGGTTGCCCGCACGGTGACCGTCGGCCTCGCGCCGTGGCACGGCCGCATCCTCGTGCTGGACCGCGACGACGCCCCCGAGTCGACGGGCCACGGCTCGCCGCTGCCGATGCTGGTGCACGGCGGACCCGGCCGCGCGGGCGGCGGCGAGGAGCTCGGTGGCATTCGCGGCGTCCTGCACCACATGCAGCGCACCGCGATCCAGGCCTCACCCGACATGCTCACGGCGATCACCGGTCAGTGGATCAAGGGCTCGGAGCAGCGCATCGACGACGTCCACCCGTTCCGCAAGAGCCTCGCCGAGCTCCGCATCGGCGACACGATCCGATCGGCGTCGCGCACCGTCACGCTCGACGACATCAGCCACTTCGCCGAGTTCACCGGCGACACGTTCTACGCGCACACCGATCCCGAAGCGGCGGCCGCCAACCCGTTGTTCGGCGGCATCGTCGCGCATGGCTACCTCGTCGTGTCACTGGCGGCCGGGCTGTTCGTCGAGCCCAACCCCGGCCCGGTGCTGGCCAACTTCGGCGTCGACAACCTGCGGTTCCTCACGCCGGTCAAGGCCGACGACACGATCGACGTCACGTTGACGGTCAAGCAGATCACTCCGCGCAACAGCGCCGACTACGGTGAGGTGCGTTGGGATGCCGTCGTCGCCAACGCCGAGGGCAAGCCCGTCGCCACCTACGACGTGCTGACCCTCGTGGCCAAGACCTGGCCCCCCGCCAGCTGAGAGGACCTCCATGCACCGCATCACGATCCAGTACGGCGCGCCCGCCGACGTCGAGGCGTTCGAGAAGCACTACACCGAGGTGCACATCCCTCTCGCCTCGCGACTGCCGAACCTGCGCCGCTTCGTGCGGTCACACCCGCGAGGACTCGGCGCGGACGCTCCCTACTTCGTCGCCGAGCTGTGGTTCGACGACGCCGATGCGCTCAAAGCGGCACTGAAGTCTTCGGCGATGGCCGAGACCGCCGCCGACGCGCAGACGTTCGACGTCGCGTCGATGACGACGTTCACCGGCGAGGTCACCGAGACCGAGCTCTGATCACCCCGCCGGGGGTTGTCCCGGTATGTGCATGATGGCCGTGCCACCCGTCCGACGATGGAGCCGACATGCTGATTGCGCAGTACTCGATCCCGCTGCCCACCGACTACGACATGGGCATCATCAGGCGACGTGTCGCGGAGCACGGCGCAAAGATGGACGGCTATCCAGGGCTCGGCCTCAAGGCGTACCTGATCCAGGAGACAGGGCGTCCGAGGCGCCCGAGCCAACCAGTACGCACCGTTCTATCGTTGGGACGATCTGAATGGTGCCGCCAAGTTCTTCTTCGGCGGCGCCGGCTTTGGCGGGATCGTCCGCGACTTCGGCCGCCCGGTCGTGCGCTCTTGGCTCGAGGGAACCTGCCAGGTACGAGGCGACGCGGGGCAAGCAGCTTTTGCGACCCGGTCCACAACGGCACTGTCGCCGCACACCGACCCGACCGATGCCGCGACTGAGGCGGCTCAGATCGAGCGAGGCAGGCGAGCTGACGGCGCACTCATGTCGCTGTACGGCATCGACCTGGAGAACTGGGAGACGATCCAGTTCTCACTCTGGTCAGCCGAACCGGATCCTGCACTGGGCGACGTGTTCGAGGTCCTGCACGTCTCCGAGGCGACCAGGTGAACTAGAGGTTGGCGATCGCCGACGCGGGTGACTCGATCGCGTCGGCGACGACCCGCATGAACGCCGCGGCCGTGCCGCCGTCGCACACCCTGTGGTCGAAGACGAACGACATCTGCGCGATCTTGCGGATCGACAGCTCACCGTCGACGACCCACGCGCGATCGATGACCCGGCCGAAGCCAAGGATCGCGACCTGCGGATGGTTGATGATCGCGGCGCTGCCGTCGACGTTGAATGCCCCGTAGTTGTTGAGCGTGAACGTCCCGCCGGTGAGCTCGGCCTGCGTCGCCCGACCCTCGCGCGCCGCGTCGGTGACGCGCCGGATCTCGGTGTCGAGCTCCGCGGTCGTGAGCAGGTGCGCATGGAGCACGGCTGGCGCCAGCAGCCCACGGTCGGTCTGCACTGCGAGCCCGAGGTTGATGCCGGCGTACTGGATCAGCTCGTCGGTCGCCGTGTCGACCTCGCCATTGAGCTCGGGGTGAGCCCGCAGGCCGGCGACCGTGAAGCGGGCGAGGTACGCCAGCAGTCCGGGCACCGGCTTGCCCGCAGCCTTGGCCGCGGCGCGCAGCGCGAACAGCTCGGTGAAGTCGACGTCGACCCACACCGTGGCCTCGGGGATCTCGCTACGGCTGCGCGACAAGGCGGTCGACACAGCCTTGCGGAACCCGCTCATCGGTACGCGCTGCGCGACCTCGAGTCCCGTGCGGTCGACCGTCTCGGACTGAGGGGCGGCTGCGTCGATGGCGGCTTGGACGTCGCGACGGGTGATGAGCCCGTCGACGCCGGTGCCGGTGATGCCGAGGATGGGGACGCCGGCTTCTCGGGCCAGCCGGCGCACCAACGGCGACGACACCCGGGGCGGGCCGCCCTGGACCGGCACGTTCGGCGCCGGGACCTGCGCACGAGGCCGGCGGCGGCGACCGCTGCCCGCACCGTCCGGAGTCCCGTAGCCGATCAGGACGTTGCCTGAACCCGCGCGCTCCTCCTCGCGGTACTGGGCTGGCCGCCACCTCGACGGGGCGAGGCTCGACCGAGATCAGCGGACTGCCGACGGCGACCGTGCCACCTTCCGCACCGTGCAGCTCGCTGACCCGGCCGGCGTACGGCGAGGGGACCTCGACGATCGACTTGGCGGTCTCGACCTCGACGACGGGCTGGTCGACGACCACCTCGTCGCCGACGGCGACGAGCCAGCGCACGATCTCGGCCTCGGTGAGCCCCTCCCCCAGATCCGGCAGGACGAAGGTCTGGACCCCAGTCATACGTCGTCCCACTGGAGGTCGTCGACGGCGTCGAGGACGCGGTCGACGCTGGGCAGGTGGAGGTGCTCGAGCTTGGGCGGCGGGTAGGGGATGTCGAAGCCCGTGACCCGGCGGACCGGAGCGGCAAGGTGGTGGAAGCAGCGTTCGGTCACCCGGGCGACGATCTCGGACGAGACGCTCGCGAACCCGGCAGCCTCGGCGATCACGACGGCGCGACCGGTCGAACGTACGGCCGCGCACACCGTCTCGTCGTCGAACGGCGCGAGTGAACGGACATCGACGACCTGCAGGCTGCGACCCTCCGCCGCAGCGGCATCCGCTGCCTCGAGCGCGATCGGGACCGAGGTGCCATACGCGATCAGGGTCGCGTCGGTGCCCTCACGACGGACGACCGCACGGCCGATGCCGGGCTGTGTCTCGTCGAGGTCGACCTCGTCCTTGCTCCAGTAGAGCTTCTTGGGCTCCAGCACGACGACCGGATCCGGCGATGCGATCGCCTCGCGCATCAGGGTGTAGGCATCAGCGACGGTGGCCGGCGCCACGACCGTCAGCCCCGGCGTGTGCACGTAGTAGGCCTCCGACGAGTCGCAATGGTGCTCGACACCGCCGATGCCCCCGGCGTACGGGATGCGGATCGTGATCGGCATCCCGACAGCGCCGCGGGTGCGGTTGCGCATCTTGGCCACGTGGCTGACGATCTGCTCGAAGGCCGGATAGGTGAAGGCATCGAACTGCATCTCGACGACGGGGCGCATGCCGTTCATCGCGAGTCCCACGGCCATGCCCATGATCCCGGCCTCGGCCAGCGGGGTGTCGAAGCAGCGCGCGTCGCCGAACTCGGCCGTGAGCCCGTCGGTGACACGGAAGACCCCACCCAGAGCGCCGACGTCCTCGCCGAACACCAGCACCGACTCGTCAGCGGTCATCGCGTCGCGCAGCGCCTGGTTGAGCGCCTGCGCCATCGTGATCTTCTCGTGCTCGGCCATCAGCGGACTTCCTCCCGGCTCAGCTCGTCGGCAAGGAAGGCGGCCTGCTCCCGCAGCTGCGGGGTCGGAGTCGCGTAGACGTGGGCGAACAGGTCGTCGGGATCCGGTTCGACGTCCTTCATCAGGCCGTCCCGCATCACGGTTGCGACGGCCTCAGCCTTGGCGGCGATCTCGGACCGCCGCTCCTCGGTGAGCAGGTCACGGCTGCCCAGGTATGCCTCGCTGCGGAGCAGCGGATCACGGTCCTGCCACGCCGCGACCTCGTCGTCGGCGCGATAGCGCGTGGCGTCGTCGGCGTTGGTGTGGGCCTGCATGCGGTAGGTGTGCGCCTCGACGAGCTGCGGGCCGCCACCGCCTCGCGCCGACTCGACGGCTGCTCCGAGCACCGCCAGCAGCGCGGCGACGTCGTTGCCGTCGACGCGCTCCCCCGGCATGCCGTAGCCGATTCCCTTGTGCGCCAGCGACGGCGCGACGCGACTGACGCGACAGCGGCACCGAGATCGCATACTCGTTGTTCTGCACGAAGAACACCACGGGCGCCTTGAACACTGCCGCGAAGTTGAGTGCCTCGTGGAAGTCGCCCTCGCTCGTGGCACCGTCACCGCACATCGCCATCACCACGGTGTCCTCGCCGCGCAGCGTTGCCGCGTGTGCGACGCCGACGGCGTGGATCAGCTGGGTCGCGAGCGGCGTGGTCTGGGGCGCGACGTGGTGGACGGTCGGGTCGTAGCCGCAGTGCCAGTCGCCCTTGAGCAGCGTGAGGGTCTCGACCGGGTCGACGCCGCGACCGACGATCGAGACGACATCGCGGTAGGTCGGGAAGAGCCAGTCCTGGTCGCGGAGCACCAGCGCTGCCGCGACCTCGCACGCCTCCTGCCCGTACGACGAGGGGTAGACCGCGAGGCGGCCCTGACGCACCAAGGCGTACGCCTGCTCGTTGATCCGCCGGCCGACGACCAATGCCTCGTGCGCGCGCAGCAGCTCGGCGTCGGACGGGAACTCGTGCTCGGAGCCCTCGACGCGGTGACCGTCCTGGTCGAGCAGCTGGACGGGTTGCGCGGATGGGAGGAGCTGGCTCGACACCGGGGCACGCCCTTTCGAGGAGTACGGCTGTTCACAGAACAGTGCGCCTTCTGGCCATCCGAGTTCAAGTGCTGCACGATTGTCGAGAACATGTCTTGGCGAGCAGCCTCAAGCCATGCCAAATGTCCAGCGAGACCCGCGTCACACCAGGAGGATGAGACAGATGGCCGAAGCCCAGATCGACGAGATCGACGGCCGGATCCTCGACGCGCTCGAGCGTGACGGCCGGCTCTCGATGCGTCAGCTCGCCGAGGAGGTCCACATCTCACGCGCCAACGCCTACGCGCGCGTCGAGAGGCTCACCGAGTCCGGCGTCATCAAGGGCTACGCCGCCCTCGTGGACCCGGTCGGTCGCGGCCTGGGCACGTCGGCCTACCTCACGATGAACGTCCGTCAGCCCGACTGGCGCAGCATCCACGCCCAGCTGCGGTCCCTCGACGGCGTCGAGCACATCGCCTTGGTCGGCGGCGAGTTCGACGTCGTGATGCTGGTGCGGGCCCGCGACAACGCCGGGCTGCGGCGCCTGGTGCTCGACGAGATCCAGGGCATCCCGGGCATCCTCAGCACGCGCACGCTCCTGGTGTTCGAGGAGTCGTCGCCCGAGCGAAGTTGATTTCTCAACCACGTGCTCCGCGGTCGCAGCGTTGGTCGTACGATCTACGCATGGACCGCAGACCGGGCCGGCCACGCTCCCTCAGTCTGGAGCTCATCGTCGACGCCGTCCTCGAGGACGGGATCTCCACGTTCAGCATGCCGTCGGTCGCCGCGCGCCTGGGCGTCGCGCACTCGGGCCTCTATCGCTACGTCAAGGACCGCGACGACCTGCTCGTCAGCGCGATCGAGCAGGCCGCGATGTCGGTCGACTGGCCGGACGCCGACCTGCCGTGGCGCGACCTGCTCCGCGACATCACCCGTTCGGTCTGGGCGATCTGCGAGCGCTATCCCGGCTACGACATCGTCGCCCTCTCACCGCCGAAGTGGCCGCAGCGCGTGGTCGACCAGGTCTCGCCCTACATCGCCAGCCTGCACCAGCAGGGATTCACGATCGAGGATGCGTCCGTCGCGGTCCAGATCGCCGGCAACCTTGCACTGACGACGTCCGTCAAGGGGACCGCCGGGTCATACCCCTTGGCCCGGGCGAACGGTCCGCGGACCACCGCCGACCGGCACGCCTGGCACGACCGGCTCCTCGACATCGTGCTGGACGGCCTGGGCGACCGCGTCCTGTCCTGAGCCGCTGGCCCTACTGTCGCCAGGACGGCCGGCCGGTTTCGGCCTCGAAGGCCGGCCGCACGTCCACGGTGTCGTAGATGATGTGCAGCGAGGTGAACCTGCCGTCGTCGTCCAGCGTCACCGCGTCGATGACGTCGAACGGCGCCGCGGCTCCGGACGGCAGACGCCAGTCGAAGTGGAACCAGAAGCTCATGGTCCTGACGCCGCTCGTGTCGCGGCCGTGCATGACCGAGCGCAGCTCGAGGTTCGCCTCACTCGTGTCGGCGAACAGCGTCGGATAGAAGTCGGCCGGCGCCATCACGCCGTAGAGCGGCGAGTGCACCACGGCGTCCGGCCGCAAAGAGTGACAAGCACCTTGCTCGACGTCAGCCTCCCGCAGCGCGGACAGGTAGGTCTCGACGGCGGCCTCGAGCTGATCATCCATGCCGCCATGATCCCTGATGTCCGCGGGCCGGTTCAGCGGTGCTCGGGATTGTCGGAGTCGAATCGGCAGCCGGCATCCCAGAGGGACCTCTGGTTGCCGTGCGCGGGTATGCCGCCCGCGTCCTTGAGCATGCGCGCCAGGTGCAGGAGGTTCCAGGTCATGAACGTCGTGTTGCGATTGGTGAAGTCGTTCTCCGGGCCCGCCGGAACCGGGATCCAGATAGCTGGGTCCAGGCCCGGCCTCGCCGATCCAGACCCGAGTCCGCCTGCGGCGGGATGACGTACCCGAGGTGCTGCAATGAGTAGAGGATGTTCATCGCGCAGTGCTTCACTCCATCCTCGTTGCCGGTGACGAGACAACCGCCGACCCGGCCGTAGTAGGCGTACTGTCCGGCGTCGTTGAGCTGGCTCGAGTTGCCGTACAGCCGCTCGACGATCCGGGTGCACACCGACGACTTCTCGCCCAGCCAGATCGGTGTCGTGAGCACCAGGATGTCGGCGGCCATGACCTTGTCGAAGATGCCGGGCCAGTCATCGCGCTCCCAACCATGCTCGGTCATGTCCGGCCACACGCCCGTCGCGATCTCGTGGTCGACGGCACGGATCGACTCGACCGCGACACCCTGCTTGCGCATGATGTCGATCGAGATCGCGGCCAGGCCCTCGGTGTTGGAGACCTCGGGCGAGCGTTTGAGCGTGCAGTTGATGAACACGGCACTCAGGTCGGAGTAGTCGACGTCGGTTGCGGGTTCGGCGGTCATCGTCACTTCCTAAGGTCGGACTTCGAGCAGTGCGACGTCCACGGAGCGTAGGAGCTCGCCGTCGCCAGATCCGCCATAGTCCGGTCGGCTAGAGTTCTCGCGCGGTGAGGAGGAGCTCCGTGGCCACGCCAGACGGCGGGGCTTCCGACCCGTTCCAGAAAGTCCCACGATGCTCGACAGCTTCACGGCCACCGCAGGCGACCACGACATCACGATCGTCACGATCTCCAACGACGTCTGCCGCGTCGTGCTGACCGACCTCGGCGCGCGCATCCTCGAGCTGCACGCACCCGACCGCGACGGCGTGCTCGCCGACGTCGTCCTGGGCCGCAAGTCGTACGACGAGCTGCCCCGCGATCCCTACTACTTCGGGGTGACCGCCGGCCGCTACGCCAACCGGATCCGCGAGGGCCGCTTCGAGATCGACGGCACCGAGTACGCCGTGACCCGCAACGAGGGCCAGAACCACGTGCACGGCGGCGACCTGGGCTTCGACACGTACGTGTGGTCGACCGACCTCGGACGCCGACAACGACAGCGTCACGTTCTCCCGCCGGTCGCCCGACGGCGAGGAGGGCTACCCCGGCACCCTCGACGCCCGGGTCACCTACACCCTCGACGGCGCCGCGCTCGAGATCCGCATCGAGGCGGAGACCGATCGAGCCGACGATCGTGAACCTGGTCAACCACGCCTACTTCAACCTCGCCGGCCATGACTCCGGCACGGTTCTCGACCAGCTGCTGCAGGTCGACGGCTCGTTCTACACACCCGTCGATGCCGAGCTGCTGCCCACCGGCGAGATCCTCAGCGTCGACGGCACGGCGTTCGACTTCCGCACCGAGACGCCGATCGGCAAGAACATCGACGCCGTGGACAACGCCGGCTACGACCACAACTGGGTGCTCGACGGCTGTCGGCATGCGCCAGGTCGCGACGCTGACCGACCCGGCCAGCGGCCGGCGGCTCACGCTCGTCACGGACCAGCCCGGCATCCAGGTCTACGCCGGCGGCTATCTCGAGGGCGCCAGCGCCAAGGGCGACCTCGAGACGTACGCCGCATTCGCCGGCGTCACCGCGGAGATGCAGACGTTCCCCGACTCGATCAACCATGCCGCACTTCCCGCAGCGCGTGCTGCGGCCGGGCGAGACGTACGTCAACGTCGTGCGCTACGAGTTCTCCGTGGTCTGACCGACTCAGTCGTTCGCCTGGACGACGATGCGCGTCCGGCTGGAGAGCAGTGCCGTGGCGCTCAGCCCGAACATCGGTGCGGAAGCGTGTCGCTGAAGTGGACTCGGCGAGGCGAAGCCGGCCTCGGCTGGCGGCTGTCGTCAGGTCGGCGCCGTCGCTGAGCGCGCCGGCCGCGTGGCACATCCCCGCCCACAGCCGGTAGCGCCGAAAGCTCGTTGCCCGCGATGTGCCGAGAACAGGTGCCGGAACCGTGACGGCGAGAGCGTCGACCGCGGCCGCGATCTCGGCTGCGCTCAGCCGATCGCCGGGCCTGGTGCCGCAGGATCGCGCATGCGCTTCGCGAACGCGTCGTCGATCGGGCGCCACGCCCGACGAGGTCGCGAGCGAGGGCGACCGCCGCAGGCAGGTGCGGCGTCGCATGGCGCCGCCATCCGTGCCGGCAGGTCCGTGGTCGAGCACGATTGCCGGCTGGATGTACGTACGGACATTCGCGAAGTCTGCCCCAGGTGGTCCGCAGCGCGCCATGGCGGACCTGCTGCGGCCGCCGACGTAGACGGAACATCACGACGCGTCGTCATGCGACCATGCCTGGTCCGGGCGTACGCGCTGGGCATCAAGGCGCTGCGCGCTACGCGCGGTCTCGCATCGCCCGGAGTCGCAGGCGACCGCGAACGGCGCATCCAGCCCGAGCGCGAAGCCGTCGACCGGCACTGAATGGGTGTCCAGCGCGACAGGCGACGGCCGCCGACGTGCGCGGCGTGCCCGGACCAGAGCCACACCGTCGGCGGCTACGTCGCAGCACGTTCCCGGCAGCACGACCTCGGCTCAGCCAGTAGAGTGAAGATCGCATGAAGCCGCGACCGGCCGACGCAGGCCGAACCCAGGTGTCGAACACCTGGCCACGACCGTCATCGCCGTCGATCGGAGCCGATCTCCTCCCTCACGAGCAGGGCACCATGACGATCGCGGCCATGCCCGCGCCAGGCCGCCGACCGTTCGATCTGGCGGTCCGAGGAACCCGAGAGCCGATCCTGGAGGATCGCGCGCGTGCCCACGGTGGCGGTTCGGATCGCCAGTGGATGCGCCACTTTAGGCGCACGCCGCTCTCACGGCAGACTCGCCGGTGGGCTCGTCACCCTCGGCTCGCTCCTTGGCGCCGATCGGGCGGTCTGGAAGAACACGCCGACGATCGTCGCGCCGAGCCCCGCGAGGGCCGCACCGGCGTAGTAGGCGATCTTTCCCTGCTCGTGGCCGTTGACCAGCCAGCCGATGCCATAGCCGGGGACGAAGAAGATGCCCGCCGCCAGGATGCCGAGACGCTGCCGATCAGCGGCAGCCGATGAGTCCTTGTCCTGCCGGAGCAGTGCCCACGTGGCACTCAAGAGTTCCTGCCGTTCGGGTTGGACATCGGCGCTCCTCGTGCTGCTCCTGAGACGATCGTGACACGCCGACCCAGCCTGCCGCCGATTCGCGATTACGTCTCAGCGACGGTGATGGCGACGGCCAGCGCTGACGCTTCAGTCTCCTCGAGACTCGATGGCCGCCCTCGTGAAGGCGAACGCCAGTCCCGCCAGCGCCGAGAAGACGGCCATGGCGAGGGCGACGTAGTGGCCCCACGGGCTGAGCTCGATCTTGTCGTATCGCGCGAGGGCGATCGCCGCGATTCCCGCGACACCGATGATCAGCACGGCGGCGGTCGACATCCTCCACCGCCGGCGGTGCTCCGCCACTGTCAGTCGCTGGCTCATGACGTCGTACCTCTCATCTCATCTGGGTGGTGCTTCGTTCGCTGGCGGGCTCCACTGCCCTGAAAGCGCGGGCAGTGGAGCCGTCCGGGTCAGGCCGCGAGGCCGAATCCACCGGTCCAGGAGACCTTCTCGCTCGCCGCGAGGGTGAGCTGCAGGAACCCGAGCGCCTCGAGCTCACGGGCCCGGGTCAGGGCACCGGCGTCGACAGCCTGCAGGCCACCGCCGGTGACGATGCCGGCAAGGGTCGACTTGGCGTCGGCGTCATCGCCCGCGATCAGCACGGTGGTGGTCAGCGGTCCGACGGTTCCGGCGCTGAGGGTGGCGGCGAACGTGGTGTTGAACGCCTTGAGCACCCGCGACTGCGGCAGGGCGGCGGCGATCTCGGCGGTCGCGGAGCTGTCGGGCGTGACGACGAGCGAGTCGAACGTCTCGAAGTTCAGCGGGTTGGTGATGTCCACGACGATCCGCCCAGCCAGCTGCTCGCCGCGCTGCGCGATGACCTCGTCGATCACGGAGTAGGGGACGGCGAGGACCACGACGTCGCCCGTGACTGCGGTGTCGGTGTCGTTCGAACCGAGCAGCTGGACGGCATGGCCGGCCTTGCCGGCAATCGCGGCGATGGCCTGGCCCATGTTGCCGGTTCCGAGGATCGAGACGTGTGTCATGACGAGCTCCTATGTCGTAGATTGGTTGTTGCTTCAACTAATACTGTACAGCATTTAGTTGTTGCGTCAACTATTGCGCTATCCTCCTCGCATGGGCACCCCATGGCTGGATGAGAACGAGCGAGCGGCGTGGCTGCGGTTCATCGCGGTGGTCGAGCTGCTTCCCGGCGTGCTGGACTCGCAGCTCCGCACGGAGGCGGGCCTGACGCACTTCGAGTACTTCGTCCTGGCGATGCTCTCGGAGGCGCCTGACCGCACCCTGAGGATGACCTCGTTGGCGCAGCACACCAACGCCTCGCTCTCGCGGCTGTCGCACGTCGTACGCCGCCTGGAGGACCGCGGGTTGATGGAACGCGTGCCGTGCCCCGAAGACGCACGGGCGACGAATGCCCGGCTCACCGACGAGGGTTGGAGCGCCGTGGAGTCGGCTTCCCACGGGCACGTCGACACCGTCCGGCGATACGTCTTCGATCCACTGACTCCGGAGCAGGTCGATCAGCTGGCCAGCATCGGGGACGCGTTGCTGACCCAGCTCGACCCGCAGCGCCGCATGACCGCCCTCTTCGAGCGCCAGCCGGAAGAGTAGGGCTCGCCTTCAGTCTCCGGTGATGGTGCCGGCCAGCTCGGCGCCGACCCGCAGCGCGCCGTCGACATGCTGGAACCCCAGCCCTGCGACGTCGGAGCTGCCGATCTGGATCGGACCGACCGGCTCACGGAGTCGAGGGCCGAACCTGGTGAGACCGCCGATGTCGAAGCTCGATCCGTACGCCCCGCTGCCGAGCTCTTCGGAGGTCCAGTCGCTCTCGAAGTACGTCAGCGGCGCGGCGGCCTGAGGCCCGAAGTAGGTCGACAGCGACGACAGGATGACCTCCTTGCGACGCTCCGCCGACAGGGCGAGCACGGCGTCGGCCTGCAGGTCGGACACGAAGCCCACGAGTGTCCCCCGCGGCTCGTCGTGGTTGGTGTTGTCGTACGCCTCGTGCACGACCTCGTACGGGCTGAACGCCGTGCCGGACAGACCGGCGTCGCGCCAGAACGGCGTCTCGTACGTCGCGTGCACCTTGATGACCTGGCCGAACGACTGGTGCTGGCGGGTCTCGCGCTGGATCGACGGCAGCGGCGGCTCGAAGCGCACGCGGGTGACCGCGGTCGGCGGGATCGCGAGCACCAGGTGGCGGGCGCTGACGGTGAGGTCGCCGGACGACACGGTGACGCCGGCGTCGGTCCAGACGACCTTCTCGACGTCGCGGCCCGGTGCGCACTGCGGCGCCGAGTCGCTCGGCGAGCCGGAGCGGCACCTGCTGCAGGCCGCCGATGACGCGCTTGTCGAGGATGAACTCCGAGTCGACGAGGTTGCTGAAGCTGCCGGCGCTCGCCGCCATGTGGACGGCCTGCAGTGCCGAGAACGTGTGCGCGGGCTTGGTCAGCATGGCCTGCGCGATGAACATCGCCGATGTTGTCGCGCGCCTCCGGCTCGTCGCAGTTCTGCTCGAGCCAGCCGAGGAACGTGACCTGGTCGAGCTCGCGGGCGCCCGGCATGTCCCACGGCCGCGACGGGTCCATCTGCGCCGACAGCTCGTCGAGCAGGTCGGTGAGCCGGGCCATCTCGGACTCCACGGCCGCGGGGACCGGCAGCATCTCGCCGGTGAACGTCCGCCGCTCGCCGTCGAGGCCCACGTAGATCGAGTCGCCCTCGCGGTGCCGCTCGAACGTCTCGAGCCCCAGCTCGTCGAGCATCGCGAGCAGCGCGTCCTGGTCGGGCGAGACCCACTGCCCGCCGATCTCGAGGTCGACGCCGTCGACCTCGTCGGTCCACAGCCGTCCGCCGACGCGCTCACGCGACTCGAGCACCAGCACCGACTTGCCCGCGCGCTGCAGGGCGTACGCCGCAGACAGTCCAGTCGCTCCGGCTCCCACGATCAGGACATCGACGTCTTCGTTGGTCACTTCGAGCTGATCCGTCATGCAGACATGATCCCCGATGTCACGGACGCCCGGGAAGGCGAGGAGATACGGTTCGTTCTCATCCTCAACGCGCGGACCCGCACGGCATCATGAAAGGTACGACCCGATGACCCCAGACACCCCGGTACTGGTGACCGGCGGCAGCGGATTCGTCGCCAGCCACCTCGTGAAGCAGTTGCTCGAACGCGGCTACACGGTGCGAGCGAGCGTGCGCAGCCTCAGCCGTACGGACAAGGTCGAGCCGCTGCGGCGAGATCGCGGCGACGTACGCCGGGGACAGTTGGAGCTCTTCGAGGCCGACCTGCTGCACCCCGGAGCTCTTCGACGAGGCCATGCGGGCTGCCGCGTCGTCTTCCATGTGGCCTCGCCGTTCCTGCATGCCGGAGCAGATCAAGGACGGCCAGCGCGACGTGCTCGACCCGGCCCTGGAAGGCACCCGCAACGTCATCGGAAGCGTGGATCGGACGCCATCGGTCGAGCGGCTGGTGCTCACCTCCACGGTCGGCGCGATCTTCGGCGACTACGTCGACGTGCACGACATGAAGGACCAGATCCTGCCGAGGAGTACTTCAACACCAGCAGCACGCTGGAGAACAACCCGTACCACTACGCCAAGACGGTCGCCGAGCTCGAGGCCTGGCGCGGCGCGCGCAAGCAGGACCGCTGGACGCATGGTCACCGTCAACCCCGGCCTCGTCCTCGGCCCTTCGCTCGCCCCGGCCTCCGACTCCGGCAGCCTCTTCCTGATGGAGCGAGCTGATGAGCGGCTACTTCTTCTACGGCGCCCCGAACTTCAGCTTCGCCTCGGTCGACGTGCGCGACGTCGCCGCCGCCCACATCCGGGCGGCGGAGGACGAGTCCGCCGCGGGCCGTTACATCCTGGCGCGTCCGGAGATGGTCTCCTTGAAGCAGATGTCGCGGAATCATCCGCGACCGTCACCCGCGCGGCCTGCGCTGCCGCGGCATGGCGTTCCCGACTGGGCCGTGCGCGTCCTCGGTCCCCGCTTCGGGCTGACCCAGGACTACATCGCCAAGCACCTCGGGATCCGGTTCCAGGTCGACAACCGCCGCAGCGTCGAAGGTCTGGGGATCTCGTACCGTCCGGTGGAGCAGACCGTGCTCGACCACTATGACGCGTGGCGCGAGCAGCGCCGCAAGAAGCGTCGTTCGTGATCAGATCTCCTGTTGCTCCGACAGGATTCGAACCCGGGACCTCCTCACTACACGTGGCCCTGGATTGAGTTTTGCTGTGGAGCCGCTGACTCGGGCTCGAGGTCTCAGTTGGTCAGGTTGAGACGGGCCGCGGTCTCCTCGCGCATCTGGACCTTGCGGATCTTGCCGGTGACAGTCATCGGGAACTCGTCAACCAGCAAGACATACCGGGGAATCTTGTAGTGCGCGAGCTTGCCGGCCGAGTATGCCCGTATGGCTTCGGCATCGAGCGGTTCGGCTCCGGTGCGGAGCTTGATCCACGCGCACAACTCCTCGCCATACTTCTCGTCGGGCACCCCGACCACCTGGACGTCCTCGATGTCGGGATGGCCGTAGAGGAACTCCTCGATCTCACGGGGGTAGATGTTCTCTCCGCCTCGGATCACCATGTCCTTGATCCGCCCGACGATGTTGCAGTAACCGTCCTCGCGCATCTCGGCAAGGTCACCGGTGTGCATCCAACCATCAGCGTCGATCGCCTCCGCTGTCTTGTCCGGGTCGTCCCAATAGCCCAGCATGACCGAATAGCCTCGGGTGCAGAACTCACCAGTCTGCCCACGTTCGACGGTCTCGCCGGTGATCGGGTCGATGATCTTGATCTCCACGTGAGGATGCACCCTGCCGATCGTCGCGGTCCTGCGATCCAGATCGTCATCGGCCCGCGTCTGACATGACACCGGGCTCGTCTCGGTCATGCCGTACGCGATGGCCACCTCGGCCATGTGCATGTCCTCGACGCAGCGCTTCATCACCTCGACCGGACACGGCGAGCCGGCCATGATGCCCGTGCGGAGGCTGGACAGGTCGTAGTCGGCGAAGTCGGGCGCGTTCTGCATCGCGATGAACATCGTCGGGACTCCGTAGACGCCGGTGCAACGCTCTTCGGCGATCGCGCGCAACGTCGTCGACGGGTCGAACCCGGGTGCGGGGATCACCATCGTGGCCCCGTGGCTCGTGCAGCCCAGGTTGCCCATCACCATGCCGAAGCAGTGGTAGAACGGCACCGGAATGCACAGCCGGTCCTGCTCGGTGAAGTTGATCAGCTCAGTGGTGAAGAAGCCGTTGTTCAGGATATTGCGGTGGGACAGCGTCGCGCCCTTGGGGTAGCCGGTCGTGCCTGACGTGTACTGGATATTGATCGGATCGGTGTTGACCAGCGTCGCCATCCGCTCACTGACCGCCGACTCCGGCTGCCCCTCCCCCTGGGCGACCAAGTCGCCCCAGTCCGCTGTGTCCAGATAGACGACCCGCTCCAGATCCCGGTTCACCTGTGCGGTCTGCTCGACCATCTCGCGATAGTCGCTGGACTTGAACCCAGACGCACTAATGAGCATCCGCATCCCCGACTGCTGCACCGCATAGGAGAACTCATGCGTCCGATAAGCAGGATTGACGTTGACCAGGATCGCGCCGACCTTCGCCGTCGCGTACTGAGTGATCGTCCACTCCGCACAGTTCGGCGCCCAAATGCCGATTCGGTCACCCTTCTCGACGCCCGCCGCGAGCAAACCACGCGCAAGGGCGTCGACATCGCGGTTCAGCTCCTCGTACGTCCACCGTCGGCTCGACGCAACCTCGACGAGCGCCTCACGACCACCATGCGCAGCAACCGTCGCCTCGAAGTTCGTGCCGATCGTGTCCTCCAGCAACGGCAACCCAGCCTCAGCCTTGGCGTATGAGTCCATGTCGTCAACTCTGCTCGATCGCAGGCTTCTGGACAACGCCTGCCTTGAAGCCACCTCATCGCCCACAGCCTGATGCCTTCGACGGAGCCGATACAGCTACAGCTGGCACGCATTCGCGCCACGGCGCCTGGGGTGGGCGGCCCACTTCATCAAACCCGAATTTTCGCTGAGCCGCCGACAGGATTCGGAACCCGCGACATCCTCATTACAAGTGATTCAGGATTGGGTTTTGGCCTGTTATTTCAGTTGTATTCGTGGCCTCGGAGCCGCTGATTTCGCTGCGGGGGTGCGCCGGGGGTGCGCGCCGTCTCTCGTCTTCGGCCCATCCGGCCTTAACCAGCGCAGCCCCGATGACTTAGCTAGAGCGGGAAAGCAAGCATGGACCGAGCGATAGACGCCTCAACCTTGAGTCGCTGCATCTCGGCACTCCACGTGCATTGCTGTCCGGGAGGACCCGCCTGACAGGCACATATGGGCGAAAACATCCGCGAGACCGTCGCAAAGTAGCGGCGACGCCACCACCGATCGGTCATGTCCGGAGGCTATCAGTCACCGACCTACCGCGACTAGGGTTCGAGATACTGACGCAGTTCCGCAAGACCGCCTGCCACCGCCGAACGCGAGCGCGAGCGCGCTACCGGGGTCTGCCGGGGGTGCATGACCCACCCTGGATGAAAGCCTTCAGGTCGAGCGCCTGACGTGCGGAAGCAGCGCTCGCATCGAGCGTCGGCGAAAGGCTTCACGCCAGAGCCCGGCGCCGTACGCAGCATCATCCAGGCGCAGGGCGATGCCAAATCGAACCGGGTCGAGATCGGGCCCGAGCCGGCGCCATTCGATCATCGTGTCGGCGGCCGCAGCGACGATCAGCGCACGTCGAACGCGCGATGAGAACAGCGCGCCGAGCGCGGCGACTGGCCACCAGTGGCGGAGCAGGAGGTGCATGAGCTGCGCGAGATTGGCCGAGACACCGAGCAGGGTCAGCTCACCGGCCGTCCGCAACGGGTGATCGCCGGCGCGCATCGATCTCGACAGCGCGCCACGTCATGGCGCGCCGACCAGCAGCGACATGACCGGCAACGACCAACGTCGTTGGGCGAGCGCCGCGACGGCCGTGGCTGCACCGATCGGCGTGAGCACCGCGGGCGCGACTTTGGCGACCGTGACGGTCGGCGAGCGGTGCTGCTCCGGAGCCGTAGAAGGCCTTGCGGCTGCAGCCACTCACGCGGCGAGTGCGATGGTCGTGCCGGGCGACGACGTCGGCGTCGTACCGGATCCGCCACCCTCGGCGTCCAGTCGCCAGACGAGGTCGACGTCCTCCCCCACTCTCATCGACGGGTCGAAACCTCGCCGAGTGCGTCAACGCGGGCCACCACGACGGCGGACGGCACCCAGGCGATCGTCGAGCCGGGCGTACGAGCGCCGACGTGCCCCGAGGTCTAGCGATGAGCTCGCGGCCTCGTAGCGGCCGATCCAGGAATCGTCGTGGTCGAGGCCGCTGATCCGGGGCGCGACGAGGGCGACATTCGGGTCGTGCAGGTGCCGCAGCAGCCGGCCGACAGCGTCGCGGGTCGATCACGACGTCGGAGTCGACGAACGACGACGTACGGGGTGTGACCTCGCGCAGGCCCGTGTTGCGCGCGCCCGCCGGGCCGACGTTGCGGTGCAGAGGTATGAAGCTCGGCGCCGTGACGTCCGGCCACCTGCGCGATCCGTTCAGGGTCGATCGACGCGTCGTCGACCACGATCACCCGCATTGCCTTGCCCAACTCGCGAGCAGTCGATCCAGGTCGAGCGGTCGGTCGCGGACAGGGATGACGCAGGTGACCTGGTCCAAGTGGATCGGCGCCAGCAGAGGCGGTC
This sequence comes from uncultured Actinomycetota bacterium, assembly GCA_963761965.1. Taxonomy (GTDB): domain Bacteria; phylum Actinomycetota; class Actinomycetes; order Propionibacteriales; family Nocardioidaceae; genus Aeromicrobium. Next base: position 203,516 of record CAVXIX010000013.1, read on the forward strand.
ACGGGCTCGGCCATGCCGGAGTCGAGGAGCTGTTCGGCGAGTTGGCCGGTCGTCGCGGTCGATGACGACGAGCGTTCCATCGCGCATCAGATCCCCGCCCGGGCGCTGAGGTGGTTGACCGCGGATCGGCGCTCCGCCGATCAGGGTGCGGCCGCGGTCACGGACGCGTACGCCCGGCGCCAGCCGGACGGCAAAACCCACGGGCAGGGTCACTGGCCGAAGCCACCGTCGGCCGAGACCACGGATCCGTTGAGCGCGGCCCCCTCGACGGAGCAGCAGAGCGCGATGGTCGCGGCGATCTCGGACGGCTCGAGGAGCGCGGCGCAGGCAGCTGCGACGCGGCGAACTCGTCGGCATCGGCGAGCTCGTACAAGCGCTGCGGTGGCGTCGAGCATGCGCGTACGGGTGGAGCCGGGCGAGACAGCGCAGGCCGTCACTCCGGTCCCGACGAGGTCGGCGGCGAGACCCTTCACGAGCCCGACGACGGCGTGCTTGGCGGCGTTGTAGGCGGCGAGGTGGAACAGGCCGTGCGAGCCGGCGGCGGAGGCGATCGCGACGAATCGACCGCCGCGCGGGGTCGGGCCCGGCGAGCATGATGCGGGAACGGTCACGGCGGCCGTGTTCCAGACCCCGCGACGTCGACGTCCCATTGGCGTCGCAGGTGCGAGTCCGGCGTCTCCCACAGCGGCAGCCCTCCGGCGATGACCGCGGCGGCCGCGACCACGGCGTCGAGCGACCCGAACGGGCGACCGCATCGGCGGCTGCGGCAGCCAGCGCTTCGCGGTCGCGTACGTCGCGACGCGGGCGAGCACCTGGTCGGGAAACTCCGCGGCCACGGCGTCGAGCTCGCCGCGGGTGGCGAGCGGGTACGCGACGCCGTCGGCACGTCGCTCACCGCGCGCAGAGTCGACGGCCACGACGCCGTAGCCGTCACGGCAGAGCGTGCGCACGGTCTCCGCACCGATCCCGCGAGCGGCTCCGGTGACCAGGGCGACGCGACTCATACGCGCGTCCCGATCCCGACCGCGAGAGCATGCCGCGAGCATCAGGCCATCCGCGAATGCGCGCACAGCGTCGGCCGTCATCTCGGCAGCACGTCGCCGATCTCGGCGGGCGCCGGTCGGGTCGCCCAGCACACCGTTCGGCGAGACTGCGCCGACGCCACCGGCCATGAGCAGGGGCATGATCTCGGCGAGCGGCCGGGTGTCTCCTGCCTCGGCAAGCTCGAGGCGCACCGACTCCGGGCGCAGGTGCAGCATCAGCGAGGTCTCGGTGATGCCGGCGTGCAGGTCGACCTCCTCGGTCGCGCACGGCACCCAGCCGACGTCATGCTGCTCAGCGACCATCTGGACCACGGCCTTGGACAGCGCCGTCGACATTGCCGCCATGGGCGTTGACGAAGACGACGCGTCCCGCCCAGGTGCTCATCGAGCGGACCAGCTCGATCACGACCAGACTGGAGGATCGTCAGTCCCGATCGAGCTGGTGCCGGCGAAAGCCTGGTGCTCACCGCTCGAGCCGTAGGCGAGCGGCGGAGCCACCACGACGTCGCCGCCGAGTCGCTGGGCGACCGCCTGGCGACCGCTCAGCGATCGCGGTGTCGGTGTCGAGCGGCAGGTGGGACCGTGCTGCTCGATCGAGCCGACCGGCACCAGCACGAGTGGACGCTGCGTCCACCTCGGGCCAGGTCAGGTCGGCCAGGACGCGTCATCGCAGCGCCTCGGCCGGCCGAGCGCGCGGTGGAAGCCCGTCGGCGATGACGAGGTGTCGGGGTCAGCTCGTGGATCGAGGAGACGCCCGAGGCCGAGCAGGGCCGAGTCGATGCCGCTGCGCAGGACGTCGAGGACGTTCTCGACGCCGGGCTGGCCGTTGGCGGCGAGGCCCCAGAGGTACGCGCGGCCGATCATCACGGCGCGGGCGCCGAGGGCGACGGCCTTGACGACGTCGCTGCCGCGGCGGATGCCGCCGTCGAGGAGCACCTCGATCTCGTCGCCGACCGCGTCGGCGATCGGCGGCAGCACGCGGATCGGTGCGGGCGTGCCGTCGAGGTTGTTGCCGCCGTGGTTGGAGACCGAGATCGCGGTGACGCCGGCGTCGACCGCGCGGAGGGCGTCGTCGACCCGGCAGACGCCCTTGAGCATGAACGGGCCGCGCCCACTGCTCGCGCATCCACTCGACGTCCTCCCACGACGGCGGCGGGGTGGTCATCCACTCGTAGTAGGCGCCGAAGAACGTCGGCGCCTGCGCCTCGCCCGGCGGCGGCGAGGTTGGGCGCGGTCAGGTCGGGGAGGTTGCCGGCGAACGAACTTGAGCCAGCGCGGCTTGCGCAGCACCTGGGGCGCGATCTGGGGCATGGTCTTGAAGTCGACCTTCTCGGGGATCTCGGGGCTGCCCCAGTCGCGACCCATCGAGAACGACCAGTCCAGCGTCGCGATGAGGCCGACGGCGCCGGCGGCGCGGGCCCGGTCCATCCGCTGGATCATGACGTCGCGGTCGCCGGTCCAGTACATCTGGAAGAACGTCGCGGGTTGGCCGCGACGACCTCCTCGACCGAGCGGACTGGCGAAGTTGCTGAGCCCGATGACGGTGCCGCGCGCTGCGGCGGCCCGGGCGACGGCAACCTCACCGTCGGGGTGGACGGCTTGGACACCCGTCGGCGACATGATGACCGGCAGCGAGATGTCCTGCCCCATCACGGTGGTGGCCAGGTCCCGCTTGGCCTGGTGTCCGGCCACGTGGGGGGCGAAGCCGAGCTCCATGAACGCGGCCTCGTTGTCGGCCATCGACTGGCCGCGCTCGGACCCGGCGACCAGCGCGCCATAGACCGACGACGGCAGGCGCTTCTTGGCCCGCTGCTGGGCGACGGCGACGGACTCGAACCAAGGATTCTTGGCCCAGGGATTCTTCGACATGGTTCTCTTTCGGGTCAGAGCCGGAAGCCGGCGAGGGGGTTCTCGGCGCAGGCCGAGACCGGCGGCGCCTCGAGATCCTCGCGGCGGGTGAGGGTGAGCATCACCGGCTGGTTGCGGCCCGGGGTCGTACGCGAGTGGTCCTGGCTGGCAGCCGGGATCGTACGGTCGCCGGCCAGCGCGCTCTCGCCGTAGCCCTGCACGCACTCCGGGTCCGGGTCCGTCGAGCGGCAGGCCGGTGAAGAACTTCGCCGCCATGCAGCCACCCCGGCACGAGTCGAAGAACTGGCACGTCGTGCAGGCGCCCGAGGTCTGCGGCGAGCGCAGCTCCTGGAACAGCTCGGAGGTCTGCCACACCTGCTTGAACCCACCGTCGGCCAGCAGGTTGCCGGCCAGGAAGTTGTCGTGGATCGCGAACGGGCAGGCATACACGTCGCCGATCGGGTCGATCAGGCACACCACCCGCCCGGCGCCGCACAGGTTGAGGCCCGGGCAGGGACTCGCCGAACGCGGCGAGGTGGAAGAACGAGTCGCCGGTCAGGACGTTGTCACCGTTGGCCATCAGCCAGTCGTAGAGGACGCGCTGCTGCTCCGGCAGCGGGTGCAGCTCGTCCCACACGTCCGCGCCACGACCTGAAGGACGCAGCCGGGTCAGCCGCAGCGTCGCGCCGTACTGGTCGGCCAGCGCCTTGAACTCGTCGAGCTGGGTCACGTTCTGCCGGGTCACGACGACCGAGATCTTGGCGTCCTTGAAGCCCGGCGTCCTGCAGGTTCTGCAGCGCGGTGATCGCGGTGTCGTACGACCCGGGGCCGCGCACGTAGTCGTTGACCTCGGCGGTCGCGCCGTCCAGCGAGATCTGCACGTCGACGTAGTCCGTCGACGCCAGGAACGCGCGCCCGCTCGGGGTTGAGCCGTACGCCGTTGGTGGAGAACTTCACGCCGACGTTGTGGTCCACGGCGTACTGCAGCAGGTGCCAGAAGTCCGGCCGGATCGTCGGCTCTCCCCCGCCGATGTTGACGTAGAAGACCTGCATCCGCTGCAGCTCGTCGATGACCGCCTCGCACTGCTCGGTCGTCAGCTCCCGCGGGTCACGCTTGCCCGACGACGACAGGCAGTGCGCGCACGCCAGGTTGCAGGCATACGTCAGCTCCCACGTCAGGCAGATCGGCGCGTCCAGGCCGAACTCGAACTGGTTGACCAGCGGGCCGGTGGTCGGCCGGGCCACCGGTGTGCGTACGTCGAGGAGGGTCATGAGGGGTTCCGTTCGAGGATCATGTCGGAGGCGGCGAGACCGCGAAGCGCCTTCACGTACGCCGGCCACTGCTGCGGCCGGGATGCCTGCCGCGTCAGCGCGCGGCCGCCGTCTCGGAGTCGCCGAGCGCGTTGACGACGTCGACCAGCTCCTGCTTCTTGAGGAACGTCAGCTTGCGGTTGCCGAAGTGATAGGCCAGCGCGCCGAACGGCTCGGGGCGCAGCGCGACCGAACCGGACAGCGTCCAGGCCTCGTCGAGCATCGGATCGGCCATCAGCGTGGTCATGCTCAGTAGACGCCGCACATGCCGTCGATCGAGACCTCTTCGATCAGGTCCTCGGTCACCAGCTCGGCTTCGTCGGTTGCGACGTTCTCGGTCGTGGGGTTCTGGGCCATGGCGTTCTCCTTCGAGTGCGGATGTGACGTGACGACATACGTTATGGCACTCAGCGCCAAAAAGGAAGGGCTGTTAGATTCTCTCCGTCATGACGCGCCTCTCGAACGCAATCCCAAGGCCGGCCCTCGGCAACCGATCACGCGGCGATCGAGCGCGCTGCATTCGAGCTGTTCGAGGCCCAAGGGTTCGACGAGACGACCATGGAGCAGATCGCCGACGCGGTTGGGGTCGGCCGCCGCACCCTATTCCGCTACTTCCCCTCCAAGAACGACATTCCGTGGGGCCAGTTCGACGAGAGCCTTCAGCACTTCCGCGAGCAGTTCGATGCCGTGCCTGACGACGTCCCGCTCGCGGAAGCAGTGCACCGATGCGTGATCGCCTTCAACGAGTTCGACGAGGCGGCGATCCCCCAACATCGCATCCGGATGCGGCTGATCCTCACGACTCCGACACTGCAGGCCCATTCCGCGCTCCGCTACGAGTCCTGGCGCGCCGTCATCAGCGAATACGTCGGCCGGCGCCTCGAATGCCCGCCGATGCGGCGCTCCCCCGACTCGTCGGTCACGTGAGCCTCGCCCTCGCCGTCGCATCGTACGAGCGATGGCTCGCACACCCCGAGCTCGAGCTGACCAGGTCCTCGCCGACTCGATGGCCGACCTCCGGGCGTACGTCGGCGCGTCCCACTGAGGCCCGGATCCCGACTCGCCCCCATCCAAGGCACTCGGGCTTTAGTGGTCCGCGATGGCCGGGTCCGACCTCCTCCAGACGAGACAGCGCTGCATGGGCCGACCGATGCCCTCAGGGCCGCGCGAGGATGAAGTCCGCTGCCCGCTCGCCGATCATGTAGCACGGCGCGTTGGTGTTGCCGCCGGTGATCGACGGCATGATTGAGGCGTCGACCACGCGCAGGCCATCGACGCTGCGCACCTTGAGGTCAGGGCTGACGGCTGCTCGCTCGTCGACGCCCATCCGGCACGTGCCGACAGCGTGCATGACGGACACCGAACGCCCACTGCTGCACCTCCCCGAGACCGACTATGCAGGAGCCGATCGGTGCGCGACTCCGTGCAGGAGCATTTGCGTGAGCTCCTCGATCTGACGGGCCCGGCCAGGTCGCCGCTCACCGCGAGGGAAGATCCAGTCGTCAAGTATGACCATCGACAGGACGGAGCCCACAGCGACGGCCACGGTGGCGGGCGGATCGATCCCCTGCCAATGACGTGCGCCACCGTGCTCGAGAATCATCCGGCGCATGACCTTGAGGCTCTCGGCGAAATGAGAGCTGACAGCGTCAGCCACGCTCGCCAGCGCCTCGTCGGCGCCCTTGACCTGCGCCGTCATCAAAGTCATCAGCAGCTCACGGTGCTCAGAGGCGATGCCGTAGAACCCTTTTACAAAACTCCGCGCGATCTCCTCAGGGTCGGCAGATCCGAGTGGTTCACGGCTCCACGATGCGGCCCACTGTTCAAGGAAGTCGCCGAACGGCTTGAGGATGACGACCTCGAAGAGCTCGGCCTTCGAACCAAAATTGCGGAAGACCACCGACTCACCGACGCCGGCACGATCGGCGATCTGACGCGTCTTCGTCCCGTGATAGCCCTGCGACGTGAACAACGTGTGCGCCGCGCCGAGCACAAGGTCTCGCACCTCGACCGGAGCGCGACGCCCCCGGCGCGGACGCTCGGAGGCCACCTCACTCGTCATGCGGCAACCCTACTTCCCACGCTGAGGCTCGAAGGGTGGGAAATTTCGAGACGAAGACTATCATTAATGCCAATTGTGATCTACGTTAGTGCCACTCATTAACGACTGAGACTTGGTCTGCGGGTCCCAGAACCTTGAAGGACGACAACATGGCACAGAAGATCGAGTTGGAATCGGGCCTCATGAAGGCCGCGGTGTGGTCGGGCATCGTCCTGATCGTGGCAATGGTCATCGCGCAGGGATTCCTCATGCACTTCATCCCGCCGCCATCACCTGACCTGTCTGCCGACGAACTGGCCCAGAAGTTCATCGACCGGAAGGACGAGATCCGCCTAGGCTGCCTCATCCAGTGCATGGCGTGGGGCTTCTGGGCCACCTGGTCCATGGCGATCACGATCTTGATGCGCAAGATGGAGCGTGGCTACCCGATCCTCACCTACTGCTCGATCGCCCTCAACGGTGGTGGCTATGTCTTCTTCATTCTGATCCCGATGACCTGGGCCGTGATCGCCTTCCGACCGGAGACTCTCGACCCCGAGATCATGCAGATCATGAACGACTGGGTGTGGTTCGATTTCCTCTTCACCTGGCCGCCGTTCGCCGTGTTCATGGTGCTCATCGGCCTGGCGATCCTCAAGGACCACAACGTGCCGACGCTCTACCCGCGCTGGGTCGCTTACCTGAACTTCTGGTGCGCGGTCCTGATCTTCCCTGCCGGCCTCATCGCGTTCTTCCACACCGGCTTGTTTGCGTACGACGGAGTCGGAGCGTTCTGGATGCCGTTCGCGGTCTTCTTCGGCTGGATGATCACGATGACCGTCACGACGCTGCAGTCCATCAACCGGCGCAAGGTGCAGCTCGAGGCACAGGCCGCGAGTTCGTCGCGAGCTGACAGTCCCATGGCCGACAGACTGCTGGACCACGCCGCCGCGACATCCAGGATCACACCCGGGACCCACCACCATCCCGCAAGGTCCCCGGCGAGGAGGGCACGTGGATCTTCATCCTGGGCGACATGTGCGCCTTCTCGGTATTCTTCTCCTACTACCTGATCAGCCGAGACTAGACACTGGGGCGTGCGGTCTGAGCCAGCCCGATACCGGGAGTCAGCGAAGTGATAAGCAGGCCCGACAGTAGCGCAAGCGCGCACGCGCCTAACGGCCCCGGCATGAACCGGTTATTGGGCTGGGCTGGTTCCGCCCGCGTCACGACTTGCTTTCAACCTCCCCAATGCCACTAGACCCAGGCTTGCGCATCCCTGCCTGGTTATACCGGCCGGCTAGCGCCTGCCCTGCGATTTGGCCCAATCCATGAACTCCTGAAACAACTTCTCCTGGGCGGCGGGGTCGTTGGGCGCAGCCTTGGCCGCCTGCTGGCGAACGATGCCGGGATCGATCGCGACATTGGTCGTCGGCCGCTTCTCGGCATTCCTTGCAATCCACTCCTCCGCCGCCGGGAAGCGTTTCCAGCCTTTCAAGGCGGAGTTGATGTTGGCCTCCTTCCACTTCGTATGGCGCGCCGGCTTCTGGAACTCGGGGAACTTAGTGAAGAACGCATCGATAAAGGAAGCCACCCGGCGATAGCGGTCGGTGTCGCGAGGCCAGTTGTAGGCCGCGAGCACGGATGCGACGGCGACGGTGTCGATGCTCTCACCCTTGGCAATCAGACCCGGGTAATCGTCCGACGTTAGCTTGGCCGGGAAATAGTCCTGCTCCAGAACTTCCGTGTAGGCTACGGGCAGCAGTTTCATGCCGGGCTCAAGCTTGAATTTGGCGAACGAGCCGGTGGGCTTGCCGGCGATGAGCACGGTGGCCGCGATCTCGCCCGACTTCACCATCTGGAAGCCGTCGGCCTGACCGACGTTGATCTCGGTTGCCTTGATGCCGAGCAGCTCGAAGATGAGGCGCGTGGAAAACTGCGTGCCGCTGCCCACGTCGCTGAAGTTGACCTTCTTGCCGTCGAGCTCCTTGACGTTGTTGATGCCGGGACCGGCGAGAACGTGCATCTCTTCGTTGTAGAGCCTGGTGATGAATGCGAGGCGAGCGTCGATGTTGGGTCCCATCTCACCCGTCTTCTTGAGATAGGTCATGATGTTGGACTGGGTGATGCAGAGGTCGACGCCTCTCAAGTGCAGAACGTCCATCACGTTCTGATAGCCGCCCTTACCGATCACCGGCAGGACGCGCAGCTCGTTACCGTCGTCGAGGACGGCCGACATGTCGTAGGCGAGGTAAAGATAAGTACCGTTGGGGTTACCGGAGATGACCGTGACGGTGTTCTGGTTGAGCTTGTCGCGCAATGCTTGATAGCGCGCAGTCGCTGTCGGCGGCTGCGGCGCTATAGGGCGTTTGGTCTGAGCAAGCTGGATGGGTAGTTGTTGCGCACCAGCTGCAAACGGAAACGCCAACAGCGCCGCCATTAGCAGGGCGGCGCAGCACGCGATCGATCGCACGTTCGTCCCTCCCCTCGAAACCGTAATTGTCACCACGTCGGTATTCGCCGGGTAGCGCAGAGGCCCCTTCCGACCGTTCCGCAATTGCAAGCTATCACAGGAATTTGGCTCTGCAATTGCGGATTGCCGATGAAGTAATTGTAGCAGACGGCTGGGGCACCAATGAGGCGTTCTGCCGGCAGAGTGAATGGCCAAGGCCTGGCTTGACAGGGACGGGCCAGCGTGGGCACAAGCAGCCGCCCCCGATGCCCCGGCTGCTGCCAGGGCACGGTTCACCTTACCTGCGTGGTTTGCAGCGAGTGAGAGGATGGCCATGAGTGAAATCACCCTGAAATTTCCAGACGGTGCCGAGCGGTCGGTGCGCAAAGGCATTACTGGCCGGGAGTTGGCCGAAAGCATCGCCAAGTCGCTGGCCAAGCGCGCAGTGGCGATGAGCGTCGACGGTAAGCTCGCCGATCTCGCCGATCCCATAAACGCTGATGCAACCGTAAAAATCCTGGCCCGCACAGACCCCGAAGCGCTGGAGCTGATCCGGCACGATGCAGCGCACGTGATGGCGGAAGCCGTGCAGGCCCTATGGCCCGGCACCCAGGTAACCATTGGCCCGGTGATCGAGAACGGCTTCTACTACGACTTTGCCAAGGCCGAGCCGTTTCATCCCGATGATCTGGCCAAGATCGAAGCCAAGATGCACGAGATCATCGGCCGCAACGCACCGTTCACCAAGGAGTTCTGGAGCCGCCAGCAGGCGCGGGACTTCTTCAAAAAGAAGGGCGAGCTGTTCAAGATCGAATTGGTCGACGCAATACCAGAAGGCGAAGACCTCAAGATCTACAAGCAGGGCGAGTGGCTGGATCTGTGTCGCGGGCCGCACATGACCGCGACCGGGCAGATCGGCAAGGCATTCAAGCTGACGAAGTTTGCGGGCTCCTACTGGCGCGGCGACCACACCAAGCCGCAGTTGCAGCGCGTCTACGGCACCGCCTGGGCGACCGAGGCCGAACTCGCTGCCTACCTCAGGATGCTGGAAGAGGCCGAGAAGCGCGATCACCGCAAGCTCGGGCGCGAGATGGATCTCTTCCACTTCCAGGAGGAAGGGCCGGGCGTCGTGTTCTGGCACCCGAAGGGCTGGGAACTGTTCCAGGCTCTCATCAACTACGTGCGCCGCCGTCAGAATGCGGCCGGCTATCGCGAGGTGAATAGCCCCCAGATCCTCGACAAGGCGCTGTGGGAGACCTCCGGCCACTGGGAGTGGTACCGGGAGAACATGTTCTCCACCGCGACCGAGGACGAGCGCGAGTTCGCGATCAAGCCGATGAACTGTCCGGGTCACGTCCAAATCTTCAAGCACGGGCTGCGCTCCTACCGCGAGCTGCCCTATCGCGTGGCCGAGTTCGGCATCGTGCACCGCTACGAGCCGTCGGGCGCCCTGCACGGGCTATTGCGTGTGCGCGGCTTCACCCAGGACGACGCACACGTGTTTTGTACCGAGGAGCAGCTGGCGGATGAATGCATCCGGATGAACGACCTCATAATGTCGATCTACCGCGACTTCGGCTTCGAGCAGGTACTGGTGAAGCTAGCGACACGCCCAGACAAACGTGTGGGCTCGGACTCTTTGTGGGACCACGCCGAGGGGGCCATGTCGCGGGTACTGGAACAGATCGCCAATGACTCGGGCGGAAAGATCAAAACCGGCGTCAACCCGGGCGAGGGAACCTTCTACGGGCCGAAGTTCGAGTATGTGCTGCGCGATGCCATCGGCCGCGACTGGCAGTGCGGCACCATTCAGGTCGACTTCAACCTGCCGGAGCGGTTCGGGGCGTTCTACATCGATGCCGACGGCGAGAAGAAAACGCCGGTGATGATCCATCGCGCCATGTTCGGCTCGATGGAGCGCTTCGCCGGCATCCTGCTCGAGAATACGTCCGGACATCTGCCGCTGTGGCTGGCACCGGTTCAGGTCAAGGTGTGCACCATCGTCTCGGATGCCGACGCTTACGCCGAGCAAGCACTCGCTGCGCTCCGGTCGGTCGGTCTGCGCGCCGAACTCGACCTGCGGAACGAGAAAATCAACTACAAGGTGCGCGAGCATTCGCTGAGCAAAACGCCGGTGCTGCTGGTGGTGGGCAAGCGCGAGGCGGAGGAGAAGACCGTTTCCATGCGGCGGCTCGGGGCTCAGGAACAGCAGGTCCTGCCCTTGCGTGAAGCTATCGCTCTGCTGGCCGAGGAAGCGGTGCCGCCGGATTTGCGGCGAACCAGAACCGTGTCGCACGCCGCCGAGTAGACGCCAGCGTTCGGAACCATCGCGCGGATTGTCGATTAGTTAGGGGCGTGCGCAGTGGTGCGCGCGCCGCGCGACAGCTTGACCTCGAGCGCAGCCGATTTTTTTCTGAACAGCTATCGTTTTGGCATTGCTCATTTCTTCGGCAACGGTGCCGGCCCTGCGACGCCCGGCCACGTGGCATCTGCAACGACAATATCGTTCGTGCGCATGCGGGTGCGATGCAGAGCCAACTTTCAACATGAGCCGGCATGCGTATCACCAAGGTTGCGTTTGCGTTTTTTTCCATCGGCTTTCTCGCCGGCAGTTTTGAAAGGGCAGCTGGGCTCGCCGACCCCGAGCGCGGGCGGCGCATGACCGAGCGCCTGGTGGACACGACCGTGGTCCGCAGCACCAAGGTCGCGCTCGCGTCCTTCGGATCGGTCGGCAGCGGTCTGCCGTACGAGTTAGTCAACCGACCGGTGCTCGATGTTGGCCAGCTGGTCGACCCCATGGCCGCGGGACTGCCCGAACTGACCACGGTGGCTCCACTCAATCCCGACATGCGCCGGCACGCGCTCGGTGCCAAGCGAACGCTAAGCGAGGCCGATCCGCTGGCGATGTCGAGGCTGCCGAGCCCGAAATGGATGTCGCTGCCGTCCACCGAGCCGTTCGAAGTCGAGCGTGCCTGGCCCGATGCCGACACCGAGCAGCGCGAAAGGCCCGGAAGCCTGGCCGGAGCCGAGTTCATCATGCCATTCGAGAGGGGACGCGTGACGAGCCTCTTCAACCAAGGCCGCCGTCATCCAGCCATCGATCTGGCCGGTGCACTCGGTTCGCCCGTGCACGCCACCACGCGGCGGCAGCGTGTGACGTTTGCCGGCTGGCGCGGCGGCTACGGCAATGCCGTGATGGCTCGCGACGATCTGGGACGCGTCCACCTTTACGGGCACTTGCAGCGGATTTTCGTCAGGGTCGGCACCATGCTGGACCAGGGCCAGAAGCTGGGAGCGCTGGGCAGCACCGGCCATTCCACCGGTCCGCACGTGCACTACGAGGTGCGAACCAAGGGTGGTGGCCACATCAACCCGGTAACGCTACTGTTTCCGAGCCGCAGGGTGGGTCGGGGCTTCGCCTGGAACGGCTCGCGCTCGGTGACGCCGCGTGTCGTGGCGCAGGCTCAGCCGCGTCCGCGGTAGGGGGCGACACCCTGATCGGGCAGCCATACGTCCTTCGGTAACGTCCCCGTCTGCCAGAATACGTCGATGGGCATGCCGCCGCGCGGATACCAGTAGCCGCCGATGCGAAGGTAGTGCGGCTCAAGCAGCGCGGTGATGCGCTTGCCGATGGCCACCGTGCAGTCCTCGTGGAAGGCACCGTGGTTGCGATAGGACGAGAGATAGAGCTTGAGCGATTTGGACTCCACCAGCCAGCGATCCGGCACATAGTCGATGACGAGGTGGGCGAAGTCGGGTTGGCCGGTGACCGGGCAAAGCGCGGTGAATTCCGGTGCGGTGAAGCGCGCGACGTAATGCGTGTCAGGGTGCGGATTGGCGACACGCTCGAGCACGGCCTGGTCGGGGCTCTCGGGCACGCGCGATACATCGCCAAGTGCTGTGAGCTGCGATGGCTTGCGGCCCATGAGACTGTTTCCTCAGTTCTTCGGCACGGGGCCGAACCCGGCGTGCTGGTGCGGCATGTCGATCATCCGGATGCGTGCAACGTCCGGTGCTTAGGGCATTTCACCTGTGAAATCCACCTGTTGGCCGGCTTCGCCGGAGCGTCAACTTATCTTTGACGCTGTGTGCAGGCTCATGGCTTAGTTGGGCGCTTTTACATCGAGCGATGGGATCGGGGGCCAACATGCCATCAGCAGCTTCGCAGCAGGCGCCGGCGCGGCGCTACCGCTACTTCGAATTCGTCATGGTGGCGTTCGTGGTGGTGCTGGTGTGCTCCAACCTCATCGGCCCCGCCAAGATCGCCACGGTCGACTTGCCCGTGTGGGGCCCCTACGTGTTCGGCGCCGGGGTCATCTTTTTCCCCATCTCGTACGTCTTCGGCGACATCCTGACCGAGGTGTACGGTTATTCGCGGGCGCGGCGCGTCATCTGGTCGGGTTTCGGCGCGCTCATATTCGCCTCGATCATGGCGGCGATCGTCGTGGCATTGCCGCCCGCACCGTTCTGGAAGCATCAGGGCGCTTACGAGATCGCATTCGGCAACACCTGGCGCATCGTCGGTGCCTCGATGCTCGCCTACTTCTGCGGCGAGTTCGTCAATTCCTATGTGCTGGCGAAGATGAAGATCTGGACCAACGGGCGAGCGCTGTGGACACGCACAATCGGTTCCACGGTGTTCGGTGAGGCCGTCGACTCGGCGATCTTCTATCCGCTCGCCTTCTACAACACGGGCATCATCCCCAACGAGGCGCTGGTGACGGTGATGGTTGCCCAGTTCGTCACCAAGACACTGGTGGAGATTGTGTTCACGCCGGTCACCTACGCCATCGTCGGATTTCTGAAGCGCGCGGAGAACGAGGACCATTACGACCGCGACACCGACTTCAATCCGTTCAAGATCCAAACGTAGAGGCGAATAAAAAGGCCCGGCAACCTTGGGCGAGGTGCCGGGCCTAGAGAACGAGAGAGAGGGTTTAGAGAGCAGTGCCTAGAGAGCAGTTCGTTAGAGTCTGGGCCGTCCGTTTTGCTTCCAGAACAAGTAGGCCATGGTGACAAGTGCAGTCAGCACCATGGTGCCGAGGATATCGGGGCGCCTGATGAACGCGTACCAGATCGTAATGCCCTGGCCGTAGCCGCCGCGCGCCATCAGGAAACTGTTGGCGACGACAATGATGAAGAAGGCGGCCGCGGTGAGAGCGATGGCCGTCAAGATGTCGATAGCTTTGCGCATGGTTGGCGTCATTGGGCACCCCCGAGTTGGTTGGCCTCGGCATGGCGAGGCGGCCCCGCATCGTCCCCTACGCCGGCGCGGTATAGGCGGCTACCTAAACTGATTCGAGCCACCCAGGTAGAATCCACGTGCCGATCAGTGAGTTGCGCCTCAGGGGCGTTGATCGCCGGACACAGTGGCGCTTGGGTTCTAATCCGCGGTCCAGCCGCCATCTACAACCATGGCGGAGCCCGTCATCAGCGATGAGGCGTCGGAGGCGAGGAAGACGATCGCGCCCGTGACCTCGTCGAGCTGGCCGATGCGGCCAAGCTTGATCTTGGAGAGCACCTCGGCCTTGAAGGCCGCGTTCTCGAAGAACGGGCGCGTCAGGGGCGTTTCCAGGAATGTGGGACCGATGCTGTTGACGCGCACGCCGTGCGGGGCGAGTTCGACGGCCATCGCCTTGGTGAAGCCTTCCATGGCGTGCTTGGAGGCGCAGTACACCGTGCGCCGCGCCGCACCCACGTGCCCCATCTGCGAGGAGATGTTGATGATCGAGCCTGGCTGGCGCGCATCGACAAGGCGGCGGGCGACGGCCTGGGCGACGAAGTAGGCAGCGCGGACGTTGAGGCCCATGATGGCGTCGAAGTCGTCGATGGTGACCTCCAGCAGCGGCTTGGGGCGGTTGGTTCCGGCATTGTTGACGAGGATGTTGAAAGGGGGGCGCGGCCGCGATCGCGCGCTGCATGGCGGCGAGATCGGTGACGTCCAGCACCAGCGTGTCGGCGTGCTGGCCGCGGTCGCGGATGGCGGCGGCGGCGGCCTCGATCTCGGACTGGGGTGCGGGCTGCCAGGGTGACGTGCGCGCCGGCATCGGCCAGCGCACCGGAGGCGGCGAGGCCTATGCCCCGGCCGGCGCCGGTGACGAGGGCACGCTTGCCGTCGAGGCGGAAGCTGGGGGCCGTGGCAAGCTCGGTCATAGGCTAGCGCCCCTTGGTTTTTGGCGGTCTTGTGGGATCATAAGCGAATAGTAGCAGACCAGCCCTGGGGTGGGGATAAGCCGCCGGACGGGCCTAGTAGCTGAGCACGGCCTTGATGGCGGCCAGCACGGCCTTGGGTTGAGTTAGGGACAAGGGGACGGTGTGCCCTGATGGAAGACCATCTGCCACTGCCCGTCGATGCGTTTCCAGATGGAGCTGCGCAATCGCGACTGAGGCGGCGCCCCGGGCCCAGCCCGGAGAACGGTGCGGTAAGTGACAAGGACGACATCGGGCGCGAGAGGCCGGGCCGCGAACTCGGCTAGCTCAAGGCGACCGGCCGGGTCGGGTGTCTCCTCCCTCAACGCCTCGATGACCTGCGCCTTGTCGTAGGCATGGCCAGAGCTGCCAAACTCGATGAACTCGTCGGCGAGGAGGCGGCCGACCCGCTCCGGCGAGCGGCGGACCTCCGGTTTCAGCAACTCCTCCTCGAGCTGGCGCAGCAAGGGCGCTTCGGGCACGTCCGTCGTCATAGGATCAATAGCCCAGCACGGCCTTGATGGCGGCGAGCTCGGCCTTCGGGTCGGAGTAGGCCTCGTAGGCCTGGCTCGCGCGCCGGTACCAGTAGCGCGCGTTACCGGCGTCGCCCTCGATCTTGTGCAGCACGGCGTGGACCCAGCAGGACGTTGCGTCCTCCTCGTCCTGTTGCGCGATCTTGTGGGCGCCGTCCCAGTCGCCGGTAAGGGCGAGATCGCACGCGCGCATCAGCTCCTGACGGTCTGCCATTTCTCCCATCCTTTGGCCCTGCAGGACGCAGGCCGGGCATGTGCCGCAGCCGTAGCCCCAGGGGTGGCGTGTGGTGCGGTCTGGGGTGTAGCACGTGTGGGTGTGCTCGACGATGAGGTCGACGAGCGGCGGCGCCGCCCAATTTCTCGGCCATGGCCCAGGTGGCGGCCTTGTCGATCCACATCAGCGGGGTCTCGATCGTGAATTCGGCATCCATGCCGAGCGAGATGGATCTTGCCAGCGATTGCAGCGTGTCGTTGCGGCAGTCGGGGTAGCCGGAGAAATCCGTCTCGCACATGCCGCCGATGAGCGTGCGGATGCCGCGGCGATAGGCGAGAGCGGCGGCGTAGGTGAAGAACAGCAAGTTGCGGCCGGGCACGAAGGTGTTGGGCAGGCCCGCAGCGGTCATCGCGAACTGCTGCGTCGCGGGTGAGCGCGGTGTCGCTGATCTGGCCGAGGGTCGGCGAGGTCGAGCACGTGGTCGTCGCCGAGGCGGGCGGCCCACGCGGGAAGGTCGCGGCGATTGACTGACGAATGATCGGCCGCTGCGCCAGCTCGACGGCGTGGCGCTGACCGTAGGCAAAGCCGATGGTCTCCACGTGGGCGTAGCGGTCGAGCGCCCAGGCAAGGCAGACGGTGGAATCCTGGCCGCCCGAGAACAGAACCAGTGCGGAATTTGCGGCCATGCGTCGATGTTACCTGCAACCTTTGGGCGCGCTGGCGATCTGCCGCTTTGCGGGCACGCCGTCACGCGCTAGAAGCTCGCGCCAAGCTCACACGAGCGCGAGCCGGCCGCAACGCACAAGCTGGAGGGCACACATGACCGCCATCGTCGACATCATCGGCCGCGAGATTCTCGACAGCCGCGGCAATCCGACCGTCGAGGTCGATGTGGTGCTCGAGGACGGCTCGCTCGGCCGCGCCGCGGTGCCGTCGGCGCCTCCACCGGCGCGCACGAGGCGGTCGAGCTGCGCGACGGCGACAAGAAGCGCTATCTCGGCAAGGGCGTGCTGAAGGCGGTGGAGAACGTCAACGGCGAGATCTTCGACGCGCTGTCCGGCATGGACGCCGAGGATCAGCGGCGCATCGACGACGCGATGATCGAGCTCGACGGCACGCCCAACAAGGGCCGGCTCGGCGCCAACGCCATCCTCGGCGTCTCGCTGGCCGTCGCCAAGGCCGCGGCGGCCGCGCGCGACCTGCCGCTGTACCGCTACCTCGGCGGCGCGCAACGCGCACCTGCTGCCCGTGCCGATGATGAACATCATCAACGGCGGCGCGCACGCCGACAACCCGATCGACATCCAGGAATTCATGATCATGCCGGTCGGCGCGCCGACCTGCGCCGATGCCATCCGCATGGGCGCGGAGATCTTCCACACGCTGCGCAAGGCGCTGAAGGACGCGGGCCACAGCCACCAACGTCGGCGACGAGGGCGGCTTTGCGCCGAACCTCAAGTCGGCGGACGAGGCGCTGTCGTTCATCATGAAGGCGATCGAGGGGGCGGGCTACAAGCCGGGCGAGGACGTGATGCTGGCGCTCGATTGCGCGGCCACCGAGTTCTACAAGGACGGCAAGTACGCGATGGAGGGCGAGGGCAAGTCGCTCGACAGCGGCGGCATGGCGAAGTACCTCGCCGGCCTGGTTGCGACGCTATCCCGATCGTCTCGATCGAGGACGGCATGGCGGAGGACGACTGGCAGGGCTGGAAGGCGCTGACCGACGCAGATCGGCGGCAAGTGCCAGCTCGTCGGCGACGATCTGTTCGTCACCAACACCAAGCGGCTTGAAGGAAGGCATCGACAAGGGCATCGCCAACTCGATCCTGGTGAAGGTCAACCAGATCGGCTCGCTGACCGAGACGCTCGATGCGATCGACATGGCGCAGCGCGCCGCCTACACCGCCGTCATCTCGCACCGCTCGGGCGAGACGGAGGACTCCACCATCGCCGACATCGCCGTGGCGACCAACGCCGGCCAGATCAAGACCGGCTCGCTGTCGCGCTCCGACCGCATCGCCAAGTACAACCAGCTCATCCGCATCGAGGAGGAGCTGGGCGACACGGCGCGCTATGCGGGCAAGAGCGTGCTGCGGAAGGCGTAGCTGACCGCCCTTTCGAAGAATTATGTGAGAGGGATGATGGGACATCGCTTTACGCGGGCTTAACCGCCTGCGTTTAGTGTGCTGTCGTTCCCGGTCGCGACCTGCACATCACCAGGTTCTCGCGTACACCCACTGTATGATCGGCGTCAAAGCCGGCCACGGCATGACCCTGGTGTCGCTTCTGCCTGTTGGGCGCTCGGCTATTTCGCCTGTCACGCATTAGCGTTGAGCGCGGCCTCGAGGCGCAACTCGATCTGATCGAAGGCTCCAGCATGCTGGAGCCGGCAGGTCGGGCGCCTTGAGGCCGCGCGCACCCGCCTGGAGCGGGATGTCGCCTGCTCGATGCCGCGACCCGACATCATAGAGAGCTTGCCATCGACAGCTGGGCTTTGCCTGTCCGGCGATCGGGTGATACTTCTCCCTGCGGCTCCGCTGGCCTTGCCGGCGGCCGTTTGGCTCAGGTACGTTTTTTCGGTAGGCCTGTCTGCCGCTCCAGCCAAGCCAAGGTGAGCCCCGGCATGTCTCGTCCCAACGGCCAGCAAGCGGTCCCCGTGTTCAGCCGCGACCAGGAGCTCAAGGCCTATCGGGAGATGCTGCTGATCCGCCGCTTCGAGGAGAAGGCGGGCCAGCTCTACGGCATGGGCCTGATCGGCGGGTTCTGCCACCTCTACATCGGCCAGGAGGCTGTCGTCGTCGGCATGCAGATGGCGATCGAGGAGGGCGATCAGGTCATCACCACCTATCGCGACCACGGCCACATGCTGGCCTGCGGCATGGACCCGAAGGGCGTGATGGCCGAGCTCACCGGGCGGCGCGGCGGCTACTCGCGCGGCAAGGGCGGCTCCATGCACATGTTCTCCAAGGAGAAGAATTTCTACGGCGGGCACGGCATCGTCGGCGCCAACGTGCCGCTGGGCGCGGGCCTCGCCTTTGCCAACGCCTATCGCGGCAACGGCCGCGTGTGCCTGACCTATTTCGGCGACGGCGCCGCCAACCAGGGGCAGGTGTACGAGAGCTTCAACATGGCGAAGCTGTGGAAGCTGCCGGTGATCTTCATCATCGAGAACAACAAGTACGCGATGGGGACCGCGTCGAGCGTTCGGCCGCGACCACCGACTTCTCGCAGCGCGGCGCCCGCTTCGATATTCCGGGCGAGCAGGTCGACGGCATGGACGTGCGCGCGGTGAAGGAGGCCGGCGACCGGGTGGTGAAGCAGGTGCGCGAGCGGCAGCGGACCCTACATTCTGGAGATGCTGACCTACCGCTATCGCGGCCATTCCATGTCGGACCCCGCCAAGTACCGGGCGCGCGAAGAAGTGCAGAAGATGCGCGAGGAGCACGACCCGATCGAGCAGGTGCGCCGTCGGCTGCTGGACGGCAAGCTCGTCAGCGAGGACGACATGAAGGCAATCGACGCCGACGTGCGCAG
>CAVXIX010000014.1:0-62948 GCA_963761965.1 uncultured Actinomycetota bacterium
ATACGCTGGCCTCGTGCCCCAGATGCGTCTCGCCCTTGCCCAGGTCAATGCCACGGTCGGCGATCTGGCCGCCAACGCCGATCTCGTCGTCGACTACTGCAAGCAGGCGGTCGCCAAGGGCGTGCACCTGATCGTCTTCCCCGAGATGGTGCTGACCGGCTATCCGATCGAGGACCTGGCGATGCGGGCGTCGCTCATCAAGGCATCGCGCGCGGCCGCCGAGGACCTCGCCGTACGCCTGAAGGACGAGGGCTGCGGCGACCTCGTCGCGATGGTCGGCTTCCTCGACCAGGCGCAGCACATCACCGAGAAGGTCGGCATCCCCAAGAACGCCCCCACCAACTCCGTCGCCGTCATGCACGGCGGCGAGATCGTCACCCGCCAGGCCAAGCACCACCTCTGGAACTACGGCGTCGGCGACGAGATCCGCAACTTCGTCGCCGGCGACACGATCAACATCGTCCAGATCGGCGGCATCGACGTCGCGCTCGCGATCTGCGAGGACCTGTGGCGAGACGGCCCGTCGGCTGCCGCCAAGGCCGCCGACGCCGCGCTGCTGGTCGTACCCAACGGCTCGCCCTACGAGGCCGACAAGGACGACGTACGCCTGGAGTTGTGCGCACGTCGCGCCGCCGAGGGCGAGTGCGTGCTGGCGTACGTCAACCTGGTGGGTGGGCAGGACGAGCTGGTCTTCGACGGCGACTCGATCGTGGTCGACGCCGCCGGCACCGTCCTCGGCCGGTCGGGCCAGTTCGATCCGGAGCTGCTCGTCGTCGACCTCGAGCTCCCCCACGCGACGCCGACGATGCCGGGCGCTGACGAGCGCTTCGGCGGCCTCACGATCAAACGTACGATCGTCAGCTCCGAGCCGTTCGAGGCATACGAGCCGCTGCCCACCGTCACCAACGAGCGCATGCCGCGGCTCGAGGAGATCTGGACGGCGCTCGTCGTCGGGCTGCGCGACTACGTGCACAAGAACGGCTTCCAGTCGGTGCTGTTCGGCATGTCCGGCGGCATCGACTCCACACTCGTCGCAGCGATCGCGGTCGACGCCCTGGGGCCGGAGAACGTCTTCGGCGTCTCGAATCCCAGCGCGTGGTCGAGCGAGCACTCCAAGTCCGACGCCGCGGAGCAGGCCCGGCGCACGGGTCTGTCGCTCGACACCGTCCCGATCGCGCCGATCTTCGACGCCTACCAGGAGGCGCTGCACCTCGACGGGCTCGCCGAGGAGAATCTGCAGGCCCGCGTTCGCGCCGTCATCTGGATGGGCCTGTCCAACCAGCACGGCCACCTCGTGCTGGCGTGCGGCAACAAGTCGGAGCTCGCGACCGGCTACTCCACGATCTATGGCGATGCCGTCGGCGCCTACGCCCCCATCAAGGACGTGCCCAAGACGCTCGTGTGGGAGCTCGCCAAGTGGCGCAACCAGGTGGCCGCGGAGCGGGGCCAGACGCCACCCATCCCCGAGGACACCATCACCAAGCAGCCGTCGGCCGAGCTACGGCCCGGGCAGTACGACTCTGACTCGCTGCCGCCCTATGACTTGCTCGACGCGGTCCTCGACGCATACGTGGAGCGTGACCTCGGCTCGGCGGACGTCATCGCGGAGGGCTTCGACCCGGCACTGGTCGAGCGGGTCATCACCCTGGTCGACCGCGCGGAGTACAAGCGCCGCCAATACCCGCCGGGACCCAAGGTCTCGCGCCGCAACTTCGGCCGCGACCGCCGGGTCCCCATCACCCACCGCTGGCGCGAGAAGCTGGACGGCTGATCACTCCTCGTCGAGCTCGTACTCCCCGATGACGTCGAGCGCGTGGAGGCAACGCTGGTATTCGGCGCTCTCCCCAGCAGCGACCTTGAGAGCCCGGCTCGCGGCCGTGATCGCCTTCTGGTCCAACGGGTCGACCCGATCGAGTGCCCTCAAGCTGCGAAGCCAGGTCCCGGTTCGACCTCGGGGCAGCCTCACGGAGCTCGGTGAACGCTGAAGCGAGCTCGCCGGGGAGCGGGTCATACTCGCGCATGCTCTCGGCGTGATCGAGATCGCGCTCGGCATGGCTGAGCCGCTCGACCATGTCGTAGTCGTACGTGCTGAACAAGACGGTCTGGGTGCCCTCGACCGTCCGCTTCAACCGATCGAGCTCCCCCGTGCAGTCCTTGCTCACCGCTGACGTCGACTTGGTGCCGAACTCGGCGTACAGCTCGTCCCAGCGTTTCGTCAGGCGCGGCATCGCCGGAGTACCGGGGTTGCCGTTCTCGCCCAGCATCTGGCGATAGTCGCCGAACTGGGTCCGGCACTTCGCGTCGCCGGGGCCCTGCCCGCAACCAGGCAGGGCGAGACCAGCGACAAGCAGCAGGAGAGTGACGACGGCACGCATGCGTCGATCCTGCCTGACGGCCCGTGAGTTCCTTCACACTCGGTGGCGTCGCCGCCGGGATCTGGCACGCTGGAGACATCCGTGGACTCCGTGAGGAGCCGCGAGACGACAAGGAGAACGACCATGGCTGACGCCACCCCTGAAGAGACCGCGCCTTACGGCTCCGGACCGGCCGCAGCAGCGCCTGCTGCCCCGGCTGGAAGCAGCCCGATCCGCAAGGTCCGGATCCACCACCTCCAGCAGATGAAGGAGCGCGGCGAGAAGTGGGCGATGCTCACGGCGTACGACCAGTACGCGGCGGCCACATTCGACGAGGCCGGCATACCCGTGATGCTCGTCGGCGACTCAGCGTCCAACAACGTCTTCGCCAACGAGACCTCGCTGCCCGTCACGGTCGATGAGCTCATCCCCCTCGTGCGCGCGGTCACCCGCTCGACCACGCGAGCGCTGATCGTCGCGGACCTTCCGTTCGGGTCCTACCAACGTTCTCCCGAGCAGGCCTTCGACACGTCGGTCCGCTTCATGAAGGAAGCAAACGCGCATGCGGTCAAGCTTGAGGGCGGCCTGCCGATGGTGCCGCAGGTCAAGCTGCTCACCGATGCCGGCATCCCCGTGATGGCGCACATCGGCTTCACACCGCAGGCCGAGCACAATCTCGGCGGCTATCGCGTGCAAGGTCGCGGCGATGCTGCCGAGCAGCTGATCGCCGAGGCGACGGCCCTCGAAGAGGCGGGCGCATTCGCGATCGTCATGGAGATGGTGCCGGCACCTGTCGCCGCCGAGGTCACCAAGGCGCTGCGCATCCCGACGATCGGCATCGGCGCCGGCATCGACTGCGACGCGCAGGTGCTGGTGTGGCAGGACATGATGGGCCTGCGCACGG
This sequence comes from uncultured Actinomycetota bacterium, assembly GCA_963761965.1. Lineage (GTDB taxonomy): Bacteria > Actinomycetota > Actinomycetes > Propionibacteriales > Nocardioidaceae > Aeromicrobium. The sequence continues at coordinate 3,259 of CAVXIX010000014.1, forward strand.
GCAAGGCGCCGCGGTTCGTCAAGCGCTACGCCGACCTGCACGGCGTCATGCTCGAGGCCGCCAAGGCGTACGCCGATGACGTCGCCAACGGCTCGTTCCCCGCCGCTGAGCACAGCTTCGAGAGCTGACCCTCGCTGGGGCCTACGGGCTCCAGTCCCACACGACGGCGCCGAACCAGGCGAGCCCCGCCCACAGCGCGAGCCCGACAACCGGCACCACCATCGTGAGCCGCGGGTGGGTGCGCGCCCACCTCGCGACGAGCCACACCTGCGGGATCAGCAACGCCAACGCGATGGCGACCCCCCACCACGGCGCGAAGAGCCCGGTGGACACCGAGCACCACAGGACCATGAGCAGCCCGACGACCGCGATCCACGGTCCTGAGCGATCGAACTTGAGCCGGCGTCGGCTCACTCCTTCGGCTGCTCGGCGTCGTCGTTCCACTCCGGGTCGTTGTCCCACGCCTTCGTACGCTCAGCGGCGATCTCGTAGGCGTGCGACGCCTGCTCGGCGGTGTCGTAGGGTCCGAGCCGGTCGGCCGCCCGACAGCCGTCCTCCCCCTCGACCGTGTTGTGCTTGGTGCAGTAATAGAACTTGCCGTCGGTCATACGCTCACCCTTTCCGAGTCCGCTCCACGCTATCCGGTTCACGCGGGCTTGCGGCCAACTCCGTACCGGAAGTGGTTGACCAAGTGGTACCCGCCGGCTGGTGTCCGGAACGCTTTCGCCGCCGCGATCACGACGGGTGCCATCTCGGCCAGCGTGTCCGGGTCCTCACCGAGGAGCACTCCGCGGACCAGCGTGTCGTCGTCCGGCGCGTGCCACGGCACCTCGACCAAGCCGCTCGAGACGATCTCGAGGCCGCCATCTGCAAGCAGACGCTCGAGGGCGCCGGCGATTCTGAGGTCGCCCTCCGGCCGTGGGTCGTCGCCCGTCGCTTCGGCGAGTTCCGCCTCGATCGTGTCGAGGTCGTTGAGGTCGCTCCCGGCCCAGTTGACGACCGCGACGGCGCCACGGGGCACGGTCACGCGTACGAGCTGCGCGAGCGCATGGTCGGTGTCATCGGCGAACTGCAGGGCGTTGACCGCTGTCACCAGGTCGAAGGTGTCGGCTGCCCACGGGAGCTCCTCGGCCACGCCGGACCGGATGTCGGCCGCGGGGACGCGCTTGCGGGCCAGGTCCACCATGCCCGGAGCCGGGTCGATGCCGGCCGTCGAGAACCCGCGCTGATCCAGGTGGGCGAGCAGGTCGCCGGAGCCGCAACCGACGTCGAGGACACGGGCGCCGGGACTCAGGTTCACGGAGTCGAGCACGACTGCCCACGCCGGCTCGGCGAATCGCCCCCACAGCTCGGCCCAACCCTCTGCCACGGCTGACCAGCCGCCCTCGTCAGCCCCGTCCATAGGCCTCACGCTACCGATGACCGCCGTTCACACCCGTTCTCTAGACTCTCCGGGTGACTGTCCTGACTGCCGGCCGCCTGTCCGCCGAGCGCCCGGTGCCCACGTCGATCGATCGTCCCGAGTACGTCGGACAGATCGCGCCGCTCCCCTACCGCGGCCCGTTCGTGCGCGACGACGAGACCATCGCCGCGATGCGGATCGCCGGCCGGATCGCAGCGCAGGCGCTCGATGCCGTCGAGGCTGCGATCGCCCCTGGCGTGACGACCGACGAGCTCGACCGCATCGGCCATGAATTCCTCATCGACAACGGCGCCTACCCGTCGACCCTGGGCTATCGCGGCTATCCCAAGTCGCTGTGCAGCAGCGTCAACGAGGTCATCTGCCACGGCATCCCCGACGACCGCCCGCTGGAGGACGGCGACATCGTCAACATCGACATCACGGCCTACATCGGTGGCGTGCACGGCGACAACAGCAAGACCTACCTCGTCGGCGACGTCGACCAGGAGTCGCGACTGCTCGTCGAACGTACGCATGAGGCCACGATGCGCGCCATCCGTGCCGTGAAGCCCGGACGCGAGGTCAACGTCATCGGCCGGGTCATCGAGTCGTACGCCAAGCGCTTCGGCTACGGCGTGGTCCGTGACTTCACCGGGCACGGTGTCGGCCCCGCGTTCCACGACGGACTCGTGATCCCGCACTACGACGAGCCGGCCTACGACACCGTGATCGAGAAGGGCATGACGTTCACGATCGAGCCGATGCTGACCCTCGGGACGGTCGAGTGGGACATGTGGGACGACGGCTGGACCGCGACGACGCAGGACAAGTCGCGTACGGCGCAGTTCGAGCACACGCTCGTGGTCACCGCCGACGGCGCGGAGATCCTGACGCTGCCCTGAGGCTCAGCGCAGGAAGGCCTTGACCAGGAACGCCACGACGATGCCGATGCCGGCGCCGAGCAGCGCTGCCGGCAGGAACAGGTCATCGCCGGCGAACAGGCCGACCGCTCCGCCGACCAGCAGGCCGAGCCCTGCGCCCACGGCGTACGTGTAGACGGGCGAAGGCTCAGGTGGGTGGTGTTCGCTCATGGCCCGAAGCGTATCCCCCGAGCACCGCTGGGTGTAACTGTTTGTGACAGCCGGTGGGCGTGTCGCTCAGGGGATCCAGTTGAACTTGTCGGGGTTGGGTCCGGTGCGCTGATCTCCTGTTGAGCGCCGTGATGAGTCCCATGTCGGAGGTCGGAGAGCTCGAAGTCGAACAGCGCGAAGTTCTCCTCGACCCGGCTCCGCGTGACCGACTTGGGGAAGACGATGTCGCCGCGCTGGACATGCCAGCGCAGGACGACCTGCGCGGGCGTACGGTCGTGGTCCTTCGCGATGCCGGTGATGACCGGATCGTCGAGCACGAGGCCCTGCGCGATCGGCGACCAGGCCTCGGTCGCGATGCCGAGCTCGGTGTTGACCGCGCGTACGTCGTCGTTCGTCAGGTAGGGGTGCACCTCGATCTGGTTGACCGCGGGCACGATCTCGGTCTCCTGGACCAGCCGCCGCAGGTGGTTGGACTGGAAGTTGGAGACGCCGATCGCCTTGGCCGCCGCCGCTGCGGTAGATCTCCTCCATGCGCCTTCCACGTCTCGACGAAGTCGACGTCGATGCCGGGCAGCGGCCAGTGGATCAAGAACAGGTCGACGTAGTCGAAGCCGAGTGCCTCGAGCGTCCCGTCGAACGCCTGCGAGGGCGTCGTCGTGCGCGTGGTGGCCGTTGTTGAGCTTGCTCGTGACGAACACGTCGCTGCGGTCAAGGCCCGACTCGCGCACGGCTTCACCGACGCCCTTCTCGTTGCCGTACATCTGGGCCGTGTCGATGTGCCGGTAGCCGACCTCGAGGGCCGTCAGCGTCGCCTTCTTGGTGTCCTCGGGCGGGACCTGGTAGACCCCGAAGCCGAGCTGCGGGATCGACACTCCGTTGTTCAGGGCGATCGCTGGGAACAGTGCTCATGAAGGCTGAACTCCTGGGAAGTCGTGGTCGTCTCGTGCGGTGTTGCGCGGCCCTCGCCGACGCGCGGCCGGCCAGCCATCGCCAGCCTACGGGGGACGTGATGGCGCTTACGCCTAACTTCCTGCGCTCGCGGTCGTTCTAGATGTGGGGACTTAGGCAGGGAGGATCGAAGATGCACCGAGTCGTACTCAACATGCAGATGAGCAGCGACGACGCGTTCTCCACCGTGTCCACCGCCCTGGGTGCCATCCCCGACATCACGATCGACGCCCCCGGCTGGAACAACAACCGCCACCTCGTCGTCACGATCGAGACCGAGGACCCCGACATCGTCGACATCGTCCGCGAGATCACGTGGCAGTTCGACGCGCTCGCGATCCAGCACTCCCTGCACCTCGCCGACGCCGGCTGAGGCAGCGTCTGCTCGCTCGACCGAGCGGTGCGAATGAGCCGGCCTGTAAGCCGGATCCTGTCGGGCCACCGAAGTGGCCCGGGCGGCCATCCATCTGGGACGCCCATTGCTGGACGCCTCGTGCGACCTACCCGCTGACATGGGACGAGCAGCCCGTCAGCGCAGGCCCCACTCCGCCGAAGCGAAGTGATGCCCTCTTGGTCTTGCTCCCGGTGGGGTTTACCTAGCCGCTCCGGTCACCCGGAACGCTGGTGAGCTCTTACCTCACCGTTTCACCCTTACCCGTTCCCCGAGGGGCCGTTGGCGGTTTGATTTCTGTGGCACTGTCCCGCACGTCGCCGTGGGTGGCCGTTAGCCACCACCGTCGCTCTGCGGAGTCCGGACTTTCCTCGACACCTGTGAGGGTGCCGCGGCCGCCCGGCCGACTCATTCGCGTCCGCCAGCCTACCGCCCGCCGCGCCCGCGTGGTGCCGTCCGCTAGGCTGGAGGCACGAAAGGGAGTAGTCCCCAACGGCTGTGTCGACATACTGACTCCACGAAACTGTGGGTTCCGGTGCAGCAGGCCACCGCAAGGTGGCGGACGAGACTTTCGACCAGAATTTGTCAATGACAATGCCTGGTCGAAGGCTTGTCATCCGGCTCTTCGTCCAGGTGGACGAGGAGCCTTTTTCATGTACGCGGTCCTGTTGAGTGCGGCGTTGGTGTTCGTCGCCGAGCTCGGCGACAAGAGCCAGCTGATGTCGATGACGTTCGCGACGCGCTACCGGGCGCGGACCGTGATCATCGGCGCCGGCATCGCCTGCACGCTCACCAACCTCGTCTCGGCGCTGGTCGGCAACGCGATCGGCGACGCGCTCCCCGAGCATGCCGTACGCATTGCAGGTGGCGTGCTGTTCCTCGCGTTCGCCGCGTGGACGCTGCGCCACCTCGCCGCCGGCGAGCGAACCGAAGCCGCCGAGCGACCGGCGGCGCCGCGGTGGTCGTCGTCGGGGTCGCGTTCGTCCTGGCCGAGCTCGGCGACAAGACGATGCTCGCGACGATGACCCTGTCGACGCAGTACCACTGGGTGCTGATCTGGATCGGCAGCACGATCGGCATGCTGTTGCTCGATCGTGCTGGCCGTGTTCGTCGGCCGCGCGCTCCTGCAGGTCCTGCCGATCAAGGCCGTGCACCTCGTCTCGGCGCTGCTGTTCGCCGGCGTCGGGGTCTGGATGCTCGTCGGCTAGCGTCGTCCGCGTGACTCACGACCTGGCTTCGCTGACGGAGACCGTCGCGTTCCTGGTCTCGATCATGGTGCTGGCGCAGGCCTGCGCCGACGAAGGCCTGTTCGACGTCCTGGGCGGGCACATGTCGCGGCTGGCGGCGGGCTCCAGCACGCGGCTGCTGGCCTGGAGCATCGGCCTCGCGGCAGCGGTCACCGCGGTGCTCAGCCTCGACGCGACGGTCGTGCTGCTGACCCCCATCCTGATCGCCGCGACCGGAGTGAGCCCGCATCGCTCGCACGCGTACGCCTCGGTGCGGATCGCCAACTCCGGATCGACCCTGCTGCCGGTCTCCAACCTGACCAACCTGCTGGTGTTCGGCGCCACCGGGCTGACGTTCGTGGGGTTCACCTGGGCGATGCTGCCGGTGTGGCTCGTGGCGGTCGCCGCAGAGTACGCCGTGCTGCGCTGGTGGTTCCGGGCCGAGCTCCGCGAGACGTACGAACCGCCGACCGGCGAGGCGTACGCCGTCCCGTTGTTCCCGGTCGCGGTCGTCCTGGTCGTGCTGTTCGCGCTCGCGAGCGGCACCACACCGTGGATGCCCGCCCTCGCGGGCGCGATCCTGGTCAGCGGGTACGCGCTGGTGCGGCGCAACACGACGTGGACCGACCTGGTCGAGGCGGCCAACATCCCGCTCGCCGCCTTCGTCCTGGTGTGGGCGCTGGCCGTCGCCTGGCTGGGCACGACCAGCGTTCGGCGAGTGGTTCGACGACGCGATGCCCGCGGGCACGGGTCTGGGCTCGCTGATCGTCATCGCCCTCATCGCGATGGTGGCCGCCAACATCGTCAACAACCTTCCGGCGACCCTGCTCCTGCTGCCGGCCGCTGCGGCGGCGGGTCCGGTCGCCGTGCTGGCGCTGCTGATCGGCGTCAACGTCGGCGCCAACCTGACCATGATCGGCTCGCTGGCCAATCTGCTGTGGCGTCAGTCGGGCGGCCGGACCCTCTCGTCGGTGCGCGAGTTCCACGTGCTGGGCTTCGCCACGACCCCGCTGCTCGTGGTCGTCTGCACCGTCGTCCTGTGGGCGTGGACGTCCCTCATCTGGTGACGGATTGCCCCGCTAGGGTCGATGCCGTGCTGATTCTGCTCCCGCCCTCCGAAGGCAAGACCCGACCGGAGACCGGGGCACCGCTCGATCTCGAGGCGCTCTCGTTCGGCCGCCTCACGCCCGTACGCGCGCAGCTGCTGCGGACGCTCGTCAAGCTCTGCAACGGCAACGCCAAGCGCGCCATGGAGGTGCTGGGTCTCGGCACGACGCAGGCCGAGGCGATCGCGATCAACGCCGCGCTGCCCGAGGAGCCGACCGCCCGCGCCGACGAGATCTACACCGGCGTGCTGTTCTCCGAGCTCGACCTGCCGAGCCTCGACGAGGCGTCGCGCAAGCGCGCCGACGAGTCACTCGCGATCGCCAGCGCGCTGTTCGGCCTGCTGCGACCCGATGACCTGATCCCGGCCTACCGGTTGTCGGGCAACGTGACCCTGCCCCGGCTCGGCACCGTCGCCGGCCGCTGGCGCACGCCGCTCCCCCGCGTGATGCACGAGCTCGCCGGCGACGGGTTGCTGGTCGACCTGCGCTCCGGGACGTACACCGCACTCGGCAAGCCGCCCGCCGAGCTCGCGCCCCGCACCGCGACGATGCGGGTGCTCCACGAGCACCAAGGCGTACGCAAGGTCGTCAGCCACTTCAACAAGGCGACCAAGGGCCGGATCGTGCGAGGGCTGCTCGAGTCCGGCGCCGATCCCCGGACGGTCGACGAGCTGCAGTCCGTGCTGGCCGATCTCGGCTGGACCGTCGAGCGCGACGGCCAACGCCTCGACATCGTCGTCGCCGAGGTCTACCGTCTAGTCCGGGACGACGTTGAAGTTGCGCAGCGACGCGGTGTCGTCCGCGAACCACTGGATCGTCGTGATCGACGCCGGCGACAGCTCGATCTTGTAGATGACCTGCATCGGCGCATCGAGGGTGCGGCGCACCATCATCTTGATCGGCGTCACGTGACTCACCGCGACGACCGTCTTGCCGGCGTATGCCTCGAGGATCCGGTCGGCAGCCGCCGACACGCGCTCGTAGACCTCGTCGAACGGCTCGCCACCGGGCGGCGCCACGGCGGTCGACCCGAGCCAGTCGTTGAGCTCGGTGGGCCAGCGCTCCATGATCTCGGCGAAGGTGAAGCCGTCCCACTCCCCGAACGACTGCCTCGGCCAGGCCCGCCTCGAGGTCGACGTCGAGACCCAGCTCGTTGGCGACGACCGCGGCGGTCTCGCGCGTGCGCTGCATCGGCGAGGAGACGATCGCGTCCACGCCGCCCAGTCGCTTGAGCCAGCGCGGCGGCCCGCTGCGCCTGCTCGACACCGGTCTGCGTCAGGCCGGGATCTGCTCCCCCGCTGCCGCAGAACAGCTTGCGCTCGGTCGACTGCGTGACGCCGTGGCGCAGCAGGATGATCGTGGTCGGCTCTCCGTGCACGCCACCGCGCCAGCCGAGCTGAGCGCTCGGGGTCGACGGGTGCCGCCACCGCCGCGCGCTCGAGGCGCCGGCTCGCCGACCTTCCCCGAACCACCGGCTGCCTCGTCGTCGAGCGCCGCGTTGGCCAGCGCGTCGGCGGCAGCGTTCTGCTCCCGGGGCACCCAGGTCCACGTGACGCCGGCGCGGCAGGAGCCGCCGCGCCTCGTCCGCGAGCGGCTTCATGCTCTGCGTGCTTGATCTTCCACCGGCCGGCCATCTGCTCGATGACCAGCTTGGAGTCCATCCGCACCTCGACGTCGGTGGCGTCGGGCGCGTACTCCCGAGCCATCTCGAGCCCGGCGATCAGGCCGGTGTACTCGGCGACGTTGTTGGTCGCGATGCCGATCGTCTCGCCGCGCTGAGCGATGACCATCGCCGGTGTCGGCGTCACGGACCAGCGCACCGTACGACGACGGGCCCGGGTTGCCCCGCGAGCCGCCGTCGGCCTCGATGATGATCCGGGAGGTCACAGCCCTGACTCGGCCGTACGTACGAGGATGCGGCCGCACTCGGGGCACCGCAGCACGTCGTCCTCGGGCGCGGCCGCGATGTCGCGCAGGTCGGCGCCGTTGAGCTCGAGCCGGCAGCCCTCGCACTTGCGAGCGCGAAGCGCCGCGGCACCGAGGCCGCCGTACTGCGCGCGGACCTTGTCGTAGAGCGCGATGAGATCGTCGGGCACGCCCGTCGCCGCTTGAGCACGGTCGGCCTGGGCGCCGGCAGCCTGCTCGTCGAGCACGGCGATCGCCGCGTCGCGGGCGTCGACCGCCTGCGCCAGGTCTTCGTTGACGGCGTTGAGATCGCCCTGGAGCGCGGTCAGCCGGATCTGCGCCTCCTCGAGCTTCTCCATGACCTCGAGCTCGTCGTCCTCGAGGGTCGAGATGCGGCGCTCGAGTGCGACGAGCTCGTGCTGCAGGCTCTCCAGGTCCTTGGGATTGCTGATCGCCCCGGAGTTGAGCCGCTCCTCGTCGCGGGTGCGGCGGGCCTTGACCTGCTCGACCTCGGCATCTGCCTTCTTCTGGGCGCGGCTGAGGTCGGACACCTCGGTGTCGGCCTCGATGCGCGCCCCGTCGAGCTCGCTCGCCTTGGCCTGCAGGTCCTCGATCTGAGCATGCTCCGGGAGGGAGTTCTTGCGGTGCTGGAGCTGAGCGAGGACGGAGTCCTGGGCCTGCAGATCGAGCAGGGCGGACTGGGCGGTGGGGTCGGCTTTCACAAGGGCTACCGTACCGGCTTGCCGATCCACGTCACGGCCCGCTCGAGGAGGCTGGCTCTCACGAAATGTGAGAGGTCCAGGGATCCGTCACCGTCGTCGAGACCTTGGCCTCGATGCCGGGCATACGCTCGCTCAGCGCGGCGGAGGCGACCGGCAGCCACGTCCACTCCGCGGCCCAGTGCGGCACGTCGATGACGGCGCACGCCCCCGGGCGCTCGAGGTGCTCGCTGACCGGGTGGTGCCGCAGGTCCGACGTCACGTAGACGTCGGCGCCGGCCGCGTCGGCCGTGGCCAGCAGGAAGTCTCCCGAACCTCCGCAGAGCGCGACGGTGCGGATCGGTCGATCGGGGTCGCCGGCGACCCGCGTGGCGCTGTGATGGGCCGGCAGCCGCTCGGCGACGTGCGCCGCGAACGCCGCGAGCGTCGTCTCCGTGGGCAGCGTGCCGATCCGGCCACTGCCGCGGTCTGCGGCCTTGGCGGCGGGCTCCAGCACGTCGTAGGCGACCTCTTCGTACGGATGCGCGGCCAGGAGCGCGGAGCGTACGTCTTCGCGCACGCGACGGTCCGCCACCATCTCGATCCGGGTCTCGCGGACCCGCTCGACGTTGCCGACCTCGCCGATCGCCGGGTCGGCCCCCGCGAGCGGACGGAACGAGCCGGTGCCGGTCGACTGGAACTGGGTCGAGTCGTAGTCGCCCATCGTCCCGGCGCCGGCGCCGTGCATCGCGGCGGCCACCGTGTCGGCCTCCGCCTCGGGCACGTAGACGATCCACTTGTCGGTCGGATCTGCCGGATCGGCCTCCAGCGGACGTACGTCGGTCAGTCCGAGCGCGAGGGCCATCGACTCCGACACCCCGAGCGGCGGGCTGTCGGCGTTGGTGTGGCACGTGTGCAGCGCGATGCCGTTGCTGATCAGGGTGTGCACGACGCGGCCCTTGGGCGACGTCGCGGCCACGCTGGTGACGCCCTTGAGCCACAACGGGTGATGGGTGACCACGAGATCGGCGCCCCACGCGACCGCTTCGTCGACGACCGCCTGGACGGGGTCGACGGCGAACAGCACCTTGGTGACCTCGGCGTCCGGGTCGCCGGCGACCGTGCCGACGGCGTCCCAGCTGTCGGCCCACCGCGGGTCATACAGGCCGTCGAGGACGCCGACGACGTCGCGCAGTGTGGGCATGACCGCACTCTAGCGAGGATTCAGGCAACGACCGCGAGAGCGAGTGGGAGGACCGATCCCGCGCCGTGCCGGCGAAGCTCGCGCGCGGCGACCGTCATGGACCAGCGACTGTCGACCCGGTCGTCGATCAGCAGCACGGGCTCGCCGCCCAGGGCCTGCAGACGCGGCGGCGAGCTCGTCGCTGACTCCGAACGTGCCCCACACGTCGGCGAGCCGATAGGCGCTGTTGCCGCCCGGGCCGCCGCGCGAACCCTCGCCGATGAGATCCAGCGCGCCGAGGTCCTCGAGCCGGCCGAGCCGGGCGATCCCGCGAGCCAGTGAGTCGACGAGCTGTGGGTGGGACCGCGACGGCATGCTGACCACGGCGGCCGGGCGTTGCGCCCAGTCCCAGTCCTTGAGCACCCGGACGCAGGCGCCCAGCAGCTCGTCGGTGACCGGCGCGTCGGCGACACCCGGCGAGCAAACAGCTCACGCAGCACGCCGCCCCAGCCGAGGTCGGTCAGTCGGGCCACGGCGCGGCCGGGCTCGTAGCCGCTCGTCCTCGGCGATCTTGCCCTTGGCCTCGACACCCAGGCGCGTCGCCCCGGTCGGCCACTGCGCCCTCGGCTCGATCTCGACGCCGACCTTGTCGAGCGTGCTGGAAGCGACCTGCGCAGCTTCATCAGCGACGTCGGTCGGGAACCACGGCCCGGCGCAGATGTCGCAGCGACCACACGGTGCCGCGGTCGGGTCGTCGAGGTCCCGCTGCAGGATCTCCATGCGGCAGGTCGAGGCGTGCTCGTAGTCGAGCATCGACTTCTGCTCGGCGGCGCGCGCTTCGGCGATGCGTTCGTAGCGCTCGCGGTCGTACGTCCATGGCTGCCCGGTCGCGACCCATCCGCCCTGGACGCGGCGCACCGCTCCGTCGACGTCGAGCACCTTGAGCAGCAGCTCCAGCGGCGTACGCCTGATGTTGACGAGTGCCTCGAGCGCCGGCGTCGACAGCGGCTTGTCGCTGAGCTCGCCGATCACGGCGGCCGCTCGCTCCTCGCTGGGCATCGACGACGTGGCGAAGTAGTGCCAGATCTCGGCGTCCTCACGCCCGGGGAGCAGGAGGACGTCGGCGTTGTCGGTGGCGCGGCCCGCACGGCCGACCTGCTGGTAGTAGGCAACCGGCGACGACGGTGCGCCCAGGTGGATGACGAAGCCGAGGTCGGGCTTGTCGAAGCCCATGCCGAGCGCGCTGGTCGCCACCAGCGCCTTGAGCTCGTTGTCCTTGAGCTGTCGCTCGAGCTCCTCGCGCTGCTCGGGATCGGTGCGCCCGGTGTAGGCGCGGACGGCGTGCCCACCCTCACGCAGCAGGCGCGCGGTGTCCTCGGCGGCCGAGACCGTCAGCGCGTAGATGATGCCGCTGCCCGGCAGCTCCGCCAGGTGGCTGAGCAAGCCAGCCGAGCCGGTCGCGCGACCCGGTCAGCTCGAGCACGCCGAGCCGCAAGGACGTACGCGCGAGGGAGCCGCGGATCGTCGTCACCTGGTCGACCGAGCCGAGCTGCTCGGCGACGTCGGTCACGACGCGGGCATTGGCGGTCGCCGTCGTCGCGAGCACCGGGAGGTCATCCGGCAGCCGGCCGATCAGCTCGGCGAGCCGGCGGTAGTCGGGACGGAAGTCGTGGCCCCAGTCGGAGATGCAGTGCGCCTCGTCGACCACGAGCATGCCCATGCGGTCGATCAGCGCGGGCAGCTGCTCGTCGCGGAACCGCGGGTTGTTGAGGCGCTCGGGCGACACCAGGAGGATGTCGACCTCGTCGGCGGCGAGCTTGGCCTGGGTGTCCTCCCATTCGTGCGGGTTGGCCGAGTTGATCGCCACCGCGCGTACGCCTGCCCGTGCCGCTGCGGCCACCTGGTCGCGCATCAGCGCCAGCAGCGGGGACACCAGCAGCGTCGGCCCCGCGCCGCGCTGCCGCAGCAGCAGCGTCGCGATGAAGTAGACCGCCGACTTGCCCCAACCCGTGCGCTGCACGACGAGCGCGCGGCGGCGGTCGTCGACGAGCGCCTGGATCGCCTCGAGCTGCCCGTCATGGAAGACCGCATCGTCGCGGCCGGTCAGCTGCCGCAGCGCGGTGGTGGCGTCCAGCTCGGTGCTCGTCGTCGAAGGCATGACCCCACTGTGTCAGCCGGCCCCGACACCGTCTCACTCCGGCGCCGGCGCTGTGGACAACGGTCAGCGGAGCTTGATCAACGTGATGTCGCCCTTCGCTCCGTCGAACGGAGTGACCAGCGCCATGTCGTTGCCCATCAGCTGCCACCCGCCCTGCGCGTCGGCAACCTTGAACAGCTTCATCCGGTCGGTGTCGATCGCGTAGAGCTTGGCGTCCCCGTCGGGATCGGTGACGAACTTCGCCCACCCGTCCTCTTGGTGGTTGTAGCCGGCATCGCCGACGAACGGCCCGAACGTGGTCGTGATCCCGTCCTTCGCCGTGGCCCGGACCTTGGTCCCCGATCCGTACGGGACACCGGTCACCAGCACGCCAGAGTGGTAGGTCCGGAACGACTTCTCACCAGCGTCGACGACCTTCGTCTTGGCCGATGCCGCGTCACGGAACATCAGCGTCTTGGTGCTGGTGATCGTGTAGCTGATGCCTTCTGCATCTGCGTCGACGCCCGCCGCTCGACCGACCAGCTCGGTCAGCGGCGCACTTCCGTCGAGCGGTGCAGAGAGGACCTGGTCAGCCTTGCCGGTCTCGTCGCCGCCGTACGCGAACGCGGACATCACGACGCGCGATCGCCACTGATCTTCGGACTCAGCTCGAAGCCGACGCCGTCAGCCTTGACGGCGTCCTTGTCCGATCCGAGCATCCGCTCGGTCTTGGTCGATCGGTCGTACGAGTAGAGCTTCCACGAGCCGCCCTCAGCATCCTCAGACTCGAGCCAGGTGACCCAGTCCTCGTCGACGTCGATCCCGCTGACCGCTGCTGCGGCGCGGACGCGCATTGCCGTCGGAGATCTGCATGACCTTGCCCGATCCCGGGTCAAGCAGGATGACACTCGATCGGAACGTGATCGCCTGGCCGCCCGGGAAGACCTCAGGTGCGTCCGGATCCTCGGCAACGATGTCGGCCGAAGACCATGCCGTCGGGCGAGACCCCGTCGTAGTACGCCTCAGCGCCGTCGATCTTCGCCGGCAACGTCGCGACGACGTCGTAGTCGCGGCCTTCCTTCATCGCAGAAGCTGCCTCGGCGGGTACGACAGCACTCTTGGTCGGCGTTGTCCGAGGCGAGTCGTCGGATCCTGAGGAACACCCGGTGACACCGATGACGAACGCGACGCCGAGGACAAGTTTTCGCATTCGCATGCCGAATGATGGCACCCCATCAGCCAGCGCGTCCGCCGATCACGACAGTTCCGTCGACGTCCTCGGCGCGGCGCACCTCCGCGGTCAGGCCACCGGCGTGGAACGCGGCGACCGTACGGGGTGACTGCTCCCGACTCGTCTCGATCAGCAGGTGTCCGCCAGGCGCCAGCCACTCGGCTGCCGCCGGCGGCGACCCGTCGCTGGATGTCGACACCGTCCGCTCCGCCGTCGAGCGTGATGTGCGGCTCGTGCTCGCGCGCCTCAGGCGGCATCAGGGCGATGGCGTCGGTCGGTACGTACGGCGCGTTGACGACGAGCAGGTCGACCCGGCCCCGCAACGAGGCGGGCAGCGGGTCGAACAGGTCGCCTTCGTACAGCGCACCGCCCAGCGGCTCGACGTTGCGGCGCGCACAACGTACGGCCGCCGGCTCGATGTCGGACGCATGCAGCTCGACGCCGCCGACAGCAGCGTGGATCGCGACACCCACCGCACCCGTGCCGCAGCACAGGTCGACGACGACCGCGCCGGGTCGCGCCAGGGCGACAGCCTCGCGGACCACCACCTCCGTACGCCTCCGAGGGACGAACACGCCGGGCTCGACGACGATGCGGAGACCGCAGAACTCGGCCCAGCCGACGATGACCTCCAGCGGCAGCCCGGCGACCCGCTGCCTCGACCATCGCCTCGAGCTCGTCGGGCGTACGCGCTTCAGCGATCAGCAGCTCGGCCTCGTCCTCGGCGAAGACGCTGCCGGATGCTCGGAGCCTCGCGACGACGGTGGGAACTGCCGTCATTCAGCCGGTGAACGGTTCTTGGCGATAGAACCTGCGACGGCCCAGGACGATCGGCTCCCAGAGCGTGCGCGAGGAGCCCCGAACCGCCCAGAACAGCAGAAGGATGTCGGCTGCGACGAACAGCAGGACAAGACCGCCGAAGATCACGAAGTACGCGAGCGAGTCCATGAAGAACAGACTGCCGACGCCGAAGACGAACGCGCTGACCATCGCCGCGAGGTGCAGGTCGAACGCTCGCCTGACATGCGGGAGCGCGGTCGAGTCCTCGGCGATGACGGCCGACAGCACCCATGGTCCGAGGAGCGGCAGCCCGAAGAGGGGTGACAGATAGGCCGCGAAAACCGCGACTCGATCCTTGGGGTGCACAGGGCTGCTCACGTGGTCATCCTAGAGCCAGCCGGCCGCACGTGAGGCGAACGCGTCTCAGGCCGCAGCCTCGATCCACACGCTCGCATGGCTCGCGTCCCTCGACATGCGAAGCTCCCAGCAGCCGGGCTGGTCGAGCTTGAAGCCGGTCCCCCACTCGTCGCCCGGCCGGTGGTACGTACTCCCGCCGTGCGCTTCGGGTCCCCAGGCAAGCGCCTTGTCCTGGCCGTCCGGATCGATCAGCCGTACGTTCAAGTCTCCCTTGCCGGTCATGCGCCAGGCGACCTTGATGTCCTCACCGACCTTCAGCGACTCGCCGGCGCGCACGAAGGCCAGGCCATACAGGCTGGTGCCGCGCTCGACGGGCGTGCCCTGAAGCTCCATCGAGCTGAACGGCGACGCCGGCTTGCACCCCGGTTGGCCAAGGGGGCCGAGGCTCGGCGTCGGGTATGGCGTGGTCGTCGCAGTCGCCGCTGGACGGGACCGCGGTTCGGAGTCCGTGCACCCCGCGAGCACCACGAGGGCCGCAGCGATCATCGCGATGAGCAGCCTGTGGGCCATGCCGACATGGTTTCACAGGGCGTGGGGACCGTTAAGTCGTCGAAGCCGTGGGTACGGCGATGAGTATCCCAACTACGCGATGGAGGCACTCATGACCACAGCACGAGACATCATGACCGGAGGCGTCGAGTGTGTCGATGTCAACGAGACGCTCGTCCAGGCCGCACAGAAGATGCGCGACCTCGGCGTGGGCGCTCTGCCGATCTGCGGCGAGGATCACCGCCTCAAGGGCATGCTGACCGACCGCGACATCGTCGTGAACTGCGTCGCCGACGGCATCGACCCCGGCACCAAGACCGCCGGCGACCTGGCCCACGGCAAGCCCGTCACGATCGGCGCCGACGACTCGGTCGAGGACGCGCTGCACACCATGACCCAGCACGCGGTGCGCCGGCTGCCCGTGATCGACGGGCACGACCTCGTCGGCATCGTCAGCCAGGCCGACGTGGCGAAGAACCTGCCCGAGGACCGGGTCGGCGAGCTCGTCGAGGCGATCTCCGGAGCGCCCAACAACGACGGCTGAGCCCGAACTCGCCACTCCACCAAGGCGACACACGCCAAGCGTTCTTGGCACGTACCCAGCGCTGTAGCACGAGGTGCGTGCCAACAACACGAGGCCTCATGGGAAACCGACGACGGTGGGCGAAGAGGGACTCGAACCCCCGACCTTCCGGGTGTAAACCGGATGCTCTAACCAACTGAGCTATTCGCCCTCAGGACCAGCGGAACGATACCGCAAGCAGCGCACAGGACCCGCATTTGCGGGGCGGCGGGAAAGCAGAACCGCGGCTGCCAAGGTCTCGGGTCCCTGGCAGCCGCAGCACTCAATCAAACCGTATTGACGGGTTCAACCGCAGGGAATTTGGGAAGATTTCAGGAAAGATCAGCCACTGCAGCGCGGTACTCCGAGAGATCGCGCTGATCGCCGATCCCCATCTGCACCTTCCACCTCACGATCCCCTCCAGATCGATCACGTATGTCCCGCGGTTGGGCGCTCCGGCCTCGTCGTTGAACGTGCCATACGCCTTGGCGACCTCGCCGTGTGGCCAGAAGTCGCTGAGGATCGGGAACGTAAGTCCGTCGCGGTCCGAGAACGCGCGGTTGGCGAAGAAGTGATCGCACGAGACGGCCAGAATGTGCGTGTCTGCGGCCTCGAATGCGCCGACGTCGTCGCGGAGCTGCCCGAGCTCGTCGGCTGCAGATCCCGCTGAAGGCGAACGGGATGAACACCAGCAGGACGTTCTTGTCGCCGCGGAACGACGAGAGCGTGATGTCCTCGCCGTGCTGGCTCTTGAGGGTGAAGTCCGGCGCGACAGATCCGACGTCGAGGCTCATGATTCGAGCCTATCGACGCCGCCTGCACCGACGAGCTCAGCGCTTGTGAGCTGTCAGCCTGGTCGAGGCCCAGTCGTCGGAGGCCGAAGACGTCGTGGTCGTCGACAGGCCCGCGATCGGGGCTGCCTCCACGACATCGGCGCCAGGCACGTATCCGGGCCGGCCCACCTTGGGGGTGAACAGCCAGACCGAGCCACCCTCGACGAGATCCTGCAGCGCGTCGACCAGCGCATCGATGAGATCGCCGTCCTTGTCGCGCCACCAGACGATCACTCCGTCGACGACATCACCGTGGTCACCATCGACCAGATTGTTGCCGGTGACGCGCTCGATCTCGACACGGAGCTCCTCGTCGACGTCCTCATCCCAGCCAAGCTCCTGGATGACGGTGTCAGGACCGAAGCCCAACTTGCCCGCGTCCACCGCGATGTCTCCCTACGTTCGTGGAAAACCTACTGAAAAGTAGGTTCGTCAGCACTGTTGCCGCTAACACAGTAGCGAACCCGGGGTGGAATGATGGACACGTCCACAAGACTTCTAGGGAGCAACCATGCCGCAATCCGGCCCCGAACGACCGGCTGTCATTCACGAGGGTCTGCCGACCCAGTTGCCCGACATTGATCCGGACGAGACATCCGAGTGGGTCAGCTCACTCGACGAGATGATCGACAGCCGCGGCCGCAGCCGTGCGCGCTACGTCATGCTCAAGCTGTTGGAGCGCGCCCGCGAGCAGAACATCGGCGTGCCCGCGCTGCGCAGCACCGACTTCATCAACACGATCCCGCCCGAGCGCGAGCCGTGGTTCCCCGGCAACGAGGCGATCGAGCGACGCATCCGGTCCTACATCCGCTGGAACGCCGCCGTCATGGTGTCGCGCGCCAACCGGCCAGGTCTCGGCGTCGGTGGACACATCGCGTCCTACCAGTCGGCGGCCAGCCTCTACGAGGTCGGCTTCAACCACTTCTTCCGCGGCAAGAACCACCCCGGCGGCGGTGACCAGATCTACTTCCAGGGCCACGCGGCTCCCGGCATCTATGCCCGGTCGTTCCTCGAGGGCGGCCTCAGCGAGACGCAGCTCGACCGGTTCCGCCAGGAGCACTCGCACGGCGAGGGCAACGGACTGTCGTCCTACCCGCACCCGCGCCTCATGTCGGACTACTGGGAGTTCCCCACGGTCTCGATGGGCCTCGGCGCGATCAACTCGATCTACCAGGCGCGCTTCAACCGCTACCTGCACAACCGCGGCATCAAGGACACGAGCCAGCAGCACGTATGGACGTTCCTCGGCGACGGCGAGATGGGCGAGCCCGAGTCGCTCGGCGCGATCGGCATCGCGGCCCGCGAAGAGCTCGACAACCTCACGTTCGTCGTCAACTGCAACCTGCAGCAGCTCGACGGTCCCGTGCGCGGCAACGGCAAGATCATCCAGGAGCTCGAGTCCACGTTCCGTGGCGCCGGCTGGAACGTCATCAAGGTCGTCTGGGGACGCGAGTGGGACGACCTGCTCGCCCGCGACACCGACGGCGTCCTGGTCAACCAGATGAACCGCACGCCCGACGGCGAGTTCCAGACCCTCTCGGTCGAGTCCGGTGCCTACAACCGCGAGAACTTCTTCGGCCCCGACCCGCGCCTGCAGAAGATGGTCGAGCACCTGTCCGACGAGGAGATCGAGCGTCTCCCCCGCGGCGGCCACGACTACCGCAAGGTCTACGCAGCGTTCGACGCCGCGCAGAAGCACACGGGTCAGCCGACCGTCATCCTGGCCCACACCATCAAGGGCTGGCTGCTCGAGTCGTTCGCGGGCCGCAACGCGACCCACCAGATGAAGAAGCTCACCAAGGACGACCTCAAGGGCTTCCGCGACCGCCTCAACATCCCGATCTCCGACGCCCAGATCGACGGCGCCGACATCGCGCCGTTCTATCACCCGGGCGAGGACAGCGAGGAGATGCAGTACATGCGGGCCCGCCGCGAGGCGCTCGGCGGTTCGCTGCCCAAGCGCGTCGTCAACCCCGCCAGCATCAAGCTGCCCGAGGACAAGATGTACGACGAGCTCAAGAAGGGCTCCGGCAAGCAGCAGATCGCCACGACCATGGCGTTCGTACGCCTGCTGCGCGATCTCATGAAGGATCCCGAGATCGGCCACCGCATCGTCCCGATCGCGCCCGACGAGTACCGCACGTTCGGCATGGACTCGATGTTCCCGTCGGCCAAGATCTACAACCCGGCCGGCCAGACGTACGAGTCGGTCGACCGCAAGCTGCTGCTCGCCTACAAGGAGTCGGCGCAGGGCCAGCTCCTGCACGAGGGCATCAGCGAGGCCGGGGCGATGGCCTCGGCGATCGCGGCCGGCAGTGCGTACTCGACGCACGGCGAGCCGATGATCCCGGTCTACCTCTTCTACTCGATGTTCGGCTTCCAGCGCACCGCCGACTCGATCTGGGCGATGGCCGACCAGCTGGCCCGCGGCTTCCTGATCGGCGCCACCGCCGGTCGTACGACGCTGACCGGTGAGGGCCTGCAGCACGCCGACGGCCACTCGCCGCTGATCGCGCAGACCAACCCGGCCGTGGTGCACTACGACCCGGCCTACGGCTTCGAGATCAGCCACATCATGAAGTACGGCCTCGAGCGGATGTACGGCTCCAGCGAGACGTTCCCCAACGGCGAAGACATCATCTTCTACCTGACGGTCTACAACGAGGCGATCAACCAGCCGGTCGAGCCCGAGGACGTCGACGTCGAGGGCATCCTCAAGGGCGCCTACCTCTATCGCAAGGCGACCGGCGGCGAAGCCTCGGCGCGCATCATGGCGTCGGGCGTCTCCGTGCCGTGGGCGCTCAAGGCCCAGGAGATCCTGGCGGCCGACTACGGCGTCGAGGCCGACGTCTGGTCGGTGACGTCGTGGAACGAGCTCGCTCGTGACGCCGTCGCCGCCGAGAAGTGGAACCTCAACCACCCCGGCGAGTACAGCCGGATGCCCTACATCACGGTCAAGCTCATGGACACGTCCGCGGTGACGGTCGCGGTCAGCGACTACATGCGCGCCGTGCCCGACCAGATCGCCCGCTGGGTGCCCGGTCCGTGGCAGTCGCTCGGCACCGACGGGTTCGGCTTCGCCGACACGCGCGCCGCTGCCCGGCGTACGTTCCAGGTCGACGCCGAGTCGATCGTCGTGTCGGTGCTGCAGACGCTGGCGCAGCGCGGCACGGTGCGGCCCGAGACCGTCCGTGAGGCGTTCAACCGGTTCCGCATCGACGACCCGACGGCAGTCGCCGACGTGGCGCAAGAGGGCGGGGACGCCTGAGCCCGGGAGACAAACCCTCACAAGCACCTCTCAGGGTCGCCCAATAGGATGGCGACCATGCGTCAACGGCCCTACCACTTCGCGGTGTGTCTCTCGATCGTCGTGGGACTGGCGGCATTCATCGCGTCGAAGAAGTACGACGTCCCGTTGCGCGACCCTGATGGCTTCCTCGGACCGGCCTACATCCGCCTGCCCGTGATCGGCCTGCTGTTCTTCGCCGCCGGCATCGCTCCCCCGGCGTTCCGGCGCTCGAGGCGTACGTTCACCGGCACGCCGCAGTGGCGCCGGTCGCTCGACCACAGCTCGCCGATCACGAGTCGGCTTCTCGACGCATTCGTCACGACGTTCTTCTGGGGCCTCGTGGCCGGCATCGCGTCGATCGGGTGGACGGCGGCCGAGGGCTCGACCGCAGGGCGGGTCGCCGTCGTGGTCGTGGCCCTGGCAGTCGTGGTGGGCTTCGCCTCGATGGAGCTCAGGAGCCAGACCACCACCGGCATGACGACGATCTCCCGCCTGACGGAGATCGTCGTCCTCGACGAGTCGACGCTGCGGCCGCTCTCATGGCGCCGCGCCATCGCCCGGCAGAGCATCCGCATCGTGCTGCCCCTGCTCGCCGTACGCACTGTCGCGGCCTACACCCACCCCTACATCGGCGACTGGGCGTGGCTCGGCGTCCTGCTGATCCCGCTGTGGCTGACGACCAACGGCGCAGACCGCCTGGTCGCCGCGCGGCGGTTCGAGGCCAATCGCATGCCCGACGACCTCACCCCGCTGCGCGCCCGCGAGAAGCCGCCGCTGTTGTTCCAGTTCATGGACATCATCCGCGAGGAGTGGACCTGGCGGCGCGTCCTCTACATCGTGCTCGGGCTCGTCTCGTTCTACATCTGCTACGTCAGCTACCGAAACCTCAAGAGCGACCTGCCGCTGGCCCGCGAAGGTGTGCACTTCGACAAGCAGATGCTCGACATCGACTACTTCCTGTTCTTCAACCACAACCCGGCGCCGGTGCTCCACGACCTGCTGGGGACCGGCTTCGCCGCCCAGGTGCTCTCGGTCATCTACGTCGCCTACCTGCCGCTGATCCCGCTGACGCTCGGCGCCTTCCTGGTCTGGGGCAAGGACCTCTCGCTCGGCGCCTGGTACGCCACCGCGCTCAGCCTCAACTGGGTGCTGGGTGTGATCAGCTACTACATCTTCCCGACGTTCGGCCCTGCCTTCGTCCAGCCCTCGATGTTCGCCGGCCTGCCCGAGACCAGCGCCGAACAGCTACAAGGAAGCCTGTTCCGGGCCGCGACGAAGTTCTACGAAGACCCGGCGGGCGGCAGCACGTACGGCATCGCCGGCTTCGCCTCGCTCCACGTCTCGGTCGTGGTCTCGGCCGCGCTGTTCCTCCGCGCGACCAACCAGCGCAAGGTCGTGCAGCTGATCGGCTGGGTCTACCTCGGGCTCGTGGTGCTGGCGACGATCTACTTCGGCTGGCACTATCTCGCCGACGACGTCGCCGGCGCCTTCATCGGCTGGGCCGCCGTGGTGGTCGGGGCCTGGGCGACCGGCAACACCAAGCGGCAACGCCGCAAGGAGCAGGTCGAGCTCGAGGCTCCGCCGCCACTCGAGGCGAGGCCGGCCGTTCCTAGCTGATGGCCGGTTCGGCGCCCTCAGCCGGCACCGTCGGCACGCTCTCCAGTGCGAACTGGTCGCCGCGGCGCAGCAACGCCCGCCAGCGCCCGCGGTGGTAGTGCGCCGGCTCGTTGGCCGCGATGAACGCCGTCACGAGGCGGCAGAACTCCTCGGGGTGGTCCTTGTGGGGGAAGTGCCCGGCGTCATTGAGAACGTGAACATCGGAGACCTGCGTCGGCGCGAAGTCGGCGTGCTTCGACGGAATGACCATGTCGTGGCGCCCCCAGACGACCAGCACCGGCATCAGGCGAGCCAGGTAGCTGCGATCGGTCATCGTGACGAACTGGCCCCGCCAGTTGAGGACGTGGCTCGTCACGCGCTGCACCGCCCTGCGCGTCGCCGGGTCGGCCAGTGACTCATAGATCCGGGCGACCTCGTCGAGGTCGCGAGTGGCGTGCAAGGGGCTGCGCGACAGCGTCCGCATGGTGCCGCCCACGAGCGAGCGCCAGGGTCGGAACGTCGCAGCGGCGATCGCCGCGCTGCTGCCCGGAACGGTGAGGAACCGGATCAGCGGCGTGACCTCCTTGCCGAGGCCACCGGTCGAGACGAGCACGACCCGCTCCGTGCGGTCAGGGAACTGGTAGGCGAACTGCATCGCGACGCCGCCGCCGAAGCTGTGTCCGACGACCGTCACCTTGTCGATGCCGAGCACCGTCAGCAGGTCGCGCATGCCGTTGGCATAGCCGCCGAGCGAGTAGTCGGCGTCGGGCTTGTCGGACTCACCGTGGCCCAGCAGGTCGGGCGCGATGACCGTGAAGTGCTCCGACAGGGTCGGTATGACGTCGAGCCAGGTCGAAGAGTCGCAGGCGAGACCGTGCAGCAGGAGCAGCGCCGGGCCGGAGCCAGAGATGCGGAACGCTCGCCGGTAGCCGTGCACCACCAGGTATTGGACGTCCTCGACGCTTTCCATCCGAACATCCTAGGGCTGGCCCTGTCCGAGCCGTCCGGGCAACCCCTGCGCGGTGTGCGCGATCGCTCGCCCGCCTCGTTAGACTCAACGCGTGCCGTCTTCCTTGTCAGTCCGCGAACAACTCACGGACATCCTCGTCCGCGTCGTCGGCTGTCCCGCCGAATGCAGTCGTGCCGGAGGCAAGTCTCAAGGAGCTCGGCACCGACTCGCTCACGATCGTCGAGCTGGCCGAGGAGCTCGGCCGGCGCTTCGACGTCTACCTCTCCGATGACACCGTCGACGCTCTCGTGACGGTCCAGGACGCGATCGACGCCGTCGTACGCCATGACGGCGCGACACCGCCCGCACGCAGCGGACGGGTGCCCACGGTCCTGGAGTCCCCCGCGCCGCCGGTGCGCGACGAGGAGCACGTACGCCGCCGCCGCCTGGCCGAACGCCTGATCCTCTGGTTCGCGCTCATCGGCGCAGGCATCGGCGCCGTTCTGGGCTTCGGAGGGTCGGCACTCATCGATGCGACCGGTCTCGGCTCCGTCGACCTGGCACCGATCAGCAATCCGACCACCGCTCCCTCGACCACGGCGACACCCGACGCCGACGCCCGAGCCCACCGAGACGACCCCGACCGAGTCGGACGAGCCGGAGCCGACGATCAACGTGTCGAAGCCGCAGGTCTCCCCGGGCGAGCGGTTCGTCATCGAGGGCACGTTCCCCGCCGTCGGCGAGGGCGCCGAGCTGCAGGTCCAGGTCAAGGACGAGGGCAGCGGCTGGGACGACTTCCCGATCGAGACCACGACCAGGGGCGGCGGCAAGTTCAAGACCGAGCTCTACACGTCACGCACGGGCGAGCGGCAGTTCCGCCTGCTCAACAAGAAGACCAACGACGCCACGCCCGCCGTGACCGTGCAGATCGGCTAGAGCCAGCCCTAGATGACCTGGTGCAGCCAGCGGACGGGTGCACCGTCGCCGGCGTGACGGAACGGCTCCAGCTCGGCATCCCACGCCGTGCCCAGCAGCCCGTCGAGCGCGGTCTCCATGTCGACCTCGCCGAGCGCGACCTTGACGCGGAACGCCTTGATGCGGTCCTCAGGGATCAGGATGTCGCCGTGCAGCCCGGCCATGGCGTGGAAGATGCCGAGGGACGGCGTGTAGGAGTAGCGGGCACCCTCGGTGGATGCGGTCGGCTCCTCGGTGACCTCGAAGCGCAGCTTGTCCCAGCCTCGCAGCGCCGAGGCCAAGGCGGCAGCCGTGCCGGCTGCGGCTTGCCACGACAGCTCGGCACGGTAGGTGCCCGGCTCTGCCATCTGCGGCACCCAAGCGATGTCGGGAGTGCCGCCGAGCACGCCAGCAGCAGCCCACTCCACATGCGCACACAGCGCAGACGGAGCTGAGTGCACGAAAAGAACACCCCGGGTCGGGGTGGTCGGCGAAGACATATTCATCGGTGCCTCCCTAGTGTCGCCTTCCCCAGCGTCTTGGGAGCACCTGAGACCATTGTGACGCATGTTCTCCTGTACGGACAACATCTCAGCCGAAGGGAATGTCGGATGACGACCACAGTGGCGGACAATCCCGCCTCGTCCAGGTTCGAGATCACGGTCGACGGTGAGCTCGCCGGGTTCCTCGACTACCGCAAGGACGGCGACGAGTACGCCCTGCCGCACACCCGGATCTTCACGCAGTTCGAGGGCCGCGGCGTCGGCACACGAGCTGGTCACCGGCGCGCTCGCCGAGATCGGCTCGCGCGGCGGCACCGTGCTCCCCTACTGCCCGTTCGTCCCCAAGGTCATCCGCGACCATCCCGAGTTCCTCGAGCTCGTGCCCAAGGATCAGCGGGACACCTTCGGGCTCTAGACGCTGCCTAGCGCCCGCCGCGCTGGCGGCGCTTGGGCCAGACCGCGACGACAGCCGGCCGCGGCACCGAGCCCGGACCGTCGGGCCAGGTCGACGCCGGCGCCTCGACCGATGCCCCGGAGACCTCGCCGGGATGCTGCACGCAGACCATGACGCGTTCGCGGTCGACGTACGGCCC
Organism: uncultured Actinomycetota bacterium; assembly: GCA_963761965.1. GTDB lineage: Bacteria > Actinomycetota > Actinomycetes > Propionibacteriales > Nocardioidaceae > Aeromicrobium. The sequence continues at coordinate 27,543 of CAVXIX010000014.1, forward strand.
GCAGGTCTCGGCACCGTTCGGCACGCTGAGGAACTGCTTGACCTGCCCGCGGTACTTGCCCTCGAGAGCCAGCGCGAACAAGCCGTCGTGGGAGCCGAGGGCGTTGCCGTCCGTCGAGATCCACAGGTTGCCGTAGCCGTCGAACGCCAGGTTGTCGGGGCACGAGATCGGCGACACCTGGCTCTTGTCGAAGCCCGCGAAGTAGGTCGAGCGGGTCCTGCGGGTCACCGCACAGCAGCAGGACGCTCCAGCCGAACTTCGTCGCGCCGGAGTTGTTGTGCGACTCCGTGAGCTCGATGACGTGACCGTTCTTGTTGTTGGTGCGCGGGTTGGCCTCGTCTGCGCCCGGCCGCACCGGTGGCACCGCGATTGGTGTTGTTGGTCAGCGCGATGTAGACCTTGCCGGTCTCGGGACTCGGCTCGACGTCCTCGGGGCGGTCCATCTTGGTGGCGCCGACCTTGTCGCCGGCCTGGCGGGTGAACAGCAGCACCTCCTCGGCGGTCATGCCGTCGACGTACGAGTGGTTGCCACGGACCAGCGGGATCCACTCGCCGCTGCCGTCGAACCGGCCGTCGTCGGGGAGCGCGCCGGAGCCGTCGACCGGCCCGGAGTCGCCCGTGAACTTCGCGACGTAGAGCGTGCCCTCGTCGAGCAGCTTGGCGTTGTGACGTCGGGCTGCGGCGCTCTGGCCGCGGGCCACCCGCTTGTCGGACACGAACTTGTAGAAGTAGTCGAACCGCTCGTCATCGCCCATGTAGACCGCGACGCGGCCGTCACTCGTGATGCGGGGCTGCGCCGCCTCGTGCTTGAAGCGTCCCAGCGCCGTGCGCTTCTTGGGCGTCGCGTGCGGGTCGTAGGGGTCGACCTCGACGACCCAGCCGAAGCGGTTGGGCTCGTTGGGTTCCTTGGCGATGTCGAACCGGTCGTCGAATCGCTCCCACTTGCGCTCGGTGGCGGTGCCCGCGATGCCGTAGCGCTTGAGACGGCGGCCTGGACCGGCTCGGTCACGGTCGCCGCGTTGGCGAAGTACTGGTTGATGTTCTCCTCGGCCGTCAGCCACGTGCCCCACGGCGTCAGCCCGCCCGAGCAGTTGTTGAGGGTGCCGAGCACCGTACGCCCGCGAGGGTCGGCCGAGGTGCGTACGAGCGGGTGCCGGCGACCGGGCCGGTCAGCTCGAACTGCGGAGCCGGTGTGCAGGCGACGGTTCATGCGGTCGCCGACGATCGGGCGCAGCGACCCGTCGCGGTCGGACTCCTTGACCGCGACGACGCTCAGGCCGTGAGCCGCCCACGCGATCTCCACCTGCTCGCGCGTCGGGTTGGCGGCGTCGTACGCCGGGAACATCAGCGTCTCGCTCGTGTACTCGTGGTTGATCACCAGCAGCTTGGTGTCCCGCCCGTACGGCAGAAGGCCCAGGAAGTCGTTGTTGAAGCCGAACTGGCGGCGCTGGGCCGCCGCGGTCTGCGCATGCACGTCAAACGCCGGTGCACCCTTGAGCACGCGGATCGCCCCACGCGATGACGACCTTCTTGTCGTATCCCGTCGGCACGACGACGTCATCGATGACGTTGGGCGGCACGGTCGAGAAGCCGAGCCCCGGCGCGAACCCCTTCGACGGCGCGCTTGGACCTGGGTGCCGCTGCCGCCGGGCCACCGCTGAGGGCGGGCGCAACCAGGCCCGCAACCCCGACGACCGCGCCGGCCCGCAACACACCACGGCGGGAGACCGCCGAGCGCATCATGTCGCCGAAGTACTCGTTGCCCGAACAGTTCGGCGCCTCCTGCGCGCAGGCGTTGCCGCACCGGTAGAGGCACGTCACGGAGGACCGTCCCGGGCGATGGGGTGACTGATCGTCATTCTTGCGGGGTTCGATCGTGAACATGCGGGGTCCTCCCGAGTCGTCGGTTTGCTGAGGCCGACGCTAGGAGCGGCGGTCGGCGAGCAGCCCAACGTCGGGTGAACGTCCGGTGCACAGCGGCAGCACGCATGACCTTCGGGGATCCGGGTAGGGAGTCGTCGTGGCAGACGAGGCTCTGCAGGACAGCGTTCGACGTCTCGCCGAGGCGCTCAAGCCCGGCGACTTCGACGCGACCCTCGAGGCGATCACGACGGCGGCCGTCGAGGTGCTGCCCGACGTCGACTACGCCTCGATCACGGTCAAGCACGCCGACGACAGCATCGACACCGTCGCGCCGACCGGTGAGCTCGTCCTCGACCTCGACGCCAAGCAGTACGAGCTCAAGGAGGGGCCGTGCTACGACGCGGCCGTCACAACGGCGCACGTCATTGCGCCGGACATGGCGTCGGACGAGCGCTTCCCCACCTACGGGCCGTACGTCGTGTCGAAGGGCATCCACGCCCAGGCGGGCCTGCGCCTGTTCGACGCGCCCGCATCGCAGGGCGCGCTCAACCTCTATTCGCACCGCTCCGGAGCGTTCGAGGACTTCTCGACGCTGGCGAACCTGTTCGCCCACCAGGCAGCGGTCGCGATCGGCTACGCACGCGAGATCGCCGACCTCAACGACGCGATCCGCACACGTACGACGATCGGGCAGGCCGTCGGGATCATCATGGAACGCTATGAGCTCAACGACGAGCGCGCCTTCGCGTTCCTGACCCGGCTCTCGCAGCACCGCAACGTCAAGCTGCGGCTCATCGCCGCGGAGATCGTCGCGGACGTGGAGCGGCGCCGCAACTGACTCAGTCGACGACGTGGACCGCGATGCCGTTGTCCCGCCACAGGTCGATCACGGCCGGCTTGTCGTCCCACGCCTCCAGCACCGTGAACCCGTCGTCGGCGATCTGGGCGAGGATGTCCTTCTTGATCTGGACGTCCTTGCGGTAGTCGCCGACGATCCGCATGTAGAGCGCGTCGTACGGGATGCCGTGCTCGACCAGCCAGTCGAGCGTGAGGTCGCGCCAGATGAACTCGCGCGACGTGACCACCAGGATCGCCCGCCCCTTGTCGCGCTCGGCTCGTGCGGCCTTGACGACCTTGGGCCGCGGCGGGCAGGTGGCCGACGCCGCGTGGAACGCGTGGAAGTCCTTGTCCTTGCCTTCGATGAAGTGCTCGATCGTCGTGGTGTCGCACAGCGTGCCGTCCATGTCGAAGATCACCGCGTCGCGCATGTCCCGATTGTGTCGCATGGGTCAGCTCAATCGGACTATCGCCATCGCGGACCGACCGGCGTACCGTCGATTTGGGGTACAAGCAGAGGAAGAAGACATGTTGAGTGATTCTGAGATCTACGCGGTCCTTCCGGCTTCGGACATCGGACGAGCACGGAGCTTCTACAGCGAGAAGCTCGGTCTCGAGCCAGCCGAGGAACGCAGCGACGGGCTGATCTACCAGGCCAAGGGCGGACCCAAGTTCTTGCTGTACGAGACCCAGTTCGCCGGCACCGCGCAGAACACCGCGATGAACTTCGTCACCAACGATCTCGACGCCGAGATGGCCGACCTGCGCAGCCGGGGCGTGACGTTCGAGGACTACGACTTCCCGGGACTCAAGACCGAGAACGGCGTTGCCGAGTACGACGGTGGCCGCGGCGCCTGGTTCAAGGACTCCGAGGGCAACATCCTGGCCGTCGGCGAGATGAGCTGACGTTCGTCGTAGGGAGGGCGGGGCTCGAACCCGCGACCCAGGGATTATGAGTCCCCTGCTCTAACCAGCTGAGCTACCTCCCCTAGGGAATGCGGGCTTAGCCTAACCGTATGGAACCCACACCACTTGAGCCCGTCGACGAGACATGGGAACGCGCGCTGGTGGTCGTGGCGCATCCGGACGACGTCGAGTTCGGCGCCGCCGCTGCGATCGCGCGCTGGACCGGGCAGGGCAAGACCGTCGTCTACTGCATGGTGACGAGCGGCGAGGCCGGGATCGACGGGATCGCTCCCGACGAATGCCGCGAGATCCGCATCGCCGAGCAGATCGCGTCGGCGAAGATCGTCGGCGTCGAAGCCGTCGAGTTCCTCGGCCTGCCCGACGGCACCATCGAGTACGGCGTGGCGCTGCGCCGCGCGATCACCGAAGTCGTGCGCAAGCACCGGCCGGAGATCATCATCACCAACAACTTCCGCGAGACGTGGGGCGGGTCGATGCCCAACCAGCCCGATCACATGGCGGTCGGCCGCGCGGCGCTCAACTCCGCCGGCGATGCGGGCAACCGGTGGATCTTCCCCGACCAGCTCGTCGACGGTGTCGAGCCGTGGGGCGGCGTCAAGCAGGTATGGGCGTCGGGCTCTCCCGATGCCCGTCACGGCGTCGACACGACGGACACGTTCGACCGCGGCGTCGAGTCGCTCATGGCCCACAAGGCGTACATCGACGGCCTCGGCTGGGAGAACTTCGACCCGGCAGAGTTCCTCGAAGGCATGTCGCGACCGACCGGATCACGCCTCGGCGTCACCCATGCGGCGTCGTTCGAGGTCTTCTCGATGACCTGGGGCGAGTGACGTCAGCCGTCACGTGAACGGCGGGCGGCACGGTAGGCGCCCTCGCGCATCGTGGCCGCCCAGTCATAGAACGCGAGGCCCGGCAGCTGGTTGAGGACTGGGTCGAACGACGGCGACTCATCCGACGACGCCGCGGTGAGGGTCATCCGCGCGAAGGACTGCCAAGCACCGGCAACACCGGCGCAGGCGAGATCGAACGTCAGCCCGTCGGTCCCGACCGGCACCGCCGCCAGCACCACGGCGCCGGATGGCGAGCGGTAGGGCAGCAACGTCGAGTACGCCCGCTGCCCGGGGTGCTGCGCCGGGAACAGCACGAAGCGCGACAGTCGGCCGAGCCCCGTCGTCGCGAAGAGGATGTCGGCATGGGGTCCCCCGAACATCGGCAGCCTCAGCGACAGGCCGTAGATGTCCGGCAGCGCCTCAGGGATCCCGATCGCCCGCGACAGGCGTACGAGACCGGTCGAGGTGCCGGGTTCGTCGATCCAGGGCACGCCGATGCCGTCCCTGAGCCCGAAGCGCTCGATCGTCGCAGTGTGGAGCTGCCCCTTGGGGTGCAACGGCTTGCGCGCCGGGCGAATCCGTGCCGCAGCGCCGAACACGCCCGCCAGCGCCTTGCCGGACAACGCGGCGGCGTCGTGCCCCAGTCGTTGAGCCTTCGGCTTGATGTCCATCACGGTCGCTTACCCCTCGGCGGTCCGTCTGACGCAGCAGCCTCAGCCGCCTGCAGAACTGGCGTGTCAATCGCGGGATCTGCTGAGGTCGTACTCGTTCGCCACCAGAGCCAACGCGGCATCACGACGCTCCGCAGCGATTCTGGTCGAAGGCCCAGGCACCAGAGCGCTGCCATGCACCAGGAGTCGCAGCAAGCTCTCGTCGTCGAGGTGATCCACGATCCTCGGGACCGAAGTGGTGCTTCGGTCGATCCGCTCCGCGGCCTCCAGCCAGGCGTCCCAACGCCACGCGGAAATGACGTTCTCGGTGACCCGGATCGGCTCGAGGTCGGGATCGATCTCGTCCGGCAGCTTCGTCATGCCCGGTACGAGATCGACGCCCGGAAACCACGAAACGGCGCCGAGATCGGCGCCGTTCGGGTGATGCTCCCCCACTTGGACTCGAACCAAGAACCCTCCGATTAACAGTCGAATGCTCTGCCAATTGAGCTATGGGGGATCGGCTCCTCTTGCGGAGGAGCACGGTCAACTACTTTAGCAAGCCGCCTTCGGAGTTGTCGCATCGCCTTGGCCTCGACGGTGCGGACCTGGGCGACGGTCAGGCCGAGGCGTTCGCCGACCACCCGGCGAGGCATCGGGACGGCCAGCGGATCGCCAAGACCGAAGCGCAGACGAAGCACCTCGGCGAGCTCGTCGGGCATCCCGTCGAGCAGGTCGACGTCGGCCGGTTCGGGCTGCGATGCCGGCCGATCCTCGTCGCCGAGCGGTTGCTCGGGGCGGTGCTCGACCGCCATCGCGGCGCCGATCCAGTGCCAGGCGTACGTCGCCAGCCGCGCACCGCGGTCGGGATCGAACCGGTCGATCGCGCGGATCAGGCCGATCGCGCCCGACTGCACCGCGTCGCGCAGCTCCTCGCCGGTGAGACCGCGGAGCCGGGCCCGCATCGCCACGGCCCGCATGCCGGCAGTGATCAGGGCCTCGCGCGCGTCGCGGTCGCCGCGTCGCGCCAGCCGGGCGAGCGCGATCTCCTCGGCGGCGTCCATCGGCGGCAGCGAGAGCAGCTCGCGTACGAATCGGTCCATGCCACCAGCCTCGGGCGGCGCGACGGACCGAGCGCCGGGTCGAGGGCGGGACCTGTGGACCGCCGGGCCGTACGCGGGTCAGCTGGGGATGTCGCCGCCGAGCGAGCGATCGCGCAGCGTCCGGAACTGCTGCTCGAGGGCGATGAGCTCGCCGAACATGCGGTTGTAGGACTCGGCCTGCTCGATCGGGTTGGTGCGCTGCAGCTTGGACTTGACCTCGGTGATGCGGCGCCCGCAGGTCAGCAGCTGCAGCCGCAGGATCACCGATGCCACGACCGCCGCGGTGTTGTTCTCGCGCGCCCGCATCGGCTCGACCGCGGCGACCGACAGCACCCGCTTGGCATCGTCGTCGTGGACCGACTCGGCCAGCCTGGGCAGCCAGTTGGAGTCCGGGCCCGGTCGGCCAGGTCATGCCCTGGATGTGCTTCCAGAGGTACTTGGACACGAAGTGGGTGAAGTCGTTGTCGTCGAGCTCGTCGGCGTGCTCGCGGGCGAGGTGCGGGATATTGCACGATCGCCTTGAGCGCCTCGCGCTCGTCGGCGAACTGGGGGGCGCCGAAGCTGACGACCTGGCTGGGCGGCTCGACCGCTGGCGCGTGTGCTCAGCCGTCGCCGGCGTCGCGGCCGCGGGCTTGGCGGCGGTCGTCGTACGCCTGCGGTGCTCGGCGCGAACCTGCTCGATGTCGGTGCCGACCCGGCCGGCGATCTCGCGCAGCAGCTCGTCGACCTTGGACTTGTCGCGGATCGCCGAGGCCAGCGAGACCGCCTCGCGTACGGCGTCGACGCGCTGGTCGCCGCGGTCGAGGTCGTACTTGCTCAGCATGTTGTCGAGGACGAAGCGATAGAGCGGTATGCGCGACGCGACGAGCTCGCGCACCGCTGCGTCGCCCTCGGCGAGGCGCAGGTCGCACGGGTCCATGCCGCGCGGCTCGACGGCGACGTAGGTCTGGGCGACGAACTGCTGGTCGCCGCTGAACGTCTTGAGCGCGGCGCGCTGGCCGGCCTCGTCGCCGTCGAACGTGAAGATGACCTCGCCGTGGAACGCCTGGTCGTCGAGCATGAGCCGGCGCATGACGCGGGCGTGGTCCTCGCCGAACGCCGTGCCGCAGGTCGCGACGGCGGTCGTGACGCCGGCCTCGTGGCAGGCCATGACGTCGGTGTAGCCCTCGACGATCACGGCCTGGCTCGACGACGAGATCGAGCGGCGGGCGAGGTCGAGGCCGTAGAGGACCTGGCTCTTCTTGTAGATCGGCGTCTCGGAGGTGTTGAGGTACTTGGCCTCGACCCGGTCGTCATCGAACATGCGCCGGGCGCCGAAGCCGATGATCTCGCCGGTCATCTCGCGGATCGGCCACAGCAGGCGGCCGCGGAACCGGTCGTAGAGGCCGCGGGAGCCGCTGGCGGCGAGGCCGCCGATCGTGAGCTCCTCGTCGGTGAAGCCCTTGGACTTGAGGTGGGCGACGAGCGCCTCTCCCCCGCGCGGCGCGAATCCCATGCCGAACTTCTCGGCGGCGGACTGGTCGAAGCCGCGATCCTTGACGAACTGGCGGCCGACCTCGGCGTCCTTGGAGCTCTGCAGCGCGGCGGCGTAGAACTCGCCCGCCTCGCGGTGAGCCGCGAGCAGTCGCGGCCGCTGGTTGGGGTCGCGGCGGGGTCCGGTGTGCCCGCCGTCCTCGTAGCGCAGCGTGATGCCGGCCTTGGCGGCGAGCCGCTCGACGGTCTCGACGAAGCTCAGGCCCTCGATCTCCATGACGAACCGGAACACGTCGCCACCGGCCCCGCAGCCGAAGCAGTGATAGGACCCGACGGACGGCCGTACGTTGAACGACGGCGACTTCTCGTCGTGGAACGGGCAGAGCCCCTTGCGGGAGCCACCGCCGGCGTTCTTGAGCGTGACGTACTGCTCGATGACCTCGTCGATGCGGGTGCGCTCACGGACGAGCTGGATGTCCTCGTCCTTGATGCGTCCGGCCATGGGGTGAATGTTAGTCGCGCCACCCGACGGTCGAACCGACATACGTCAGTTGAGCAGGCGGAGGGCCCAGGTGCGCGCGGAGGCGTCGGTCAGGCTGGCGACCTGGTCGATCACGACGCGGCGCCTCGCGGCATCGTCGGCGGCGTTGGCGAAGTCGAGGGCGAACTCGGCCTCGAGCTCCTGGCCGTCGGACTTGTCGAGCACCTCGACCAGCGCCAGCAGCAGCTCGCGCTGGCGGCTGAGCGGTCCGGCACGGTCGTCGGACCGCATGACGTAGTGCGCCGCGATCGACTTGAGCACCGTGATCTCGTCGCGCGTGTCATCGGGCACCTCGAGGTCGGCGGCAAAGCGTATGAGCGGCCCGCCGCCCCACCGCTCGACCGTCGCCAGCTCGGCGGCGTGCGCGAATCGGCCGATCAGCGCGCTCGTCAGGCTCTTGAGGACCGCGCGTGCGGCCCGGCTGCCGTCGAACGGCGTGGTCGGCCACTCCGGCATCTCCTGGAGCCGTCCGAGCGCCGCGTCGAGCCGGTCGTCGGAGGCGCCGGGGTCGTACCAGTCGCGTGCGACCCCGTGGATCGACTCGCGGTCGAGCTCACCGGAGCGCAGCACGAACCAGCCGCCGACGACGCCGTCCTCGACGTCGTGGACCGAGTAGGCGATGTCGTCCGCGAGATCCATGACCTGCGCCTCGATCGGGACGACGCATCGCCGGCGCGCCCTCGCGGAGCCACTCGAAGACAGCCACGTCGTCGGCGTACGCGCCGAACTTGCCGCTGGCGTCCGGCGCCTCACCGCGGAGCCACGGATACTTCACGCAGGCCGAGAGCGTCGCGCGGGTCAGGTTGAGGCCGACGCTCGAGCCGTCGGCGGCGAACGCCTTGGACTCGAGCCGGCTGAGGATCCGCAGCGTCTGGGCGTTGCCCTCGAACCCCCCACACGACTGCGCCGCCTCGTCGAGCGCAACCTCGCCGTTGTGGCCGAACGGCGGATGGCCGAGATCGTGCGCCAGGGCGGCCGAGTCGACGATGTCCGGGTCGCAGCCCAGCGCCTTGCCGAGCTCGCGGGCGACCTGGGCGACCTCGAGCGTGTGCGTCAGCCGGTTGCGGACGAAGTCGTCGAACCCCGCGCCCATGACCTGCGTCTTGGCCGACAGCCGGCGAAGCGCCGCGCAGTGCACGACCCGCCCCCGGTCCCGCTCGAACGGCGTGCGACCCGAGCGCTTCGGCGGCTCGTCGACGAAGCGCGCGCGGGCCTCGTCGCCGTACGGTGCGTCGGTCACGCCGGCGAGATCCGCTTCATCATGTTCATGTTGGTGGGCGTGAAGCCGGCCGACTCGTAGAGGCTGATCGGCGGCGTTTGTTGACGAAAGACGTTGAGCCGAAGCGCGCGATGCCGCGCTCGGCGCACCACCGCTCGGCCGCCATCAGGAGTGCGCGACCGAGGCCCTTGCCTCGATGCGGCTCGACGACCTCGATGTCGTAGATGAAGGTGTCGGGCGACCGGCAGCTTCGGATCGGTGAACAGCCAGAGGTTGCCCACTACCTCGCCGTCGACCACACCGACGAACAGGTCGTGCCCGGGAGTCTGCATGCCGTCGGAAAGGGTCTCGGCCTTGTCCGGCCGCCGACAGGTCGAGCGCATGCTCCGTCGGCCACGTTGCCGGCCTCGACCTTCTCGCGGGCGTACTCCACGACGAGGCGTTCGTTCCATGCCGCGAAGTACTCCGCGGACATCGGCTGCAACGTAAGGCTCACGCGGGCCAGCGTAGTCAGAACTTGCCGTTGCGCGGGCTGGGCTGGCACTTGGGGCACCAGTAGGACGAGCGGTTCATGAACGCGTCGCGGCGGATCGGCGTGCCGCAGCGCTGGCACGGCTTGCCCTCCTGCCCGTATGCCTGCAGGGACCGCTCGAAGTAGCCGCTGTTGCCGTTGACGTTGACGTAGAGCGCGTCGAACGAGGTGCCGCCCTGCGCCAGCGCCTCGAGCATGACCTCGCCGATGTGCACCAGCAGGCCCTCGACCTCGCGGGAGCGCAGGTGCCGGGTGTTGCGGGCGTAGTGCAGCGGCGTGCGCCAGAGGGACTCGTCGGCGTAGATGTTGCCGACGCCGGAGATCAGCGTCTGGTCGAGGATCGCGCGCTTGACGCCGGTCTCGCGCTTGCGGAGCCGCGCGGCGAACTCCGCGGCGTCGAACAGCGGGTCGAGCGGGTCGCGGGCGATGTGCGCGATCTCGGGCGGCAGCTCGGCGCCGTCCTCGCTGAACGACATGCCGCCGAAGATGCGCTGGTCGGCGAACCGCAGCTCGCGGCCGTCGTCGAGGGTCAGCGCGATGCGCAGGTGCCGGGGCGCCGGCGCGTCGGCCTCGGAGATCAGGAACTGCCCGCTCATGCCGAGGTGGCACAGCACGGCATCGCCATGGTCGAGCTGCATCCAGAGGTACTTGCCACGCCGTGCGGCGCCGACGACCGTACGGCCCTCGAGCCGGTGCGTGAAGTCGGCCGCACCGGGAAGGTGCCGGCGCACCGAACGTACGTCGTGGACGACGGCGCGCGTGATCGTGCGACCGACGACGTGGTCCTGGATGCCGAGGCGGACGACTTCGACCTCTGGCAGCTCGGGCACAGATGAAGCCTAGGCGGGATCGGCGACAGAACTCTCGAGGGCGGCGCTGATGGCCCGCCACGCGATCTCGGCGACCATCTGCTCGGCCTCCTTCTTGGAGCGGCCGGTGCCGCCGCCGAAGACCCGCTCGCCGACGTGCACCTCGGCGGTGAACGACTTGTCGTGGTCGGGGCCGGTGCCCTCGAGGACGTAGTGCGGGACGCCGAGGTCGTTGTTGGCGGCGATCTCCTGGAGCGACGTCTTCCAGTCGAGGCCGGCGCCGAGCTCGGCTGCCACGGCGATCACCGGGTCGAAGATGCGGTGGATGACCTCGGCGGCGCGCTCGATGCCGAACTGCACGTAGATCGCGCCGAGCAGCGCCTCGACGGTGTCGGACAGGATCGAGGCCTTGTTGCGGCCGCCGGTGGCCTCCTCGCCGCGGCCGAGGCGTACGTGGTCGCCGATGCCGAGGGTGCGGGCGACCTCGGCGAGGGCCTTGGCGCTGACGACGGCAGCGCGGAGCTTGGCGAGCTGGCCCTCAGGGAGCTCGGGATGCTCGGTGAAGAGCGTGTCGGTGACGACCAGCCCCAGCACCGAGTCGCCGAGGAACTCGAGGCGCTCGTTGTTGGGGACGCCACCGTTCTCGTACGCGTACGAGCGATGTGTCAGGGCATGCTGAAGGAGCCCCGCATCCAGGTCCTCCACACCGAGAACCTGCCGGAGCCCATCAGCATCAAATGATGCAGAGATCAGAGGACCTGGCGACGCTCGCCGCGAGCTCCGTACTGTCCGCACTTGGTGCACGCGTGGTGCGGCTGCACCTTCGAGTCGCACGCGGGGTTCGCGCAGTCGACGATCGCGGTCTTGGTGGTCTTCCACTGTGCACGACGATGGCGCGTGTTGCTGCGCGATGTCTTCCTCTTCGGGACTGCCACGATCTACTCCTTGCTGTCGTCGGACGTGATGTCCGACCCTGTCTGGTCGGCTGGCGGGACCGGTTGCTCCGCCAGCTGGCTCAACGATGCCCACCTCGGGTCAATCGCCTCACCGTGTGTGTGATCTGGATCATCCGCGAGCCGCGCTCCACATTCGGGGCACAGTCCCGGACACTCCGGACCACACAACGGGTTGTGCGGCAGTGCGAGCACCACCGCGTCCCGCAGGACGGTCTCGAGGTCGAGCAGGTCGTCCTCGAGGAAGAACTCCTCTTCTTCGGCCTCTTCTGTGTCAGAAGGTGCCTCGAAGAGGTACAACTCCTGGAATCCCACCACGACAGCTTCGTCGATCGGGTCCAGGCACCGCACGCACTCGCCCACGGCCCGCGCCGAGATGGTGCCTGTTGCCAGAACACCTTCCATGATGGCCTCGAGCCGGAGCTCGATCTCCATCGGGGAATCCTCGGGCACGCTGTAGACGTCGTAACCCATGTCTGCCGGCGCCGGGACGGTCAGGGTGTGCGTACGTTCAGCGCCCGGTTTGCGACCCATCTCGTGGGTGTCGAAAACCAATGGTCCCGAAAGCACGGCTTGCCCATCTGTCCAAGTGCACGACAAAACTTCAACCTGCGAACAGGCCGAAGAGAATCGTAACCCGCCGGGCCCAGCCGAGGCCAATCGCCCTTCGCTCGCAGAGCTCGGCCGTTTGTCCCCGTTCGGTGACACGATGCAGGTATGACCGAGGGTACCGTCCTGCACGCCGACCTCGACGCGTTCTACGCGTCGGTCGAGCAGCGCGACGATCCCTCGCTGCGCGGCCGTCCGGTCATCGTCGGCGGCGGCGTCGTGCTGGCGGCGAGCTACGAGGCCAAGGCGCGCGGCGTGCGTACGGCGATGGGCGGCCGCCAGGCGCTGCGGCTGTGCCCCGAGGCCGTCGTCGTGCCGCCGCGGATGAAGGCCTACACGCAGGCGAGCCGCGACGTGTTCGACGTCTTCCGCGACACCACGCCGGTCGTCGAGGGGCTGTCGATCGACGAGGCATTCCTCGAGGTCGGCGGGCTGCGGCGCATCCGCGGCCTGCCGTCGTCGATCGCCGAGCAGCTGCGCCACGACGTACGCACCAAGGTCGGGCTGCCGATCTCGGTCGGCGTCGCGCGCACCAAGTACCTCGCCAAGGTCGCCAGCGCCGTGTCCAAGCCCGAGGGCATGCTCGTCGTGCCGGTCGAGAAGGAGCTCGAGTTCCTCCACGCGCTGCCGGTCGAGCGGCTCTGGGGCGTCGGCAAGGTCACCTCGCAGAAGCTGCGCGACCGGCGCATCGTCACGGTCGGCGACGTCGCCGAGATGTACGAGATCGAGCTCGTGCAGCTGCTCGGCCCCGGCAGCGGCCATCACCTCTACGCGCTGGCGCACAACCGCGACCCGCGGCCGGTCGTCGTCGGCAAGCGGCGCGGGTCGATGGGCGCCCAGCACGCGATCGGCCGTGGACCGCACTCCCCCGCCGAGATCGACCTGGCGCTGCTGACCCTGGTCGACCGGGTCACCCGGCGCATGCGCGCTGCCGGGCGTACGGGCCGCACCGTGACGATCCGGCTGCGGTTCGGCGACTTCACCCGCTCGACGAGCTCCCACACGCTGGACCGGCCGACGGCGCACAACACGACGGTGCTCGAGGTCGCCCGGCTGCTGCTGGCATCGCGCGCCGCGGCGATCAAGGAGCGCGGCCTCACGCTGATCGGCGTCTCGGTCGGCTCGCTCGACGACAACCCCGCCCAGCTGGCGCTGCCGCTCGACGTCACGAGCGGTGCGGAGCTCGACGAGGCGATCGACGCGGTGCGCGACAAGTACGGCTCGTCGTCGCTGCGTCGCGCCGTTCAGCTCGGCAAGAAGCGAGCGCGACCCCATGCCCATGCTCCCGGACTGAGTCGACCTCAGCGAGAGTCTCGAGAGCGCCGCTTGCAGAGCACGAACTTGCTACTCGATCGGCGAGCTCACTCGCCGGTCGAGTAGCCGACCGAGCTCTGCGAGGGAGGCGTATCGAGACGCTCAGGCGAACTTGGCCTTCAGCTCGGTCAGGACGAAGTCGGGGACGAGGCGGGAGACGTCGCCGCCGTGCTTGGCGACCTCCTTGACCAGGCTCGACGCCAGGAACGAGTACTCCGGGCGTCGTCGGGATGAACAGCGTGTCGACCTCGGTGAGGCTGCCGTTCATCTGCGCCATCTGCAGCTCGTAGTCGAAGTCGGTGACGGCGCGCAGGCCCTTGACGATCGCCGAGACGCCGTTGTCGGTGCAGAAGTCGACCAGCAGGCCGTGGAACGACGCCGTCGAGACGTTCGGGAACTGCGACGTGGCCCGGTCGAGCAGCTCGAGCCGCTCGTCGATCGTGAAGAGGCCGCTCTTGCTCTCGTTGACGAGCACCGCGACGACGACCTCGTCGAACAGCCGCGACGCCCTCCCGATGATGTCGAGGTGACCATTGGTCACGGGGTCGAACGAGCCGGGGCACACGACCTTCGTCATGTCAGCGACCGTACCAAACGCGGGTCTCGCCGTACGTCTTGTCTCGGAGACCTTCGACACCCTCGGGCCAGGTGAACGGATCGCGTGATCGACCGCTCGACGACGAACAGGGCGTCGGCTCGGTCCAGCGTCGCTTGAGCGTCGACACCAGCGCCGCGACCTGCTCGGTCGGCAGCGCGTAGGGCGGGTCGAGGAAGACCAGTCCGAACGATGTCGGGCGCGGCCCTCGTCGACGAAGCGCTCGGCCGTCGTCCGCGCCGACGAGCCGCGGACGCGCCGAGCGTCGCGATGTTGCGCTTGATGACGCGGCGGCCCGTGGCGTCGGACTCGACGAACACGGCGCGAAGCAGCTCCCCGCGAGAGCGCCTCGAGCCCGAGCGCACCCGATCCGGCGAACAGGTCGAGCACGCGCAGCTCGTCGTCGAAACCGCCCAGCTCGGACTCGATCGACGAGAACATCGCCTCGCGCACCCGGTCGGAGGTCGGGCGGGTGCCATCGCCCTTGGGCGTCTCGATCCGCCGACCGCCGTAGGCGCCGGCGATGATCCGGGTCACGTGCGCTCCAGGTAGTCGGCCTGCTCGGAGCGCTCGAGCTCCTGCACGGCGGCGGCCAGCGCCGGGTGCGACGCCAGCGTCGGGTCCGCCTCGACGATCGCGTCGGCGACCCGCCGGGCCTCCTCGATGACCTCACCGTCCTTGACGACCGACAGCAGCCGAAGGCTGGACCGTATGCCCGACTGCCGCGCACCGAGCACGTCGCCCTCACGACGCAGCTCGACGTCGAGCCGGGACAGCTCGAAGCCGTCGGACGTCGATGCCACCGCGTCGAGCCGCTCCCGAGCCGGCGAGTCGACCCTCCGACGCCGTGACCAGCAGGCACAGGCCCGCCTCGGAGCCACGACCGACGCGGCCCCGCAGCTGGTGCAGCTGGGACATGCCGAACCGGTCGGCGTCCATGACGACCATGACCGTCGCATTGGGCACGTCGACGCCGACCTCGACGACCGTCGTCGCGACGAGCACGTCGATCTCGCCGCGCGCGAACGCGTTCATCGTCGCGTCCTTGTCGTCGGGCGTCATGCGCCCGTGCAGGCTGCCGAGCCGCAGGCCGTGCAGCGCGCCGCCCTCGAGCTCCTCGCGCAGCTCGAGCAGGGACCTGGTGTCCTTCTCGCCGCCGTCGTCACCCTCGCCGATGCGCGACACCACGACGTACGCCTGACGGCCGCGGCCGACCTCCTCGCGTACGCGCTCCCAGCCGCGGTCGAGCCACTGCGGCCGCTCGTCGTAGGGCACGACGGTCGTCTGGATCGGCTGGCGACCGGCCGGCAGCTCGCGCAGCGTCGAGACCTCGAGGTCGCCGAACACCGACATCGCGAGCGTGCGCGGGATCGGCGTCGCCGTCATGACCAGCACGTGCGGGGTGACCTCGGCACGGTCGACCAGTGCAGCTCGCTGCTCGACGCCGAAGCGGTGCTGCTCGTCGACGACCAGCAGGCCGAGCTCGGCGAACTGGACGTGGTCCTGGATCAGCGCGTGCGTGCCGATCACGATGCCGGCCTCGCCCGACGCCGCGTCGAGCAGCGACTCCTTGCGCGCCTTGGCGCCCTGCGACCCGGTCAGCAGGCGTACGCGGGTGGCTCCGTCGGCGCCGCCGAGCATGCCGCCCTTGGCGAGGTCGCCGAGCATCGCGGTGATCGCGCGGTAGTGCTGCGCCGCGAGCACCTCCGTGGGCGCCAGCAGCGCGGTCTGCGCGCCGGCGTCGACGACCTGCAGCATCGCCAGCAGCGCGACGATCGTCTTGCCGGAGCCGACCTCGCCCTGCAGGAGCCGGTGCATCGGATGCGTACGGGCGAGGTCGGCCGAGATCTCCTCGACGACCGCCTTCTGGCCGGCCGTGAGCTCGAACGGCAGCTGCTGCTCGAAGCGCTCGCGCAGCCCGCCGGGCGCGACCGGACGCGACGCCGCCCGCTCGTGCTCGAGGGCGTTGCGGCGCTGGGCGAAGATCGTCTGGACGACGAACGCCTCCTCGAACCGGAACCGGTCGCGGGCGCCCTGCCAGTCCTTGGCGTTGCGCGGGCGGTGGATCGCCTCGAACGAGCCCTTGAGGTCGTAGAAGCCGCGGGCCGCGCGTACGTCGTCGGGCAACGGGTCGTCGAGCGGGCCGATCGCGTCGAGGCACATGCCGACGCACTGCTCGATCTTCCACGACGCCATCGCGGCGGTCGCCCGGTAGAGCGGGATGACGCCGCGGCCCAGCCGCGCGCCGCCGGCCGGGTCGTCGGTCTTGGTGAGCGCCTCCCAGTCCGGATGGGTCAGCTGGAGCTTGCCGTTGAACTCGGTGACGACGCCGGCCCCGAGGCCCAGCGAGCCCGGCCTGCATCGACTTGAGCCGCCAGCGCCTGCTGGAAGAACGTCAGCGTGAGGTGGCCCGGTGCCGTCGGTGACGACGACCTCCGTGCGCGTGCGCCGGCCACCGGGCCCGAACGAGTAGTTCTTGGCCGAGGCGACCCGCGCCATGATCGTGACGTGCTGGCCGACCTCGAGCTTCGACAGGTCCGTGAGCTTGCCGAGCTCGGCGTAGCGCCGCGGGTAGTGGCGCAGCAGGTCCTCGACGACGACCATGTCGAACGCCTTGGTGAGCGGCTTGGTGGTCTTGTCGCCGAGGACGTTGACCAGCTTGGTCGAGAGCTCGACCATCACTCCACCGCGATGAACAGCGGGTAGTTCTCCTGGCCGCCGTCGTAGACCACGAGGTCGACGTCGGGACGCAGCGTGCGGAGGTATTCGGAGATCGACTCCTCGATCAGCCCCTCGGCGCCCTCACCCATCACGACCGTCAGCATCTCACCGGCCGGTGACAGGATGCGATCGATGACCTCGTAGGCCACGGCGAGGATGTCCTGCCCGACGACCGCGAAGTCGCCCGCCACGACACCCAGCACGTCGCCGACGTCGCACGGCCCGACCATCGTCATGCCGGGCTCGGTGGCGATCGTGACGGCGCCGTGCTGCGTATGGGCGGCGGCGCTGGACATCGCCACGACGACCTCGTCGAAGCCGAGCCCGGGATCGTGCACGGCGAGCGCGGCAAGGCCCTGCACCTGCGCATGGGTCGGGATGACCGCGACGCGTATGCCGTCCTGCCGCGCGGCCTGCGCGGCGGCCTCGAACTGCCGGACGTACCGCTGGTTGTTGGGCAGCACGATGACCTCGTCGGCCCCGGCGTCGCGCAACGAGGCGCTCATCTCGGCGATCGTCAGCGGGCGGTCGCGGGTGAACTCCAGCGTCTGCGCGCCGGCCTCCTGGCACAGCGCCGTGAGGCCCTCGCCGGTCGTCGCGGCGATCAC
This sequence comes from uncultured Actinomycetota bacterium, assembly GCA_963761965.1. Classification (GTDB taxonomy): domain Bacteria; phylum Actinomycetota; class Actinomycetes; order Propionibacteriales; family Nocardioidaceae; genus Aeromicrobium. The sequence goes on from CAVXIX010000014.1 coordinate 45,127, forward strand.
GACCCGGCCGGTGCGCGGCGCCTGCGCCATCTGGTCGGCGAAGTGGGTGACGGCGATCCGGTAGGGGCGGCCGACCGCGATGCCGGCCTCGATCGCGGCGCCCACGTCGTCGACGTGCACGTGGACGTTCCAGAGCCGCTCGCCGCCGACCACGACGAGCGAGTCGCCGAGCGGCAGCAGCGTCGAGCTCGCAGCTCGGCGATGCGGTCGTCGTCGGCCTCGAGGAGGTACATGACCTCGTACGACGGACCGTCCGCGCTCAGGTCGTCACCGGCGCCGACGACCGGCACCGGGATGCTGCTCGCGGCCGGCTTGGGGATGCGGCCGGTCAGCGCCTGCTCCGTGGCGTCGAGGACCACGACGAGCGCGCGGCCGCCGGCATCGACGACGCCGGCGCGGGCCAGCAGCTCCATCTGCTCAGGCGTGCGGGCCAGTGCCTCGCGCGCCGCGCGGGCCGCCTCGCCGAAGACCGTACGTCCGTCGACCCCGGCCGCGGCCGACTCGGTCGCGCCGACGGCGGCGGCCTTGGCGACCGAGAGGATCGTGCCCTCGACCGGTGCGCCCACGGCGGCCCACGCGGCGTCGGAGGCGGCAACGAACGACGCGGGCGACGTCGTCGGCCGTGACGTCGCCGCCGGCGAGGTCGAGGTCGCGGAAGCACGCGCGTACGAGCTGGGACAGGATCACGCCGGTGTTGCCCTTGGCGCCGGTCAGCAGCCCGTCGACGTACGCCTTGACCAGCTCGGGGAACGGCACGTCGGCGCCCAGGGCCGACACGGCGTCGGCGCCAGACACGAACGTCAGGTAGGCGTTGGTCCCGGTGTCGCTGTCGGGCACGGGGAACACGTTGAGGGCGTCGATCTCGGCCCGGGCCGACGACAGGGCCCCGGCACACAGCTGCGTCCACGCACGGAACGCCGTGGGGTTGAGGGTGAGGCCCATGGGGCGAGGCTATCGGTCAGCACCGCGCAACCACGGGAGCAGCCGGGCTGATTCGCGTCGGCGTCGGGTCTTCGGCTATTCTTGAGCGGTTGTCGTCGCACCGTCAGGTCGCGGGGACAGCCCCATTCATCCAAGTAGTCTCAATCTTCAGGAGTTCGCCGTGGCTGCGGTCTGTGATGTGTGCGCCAAGGGACCTGGCTTCGGCCACAACGTCTCCTTCTCGCACCGACGCACGAAGCGTCGTTTCGATCCCAACATCCAGCGTGTTCGCGCTGTCGTGAAGGGACCCCCAAGCGCCTCAACGTGTGCACCTCGTGCCTCAAGGCCGGCAAGGTTTCCGCGCTAGCCTGCTGGCCGCCGGTTGCGATGTGACCCTAGAGTCATCTCGTGACCACTGAGAAAACACTCGCGTACACGCCTTCGGCGATGACGCACTCGGCGACCTCGACACTGTCGGGGTCGCCGCTGCTATTGCCTCGGGAGCCATCAGCGCCCGCGAAGCCGCCGAGGCGGCGATCGCCCGTGCGGAGCGGGTGAACCCCGAGCTCAACGCGATCCAGCATCCCGACTTCGACCGCGGCCTCGCGGCGGCCGAGCATCCCGCCGACGGGTGTCTTCGCCGGCGTGCCGACGTTCGTCAAGGACAACACCGACTTCGCCGGGCTGCCGTCCGACCAGGGCTCGCTCGCGGTCAAGGCTCGTCCGGCCGCCGCGCACGCGCCGTTCACCGAACAGTTCCTGTCCGCCGGATTCACGGTGCTGGGCAAGACCACGATGCCGGAGTTCGGCTTCAACGCCACGACCGAGTACGCGACCCTGCCGCCGACCCGCAACCCGTGGAACACCGGCTACTCCGCCGGCGCATCGTCCGGCGGAGCCGCGGCGCTCGTGGCGTCCGGCGTCGTGCCGATCGCGCACGCCAACGACGGCGGCGGCTCGATCCGCATACCGGCCGCGGCGTGCGGGCTCGTCGGGCTCAAGCCGACTCGCGGGCGCGTCGTGCCTGCCGCCGACTCCGCCAAGCTGCCGGTCGACATCATCTCCAACGGCGTCGTCACGCGTACCGTGCGCGACACGGCGCACTTCATGGCGGCGACCCAGGCATACCTTCCGGCGAAGGACCTCAAGCCGCTCGGGCTCGTCGAGGGACCGTCTGACCGACGCCTCCGCATCGGCCTGATCATCGACTCGGTGACCGGCACGCCGACCGACGAGGACACCCGCAAGGCGGTCCTGGCGACGTCGGACCTGCTCGGTTCGCTCGGTCATGACGTCGTCGAGGTCGAGCTGCCGGTCGACCGGGCGTTCTCGGAGGACTTCAAGCACTACTGGGGCCTGCTGGCGTTCTCGACCCAGCACTTCGGCCGCAAGGTCATGAGCCCCGACTTCGACAAGACGCTCACGGACCCGCTCACCCGCGGCCTCGCGCGGAGGTTCATCCGCCAGGCGTGGCGCACGCCCGGCCGCGATCCGGGGACTGAAGCGGTCCGAGCTGCGCTATCGCGCGGCCTTCGCCGACGTCGACGTGATCGTGTCGCCGACGCTCGGCCACACGACTCCCGAGCTCGGCTACCTGTCCCCCGCCGTCGAGTTCCCGATGATGTTCGAGCGTCTGGTGCAGTACGCCGCGTTCACACCACTCAACAACGCCGCCGGCGGACCCGCGATCTCGTTGCCGCTCGGGCAGACGTCGACGGGCCTGCCGATCGGCGTGCACTTCTCGGCCGATCACGGCGACGAGCAGACGCTCCTCGAGCTCGCGTACGAGCTCGAGGCGGCCCAGCCGTTCGCGAAGATCCAGCGTTGAACCTGAAGCTCCGCCGCCTGGCGCTCGAGGACCAGGCAGACGTCACGGCAGCGGTCGCGGAGTTCGACGCCGAGGGCGGACACTGGTCGTACCGCTATCGGCCCGACCTGCCCTGGCCCGACTACGTCGCGCTGGTGCACGGCTGGGAGGACGGTCACGACCTGCCCGGAGACTTCGTCGCGAACGCCGATCTCGTCGCCGAGGTCGACGGCGTCGTGGTCGGCCGTTCGTCGCTCCGCTTCGAGCTCAACGAGTTCCTGCGCACGCTCGGCGGGCACATCGGCTACGCCGTACGTCCGCAGTTCCGCGGCCGCGGGTATGCCACGGAGATCCTGCGGCAGTCGGTCGACCTGCTGCGGGGCCGCGGCATCAGCCCCGTCCTGGTGACCTGCGACGACGACAATCGTCGCGTCGGCCAGGGTCATCGAGGCCAACGGTGGCGTGCTGGAGAGCGTCGGTGCCCGGCGTCGCCGACATGCCCAAGCGCCGCTACTGGATCAGCTGATCGCTCATCGGAAGTGCTGGTGGCCTGCCGGGCCCTCGTACGTCCGACCGTCGACCTTGATCCCCTCGCCGTCGGAGACCGCGCCGATCGTGGTCCATCCCTCGGGCAACGACGCCTGGGAGCTGAACGTCGCGACCAGCGCGTAGTCGTCGCCGCCGGTCAGGATGAACGCCAGCGGGTCAGCGCCGAGGGCCTCGCTGACGGTCGCCACGGGCTCGGGAATCACGAACGTCGACGAGATCAGGTCGATGGCGACGCCGCTGGCCTCGGCGATGTGGCCGAGGTCGGCGAGCAGGCCATCGCTGACATCGGTCATGGCCGTCGCGCCGGCACCCGCCGCTTGCGGGCCCGGCGGCGTACGGCGGGTGCGGCACGCGGTGTGCGTCGACGGCGGCCTTGGGTGAGCGGAATCCGCGACTCAGGGCGGCGAACCCGGCGCCGGCCAGGCCGAGCTGTCCGGCGTACGCCACCACGTCGCCCGGCAGCGCACCTGATCGCAGCACCGGGCGTGCGACGTCACCCATGGCCGTGACGGCGATGATGATCTTGTCCGACGCCGTGACATCGCCACCGACGATGTGCGCGCCGACGTGGGCGCACTCGACCTCGAACCCGCGCGTCATCTCCAGCGCCCACGACACCGGCAGGTCCGCGGGCGCACCGAAGCCCACCGTGAGGGCCGTCGCGACCCCGCCCATGGCGTTGATGTCGGACAGGTTGCAGGCCGCAGCCTTGCGGCCGATGTCGTGCGGCGAGGACCAGTCCCGGCGGAAGTGGCGTCCTTCGACGAGCAGGTCGGTCGAGACCAGGAACGTGCCGTCCTTGGTGCGAGACGTGGGCGGCGTCGTCGCCCGGGCCGAGCAGGACGTGCCGGTTGTCGCCGATGCTCGGCGCGTAGCTGGTCGATCAGACCGAACTCTCCGATGTCGCCGATCGTGGGTTCGTCCGGAGCACTGGTCGCCATACGCGCCATTGTGTCGCAGGCGGCGGCGCACGTGAGGAGGCGCATCGGGTAGCGTGGCACAGTCCGGTCAACCGAAGGAGTTTCACGATGGCTGTGCAGGCATACATCCTCGTCCAGACCGAGGTCGGCAAGGCCGCCGAGGTCGCGACCGCGATCGCCGCCATCGACGGCGTGACGCTCGCCGAGGACGTGACCGGCCCCTACGACGTCATCGTTCGCGCCGAGGGTCCCAGCGTCGATGAGCTCGGCGCCCTCGTCGTCACCACGATCCAGAACGTCCCGGGAATCACCCGTACGCTGACCTGCCCCATCGTCCGCATCTAGGCACACTCCTCGTGGCCCGGCGCGTTCTCCTCGCCGTTGCGCTCTGCGCCGCGCTCCTCACGGCGGGATGCGGATCGGAGCTGTCGGTCGACGAGTATCCGACCGCGCCCGGCACGGCGGTCAACTGCAAGGGCCTGTTCGGCGACCGCCCGCTGAAGGTCGCCGGCCAGAAGAACCGCCTGGTCAAGGACGAGAACGCCTCGGCCTGGGGCGATCCGCGCGATCATCCTGCGCTGCGGGGTCGAGAAGCCGGCAGACCTCGGGCCTGCCTCACGGTGCGACATGGTCGACGACGTCGGCTGGTTCACCGAGAAGACGCAGACGGCTACCTGTTCACCACGATCGGTCGCGACTTCTACGTCAGCGTCGAGGTCCCCCACGACTACGAGCCGGAGGCGGACGCCCTCGCCGACCTGGCCGACTCCGTGGCCCGGCACGATCCGGTCAAGAAGCCCTGCGTCTAGCGCAAGTCCGGTCTCGCGGCTGAGGGCGAGCTGGATCAGCCGGTCGACCAGCTCGGCGTACGACATCCCGCTCGCCTGCCACAGCACCGGGAACATCGAGTAGGGCGTGAAGCCCGGCATCGTGTTGATCTCGTTGATGACCAGGCCGTCGTCGGTGAGGAAGAAGTCGACGCGGGCGAGCCCCTCGCAGCCGACCGCCTCGAAGGCCTGCACGGCGTACGTACGAATGCGCTCGCTCAGCGTGACCGGGATGTCGGCCGGGACGACGTTGAGGCTCGTGCCGTCGAGGTACTTGGCCTCGAAGTCGTAGAACTCGTGGGCGGAGTCCTCCGCGACCGTGATCTCGCCGACGACGCTCGCGACGGGCTTGCCGTCGAGCTCCTGGATGACGGCGCACTCGAGCTCACGCTTGCCCTTGGCGCCGGCCTCGACGATGACCTTGGGGTCGAAGTCGCGCGCCTTGTTGACCGCGCTGTCGAGCTCTTCCCACGTGTCGACCATCGTCACGCCGGAGCTGGAGCCGGCGCGGGCGGGCTTGACGAAGACCGGCAGTCCCAGCGCACGGATGCGCGCCTCGACGCGGTCGCGCTCGCCCTTCCACTGCCACGGGCAGCACCGTGACGTAGGGGATCTGCGGCAGCCCGGCAGCGGAGAAGACGGTCTTGGTGAACGGCTTGTCCATGCTGACCGCGCTCGCGAGCACCCCGGCGCCGACGTAGCGGACGTCCGCCATCTCGAACAGGCCCTGGATCGTGCCGTCCTCGCCCCACGGGCCGTGCAGCAGCGGGAAACCGCGTCGAAGCCGCGCAGGTCCTCCCACACGAACGCCGGCAGGTCGTCGCGCACCTCAGGGAGCTGTCCCGGCGCCGAGCTCGGGCCAATCGGCGGTCTCCTGGACCCACGCGCCGTCGCGGGTGATGCCGATCGGGGCGTACGTCATAGCGATCCGTGTCGATCGCCGCGATGACCTCGCGGGCGGTGAGGCACGAAACCCCGTGCTCGCTGGAACGGCCGCCAAAAATGACAGCAAGTCTGGGTTTGCCGACTGAGGTGTTCACCGAGAGGCTCATTGCCGAGCACAATACCGGTCAGGGCATGATGTCCTCATGCCCGGACACGAACTCTCGCCCTCCACCATCGCCGTTGGCGCGGGGCGGCCGAATCGGGTCCCGGGGGGACCGCTCAACGCACCCATGACCCTCGCGAGCGCGCTCGTGCCGGGTGGTCCGTCGGAGTACGGCCGGCAGGGCAATCCGACGTGGGACTCCTTCGAGACCGTGCTCGGCGCGCTCGAGGGTGGTCGCGCCCTGGCCTTCGCCTCCGGCACCGCCGCCAGCAGCGCCCTGTTCGACCTGGTTCCGGCCAAGGCCACCGTGGTGGCGCCGCGCCACGCCTACTACGGCACGCTCAACCAGCTGCAGGAGCGCGCATCGGCGCGGACAGATCGAGCTGAAGCTCGTCGACATCGACAACACCCAGCTGGTCATCAACGCCGCCGAGAACGCCGCGCTGGTGTGGATCGAGTCGCCGACCAACCCGTCGCTCGAGATCGCCGACATCGCCGCGATCTCCCAGGCGGCGTCGCGCTCCGGCGCGGCTGTCGCGGTCGACAACACGTTCGCCACTCCCCTGCGCCAGAAGCCGCTCGAGCAGGGCGCCGACTTCGTCGTCCACTCGGCGTCCAAGCTGCTGTCCGGCCACAGCGACGTGATCCTCGGCGCCGTCGTGACCAACAGCGACCGCGCCTACGCCGCGATCGAGAAGCGCCGCTCGGTGCTCGGCGCGATCCCCGGCGCGATGGAGACGTGGCTCGCCGCCCGCGGCATGCGTACGCTCCACGTCCGGCTCGACCGGGCCGAGGCCAACGCCAAGGAGCTGCACAAGCGGCTCTCGGCGTCCAGCCGCATCGTCTACTCCCGCTATCCCGGGATTCGGCACGATCATCGCGTTCGAGGTCGCCGGCGGCGCGCAGGTCGCACAGAAGATGACCGAGCAGAGCGACATCATCACGTACGCCACGAGCCTCGGCGGCGTCGAGTCGACCTGGGAGCGCCGTCGACGGCACCCGGCGAGCCGGAGTCCGTGCCCGAGGGCCTGATCCGGTTCTCGGTCGGCATCGAGGACGTCGAGGACCTCTGGATCGACATCCAGAACGTGCTCGCAGCCTTCGCCTGACCGGCTACGCTAGACCGTCTCGGGCTTGGCCTGACGTGAGATCAGCGCTGCGACGAGCTCGTCCGGAGCTCATCTCGCCGGCGATCAGCGCCGCGACGTGCTCGACGATCGGCATCTCGACGTCGTGCAGCTTGGCGAGCTCGCTGACCGACACGCAGGACTTGACGCCCTCGGCCACCTGGCTCGTCTGCGCCATGACCTCCTCGACGCTCATGCCCTGGCCGAGCTTCTCGCCGAACGTACGGTTGCGCGACAGCGGTGACATGCAGGTGGCGACCAGGTCACCCATGCCGGCGAGTCCCATGAAGGTGACCGGGTCGGCGCCGATCGCCGCGCCGAGCCGAGCCGTCTCGGCGAGGCCACGGGTGATGACCGATGCCTTGGTGTTGTCGCCGTAGCCGAGCCCGACGCACACGCCGACCGCGAGTCCGATGATGTTCTTGGCCGTACCGGCGAGCTCGCACCCGACGACGTCGGTCATCGAGTAGGGCCGGAACGCCGCCGTGTGGCACAGCTTCTGCAGCCGCTCGGCGACGCCTTGGTCCTCGCACGCCACGACGCTGGCGGCGGGCTCACGGTTGGCGATCTCGCGGGCCAGGTTGGGGCCGGAGACGACCGCGATGCGCTCGGGTCCGGCGCCGGTGATCTCGGCGATGACCTCGCTCATGCGCTTGTGGGTGCCGAGCTCGACGCCCTTCATGAGGCTGACCATGACGGCGTCAGCCGGGACGTGCTCGCTCCACGACTTGAGGTTGTCACGCAGCTGCTGCGACGGGACGGCGAGCACGACGATCTCGGCACCGGCCATGGCCTCGGCGGGATCGTGCGTCGCGGTGATCTCCTTGGGCAGCGTCGATCCCCGGCAGGTAGTCGGGGTTCTCGTGCTTGGTGTTGATCGCCTCGCACAGCTCAGGCCGCCGACCCCACAGGCGTACGTCGTTGCCGGCGTCAGCCAGCACCATGGCAAAGGCCGTGCCCCACGACCCTGCGCCCATCACGGCTGTCTGCGCCATTCACGATTCCTGTCTCTTGGGTTCTATCGAGTGCTTGTAGTTGCTCCTCGGCTTGCTCAAGGTATGCACATCGATGCGAGGTGTCGAGGGCAGCTCGCCCCGCACCTCGGCCATCATGGCAGTCAGGGTGTCCATCAGCCGATCCGTCGCCGCGTGGAGGACCTCCTCGGTGAGCTCCTTGCCCTCGAAGTCGGACAGGTCCACAGGCTTGCCGACGCGGATGTGGATCGTCTTGCGCGGGAACAGGCGCAGCTTCTTGGCGTACGGCCACAGGATCTCCTGCGGCCCCCACTGCATCAACGGCACGAGCGGCTTGCCGGTGCTCAGCGCGACGCGTACGGCGCCCGTACGCCCGCTCATGGGCCACGCAGCCGGATCGCGGGTGATCGTGCCCTCGGGGTAGATCGTGACGACGTGACCGGCCTCGACCGCGGCGGACGCGGCGCGCAGCGACTCGGCGGCGCCCTCGGTGCTGCGGTAGACCGGGATCTGCTCGGCCGTCCGCAGGATCCAGCCGTAGCCCTTCGCGCCGACCAGCGTGTCCTTGGCGAGGAACCGCGGGGCAGATGTTGTTGTCGAGCATGAAGTGCGCGATCAGGAACGGGTCGGCGTGCGACACGTGGTTGGGCGCGAGGACGAATCCGCCCTCCGGCAGGTTCTCCATGCCGCGCCAGTCCCGCTTGGTCGTCAGCATCAGGATCGGCCGGAGGAAGAACTTGATGACCTTGATCGTGAGCGGAACGGGACGTTTCACCATGAGGGCGAGCCTAATCCTTCCGGTCCCCGACTAGGGTGACTGCCATGCAGGGCACCGTTGCGAGCTTCGACCAGTCCACGCGGGCCGGGAGCCTCCTGACCGACGAGGGCATGCCGTTGGAGTTCCCCGCCGCATCGCTCGCCGAGCACATCCGTCACCTCCGCGTGGGCCAGCGCGTCTTCGTCGAGACCGACGCTGCCGGCGCCGTCACTCCATCAAGATCTGGCAATAACGCTGACGGGTCACTTACGACCGCTGACGGGTCACTTATCGACCCGCTGACGGGTCACTTGTCGCGCCCATACCGCCCACAACTCGACCCGCGCGGCTGGACCAAAAGTGACCCGTCAGCGGGCCAAAAGTGACCCGTCAGCGGGGGTTGGTCAGAGGGTGGCGGGCTTGAAGCTCGGGCGCGACTTCTCGTAGGTGACGATGTCGTCCTCGTGGCTCAGCGTGATGCCGACGTCGTCGAGGCCCTCGAGCAGGCGCCAGCGGGTGTAGTCGTCGATCGTGAACGAGTCCTCGATCGCGTCGACGCCGTCGCCGGCCTTGACCGTGCGCGACTCGAGGTCGATCGTGATCGACGCGCCGGGGTTGGCGTCGAGGTAGTCCCAGAGCCGCTGCACGACCTTGTCGTCGACCTGCGCAGCGAGCAGACCGGCCTTGCCGGAGTTGCCGCGGAAGATGTCGCCGAAGCGCGGCGAGATGACGACCTTGAAGCCGTAGTTCTGCAGCGCCCAGACGGCGTGCTCGCGCGACGAGCCCGTGCCGAAGTCCGGGCCGGCGACCAGCACCGTCGCGTTCTTGTAGGCGTCCTGGTTGAGCACGAACGACGGATCGCTGCGCCAGGCCGAGAACAGGCCCTCTTCGAAGCCGTCGCGCGTGACCTTCTTGAGCCACACGGCGGGGATGATCTGGTCGGTGTCGACGTTGCTGCGACGCAGCGGAGCGCCGACGCCGGTGTGATCGATGAACTTCTCCATGGTCAGGCTCCTGCCTTCTCGAGCTCGGCGAGGTCGGCGGGCCCGGCCAGGTGGCCCAGGATGCCGGTCGCGACGGCGACGTCGGGCGACACCAGGTGCGTACGCCCGCCCTTGCCCTGCCGGCCCTCGAAGTTGCGGTTGGACGTCGAGGCGCTGCGCTCCCCCGGCATGAGCTGGTCGGGGTTCATGCCCAGGCACATCGAGCAGCCCGCGCCGCGCCATTCGGCACCGGCGTCCTTGAAGATCACGTCGAGACCCTCCTGCTCGGCCTGCAGGCGTACGCGCACGGATCCCGGCACGACGAGGATCCGCGTGTCAGCAGCGACCTTGTGGCCCTCGATCAGGTTGGCGGCGACCCGCAGGTCCTCGATGCGACCGTTGGTGCACGAGCCGATGAACACCGTGTCGACCTTGATGTCCTTCATCGGCGTGCCGGCCTCGAGGCCCATGTAGCGCAGGGCGTTCTCGGCGGCGATGCGCTCGTTGTCGTCCTCGAACGACGCCGGGTCGGGCACGTTGCCCGACAGCGGCACGCCCTGGCCGGGGTTGGTGCCCCAGGTGACGAACGGCGTGATGGTCGACGCGTCGATCGTGATGACCTTGTCGAACTCGGCGTCGTCGTCGGTGACGAGGCTGTCCCAGTAGGCCACCGCGGCGTCCCAGTCGGCGCCCTGTCGGCGCGTTTGGGCGGCCCTTGAGGTAGTCGTACGTCGTCTGGTCCGGTGCGATGAGCCCGGCCTTGGCGCCCCACTCGATCGACATGTTGCAGATCGTCATGCGGGCTTCCATCGACAGCTTGCGGATCGCGTCGCCGCGGTACTCGACGATGTAGCCCTGGCCGCCGCCGGTCGTCTCCTGCGTGATGAGCGCCAGGATCAGGTCCTTGGCGGTCGAGCCGACGGGCAGCTCGCCGACAACCTCGACGGCCATCATCTTGGGCTTGGCCTGCGACAGCGACTGCGTCGCGAGGACGTGCTCGACCTCGGACGTACCGATGCCGAACGCGATCGAGCCGAAGGCGCCGTGCGTCGAGGTGTGCGAGTCGCCGCACACGATCGTCATGCCGGGCTGCGTCAGGCCGAGCTGCGGGCCGACGACGTGGACGATGCCCTGGTCGATGTCACCCATCGGGTGCAGCCGGACGCCGAACTCCTCGCAGTTGCGGCGCAGCGTCTCGACCTGCGTGCGCGACACCAGGTCGGCGATCGGCTTGTCGAGGTCGGTCGTCGGGATGTTGTGGTCCTCGGTGGCGAGCGTCAGGTCAGGGCGGCGGACGGTGCGCCCGGAAATGCGGAGCCCGTCGAATGCCTGCGGGCTCGTCACCTCGTGAATGAGGTGGAGGTCGATGTAGAGCAGGTCGGGCTCGCCCTCGTGGCTGCGTACGACGTGCTCGTCCCAGATCTTCTCGGCAAGGGTCTTGCCCATGGCGCTCTCCTCAGCTGCGTTCGATGCCTCTCGGCATCACCACCAGTATGCACTTGCGTCTCACAATGCGATACGGCAGTATCAAGACATGGACAACTCTAGCGGAGTCGGCGTTCTCGACAAAGCCGCACTCGTGCTGGCCGCACTCGAGCCGGGACCGGCAACGCTGGCCGGTCTCGTGGCGAGCACAGGGCTTGCGCGGCCGACCGCCCACCGACTCGCGGTGGCACTTGAACATCATCGCCTCGTCGCTCGCGACATGCAAGGACGCTTCATCCTCGGCCCGCGCCTCGGCGAGCTCGCCGCTGCCGCCGGCGAGGATCGGCTGCTCGCAGCCGCCGGCCCCGTCCTCGCCCGTCTGCGCGACATCACGGGCGAGTCCGCGCAGCTGTTCCGCCGCCAGGGCGACTTCCGCGTGTGCGTCGCAGCCGCCGATCGCCCGACCGGCCTGCGCGACTCGATCCCGGTCGGCGGCCAGCTGACGATGAGCGCCGGCTCCGCCGCCCAGATCCTGCTGTCGTGGGAAGACCCCGAGCGCATGAACAAGGGCCTGCTCAAGGCGACCTTCTCGGCCGCCGAGCTGTCAGCCGTACGCCGTCGTGGTTGGGCCCAGAGCGTCGGCGAGCGCGAGACCGGGCGTCGGCTCGGTGTCCGCACCGGTCCGCTCCCCCTCCGGCAAGGTCGTCGCCGCGGTGTCGGTGTCCGGGCCGCTGGAGCGCCTGACCCGTCAGCCCGGCCGTATGCACGCACCCGCCGTGGTCGCCGCCGCCGAGCGCCTCTCGCAGAGCCTCCGCCGGTCGAACTGACGACGCGACTCCTCCGGAGCCGATCCAACGGCACCGGAGGAGCGAGAGGTCATTTCGACATCGGAGACGCGAGTATCAGGCCACCGTCAATGTCACCTCTGCCCCACTGCTTGACCACCGTCGTGTAGGGGAACTTGCGCTCGACGGCGAAGGGGTCGTCATATTCGTGCTTTGACGGCTCGGCGACTATCACCGAGTCAGCCTGGTTGGGTGCGACGCTGCGCCGTGCGGACACTGCGTATCCGGCGAGCGACTTGTTGGTGCACGAAGCAGCGGAGTTGAGGTTCACGACGGTGGTCCGTTCGGCGTAGTCGTCGGACACCTCGGCGGAGGTCGCCAAGATGGCATGCTGTCCGGCACAAGGCCGAGTGAATCCGACAAACTCACCGAACGCATCCTGCGCCTCGTTGGATCCGGGAATCCCCGGTGAGTCCTGGTTGAAGGCGCCGGTGGCGGTCGTCGTGGTGCCGTTGTCCGTGAAGTGGGTGATCATGCCGGCGTCCTTGACCGAACCGATGTCCTCGCCGGGAAGACCGACGGCGACATGACCATCTTCGATCGCGACCGACTGGCCGAAATGATCACCGTTTTCTGCCGACCCCGGTACGCCTGCGGTGTCCTGGTGGATGCCCGCCCCGGTGAAGGACGTGCCGCCCGTGCGCCGAAGAACCTCGATCATGCCGGTGTCCTTGGCCTTGGTCGTGTCTTCGCCGGGCGCCCCGACGACCAACGTGTTTCCTTGGGCATCGATCGACGTGCCGAACCCATCGCCGGCCTCGTTGCTCCCGGGGATGCCTGCAGAGTTCTGGCTGATCAGCTCACCGGGCTTGGCCTTGCCCGCTGCAGTGACCGGGATGGCGTAGAGCGCTCCGGAATCCACGCCGCCGACCTCCGCCCCATCGGATGAGACGACGATGAGCGGGTCTGGCTTGGTCATGACAGCGAGATCCCCTCCGTAGATGGGGATCTCGACGCGTTCGATCCGGTCGAGTGTGATGCCTTCGGCCGACCCGAGGGCGATGAACAGGTAGGTCTCGGGGAAATCTATGCCCCTGCCCGTGACGACGAGGTCGGCGTACTGGTCGCCGTTGAGATTGGCCACCTCGGTCTTGTGGGCAAAGCCGCGATCGTACAAGGGCGGATCGGGAAGGCTGTAACCGAAACTGCCCTGGCCGTAGAACCTCTGCTGGTGACCATCGCCATACGCGATCATGAGGACGCCGTCGTCCTCGTCGGATCCTTCCCCGCGGTAGGAGTAGACGACATCGAGCAGCCCGTCGCCGTCGATGTCGTTGACCGTCGCCGGCGCGGCCGCCGTCTTGTCGGCAGCGGCGGCCGGCGCGGCCACAGCCACGCTCGCCATCAGTCCCGCGGCCAGCAGACCGCTCCACATTGCTCTCATCATGTCGTTCCCCCGGTTGTTCGACCTCTGTATGCGACAACCTATCCCAATCCAGCCCGGCCGCGCTCCTAGGCCGCGAGGTCATCGGGCGCCATGACTCGCAGCACTGAGTCATCGGCGGTGTGTATCGGCCAGTCGCCGAGCGAGTGCACGCGAGTGACTGCGGTGATCGCGCGTACCCACTGGATGTCGGAAGCCCGCGTACCGGCGTGGGTGGGACGGGCCCAGAGAATGGCGATCGAGCCGTCCGGATCGGTGTCGTCGAGGACCGTGCGAAGCGACCGCGCCAGGTGGACCAGCATCTGGCCGTCTGGAGCCGCCGGACAGTCCGTGACGTTGACTATCGATGGGTGCACTCGCCCGTCGCGGTCCAGCAGGATCGCGAAAATCTGCCGGCTTCTGAAACCCAAGGGCTCAATCAGCCGGCGCCAGATTGCCTCCAGGTCAGCCGGCGTGTGGACGTCAGGAAGATCGGTTGAGGTCATGCCCAACGATGTGCGGGTATCCCGTGCCTCGTCGAACCCGCCGTCCACAGGAGCCGCCTAGATCAGCTGCGCCAGCAGCTGGTCCTTGCGCATCCGTGAGTAGCCGGCGACACCTTGGTCCTTCGCCGCCGCCCGAAGCTGCGCCACGGTCCAGGACGGCTGCGGCAGCTTGGGGGCATCCATGAGGGCCAGCGGTTCAGCCCGCGGGTGGTCCGCAATCACCTGCCGAGCACGCGCCTTGGCCTTCTTGCGCTTGGCGTTCGCCTCGGCGATCGCCTTCTCGGCCTTGGCGCGCACCTTGTGGACCCGCGACTTCTGCTTCTCGGCCTGCTTCTTCCATTCCTCCGTCTCGGCCTCTGTTCGAGGCTGGTGGCCAGATCAGCAGTTGCCGCTCTCGTCCTGGCGAGAATCTCCGTGAGTCGGCCGAGTTGAGCAAGGGCGACGGCGGCGGCGATCTCGTTCATCCGCAGGTTGAGCCCGAGGAGCGGACCTGAATCGGCCACGCCCTGCCGCAGCGGTCGGGCCCCATGATCGTGCAGCGCGAACGCACGCTCGTATAACGTCGTGTCCGAGGTGGCGAGCAGTCCGCCATCTCCGCAAGTGATGACCTTGAATGGATTGAGGCTGAAAGTCGAGAAGGTGCCAAACGACCCACGTGGCGGCCGTCGACCTCGGCGCCCATAGCCTGCGAGACGTCCTCAATTAGGGCGAGGCCATGAGCGGCACTGACCCCTTTGAGATCTGCGAGATTCGACGGGCGACCGAGCATGTGCACCGCCATGAGGGCCCACGTTTCGAGGTGTGATCTTCGCCTCCGCGTCGTGGGGATCCATACCAAGCGACTCGTCGACCTCGACCAGTACCGGGATTGCGCCAGAGAGCATGACGGACGAGTAGCACGATGCGAAAGCGAAGCCTGGGACGAGCACCTCGTCACCGGCCTCAAGTCCCAGCGCCCATAGGCCGAATAGCTGCGCAGCCGATCCGCTGCACACGGCGATGCAATGGCCGACACCGAGCAACTGGGATGCGTTCGACTCGAGCCTGAAGGTGTAAGACGGCTCCTCCGCGGCTTCGCGGTCGCGCGTGAGGCTGACGGGACCGGAGGACGTGCGCCGCTCCGTCCATCTCCGCAGCAGCGGTACGCGGCCAGACCGGGCCCGCCCTCCCGTACTCCACCACGGCAGAACCTAGCGGTGAAACCGGGCGCGGCGCTCGCTACTTGATGATCCCCAAGCCGCCGAGCTTAGCCCCGATCTTTCACGCCGACCTGTTGGCTGACCGGTAGCGGTCCGCGAAAAGGCCCTCCCAGCAGGGGAAACTGCGCTTCTCGAAGGCAGCAGGAACCCACACAGGAGGGCACTTTCAAGGTGAACGCTACCAGCGCGGTCAGGCGGCTGAAGGTGATGGAGGGCGACGACCAGGCGGTGTCGCTGGCAGGGATGCATCTCCTCGGGGAACTGGCCGACCGGGTGGGTCTGTCTTCGGCCTATTCGCACGCCGTGCCCGCCTCCGGCGAGCGCGCTCCCACCCATGACCGGGGCCGGCTGCTGGCCCAGGTGGCGGTGATGCTGGCCGGTGGTGGGGTGTGCGTGTCGGACATGGCCGCCCTGCGCGACCAGCCGGCGCTGTTCGGCACGGTGGCGTCGGACCCGACCATCTGGCGAGTGTTGAACTCGATCGACGACGAGACCCTCGGGGCCCTGCGAGGAGCACGGGCCAGCGCCCGGGCCCGGGCGTGGGCCGCTGGCGCCGCCCCCGCCGAGGTCGTCCTCGACGTCGACTCGTCGCTGGTCGAGATCCACTCCGAGAACAAGGAGCAGGCCGCCGCGCACTTCAAGGGCGGCTATGGCTTCCACCCCATGCTGTGCTTCCTCGACGAGACCGGCGAGGCCCTCGCCGGCCTGCTGCGGGCGGGCAACGCGGCGGCCAACTCGGGAGCCGACCAGCTGGCCGTGGTCGACGCCGCCATCGCCTCGATGCCCGAGCAGTGGCGGGCCGGCCACCGTCCCGGTGACGAGGGCAGCGATGTCGTCCATCCCGTTCTGGTGCGAGCCGACACCGCCGGGGCGGTGGCCTCGTTCATCGCCGGCCTGGTGGCCCGCAACATCTCCTTCTCCGTCGGTGCCCGGGTGAACGACCAGCTCAGCGACGCTATCGCCACCGTGGCGCCCCTGGACTGGCGACCGGCGTTGTGCCCCTCGGGCGCGGTCCGCCCGGGGGCGTGGGTGACCGAGTTGGCGCCCATCAGCGGGTGGCCGGAGGGCACCCGGGCCATCTGCCGGCGGGAGCGACCCCATCCCGGGGCGCAGCTGCGGCTGTGGGATTTCGATGGTTGGCGCCACCAGGTGACGCTGACCAACTCGGTTGGCGACGCGGTGGAACTGGAGCTGGCCCACCGGGCCCACGCGGATGTCGAGAACCGGATCAAGGCGGCCAAAGACACCGGGCTCGAGCGCATGCCCTTCGCCAGCTTCTCGGCCAACGCCGCGTGGATGGAGCTGGTGCTGGCGGGCTGTGACCTGCTGGCGTGGCTGAAGGTACTCGGACTCGACGGCGCTCTGGCCCGGGCCGAGCCCAAGGCCCTGCGCTACCGGCTGCTGCACGTCGGCGCCCGCGTGGTCAGGTTGGGCCGACAGGTCGTGCTCCGCCTTCCCCGGAACTGGCGCTGGGCCAACGACCTCGCCGGTGCCTACCGTCGGCTGGCCGCGATCACCTGAGCGTCGGCCGGCCCCCTGCGATGTCGAAAGCGGCCACCGAGGTGGACCCTGGCGCGCCCCGGCATCCGCAATGCCGGGTGGACCGGAGTGCTCCGGAGCAGCTCCATGGCCTCCCGCTCGTCGTCTCGACCGGTCAATGCTGCAACCGACGGCTCTCAGCTCCCAGGAAATCGATCGCGACCGACGCCGGAGATCTCATGCACGATCGGGGCTAGGTGTCAGATGCTAGTGGCTCGCTCGGCGTCGTCCTCGCGGGACGGAGAGTGGGTGGGAGGTCCGAGGCCGACCCACCTCACATCGACCTCTACGCGCTCCCGGGCGACGACGGGCTCGTGTTCCCGAGCACCGACGGTGAGCCGATGCGGCGCAGCAACTTCCGCCGGCGGGTGTGGGAGCCGGCGACGGCCGAGGTCGGGATGACCGGCTTCCGCTTCCACGACCTCAGGCACACCGCGGCCACGCTCGCCGCCGCCAGCGGGACGAGCCTGAAGGCCCTCATGGCTCGCATCGGGCACGCGTCGGTGGCGGCCGCGCTCCGGTACCAGCACGTGATCGACGGCCAGGACGCCGACATCGTGCGCTACCTCGAGCGCTTCGGCGAGGAGCCGCCCGTGCCCTCCCGTGCCCACGATGACACGTCAATGCCCATTTCTGGTGGGCACGTAGTGGGCACGCCGGCCGGTCCGAGCAGGCCACGAGCGAGCCGCAAGCCCCTGACCAGGACTTTTGTGGTGGAGACGATGGGACTCGAACCCACGACCCCCTGCTTGCAAAGCAGGCGATGGCAGCTCATGACCTGGCCTGTTCCGCGAAAGTGCTGGTCAGACAAAGTTTCTGGTGCGCCGTGGTGCCCTCTGTTGCGCTGAACTACACGACGTGATGTTGCGGATTTGTTGCGGATTCTGCGGCGTCACAGCGGACATCTGTCAATTGGCGTCGCCACTCCGGGCCGGCCTCCGGAGGAGGAGCGCGCCCGGCCATCGAGGCCACCGCGACGATCCTCTCTACCGCTGCCGGCGGCCGCTGACCCGGGCCGACGAGCGTCTCGTC
>CAVXIX010000015.1:0-86110 GCA_963761965.1 uncultured Actinomycetota bacterium
GGCCAGTACGACACCGGCGCGAACTGGCCGGTGCTCACCGCCGAGCTGACCCCCACGATCGACCTCGACACCTGGACCATGACGGTCGACGGGCTGGTCGACAACCCGACGACCTGGGACTGGCGCGGCATCCACGCGCTGCCGTCGTCGTCGTACTTCGGCGACATCCACTGCGTGACGACGTGGACCAAGTTCGACACGACGTTCGCCGGCGTCAGCGTCGACGCGCTGCTCGAGATCGCGAAGCCCAGGCCCGAGGCGACGCACGTCATGGCGACCTCGACGACGGGCTACAACACCAACCTGCCGCTCGAGGACATCACCGACGGCAAGGCGTGGATCGTCTGGGAGTTCGACGGCAAGCCACTGGCGGCCGAGCACGGCGGGCCCGTACGCCTGCTGGTGCCGCACCTGTACTTCTGGAAGTCCGCCAAGTGGATCACCCGCATCGAGCTGATGGACCACGACGAGCAGGGCTTCTGGGAGCGCAACGGCTACCACGACCGCGGCGACCCGTGGCTCGAGCAGCGCTACCAGGGTGATGCATGAGCGAGCTCCGTCGAGGCGATCGCGAGCTCGTGGACGACCGGCATCGTCCGCGAGGTGGAGCGGTTCGGCGAGACGTACGTCCGGCTGCGGCTCGAGGTCGCCGATCGTCACGACCACGTGCCGGGCCAGCACTACGTCGTACGCCTGCGAGCGCCTGACGGCTACACGGCCCAGCGGTCGTACTCCCTGGCCTCCGACCCGGCCGATCCGTTGATCGAGCTCATGGTCGAGTGCCTCCCGCGCGGCGAGGTCTCGGGGTTCCTGCACGACGTCGTCGAGGTCGGCGACGAGCTCGAGCTGCGCGGCCCGATCGGCCGCTGGTTCGTCTGGGGCGGCAAGGTCCCGTCGCTGTGCGTCGCCGGCGGCTCCGGCGTCGTGCCGTTCGTCTCGATGCTGCGCTACGCCCGCCGGATGGGCACCGCGTCGGACCTGAGGATCGTCGCCTCCGCCCAGACCCGCGAGCGGCTGCCCTACATCGAGGAGCTCGAGGAGTACGGCGCGTTCATCGCGCTGACCCGCGAGAACCACGGCGATCGCGTCGCCGCGCACATCTACCCCGACGAGCTCGCCGAGCTGTCCAAGGGCATCGAGCGGGCGTACGTCTGCGGGTCGGCCGGCTTCGTGAGCTTCGTCGGCCGCAGCCTCGGCGAGGCCGGCGTGCCGAGCGACATCGTGCGCGTCGAGCAGTTCGGCGCGACGGGCTAGAGGCCGAGCAGCTTGCGGTACTGCTCGGGCTCGGTCGTGTTGCCGCCGAGCGGGAAGTCGATCTTGCCGGTGCCGTGATAGTCGCTCGACCCCGTCCGTACGAGGCCGAGCTCGCGGGCGATCTGGCGCAGCGCGGCGCGGTCCTCGGCACCGTGGTCGTTGTGGTCGACCTCGAGCCCGTCGAGCCCTTGCTCGGCGAGCGCCCCGATGCGGTCGCGGGTGAGGACGCGATGGCTGCCGCGTGACCACGGATGCGCCAGCACGGCCTTGCCGCCGGCGGCCTTGACCAGGCCGATCGCGGTGGGCAGGTCGGCGGCGTAGCGATCGACGTACGCGGGCCGGCCGGGCTTGAGGTAGCGCTCGAACGCCTCGTTGCGATCGTTCACGACGCCGAGATCGATGAGCGCGTCGGCGACGTGCGGGCGGCCGGTCGCCGCGGCATTCCTCGACCGCGCTCGCACGTCCTCGGCGGAGATGTCGATGCCCAGCCCTCGGAGCCGCTCGAGCGTCGCCGGCAGGCGGGAGTTGCGGCCGTCGATGACCTTGCGCAGCTCGGTCGTGAGTGGCTTGTCCTTGGGATCGAACTCGTAGCCCAGCAGGTGCACGCTCTTGCCGCCGAGCTTGGTGGAGATCTCGATGCCGTGCACCAGCGTGATGCCGACCCGCTTGGCCGCCTTGTCGGCTTCCTTCCAGCCCTCCGTCGAGTCGTGATCGGTGATCGCGATGACGTCGAGCCCGGCGGCCTTGGCGTTCTCGACCAGCTCGGTGGGGCTGTCGGTGCCGTCGGAGCGGTCGGAGTGGGTGTGGAGGTCGATCTTCACGTCGTCAGGCTACCGGCGGCTCAGGGCAGGCAGTTCCACTGGCGTACGACCTGGGTGCCGCGATCGACGCCGAGCACCGAGACCGTCGCGGTGTCGAGCGCGAAGAGCCGGCCCTCGGACACGTCGAGCCCCAGCCAGCGCGCGGCGAGAGCCCGCAGGGAGTGCCCATGCGCGAACACCAGTGTCTTGCCGTCGGCCGCGCGGGCCCGAGCCACGACCCGGTCGAGCCGCTCGGCGACCTGCTGCGCCGTCTCGCCTCCGGGCGACGGGTGCGTCCAGACGCTCCAGCCCGGCACGGTCTTGCGGATCTCGGGCGTCGTCAGGCCCTCGTAGTCGCCGTATGCCCACTCGGCCAGGTCCTCGTCGAGCTCGGCGTGCGGGAAGCCCGCGAGCTCCGCCGTATGCACGGCGCGCCGGCGCGGGCTCGACAGGACGTGCACGAACTCGATCCCGGACAGCGGGCCGACGAGCGTACGCGCGGCGGCCTCGCCCTTGTCGGTCAGCGGCAGGTCGGTCGTGGACGTGTGCTGACCGCTGCGGCTCCACTCCGTCTCGCCGTGCCGGACCAGCCAGAGCTGGTCCTCGGCCTCGTCATCGTGGGACAAGGGCCCAGACATCCAGATCGAGCAGGACGCCGGGGGCGTACTTGCCGTCGTCGCCGCGCAGCGTCATCGACTCGTCGCGGCCCTTGGTGGCGACGAGCCGCAGGCGCAGGGCACCGACACCCGGCGCCGCCGTCTCGGCCTTGTCGAGGACCTCGGACCAGGCATAGACCGTGTCGCCGGCGAAGGCGGGCGACACGTGCGCACCGGCGTTGATCGCCGCGATCAGCTGGGCATTGGCGAGCCCGTTGAACGACAGCGCGCGCGCCAGCGAGATGACGTGACCGCCGTAGACGAGCCGGTTGCCGTCGGGACGCGCCTCGGTGTTGAAGTGCACCTTGGCGGTGTTCTGCCACAGCCGGGTCGCGAGCATGTGCTCGGGATCGGTGAGGGTGACGCCGTCGACGTGGTCGATCTTCTCGCCGACCTCGTAGTCGTCGAAGCGGTGCGGCTCCCCCGCTGCCGCGAAGTCGTACGCCGTGAAGTCGAGCCCGTCGGGCACGATCAGGTCAGCGGCGGCCACGGCCGGCGCGAGGTCCGGCACGACCGTCTCAGGGGCCGGCGCGTCCAGGTCGCGCTTGTGCACCATGACCCAGCGGGCCCAGTCGAGCACGACCTCGTCGCGCTGGTTGGTCGCGGTCGAGCGTACGTAGACCACGCCGGTCTTGCCGTTGGAGTTCTGCTTGAGGCCGATGACCTCCGACTGCGTCGCGATCGTGTCGCCCGGGACGACCGGGCGGTGGAACCGGCACTCGGCATAGCCGAGGTTGGCGACGGCGTTGAGCGACACGTCGGGGACGGTCTTGCCGAACGCGATGTGGAACGCGATCAGCTCCTCGACCGGAGCCGGGCTGAGGCCGACCGATGCCGCGAACTCGGCCGACGACGGCACCGCGAAGCGCGTCGGGTAGAGCGCGCCGTATGCCGCGCGGTCGCCCTCGGTGACGGTGCGCGGCGTCGCGTGCCGGAGGACCTGGCCGACCTCGAAGTCCTCGAAGAAGTTGCCGGGATTGGTCTTCGTCATTCGTCTGGTCATACGGCGAACGGGTCGCGGCCGGGCATCTTGGCGAGCAGCTCCTGGCCCTGGGCGAGGAACTTGTGCTCGACGAGCACCTCGTACTTGGTCGCGACGACCTTCTGCACGGAGCTGAAGTCGCGCTGCCCGCGGGTCGCGCCATAGCCGAGGGCCGCCGAGGTCACGCCGAAGACCAGGCCCAGCACGATGCCGCCCAGCACAGCCGCGGCGAACGAGCTGCCGTCGCTGAACAGGCTCAGCAGCAGGCCGATGAACAGGCCCAGCCATACGCCCGACCCGGCTCCCGCGAGCAGGACCCGGCCCCACGTCAGGCGGCCGGTCACCCGCTCGACCTGCTTGAGCTCCGTGCCGACGATCAGCACGTTCTCGACGGGAAACTCGTTGTCCGAGAGGTAGTCGACGGCCTTCTGGGCGTCGGCGTACTTGTCGAAGACGCCGAGAGACTGCGGGTACTCGAGCGAGAAGATCTCTGCCATGGCTTGCCCTTTCAACGGTGGAGCTAGAGCTTGTAGTCCTTGAGAAGGCTGCGCCCGATGATCATCTTCTGGATGTCGGAGGTGCCTTCGCCGATGAGCATGAACGCGGCCTCGCGGTAGAGGCGCTCGATCTCATACTCCTTGGAGTAACCGTAGCCACCGTGGATGCGGAACGAGTCCTGCACGACCTCGTTGCAGTACTCCGCGGCGAGCATCTTGGCCATGCCGGCCTCGACGTCGTTGCGCTCGCCGGAGTCCTTGCCACGAGCCGCGCGCACGACCATCGCGTGCGACGCCTCGACCTTGGTGGCCATCTCGGCCAGGCGGAACAGGATCGCCTGGTGCTGCGCGATGGGCTTGCCGAACGTCTCGCGCTGCTGGGCGTACGCGATGCCGAGCTCGAACGCCCGGTTGGCGATGCCGACGGCACGGGCGCCGACGTTGACGCGGCCGACCTCGACGCCGTCCATCATCTGGTAGAAACCCTGGCCGGGCTTGCCGCCGAGGACCTGGTCGGCCGAGATCTGGTGCTTCTCCAGGATCATCTCGGTCGTGTCGATGCCCTTGTAGCCCATCTTCTCGATCTTGCCCGGGATCGTGACGCCCTGAGCGGTCTCGCCCGAAGCCGGGCTCCTTCTCGACCAGGAACGTCGTCATGTTCTTGTAGACGCTGTCGTCGCCCTCGTCGGTCTTGCACAGCACCGCGACCAGGTTGGACGAGCCACCGTTGGTCAGCCACATCTTCTGGCCGGTGATCTCATAGCCGTCGTCAGTCTTGGTGGCCTTGGTCTTGATCGCCGCGACATCGGAGCCAAGCGCGGGCTCGGACATGCTGAACGCACCGCGGACCTCACCGGTGGCCATGCGTGGCAGGTACTTCTGCTTCTGCTCGTCGGTGCCGTGCTGGCGGATCAGGTAGGCGAGGATGAAGTGCGTGTTGATGACGCCCGACACGCTCATCCAGCCGCGTGCGATCTCCTCGACCACCAGCGCGTACGTCAGCAGCGACTCGCCCAGTCCGCCGTACTCCTCGGGAATCATGATCCCGAAGATGCCCAGATCCTTGAGGCCCTCGACGATGTCGGTGGGGTATTCGTCCTTGTGCTCCAGCTCCGTCGCGACGGGCAGGATCTCCTTCTCGACGAACTGACGAACCGTCTTCAGGATCTCTTCCTGGATCTCGGTCAGACCTTCGGTACGGACAAGACGACCCATTTCGGGGCTCCTCAAATGTTGCCGGCGGTGACCTGCTGACTGTACCGACGGGCCATTCGTATGTCGTCCGGTGCGGGAGGTGACGTTGGTTACCTCCCGTTAACTTACGTCGGCCAGCACTTCCTCGGGCGGCGGGCGGCGTACGACCACGACCACGAGCCCCGCGAGGATCAGCGCGAGCCCGACATACACGCCGACCGGCGGGGTCTGGTCGAGGAAGATGCCCGCCAGGATCGCCGCACCCGGGACCTCGAACAGCAGCAGCAACGAGATCAGGCCAGGGCTCATCACGGCGAGCAGGTGGTTGAGCACCGAGTGCCCCAACAGCTGCGCGCAGATCGTGACGCCGACGATCGCCAGCCACGTACGCCCGGAGAACCCGACCATCTCGACCTGCGCCACCACGCATGCCGCGGCCAGCGCCACGGCGCAGATGCCGTAGCAGGCGACGGTGTAGGACGTCGTCGAGACGCTCTCGCGTACGCGGCTGCCGGCCATCAGGTAGAGCGCGGCGGTCAGCCCTCCCGCGAGTGCGAGCAGGTCGCCGGCAACCGCGCGGGCCGACAGCGAGAAGTCGACGCCGGTGATGACCAGCACGCCCGCGACGGCGATCGAGATCCCGCCGATGACGGCGCGGGGCGTACGGTCTCCGCGCAGGCGATCGATCACGACGACGAACACGACCTGCATGCTGACCATCGCCGTCGCCGCGGCGACCGAGGTCATCTTGAGGGCGGTGACCCACGTACCGAAGTGCAGCGCCAGCATCACGCCCGCGAATGCCGTGGCGGTCCAGCCCTGCCGGCCGAGCGTCGCCAGCTCGCGACGGATCGTCGGCGCCGCGAACGGCGCGACCGCGACCGTGCCGAGGGCATTGCGCCAGAAGCCGATCGCCAGCGCCGGAGCGTTGGCCCCCGCCATGAGAGGTCCCGATGCCGAGACGCCGACGATCGCGACGATGGCGAGGAAGGCGTTCACCCCGTCAGTCTGCCGGTATGCCTCCCCAGTCGGTCGCGCCCGTGCCACGATGTCGCCATGACTGCGCTCGCCATCTGCCTGATCGCCCTCGGCGCTGTCACCTCGGTGCTGGGCGTGCTTCGATTCGCGTCGTCCCGTCGTCAGACGCTGGCACCCGGAGAGGTCCGGCCTGGCAACGGCCTCCCGATCATGATCGCCGGTGACGTCGCCCTGATCGCCGGCGTCCTGGTGCTCGTGCTCTGACCGCGACCAAAACTAGAACAGGTTCTTGTGCGATGGCCCGGCCACTGGGATGCTTCCGTCATGAACCTGGAAGCCCTCGAAGAGATCCGCCGGCTGAAGTATCGCTACTTCAGATCGCTCGACCTGAAGCTCTGGGACGAGTTCGCCGACACCTTCACAGCTGACGCCATCGGCCGCTACGGCACCAAGGTGTACGGCGACATGGACGCGCTCGAGGGTCGCGACGCCATCGTCGGGTTCATGAGCGAGAAGCTCTCCAACGGGATCATCACGATGCACGTCGCCCACCACCCCGAGATCGACGTCGACGGCAACACCGCCGAAGGGTCGTGGGGTTTCGAGGACACCGTGATCGCCACGGACTTCAAGATGCTGATCCGCGGCGCGGGCTACTACCGCGACCGCTACCGGCGCGAGGCCGACGGCAGGTGGCGGATCGCCGAGACGTCGTACGAGCGGATCTACGAGGCGATGGAGTCCCTCGATGACACTCCGAGCCATCAGCTGATCGCCAACCGCTGGGCCCCGCAGCCGAGCCCTACCGACTAGGCACCGACGCTGCCCACCCAAGATGTCGGCACTTGTTCACCCGATCAGGGGTGATCTTCGTACACAACCGCCGAAACAATCTTGCGGCTTGCTCAGCCCCAGGCCTTCTCGAGCTCGGCCAGCGCCGACTCGAGGTGCGTCAGCAGTCGCTGCAGGTGAGGGACGCTGCGGCGGCAGCCGATCAGGCCGAAGTCGAGGTAGCCCGCACGGCTCGTCAGCGTGATGTTGAGCGCAAGGCCGTCCGTGACGATCGAGACCGGATACATGCCGTCAAGGCGTGAGCCGTTGAAGTACATGTCGTTCTTCGGCCCCGGGACGTTCGAGACGACGACGTTGAACGGCGGGTTGGTGTACTTCACGAACCCGGGGATCGGCGTGAGGGCGAGCGGGCAGCATCTGCAGCGCCGAGAACGCCAGGATCTGCGTCGGCGTGAGGTCGCTGAGGATCTTCTTGGCCTGTCGCGACGAGTAGGCGATCTCCTCGAGGCGGGTCGCGCCCTGGTCGCGGTCGGTCGCGAGGTTGACGATGATCGCGCCGGTCGCGTTGCCGGTCCCGGTGTCCTTGCCGGCGGACTCCGCGCGCAGCGACAGCGACACCGGCACCATCGCCGTCATGGGCTCGTCGGGCAGGGCGTGCTGCTCGAGGAGGTACTCCCGCAGCGCGCCCGAGACCATCGCGAGCACGACATCGTTGAGCGTCGTGGCCGAGGACTTGGCAACCCGCTGGATGCGCTCGATCTCCCACGACTGCGCGGCGAATCGGCGGGCTCCGCCGATCGTGCCGTTGAGGATCGTCTTGGGCGCCCGCGGCAGCGTGACGTCGCCCTCGCGGATGATCTGGTTGGCGATCTTGAGGCCCGCGGGCACGAGACCGGCGATGTCGCCCGCCGCTCCAGCCCCAGAACGTACGAGGGCCAGGGGGTCGAAGCCCTTCTTGTCGCCCGAGGACTTCCTGGCCGGCAACGCCCACGGCGGCAAGCAGTCCCGAGCGTCGGGGTCCTCGCTGAGCGAGCGCTGCATGAGGCGGAGCGCCGAGACGCCGTCGACCATCGCGTGGTGGACCTTGGTGTAGACCGCGACGCGGCCGTCCTGCAGTCCCTCGACGACGTGGACCTCCCACAGCGGTCGCCTGCGGTCCAGCAGCGAGCCGTGCCAGCGGGAGGTCAGCTGCAGCAGCTCGCGGATTCGACCCGGGCTCGGCACGGCCGAATGGCGTACGTGGTGGTCGTAGTCGATCGTCTCGTCGGTCCTCCAGCGCGTGCCGACCGGCTCGCCGGGGAGCCTGCGGAACAGCGGCGAGATGTTGTCGGTCTGCCGGTACGCCTCGAGCATCTCCCGCGCGAAGGCCGGACCCGATCCGTCCGGCGGCACGAACAGCTGCAGCCCGCCCACATGCATCGGATGATCGCGGTTCTCTGCCAGCAGGAACATCGAGTCCGTAGGTGGCATGAACGACATCGGCAATCCTCCGAAAAAGTTGGACGTACTCGCAGTACGCTAACGATCGCGTGTGGCGCAAGTCACTCTATGTGAAATGTCTGTTAACGACTGTTCACCCCGCGAGCGGGGTAAACGTTGCTCAGTCTGAAGGGGAATCCGATGGCACCACATCTGTCACTGGCCGCTCAACCACAGTTCTTCGGTGGTGCAAGCGTCCAGTCCCGGCTTCTCGGCTTCGGACTGCGCCACACCGTACGCCCCCTGCTCGGGGCGTGGGCCCGGCTGCCCTTCGACGTCTTCCCGCCGAACGTCGTCGAGCACGTGGCCAGGCTGCTCCCCGTTCACGAGGGCACGATGTGGCGCACGGTCGACCTCGCCGACTGCGGCAGCGAATGGCTCCAGGCCAAGGGCGTCGCCGACATCCGCGGTGGCAACCCGGGAGCGATCCTCTACTTCCACGGCGGCGCCTTCATCACGTGCGGCCTCAACACGCATCGCCGGCTCGTGTCCCGCATCTCCTACAGCGCCAAGCAGCCCGTGCTCAACGTCGGCTACCGCCAGATGCCCTACGAGCCGATCACCGAGTCCGTCGCCGACGGCGTCGACGGTTTCCGCTGGCTGCTCGAGCAGGGCTATGCCGCCGAGGACATCACGATCGCCGGCGACTCGGCCGGCGGCTACCTCGCCTTCAGCGTCGCCCGCGCGGTGATCGACAAGGGCTGGGGGCAGCCGGCGGGCGTCGTCGCGATCTCGCCGCTGCTCGACTTCGATCCGGCCGGCAAGCAGGGCCACCGCAACGCCGACCGCTGCGAGACGTTCCCGATGAACGCCGTCGCCAAGCTCAGCCGACGTGTCGCTGCGCATGGACACCCGCCGCGGCATCTCGGGCCACCGCGTCGACCCGGTCAACATGCCGCTCGCCGACATGCCACCCGCGCTGATCCACATCGGCTCCAACGAGGTGCTCATGGCCGATGCCGAGCTGATGGCCAACCGCCTCGTCTCCGCCGGCGTCCCGTGCGATCTCCAGGTGTGGGACCGCCAGGTCCACGTGTTCCAGGCCGCTGCCGCCTGGGTGCCCGAGGCCCGCTCGGCGATCGAGCGAGATCGGTACGTTCGTGCGCGGCCTCGCCGAGCGGGAGGCCACCGGCACGACGCCGGTCGCAGCACCCGTCCCGGCAGCGCACACCCGAACCAGGCAGGCGGCCGTACGCTGAGCGGTGTGAACCGCACCGAACTCGTCGCAGAGCTCGCCAAGAAGTCCGGGACTCGTCTGGATCTCGTACGCCGGACGGACCCGCGCGGTCTGGCACGAGTGGGTCGGCGACGCCGTGTGCGTCGTGGCCGGCGGCACGGAGCAGCCACTGCCCGACATCGAGCGACACCAGACCGTGATCCTGAGCCTGCGCAGCAAGTCGACGCGGGCACTGGTCGCCGAGGCGAAGGCGCGCGTCGAGGTCGTGGCGCCCGGGTCCGAGCACTGGGAGGCGGTGACGACGGCGCTCAAGGCCGGCCGCCTCAATCTCAGCGACGGCGACAACGCGATCGAGCGATGGGCCAACGAGTCGGTCGTCGTGCGCCTCGTGCCGACCGACGACATCACGCTGCCGGACCAGATCGCCACCACCATCCGGCACACCTCACCGCATCTCACGCGTTGACTGTCGCGTCATGCGGGTAGGCCATGTGCGGAACGAATGACCAGGGAGGGCTGACATGTCGGACGACGTGATCGACGAGGGCGAGCTCGAGGTCCACGACCCCAAGCGCGCTGCCGCGGGCGTGACCGGCGTACGCGTGTCGTTGCAGCGCGCGGTGTCCCACATGGGGGTCAAGAACACCGCCAAGACGCTGCTCAAGCTCAACCAGGCGGACGGCTTCGACTGCATGAGCTGCGCGTGGCCCGACCCGGACCCCGAGAACCGGCACACCGCTGAGTTCTGCGAGAACGGCGCCAAGGCCGTCGCCGAGGAGGCGACCAAGGACCGGGCGACCCCGGAGTTCTTCGCGCGTCACAGCATCGCCGACCTGTCGGCTCACGACGAGTACTGGCTCGGCCAGCAGGGCCGCATCACGCACCCCATGGTCAAGCGACCCGGCGGGACGCACTACGAGGAGATCGGCTGGGAAGAGGCGCTGCGGCTGATCGGCGACCATCTCAACTCGCTCGCCAGCCCCGACGAGGCGATCTTCTACACGTCGGGCCGGGCCTCCAACGAGGCCGCGTTCCTCTACCAGCTGTTCATCCGCGCCTACGGCACCAACAACCTGCCCGACTGCTCCAACATGTGCCACGAGTCGAGCGGCACGGCGCTGACGGAGTCGATCGGCATCGGCAAGGGCAGCGTCAGCCTGCGCGACATCTACGACGCCGAGTGCATCGTGATCGCCGGCCAGAACCCCGGCACCAACCACCCGCGGATGCTGTCGGCGCTCGAGATCGCCAAGCGGCGCGGCGCCAAGATCATCTCGATCAACCCGCTGCGCGAGGCCGGGCTGGTCAACTTCCGCAACCCGCAGAAGCCGCGCGGAGTCGTCGGCAAGGGCACCGACATCGCCGACCTGCACCTGCCGATCCGGCTCAACGGCGACCTCGCGCTGTTCCAGGCCATCGGCTCGCTGCATGCTGGAGT
Source organism: uncultured Actinomycetota bacterium (assembly GCA_963761965.1). Taxonomy (GTDB): domain Bacteria; phylum Actinomycetota; class Actinomycetes; order Propionibacteriales; family Nocardioidaceae; genus Aeromicrobium. The sequence continues at coordinate 11,248 of CAVXIX010000015.1, forward strand.
GGGACGCGATCGACCACGAGTTCGTCGAGCGCCACACGGCGGGCTTCGACGAGTGGGCCGAGCACGTACGCGCCGTGGACTGGGACGTCGTCGAGACGGCGACCGGGCTCACCCGCGCCCAGATCACCGAGGCGGCCGAGATGATCCGCGCCTCGGACGCCACGATCTACTGCTGGGCGATGGGGCTGACCCAGCACCGCAACTCGGTCGCCACGATCCGCGAGGTCGCCAACCTCGCGCTGGCCCGCGGCGACATCGGCAAGCGAGGCGCCGGGCTGTGCCCCGTACGCGGCCACTCCAACGTCCAGGGCGACCGCACGATGGGCATCTGGGAGCGGGTGCCCGATCACTTCCTCGACTCGTTGCAGACGGAGTTCGGCTTCGACCCGCCGCGCGAGCACGGGTTCGACACCGTCGACGCGATCCGCGCCCTGCGCGACGGCAAGGCCCACGTTCTTCATGGGCCTGGGCGGCAACTTCGTCCAGGCCGCCCCCGACACCGAGGTCACCGCCAAGGCGCTCCGCAGCGCGGCGATGACGGTCCAGGTGTCGACCAAGCTCAACCGCTCACACCTCGAGTGCGGCGACACGGCGCTGATCCTGCCGACCATGGGACGTACCGAGAAGCACGTCTCCCCCGCCGGCGAGCAGTTCGTCACGGTCGAGGACTCGATGTCGGCGGTGCACGCGTCGCGCGGCGTCCTGCCACCCGTCAGCCCGCACGTACGCTCCGAGGTCGCGATCGTCGCCGGCCTCGCGGAGGCGACGATCGGCAGGCGGCACGGCATCGACTGGTCCGCCATGGCGATCGACCACAACATCATCCGCGAGCACATCTCGCGCGTCGTCCCGGGCTGCGAGGCGTACACGCACAACGTCGACCGGCCCGGCGGCTTCGTCCTGCCGCACCCGCCGCGCGACTCCCGTACGTTCGAGACCACGAGCGGCAAGGCCGAGTTCGCGGCGTCGCCGATCGAGCTGCTGCACGTGCCCGAGGGCCACCTCGTGCTCCAGACGCTGCGCAGCCACGACCAGTTCAACACCACGATCTACGGGCTCAGCGACCGCTATCGCGGCATCGAGGACGGTCGCCGCGTGGTCTTCGTGCACCCCGACGACATCACGGCGCTCGGCTTCGCCGACGGCGACCTGGTCGACCTCGTGGCGCACTGGGAGGCCGACGACGTCAAGCGGGTCGCCCGGCGGTTCCGCATCGTCTCGTACGACACCCCGCGCGGCTCGGCAGCGGCCTACTACCCCGAGACCAACCCGCTCGTGCCCGCTCGACTCGACGGCGATCGGCAGCAACACGCCCGACGTCCAAGTCCGTCATGGTCAGCCTCGAGCCGCATCCCACCGAAGGCGAGTGCCGGCGTCGGCGCGGGCCAGGACAGCGTGGGCGCCGACGACACCCACAAGACGGACCGCCAGCCCCGGCACCTGTCGTGAGCGACCCGTACGACCTCCAGCGGTTCGTCGACGCGCAGGCCGGCGGGACGTACGAGCGCGCGCATGGCCGAGCTGCATGCACGGCCGCAAGACGAGCCACTGGATGTGGTTCGTCTTCCCGCAGATCGCCGGGCTCGGCCGCAGCGAGATGTCCGTCCGGTACGCCATCTCCGGGCTCGACGAGGCGCAGGCGTACTCGGCAGCACCCGGTGCTCGGCAGCCGCTACGACGAGTGCGTCCAGGCGCTGCTGAGCCTCGGCGACGTCGCGATGACCGACGTGTTCGGCCCGGTCGACGCGCTGAAGCTGCACTCCTCGCTGACACTGTTCGCCGAGGCGGCGCCGCAGTCCGCCACGATCGACCAGCTGCTGGCCCGGCACTTCGGCGGCGAGCCCGACCCCGCAGACGCTGCGCCTGCTCTGAGCCGGATCCGCACCGGCCCGACGCTGACGTGCCGCGATCCGGGCAGGTCACGACGGTAGAGTTCGAGCGTGAGCGCAACGCCCGGACGCATCTTCCTGTCCCGCATCGTGGGTCAGGCGGTCTTCGACCCCGCGGGCGACCAGGTCGGCAAGCTCCGCGATGTCGTGGTGGCCGTACGCTCCGCCCGTCAGCGTCCGCGCGTGCTCGGGCCTCGTCGTCGAGGTCCTCGGCCGTCGCCGCATCTTCCTGCCGATCACGCGCGTGACCTCGCTCGACTCGGGCCAGATCATCACGACCGGCGTGCTCAACGTCCGCAAGTTCGTGCAGCGCCGCACCGAGACGCTGGCGATCCACGAGCTGTTCGACCGCACCGTGACGCTGCCCGACGGCACCAGCGGCACGGTCTACGACCTCGCGATGGAGCAGGACCCGCGCCGCGACTGGTACGTCAGCGCGGTGGCCGTGCAGGGCGGCGGCAAGCGGTTCGGCCGCCGCGGCCCGCACCAGGTGCTCGAGTGGGACGAGGTCAAGGGCCTGACGACCGAGGAAGCCGGTCAGGGCGCGACCCACCTGCTCGCCACGATGGACGAGATGCGCGCCGCCGACCTCGCCAACGCGCTGCGCGACCTCGCCCCCAAGCGCCGCATGGAGGTCGTCACCGAGCTCGACGACGAGCGCCTCGCCGACGTCCTCGAGGAGCTGCCCGAGAAGGACCAGGTCGAGATCCTCGGCGTGCTCGATCCCGAGCGCGCGTCCGACGTGCTCACCGAGATGGACCCCGACGACGCCGCCGACCTGCTCGGCGAGCTGCCCACCGCCACCGCCGAGGCGCTGCTCGCGCTGATGGAGCCCGAGGACGCCGAGGACGTACGCCGCCTGCTGACGTACGAGGAGCGCACCGCCGGCGGCATGATGACGACCGAGCCGGTCGTCCTGCCGCCTGATGCGACGATCGCCGACGCCCTGGCGCGCATACGCAATCCCGACCTGATCCCCGCGCTCGCCTCGATGGTCTACGTGTGCCGGCCGCCGCTCGAGACGCCGACCGGCAAGTTCCTCGGCATCGTGCACTTCCAGGCGCTGCTGCGCGAGCCGCCGTCGACGCTGGTCAGCGCGATCGTCGACAACGACATCGACTGGCCACGCCCCGAGGCATCCCTCGAGCACGTCGCCAACCTGCTCGCCGCCTACAACATGGTCGCGCTGCCGGTCGTCGACGAGAACGCCCATCTGCTCGGGGCGGTGACCATCGACGACGTGCTCGACCACCTGCTCCCTGAAGGCTGGCGCGAGCAGGACGACACCGAGCCGGCTCCCGGAGGGGTCGGAGGTGGTCACGCATGGCTGACCGCGCCCGCCTCGACCAGCCCCGTTCCGTACGTCGCTCGTTCCGGCCCCGCCGCGAGCCCGATCCGGAGCGCTTCGGACGCTTCGCGGAGTCGACCGCCCGCTTCCTCGGCACCGCCACGTTCATCGCGTGGATGACGGTCTTCGTCGCGATCTGGGTCCTCTGGAACATGCCGTACGGACCCGAGCGGCACCGCTGGGACGACTACCCGTTCATCTTCCTCACGCTGATCCTGTCGCTGCAGGCGTCGTACGCCGCTCCGCTCATCCTGCTCGCGCAGAACCGTCAGGAGGCGCGCGACCGGGTCACGCAGGAGCAGGACCGCGACGCCACGGCCCAGGCCAACGCCGACATGGAGTTCCTCGCCCGCGAGGTCGCGAGCCTGCGCCTCGGCCTCGGCGAGGTCGCGACCCGCGACTTCATCCGCGGCGAGCTGCGCGGCCTGATGGCCGACCTCGACGAACGCGACGCCGAGGACGAGGCCAAGAGCTGACGCGCGAGCTCAGCGGCTGCGTTGCACCCGCGACTCGTCCCACACCGGCTCGTCCGACTCGTAGACCCGGCCGTCGGCGCCGAACACCAGGAACCGGTCGAAGCCGCGCGCGAACCAGCGATCGTGGGTCACCGCGACGACCGTGCCCTCGAACGTCGACAGCGCCTGCTCGAGCGCCTCGGCCGAGTGCAGGTCGAGGTTGTCGGTCGGCTCGTCGAGCAGCAGCAGCGTCGCATTCGACAGCTCGAGCAGCAGGATCTGGAAGCGCGCCTGCTGGCCGCCCGACAGCTGCTCGAAGACCTGGTCGCCGGCCTTGGCCAGCCCGTAGCGGTCGAGCGCCTTGGCCGAACCCTCGTGCCCCATGCCCTTACGGTGGCCGTCGCCGTGATGCAGGATCTCCAGCAGCGTGCGACAGCGTGCGAGAGCCAGCTTGGCCATGCCGGTGTGGTCGACCGGCGGCGGGATGACGTCGCCGACCGGCTCGTGCTCGATGTCGGGCCGCGACCCGCCGGCGGCGAGCAGCCGCAGGAAGTGCGACTTGCCCGAGCCGTTGCTGCCGAGCACCGCGACGCGCTCGCCGAACCAGATCTCGAGGTCGAACGGCTTCATCAGCCCCGTGAGCTCGACCTGCTCGGCGACCACCGCACGCTTGGCCGTACGTCCGCCGTCGAGCCTCATCCGCAGGTTCTGCGCGATCGGCACGGCCTCGGGCGGCCCCTCCCGCTCGAACCGCTCGAGCCGGGTCACCGCCGCCTGCAGGCGCGAGGCCATGTCGGCGTTGTAGGCCGCCTTGGCCCGATACATCACGACGAGCGCCTTGAGCTTGGCCCGCTCCTCGTCCCAGCGCAGCCGGCGCTCCTCGAGCTTGGCGTTGCGCTCGATCCGCGCCTGCAGGTACGTCGAGAAGTGCCCCGGGTGCACCCACAGCGAGCTGCCGGCCGCACCGGGCTCGAGCGTCGCGATGCGCTGCGCGACCCGCTCGATCAGCTCGCGGTCGTGGCTCACGAACAGCACGGTCTTGGGCGACTCGACGAGCTCGTCCTCGAGCCACCGCTTCGCCGGCACGTCGAGGTAGTTGTCGGGCTCGTCGAGCAGCAGCACCTGCTCGGGTCCGCGCAGCAGCGCCTCGAGCACGAGCCGCTTCTGCTCGCCGCCCGACAGCGTCGTGACCTGCCGCCACTGCGCCTTCTGGAACGGCACGCCGAGCGCCGAGACGGTGCACATGTCCCACATCGCCTCGTGCTCGTAGCCGCCCGCATCGCCCCAGTCGACGAGCGCCTGCGCGTACGCCATCTGGTCGCGCTCGTCGTCGCGCTCCATCATCAGCAGCTCGGTGCGATCGACCTCGGCGGCGGCCTTGCGCACGGCCGGCGGCGCGACGGAGACCAGCAGGTCGCGGACGGTCGACTCGTCACGCACCGAGCCGATGAACTGGCGCATCACGCCGAGCCCGCCGGAGATCGTGACGGCGCCGTCGTGCGGGTCGAGGTCGCCCGTCGCGATGCGGGTCAGGGTCGTCTTGCCACTGCCGTTGGGGCCGATCAGGGCGACCTTCATGCCCTCGCCGACCCGCAGGCTGACCTCGTCGAGAAGGGGTCGCCCGTCGGACAGCGTGAAGCTGATGGAGTTGAGGTCGAGGTGTCCCACCCCGCCATCCTCGCAGCCTTCATTTGAACCGATCACCGAACGCGAGCAACAGTGGGTGATTCACCCAGACACCTATTGAACGGGAGAAGCACGTGCTCACGATGACCGACAACGCAGCAGACGTGGTCCAGAAGATCGTCGAACAGACCGTGGCAGACGAACAGGCCGGCCTGCGGATCAGCCAGGCGGCCGACGAGTCGCTCGCCCTGACGCCCGCGCCGGCATCCGAGCCCGGCGACCAGGTCGTCGAGGAGAACGGCGCTCGGGTCTTCCTCGACGAAGGCGCCGCCGCCGTGCTCGACGACAAGATCCTCGACGCCAAGGTCGAGGCCGACGGCTCGGTGCAGTTCGCCGTCGGCGTCCAAGGCTGACGCTCGCCCTCACCCTGGACCACGAATTGAACACGTTCAATTCTTGGTCTAGGGTGAGGGCATGAGCCACCCAGAGCTACGGACCGCCGTCATCGCCGGCGCGTCCGGCTACATCGGCCAGCACCTCGCTCCGTACGCTCACCGCCCGCGGGGTCGACGTACGTACGATCGGCCGCAGCGCGTCGAGCGACGCGACGTGGGACGACCCGTCGGCCCTCGTCGACGTGCTCGACGGCGCCGACCTGCTGGTCAACTTCGCCGGCCGCTCGGTGAGCTGCCGCTACACCAAGCGCAACGCCGACGCGATCTTCGTCGTCGCGCACCGAGACCACCGCGGCGCTCGGCCGCGCGCTCGCCGCGCACCGCGCGGCCACCGGAGCTGTGGATCAACTCCAGCACCGGCACGATCTATCGCGACTCGCGCGATCGCCCGATGGACGAGGCCACCGGCGAGCTCGGCACCGGGTTCTCCGTCGGCGTCGCCCGCGCCTGGGAGCACGAGCTGTTCTCCGCGCCGACGCCGGTCCGCAAGGTCGCGCTCCGCATGTCGATCGTCCTCGGCGCCGGCGGCGGGGCGCTCAACCCGTTCATCAACCTCGCCCGCCTGGGGTTCGGCGGGCCGATGGGCGACGGCGACCAGAGGTTCAGCTGGGTCCACGTCGACGACGTCGTCGCCGCCATCACGTACGCCTTCGAGCACCCCGAGATCTCCGGCCCGGTCAACGTCGCCGCACCCGAGGTCGTGACCAACGCCGAGATGATGCGCCAGGTGCGGGCCACGCTCGGCCGGCCGTGGGGCGCACCCCTCCCGGCGTGGGCGCTCGAGGCCGGCGCCCGCATCATCCGCACCGAGACCGAGCTCGTCCTCAAGAGCCGCTGGGTCGACTCGCGGGTGCTCCGGGAGTCGGGGTTCGAGTTCGCCCACCCGACCCTGTCTGCCGCGCTCGACCAGATCGCAGGTCACACGCCCCGCGGCCTGCTGCCGGTCGCCCTGGGCTGACAGGTCTGCTTAGGTCACACTCAGCGGTGATCGCAGGGGCGCCCCCGTACGATGGAGGCATGGCAGTGGTCACCGAAGAGCAAGTCCGTGAAGCCCTCAGCAAGGTCAACGACCCTGAGATCAAGCGACCCATCACCGAGCTCGGGATGGTCGACGGCATCACGATCGACGAAGCGCAGATCACCGTACGCCTGCTGCTGACGGTGTCCGGCTGCCCGCTCAAGGACACCCTCAACCGCGACATCACCGCCGCCGTCGCCGAGGTCGCGCCGGCCCACGCCGTCGTCGTCGACATGGGCGTCATGACCGACGAGCAGCGCAAGAGCATGCAGGAGCTGCTCCGCGGCGGGCGCACCGAGAAGGAGATCCCGTTCGCGCAGGCCGGATCGCTGACCAAGGTCTTCGCGATCGCCTCGGGCAAGGGCGGCGTCGGCAAGTCGACCGTCACGGTCAACCTCGCGCTCGCGATGGCCAAGCGCGGCCTCAAGGTCGGCATCATCGACGCCGACATCTACGGACACTCGATCCCCGACATGCTCGGCGTCGGCGACCTCAACCCGACCCAGGTCGAGGACATGATCATGCCGGTCCCGGTCAAGGGCATGAAGGTCATCAGCATCGGCATGCTCAAGCCGCGCAAGGACCAGGTCGTCGCATGGCGCGGGCCGATGCTCGACCGCGCGCTCGTGCAGATGCTCAGCGACGTCTACTGGGGCGACCTCGACGCCCTGCTCCTCGACCTGCCGCCCGGCACGGGTGACGTGGCGATCAGCCTCGGCCAGCACCTGCCCAACGCCGAGGTCGTCGTCGTGACGACGCCGCAGCCCGCCGCCGCCGACGTCGCCGAGCGCGCCGGCACGATGGCCTCGATGATGCACCAGCGCGTCGTCGGCGTCATCGAGAACATGTCCTACCTCCAGGTCCCCGGCGGCGAGCGCATGGAGATCTTCGGCTCCGGCGGCGCCGCCAAGGTCGCCGAGACGCTCAGCGCCCGCTTCGGCTACGACGTGCCGATGCTCGGCCAGATGCCGCTCGACCAGTCCCTTCGCGAGGGCGGCGACGCCGGCGACCCGATCGTCGAGACCGATCCCGACTCCGAGGCCGCCAAGGTCCTGCAGGGTGCCGCCGACCAGCTGAGCGGACGTTCCCGCGGCCTCGCCGGCATGCAGCTGGGGTTGGCTCCGGCCGGACGGCTCTAGGCGCCACACATGTTCGGCATGGGCCTGCCCGAGATCGGGGTCGTCCTCGTCGTGGCGCTGCTCGTGTTCGGGCCCGACAAGCTCCCCGACATCGCCAAGCAGGCCGGCGGCTTCGTGCGTACGCTCCGCCAGATGGCCGACAACGCCAAGAACGACCTCGGTCGCGAGATGGGCCAGGACTTCTCCGACCTCAACCTCCGCGACCTCGACCCGCGCGAGATCGTGCGCAAGAACTTCCTCGAGGACGACACGACGCCGTCGCCGACCAAGGAGCAGCGCATCCTGCGGCCCGGCGAGACCCCGCCGTACGACCCCGAGTCGACCTAGCCGATCAGCATGGGGGCGATGCGGACTCGACCCGTCGAGGACGACCAGTGGTCGGTCGTTGCGTGGCTGTGGCAGTGCTTCCGCCACGACCTCGCGCCGGGCGTCCTCGGGCTTCCGTATGCCGATGGTCGCTACCAGACCCAGGGGTTGCCTGACCGGAACACCTCAGACCAGGTCAGCTACCTGGGATGGATCGACCACCCGAAGACGAACGAACCCGCTCCGGTCGCCTTTGCGGTGGTGGACGGCCTCACCGCCGATCGCCGATCGATCGCGGCTCTGTGGGTGGCACCCGCAGCACGTCGCGGGAGGCGTTGGCATGGAACTGGGCCTCGACGTGATCGGTCGTCATCCCGGCCCGTGGGCGGTGGCGTTCCAGCACGACAATCCGACCGCAGGCCGGTTCTGGCGTCGCCTCGCAGATGCGGCCTTCGGATCCGAAGGGTGGCGTGAGGATCGGCGAGAGGTCCCGGGCGTGCCCGGCGCGCCCGCCGATCACTGGATCGAGACGACGTAGTCGCTAGGCGGCGTTGAGCCAGGCCGTCATGCGGTCGAGCCCATCACGTACGCGCTCGGTGGGCGTCTCCTGGTGCGTGCCACGCGGCAGCTGGGACACCGCCTGCTCGACCCGCGTGCGGTCGGCGTCGGTCACGATCGTGTAGACGACACCCTCGTCGTCCCACGTCACGAGCATCGGCTCGCCGTCGCGCACCCAGACGTGCGAGCCACCCATCTCGGCCTGCTCGAAGTCCTTGACGCTGTCGTGGTCGAGCGACCCGTTCTGCTCGAACAGGTTGAGCTTGGCGCTGCCGTTGGAGTAGCTCAGCGCCACGACTTCCTCGTGGTCGGCGAACGCCCCGGAGACGCGATGCATGTCTCCGGCGAGCGTCGTGAGGCACGGCCAGCCCGATCCGTCGAGCTCGGTCATGGTCGACTCCTCGATCACGTGGCCGGCCGGCACCGCCGTCGCGCCGTAGAAGTCGGCGGCGTAGCGGTTGAACGGCGGGGCGACCTCGTCGCCCATCCGCTGCTCGCCGCCACCCACGGCGTACGCGGTCATGACGACGGCGACCGAGGCGCTGACCAGCACGACGCCGGCGCGGAAGGGCACCGAACGGCGTACGCGGACCCACCAGCCGTCGGGCGCGGGCGGTGCGGCGGCCAGGCCGGCCAACGAGGCCAGCAGCCCCGGAGGCGGCTCGGGAGCCTTGACCGTGGACATCCGGGACTTGAGCAGGCGTTGCTGGCGTACGGCCTTGGCGCAGTCGTCGCACGACTGGAGATGCGTCAGCGCTTCACGCGTCGCGGGCTCGGACAGCTGTCCGTCCACGAACGCTGCGACATCAGCACCCAGATGAGCCATCTAGATCCCGACCGGCCCCACGAATCGGGTCCGGCCCTTGCGGGGCGCACGGTGCGCGAGCGTCTCGCGCAGCTGCGTGCGGCCACGGTGGATGCGGGAACGGACGGTGCCGAGCTTGACGCCGAGCACGTCGGAGATCTCCTCGTAGGACAGCCCCTCGATGTCGCACAGCACGACGGCGACGCGGAACTCGTCGGACAGCGAGGACAGCGCCAGCTCGATGTCGGGGTCGAAGTTGGCGTCGTGCACGGCCGACTCGGGCAGCACCTCAGAGCTCAGCAGCTTGTCCTCGGCGCCCTCGTAGAAGCCGTCCATGCGCAGGCGGGACTTGCGACGTACGCGGTCGAGGAAGAGGTTGGTCGTGATGCGGTGCAACCAGCCCGGGAAGTTGCCCGGCTCGTAGCTGTCGAGCGAGCGGAAGACCCGGATGAACACGTCCTGGGTCAGGTCCTCGGCGTCCTGACGGTTGCCGGTCAGGCGGTAGGCAAGCCGATAGACCCGCGCGGAGTGCTCCGCGACGATGTCGTCCCAGTCGAGCGTTGCCGTGGTCACGTCGTCTACCTTCATGAATTGATCGTTCACCTCGTACCTGAGAGAACGCATGGAAACTCCTGACTGTTCCCCAGATTCCTCGACACATCACACGGTTGAGCCTCCGCAGCCAACGGCTCCTGCGCAGATAGTCTGGCCTTGACCACCACGACCGAGGAGCCGACCATCACCACCGCAGCCAGCCTGGCGTACGCCGAGGACTTCCTGAGCGAGGACGACCATCTCGCCGCTGCGCGACGCCGGTCCGACGATGTCGGCGTCATCCCCATCGGTTCCGGCGGCGGCGCGGCGCTGTCGTTCCTCGCCTCGGTCGTGCAGGCCAAGTCGGTCGCCGAGGTCGGCACCGGCACCGGCGTGTCCGGGCTGTGGCTCCTGCGAGGCATGCAGCCCGACGGCGTCCTGACGTCGGTCGACCTCGAGGCCGAGCACCAGCGGCTGGCCCGTGAGACGTTCACCGAGGCCGGCTACGCACCGCAGCGCTTCCGGCTGATCGCCGGCGCCGGGCTCGACGTCATGCCGCGGCTGACCGATGCCGGCTACGACGTGGTGTTCCTCGACGGCGACAAGGTCGAGTACGGCGAGTACCTCGACCAGGCCATGCGGCTCGTGCGCCCCGGCGGCGTCATCGTGTTCGACAACGCCTTGTGGCACGACCGGGTCGCCGACCCGGCGCAGCGCGACCCTGAGACGTCGGCGATCCGCGACGTCGTGCAGCGGGTCAAGAACGACGAGCGGCTCCGCAGCGTGCTGCTGCCGCTCGGCGACGGCCTGCTGGCCGCCCAGCTGCTGACCTGACCCCGCTGACGGGTCACTTATTGCCCGCTGAGGGGTCACTTGTTGCCCTACGACGGGTCACTTAGCGTCCTCCCAGCGGGCCATTTCTGACCCGTCAGCGGGCCATTTCTGACCCGTCAGCGGGCACATTTCTGACCCGTCAGCGGGAGCTAGTCCTCGTCCTTTTCGTGCTCGAAGTTGGCTGACGAGCGGAAGCCGGCTGGGCCTCGTACGACGGCGACGACCTCGCAGGCCTCGATCGTGATCGGGGCGCTGCCGATGATCGTGGACCCGGCCGATTCGGCGGCGATCTTCTCGAAGTTCTCCTGGAATGCCGCGCGCGCCTCGTCGGAGACGAACACATAGCTGCCCTCGAACCACTCGCCCTTGCGGGCGCGCCAGGACTTGAAGCGCAGGCCGTCAAGGGCGGCGAACTTCGAGAACGACTCATCCTCGACGTAGCTGCGGAGGGCCTTGAGCGTGCCCTTGGGTGCGTCGGCGAGTGACCAGCGAACGGTCAGCCCGTACATCAGACCGCTTTGAGCTGGTCGCCCAACGTGGCCGCTTCCTCGTTGTTGAGCTCGACGACGAGGCGTCCGCCGCCCTCGAGCGGGACGCGCATGACGATGCAGCGCCCTTCCTTGGTGACCTCCATCGGGCCGTCTCCGGTCCGTGGCTTCATGGCGGCCATCAGTTCCCCTCTCGATCTGGAGCTCCCACCGCGACGGCGGGAAGCGTGCCTCCTATTATCGCCTATGGCCGGAGGACGTTCGACCGCAGTACCACCAGGAGGCATCGATGACCGAGCAGAGCGCACCACCTGTCACCTACGAGGTGGCCGACGGCGTGGGCACGGTGACGCTCAACCGGCCCGAAGGAATGAACAGCCTGACACTCGCGACGAAGATCGCGCTGCGCGATTCGCTGCACGCGGCGGCGGCCGACAGCGCGGTGCGTTGCGTCGTCCTGACCGGCACCGGGCGGGCATTCTGCGTCGGCCAGGACCTCAAGGAGCACGTCGCCGACCTGCAGTCCGAGAGCTCGTCGCTCGGCACCACGGTGGCCGAGCACTACAACCCCACCGTCACCGCGATCGCGACGATGCCCAAGCCCGTCATCGCCGCCGTCAACGGCGTCGCGGCCGGCGCCGGAGCATCACTGGCGTTCGCCGCCGACTTCCGCCTCGTACGTCGTTCAGCGGGCTTCAACCTCGCGTTCGCCGGCATCGCGCTGTCGTGCGACACCGGATCGTCGTGGACGCTCCCCCGGCTCGTCGGGTTCGGCAAGGCGACCGAGCTCCTGATGCAGCCGCGGACGATCCCGGCCGACGAGGCGTACGCCCTCGGCCTGGCGACGAAGGTCGTCGACGACGAGGACTTCGACGCCGAGGTCGCCGCGCTGGCCCGATCTCTCGCGGACGGCCCGACGCTGGCCCTGGCGTCGATCAAGCGGTCGCTGGCGTTCTCGGCGACGCACGACCTGCCGGCGTCACTCGAGCACGAGGGCCAGAAGATGGCGCTGACCGGCGCGTCGACAGATCACGCCGTCGCCGTTCAGGCGTTCCTGGCCAAGGAGAAGCCGGTCTTCACCGGGCGCTGACCCGGTCGAGGTCAGGCGGAGCGGTCGTGCTGGCGGCGCTGCTCCTCGGAGGCCGCCTCTTCCCACGCGAGGACCTGCGCGCGAGCGTCCAGCTCGGCGCTCTCGCTCTCGGCGAGGGCGTCCATGCGCGCGAGCCAGGTCGAACTGGGCCGACTCGAGATCGGACTTCGCGGAGCTCGACGTCGGCGCTGCAGCGCCTCGCTGCGGGCGCGCTCCTCCGACACGCGTTCGCGTGAGCGTGGCCAGGTCGATCTCGGCGGTCACGAGCGAGTCGCGGAGCTCGGCGAGCTGCGCGTCGCGCAGCCTGATCCGTGAACCCATCTGGTTGGCGAACTCGATGTGCTCGCGGGAGCGCGCCACCGCGGCTCGCCGGTTGTCGTCGACGATCGCGGAACGTTCGACGGCCCACACGCGGCGTCGGTCGGCGAGCTCGTTGGACAGCAGCCGGGCGGCGACGACGCCTGCCAGGACGGCGTATGTCGTGGCAGCGATCAGCACTGGGACGGTCGAGACGACGATGCCCGCGACCGCCACGAGGGCAGCCGAGATCAGCAGTCCGGCGGCGCCGACTGCTCTGCGGGACCGGGGGATTCTCCGCGATGAGGCCATGTCCGGATGGTAAGCCGCGAGCGGCGCGCGAAACCCGGGAGCCACGCCTGAGCGACATGTGGCTGGTGTGACTATGTACGCGCAACGCAGTCGGCGAGGTGGTCGTTGACCATGCCGGTGGCCTGCATCAGGGCGTAGGCCGTGGTGGGGCCGAAGAACCGGAAGCCCCGCTTCTTGAGCGCCTTGGCCATCGCGATCGACTCCGCGGTGGTGGCCGGCACGTCGGCGTATGACGTCGGCGCGGGCGCGGCCGGCGGCGCGAACGACCAGAGCAGGTCGCTGAACGACTCGTCGAGCTCGACCAGCGTGCGGGCGTTGCTGATCGTCGCCTCGATCTTGAGCCGGTTGCGCACGATGCCGGCATCGTCGAGCAGCCGGGCGACGTCGGCATCGCCGAAGGCCGCGACGGCCTCGGGATCGAAGCCGGCGAACGCCTCACGGAAGTTGTCGCGCTTGCGCAGGATGATCGCCCAGGAGAGCCCGGACTGGAACGCCTCGAGCGACATGCGCTCGAACAGCTCACGGTCGCCGCGCAGCTCCCGGCCCCACTCGGTGTCGTGGTAGGCGATCATCGCCGGATCGTCGCCCCACGGGCAACGCACGATCAGGTCGGCATCTGTCGTTACGCTCACGAGTGTGACTCTGCCATCCGCCTCGGACACTCTGCGACTGGGCACGCGGACGTTCCAGCCGGGCGACCTCGCGCTGATGGCGATCATCAACCGCACGCCGGACTCGTTCTACGACAGCGGCGCGACGTTCGACCTCGAGCCCGCCCTCGTACGCCTCGGCGAGGCCGTGCGCGAGGGCGCCGACCTCGTCGACGTCGGCGGCGTACGCGCCGGCTACGGGCCCGAGGTCGACGCCGCCGAGGAGCTGCGGCGCACGGCCGACTTCGTCGCCGAGGCGCGATCGCGGTTCCCCGACCTGGTGATCAGCGTCGACACCTGGCGCAGCGAGGTCGCCGACGAGCTGTGCCAGCCTCGGCGCCGACCTCGTCAACGACACCTGGGCGGGCCACGACCCCGAGCTCGCCGCGGTCGCCGCGCAGCACGGCGCCGGGCTGGTGTGCAGCCACACCGGCGGCATCGGGCCGCGCACCGACCCGCACCGCTCCGCGTACGACGACGTGGTCGCCGACGTCATCGAGACCGTGACGTCGCTGGCCGAGCGGGCAGTCGCCGCCGGCGTGCGCCGCGACGGCATCCTGATCGACCCGACGCACGACTTCGGCAAGAACACCCGCCACTGCCTCGAGCTGACCCGCACGGCTCGACGAGCTCGTCGCGACCGGCTGGCCCGTGCTGGTCGCGCTGTCCAACAAGGACTTCATCGGCGAGACGCTCGACCGTCGACAAGGACCAGCGGCTGCCCGGCACGCTCGCCGCGACCGCCGTCTCGGCCTGGCAGGGCGCGCGGGTGTTCCGCGCCCACAAGGTCGCCGAGACCCGTCAGGTGCTCGACATGGTCGCCTCGATCCGCGGCGACCGCCCGCCGGCCGTCGCCTGCGCGGTCTCGCCTGACCGACTCGCTGAGCGCGACGTTGCGTCGCCGCTCGACGCGGCGATTCGCGACCGGAGCGTCACTCGGCCACGGCGTCGTGCTAGTCGTCGCTCTGCGCGACGAACCATTGCGACGGCCTCGTCGACGTCGTCGGTGACGTGCAGCATGTCGAGGTCGTGCTGCGCTGACCTTGCCGTCGGCCAGCACGTCGTCGCGCAGCCAGTCGAGCAGCCCGCCCCAGTACGTCGGTGCCGAACAGCACGATCGGGAACGACGTGACCTTCTGGGTCTGCACCAGCGTCATGGCCTCGAAGAGCTCGTCCAACGTGCCGAAGCCGCCGGGCAGCACGATGAAGCCCTGCGCGTACTTGACGAACATCGTCTTGCGGACGAAGAAGTAGCGGAAGTTGATGCCGAGGTCGACCCACTCGTTCAGCCCTGCTCGAACGGCAGCTCGATGCCGAGGCCGACCGAGACGCCGCCGGCCTCGCTGCGCGCCGCGGTTGGCGGCCTCCATCGCGCCGGGACCGCCGCCGGTGATCACCGCGAAGCCCTCGCCGCACAGCTTGCGCGGCGATCTGCCGGGCCGCTTCGTACATCGGGTCGTCGGGCTTGGTGCGCGCCGAGCCGAAGACGCTGACGGCCGGGCCGAGCTCGGCCAGCGCGCCGAAGCCCTCGACGAACTCCGCCTGGATGCGCAGCACCCGCCACGGGTCGGTGTGCACCCAGTCGGTCGGACCGCGGGAGTCGAGCAGCCGCTGGTCGGTCGTGCTGGTCGGGACCTGGGACGCCCTTCAGGCGCACGGGCCCCTTGCGGTGGTCGGGCCTGGGCTGCTCGGGGCTCAGTCATGTCGGTCAACCATCTCTCGAGTCGGTCGCGCACCCGGTGGAGGTGCTCGACGGGTACGTGCTCGTCGCCTTGTGGGCGAGATCGGGTCGCCGGGGCCGAAGTTGACGGCCGGGACGCCCAGGAGCGTGAACTGCGCGACGTCGGTCCAGCCGAACTTCGGATGGCCTCGCCGCCGACGGCCTCGACGAAGGCCGCGGCGGCGGGGTGCGACAGCCCGGGCAGCGCACCGGGCGCGGAGTCGGTGACGGTGAGGTCGAAGCCCTCGAACACCTCCTGCAGGTGCTGGTGCGCCTGCTCCTCGCTGCGGTCGGGGGCGAACCGGTAGTTGACGGTCACGACTGCCTCGTCGGGCATGACGTTGCCCGCCACCCCACCGCTGATCGCCGACGGCGTTGAGTCCTTCGCGGTAGGTCAGCCCGTCGATCTCGACCTGGCGCGGCACGTAGGCGTTGAGGCCGTCGAGCACGGGCGCCAGCGGCGTGGATCGCGTTGACGCCCTTCCAGGCGCGCGCGCGTGTGGGCGCGCTCGCCGGCGGTACGGACGTCGGCCCGCATCGTGCCTTGGCAGCCGGCCTCGACGCCGGCGTTGGACGGCTCCATCAGGATCGCGAAGTCGGCGGCGAGGAGCTCGGGCGCTCACGGGCGAGCCGGCCAAGGCCGTTGCGCTCGGCCTCGATCTCCTCGCCCTCGTAGAACACGTACGTGACGTCGCGGATCGGCTCGGGGACCGTCGCGGCCATCATGAGGGCGACCGCGACGCCGCCCTTCATGTCGCACGAGCCCAGCCCGTGGAGGATGTCGCCCTCGAGCCGCGACGGCAGGTTGCCGTTGGCCGGCACGGTGTCGAGATGCCCGGCGATCACGACCCGCTCGGCACGGCCGAGTGACGTGCGGGCGACGATCGTGTGGCCGCCACGGACGACCTCGAGATGCGGCAGCGGGCGCAACGCCGCCTCGACCGCATCGGCGATGACCTGCTCGTCGCGGCTCACGGACGCGATGTCGACGAGCGCGGCGGTGAGGCTGACGACGTCGGTGGTCAGGTCGAGTGCGGGCACGGGTTCATTCCACCACGCGGCGCCGAACCGCTGACGTCACTCGGTCGGGAAGACGCAGAACTCGTTGCCCTCGGGATCGGCCATGACGGTCCAGCGACCGTCGTCCTGCGGGCGTCAGGATCGTCGCGCCGGCGGCCACGAGGTCATCGACCGACGTGCCCGGGAGCAGCGCACGTCCCAGTGGATGCGGTTCTTGACCGTCTTGGGCTCGGGCACCGGCACGAAGTCGAAGCCCTCGGTCGGCAGGCCTGGGATGTTCTCGAGCGGCGAGTAGCCGTCATCGTGCGACACGTCTCCGCCGATGACGCCGGCCCACCAGTCGGAGATGGCGACATGGTCGACGGAGTCGATCACGGTGGACTTGAACTTCTTCGCCGGCGGCTCGTCGTAGGTGAAGACGCAGAACTCACCGCCCTCGGGGTCGGCGAACGTCGTCCACGGGAACTCTCCGGTCTTGGTGAGCTGCTCGAAGCCCGCGTAGGGCTCCAGAGACTCGGCCCGTACGTCGAGGTGCACGCGTTGCTTGACGGTCCTAGGCTCCGGGACCGCGTTGATCCACACCTCCTCGCCCGGTTCGCTGCCCAGCAGGTGGGCGTCTCCATCGTCGTCGATCTCGACGATCTCGTATCCGAGCGTGCTGGCCCAGAAGTCCTTGACGGCGGACACGTCCGAGGCGTCGATGCACAAGGCTTGATAGGTCACAAGTGGCATGAAGTCAGCCTGCCACGATCGCGCCGGGTCAGCGAGCGGGGGCCACCTCGACCTTGGGCATCCGGTCAGCGGCACGTCGCAGCATCGCGCGTACGACCGCAGGGTGCAGTCGGCGCACGATGAGCCAGTAGAACCGGCCGCGACGGTTGTGCAGGTTGACGACCGTGCTCACGACGACCCGTTCGGGCTCGCACAGCACCGAGGCTCGAAAGCCGAGGTGGCTCTGGTCGATGCCGAGGAGCACCTCGTCGTCGGTGCGCGCCACCGGGTCGAACGCTCCGCGGCCGGCCCGGTCGATGCCCACCAGGCGTACGAGCGACTCACGCGCCACGAGCAGGGCGCCGACCCAGACGGGTGGCGCGCGAAACACCGCATCGGCCCACGCCTGCGGGTCCGTCGGACTGCCGGCTGGCCGGCGTACGGCGTAGGCATCCGCCCAGTCCACGTGCGGCAGGGCGCGTGCGAGCAGCGGCGTGGCCGGAACCGGTACGGCTGCCACTCGTGGACGCGTCACCCGGCGGATCTGCCGGACCCACCACGACCATGGCGCACGTTGCGCCGGCGGGTGACCTGCGTCCGTGGCGACCCGGTCCATCAGGTCCTCCACGACCGCGTCGTGCAGCCAGCGCATGGCCAACGGCCAGACGAGCCGCATGGAACCAGTGGTCCGACCCTCGACGACGTGCCGCACGTAGCAGGACTGCGAGTCGCGAGGAATGACGTCGAAGCGATGCGTTCCGCGCAGGCCGACGCCCTCGTCGAACGTGAACACCACGGATCGCCCGGGGACGTACTCGGTCACCTGGTAGCGGATCGGGCCATGGCTCCCCCGGACCCAGACCGCGAGTGGCGCCTCGAGCACCATGGCCGGCCACGCAGGTGCCGGCCACCAGGTGTCGTCAGCACCGCCGATCCGGTCAAGGGACTGTCCGACCTGTGACGCCGGTGCGGGATGAGCCGTTCATGCACGTTGGTGACCATGAGAATCCTCCATACGCCTCCGTATGGAGGACATCCATACGGTAGCGTATGGACATGACCCCTGCCAAGAGCCCGCGCACCTCACTCACTGCGGATGACTGGAGCGCCGCCGCGCTCGCAGCCCTGGAGCGCAACGGCCTCGCTGCCGTGGCAGTGGAACCGCTCGCCAAGACGCTCGGCGCGACCAAGGGCAGCTTCTACTGGCACTTCACGGGCCGCGACGACCTCATCGCCGCTGCGCTGGAGCTGTGGGAACGCCGCGACACCGACGGCGTCATTGCCGCGGTCGACCGGGCGGCCGAGGGCGGCGACCGGCTTCGCTGTTGCTGCGGATCGTGCTCATGGCGGTCGTCGAGACACCCGGAGCGGGCTCGATCGAGCTCGCTCTGCAGCCGCACGCGAGCCATCCGATGGTCGCGCCGGTGCTGGCTCGTGTCACGGAGCGTCGCATGTCCGCGCTCGAGTCACTGTTCGCGGCGCAGGGCCTGTCGGCGTCCCAGGCGCGCGATCGAGCCCTGCTGGCATACACGGCCTACCTCGGACACGCCCAGCTCGCCCACGCGACGCCCGACCGGCTGCCCACCGGGGCGGCCTTCACGGCATACGTCGACCGGATCGTGGAGGCGCTGGCGGCGTAGCCACCCTCGACTCGTGTTCTGCACGCACGTCGGTCCGGCACCAACTCCCTGGTGCCGGACCGAGTGCCTGCGGGTCTCGCTCTCACCGCAAGCCTGCGGAGCTCCCCTCTCACCGCAAGGAGGTGTGCTTCTTCACGACGGGCAGCTTCTCCCACGCGGCGCCTAGACCGAGGGTCCGGCCAGCAGCCGTCATCGCCAGGACAACGAGCAGAAGCGCGTAGATCAGGTGGTCGTCGAGGAAGAGGTTGTTGTCAGGGGGCAGCACGGCCGTCCACATGAGGACCAGCAACAGTGCGCCGGCCGCAGCCGCAGCACGCATCGCGACGCCGGCGATCAGGGCGACACCGATGCCGAGCAGGCCGAGCATGAACAGCCAGTCGGCCCAGGCCTGTCCGCCCATGTTCTGGTAGAAGTCCGCGAACGGTCCCTTGGTGGCGTGACCGAGGAACCCGCTGGTCGGGCTCTCCGTTGACCCAAGCGTCGGCGGAGGCGGTCTCGTGGCCCAGTCCGAAGGTCTTGTCCAGGAACGGCCACAGGAAGGTCCATCCCATCGCGAGGCGGGTGACGCCGAGAACGTACGGCAACAGGCTCGTACGTTCAGCAGTGACAGTTTCGGCAGCCGTGTGGCGAGCTCCCAGGATGGCGGTCATCGTGACTCCTTCGTTGATGTTCGTTGCCTTCAGCCTGCTCCGGACCTCAGTCGTCGATCAGAGCACTCGGTCCGGACTCGATGGGCCCTTGGTCCGTCCTGACCCTCGCCCGGGGACCAAGGTCCCGGCCGGCAGTGCCCCAGTCCCGTGGGCGCCACGGCGGCCGCCGCGAGAGACTCAGAGAACGACACGAGGATGGGAAGCGGTATGGCGACATCAGATGCCCGCAAGCAGGGTTCGATAGCCGAGCTGCCCGAGGACGAGTGCCTTGCCCTCCTGGAGACGACCACGGTTGGCCGCATCGCGTTCGTCAACGACGAGGGCCAGCAGCTCGTCCCGGTCAACTTCGCACTGATCGACGGAGCGATCTACTTCAGGACACTCCCTGACGGGTTCCTGTCCGACCTCGCGAAGGGCCACGGGGACGTCGCCTTCGGCGTGGACCACCAGGACGTCTTCCGCGAAGGCTGGAACGTGACCGTCCGGGGTTCCGCACACGGAGTCGAGGACCGGGCCACGATCAACAAGGTGCTGGCGCACCACCGGCTCAAGCCGTGGGCCGGCGGGGTGCGGCCGCTCGTGATCAAGATCAGCCTGGACTCGATCGCCGGACGCCGCGTCTCCGGCGGGTGACCTCGTGCTCGACACCGTCGAACGTGCGCGACACGCGGGTTCCGGCTTGTCCGGCAAGCATCTCGTCAATCTGCTCGATTGACCCGATGACGGCTACTCCACACGTCTCCCTGGCGAACTGGACAGCAGCCTGGACCTTCGGCCGCATCGATCCTGCCGCGAACTCGAGAGGGTCCAGGGCATCGGGATGAGCCCGTACGATCCGCCGTTCGTCGGCCTCGTGCCAGTCAACGAACACGCCTTCGACGTCGGTCGCGATGATCATCAGGTCGGCGCCGAGGTCCCGCGCCAGGACCGCGCTCGCGAGATCCTTGTCGACGACCGCCTCGATGCCGGCCAGGGCACGTGCGTGACCTCTGGCGGTCACACCGTCGCTTCGTACGGTGGGCACACCGCCGCCGCCCGCGCAGATGACGACCGCACCCTTCTCGAGCAGCCATTGGATCGGCCGCAGCTCGAGGATCTGCATGGGCTGAGGTGAAGCCACGACCCGTCGCATCCTGGAGCCGTCACGCCTCATGGTCCAGCCGTGTTGCTCGGTGGCGGTCGCGGCGTCCTCGTCCGTGTAGCCCGGCCCGACGAACTTCGAGGGGTCGGCAAAGGCCGGGTCCAACGGATCCACCTCGGTCCTCGTCACCAGGGTCGTCACAGCCCGTTCGTTGTCAAGCCGGTTGCCGAGCTCCTGCTCGATGAGATAGCCGATCATGCCCTCGGTCGAGGCTCCCAGGACGTCGAACGGGTATTCGCTGGCGTGGTCGTACGCGGCGGCCTGGAGAGCCAGCAACCCGATCTGAGGGCCATTGCCGTGCGACACCACGAGCTCATGCTGGGCGGCCAGGCGCGAGAGTGGCTCGCACGCCGCCGCAATCGAGGCCCGCTGGTTGTCGACGGTCATCTGCTGGTCGCGGCGCAGGATCGCATTGCCTCCGAGCGCAACGACGACGCGCATCAGCCCTCCGATGTCACCACAGCCAGTTGCCCGGCGATGTGGTGAGCCCATTCATCGATCTCGTGCCAGTCGCGATGGTCGCCCGGAACGGCATGAACCATCTTGACGGCGGTCCGTTCCATCCAGCTCAGCTGGGACGTGTCGAGCCGACCGCCGAACACCCTGTGCTCGAGGGCGTGGCCGGCCTTGACCATCGCATCGGCCGAGAGGATCTGCGCGTTCTCGCTCTCGACGTCGGAGACCGGACCCGTGCTGAACAGCCACAGGTCGAGCCGCGACGCATCCTTGACGTACGTCAGGGCGTTCGCTGCAGACCGCATCCAGTGACCGTAGTAGATCGCGCTACCGAGGACCACGGCGTCGGCGTCATCGAGCACCCGCAGGTCGGAGAGATCCGGCCGAACGACCACCCATCCCAGGGGCAGATCGGCCTCCAACGTCGAGGCGAGGCGATCGGCGATCTCGCAGGTTCCGCCGTGCCGGCTGGCCGCAGCGACGACCAGTGTCCGGCAGGGCGCAACGGATGCCATGTCAGGCTCCCCTGTAGTCGGCCGGGATGACCGCCACCGGCCCACGTGCGTGCCTGAGGACGTCGGCGGCCAAGGGTCGCGCCAACGCGAACGGCAGGCCGTGGCGGTGCGGGCGCCCGACCATGACGAGCTCGGAGCGGTCAGTGGCTCGTACGCAGGCGTCGTCGGCCTCGTCGACGGGGAAGCTCAACAGGACCCGCACTCCGGGATAGGTCTCCGACCATCCGGCCAGGACAGCGCCGATGTTGGCGCGGATGGCTTGGGTGTCCGACTGGCTGGTGGCCGGCGGGATGGCATGCAGCACGTGGAGCTCGTCGCCCCTTGCGTCTGCTTGTTCGAAGGCGAATCGAAGTGGCCCGCTCGCAGGAGTGTCGCCGTCAAGCGCGATCACCACCCCTCCGCCGAGTGACGTGGGGTAGGCGACGCTCAGGGACGACGACCACCGGGCATGCCGCGTGCAGTGCCACGTGCGACGCGACCGCACCACCGAGAAGTCGGTCGGGCCAGGAGATGTCGTCGGCACCGATGACGACCATGCCTGCTGCGCGCGACTCGGTTTCCAGTGCCTCGATCGGGGCCGCCGTGGTGAGCGCATACGTCACGGGGACGGGCGTGACTTCCTGCTCGATGAAGTGCTGAGCGTCATCGAGCACCTTCTGCCCCGCTGCTCGCAGCTCCTCGAAGATCTCCGCACCGGCGTGCCCGGCAACTGCCTGGGCGGGCAGGCCGGCCGAGTGAATGACTCGCAGGCCGGTCTCCTGCCGATGCGCCTCGCGCAGTGCGAATCGGAGGGCCGTCGGCTGCTTGTCCACGATGCCGACGACGACGGGTGTGCCGTTCGTATCCATACTTCCTCCTGAGCTGATGTGTCCTTCTCAGCATCCGTCCGACGCACCCAGTCGGACACGGGCTGCCGTCCTCTGCCGCCGGGACCAATGTCCCCGGATGGCAACACGCACTCCCGGGTGCCTCGAGCGGCGTAGCCTGAGGCCCAGGGCCACAACGTGAGGGAGCTGCACCACGATGGATGAACCCGAGTCTGCTGGGCCCAAGCTCGAGTTCGAGTCGACGCTGACCCACTTCGTCGACCGCGCTCAAGAGATGATGAGCTCGCAGGCGCGGATGCGAGACCTGATCCGGATCAACAACGAGCTCACCAGCAACCTGGACCTGCCCAACGTGCTGCGCCGGATCGTGGAGATCGGCAAGGAGCTGCTCAACGCCCGCTATGCGGCGATGGGCGTCATCGGTGACGAGCGTCGTCTGGAGCAGTTCATCCACGTCGGTATGGACCCAGAGGTGTACGAGCAGATCGACCACCTGCCTGAGGGCAAGGGACTGCTGGGCGCCCTGATCGACGATCCTCGACCCGTACGCCTCGAGACCATCGCCTCGGACACGCGGTCCAGCGGGTTCCCGACGCATCACCCGCCGATGGAGAGCTTCCTCGGGGTTCCCATCCGCGTACGGAACGAGGTCTACGGCAACCTCTACCTCACGGACAGCGTGAACGGCGTCTTCTCCGCCGACGACGAAGAGCTGGCCGAAGCACTGGCCGCGACCGCTGGCATCGCGATCGAGAACGCCCGGCTGTTCGACGACTCGGCCTATCGAGCTCGGTGGTCCTCGGCGCTCGCGGAGACCGCGCGCCGGCTCCTGCAGGACGACGAGGACGATCAACGCGGCGTCATCGTTCGCGAGGTGCAGGAACTGGCCGGTGCTGACCTGGTCAGCATTGCGCTGATATCCGACGGCGGCGATGAGATCGTCGTCGACAGGGCATCCGGGGTGGGCGCGGCCAGCCTGACATCGCGGACGTTCCCGCTCGCGCACACGTTCGCCGGCAGTGTGATTTCCCGCGGAGAGCCGATCATCCTGGACGAGCACGAACGGTACGAGCCCGACGGCCTCGCCTACCAAGCATTGCTCGGCCCCGCGATGGTGATTCCCTTCGGACGATCAGACCAGCCCACCGGAGTCCTGATCGTCACTCGAAGCAAGGGGGCCATGCCGTTCACCCCCAAGGACCTCGATCTGGGGGTGTCCTTCGCCAGTCACATCGGCGTCGCGGTGGACCGCGAGGAGTCGCTGCGCGCGCGGCGAAGGGTTGCGTTGCTCGAAGATCGCAGCCGGATCGCGCGAGACCTCCACGACCATGTGATCCAGCGGCTGTTCGCCACGGGCCTCAGCCTGCAGGGCACCGCCGCGGCGCTGGACGGTGAAGCTGCAGACCAGATCACGGCCCAGGTCAAGGAGATCGACGGCGCCATCGCACAGATCAGGCAGAGCATCTTCGCGATGCGGCGCGACCCTGAGTCGACCACCGTGAGCCTGCGCGCCCGCATCCTCGAGATCGTCGACCGGGTCAGCGGCCAGATGGAGAGCAAGCCCCGCGTGACGTTCTCCGGACCGGTCGACCTGATGGCCTCAGGCAACCTCACGGATGACATCGCCGCCGTGGTGACTGAAGGGCTCGCCAACACGGTCCGGCATGCTCACGCCACCAAGGTGGACATCAGCGTGACGGCGGCATCCGGCCAGGTCAGTGTCGAGGTGACCGACGACGGGGTGGGGCCCGGAGAGCGACCGGACCTCAGCGGGCTCGACAACCTGCGCCATCGTGCGGAGTCCCAAGGCGGTACGTTCGCGATCCATCAGGCACCCGGAGGCGGGACCCGGCTGGCGTGGTCGGTGCCCACCTGAGTCCCGACTCGTCAGTGCTCGTCGAGCAGCCGGGTCGCGAAGATCGCCGCTTGCGTACGGCTCTCGAAGCCGAGCTTGGACAGCACGTTCGACATGTAGTTCTTGATCGTCTTCTCGGCGAGGAACAGCCGGTCCCCGATCTGGCGGTTGGTGAGCCCCTGAGCGACAAGCTCGAGAATGCGCCGCTCCTGCGGGGTCAGGCTCTTGAGCTCCTCGGGCTCGCCCGGGACACCCTCGCGCAGGCGTTCCATGACCTTCGCGGTCACGCTCGGGTCGAGCAGTGATCCGCCACCTGCCACGTGGCGCACCGCATTGACCAGGTCCTGGCCGTTGACCTGCTTGAGGACATATCCCGCTGCCCCGGCCATGATCGCGGAGAAGAGCGCTTCGTCGTCGTCGTATGAGGTGAGGATGATCGCCTTGGTCTCTGGACGGCTCGACCGCACCTGGCGACAGACGTCGATCCCGCTGCCATCAGGAAGTCGGGCGTCGAGCACCGCGACATCTGGCATCAACGCCGGGATCCGGGAGATCGCCGCCTCAGCCGTACCCGCTTCGCCCACGACCTCGATGTCGCCGCTGCTCTCGAGCAAGTGCTTGAGTCCAGCTCGTACGACTTCGTGGTCGTCGAGCAGGAAGACGCGGATCACCATGAGGCTCCTTGTGACAGTGGGTGCGTTTTCAGTATGCGGCCTGCATGGCGTGTCCGAACGGCTGTGTTCACAACGCTGCCGTGGCCAGCTCCGCGGTCTCGGCCTCGGTGAAGACGCGCGACCGAATGATGAACCGGTTGCCGGTCGGCCCCTCGATCGAGAAGCCCGCTCCCCTGCCCGGCACGACGTCGATCGTGATGTGGGTGTGGGACCAGTACGCGAACTGCTCGCGGGAGATCCATACCGGCGCCGGCTCGGTCGCCCCGTAGTCGAGGTCGCCGAGGTGGACGTCCTGCGCGCCGGTCAGGAACGTGCCCTCCGTGAAGCACATCGGAGCCGAGCCGTCGCAGCACCCGCCGGACTGGTGGAACATCAGGGGCTTGGCGTGCGAGTCCCGCAGGCTGCGGAGGAGCTCCGCAGCCTGCGGGGTGATCGCGACGCGTTCGAACCATCAGAAGAAGCCGAGCTTGTTCTGGTCGTACGACACCAGCAGGTTCTTGGTCTGCTGGTAGTGGTCGAGCATCATCTTGTGGTTCTCCCGGCCGATGCCCGAGGACTTGTAGCCACCGAACGCCGCGTGCGCGGGGTACTGGTGGTAGCAGTTGGTCCACACCCGACCGGCCTGGATGTCGCGGCCGGCCCGGTATGCCGTGTGGGTGTCCCGCGACCAGACGCCGGCGCCGAGGCCGTACAGCGTGTCGTTGGCGATCTCGATGGCCTCGTCGTAGTCCTCGAAGCCCGTCACCGACACGACCGGCCCGAAGATCTCCTCCTGGAAGATGCGCATCTTGTTGTGGCCCTGGAAGATCGTCGGCGCGACGTAGTAGCCGCCCGACAGGTCGCCGCCGAGGTCGACGCGCTCACCGCCGGTGATGATCCGGGCGCCTTCCTTCACGCCGATGTCGAAGTACGACAGGATCTTCTCGAGCTGGTCGTTGCTGGCCTGCGCGCCGATCATGGTGGCGTCGTCGAGCGGGTTGCCCTGGATGATCTGCTTGACCCGGTCGGTCGCGGCGGGCAGGAACTGCTCGAGGATCGAGTTCTGGATCAGGCCGCGGCTCGGGCACGTGCAGACCTCGCCCTGGTTGAGGGCGAACATCGCGAAGCCCTCGAGCGCCTTGTCGTAGAACGCGTCGTCGTGGCTGGCGACGTCCTCGAAGAAGATGTTGGGGCTCTTGCCGCCGAGCTCCAGCGTCGCCGGGATCAGGTTCTGGCTGGCGTACTGCGCGATGAGCCGGCCGGTCGTGGTCTCACCCGTGAACGCGATCTTGCGGATGCGGCTGCTCGAGGCGAGCGGCGCACCGGCTTCGACGCCGAATCCGTTGACGACGTTGATGACGCCGGCAGGCAGGAGGTCGGCGATGAGCTCCATCAGCAGCATGATCGATGCCGGGGTCTGCTCGGCGGGCTTGAGCACGACGGCGTTGCCGGCCGCGAGTGCCGGGGCGAGCTTCCAGACCGCCATCAGCAGCGGGAAGTTCCACGGGATGATCTGGCCGACGACGCCGAGCGGCTCGTGGAAGTGGTACGCCACGGTGTCGTTGTCGAGCTGCGACAGCGCAGCCCTCCTGCGCACGGATCGCGCCGGCGAAGTAGCGGAAGTGGTCGACGACGAGCGGCAGGTCGGCCGCGAGGCGTCTCGCGGACCGGCTTGCCGTTGTCCCAGGTCTCACCGACGGCGAGCATCTCGAGGTTCTGCTCGATGCGGTCGGCGACCTTGTTGAGGATGTTGGCGCGCTCGGTCACCGAGGTCTTGCCCCAGGCCGGCGCGGCGGCATGGGCGGCGTCGAGGGCGAGCTCGATGTCCTCGGCGGTGCCGCGGGCGACCTCGCAGAACACCTTGCCGTTGACCGGCGAGGGGTTCTCGAAGTACTGGCCCTTGACCGGCGGGACGTACTCGCCGCCGATCCAGTTGTCGTAGCGGGGCTTGTAGGAGACGAGGCTTCCTTCGGCTCCGGGCTGCGCATAGACGGTCATGATGCTCCTTCAGTTCGGGGGTACTGCCGTGACCGTAGTCACACGACAGTTGCCCGAACGTTGCAGCGAAACCGGTGTCGGTTTCCCACGAGGCCTAGCGGGTTTGTCACACACCTAGGGCTGTGACACGGGTGAGTGACAAGCACGAGGCCTCGTGGAACCGACACCCTCAGCCCATCTCGAGGTCGAGCCTGGCCACGTTCGCGGCGACCTGGGCGTACCGCGGCGAGGTGGGCGGCAGGATCGCCAGCACCCGCTCCCAGATCTCGAAGTCGTCACGACCGTGCGCTGTGTCCGCGAACGACAGCAGCGCGTCCGCGTCCTCCGCGGCAAGCAGGCACGACCGTACGTACATGTGCACCTCGTCGCGGAGCTGTTCGACAGCCGGGGAGGTCGACGTCGGCAGGATCGGGCCGCGATAGTGGGCGACCCCGCTGCGCAGGCGACCGGCGGCGAGGTCGTCGCGCACCCGTTCGACGTCGGTGGCGATCTCGTTGCGGAGCCGGTACGGCCGGGAGTCCAGCTCGATCGGCCCCAGCACGGTGCGCAGGCGCGACAGCTCTGCGCGGATCGTGACCTGGGCCTGCTCGTCCTCGCTCAGCGCGACGGCGAGCTCGGCGGTCGTCATGCCGTCGTCCGACTCGGCGAGCAGGAGCAGGATCTCGCTGTGCCGCTGGCTCAAGCCGGGTCGTCGTGGTCCCGTGCCGCAGCGTCGCGCCGCGGCCGCCGAGCACGTCGAGGGTCGGGATGGTCCAGCCGCTGCTCGCCGTGGCTGCCGGCGCAGGGCTGAGCCGCTCGATGCGCAGCTCGGCCTCGACCGCCGCGACCGTCGCGCGTACGAGCGTCAGGCTCTGCGCCGTCGCCACATCGGGACCTCCGGTCAGGTCGAGCACGCCGAGGATCGCGCCGGTGTCGGGGTCATGGATCGGGGCGGCCGAGCAGCTCCACGGGGTGACCTGCCGGGCGAGGTGCTCCGCGCCGAAGATCTGGACCGGGCGATCCAGCGCGAGCGCGGTGCCCGGGTGCGTTCGTGCCGACGCTGCTCTCGCTCCAGTCGGCGCCCGGGCAGGAAGTGCATGCCCTCGCGCGCGAGCTCGCAGCGAGGAGTCACCCTCGACCCACAGCAGCTGACCGGCCGCGTCGCTGACCGCGACGAGCAGTCCGGCCTCGGCTGCGCTCTCGACCAGCAGCCGGCGGATCACCGGCATGCCGGCCGCCAGCGGATGCGCGTCACGGATGTCGGCGAGGGCCGCATCGTCGAGCCGGATCGCGGCGAGAGCCTGCTCCGGGTCGAGGCCACCGTCAACGCTTCGACGCCACGACTCGAACACGAGCTGGCGCAGCGCAGGATCGACCTGCCCCGTGCTCACGAACTCGTCGTGCGCCGCCTCGAGGTGCTCGCGACAGCACGGCGGGGTCTGCTCCCCGCGGCATCGCGGGCTCATTGCGTGCCATGTCCGGAGTGTACGGCTCCGTGTGACGGGGGTCACCGGACCAAGGTCCTAGTCCTGGACGGCCTTGATGATCGCGATGGCCATCGTGACCCGGTCGGGGTCGTCGTCCTCGATCGCCCACATCGCGTTGTGCGCCTCGCGTACGATGACCCAGTCGCGGGCCCGCGCCTCGTCGAGTCCCGCCACGTCCACCGCAGTGTGGAAGCGGCGCCGGACTGCCTCGCGCACATCGCCCGAGGCGACGATCTCGTCCCACCGGTCGAACAGCAGGACGTCCACCTCGTAGTGCGGATCACCCGACACCGGTTGCGGGTCGATCGCCAGCCATGGCGACCGCTCGCCGGCCAGGACGTTCTCGTAGTGCAGGTCGCCGTGGATCAGCGTGCCGTCCGTGGCCGGGTCCGCGACCAGGTCGCGGCCGAGGCGTACGGCCTGCTCGACCATGCGCCGCGGGATCGGCGCGTCCCTGGGCAGGCGCTCGAGGTCGTCGGTGTAGCGCTGGATGTACGAGCTCAACGTCAGCAGCTGCGGCGGCGCCGGCACGTGCAACTTCGCGTAGAGCCCGGCGATGATCTCGCAGGCGTCGAGGTCGCCGAGCTGTGTCAGGTCATGCGTCGACAGCCGTTCGAGCAGCATCGCGTTGCGGCGTGGGTCGGCCCGCAGCATCATCACCGCACCGTTGCCGTGCCAGTGCTGCAGGGCCAGGATCTCGTGCTGGCACTCCTCGTGCGGCCAGGCGACCTTGAGCACCGCCGCGCGACCCTCCGTGCGTACGGGCAGGACGAGCGAGGTCCAGCCGTGCATCGGCTCGCCGTCGACGACCAGGTCCCACTCGTCGAGCAGGTCCCGCACCATGCGCGGGACCTCGTCGACCCATGCCGCCCACTGCTCGTCCCGATCGGCGATCGCCAGGAATGTCGGCGGCAGGTCGAACGGCAGCAGGCTCACACCACGAGCCTAGGCGGACGCTGTCAGCTGTGGCGGCGGCCGATGCCGGGGTAGTCGGTGACGATCCCGGAGCCGTCGAACACCAGCTGGCAGGCGAAGTCGAAGGTGCTGCTGGTGTAGTCGAAGGTCATCACGTCCTCCGTGCGGCTCGTGCACAGGTAGGACTGCTCCATCCGCTCGACCCGCAGATCGTCGGCGCGGACGAACGCGGCCGGAACGTCGTGCAGGGCGGTCGAAGACGGATCGAGGCGATGGACTGCGAGGGTGTTGGTCACGACGGATGACTCGAAGTCGATGTCGAGGCAGCCGTCGAGGTCTGGTCGCTCCGTGCCGTCGATCACCCATCGGCCATCACGGCGCTCGGCGTGCAGGCTGTGGTGGCCCAGCGGCGAGATGCCGATCGCCTCTGCGCGCGTCGTCTGCCAGGCCCGATCCACCTCGATTCGGTACTGGACCGACCACGGGACGCCGTCCTCGATCGCAGTGGTGCCGCCTTCGAGGAGGTAGCCGTCGCCGGTCGGCTGCGGCTGGCGGAAGCAGACCGCTTCGAAGCCGTCCCGGGCTCCGGCGTGCAGGAAGGTGGCGACTGGAGGCAGGTTCGCGAACACAAGCTGATCCCATCTGTAGGTCGTCCCAAACCTAGCGACGACCAGCGACGGGCCCAGGCAGACTCAGAGCGTCGACTGCACCCCGGCGAGGAGCTGGCGGGCCATCACGACGCGCTGCACCTGGTTGGTGCCCTCGTAGATCTGGGTGATCTTCGCGTCGCGCATCATGCGCTCGACCGGGTAGTCGCGGGTGAAGCCGTAGCCGCCGAGCAGCCTGTACGGCGTCGGTCGTGACCTGCATCGCGGTGTCGGACGCGAACGCCTTGGCCGCGGCGCCGAAGAACGTGAGGTCCTTGTCGCCCCGCTCGGAGCGACCGGCGGCGGCGTACGTCAGCTGGCGCGCGGCCTCGACCTTCATGCCCATGTCGGCGAGCATGAACTGCAGGCCCTGGAAGTCGGCGATCTTGTGACCGAACTGCTTGCGCTCCTGGACGTACCCGAGCGCGTAGTCGAGCGCGCCCTGCGCGACGCCGACGGCCTGTGCGGCGATCGTGACGCGGGTGTGGTCGAGCGTCTTCATCGCGGTGGCGAAGCCCGTGCCCTCGGCGCCGATCATCCGGTCGCCGGGGATGCGGACGTTGTCGAGGTAGACCTCGCACGTCGGCGAGCCCTTGATGCCGAGCTTGCGCTCAGGCGCGCCGAACGACACGCCTTCGTCGGACTTCTCGACGACGAAGGCCGAGATGCCCTTCGTACGCTTGTCGGGGTCCGTGACCGCGAGGACCGTGTAGAACTCGGACTCGCCGGCGTTGGAGATCCAGCGCTTGACGCCGTTGAGCACCCAGTCGTCACCACTGCGTACGGCGCGGGTCTTCTGGTTGGCGGCATCGCTGCCGGCCTCGGGCTCGGAGAGGCAGTAGGAGAAGCCCTCGCCGTGGGCGAGGCGCGAGAGGTAGTTCTTCTTGAGCTGCTCGTCACCGCTGATCATGAGCGGGAGCGAGCCGAGCTTGTTGACCGCCGGGATCAGCGAGCTCGAGACGCACACGCGGGCGACCTCCTCGATGACCAGGACCGTCGCGAGCGCATCGGCGCCCGCTCCCCCGTACTCCTCGGGCACGTGCGGTGCGTGGAAGTCCGCAGCGAGCAGCGCCTCGGCGGCCTCACGGGGCCAGCGCGCGTGCTCGTCGACATCGGCGGCATATGGGGCGATCTTGGCCTCGGCGACAGCGCGGACGGCTTCGCGGATGGCCTGGTGCTCCTCGGAGAGGGCGAACATGTCGGACACGTGTGGACTCCCGATAGTAGGACGACCTACTAATCGTACCTCCGCCCCGAAGCCCGGCCGACCCATCCGGCCGTGGCATCGGACACACTCCGTCTCACGATCGATAGGGTTTTGGCATGCGCACCGAGATCACGACCGAGGCCGAGCTGCGTGACGTGCTCGGTGTCCCGCTGCAACGCACGCTCGACAAGGACTCCGACGTCTTCCTGCCCGAGCACCGTGCGTGGCTCGCGGCGTCACCGTTCTGCCTCGTCGCCACGTCGGACGCCTCGGGCGCGTGCGATGTGTCGCCCAAGGGCGACCCGGTCGGGTTCGCGCTCGTCGTCGACGACACGACGCTGGCGATCCCGGAGCGACCCGGCAACAAGCGCGCCGACGGGTTCGCCAACATCCTGGAGAACCCCCACGTCGGCCTGATCTTCTTCGTCCCCGGCCGCGGTGACACGTTGCGGGTCAACGGCCGCGCGACGCTGCTGGCCGATGCGCCGTACGCCGACCAGATGGTCGTCAAGGGGCACCGCCCGGCCATCATCGTCGAGGTCGCGGTCGAGCAGATCTTCTTCCACTGCTCCAAGGCGTTCCTGCGGTCGAACCTCTGGAAGCCCGAGACGTGGCACCCGGACGAGGTCGCCAGCCGCGCGCAGATCGCCAAGGCTCTCGAGCGCCCGGACGACTCGATCGAGGTGCTCGAGACCTACTACGGCACCCAGTACGCCGAGCACCTCTACACGAGCTGACGGCTAGCGGAAGCCGGCGCCGCCGCCCGGGTTGCGGACCTTCTCGCCCTTGGCGCGAGCCATGTCGGCGAGCTCGGCCTGGAACGCGATCATCTTCTGGGTCAGCTCGGCGTCGCCCGTCGCCAGGATGCGTACGGCCAGCAGCCCGGCGTTGCGGGCGTTGCCGATCGACACCGTCGCGACCGGCACACCGGCCGGCATCTGGACGATCGACAGCAGCGAGTCCATGCCGTCGAGGTGCTTGAGCGCCACCGGGACACCGATGACCGGCAACGGCGTGACGGCGGCGAGCATGCCGGGCAGGTGGGCCGCTCCCCCGGCGCCGGCGATGATGACCTCGATGCCACGCGCGTGCGCCTCGCGGCCGTACGCCAGCATCTCGTCGGGCATGCGGTGCGCCGAGACGACATCGGCCTCGTACGCGATGCCGAACTCGCCCAGCGCCGTGGCTGCGGCCTCCATCGTGGGCCAGTCGGAGTCCGAGCCCATCACGATGCCGACGCGGGGCGAATCAGTCATGGGTCACTCCCTGTGTGAACAGTGCTGCCGCGCGGCGTGCCCGGTTGAGCACGTCGTCGAGATCTGGTCCGTATGCCGTCACGTGGCCCACCTTGCGGCCGGCCTTGACGGACTTGCCGTAGAGGTGGATCTTGACGTCGGGCTCGGCGGCGAGCACCACGGCACGCTGCGCCTCGAGGTCCTCGACCGCGCCGCCCAGGATGTTGACCATGACGGACCACGGCGTACGCGCATCGGTGGCGCCGAGCGGCAGGTCGAGCACGGCGCGCAGATGGTTCTCGAACTGGCTCGTGACGGCACCGTCGATCGACCAGTGTCCGGTGTTGTGCGGCCGCATCGCCAGCTCGTTGACCAGCAGCCGGCCGTCGGTCGTCTCGAACAGCTCGACCGCGAGGATGCCGGTGACGTCGAGCTCGGTCGCGATGCGCTCGGCCATCGCCCGGGCCTGGGCGTCGAGCTCCGGATCGAGATCCGGGGCCGGGGCGATGACCTCGGCGCACACGCCGTCGGCCTGTCGCGACTCGACGACGGGATAGGCCCGCACCTCACCCGACGGCGATCGGGCGACGAGCGCCGCCAGCTCGCGGCGGAAGTCGACGAGCTCCTCGGCGAGCAGCGGGCGGCCCGACGCGAACGCCTCGTCGGCGTCGGCTGCCGAACGTACGACCCAGACGCCCTTGCCGTCGTAGCCGCCGCGCGTCGTCTTGACGACCGCCGGGAAGCCGAACGCCGCGAGGTCCTCAGCTGAGGTGACCATGCGGAAGCGCGGGCAGGGTATGCCCATCTCCGACAGTCGCGCTCGCATGTCGCCCTTGTCCTGGGCGTAGAGCAGCGCGTGCGGGCCCGGCCGGCAGGCGTGACCCTCGGCCTGGAGCGCCTGCAGGTGCTCGGGCGGTACGTGCTCGTGGTCGAACGTCACGACCGGGGCGTCGGCGACGACCGCGCGCAGCGTGTCGAGGTCGGTGTAGTCGCCGACGACGTGATCGGGGATGACCTGGGCGGCCGACACGTCGGGCGCCTCGGCGAGGAGCCGGATGCGGATGCCGAGGCCGATCGCGGCCTGCTGCATCATGCGAGCCAGCTGGCCACCACCGATGACCGCGAGCTGGGGTGAAGGCACGACCCCAGCCTATCGGGAGCGGAAGCCGCGGCGTTCGGTCACCGTGATGGGCGAGACGTTGCCGAACCCGCGAAGCGGCCGGGGCGGCAGGGTGCGGGTGTCGAACTCGTCGCCGAGGGTCGCGGCGGTGGCCTCGTCGACCAGCACGCGGTTGCTGCGCGCGACGTGCGAGAGCCGCGCGGCGAGGTTGACCGGCGGGCCGAAGACGTCGCCGAGTCGGCTGATCGCCGATCCGGTCGCCAGGCCGACCCGGATGTCGGGCATGTCGTCGCGCGACGAGATCTGCGAGACCAGGTCGAGCGCCGTGCGGGTGCCCTCGGGTGCGTCGGCGATCACGAACAGGACGGCGTCGCCGAGCGTCTTGACCACGCGGCCGCCGTGGGCGGTGACGATGTCGGTGCAGCGGGTCTCGAAGTTCTCGACCAGCGCGCCCAGCGTCGAGTCGTCGAGCTCGTTGGACAGCGAGGTGAAGCGGGACAGATCGGCGAAGCCGACCGTCATGACGGTCGACAGGAGCTCCTCGTCGGCCGCGCCGAGCGCCTCGATGCGCGCCGCGGCGGCGGCCAGGTGGCGCCGCCACGCATAGATCATGAGCTGCTCGAAGCCCGGCGCAGCGTCCGTCGCCAGGCTCACGGCGGCGCTGAGCCGGCTCTTGGCCTTGCCGTCCTCGACGTCGTGCTCGACCTGGTCCGACGAGGGTCGAGACCTGCCAGTCGGCGAGCCGGGACATCGTGGTGCCGAGCGCGCGGGTGATGCGGAAGACGGTCTCCTCGTCGAGCACCCCCGACTCGATCGCGGCGGCCACAGTCGCCACCGCCGAGACATCGGGATCGCCGTACGCGATCGCGTCACCCGTGTCGGGGAACCCGAGGGCGCGCCACAACCTCTGGCCGTCGTCGAGGCTCATCCCGCCCTTGTCGACGACCTCCGAGCTGGTGAGGGTGAGCTCGCCGCCGAGGATCAGGCGGGCCAGCTCGTCGCGAAGCTCAGATCGACTCATCACTCGCCGACTTGTCGTGCTTCTCGAACACGAGGTTGGTCACGGTGCGGTGGAACGCCTCGATGTGCGGGATGTCGTTGAGCTCGAGGCCGGCCTGCTCGCTGGCGTCGTGGATGATCAGCGTGCCGCAGCCGAGGATGCGGTCGTTGAGGTTCTTCTCGAAGGCGACGTCGTTGATGCGGCTGAGCGGGATGACCCGGCCCGTGCGGGTCAGCAGGCCCTTCTGCTCGACGATGCGCTTGTTGGTCAGCGTGTAGGTCCAGGTGAGCCACTTGAGGAACGGGAGACCGAGCCCAGCAGGATCAGGACGAGCATCACGGCCACGACGATCCACCGCGGGATGCCGCTCGCCGGAGTCACCGACCTGGTTGATCAGCGAACCCTCCGACGCCCGCCAGGGCAAGCAGGATGACGAACGGGATGAACAGCACCTTGACATGGGTGCGGGTCGTGGCGATGACCTGCTCGCCATCGATCATCAGCTTGCGGGGGAGGCTCATGCGCGCGATTTTGTCACGTTCGCCGGTCGGACATGGGTGATATCACCTGCGCTGATGGCGTTGCCGTCCACCAGCAGCCGGCCCAGCTCGTCGATGCCGGTCGCCTGGCCCTCCAGCGACCCGCCGTTCGGCAGGCTGACCCGGACCCGCGTGCCCAGCGTGACGCAGCGTCGGACGTACGAGTCGCGGATGCCCGAGCCGGGATCGCCGCCGGCCGCCGCCCAGGCCCGGTAGAGCGCCTCGAGGTTGCGCAGGAACCCGCGCAGCACGATCGTCCGGTCGGTCTCGGTCGCCCCTTCGAGCACGAGGGAGGTCGCGGTGTCGACCGGCAGCTCGTCGCGGCGCAGCGACACGTTGAGGCCGACGCCGATGATCGCCGCCGAACCGAGCGGCGTGTCGACGCGCTCGAGCAGGATGCCGGCGATCTTGCGGCCGTCGACGAGGACGTCGTTGGGCCACTTGAGCCCTGACTCGACGCCGCACTCGTGCACCGTCGCGTCGACCGCGAGGCCGACCAGGAGCGGCAGCCACACCCAGCGCGCCGCGGGCACGGAGTCGGGCCGCAGCAGCACCGACACGATCACGCCCGAGCCGACCGGCGACTCCCACGCCCGGTCGAGCCGGCCGCGACCCGCGGTCTGGAGGTCGGTCGTGTGGACCGTCCCCTCCGGCGCGCCGGCACGCGCCGCCGCCGCGACGTCGACGTTGGTGCTGCCGGTCTCGGACGTCACGACGATGTCGGTCCAGAACCGGTCGGGCCCGGTCAGAGCCGTGCGGAGCGCAGCGGCGTCGAGCGGCGGACGGTCCAGGTCGCTGTAAGGCATGAGAACAGCCTCACATACCGGTCAGGGCCTGCGATCGTTACGCTGACCCCCGTGACCGAACACGAGATCGAAGCCCATCCCGAGCTCCACACGACCGCCGGCAAGCTCGCAGACTTCCAGCGACGCCAGAAGGAAGCCACGGTCGACATGGCCGCGCGCGCGGCCGAGAAGCAGGCCAAGAAGGGCCGCGGATCCGCTCGCCAGCGCATCGAGGACCTCCTCGACGAGGGCTCGTTCGTCGAGCTCGACGCCCTCGCCCGGCACCGCAGCACGGCGTTCGGGCTGCAGGAGAACCGGCCGCTCGGCGACGGCGTCATCACCGGCTACGGCACGATCGACGGCCGCCAGGTGTGCGTCTTCAGCCAGGACTTCTCGATCTTCGGCGGCAGCCTCGGGCAGGTCTACGGCGAGAAGATCACCAAGGTCATGGACCTCGCGATCAAGTCCGGCTGCCCCATCATCGGCATCAACGAGGGCGCCGGCGCACGCATCCAGGAGGGTGTCGTCTCGCTCGGCCTCTACGGCGAGATCTTCAAGCGCAACGTGCACGCCTCGGGCGTCATCCCGCAGATCTCGCTGATCATGGGCACCAACGCCGGCGGCCACGTCTACTCCCCCGCCGTCACCGACTTCGTCGTGATGGTCGACAAGACCTCCAACATGTTCATCACCGGCCCCGACATCATCAAGACCGTCACCGGCGAGGACGTCACGATGGAGGACCTCGGCGGCGCGCGTACGCACAACACCAAGTCCGGCAACGCGCACTACATGGCCGCCGACGAGGAGGACGCCCTCGAGTACGTCAAGGCGCTCATCTCGTTCCTCCCGCAGAACAACATGGAGGAGCCCGAGCCCTACGACGAGGTGGCCGACCTCGAGCCGACCGAGACCGACCTCGCGCTCAACACCCTGATCCCGGACTCGGCCAACCAGCCGTACGACATGCACACCGTGATCCAGTCGATCGTCGACGACGGCGACTTCCTCGAGGTCATGCCGCTGTTCGCGCCCAACATCATCATCGGCTACGGCCGCGTCGAGGGCCGCAGCGTCGGCATCGTCGCCAACCAGCCGATGCAGCTGGCCGGCTGCCTCGACATCGACGCGTCCGAGAAGGCTGCGCGCTTCGTGCGCACGTGCGACGCGTTCAACATCCCGGTCCTCACGTTCGTCGACGTGCCCGGCTTCCTGCCCGGCACGGGCCAGGAGTGGGACGGCATCATCCGCCGCGGCGCCAAGCTCATCTACGCCTACGCCGAGGCGACCGTCCCGCTCGTCACGGTCATCACCCGCAAGGCGTACGGCGGCGCGTACGACGTCATGGGGTCCAAGCACCTCGGCGCCGACATCAACATCGCCTGGCCGTCGGCCCAGATCGCCGTCGTCGGCGCCTCCGGAGCCGTCGGCATCCTCTACCGCAAGGAGATCGCGGCGGCCGCGACCCGGACGCCAAGCGCGCCGAGCTGATGACCGAGTACGAGGACACGCTCTGCAACCCCTACCTGGCGGCCGAGCGCGGCTACGTCGACGCCGTCATCGAGCCGGCGCAGACCCGCGCCGAGGTCGTCAAGGCGCTGCGCCTGCTCAAGACCAAGCGCGAGACGCTGCCGCCCAAGAAGCACGGGAACATCCCGCTGTGAGCGACGAGACTCCCGAGGCGCCGGTGAGCCGCGCAGCAGCGCAAGCCGATCCTGCGGGTCGTCAAGGGTGACCTGACGCCGGAGGAGCTGGCCGCGCTCGTCGCGGTCGTGGCCGCCCGCAACGCCGCGGCCGCCCACGCCGCCGCCCGCACCAAGCCCAAGGTCCGGTCGCAGTGGGGCCACCCCGCCCGCATGGCCCGCGCGCCGCACCAGGTGGGCCCCGACCTGTGGCACCGATCGGCGTACGGCGGCAGATGACGCTGCGCCCGCTGGCGGACCTCTCCGCCGCCGACTGGTTCGTCGACGACGCCGGCATCGCGCAGCGCTGCGCGCCCACCTCGGACCGTCGGGCTTCGAGTCGTACGTCCGGGTGCTGCACAGCCCGATGGGTCCCGGCGACGACCGCTACGAAGGTCACCTCGAGGAGCAGCCTCCTGCGCGCGCTGTGCGACGTCCTGGCACGGCACACCACGACGCCCGACGACTGCTTCTTCGGCTCTGTGGGACGGCTACGGCGACTCTACGGCGGTGAGTCGGCCGGCTTCCTGACGGCGTTCAGCGGGCCCGACGCGCTGGCCCGGCCGGATCTTCACCAAGGAGAAGCCGCCGCCGCCCGTCCCGCCGGCGTTTCCCCGCGTCGTCCTCGACGGGCCGCATGGTCGACGTTCCTCGCAACGACTACCTCCTGTTCGGCCGGCCCCTCGGCCGACGCCGGTCGAGTGGGGCGCGGCGAGCTACGGGCACGGAGTCCCGCGCGACATCAACAGCCCCAACCTGATGTGGCCGGCCGACCACGCCTGGTTCGTCACGACCAACATCGACGAGCACGCTGGACGGGGTCGGCGGCACCGAGGCGCTGACCGACGCCCTGCTGCGCGACGACCGCGACTCGAGGTCGTACGCACCCGCTACGACGAAGGAGCGCTGCGATGAGGGTCATCCTCGCGTCCGCCTCACCCGCCCGCCTCGCGACGCTGCGCGCTGCCGGCATCGAGCCCGAGGTCATCGTCTCGGGAGTCGACGAGGACCGCATCACGTCGACCGATGCCGCCAACCTCGCCGCCGCCCTGGCGCAGCTCAAGTGCCGCGCGGTCGCCGCCCAGGTCGATCCCGAGGCGCTGGTCATCGGCTGCGACTCGGTGCTCGCGTTCGAGGGCGAGATCTTCGGCAAGCCCGCCGGGGCCGTCGAGGCCGCCGGCCGGTGGCGCCGCATGCGCGGCAGCAGCGGTGTCCTGCACACGGGCCATTGCGTACGCCGCGGCGACGAGGAGTTCGTCGAGACCGCGTCGACGATCGTGCACTTCGCCGACATCACCGACGCCGAGATCGACGCGTACGTCGCCACCGGCGAGCCGCTCCAGGTCGCCGGGGCGTTCACGATCGACGGTCTGGGCGGCGCGTTCATCACCGGCATCGAGGGCGATCACCACAACGTCGTGGGACTGTCGTTGCCGTTGCTCCGCGACCTCGTGGGCGACCTCGGGATCGCCTGGACCGACCTCTGGTCGTTGCCGAACGGATGAATTCGTTGGTCTCTGCCCCGAAACAGTGGGAGACTGGACAGACGATGGCAACTTCACCGCGGCGACGCCGCTATCACCCGTCCAGTCCCTTCCAGGCCAAGCCGGAGGTTGCGGACGAGGTGTACGAAGTCGGGGCTCGCGTCTCACACGACACGTTCGGCCTCGGCCGCATCGTCAGCCTCCAGGGCACCCAGTCGGCTCAGGTCGACTTCGGCGACGAGGTCAAGCACATACCTCTCCCCTGCGCCAAGATGACCAACCTGTAGGCCCGGACACCTCTCACCGACGGCCCTCAGCTTGTCGAGAGGGCTGCAATCGTTGAGAAATCACTGTCAGTGGCGACCCCTAGATTGGTCGTATGGAGGCAGTACTCGACCGACAGCAGGAGATCCTTTCGCGGATCGCCGAGCTCGAGGTCGAGCGTGGCCGGATCGAGGCCGAGACAGCATCGTTGATGCTGGAGTTCGCCGATCTGCGTCGGGTCCAGGCCGAACGTCACGACGACCCGCGACTCCGCGATCTCGAGGCGGGGTTCGCTGCCGACGAGCTGGGTGTCGCCCTCCATCAACCGACCCGCACGGTCCAGTGCCGGCTCGCCGATGCCCGCCGCATACGCGGTCTGATGCCCAACACCTGGGAAGCATTCGGTCGGGGAGAGATCGACGGCTACCGGATCAGCCTGATCGCCTCGGCGGTCGCCAGGCTCACCGACAACTACCAGCGGATCGACCTCGACGACGGTGTCGCGGCCTATGCCGCGTCCCACACCACGGCAGAGCTGAAGGCAAAGCTGCGCCGTTATGTCGCCAGGTGCGTGCCGGACCGGGCCGCGCCAAGGCTGAGTACGCAAAGCGTTCGGTGTGGGTGGACCACCAGGACGACGGCATGTCGTACCTGCACGCCTACATCCCGCACCACGGATGCCATCGCAGTTCATGCCGACCTGACCACACGCGCCAAGGCCGCTGTCTGACGACCGCACCCTCGACCAGCGCCGGGCGACCTGTTCGTGCAGCAGATGCGCGGCAGCGTCGATGGCCGGTCAACCGGCTCCCGCGCGGTCATCGGTGTTGTCGTCCCGGTCACCGCGCTTGGCGGGTGTCAGTGACGAACCCGGCACCTCGTTCGACGGTTCCTTCGCCCTCCCAGCTGACCTGGTGTGTGATCTCGCCGCTGAACCGGGCACGTTGTTCTACCGCATCATGAAGGACCCGCTCGGTCGGATCCTCGACATCACCGAGCTGGGCCGGTTCCCGTCCGACAAGCTGAAGATCAGCCTCGAGATCAGGGACGGCACCTGCCGCTTCCCCACTGTGACAGACCGGCGATGGAGTCCGACAAGGACCACGAGATCCCGCACCCACGCGGCCCGACGACCGGATCGAACCTGCGGTCTCTGTGCCGCCGGCACCACAACATCAAGACTCACCAGATCGCTGAGCCCACCCGCTTCGCGATGCAGCGCCGTCTCGTCCTCACGTCTCGAGCGCGACCTGGCCACGTTCGCCGTGCACATGGAGTACGCCGCCTAGAACGCGTTGGGGCCGAAAGCCTCAGCGCGCGCGACGAGGTCGGCAGGCGCGTCGCCAGCGGTACGCATGCCGGGATCGCGTCCAGTGCCAGCTGCATTCGCGCGTCGGTCCACAGGATCCGGCCTGCCGCACGTTCCTGCGCCAGCTCGGGCCGCTCCCACCACGGGGCGGCCCGAATGCCTCGGCGAACTGCGCCGCGCGTACGGCGTAGAAGCCCGGGTTGCACTCGCGCGCCATCTCGATGCGGCGCTGCGTCTCGGCGGCGCTCGGCCGGCGAACCGATCGTCATGCGCTGCCCAGCTCGTATGTGCGTCGAGCCAGTCGATCACGAGGTCGAGCAGGCGCGGGATGCGCTGCACGAACGCGTCGCGCAGGGCGATCGCCGGCGCGTGCTGTGACGCGAGCCGGAACCGCTCCAGCTCGAACGTGAACGGGTCGACCGAGCCAGTCGGCGAAGCGGCCGCCATCGAGTCGCGGCGCGCCAGGAGCGCGACCGCCTCGGCCTCGCGCGCCACATCGCCGGTCGACCGCGAGTGCTCGACCGCGGCGGCGAGCATCTCCCGGGTCGGGGTGATCGTCCCGCCGAGCGCCTCGTTGAGCCCGGCCTCGTCGACCTGGCGGAGGAACACCGGATAGGTCACGCCGGACCGGCCGATCGCGAGGAGCTGCTCGAGCACGCCGATCGCCTCCTCCTGCCCGGTCATCGAGCGCAGCTGCTGGAGGGATCCCTCGTACGCCTGGAGCGACTGGGCCAGCAGCGTCTCGTCGTCGGGGATCGTCGCCGGAGCGCCAGTGGTCCCGCCACCGGCGGCCGCCGTCATGACGCGCGTGTAGGCATCGGTGAACCGCTGGTAGTAGCCACCACCGGCCAGCTTCGCCGAGAAGTCGCCGACGTCGCTCATCTCCTGGCCCAGGGCCTCCATCGCGGCAAGAGCCGCAGCCATCTCGTCGACGTCCTCGCCGGTCGAGCCGGCCGTCCTGACGCCGTTGAGCAGGTCGCGGAACGTGCCGAGCATCGCGTCCACCATCGTCGGATCGACGGCCATCAGCGGCTCTCCGCGGACGAGCGAGCCGTGCTCCGCGAGCCGGCGCTCGAAGACCGGGTCGGCGACCGGGACGAGCCGGCGGTGCCGCTCGGCGCGGGCCACCGCCGGGTCGAACGTCCAGCCGGCCTGGTGTTGCCGCCCCTGCGCCACGACCTGGGCCCAGCCGGCGCGCTCGGCGGCCATCGCCTCGGTCGCGTATCCTCGAGCTCGGCAGCGCCAGCGATCCGGCACCTGGGCGGTACGCCACATCTCGACGTTCTCCAGCGTCGTCAGCGACATCGCCCACAACCGGGTCAGCTCGTCGACCGTGACCGCGATGCCGGTGCGCTGCTCGATCGCGGACAGCATCGAGGCGAGCGCAGGGGCGTCGGCCGTGCTCGCGATGCCCGCGAGGACCTCGGCGGGGCCCTGCGCGCGTACGTCCTCGCCCGTCTCGGCATAGACCGCGGCCCGCGCCTTGGCCTGGTCGCGGGCGAGGGCGTGACCCATCGCGAGGGACAGCTCGATCGCGGTCGTCCGCAGGTCGTCGATCGACGAGGCCGCGTCGACCGCATCCGCCATGGCCTGCTCGGCCGCCGCCGTCTCCGGATAGAGCGGGTTGGCCGCATAGCGCCGGCCCGTGAGCGGTAGTAGTCGCGATAGTCCGCAAGGCGGTCGCTGTCAGTCATCCGGACAGACTAGGGACTGCGCGACCAGGTCGGCGCATGCGAGGGCAGTGTCGCGTTACTCGACCGGCAGGCCGAGGCCGCGCGCGATCAGCATGCGCTGGACCTCGGACGTGCCCTCGCCGATCTCGAGGATCTTGGCGTCGCGGTAGAACCGCGCGACCGGGTACTCCTCCATGAAGCCGTAGCCGCCGAACACCTGCGTCGCGATCCGCGTCGCGGTGACCGCGGACTCCGAGGTGTAGAGCTTGGCGATCGCGGCGGCCTGCTTGAACTCCTTGGCGGGCGCGCCGGCATCCTTCAGCGCGGCAGCCTGGTAGGTCAGCGCCCGCCCGGCCTGCGCCATGACGGCGAGGTCGGAGATCTGGAACGCGACGCCCTGCTTGGTGCCGATCGGCACGCCGAACGTCGTGCGCTCGCCGGCGTACTGGACGCAGAGGTCGAGGCACGCCTGGATGCAGCCGACCGCGAGGGCGGCGATCGCGACGCGTCCGTCGTCGAGCGTCGCGAGGAACTGCGCATAGCCGCGGCCCCGCTCGCCCAGCAGATGGTCCGCCGGCACCCGCGCGTCGACGAACGAGAGCGGGTGGGTGTCGGAGATGTGCCAGCCGAGCTTGTCGTATGCCGGCTCGACGATGAAGCCCGGCGTGCCGGACGGGGATGACGATCGTCGAGAGCTCCGGCGAGCCGTTCTCGCGCGTGCCCGTGCGGGCCGTGACGGTCACCAGCGAGGTGATCTCGCTGCCGGAGTTGGTGATGAACTGCTTGGCGCCGTTGACGACCCACTCGTCGCCGTCGAGGTCGGCCTTGGTCTTGGTGGCGCTGGCGTCCGAGCCCGCACCCGGCTCGGTCAGGCCGAAGCCGGCGAGCGCCTGGCCCGCGACGAGGTCGGGCAGCCAGCGTTCCTTCTGCTCCTGCGTGCCGAACGTCAGGATCGGGTTGATGCCGAGACCCACGGCCGCCTCGAGCGTGATGCCGATGGA
Organism: uncultured Actinomycetota bacterium; assembly: GCA_963761965.1. Taxonomy (GTDB): domain Bacteria; phylum Actinomycetota; class Actinomycetes; order Propionibacteriales; family Nocardioidaceae; genus Aeromicrobium. Next base: position 54,565 of record CAVXIX010000015.1, read on the forward strand.
CTGGTCGACCCGGCCGAGCTCCTCGATCGCGACGCAGAGGCTCGTGAAGTCGCCGTCGGCACCGCCGAACTCGTCGGGCGCCGTGAGCCCGAACAGCCCGAGATCGCCCATCTTCTTGACCAGGTCGACCGGGAAGTGGTGGTCCTTGTCCCACTGCGCGACGTGCGGCGCGACCTCGGCCTCGGCGAACTCGCGGACGCTGCGACGGAACGTTTCGTGCTCGCGGGACAGGGCGAAGGTCATGGCGGCATGTTAACAACCGTTAACCGGCGGCACAACGGCACATCCGGCGGCGTAACGAACCTCATAGGGCACCCAACTGTCGGACGCCCTAGACTGCGGCAGGCAGTCCCGTCGGATCGAGGAGAGCATTTCAGTGAGCAAGCCCCTGGCCAAGGTCCTGATCGCCAACCGCGGAGAGATCGCCGTGCGCGTGATCCGTGCATGCAAGGACGCCGGCATCGGCAGCGTCGCGGTGTATGCGGAGCCCGATCGCGATGCGGTGTTCGTACGCCTCGCGGACGAGGCCTACTCCCTCGAGGGCTCCACGCCCGGCGACTCCTACCTCTCGATCGAGAAGATCCTCGCGGTCGCCGAGCGCTCCGGCGCCGACAGCGTGCACCCCGGCTACGGCTTCCTCGCCGAGAACGCCGCGTTCGCCCAGGCCGTCATCGACGCCGGGCTGATCTGGATCGGCCCCCCGCCGGCGGCGATCGAGAGCCTCGGCGACAAGGCCAAGGCCAAGCAGATCGCGCAGAAGGCCAACGCCCCGCTCGCCCCCGGCACCAAGGACGCCGTCAAGGACGCGGACGAGATCGTCGCGTTCGCCAAGGAGAACGGCCTGCCGGTCGCGATCAAGGCGGTCTTCGGTGGCGGCGGCCGCGGCCTCAAGGTCGCCCGCACGATCGAGGAGATCCCCGAGCTCTTCGAGTCGGCCGTGCGCGAGGCCGTCAGCGCGTTCGGTCGCGGCGAGTGCCTCGTCGAGAAGTTCCTCGACAAGCCGCGCCACGTCGAGACCCAGTGCCTGGCCGACTCGCACGGCAACGTCGTGGTGGTCTCGACCCGCGACTGCTCGCTGCAGCGCCGCCACCAGAAGCTCGTCGAGGAGGCGCCCGCGCCGTACCTGACCGACGACCAGATCGAGCGGCTCTACGAGTCGTCCAAGGCGATCCTCAAGGAGGCCGGCTACGTCGGCGCCGGCACGTGCGAGTTCCTCGTGGCCCGCGACGGCACCATCAGCTTCCTCGAGGTCAACACCCGACTGCAGGTCGAGCACCCGGTCTCCGAAGAGGTCACCGGCATCGACCTCGTCCGCGAGATGTTCCGCATCGCCGCCGGCGAGGAGCTCGGCTACGACGACCCCGAGGTCCGTGGCCACTCGATCGAGTTCCGCATCAACGCCGAGGACGGCGGCCGCGGCTTCCTCCCGGCGCCCGGCACCCTGACGAAGTGGGCTCCCCCGTCGGGCCCGGGCGTACGCCTCGACGGCGGCTACGAGGAGGGCGAGACGATCCCCGGAGCGTTCGACTCCCTCGTCGCCAAGCTCATCGTCTCCGGCACGAGCCGCGAGCAGGTGCTCCAGCGGTCACGCCGCGCCCTCGACGAGTTCGTCGTCGACGGCATGCCGACCGTCATCCCGTTCCACCGCTCGGTCATCGACGACCCGGCATTCACGGCCGCCGACGGCAACTTCGAGGTCTACACGACGTGGATCGAGACCGACTACGTCAACGAGCTCGAGCCATATGCCGGCGCTTCCGAGACCGGCGAGCCGGCCGAGCGCGAGCGGGTCACCGTCGAGGTCGGCGGCAAGCGGGTCGAGGTCGTGCTCCCCGGCGGACTCGGCGCATCAGCCGCCGCAGCCGGTGGCGCCAAGAAGGCCAAGCACTCGCGCAAGGCTTCCGGTGCGGCCGCCAGCGGAGACTCGCTGACCGCTCCGATGCAGGGCACCGTCGTCAAGGTCACCGTCAAAGAGGGTCAGACCGTCGCGGCGGGCGACCAGATCGTCGTCGTCGAGGCCATGAAGATGGAGCAGCCGATCAACGCGCACAAGGACGGCGTCGTGACCGGCCTGACGATCGAGGTCGGCGCCACCGTGACATCGGGCGAGGTCATCGCGGACATCAAGGACGCTCCGAGCGAGTAGCGGAGCCTCGCTGCTTGCGGCTTCGCCTAGGGGCGGGGTGCGGGAGCCTTCTTGTCGACCTCGCCGTACGCGATGCCGGCGGCCCAGACGATGATCGTGACGAGAACCCAGGTGCCCCAGCCGTCGATCGCGAAGCCGCTGCGCGGCACCAAGGCATCGGTGAGGAACAGGGCCAGCCACGTGAGCACGAGGCCACCAACGATCGTGTAGCCGCGCGCGAACCGGTTGACGGTGGCGGTCACCACCTCGCGGAGCGCGACGACCAGCAAGGTCACGAGCACGACCGCGACGACGTACCAGCCGAACTCGACGTTGAACTGGTCAAAGATCCAGGCCGCGAGTGCGAGGGAGGCGGCATTGGCGGCAAGCGATATCGCCACCGACTTGAGCAGAGCGGTCATGTCCCGATCATCCCAGAACGACCTTCGACCCCGAGCCCCGCGTCGACGCTAGAACGCGAACCAGTTCGATCGCAGGCCAAAGGCGAACCGTGCGGTGTCTCCGCTGATCGTCGTGGTGCCCTTGGTGCCGACGATCTTGAGCGACGTCACCCGGCCACCCAGGTCGCCGTAACCGTTGCGCTTGGTGACCTGGAGTGATTTCAGGGTGCCGATCTTGGGGTACTTGGCCTGGATCGTCGACGCCTTGACCGTCTTGGTCCACGCGTGGTTGGCATTGCCCGACCAGCCGTCCCAGGGGTCTTTGACCGCCTTGAGATAGGTCGCAGAACCGGCCGACGAGTAGCCACCGGTCGAGGACGAGAACTGGGTCAGCGCCGGCTTGCCGTCGTAGGTCAGGATCTTGCCCGCCGTGGCGGCGATCGCGGAGTCGGTCGCGCTGGTCTCGGCGGACACGCCGCCGTAGACCTGGCAGGAGGTCGTGTCGCAGATGTCGTAGTAGCGGGTCGACGAGATCGACCGCACGCCGTAGGTGCGGGCCGCCACCGACTGGGCCTTCAGCGCCTCGGCGTGCCACGACGCCGGCATCTCCCGCGCCACGACGCCCCTGGTGTAGTTCTCGAGCGACAGCACGTTGACCGTGTCGCGGCTAGACGATCCGGAGCTGGGCTGCACCGACCGCAGGGCCGTGCGGTACGTCCGGTTGGCGCCGGTCGGCATCACGAGCGACAGGGTCGACGCCTCGAACTGCGCCGCACCGGTCCACGTCGTGTTCTTGTAGGTCGTCCACGCCCCGGTCGTCCGGTAGCGCAGCACCGACTTCTTTGCATCGCTCGACAGCGGTTCGATGCTCCAGCGCACGACCTTGTTGCCACTGACGGTCGTCGGCAGCGCGAGCGTCTTGTTCGACGAGATGTAGCGCAGGGTGAGACCGCTTCGACTCTCGACCATGACCGAATTGGTGGAGTCCCCAGTGATCAGGACGCGGATGCTGCCGCCCTTGGAGCCCAGGGCCGTGCCTGGGTAGTAGGTGCTGAGGATCTTGGAGTAGCTCGCACCGGCGCGCGCTCCACCCTCGGCGCCGTACTGCCCCATGCCGATGCCGTGTCCGTAGCCGTGGCCCTTGAACGTGTACTCCTTGCTCGCCGGCACGTTCTTGGCGGCGGAGTTGGCGGGAGTGGTGCTGGCCGTCGATGTCGACGTCGACGTGGAGCTCGATGGCGAGGTGGAGTAGCCCGCTGCGGTCACGGAGGAGCTCGAGGAGGTCGTCGCGTTGATCGCAGACGAGTACAACGACAGGTTGGTCCCGTCGGTCTCGATCGTGCGGACCTTGGCGTAGTACTTCGTGTTGGCCTTGAGACCCGAGATCGTCCCCGTCGGATTCGTGAACCGGTGATAGGTCGCGTTCGACATCGATGACGACGTCGACAGCTGGATGCGATACATCGGGGCGTTCGTCACCGGGTTCCACGAGAACGAGAGCGACGACGACGTCTTGGCGATGGCGGCCAGGCCCTTGGGTACGTCGGTCTTCTTGCCGGTCGTCGTGGCCGCCGCGGATGTCGTGACGCTCACGGCGGGCGAGTAGGCCGACAGGTTGGTCCCGTCGGTCTCGATCGTGCGGACCTTGGCGTAGTACTTCGTGTTGGCCTTGAGACCCGTGATCGTCCCGGTCGGATCGGTGAACCGGTAGTAGGTCGCATTCGACATCGACGACGACGTCGACAGCTGGATGCGATACATCGGCGCACCCGTCACCGGGCTCCATGAGAACGTCAGTGACGTCGGCGTCTTCGCGGTGCTGGTCAGATTCTTCGGCACTGCGGTACCGGCGGCCGCCGGCGTGGTCACACTGACCGCCGAGGAGTAGTTCGAGATGTTGGTGCCGTCGGTCTTGATCGTGCGGACCTTGGCGTAGTACTTCGTGTTGGCCTTCAGGCCCGTGATCGTGCCGGTCGTGTCGGTGAACCGGTGGTAGGTCGCATTCGACATCGACGACGAGGTCGACAGCTGGATGCGATACATCGGAGCGTCCGGCACCGCGTTCCACGAGAAGGTCAGCGACGTCGGTGTCGAACCGGTCGAGGCCAGGCCACTGGGCACGGTCGTGACCGGCGGAGTGCCGCCGTCGGCGAGGACACCCGCGACGCGGTCCCGCAGACCACCACTGGCCGAGAGCCAGGCGTAGGCCTTGGCGCCGGGGCACTCGGTGCTCACGACGTTGCGGTGACCGGCGATGCGGTTGAGCGTCTTGCCACCCAAGGAGTACGTGCCCTTGGCCGGCAGGTTGTACTGCGCGAAGCGCCACGAGACCAGATCGACCACAGCGGTCTTCATCGCTGCCGAGGGCTCGGTGCTGGAGAACGTGCCCATCATCGAGACGCCCATGGTCTCCTGGTTGACCGCGTCGTTGCCCGAGTGCGCTGCGCGAACCGGCTTGTCGATTCCGCCCGCGCGGCCCTCGAAGATCTGGCCGTACTTGTCGACCAGGAAGTTGTAGCCGATGTCGCACCAGTCGCGGCCCTGCATGTGGTACGCCTGCGTGGCCTTGACGATGCCGGCGGACTCGGACTTGGAGTAGGAGTTGCTGCCGGCCGTGTGGTGGATGACCGCGCCACGTGTCGTGCTGCCGTAGCGGGGGCTGTCGCACGAGTCCGACGCGGCGGCGCCCCATGCCGAGCGCAGGATGATCGCCGGCTTGTCGACAGTTGCCGCAGGGGTCACGTCGATCGAGCCGGAGGGCGTCGAGCTCGAGTTCGAGGCGGATGCGGTCGACGTGCTCGCGTCGACGAGAGTCAGTGAGAGGTCGCGGGGGCTGGCGTTGGAGGTCGACAGGACGCGCACCGCGGCAGCGTCGGCCGAATCGACCCACTGCGGCTCGGTGCCCGGCCGGCCACCCTCACCCGGGGCAGGATCGACGTGCAGCTCGGTCCACGCGGACCACTTGCCCTTGCTGCGCCAGCGGGCTTCGACGACGGTGTCCTCGTTGGGCAGGCCACCCTTCCAGGTCACACCGAACATCGAGAACGGGCGAAGATCGGTCTGGACGAGGTCACCGACGACGCGGTTGGCCGCGGAGTGGTCCGGCTCGCCCGGCTCAGGGGCGGCGTGCGGCTTGCCCGCCTTGGGCGACGACTCCGTGGGGATGTCGCGCTTGACGACCTTGGCGGCCTTGGTGTCCGCCGGCGGTGGCGCGACGGCGCCCGGGGCGCCACCCGTGACCTCGGTCCCATCTGCCTGCGCTGCTGACGGCATCAACACCGCAGCGACCAGAAGTAGGGTGACGAAGATGCCTGATGTACGCCGAGTCGTACGCCAAGAACGCATGGGGAAGTCCGATCCTGTGACTGGTGTTACTCATGTGACGAATGAGGTTATCCGCCCGATTATGCTCACAGTTTTCCGTGAAGCTCCAGCGAAAAACGGTTAACCGGCGAACTACAACCATGTCATTCCTGCGATTGCAGGGACAGCGTCTCTCGTTGGACTTCGATCGTACGTGAAGATTCCGGGAGAGGTCAGACGAGGCGGTGCAGACGTCGTGCCGCCTCGGCGACCGAACCTGACAGCGACGGATAGACCGTGAACGCGTCGGCGACCTGGTCGACCGTCAGCGACGCCGACACCGCGAGCGACAGCGCGTGGATCAGCTCGCTGGCCCGCGGGGCGACGACGACGCCGCCGACCACGACGCCCATCCCCCGCCGGGCGAAGATCTTGACGAACCCGTCGTGCACGCCCTGCATCTTGGCGCGAGGGTTGGAGGCCAACGGCAGCATCGCCACGTCGATCTGGAGGTCGGACTCCTCGACCTGCTTCTGGGACAGGCCCACGGTCGCGATCTCGGGTGACGTGAAGACATTGCTGGCAACCTTGCCGAGGTCGAGCGGGTGCACCGCGTCACCGAGCAGGTGGGACATCGCGATGCGGCCCTGCTGCGCCGCGACCGAGGCCAGCATCAGGACTCCGGTGACATCGCCTGCGGCGTAGATGCCGCGGATGTTCGTGCGGGAGACTCGGTCGACGTCGATGAAGCCGGAGTCGTTGACCTCGACGCCGACCGCCTCGAGCCCGAGGCCCTCGGTGTTGGGGATCGAGCCGATCGCCAGCAGGCAGTGCGAGCCGTCGACCGTACGTCCGTCCGTCAGCGTCACCCGGACACCGTCGCCCGTACGTTCGACGGATGCCATGCGGGAGTTGCCCATGACCGTCATGCCGCGGCGGGTGAACACCGCCTCGATCACGTTGGCCGCGTCGATGTCCTCGCCGGGCAGCACCCGGTCGCGGCTCGACACGAGGGTCACCGCGGCGCCGAGTCCGTTGTAGGCGCTGGCGAACTCCGCGCCCGTCACACCAGAACCGACGACGATCATGTGCTCGGGCAGCTCCTGCAGGCCGTAGACCTGCTCCCACGTGAGGATGCGCTCGCCGTCCGGCTGGGCGTCAGGGCTCACCCGCGGATGGGCGCCGGTCGCCAGGAGGATCGCGTCGGTCTCGATCCGCACGTCTCCATCGCTCGTCGTGGCAGTGAGGACGCCGGCGGACTCGAGCGTCGCAGTGCCGTCGATCATCGTGATGTTGCTGGCCGTGAGCCGCGCGGCGATGTCGCTGGACTGTGCCTGCGCGAGCGTGAGGACGCGGGCGTTGACCGCCGCGAGGTCGGCTCGTACGGCCTTGGGCACCTGCACACCCAGCTCGGCCGACGTGCCGACCTCGGTCAACAGGTCGGACGTCGCAATGAGGGTCTTGCTCGGCACGCAGTCGGTCAGCACCGTCGAGCCACCGAGGCCGTCACGCTCGATGAGAGTGACCTCGGCACCCAGCCGTGAGGCCACGAGGGCCGCTTCGTATCCACCCGGTCCGCCGCCGACGATCGTCACATGGGTCACCGGATCAGTCTCCCATTGCCGCCGAGCGAGTTGCCACCGGTGGGCGCCCCGCCGACTGTCGTAATGTACGGCAGGTGACTACTCAGGAACTGGCCCGACAAGCCGCGGAGGCCCTGCGTGAACGCACCGGCGGAGCCGATCACGACATCGCCCTGGTGATGGGCTCGGGCTGGCTCCCGGCGGCCGACGCGCTGGGCGCGGCCGATCACGAGATCCCGCTTGCCGAGCTGCCCGGATTCAGCGCTCCGGCAGTCGCGGGGCACGGTGGCACGGTCCGCTCGGTGACGCTGGGTGATCGCCGCCTGCTGATCTTCCTGGGTCGCACCCACTTCTACGAGGGCAAGGGCGTCGCGGCCGTGGTGCACGGCGTACGCACGGCAGCTGCCGCCGGCGTCAAGACGCTGGTGCTGACCAACGGCTGCGGCGGGCTCAACCCCGCGTGGGCGCCCGGCACGCCGGTCCTGATCAGCGACCACATCAACATGACCGCGACGTCGCCGCTCGAGGGTGCCAACTTCGTCGACCTGACCGACCTCTACTCGTCCCGGCTGCGCGCGCTCTGCAGGGAGGCCGACCCGAGCCTCGACGAGGGCGTCTACGTCCAGCTGCCCGGCCCGCACTACGAGACGCCAGCCGAGATCGGCATGGTCCGGGCGATCGGCGGCGACCTCGTGGGCATGTCGACGACGCTCGAGGCGATCGCGGCCCGAGCCGAAGGCATGGAGATCCTCGGCATCTCGCTGGTCACCAACGCGGCAGCCGGCATGACGGGCGAGCCGCTCAACCACGAAGAGGTCCTCGAGGCCGGCAAAGCCGCGGCCACGCGGATGGGCGCGCTGCTCGGCGACGTGCTGCCGAGGATCTGATGAAGGTCCTCGTCACGGGTGCCGCCGGCTCGATCGGCCGCACGCTCGTACGAGGACTGCCCGAGCTCGGTCACGAGGTTCGCGGACTCGACCTGGTCGATGGCCCGCCTGACGCCTGCGCGCTCGGCTGGGTCACCGGTGACTGCCTCGACCCTGCGGTCGCTGACGAGGCCGTGGCCGGGTCTGGACGCGGTCGTCCACCTCGCCGGCAACCCCAACGAGGCCTCGCTGCCCGCAAGCCTGGAGTCGCACGTCCACACAACCGGCCGCCTGCTCGAGGCGATGCTCACACATGGCGTCGGCCGGATGGCGTACGCCAGCAGCAACCACGCCGTCGGGCACACTCCCTACGCGGACCTGCTGACGACCGGCGTGAGGCCACGACCCGACACCCACTACGGCGTCGCGAAGGCTGCGGCAGAGGCGCTGCTGAGCCTGTACGCCGACCGTCGCGGCATCAGCTCCGTCGCCATGCGGATCGGTTCGTTCCGCCAGCGACCGACCAGCATCCGCGAGCTGTCGACCTGGCTGTCGCCCGCTGATGCCGTACGCATGACCGATGCCGCTCTGCGATCGCCGGAGCCGGGATTTCACGTGCTCTACGGGATATCCGCCAACACCCGGGCGTGGTGGGACCTGGGTCCGGGTCGCGCTTTGGGGTACGACCCACAGGACGACGCCGAGACATACGCCGACGACGTGAAGCCGAGTCCCGGGGACGCGGACGAGAACGCGTACGTCGGCGGCCCGCACGTCAGCCAGCTCCAGCTACCACCAGCCTTCTGAAGGGAATCCCATGACCGACGACCTCCTCGCCCGCGCCCGCGAGTGGCTGAGCCAGGACCCTGATGCCGTGACCGTCGCGGAGCTGCAGGCGCTCATCGATTCCGGTGACACCGCCGGTCTCGAGGACCCCTTCAGTGCCCGGCTGCAGTTCGGCACGGCGGGGCTCCGAGGGGCACTCGGCGCAGGCCCCAACCGGATGAACCGGGTCATCGTTGCCCAGGCTGCCTCCGGACTCGCGGCATACCTGCTGGAGCACGGTTCGTCGCCGTCGGTCGTCGTGGGCTACGACGCGCGGCACAACTCCGAGATCTTCGCCCGCGACACCGCCGAGATCATGGAAGGCGCCGGGGTCCACGCGTTCCTGCTGCCGACGCACCTGCCGACGCCGGTCCTCGCCTTCGCGATCCGCCACCTCGGCGTGAGCGCCGGAGTCATGGTCACGGCATCGCACAACCCGCCGCAGGACAACGGCTACAAGGTCTACCTCGAGGACTCCAGCCAGATCGTGCCGCCGGCAGATGTCGAGATCTCGGCCGCGATCGACGCCGTCGGCCGGGTCGACGAGATGCCGCGCAGTGATGCGTACGAGCTGCTGGGTCCCGAGGTCGCCGAGGCATACGTCGAAGCCGTCGTCGCGCTGCCGTCCGACGGCCCGCGTGACATCGTCGCGGTCTACACGCCGATGCACGGAGTCGGCCGGGACACGTTGGTCGAGGCGGTGTCGCGCGCCGGCTTCCCGCCCCTGCACGTCGTACGCGACCAGGCCGAGCCCGACCCCGACTTCCCCACCGTCGCGTTCCCCAACCCGGAGGAGCCCGGCGCGATGGACCTCGCGCTCAAGCTGTCGTCCGAGGTCGGCGCCGACATCATCGTGGCCAACGACCCTGACGCCGACCGGTGCGCCGTCGGGGTGCGCGACGGCGAGGCGTACCGGATGCTCACCGGCGACCAGGTCGGCGTGCTGCTCGGCGACTTCCTGCTGCGCAAGGGCGTCAAGGGCACGTACGCTGCGTCGATCGTCTCGTCCGACCTGCTCGGGCGCCAGGCCGCGGCACACGGTCAGCCGTGGGAGCAGACGCTGACGGGCTTCAAGTGGCTCGGCAAGATCCCGACGCTGGTCTTCGGGTATGAGGAGGCGCTGGGCTACAGCGTCGCGCCCGACATCGCCCGCGACAAGGACGGCGTCTCGGCGATCATCACGGTGCTCGAGCTCGCCGCCGCGCTCAAGGCCGAGGGCCGGACGCTGATCGACCAGCTCGACGACATCTACCGCGAGCACGGACTGCACGCGACCTCGCAGCTGTCGGTGCGGGTCGAGGACCTGTCGATCATCGCGCGCGCCATGGAGACGCTGCGCACCTCTCCCCCGTCTTCGTTGGGTGGTCTCGCGGTGACGTCGGTTGACGACCTCGCTGACGGCTACCGCGGTCTGCCGCCGACGGATGGCATCCGCCTGGGCCTCGAGGGCAACACCCGGATCATCGCCCGGCCGTCCGGCACGGAGCCCAAGCTCAAGTGCTACATCGAGGTCGTGGTGCCGGTGGAGGACTCGATCGAAGCATCACGCGAAGCTGCGGACGCCGCGATCGCGGGGATCAAGCGCGATCTCGCGGAGGCGCTGGGTATCTAGGCTGCCCGTCGTCAAGATGCCGGACCTGCGGTGCGGCGTTGTCGGCTCGGGTTGTCGGTTTCCCACGAGGCCTAGGGAATTTGGCACGCACCGAGGACATTCGTCGCACTGACCAAGCGTTCTTGTCACGTACCAAGCGTTGCAACCCTTGGTACGTGACAAGACCACGAGGCCTCGTGGGAAACCGACAACCCCAGCCGCTGACCTCGCGGACGGTGTCAGAGTGCGCTGGCGGGCTGACCCGCGCGCCTACCGCCCCGGCGGTGTCCGGAACGTCGTCCGGGACGGCGCTATGTCCTCCGCCCCGGTGTAGACGACCCACAAGGTGCGGCGACCCGCACCCCGGAACCCGTCGAGCGACACCGAAGCGACGCCGTCGACGACCTCCGCGGAGCCGATCAGCCGCCCGCCGTCGTAGACCTTGACCTCGCCACTCACCGCGAGGCCGTCGGCCTGCACCTTCGCACCGAGCACCGGCGACGTGGAGTGCCGACCCGGATGACCCGGCGTCCACGACGTGACCTTGATCGTCGACCCCACGCGGCCGGGATCGAATCCGACGATCTCCGGGTCGTGGTCGCTCGCGCGATAGGGATCCGGGCGATAGAAGTCGGTGACGTTGTAGTTGAAACGGCTGTACTCGCGAGCCAGCGACTCGTACGCGTTGATGTTCCAGATGTCGGCGCCGGTCACCTTGGCGAAGCCCACCGTCGAGGCGAAGACGTGGTCGAGCGAGCCGACCTGGCCGTCGAACTGGTAGGTCTCCTTGTCGGTCAGCTTGCGGGGAACATTGACGTAGCCAGCGTCCTCGATGATCTTGACCGGGTCCTCCTCGTTGTACGAGTTGAAGTCGCCCGTCAGGAACACCGTGTTGGTGCCGACCGACTTCTTGAACTCGTCCGCGAAGTCGACGAGCGCGTGCGCCTGGAGCGTCCGGGAGTAGTTGGACGCACCCTGGCCGTCGCCCTGGTCCTCGTCCTGCGGGAGCGATCCGCTGCCCTTGGACTTGAAGTGGTTGACGATGACGGCGAACGTCGAGCTCGACCGCGCCGCCGACCGGCTTGAACGCCTGGGCCAGCGGCTCGCGCGCGTTGTCGAACGCGCTTGCTCCGATCAGGATCTTCGACGAGCCGACGGTCTGGACGACCTTGGGCTGGTAGATGAACGCAGTGCGGATGACGTCCTCTCCCTCCGGCACCTCGGCGGGCGAGGGCACGAAGGCCCACTTGGTCCGCCCGGCGGCGGCGTTGAGCGCGCCGACCAGCGTGCGCAGCGCCGAGTCACGATCCGGCAGGCCGAGGGACTTCGAGTTCTCGATCTCCTCCAACGAGACGACGTCCGCGTTGAGCGTGTTGATCGCCGACACGATCTTGGCCTGCTGCCGCGCGAGGTTGGCCGCATCGGCCGCCCCGCGAGGTCCGTTGCCCGAGCAGGTGTTGGCGGTGATCGGGTTGCCCTCACGGTCCTTGTACGTCGTGCAGCTGCCTCCCGAGGCGACCCAGTCGGCCGCAGTCGTCGCGAAGTAGTTGAGCACGTTGAACGTGCCGATCTTGACGTCACCGCCGACCCGCTTGGGCGCAGCAGCCCGGGTGCGGCCGATCACGACCGGCTCGTTGCCACCCGCGGTGAGCTGCTGCGTGGGCTGCAGCCGCCAGGCGCTGTTGCGGTAGTCGAGCACGACCGGGTCGTCGAACCTCACCGGCGCACCGACGCGCACCTCGTTGTCCGCCGTCAGCCACGGCAACGGCGTGCCCTGGTTGGCAGCACTCAGGAAGTTGAGGCTCGCGCCGTCGTCGAGGGTCACGAGCCGCGCATCGTTCTCGGCCTGCAGTGCCGCAGCGGGAGCTCCCGGGCGTACGACGTTGGTCGGCGTGGCCAGCGGTTCGTCGCCGTCCGTGAGGCCGATCTCGGCGTACTGGTTGGTCGTGTAGTTGTTGGTGATCGTGAATCGCCCGCGAGGCTGCAGCAGCATGCCCTCGAGGGACTCGCGCTGCGTCGCACTCAGCGGGAAGCTGACGTCTGCGGGCTCGACGCCCTCGGCCGGACCGTCGAGGACCTGCCAACCACCCGTCGTGGTGCTCAGCTCGGTGAGCCCGTTGAACTCGCTGACCTTGCCCGTCACCTTGACGAGATCGCCCCGGTCGACCCCCGCGGCGAATGCCGACGAGAACACGAAGATCCCGTCCGAGGCCGTGTGGGTGCCGAGGTCGAGGTGCCCGCCGGTGCCGTCGGTCTGCACGTACGCGCCGCTGAAACCGCCGGTCTTGTAGACCGCCGTGACGACACCGGTCGTGATGACGTCCTTGCCCGCCAGCGGGCTGGCGGGGCCGTCGCCCTGGATCTCGGCGATGGTCTTCTCGACCGGTGGCTCGACCGGAGCCCCGTCGCCGTCACACGCGTCACCGCACGCCACCGGAGTCGGCGCAGCAGCGCTGAAGTCGGCGCTGTTGTTGTCGGTGTCGGCTCCCTTGGCGCCGCGGTTGAGCGAGCTCGTGACGCTCGTGCCGCTGCTCTTGACCGCCGTCTCGTACGTGTTGGAGGTGCCGTAGCCGACCAGGTCGACGAGGTTGGCATCCGCGAGCACCGCCGACGGCTGGCCCGACAACGCCGTGGTCGACTTCGACAGCGCGATCGTGCCGGTCGATCCCGAGAAGCTGGTCGTGCCGGCGACGTCGGGCGTCGGCAGCGCTGCACCGTTGGCCGCGTTGCTGTTGCCGCTGACCAGCAGGGTCCCGCCCGGCTCGAGATGGTGGTCGCCGAGCGGAGTCACCCCGCTGAACGCCGCGGTGCCGGTGGCCGAGCGGTACTGCACCGACCAGCCGTTGACGCTGATCGCGTGGTCCGTCGGGTTGTAGAGCTCGACGAACTTGTTGAGATAGGTCGCGCCGGTGCTGCCGCCGTTGACGTAGACCTCGTTGATGACGACGCCGTCACCGCTCGGGCTGGCGCCGGCCGGCGGAGCGGTCATCACCGCGCCGGCGATCGCTGCGCCCAGCAGGGCGCTGCCGAGCCGCCTCATCGGTGACCACCCGGGAGGCGCAGGACCGTGACGCGTACCTCGTCCTTGGCGGGACCGTAGGTGTCGTCGCCCGCGTAGGAGACGGTCAACGTATGCCTGCCGGGTGACAGCGACCTCGTGTCGGCGACGACGAGACCGACCCCGCGCTGCAGCTTGGCGCTGCCGAGCACCGTGTCGCCCTCGGTCACCGTCACGGTGCCGGTCGGCCGGCCTGCCTTGCCACTGACCTCGAAGCCGACGATCGTGCGCGATCCCTCGAAGATGATCGGCAGCGTGTAGGCGTCGACCTTGGCGACGGCCTTGGGCTTGGCGATGTCGAACGCCGGGAGCAGCGCCGACGTGCCCGACGGGGTCGCGTCGATGCGCAGGCGCGCCGAGCCGCTCACGCCGGCCGGCAGGGTCACCGACGGCGTGGCCGCCCCGGCGGTCACCGGGAAGTCACCGAGGTCGGTCTCCTTGCCACCGTTGAGCAGCGTGACGGATACCGAGGTGTTCTTGGGGCTTCCGGTCGACGTCAGGTCGAGCGCCGGCAGCGAGAACGAGACGGTGTCGCCAGAGGCGTACTCCTTCTTGAGGCCTTCGACCCGCACGGCGCGACGCGCGAAGTCGGGCGACAACCGGGGCGTTGGCCCGCAGGTAGTCGATCCACGCCTCGTAGTCGAGCAGGCCCGTGTCGACGCTCGTGCCTTCCTTGAAGGCCCGGAAGTTGTCACCGCCCGTGGCCAGGAATGACGGGACCGCGACCTTGTAGGACTTGGCGGGGTCGAGCGGCGCGCCGTTGACCGTGACCGAGGTGATGCGACTGCCTTCAGGGAGCGTCGGGTCGAACGTGTAGTGCACGTTGCGGGACAGCCCGAGCTGCAGGTAGGCGCGCGTCGGCACCGAGCCGTCGGCGGCGCGCTGCCACTGCTGCTCGAGCACCTTGGTGAACGAAGCGCCGGTCAGCGTCACCGTGGCCAGCGTGTTGGCGAACGGCAGGACCGAGTTGGCCTCGGCGTACGTGATGACGCCGTCGGCGTTGGTGCCACCCGTCCCGGCATACAACAGGTCGGTGCGCAGACCGCCGGGGTTGGTGACGCCGATGTCGGCGCCGGCCGGGGTGTCCTTGACCTTGGCCAGCAGCGAGTCGCCGACCAGGTTGCCGAGCGTCGACTCACCGCCACGGTCCTCGACGCCGGCGTTGAACGCGCGGGTGATGTCGGCGGTCTGCTTGCCGATCGGCTCCTTGCCGATCGTGTCGGCGTACGCCAGCGCGCTGTCGACGATCGGCTTGACCGCGGCGACCCGCGGGAACTCCGACACGAGGGTGCTGTCGGCCGTCGTGGTGCGCGCGACGTTGGACTTCTCGTACGACGTGACGGTGCCCGAGTCCTTGTCGAACGTCAGCTTGATGTTGCCGACGTTGCTGCCGTAGTTGCCGGTCTGCAGCACGGGCCGGGTCTTGCCGGGCTCGCCCGGGATCGGCGCGTCGTAGGCGTAGGCCTGGTGCGTGTGACCCATGAAGATCGCGTCGACCGCGGGATCGGTCTGCTCGACGATCTTCTTGAAGACCGGGCTCGCGCGCGGCGTTCTGCGTCGAGCGTCTGGGTGCCGTCGGGCGCGCCCTCGTGGATCGAGGCGACGATGACGTCCGGCGGGTCGGCCAGCGCCTCGAGCTCGTCGACGGTCTGGTTGATCGAGTCGGTCGGGTCCTCGAAGGTCAGCCCCTCGATGCCGGCCGGGCTGACGAGGGAAGGCGTCTCCTCGGTCACGGCTCCCACGACGGCGACGTCGACACCGTCGATCGTGAAGATCTCGTACTTCTTGAGCAGCGGGCGTGTTGTCGGCCTTGAACACGTTGGCGGCGAGGAACGGGAAGTCGGCCGCGTCGGACAGCCGGCCGGTCAGGTCGGCGGCGCCCTTGTCGAACTCGTGGTTGCCGGCTGCAGAGGCGTCGAGGTGCAGCGCGTTGAGCACGTCGATCGTGGGGATGTCACCCTGCACCGCGGAGGCGAACAGCGAGGCACTGACGTTGTCGCCCGCCGAGATCAGCAGCGAGCTGTCGGGCGCCTGCTGGCGGACCTGCTCGACCGTGCCGGCGAACTTGACGGTGTTGGCGTCGATGCGACCGTGGAAGTCGTTGATGCCGATCAGGTTGAGCGTCACGTCGTCGGCGGCCTGGGCCGGGGTGACGGCCAGCAGGGGAGCGCCGAGCAGCACCGCGGTGGCGGCGGCGAGCGATCGATGGGTGAGCTTCACGAAGGTTCCTCTCCGGGCAGGTGGCGAGGAACGTCGAAGCAGCCGACATCGTCCCCCGATGCGTACGACGGCCCTGAGAACCTCTCAGGAAACCGGCGATGGTCTAGGAGACTCCCCACCCCGGAACCGTGTCAACAGGCATGTCGGGGTGGTTTGGTGACAACTCGGTGAACCTCGTCCCCGCGGAGCGCTCCGGCATTTCGCCGTGGTTGCCGAAAGGCCTAATCTTGATCGATGCGGCCCCGACGACGTGGCCGCGCTGATCCAGGAGGTCATTCGTGACTGGCGCCACCGCGTCCCTGCGCAAGACCCTCGGCGGACTGCCGGGCGTCGACCAGGTCGGGCTCGAGGCCCGCGCTGCCGGGCTGGGCACCCGATCGATCAAGACCACGTCGAAGGCCTGGGCCATCGACCTCGCGATCTCGATGGTCGACCTCACGACGCTCGAGGGCGCCGACACCCCCGGCAAGGTCCGTGCCCTGGCCAACAAGGCCATGCGACCCGACCCCACCGACCCGACCTGCCCTCGGCCGCGGCGGTCTGCGTCTATCCCGACATGGTCAAGATCGCCAAGGACACCCTCGGCGACTCAGGCCTCAACGTGGCCAGCGTCGCGACGGCCTTCCCGTCAGGACGCGCGGCCCTCGACATCAAGCTCGCCGACACGCGCGACGCGGTCGAGGCCGGCGCCGACGAGATCGACATGGTCATCGACCGTGGCGCGTTCCTGACCGGCAACTACGAGCTGGTCTTCGACGAGATCGTGGCGACCAAGGAAGCGTGCGCCCGCCCCGACGGCTCGCACGCCCACCTCAAGGTCATCTTCGAGACCGGCGAGCTGCAGACGTACGACAACGTCCGCAAGGCGTCGTGGCTCGCGATGATGGCCGGCGCCGACTTCATCAAGACCAGCACCGGCAAGGTCCAGCCCGCCGCGACCCTGCCGGTCACGCTCGTGATGCTCGAGGCCGTCCGCGACTTCCGCGCCGAGACCGGGCGCCAGGTCGGCGTCAAGCCCGCCGGCGGCATCCGTACGTCCAAGGACGCGATCAAGTACCTCGTGATGGTCAACGAGATCGTCGGCGAGGACTGGCTCGACCCCGACTGGTTCCGCTTCGGCGCCTCGAGCCTGCTCAACGACCTGCTGCTGCAGCGCCAGAAGATTGCCACCGGCCACTACTCCGGCCCCGACTACGTGACGTTGGACTGATTGCCATGACCAAATTCGAGTACGCACCGGCTCCCGAGTCGCGCGCGATCGTCGACATCAAGAGCTCCTACGGGCTGTTCATCGGCGGCGAGTTCGTCGACGGCAAGGGCGGCTCGTTCAAGTCGATCAGCCCGTCGACCGAAGAGGTGCTCGCCGAGGTCACCGAGGCGACCGCCGACGACGTCGACCAGGCCGTCAAGGCCGCGCGCCAGGCATACGACAAGGTCTGGTCCAAGCTGCCGGGCAGCGAGCGGGCCAAGTACCTCTACCGCATCGCGCGCATCATGGCCGAGCGCAGCCGCGAGTTCGCCGTGCTGGAGTCGCTCGACAACGGCAAGCCGATCAAGGAGTCGCGCGACGTCGACCTGCCGCTGGTCTCGCAGTGGTTCTTCTACTACGCCGGCTGGGCCGACAAGCTGGGCCACGCCGGTCTCGGCCCCGACCCCAAGGCGCTCGGCGTCGCGGGCCAGGTCATCCCGTGGAACTTCCCGATCATGATGCTGGCCTGGAAGATCGCCCCGGCGCTCGCGGCCGGCAACACCGTCGTCCTCAAGCCCGCCGAGACCACTCCCCTCACGGCCCTGCTGTTCGCCGAGGTCTGCCAGCAGGCCGAGCTGCCGCCCGGGCGTCGTCAACATCATCACCGGCGCCGGCGCGACCGGCCAGGCGCTCGTCGAGCACCCTGACGTCGACAAGGTCGCGTTCACCGGGTCGACCGCCGTCGGCAAGGCCATCGCGCGCTCGGTCGCCGGCACGTCCAAGAAGGTCACCCTCGAGCTCGGCGGCAAGGCCGCCAACATCGTGTTCGACGACGCCCCGCTCGACCAGGCGGTCGAAGGCATCGTCGGCGGCATCTTCTTCAACCAGGGCCACGTGTGCTGCGCCGGCTCGCGCCTGCTGGTGCAGGAGAGCGTCTACGACGAGGTCATCGACAAGCTCAAGCGCCGCATGTCGACGCTGCGCCTCGGCGACCCGCTCGACAAGAACACCGACATCGGCGCGATCAACTCCTCCGAGCAGCTCGCCCGCATCAAGGAGCTGTCCGACGTCGGCGACGCCGAAGGCGCAGAGCGCTGGTCCGCACCGTGCGACATACCCGACAGCGGGTTCTGGTTCGCGCCGACGATCTTCACCGGCGTCACCCAGGCGCACCGCATCGCGCGCGAGGAGATCTTCGGCCCGGTGCTGTCGATCCTGACGTTCCGCACCCCGGCCGAGGCGATCGAGAAGGCCAACAACACGCCCTACGGCCTGTCGGCCGGCGTCTGGACCGAGAAGGGCTCGCGCATCCTGTCGATGGCCAACCAGCTGCGCGCCGGCGTCGTCTGGGCCAACACGTTCAACAAGTTCGATCCCGCGTCGCCGTTCGGCGGCTACAAGGAGTCGGGCTACGGCCGCGAGGGCGGGCGCCACGGCCTCGCCGCCTACCTGCAGGGAGCATCGTGCATGACCCGGCTGGACGTGCGCAAGACGCACAAGCTCTACATCGGCGGCGCCTTCCCGCGCTCGGAGTCCGGCCGTACGTTCGAGGCCGTCGACGCCAAGGGCGGCTTCCTCGGCAACATGGCGCTGGCCTCGCGCAAGGATGCCCGCGACGCGGTGCTCGCCGCCCGCAAGGCGTTCGGCGACTGGTCGACGCGTACGCCCTACAACCGCGGCCAGGTCATCTATCGTCTCGCCGAGGTCATGGAGGGCCGGCGCGACCAGTTCATCGAGCAGCTCCGCGCCGCCGAGGGCGTCAACGACAAGAAGGCCACGACCTACGTGGACGCCGCGATCGACCGCGTCGTCTGGTACGCCGGCTGGGCCGACAAGTACGTCCAGGTGCTCGGCAACGGCAACCCGGTCTCCGGCCCGTTCTTCAACCTCTCCACTCCCGAGCCGACCGGCGTCGTCGCGACAGTCGCGCCCAGCGGCCCGCTGCTGGGCCTCGTCTCGGTCATCGCGCCGGCGATCGTCACCGGCAACACCGTCGTCGTGGTCGCGAGCGAGAAGTTCCCCGTGCCGGCCGTGACGCTGTCGGAGTGCATGGCGACCTCCGACCTGCCCGGCGGTGTCGTCAACATCCTCACGGGCCGGCCCGCCGAGATCGCGCCATGGCTGGCGTCGCACATGGACGTCAATGCGCTCGACCTGGCAGGCGTCGACGACCCTGACCTCGCGGCATCGCTCGAGGTCGCTGCGGCCGAGAACCTCAAGCGCGTCCTGCGGGCACCCGCAGCGCCGGTCGACTGGCTCGCCGAGCCGTCGCTCGCCCGCCTCGAGGCATTCGTCGAGACCAAGACGGTCTGGCACCCGATCGGCGTCTGACAACACGTGGGCGTCGTCATCCTCGCCGGGCCTTCGGGGTCCGGCAAGTCTCACCTGGCCGAACGCCTCGGCTGGCCGGTCCTTCGCCTCGAACAACGCCTCCTTGGTCGGGAAGTGGCGGTAGACCGTGCCCACCCCGACCTTGGCCCGTTTGGCGACGTCGTCGATCTGCGCCTGTGAGCCGTGCTTGGCGAAGATGTGCCGCGCTGCCTTGAGGATCGCCTCGCGGTTGCGGCGCGCGTCGGCCCGCAGCGGTCGTTCCTCAGTCACTGACATACCTCAAAAGTACGGGTTGACAAACGGAACCGCAACTCCATATCGTTGCGGAAGCGGACCTCAGGTTCCGGTTCATTCAAACGTCTCTCATCACTCCAGGAGTGTGCATGTCCACGGTTTCAACCGAGCGCAAGGGTTTGATACTCGCCCTCCTCGCGGCGGCCCAGTTCGTCGTCGTTCTCGACGCCTCGATCGTCAATGTCGCGCTCCCGTCCATCGGGAGCGACCTCAAGCTCGACCAGGACAGCTTGTCCTGGGTCGTCAACTCGTACGTCCTGGTGTTCGGCGGGTTCCTCCTGCTGGGCGGCCGGTCGCCGACCTCCTCGGTCGGCGCCGGGTCTTCATAGCCGGGCTCCTGCTGTTCTGCCTCGCCTCCTTGCTCGGCGGCTTCAGCCAGAACGAAGGACAGCTGATCGCCGCCCGCGTCGTCCAGGGACTCGGCGCCGCGCTGCTGTCACCTGCCGCACTCGCGATCCTCACGACCTCGTTCGCCGAGGGCTCTGAGCGCAACAAGGCGCTCGGCGTCTGGGGCGCGGTCGCCGGTTCCGGCGGCGCGGTCGGCGTCCTGCTGGGCGGCATCCTGACCGAGTCGCTCGGCTGGGAATGGGTGCTGTTCGTCAACGTGCCGATCACGGCCCTCGCGGCATACGGCGCGTTCCGGGTGCTCGGCGAGAGCCGGGACGAGACCGCCAGCTCGTTCGACGTCTTCGGGGCCATCACGGTCACGGCCGGCGTCTCCCTGCTGGTCTACACGATCGTGATGCCAACGACTCGGGCTGGGGCTCGGCCAAGACCATCAGCCTGGCCATCGTGTCGGTCGTGCTGATCGCCGCGTTCATCGCGATCGAGCGGGTGTGGAAGCAGCCGCTGCTGCCGTTCCGAATCTTCCGCAACCGGACGCTCACCGGTGCCAACCTGACCGCGGTGTTCGTCGCGATGTCGCTGTTCTCGATGTTCTTCTTCGTGTCGCTCTACATGCAGCAGGTGCTGGGCTACTCGGCGCTCAAGGCCGGGCTGGCCTACCTGCCGCTGGCCGGCGGCATCATCGTCTCGGCGGGCTTCGCCTCGGTCCTGACCACCCGCATCGGCTTCAAGCCCGTCCTTGCGGGCGGCATGATGCTGGTGGCCGGCGGGCTGTTCTGGTTCTCGCGGGTCTCCCCCGACGGCACGTTCCTCGGCGACCTGCTGTTCCCGTCGCTGCTGGCCGCACTCGGCCTCGGCTTCGCGTTCGTGCCGCTGACGATCGCGTCGGTGTCGGGTGTCGAGCCGGACGATGCCGGACTGGCCTCCGGGCTGATCAACACGTCGCAGCAGGTCGGTGGCGCCCTCGGGCTCGCGATCCTCGTCGCGGTGGCCAACAGCCGCTTCGGCGACGTCACCGGCACGCCCCCGGAGCGCCTCACCGAGAGCTTCCAGTCGGCGTTCCTGGTCGGCACGGGACTCGCGATCACCGGGGCGATCCTGAGCCTGGTGCTCATCAGCTCCCAGCACTCCCGGGACCACCGCGACGCCGCCCAGGCCGGAGAGCTGCAGCCGATCGCGGTCTGAACGGCGGAGCGTGCCGGTCGACCACACGGGTTGACCGGCACGTTCTGTCGTGCCGTCGTAGCCTGACCGCGTGGCGCGCGAACCTGAGCTCCTGACCGTCGGGCACGGTCGACTCGACGCGTCAGGGCTCAGCGCACTGCTGCTGGCCGCCGACGTCGAACTGGTCGTCGACATCCGCCGCTTCCCCGGCAGCCGGCGCAATCCCGAGGTCGCCCGCGAGCCGCTCGAGGCCAGCCTCGCGGATGCCGGCATCGACTACCGGTGGGACATCCGGCTGGGTGGGCGTCGCACCACCCCACCCGGCCCGCCGACGGATCCGTGGTGGCAGGTCCCGGCGTTCCGCGCGTACGCCGCACACACCCGGACACCGGAGTTCCAGGACGGGCTCGTCGATCTCGTGGCGTCGGCGACGGGCGGTCATACCGTCGTGATGTGCAGCGAGTCCGTCTGGTGGCGCTGTCACCGCCGGATCGTGGCCGACGTCGTCGCCCTGACGACCGACATCCCGGTGCGACACCTCATGCACGACGGCCGCCGGACCGACCACCCACCGTCGGAAGGCGCCCGGGTCGTCGGCGACCACCTGCTCGTCTGGGACGGGGAGTCTTGACCACGACAGCGTCCGATGGGTCAATGCAGTCATGGGCTTCGACGCCACTCGGGATGCGTACGACCGCTACATGGGCCGCTACTCCGATCAGCTCGCGATCACGTTCCTGTCGTTCGTCGGCGGGGAACCCGGCCAGCGCGCGCTGGACATCGGCTGCGGACCGGGCGCGCTGACGCAGGCCCTCGCGACCGGGCTCGGAGCGGCGCACGTGGCCGCCGCCGACCCGTCGGACCCGTTCGTCGCGGCCTGCTCCGAGCGCGTGCCGAGAGCCGACGTACGCCGGGCAGTCGCCGCCGAGCTGCCCTGGATCGATGCGACGTTCGACCTCGTGGTGTCACAGCTCGTGCTCAACTTCCTGCCCGATCCGGAGGCCGGGGTCGCCGAGATGCTGCGCGTCGTGCGGCCCGGCGGCACGGTCGCGGCGTGCACGTGGGACTACGCCGACGGCATGGCGATGCTGCGCACGTTCTGGGACGCCGCCCGCGACGTCGACCCGGAAGCACCCGACGAGGCTCGCACCATGAGGTTCACGACCGAGCGCGAGCTCGCCGAGCTGTGGGAGCACGCGGGACTGACGGACATACGGACGAGGGCACTCGAGGTGAGTACGGAGTATGCGGACTTCGACGACTACTGGCTGCCGTTCATGCTCGGCATCGGACCCGGCGGCGAGTACGCGGCGTCGCTCGACGCCGGGCGGCTGGAGCGACTGCGGGACGGGTGCTTCCGACGACTCGGCGCCCCCGATGGCGCGTTCACACTCTCGGCGCGTGCCGTCGCGGTGAGCGGTCGGCGTCCGGCCTAGCCGACGATGCGGCGGACGATCTCGCCGATGAGCGGCTCCGACAGCAGCACGTGATCGGCGGCAGGACCCAGCGGGATGAAGCTGTCGGCGCTGGTCACCCGGCTGATGCGACCCGGATGCCCACCGTCGACGAGTGCGGTCATGACCGACTCCGAGACGCCACCGCTCCGCCGGGTCTCGTCGACGACCACGACCCGGTCGAAGCCGGCCGCCGTGCGCACCAGCTCCTCGATGGGGCAGCGGCGAGAGCCATTGCAGGTCGAGCACCGTGCAGCCGATGCCGCTCCGCGGCGAGCCGGCGGCGGCGCGCAGGCTCATCCGTACGCCGTTGCCGAACGTCACGAGCAGGACGTCGCGACCCTCGCCGTACGTGCGTACGCGACCGAGCTCTGCACGTGGACTCGGCGGGCCATGCGGCCGGCGGCGCGTACGGCCGGTCCAGCTGCCGTCGCCGTCCTGCAGGTCGCGCTGGTGATAGAGCGCGATCGGCTCGAGGAAGACGCAGACCCCCCTCCCGGCCAGCGCCAGGCACTCGCGGAGCAGCTGAGGGCACTCGCGGGATGGCTCGGCACGGCGAGCACGAGGCCGGGGATGTCGCGCAGCACGGCGACCGAGTTGTCGTTGTGGAAGTGGCCGCCGAAGCCCTTCTGATAGGCCAGCCCGGCGACCCGCACGACCATGCCGTTCTGGTACTGGCCGCTCGAGAAGAAGCGCAGGGTCGCCGCCTCACCGCGGAGCTGGTCCTCGGCGTTGTGCAGGTAGGCGAGGTACTGGATCTCGGGGATCGGCAGGAAGCCGGCCAGGGCCGAGCCGAGCGCCGTGCCGAGGATCGTCTGCTCGTCGAGCAGCGTGTCGAAGACCCGCCCCGCGCCGAACGCCTTGCGGAGGCCGCGGGTCACGCCGTAGACGCCGCCCTTGCGACCGATGTCCTCGCCGAACACGAGCGCCTCGGGGTGCGCCGCCAGAGCGTCCTTGAGCGCGGCGTTGACGCTCTGCGCCAAGGTCAGCGGACCTTCGTCCTCCGGCAGCCGGCCACCGAAGGCGGCCAGCCGTTGCCGGGGGTCGCGCAGGACGTCAACTTCCTCGGCGCTGCGCCGTGATCGGCTCGGCGATCAGCTCGGCGGTCGTCGAGCCGCTGGGCACCGGCCAGGGCCTTGGCCCGCTGCATCACCTCGCCCGCGTCGTCCTCGTAGCTGCCAGCGCCGTCTCGGCGGTCAGCACGCCGGCGTCGATCAGCGGTCCGGCGGTGGCGAGCACCGGGTCGCGGGCGTAGTCGTCCTCGATCTCGCGGCGCGAGCGATAGGCGATCTCGGCGTCCGAGCCGGCGTGGCCCATGAACCGCACGGTGCGCAGGTGCAGGATCGCCGGCCGCCGCTCGGACCTCACCCGGTCGGCCAGGCGGGCCGCCGTCGCGAGCAGCTCGGCCGGTTGGGTGCCGTCGACCGCGGCGTACTCGATCCCCGGCCAGCGACGTCAGCGAGCGCTCGACCCAGCCCGGCGGCGACTTGGTGCTGATGCCGATGCCGTTGTCCTCACAGACGTACAGGATCGGCAGCGGCGCGCCCTGATGCGCGCAGTAGGCCGAGGCGTTGAGCGCTCCGACCGCGGTGGAGTGGTTGGCCGACGCGTCGCCGAAGCTGCACACGACGACCGAGTCGAGCGGCCACGGCGGCACGACCTCGGAGCGCGGCGCCCGGCCCAGCGCGAAGGCCAGCCCGAATGCCCTCGGCAGGTGGCGAGCCGATCGTCGACGTCTGCGGGATGACGTTGAGCCCCGCGTTGCCGAACACCTTGTGCCGGCCGCCGGAGATCGGGTCGCTCGTCGAGGCGATCGCGCCGTTGAGCACGTCATCGATCGCCGTGGACCCGGCCACCTGGCCGCCCGCGCCGCGTAGAACCCGCCGGAGCGGTAGTGCAGCAGCGCCGGGTCGGTCGGCCGCAGCGCCATCGCGACCGCGGCATTGCTCTCGTGCCCGGCCGAGCCGATCGTGTAGAACGCCTCGCCCTGCGCACTGCAGCCAGCGGATCGCGAGATCGAGGTGCCGGCTCTGGAGCTGCGCATCGAAGTACGCCAGCACCGTCTCGGGGTCCGGCAGGGACGTGCGAATGTCCGGACGAGCGGGCCATTCACGCAACCGCCGGACGACATGATCGTCGATCGACTCGGGCATGCTTCAACGTATCGCGCGGGCGGGTCTTGTAGACGCGGGGACTCCGGTGCCCGGCACCGTATTCGTTGCGGTTCCAGCAATCCCGGGCGACGATCGAGGTATGAGCGAGCACTGGCAGCCCAGCCTTCGGTCGTGGGTGATCGGTGCCGTGCTGTCGCTGGGGGCCTTCGCCGCGTTCGCCGTCGCCGAAGGACTCGCCTCGGGGTTCCAGCTCCTCGCGCTCATCCTGCTGCTCGATGCCCTCGTGGTGGCGATCTTCGCGTTCATCCACCGGGTGAAGTGATCGAGGTGCCGCGGCTCTTCACACCGCCGCGAACCGGGCGCATCATCGACAAGGGGCCCGTCGACGAACAGGAGCAACGCCATGTCCACCTCGGCACAGAACATCGACGTCACCGCACGAGACCCGTCCGTTCCAGGCCCACGGGCACATGGACGTCGTCACCTTGGACGACTTCACGCTCGGACGCGGCACCTTCGAGCCCGGCTGGCGTTGGTCCGAGGACGTCAAGCCGATCGCCGGCACCGACTCCTGCCAGGTCCGGCACACCGGCTTCTGCCTGTCCGGGCAGATGACCGTGACCTCCGACGACGGGTCCGAGATCACGATCGGCCCCGGTGACGTCGTGCTGATCGAACCGGGCCATGACGCGTGGACCGTCGGCGACGAGCCGTGCGTGCTCCTGGACACCGGCGTCGCGGCGTACGCAGTGCCCAAGCTAGCTCACGACGCCGGCGCCGAGTCCGCCCTCAGCGAACACGCGTCGGCCCGGCGGAATGCGCCTCCCTCCGCAGTAGTTGAGCCCATCAGACTCAACTCTGAGGAGAGACCCGTGAGCGAACTGAGAAGTTCCCCGTGCTGGCACTCGAGGACGTCGTCGTCCTGCCCGGCATGGTCGTCCCCATCGAGCTCGACGACGCCGCCCGCGCCGCCGTCGATGCCGCCCGCACGAGCAACGACGACCGGCTCCTGGTCGCCCCCCGGCTCGAGGACCGCTACGCGACGCACGGCGTGATCGCGACGATCCAGCAGGTCGGCCGCCTCCCCGGCGGCGGACCCGGTGCCGTGATCCAGGCCGAGCAGCGCGCCCACATCCAGGGCGGCGTGACCGGCCCCGGCGCGGCGCTCTGGGTCGAGGCCGAGCTGATCGACGACGAGCCGGTCACCGAGCACGTACGCGAGCTGGCCGGCGACTACAAGGGCCTGCTCGTGACGATCCTGCAGAAGCGCAACGCGTGGCAGGTCATCGACTCGGTGCAGCGCCTGACCGATCCCAGCGCGCTCGCCGACACCGCGGGCTACGCGTCGTACCTCGACCTGGAGCAGAAGCGTGAGCTCCTCGAGACCCCCGAGGTCGAGCTGCGCCTCACGCTGCTGATCGAGTGGGCCCGCGCCTACCTCGCCGAGAGCGAGGTCAACGAGAAGATCTCCGAGTCGGTCCAGGAGAGCATCGACAAGAACCAGCGCGAGTTCGTCCTGCGCCAGCAGCTCGCCGCGATCCGCAAGGAGCTCGGCGACGACGAGCCCGAGGGCACGCAGGACTACCGCGCCCGGGTCGAGGAGGCAGACCTCCCCGACGACGTCCGCAAGGCCGCCCTGCGCGAGGTCGGCAAGCTCGAGCGCGGCAGCGACCAGAACCCCGAGTCGGGCTACATCCGCACGTGGCTCGACACGGTCCTGGAGCTCCCGTGGGGCGTCAAGACCGAGGACAACACCGACATCAAGGGCGCCCGTGAGGTGCTCGACGCCGATCACCACGGCCTCGACGACGTCAAGGACCGCATCGTGGAGTACCTCGCCGTACGCGCGCGCCGCAGCGAGCGTGGCCTCGAGGTCGTCGGCGGACGCGGGTCGGGTGCCGTCATGGCGCTCGTCGGCCCTCCCGGCGTCGGCAAGACGTCGCTCGGCGAGAGCGTCGCCCGTGCGCTCGGCCGCAACTTCGTCCGCGTCGCCCTCGGCGGCGTGCGCGACGAGGCCGAGATCCGCGGCCACCGTCGTACGTACGTCGGTGCGCTGCCCGGCCGCCTGGTCCGGGCGATCGGCGAGGCCGGCTCGATGAACCCCGTCGTCCTGCTCGACGAGATCGACAAGGTCGGCGCCGACTACCGCGGCGATCCCGCGGCGGCGCTGCTCGAGGTGCTCGACCCGGCGCAGAACCACACGTTCCGCGACCACTACCTCGATCTCGACCTCGACCTGTCGGACGTGCTGTTCCTGGCGACCGCCAACGTCATCGAGCAGATCCCGCAGCCGCTGCTCGACCGCATGGAGCTCGTGCAGCTCGACGGCTACACCGAGGACGACAAGGTCGCGATCGCTCGCACGTACCTCGCACCCCGTCAGCTCGAGCGCGCCGCGCTCACGGCCGACGAGGTCGAGGTCACCGACGAGGCGCTGCGCTCGATCGCCGCGTCCTACACCCGTGAGGCCGGCGTGCGCCAGATGGAGCGGCTGCTCGCCAAGGTGTTCCGCAAGGTCACGACCAAGCTGACCGACCCCGAGGTCGCCAAGCCCGTCGTGGTCGACGAGAAGACCCTCGTCGACTACGTCGGCCGGCCGCGGTTCACCCCCGAGTCGGAGGAGCGCACGGCGGTGCCGGGTGTCTCGACCGGCCTCGCGGTGACCGGGCTGGGCGGCGACGTGCTGTTCATCGAGGCCAGCGCGTACGACGGCGACCGCAGCCTCGCGATCACGGGGCAGCTGGGCGACGTCATGAAGGAGTCGGCGCAGATCGCGCTGTCCTACGTACGCTCGCACGCCGACGCGATCGGCATCGATCCGGCGACGCTCGAGCGGGCGATCCACCTGCACGTGCCGGCCGGCGCGGTGCCCAAGGACGGCCCGTCCGCCGGCGTCACGATGGTCACGGCGCTGACGTCACTGGCGCTCGGCCGCAACGTCCGGGCCGATGTCGGCATGACCGGCGAGGTCACCCTCAACGGTCGCGTGCTGCCGATCGGTGGCGTCAAGCAGAAGCTCATGGCCGCGCAGCGTGCCGGTCTCAAGACCGTGTTCATCCCGGCGCGCAACGAGGTCGACCTGGTCGACGTGCCCGAGGACGTGCTGGCCGAGCTCGACGTGCGCCCGGTGGCCGACGTCGCCGAGATCCTGGCGCTGGCGCTCGAGCCGGTCGCCGAGGTCGGAGCCACGGTCGCCGCGTAGGCGCAAGGTCGGTGGGCCCGCGGAAACGTTGTCGTTTCGGCGGGCCCACCAGGCGTTTTGCCGCAGCGCGCCGCCTGCCACGGCTTAGCGTGTGACCGTGGTCGTCAGCCGAAGTCGTCGCGCCCGGGCAGCCCGTCGCCGCGCGGGCCGCGTGGCGCGCGCCGACAACGACCTCACCCCGATCGAGTGGATCGCCATCCGCGAGGCCTGGGCGGGCTGCGCCTACTGCGGCGCCACTGATCGCTCGCTGCAGCGCGACTGCGTGCTGCCGATCTCGCGCGGCGGTCGCTACACCCTCGGCAACGTCGTGCCGGCCTGCGGCTCGTGCAACGCGAGCAAGAACAACGACGAGGTGACGAGCTGGCTTCGGCGCAAGAAGCTCGACGAGCGGCGCGTTCCTGCTGCGCCACCGCGAGGTCGTCGTCCTGCTGACACCGAGCCCCTGACCGGGCCATCTACCTGCTCAAATGACTTGCCGTTTCGGTGGGCCAACGAGCAATTCTTTTCCTCTGCATGGGTACGGTGTGTTGTAGAGCACACAAAGGCAGGTGGCGATGACGGCGTCGAAGTCGACCGAAGAGCTCATGCGTGTCGTCATACGTTTCGCCGGTGACTCCGGCGACGGCATGCAGCTGACGGGCGACCGCTTCACGCAGGAGACCGCCGACTTCGGCAACGACCTGTCGACGCTGCCCAACTTCCCCGCCGAGATCCGGGCACCTGCCGGCACGCTGCCGGGCGTCTCGTCGTTCCAGATCCACTTCGCCGACTACGACATCCTCACGCCCGGCGACCATCCCGACGTCCTCGTCGCGATGAACCCGGCGGCGCTCAAGGCCAACATCGGCGACCTCCAGGCCGGCGGCACCGCGATCGTCGACGCGCACGAGTTCACCACCCGCAACCTCAAGCGCGTCGGCTACGAGTCCAACCCGCTCGAGGACGGATCGCTCGAGCGACTACCAGCTGCACGCGATCGACCTGACCGGGCTGACCGTCGGCGCGGTCGAGGAGTTCGGCCTGTCGCGCAAGGACGCCTCGCGCGCCAAGAACATGTTCGCCCTCGGGCTCGTCAGCTGGATGTTCGGCCGGCCGATCGACGGCAGCATCGCGTTCCTCGGCAAGAAGTTCGCCGCGGCGCCCGACATCCGCGACGCCAACATCGCCGCCCTGCGCACGGGCTACAACTACGGCGAGACGACCGAGTCGTTCGCGGTCTCGTACGTCATCAAGCCCGCCGTGATCCCGTCCGGCCGCTATCGCAACATCACCGGCAACACCGCGCTGTCGTACGGCATCGTCGCCGCCGGGCAGCTGTCAGGCCTGCAGGTGTTCCTCGGCGCCTACCCGATCACCCCGGCGTCGGACATCCTGCACGAGCTGTCGAAGCACAAGGCGTTCGGCGTCACGACGTTCCAGGCCGAGGACGAGATCGCCGGCATCGGCGCGGCCCTCGGTGCGAGCTTCGCCGGCGCGCTCGGCGTCACGACGACGTCGGGCCCGGGACTCTCGCTCAAGGGCGAGACGATCGGCCTGGCGGTCATGCTCGAGGTGCCGCTCGTCATCATCGACGTGCAGCGCGGCGGCCCGTCGACCGGCCTGCCGACCAAGACCGAGCAGTCGGACCTGCTGCAGGCCATCAACGGACGCAACGGCGAGGCGCCGCTGCCGGTCATCGCGCCGCAGTCACCCGTCCGACTGCTTCGACGCCGCCCTCGAGGCAGCCCGGATCGCGGTGACCTACCGGACGCCGGTGATCCTGCTGTCCGACGGCTACCTCGCCAACGGCTCCGAGCCGTGGAGCCTGCCCGACGTCGAGACGCTGGCCCGGATCGAGCCCAACTTCGCCACCGCCGACCCCGATGCGCGCGTTCCTGCCCTACGCCCGCGACCCGCAGACCCTGGCCCGCCCCTGGGCGCCGCCCGGTGTCGCGGGACTCGAGCACCGCATCGGCGGCCTCGAGAAGGCCGACGGCACGGGCGACATCTCCTACGACCCGGCCAACCACGACCACATGGTCCGCCTGCGGCAGGCCAAGATCGACGGCATCGCGGCGACGATCCCCGAGGTCGAGGTCGACGATCCCGACGGCCACGCCAAGATCCTCGTGATCGGCTGGGGCTCGACCTACGGCCCGATCGGCGCCGGTTGCCGGCGGGCCCGCGTCGCCGGCCACCGCATCGCCCAGGCCCACCTGCGGCACCTCAACCCGTTCCCGGCCAACCTCGGCGAGGTCCTGGCAGCGTACGACCGGGTCATCGTCCCGGAGATGAACCTCGGCCAGCTCCGCGGCCTGCTGCGCGCCAAGTACCTCGTCGACGCCGAGGGCTACAACGCCGTACGCGGCATGCCGTTCGGCGCCGCCGAGCTCGGCAAGCACTTCATCGAGCTGTGCATCAAGGAGGGCGAATGAGCGCCAGCGATCGATCTCTGGGCATGCCGATCGGGGCAGCGGGCTCGAGGGCGTACCGACCGCCGACGAGCCGCAGACCCGCAAGGAGTTCGCGTCCGACCAGGAGGTCCGCTGGTGCCCCGGGTGCGGCGACTACGCGATCCTCGCCGCCGTGCAGGGGTTCATGCCCGAGCTGGGGCTGCGCCGCGAGAACATCGTCTTCATCTCCGGCATCGGCTGCGCCGCCCGCTTCCCCTACTACCTCGACACGTACGGCATGCACTCGATCCACGGCCGTGCGCCGGCGATCGCGACCGGCATCGCGACCACCGCGGTCCGACCTCAGCGTGTGGGTCGTGACCGGCGACGGCGATGCGCTGTCGATCGGCGGCAACCACCTGATCCACGCACTGCGGCGCAACGTCAACATGACGATCCTGCTGTTCAACAACCGGATCTACGGGCTGACCAAGGGGCAGTACTCCCCCACGTCCGAGCCCGGCAAGGTCACCAAGTCGACGCCCTACGGCTCGATCGACGCACCGCTCAACCCGCTGTCGCTCGCGCTCGGCGCCGAGGCGACGTTCGTGGCCCGCACGATCGACTCGGACCGCAAGCACCTCACGGCGGTGCTCTCGGCGGCCGCGCGCCACCGCGGCACGTCGCTGGTCGAGATCTACCAGAACTGCCCGATCTTCAACGACGGCGCGTTCGACGCCGTCAAGGACCCCGAGACCCGCGACGAGGCGATCATCCCGCTGGTGCACGGCGAGCCGATCCGCTTCGGCGCCGACGGCCGCCTCGGCGTCGTACGTGCGGCCGGTGGGGGTGTCGAGATCGTCGAGGTCGACGACTCCAACGCCGCCGACGTGCTGGTCCACGACGCACACGAGCCCGACGCCACGACGGCGTTCGCGCTGTCGCGGATCACCGACAGTGGCGTCGTCCACCGTGCGCCGATCGGCATCTTCCGTCAGGTCGAGCGGCCCACGTACGACGACCTGAGCCGTGAGCAGGCCACGCTCGCCGGCGAGACGCCGTCGCTGCAGGGGCTGCTCGACGGCCCCGACGCCTGGACCGTCGCCTGA
>CAVXIX010000016.1:0-152048 GCA_963761965.1 uncultured Actinomycetota bacterium
AGGGTGAGGAGCCGGACATCACGGTCGGCATGATCATGGCGCAGACCGCGGCCTACTCAGAGTTCTCGATCGACGACCTCTGCAGCACCAATCGCAGCCGCAACCTGGTGCTGGCCCGCCAGATCGCGATGTACCTGTGCCGCGAGCTCACCGAGATGTCGCTGCCCAAGATCGGTCAGGAGTTCGGCAACCGCGACCACACGACGGTCATGCACGCCGACCGCAAGATCCGCAAGCTCATGGCCGAGAAGCACGCGGTCTACAACCAGGTCACCGAGCTCACGGCGCGCATCAAGCAGCAAGCCCGCCAGTCATGACCTGTGAATGGCCCATCGGGACCATTCACACAAACTGGGGAAGGCACTGTGGGAAAACCCATGAGTCACGTGGACATCATCGGTCGCTGTGTGAACACCGTGTGAACGCGGAACCGACATCCACAAGAACGTGTAGTTTCACCGGCCGGCCGAACACAGGTTGTCCACCGGTCGAAACACCGGGACCGCAGCACGAATCGGAGTTGTCCACCGAATCCACAGACGCTACTACGACTACTACTCTTCTTTATCTCGGCAAACCCCGCGGAAGTCACTTCACGACCTGTGTGTGGATGACATCTTCCGCACTTCCCCTGCATTCCTCCCGTCACGGATACCGTGGCAGGATTCATCCCGACGGCTCCCGTCCTCGGAAAGGCCCCATCACGTGAAATTCCGCATCGACCGCGACACGCTTGCCGACGCCGTCGCCTGGACAGCTCGCAGCCTGCCCAACCGCCCGAGCGTTCCTGTGCTCGCCGGACTTCTCATCGAGACCGCCGCGGACGGCCTCACCCTGTCCGGATTCGACTACGAGACGTCGACCCGCGCCACGCTCCCGGCCGAGGTGAGCGCCGATGGTCGCGCCCTCGTCTCCGGTCGACTGCTCGCCGAGATCGTCAAGGCGCTCCCGGCCAAGCCCGTCGACGTCTCGCTCGACGGCACCAAGGTCCAGGTCATCTGCGGCAATGCCCGGTTCAGCCTCCAGACGATGCCCGTCGAGGAATACCCGCAGCTGCCCGAGATGCCGACCGCCTCCGGCACGATCAAGGCCGACGACTTCGCCACCGCCGTGTCCCAGGCCAGCGCCGCCGCGGGCCGCGACGAGATGCTGCCGCTGCTGACCGGCGTACGCCTCGAGCTCGAGGGTTCGACGATCTCGCTCATGGCGACCGACCGGTTCCGGGCCAGCCTGCGCGACCTCGAGTGGTATCCCGAGGCCAGCGACCTCTCGGCCCAGGCACTCGTGCCGGCGCGGGTCCTCAACGAGACCGCCCGCTCGCTGACCTACGGCGGCGACGTCACGATCGCGGTGTCGTCCGGCGAGTCCGGCGACGGGCTGATCGGATTCGAAGGCGTCGTCGGCAACGGCACCCGCCGCACCACGACCCGCCTGCTCGAGGGCGACTTCCCGCGCGTACGCCAGCTGTTCCAGGCGCAGGCCGAGACCGTCGCCTACGTCGAGACGCAGGCATTCGTCGACTCGGTCAAGCGCGTGGCGCTGGTCGCCGAGCGCAACACCCCCGTACGCCTGACGTTCTCCGACGGCCAGCTGCTCCTCGAAGCCGGCAGCGGCGACGAGGCCCAGGCATCGGAGTCGCTCGAGGCCACGATCGACGGCGCCGACATCTCGATCGGGTTCAACCCGACCTACCTGCTCGAAGGGCTCGCGGTCATGTCGGACCCCGTCGTGCACCTGTCGTTCACGCAGCACACCAAGCCCGCTGCGATCTCGGGCGTCCAGGAGATCGGCGCCGACCCCGATGTCGCGTTCCGCTACCTGATCATGCCCGTACGCCTGCAGAACTGACCTTCGGAGGGAACTCGCTCATGGACATCGGACTCGTCGGACTCGGCAAGATGGGTGGCAACATGCGCACCCGCATGCGCAACGGCGGGGTCACCGTCGTCGGCTACGACCGCAACCCCGATGTCTCCGACGTGGCGTCCCTGGCGGAGCTCGTCGACAAGCTGCCGTCGCCCAAGGTCGTCTGGGTCATGGTGCCGGCCGGCGACATCACCCGCTCGACCGTCGAGGAGCTCATCGGCCTGCTCGGTGAGGGCGATGTCATCGTCGACGGCGGCAACTCCCGCTGGACCGACGACGAGAAGCACGCCGCGCTCGCCGCCGAAAAGGGCATCGGCTACGTCGACTGCGGCGTCAGCGGCGGAGTCTGGGGACTCGACAACGGCTACGCCCTCATGGCCGGTGGCACCGCCGACGACATCGCCAAGGTCCAGCCCGCGTTCGACGCGCTGCGCCCCGACGGCGAGTCCGGCTTCGTCCACGCCGGGCGCGTCGGCGCCGGGCACTTCTCCAAGATGGTCCACAACGGCATCGAGTACGCCATGATGCAGGCCTACGCCGAGGGCTTCGAGCTGCTCGAGAAGGTCGACATCGTCGACAACGTCACCGAGGTCTTCGACTCGTGGCGCGAGGGCACGGTCGTACGTTCGTGGCTGCTCGACCTCCTGGTCAAGGCGCTCGAGGAGGACCCGGGCCTGTCCAAGGTGCGCGGCTATGCCGAGGATTCCGGCGAGGGCCGCTGGACCGTCGAGGCGGCGATCGACAACGCCGTGCCGATGCACACGATCGCCGCGTCGCTGTTCGCGCGCTTCACCTCCCGCCAGGACGAGTCGCCCGCGATGCAGGCCGTCGCCGCGATGCGCCAGCAGTTCGGCGGCCACGCGGTCAAGGCCGCCGAGGAGAAGGGCATCACGCCCGCAGCACCCGACCATGCGGATCCCGTCTAGCTCGTGCATGTCAGTCGCCTGACCCTGCACGACTTCCGGTCGTACGACACCGTCGAGATCGACCTCGAGCCGGGCGCGACCGCGTTCATCGGGTCGAACGGGCAGGGCAAGACCAACCTGGTCGAGGCGATCGACTATCTCTCGCGCTGGACTCGCATCGCGTGTCGGGCGACGCCCCGCTGGTGCGATCCGGCGCCGAGCGCGCGGTCGTACGCGCCGACGTCGTACGCGGCGACCGCACCGCGCTGCTCGAGCTCGAGATCACGCCGGGCAAGTCCAACCGGGCCCGCATCAACCGTGGCGCGCTGCCCCGCACGCGTGACCTGATCGGGGTGCTCCGCACCGTGATGTTCTCGCCCGAGGACCTCGCGCTGGTCAAGGGCGACCCGTCGGACCGGCGCAGGTTCCTCGACTCGCTCCTCGTGCTGCGCACTCCGCGGCTTGCCGGCGTCCGCGCCGACTACGACCGCGTGCTCAAGCAGCGCAACACCCTGCTCAAGTCGGCCCGGGGCCGGCGCAACGTCGAGATCGCGACCCTCGACATCTGGGACGAGAACCTCGCGCGTACCGGCGCCGAGCTCGTGTCGACCAGGCTGCTCCTGCTCGACGCACTCGCCCCGCATCTCGCCGAGGCGTACGTACGCGTCGCCGCTGCGGCGGCACCCGACCGCCGGGTCATCACCGCGACCTACAAGCCGTCGCTCGATCTCGACCCCGACGTACGCGACCAGGCGACGATCCAGCAGGCGCTGCTCGACGAGATCGCGCGGCGCCGCAACGACGAGATGGATCGCGGCATCAGCCTCGTCGGCCCGCATCGCGACGACGTGACCCTGATGATCGGCGACCTGCCCGCCAAGGGATATGCGAGCCACGGCGAGGCCTGGTCGCTGGCGCTCGCGCTGAGGCTCGCATCGTTCGAGCTGCTGCGCGAGGATGAGGACGATCCCGTGCTGATCCTCGACGACGTGTTCGCCGAGCTCGACCAGGGCCGCCGCCAGCAGCTCGCCGAGCTCGTCGGCGATGCGGAGCAGGTGCTGGTCACCGCCGCGGTTGCCGACGACGTGCCCGAGGCGCTCAAGGGTCACCGCTTCAACGTCGCCAGAGGGGAGGTCGTCCGTGACTGACTCGGACGAGCCCCGACCCGACGACGGCCTCGACCTCGCGCGCGACATCGCCAAGTCCTATCGCGGCAAGGGCTCACCGGTTCCGCCGTCCGGGCAAGCGCAGGGTGCGTCCGGCGAAGCCGGCTCGAGCCACCCGCGACGAGCCGAGCTCACTCGCCGACCTGCTCGGCGAGGTCGTCAACGACCAGGGCTGGGACGAGCGGCTGGCCGCGCAGCGGGTGTTCACCGACTGGGCCGGCATCGTCGGGCCTGAGGTCGCGCAGCACTCCGAGGTCATCGCGTTCGACGACGGCGAGGTCGAGGTGCGCACGGACTCGACGGCGTGGGCGACGCAGCTGCGGTTGCTGGCACCGCGCATCGTCGCCAAGCTCAACGAGCTGATGGGCGACGGATCGGTGCTGCGGATCGTCGTCCGCGGACCGCAGGCACCGTCGTGGAAGAAGGGCCCCCGCTCGATCCGCGGTGCCAGGGGCCCGAGGGACACCTACGGCTGAGCGAGGGCTACTCAGCTGGTGAGACTGCTGCCGCGGCCACGACGAACAGCGGCCGTGATCGCGGTGACGGCGCCGAGCACGAGCGATGCCTGCGTGAAGCCGACCCAGCCGTACGCCGGGCGTACGCCGATCGCGACGAGGAAGGCCAGCGCGGCGCCGCAACCCAGGAGCGCGCTGACGAACGTACCGGCGACGGGGTGGCGAGGACCGTGCATCAAGAGCGCGACGACCGCCGTCCAGAGCAGGCTGACCGCGAGCGCCGCGACGACGTCGGCGGGCCGGTGCCAGCCGGCGACGATCGTCGAGGCTCCGGTCAGCGTCGTGGCGAACCCGCCGCCAGCCGCGACCAGCGGGCGTACGCCGCCGGGCGCCACGAGCAGGGCGGCGCCCACGGCGCTCGCCACCACGGTGGTGTGACCGCTGGGCAGGCTGTTGAGCACGCCGAGGCCGAAGTCGGGCCGGTCGAGGAACGAGTGCTTGAGCACCTGCGTCGTGACGTCGGCGCCGCCGATGATGATGGCCGCGCCGATCGCGAGCCGGGTCTTGCCGCGCAGCAGGGCGACGCCACCGCAGGCGATCGCCACCATGACGATCGCGCCGATCGAGACGTAGCCGAGACCGCTCAGCAACGTGAGCTTGGTGTCGCGTCCGGCGACGACGGTCCGCATCGCGTCGTCGTCCCACTGCTGTCCCTGCGTCGACTGCAGCGCGACCCGGATCAGCGACGAACAGCGTGAGGCCGCTGCCATCGCAGCACCGAACGCCGGCAGCGCGGTGTCGCGGCGGGTGGCTGTCGTGCTCATCCCTCTACGATGCCCGATGCGTCCCAAGGCCGTCACGGCGCGTTCGCGGAGCGGGCCGAATGGGCGACTTGGCGGCCCCGCGGACATACCGGAGGTCGGTGGAGGGTCTCCGCCGTCGTCACAGCCACCGTTTTGTGGCTCTCAGGGGCAAGTGGCGGTCGCGACGCGCCACCCGGGAACTGTGGGTAAGCGCTGAGACGCACATAACGGCCCGTATACTGGATGAGTGAGCCAAACTCCAGATCCTGAAGCCTCGTACGACGCCAGCAACATTCAGGTCCTCGAAGGTCTGGAGGCGGTTCGCAAGCGCCCCGGCATGTACATCGGCTCGACCGGTGAACGCGGGCTCCACCACCTCGTCTACGAGGTCGTCGACAACTCGGTCGACGAAGCGCTCGCGGGCTACGCCTCCCACATCGCGGTGACCCTGCAGGCCGACGGCGGCGTCCGCGTCGTCGACGACGGCCGCGGCATCCCGGTCGACGAGCACCCGACCGAGAAGATGCCGGCCGTCACGCTGGTCCTCACGTCGCTGCACGCCGGCGGCAAGTTCGGCGGTGGCGGCTACAAGGTCTCCGGTGGTCTGCACGGCGTCGGCGTCTCGGTCGTCAACGCGCTGTCGACCAAGCTCCACGTCGAGATCAAGCGCGACGGCTATCGCTGGACCCAGTCGTTCACCTACGGCGTGCCCGATGCTCCGCTCGAGCGGCACGAGAAGACCGACGAGACCGGCACCACGACGACGTTCTACGCCAGCGAGGACATCTTCGAGACCGTCGTCTACAGCTACGAGACGCTCAAGACGCGATTCCGCGAGATGGCGTTCCTCAACAAGGGCCTCGAGCTCGTGCTCCGCGACGACCGCGAGGAGGCGCAGGAGGCCACCGAGGGCGACACCCCCGTCGACGCGATCGAGCGCGACGCCCGGTTCCGCTTCGACAAGGGCCTGGTCGACTACGTCGAGCACATCAACGTCGGCAGCAAGTCACCGATCCACCGCGACGTCATCTCGATCGAGTCCGAGGACGAGTCCAAGGGCCTGTCGCTCGAGATCGCGATGCAGTGGAACGACAGCTTCATCGAGTCGGTCCACACGTTCGCCAACACGATCAACACCCACGAGGGCGGCACGCACGAAGAAGGCTTCCGTGCGGCGCTGACCACGACGGTCAACAAGTTCGCGACCGCGCAGGGCCTCATCAAGAAGGCCGCCGACAACCTCTCGGGCGAGGACATCCGCGAGGGCCTGACGGCGATCGTCTCGATCAAGCTCGAGGAGCCGCAGTTCGAGGGCCAGACCAAGACCAAGCTCGGCAACAGCGAGGCCAAGTCCTACGTCCAGACCGTCCTCTACGACGAGCTCGGCGCCTGGTTCGAGCAGCACCCGACCGAGGGCAAGACGATCGTCCGCAAGTCGATCGACGCCGCGACCGCCCGCATGGCCGCCCGCAAGGCCCGCGACCTGGCCCGCAACCGCAAGGGCTTCCTGGGCGGCGGCGGCCTGCCGGGCAAGCTCGCCGACTGCTCCTCGCGCAACCCCGAGGAGTGCGAGGTCTTCATCGTCGAGGGCAACTCGGCCGGCGGCTCGGCCAAGGGCGGACGCGACCCGCGTACGCAGGCGATCCTCCCGCTGCGCGGCAAGATCCTCAACGTCGAGAAGGCCCGCATCGACAAGATCCTCCAGAACGCCGAGGTCCAGGCGATCATCTCGGCGCTCGGCACCGGCGTGCACGACGACTTCGACATCGACAAGCTGCGCTATCACAAGATCGTGCTGATGGCCGATGCCGACGTCGACGGCCAGCACATCTCGACGCTGCTGCTGACGCTGCTGTTCCGGTTCATGAAGCCGCTGATCGACGGCGGTCACGTCTACCTCGCGCAGCCGCCGCTCTACAAGATCAAGTGGAGCAACTCGCCGACGAGCTGGCCTACTCCGACGCCGAGCGCGACGCGATGCTCAAGGCCGGTGCGGCCGACGGCAAGCGCCTGCCCAAGGAGGTCGGCCAGCAGATCCAGCGCTACAAGGGTCTCGGCGAGATGAACGACAGCGAGCTGTGGGACACCACGATGGATCCGGCCAACCGCATCCTGCGCCAGGTGACGCTCGAGGACGCCGCGATGGCCGACGAGATGTTCACGATCCTGATGGGCGAGGACGTCGAGCAGCGGCGCTCGTTCATCCAGCGCAACGCCAAAGACGTCCGCTTCCTCGACATCTGATCTGACAGGACATCTCCGTGACTGAGACGACACCTCCCGAGCACGACCGGATCGAAGCGGTCGAGCTGCAGGACGAGATGCAGCGCTCCTACATCGACTACGCCATGAGCGTCATCGTGTCGCGCGCACTGCCGGACGTACGCGATGGCCTCAAGCCCGTGCACCGGCGCGTGCTCTACGCGATGTTCGACGGCGGCTACCGCCCCGACCGCGGCTTCTCCAAGTGCTCGCGCATCGTGGGTGACGTCATGGGTCAGTACCACCCGCACGGCGACACCGCGATCTACGACACCCTCGTACGCCTGGCGCAGCCGTGGGTCATGCGCGCGCCGATGATCGACGGGCAGGGCAACTTCGGCTCGCCGGGTGACGACGGCGCCGCCGCGATGCGTTACACCGAGTGCCGGCTCGCGCCGATCGCCATGGAGATGGTGCGCGACATCGACAAGAACACCGTCGACTTCCGCCCCAACTACGACGGCCGCTCGCAGGAGCCGACGGTCCTGCCGTCGCGCATCCCCAACCTGCTGGTCAACGGCTCGGCCGGCATCGCGGTCGGCATGGCGACCAACATCCCGCCGCACAACCTGCGCGAGGTCGCCGAGGGTGCCCAGTGGGCGCTGGCCAACCCCGACGCCAGCAAGGAAGAGCTGCTCGAGGCGCTGATCGAGCGGGTCAAGGGCCCCGACTTCCCGTCCGACGCGCTGATCGTCGGCACCAAGGGCATCGAGGACATGTACCGCACGGGTCGCGGCTCGATCATGATGCGCGCGATCGTGTCGATCGAGGAGGACACCAAGGGCCGCATCCAGCTCGTCGTCACGGGCCTGCCCTACCAGGTCAACCCCGACAACCTCATGCGCAAGATCGCCGACCTGGTCAACGCCGGTCGCATCCAGGGCATCTCCGACCTGCGTGACGAGTCGTCGTCGCGCGTCGGCCGCCGCATCGTGATCGAGATCCGCAAGGACGCGATCGCCCGGGTCGTGCTCAACAACCTCTACAAGCACACCGAGCTGCAGACCAACTTCAGCGCCAACATGCTGGCGCTGGTCGACGAGGTGCCGCGCACCCTGACGCTCGACGGCTTCGTCAGCAACTGGATCAACCACCAGATCGAGGTCATCCAGCGGCGCACCCAGTACCTCCTCGACGAGGCCGAGGCGCGTGCCGCACATCTTCCGCGGACTCGCCAAGGCGCTCGACGCGCTCGACGAGGTCATCGCCCTGATCCGCCGCAGCCCGACGGTCGACGAGGCGCGCGAGGGCCTGATCAGCTGCTCGACATCGACGAGCTGCAGGCCAACGCGATCCTCGACATGCAGCTGCGCCGCCTCGCGGCCCTCGAGCGCCAGAAGATCATCGACAACCTCGCCGAGCTCGAGCGCGAGATCGCCGACTACAAGGACATCCTGGCCAAGCCCGAGCGGCAGCGGCAGATCGTGTCCGACGAGCTCGCCGGCGATCGTCGACAAGTACGGCGAGGACCGGCGCTCCAACATCATCCCGGCCGACGGTGACCTGTCCGACGAGGACCTGATCCCCGACGAGGAGGTCGTGGTCACGATCACCAAGGGTGGCTACGCCAAGCGCACCAAGACCGACCTCTACCGCGTGCAGAACCGCGGCGGCAAGGGCGTACGCGGTGCGGCGCTGCGCGGTGACGACCTCGTCGAGCACATGTTCGCGACGACGAGCCACCACTGGATCCTGTTCTTCACGACGGCCGGCCGGGTCTATCGCGCCAAGGCCTACCAGCTGCCCGAGGCCGGACGTGACGCCAAGGGCGGGCACGTCGCCGGACTGCTGTCGTTCCAGCCCGACGAGGAGATCGCGCAGGTCCTGGCGATCCGCGACTACGAGCAGGCGCCCTACCTGGTGCTGGCGACCAAGAAGGGCCTGGTCAAGAAGACCCGGCTCGGCGACTACAACAGCCCGCGCCAGGCCGGCGTCATCGCGATCAACTTCCGCGACGAGGACGACGAGCTGATCGGCGCCGAGCTGGTCACCCCCGAGGACGACCTGATCCTCATCTCGCGCAAGGCGCAGGCGATCCGCTTCCGCGCCGACGACGAGCAGCTGCGTCCGATGGGCCGCGCGACGTCGGGTGTCACGGGCATGAAGTTCCGCGAGGACGACTCGATGCTCTCGATGTCGGTCATCCGCCGGTCGGCCGGTGCGCTGGAGTCCGACGAGGTGCCCGAGGAGGACCAGCTGTACGTCTTCACGGTCACCGACGGCGGCTTCGCCAAGAAGACGCCGGTCGAGCAGTATCGCCTGCAAGGCCGGGGCGGTCTCGGCATCAAGGCCATGCAGATCACCGAGAACCGCGGCGAGCTCGTCGGCGGTCTGGTGCTGGTCGACACCGACGACGTCATCTCCGTGACGGCCGGCGGTCAGGTCACCCGAAGCCTCGTCTCAGGGGTCAATCCGACAGGCCGTGGCACGATGGGGGTGAGCTTCGTGAAGTTCAAGGGGGATGACCGGGTCGTGACCATCGCGCGCAACACCGAGCTTCCCCAGGACGAGGCGCAGGCCGAAGAGACGTCGACCGACGAGGACCAGGATCAGTGACCGAAGACGACAAGCAGGACTCGACCTCCGCGCCGGGCTCCAGTGCGGGAGACGCGGCGCCGACCCAGCAGATCCCCGCATCCCCAAGCCCGTTGAGCCGCCCGCCAAGAAGATCGCAGCGGCGCCAAGGGCGCGGCAGGCGGCCCGACCGAGACGCAGACTGACAAGCGGCCGTCCTCGGCCGCACCGACAAGGGCCGCCCGCCCAGCGCAGCCAGCAAGGCTGAGTCGTCCGACGACAGCATCCTCCGACGGCAACGGGCACGTCGATCCGACAGCCGCCCCCTGACGGCGGCCGACTACGCGCGTACGACCAAGCCGTCGCCGTCGACCACCGCGGTGATCCCGGCGGTCAAGGACAAGGTCGACAAGGCCGCGACCGGGACAACGCCAAGACCAAGTCCGGCGCGACCCTCACACCGTCGCCCGAGCTCGGAGTCAGACGGAGCGACGGGCGAGCCTGCGCCTGACCCACATCGAGCCGTGGTCGGTCACCCGCCTGGCGTTCGCGATCTCGGTCGCGATGATGATCGTGGCAGTGGTCGCGGTGTCGATCTTCTGGGTCGTGCATGGAGGCGACCGGGGTCTGGGACCAGATCAACGGCAGCGTCACCTCGGTGCTCAGCGACGACTCCTCGAGCTTCAACATCACCGACTATCTCGGCTTCGGCCGCATGGTCGGACTGACCCTCGTGCTGTCGGCGATCAACGTCATCCTGACGACGGCACTGGCCACGATCGGTGCGCATCTCTACAACCTCGCGGCGCAACTGCTCGGCGGTGTCGAGGTCACGTTCGCCGAGGAGAAGTGAGACCCCTCCCCGTTTTGGGAGACCGGCAGGCGGTGCGGTAAAGTTCACCGCTGTTGCGGGCGTATAGCTCAGCTTGGTTAGAGCGCATCCCTGATAAGGATGAGGTCCGAGGTTCAAGTCCTCGTACGCCCACTCGCACAGGAGGTTCCATGAAGAAGATCATCGCCCTCGGGCTCGCTGCGGCCGGTGTCTTCTGGGCACTGTCGAAGTCCAAGCAGGGCAAGCCCGCCGACACGTGGGCCGCTGCCAGCGACAAGGTCTGACCCGGGACCAGCACGATCACGGGGCCGTGGCGCAATTGGTAGCGCACCTGCTTTGCAAGCAGGGGGTTAGGGGTTCGAGTCCCCTCGGCTCCACTGAATGAGAGAAGGCCCTCCCACCTGAGTGCGAGTGGGAGGGCCTTCTGTGTTGGCCTGGGTGGAGGGCCTTCTCATTGAGTGAAACAAGCGAGCGACTCGAGTCGGGCCCCATCGACGCGCCTCCGCCATCACGCCGAGGCGTCCGCCATCAAGGGATCCCCTCGGCTCCAAGGGTGACCGACGACGAGTCCCGACCGACACCGTCGACTACCGTCGGTACGTGAGACCACACCATACGAGGGAGTCCGCATGCCGCAGACCGTACGAGGGGTGATCGCGC
Source organism: uncultured Actinomycetota bacterium (assembly GCA_963761965.1). Classification (GTDB taxonomy): domain Bacteria; phylum Actinomycetota; class Actinomycetes; order Propionibacteriales; family Nocardioidaceae; genus Aeromicrobium. The sequence goes on from CAVXIX010000016.1 coordinate 11,464, forward strand.
GCGCCAAGGGCGCGCCGGTCACCGTCGAGAACATCGTGATCCCCGACCCGGGACCGGGCGAGGCCGTCGTCGACATCTCGGCGTGCGGGGTGTGCCACACGGACCTGCACTACCGCGAGGGCGGGATCAACGACGAGTTCCCGTTCCTGCTGGGCCACGAGGCTGCCGGCGTGGTCGAGTCGGTCGGCGAGGGCGTCACGGACGTGGCTCCGGGCGACTTCGTGGTGCTCAACTGGCGGGCGGTGTGCGGCCAGTGCCGCGCCTGCCTGCGCGGCCGGCCCTGGTACTGCTTCAACACGCACAACGCGACGCAGAAGATGACGCTCGAGGACGGCACCGAGCTCTCGCCCGGCCCTGGGCATCGGCGCGTTCGCCGACAAGACGCTGGTCGCGGCCGGCCAGTGCACCAAGGTCGACCCGTCCGCCTCGCCGGCGGCCGTCGGCCTGCTGGGCTGCGGCGTCATGGCCGGACTCGGTGCGGCGATCAACACCGGCAACGTGCAGCGCGGCGACTCCGTCGCGGTCATCGGCTGCGGTGGGGTCGGCAGCGCCGCGATCGCGGGCGCGCGACTGGCCAATGCCGGCACGATCATCGCGATCGACATCGACGACCGCAAGCTCGAGTGGGCGCGCGGCATGGGCGCCACCGCACACGATCAACGCCACCGACGGCGACGTGGTCGAAGCAGTGCAGGCGTTGACGGGTGGCTTCGGCGCCGACGTCGTGATCGACGCGGTCGGCCGTCCCGAGACGTGGAAGCAGGCGTTCTATGCCCGCGACCTGGCCGGCACCGTCGTGCTGGTCGGCGTGCCGACCCCCGACATGCAGCTGGAGATCCCGCTGCTGGACGTGTTCGGTCGTGGTGGGTCGCTCAAGTCGTCCTGGTACGGCGACTGCCTGCCGAGCCGGGACTTCCCGATGCTCGTCGACCTCTACCTGCAGGGGCGCCTGGATCTCGATGCGTTCGTGACCGAGACGATCGGCATCGACGACGTCGAGGCGGCCTTCACCAAGATGCACGAGGGCGGCGTCCTGCGATCGGTGGTGGAGCTCTGAGATGGCCGCGCGCATCGACAAGGTCGTCACCTCGGGCCAGTTCGCGCTCGACGGCGGCAGCTGGGACGTCGACAACAACGTGTGGCTGATCGGCGACGACGCCGAGGTCATCGTGATCGACGCGGCCCACGACGCCGACGCGATCCTGGACGCGATCGACGGGCGCACGGTCCTGGCGATCATCCTGACGCACGGGCACAACGACCACATCAACGCGGCGGTCGAGCTGCGGTCGCGAGACCGGCGCGAGGTCTGGTTCCCGCCGGCCGACCGGATGCTGTGGGACGCCGAGCACGACACCCCTCCCGACCAGGAGCTGCACCCCGACGCGACGTTCGCGGTCGCCGGCACGGTGCTGCGCGCGGTGCCCACGCCGGGGCACACCCCCGGCAGCACGTGCCTGTACGTCGAGGAGCTCGGCGCGGTGTTCACCGGCGACACGCTGTTTGCCGGCGGGCCCGGCGCGACCGGTCGCTCGTACTCGGACTTCGGCACGATCATCGACTCGATCCGGGAGCAGCTCCTGTCGCTGCCGGACGAGACGGTCGTGCACACGGGTCACGGTGACGACACGACGATCGGCGCCGAGGCACCGCACCTCGACGAGTGGATCACGCGCGGCAGCTGAGTCGCGCCAGGGCGTCAGCCCAGCGCCGCCACAGCACGAGCGCGGCGATCGCGGCGACGCCGACCAGAGCCACGATGCCGGCCCGCCGCTTGCCGGTCTCTGCCTTGGCGCTGAGCGCATCGACGGTGTCGCCGAGATGCGCGCGGGTCTGCTCGATGTCGTGCTCGATCGTGCTCATGAGGTGGCTCCGTGATGACGAGCCGCCGCGACGTCGGCCTTGACGCTCTCGACCCGCTCACGCGGGGCCTCGGCGACCCGGCTCACTCGCATCTTGCCGACCAGCGCCGGCGAGGCCGGCGAGGACGAACAGCCCACCACCGACGATCAGCGCGGCGAGCCACGCGTCGAGGGCCTCGGCGATGCCGAGGATGCCGGCAGCAACGAGAGCGCCCAGGCCGTACAGCGCAAGGGTGCCGGCGACGCCGAACATCCCGGCACCGACGCCGAGCCGCTTGCCGCTGGTGGCGAGATCCTTCTTGGCGAGCTGGATCTCGCTGCGGATCAGCGTCGAGATGTCGTCGGTGGCCTGGGCGATCAGCTCGCCGGTCGACGCCTCGGACGTCGGGACCCGGGAGCCGTCATGACATCCCCTGCCGGTGGGCATCCGCGATCGGGGAATCACCCGGTACGGGCGGCGGACCGATGACCTCGTCGCCGGGCCGGTAGGTGTCCGAGCCGGGATCGGTGTCGTGACCCTTGACCTGTGTGCGCGATCTTGGTCTTGGCCTCGCCTGCGACATCGGCGACCTTGGCGCCGACCTTGCTGCCCACCTCGGAGCCGGCGTGCTTGGCCTGCGCCTGGACGTCGTCGACGGCGCTCTGCACCTTGGGGTTGTTCCACGCCTTGTCGGCCTGGCGCTTGATCTGTTCATAACGCTCGCGTCCGGCGCGAGCGCCCAGGACGTACCCGGCGGCACCGATCACGAGCACGGTCAGCTTCTTCACGTTGAACCACTCCTTCAGGGCGGGCTTACCCCGTTGGGCAGCGGTCACACGTCGGCACTGCGCGCCGGCGGGCCTGAGCCCATCGCCCAGCGGATCGCCTCGGTGATCGCCACGCCGCTCGTACGCACGGCGGTCGCCTCGACGAGCGGCAGGTAGGGCAGCCGCAGCGGCCACCGGGTCCAGCGCGGCATCATCGCCGACCGCCGCCGCCGACAGCAGTCCGTACGGAGCGCGCAGCGTCAGCGGCACGGGCGGGTGGATCAGGATGAACCGCGCCGCCCGCCGCGCCGCCGGCGTCCCCTCGAGCTCGGGGCGGTAGTCGGCGAGCACCTGTTCGAGCTCGGCGACCGTCTCCGGCACGTCGACCGCGCCGAGGGCCCGGGCGACGTGGGCGGTCTGGGCGACGTACGCGTCGCGGCCCGCTGCGTCGAGCGGATGCGCGCCATAGCGGTCGTGCGCTCGCAGGAAGCTGTCGATCTCGGCGACGTGCACCCAGCGGATCAGGTGCGGATCGGATGCCGCGTACGCCCGACCGTCGGGCGCCGTCCCGCGCACCCGTTCGTGCACCGCGCGCACGACGGCCACGGCCCGATCGGCATCCTCGATCGTGCCGAACGTCGTCTCGGCGAGGAACGTGCTGGTGCGCTGCAGCCGGCCCCACGGATCGCCGCGGAAGCCGGAGTGCGCATCGACGGCGGCCATGGCGAGCGGATGCATCGACTGCAGCAGCAGCGCCCGGATCCCGCCGACGAACATCGAGGCATCCGAGTGCACGCGGCAGATCGCCGCGTCACGGTCGAAGCGCCGCGGTCCTTCGGTGAAGTGGATCCGGTCGCGTCGCGCCGGGCCCTCGTCGCCGGCGACGCGCGAGAAGATCGTCTCGCCCACGCGCCGGCGTACGGACTCGAGCGGGTTCATGGCTCGACCGTACGCCGGACGGCGTGGGGCGGCTTGCGTCAGGAGATGTCGGTCAGCAGGTGGCCACGCGCCTCGCGGCGGCGGCGCTGCTCGTCGGGATCCGGCACGGGCACCGCCGCGATGAGCCGCTTGGTGTAGTCCTCCTGCGGATTGCCGAGCACCTGCTCGCGCGGGCCGATCTCGACGAGCTTGCCGTTCTGCATCACCGCGACCCGGTTGGCGAGGGTGTCGACCACCGCCAGGTCGTGGCTGATGAACAGGCACGCGAACTGCAGCCGCTGCTGCAGCTCGGTGAACAGCTCGAGCACCCGCGCCTGCACCGACACGTCGAGCGCCGAGGTCGGCTCGTCCGCGATCAGCAGGTCGGGGTCGAGGGCGAGCGCGCGGGCCAGGCTGACGCGCTGGCGCTGACCGCCCGACAGCTCGTGCGGGTAGCGGCCGACGTACGAGCCGCCGAGCTCGACGCTGTCGAGCAGCGACCGCACCTTGGCGTCGATCTCGGACTGCTTCATCTCGGTCTGGACGTGCAGCGGCTCGGCGACGCACTGGCCGATCGACATCCGCGGGTTGAGCGACGACGCCGGGTCCTGGAAGACGAACCCGAAGCGCGAGCGCAGCGGCCGCAGCTGGCGGTCGGAGAGCCCCGACACCAGGTTGCCCGAGACGTGGATCGTGCCGCTCGTCGGCTGCTGGAGGCCCACGGTCGTACGCCCGATGGTCGACTTGCCCGAGCCGGACTCGCCGACCAGGCCGAGCACCTCGCCCTTGCGGATCTCGAGCGACACGTGGTCGACGGCGCGGAAGGCCGGCTGGCCGAGGCCGCCGGGGAACTCGACGACGAGGTCGTCGACCTTGAGCACCAGGTCGTTCTCGTCGACCAGGCCCGGGCCGTTCTCGCGGCCGAGGTGCGGGACGGCGTCGAGGAGCGCGCGGGTGTAGGGGTGCTTCGGCTCGGCGAAGAGCTGGCCGGCGGGGGCCTGCTCGACGATGTTGCCGCGATACATCACGACGACCCGGTCGGCCATGTCGGCGACGACGCCCATGTTGTGCGTGATCAGGACGATCGCCGTGCCGAGCCGGTCGCGCAGCGAGAGCAACAGCTCGAGGATCGCGGCCTGGACCGTGACGTCGAGGGCCGTCGTGGGCTCGTCGGCGATGATGACGTCGGGGTCGCACGCGATCGCCATCGCGATGACGACGCGCTGCTTCTGCCCGCCGGACAGCTGGTGCGGGTAGTAGTCGACGCGGTGCTCCGGATCGGGCATGCCGACCATCTCGAGCAGCTCGATGGCGCGCTTGCGGGCGTCCTTCTTGGAGACGTCCTTGTGCGCCTGGATGCCCTCGATGATCTGCCAGCCGACGGTGTAGACCGGGTTGAGCGCGGTCGACGGCTCCTGGAACACCATGGAGACCTGGTCGCCGCGGATCGGCCGGATGTCGCTGGTTGGACATGCCGAGCAGCTCGCGATCGCCGAGGCGTGCCGATCCGGTGACCGCCGCGGTCGACGGCAGCAGGCCGAGCACGGCACGGGAGCTGACCGACTTGCCCGAGCCGGACTCGCCGACGACGGCGACGACCTCGCCGGGGGCGACGTCGAAGCTGATGCCGTTGACGGCGTGGATCTGCCCTGCGTCGGTGCGGAACGTCACCGCGAGGTCCGTGAGCGACAGCGCGGCCACGCGTTTTCGGCGGCTGCGTCCTCGGCCGCGGACCTCGACGGACGGCTCGATGTCGCCGGTGAGCTCCTCGAACTCGTGGGTGATCTCGGCCTCGTCGGCGGACGTCGTCTCGGCGCCACGCGTGCGCAGCAGCGGGTTGAGGATGTCGTTGAGGCTCTCGCCGACCAGCGTCACGCCGAGCACGATCAGGACGATCGCGGTGCCGGGGAACACGCTGGTCCACCAGATGCCGTTGGAGGCATCGGGCAGCGCCTTGTTGAGGTCGAAGCCCCACTCGGCGGCGGCCGACGGCTCGATGCCGAAGCCGAGGAAGCCCAGGCCGGCCAGCGTCAGGATCGCCTCGGACGCGTTGAGCGTGCCGATGACCGGCAGGTTCTGCGCGACGTTGGAGAAGATGTGGCGGCCGAGGATGCGCGGCGTGCGTACGCCGACGACGCGGGCCGAGTCGACGTACGGCTCGACCTTGACCGCGAGGGTCGCGCTGCGGATCACGCGGTAGTACTGCGGCACGAACACGACCGTGATCGAGATGGCCGCCGCGAGGATGCCGCCGAGTGCGCCGCTGGCGCCGCCGGTGAGGACGATCGACACGACGATCGCCAGCAGCAGGGACGGGAAGGCGTACAGGGCATCCATGATCAGCACGAGGACGCGGTCGAGCCAGCCGCCGAGGAATCCGGACAGCAGGCCGAGCGGTACGCCGACCAGGCTCGACAGCACGACCGCGAGGATGATGACCTCGAGCGCGGTCCGGGTGCCGAAGATGACGCGGGACAGCACGTCGGTGCCACCGACGGTCGTACCGAACCAGTGGGCGGCCGACGGTGCCTGCTGGGTGCCGAAGAGGACACCGCCGGACACGGTCGTCGTTGAAGCCGTATGGGCGCGAGCAACGGCGCGAAGATCGCGATGAGCACGAACGCCAGCGATGATCGCGAAGCCCAGCAGCAGCATGAAGCGCTGCAGGCCGTGGGACTGCCGGACGACGGCGGGGACGAAGCGCTTCATGTCAGAACCTCACTCGGGGGTCGACGAGGGCGACGATCGCATCGATCAGGAGGCTGGCGACGCAGACGATCACGGCGATCGCCGTGACGATGCCCTGGACGGCGAGGAAGTCGCGGGCCTTGAGGTACTGGGTCAGCTCGTAGCCGATGCCCTTCCACTCGAACGTCGTCTCGGTCAGCACCGCGCCGGCCAGGAGCAGCGCGATCTGCATGCCCATGACCGTGACGACCGGGACGAGCGCGTTGCGGAAGGCGTGCTTGCGCACGACTCTCCGCTCGGAGACTCCGCGGGCTCTGGCTGCGGTGACGTAGTCCATGCGCAGCGTCTGCAGCAGGTTGATGCGTACGAGTCGCAGGAACACGCCGCCGGTCAGCAGGCCCAGCGCGACGGCGGGCAGCACGGCGTACTGCAGGACCTCGAGGATGATCTTGGGGTCGCCCCACAGGAGCGCGTCGATGATCATGATGTTGGTGTGCGGGTTGACGTTGTCGAGGATCAGCTCGGTCTGGGTCGAGGAGCGACCCGATGACGGCCAGCCGAACGGTGTGAACGCGAGCTTGAGCAGCAGGCCGACGAAGAACACCGGCGCGGCGTAGATGAGGATCGCGAACAGGCGCAGGATCACGTCGGGCAGCCGGTCGCGGTAGCGGGCGGCGAGGCGGCCGAGCGGGATGCCGACGGCGAACGCCACGAGGAGCGCCCAGAACGACAGCTCGAGGGTCGCGGCGCCGTACTCGGTCAGGATGCCGGAGATCGGGCGGTGATCGGTCAGGGTCGTGCCGAAGTCGCCGTGCAGGAGTCCGGTGATGTACTCCCAGTACTGGGTCAGCATGGGCCGGTCGAGGCCGGCGGCGTGCTTGCGCTCGGCGATCTGCTCGGCGTTGAGCCGGCCGCCCTGGGCCGCCGTCACAGGATCGCCGATGACGCGCATCAGGAGGAACACCATCGTCACGAGCACCCACAGCATCGGGATGATCAGTGCGACACGGACGAGCATGTAGCGGGCGAGCGGGCTGAGTGGACCGCGCCGTCTCTTGGACGGGGGTTCAACGGGGGTCGGCTCGAGCGGCGCGAGGACTTCGGCGGCCATGAGTTCCTCTCATTTGTTGCAGAACAACATACGGAAGGGGCGGGTCCAGTGGACCCGCCCCTCCTGACGTACTACTTCGACAGTGACGTGAAACGGAACTTGAACGCGGGGTCGAGGGTCTCCTCGACGCCCTTCACGTCATCACCCGAGACTGCGACCTGCGCACCCGTGAGCAGCGGCAGGATCGGGACCTGGTCGGCGACCAGGTCCTGGATCTGCTTCAGCGTGGCGACACGCGAGGTCTTGTCGGCGTCGGTTGCCTCGCTCTTGAGCAGCTTCGTCATCTCGGGGACCGGGTTGTCCTTGTCCGAGAAGTTGTAGTGCGACTGCAGGAAGTTGTTCTGCCCGAAGAACGGCGTCACGTAGTTGTCGGCGTCCGGGAAGTCCGGGAACCAGCCGAGCTGGAACATCGGGTAGGCATCCTTGACGCGCTCCTCGGAGTACGTGACGTACTCCGTGGACTGCAGGTCGACCTTGAACAGGCCGGTGTCCTCGAGCTGACGCTTGACCATGTTGTACTCCTCGGTCGACGAGGAGCCGTAGTGGTCGGTGTTGTACTGCAGCTTGAGCGTGACCGGAGTCTTGACGCCGGCGTCGTCGAGGAACTTCTTGGCCGCGGCCTTGTCGGGCTTGTCGCCGTACTCGTCCTTGAACGGCTCGGTTGCGCCGACCTGTCCCTGCGGGACGGCCGAGTACGCGGGCGTGTAGGTGCCCTTGTAGACCTGCGTCGACAGCTCGTCGCGGTCGAGCGAGGACGCCATCGCCTTGCGGATCGCCAGCTTCTGGTCGTTGCCGTCGCCGGGCATCGTCTTCATGTTGAACACGATGTAGCGGAGCTCGCCACCGGCGCCCTTGTGGACCTTGACGCCCTTGGCCTTGCCGAGGCTCGCGATGTCGGTCGGGGTGAGCGAGCGCCATGCGACGTCGATCTTGTTGTTCTGGACGTCGAGCTTCATGTTGTTGGAGTCGGCGTACGTCTTCAGCGTGATCGTCTTGGTCTTGGCCTTGTTGTAGGCCCCGTCGTAGTCGGGGTTGGCCTTGAACTCCGCGATCTGCGCCTTGGTGTACTTGCCGATCGTGTAGGGACCGGAGAAGCCCTGAGCCTTGACCGCGGCGTCGTCGTCGAGGACCTTGTCAGCCGGGTAGGTCTCCTCGTCGACGATCGGTCCGGCGGAGGTGACGAGCACCTGGCCGAACGTCTGGTCGTTGGGCGAGTTGAGGGTGAAGACGACGGTCTTGTCGTCCTTGGCCTCGACCGACTTCATGTTGCCGAGCAGCGAGGCCGGGCCGTTGGGGTCGTTGATCTTGACGATGCGCTTGAACGAGAACGCGACGTCGGACGCCGTCAGGGCGTGACCGTTGGCGAACTTGAGCCCGTCCTTGATCGTGCAGACGTACTCGGTCGGCTGCTCGAAGTCACACTTCGACGCGGCGTCCGGAGTCAGCGTCGTGCTGCCGGCCGGGAAGTTCAGGAGGTACTGGTAGACCTGCGTCTGAACCGTCAGCGAACCGTTGTCGTACGAGCCGGCCGGGTCGATCGAGACGACCTTGTCGGTCGTGCCGACGACGAGACCTGAGCCCGCATCCTTGTTGCCGTCGTCCTTGCTTTGTCCACACGCGGCCAGCGCGAGGCCGGCGAGCGCAGAGACCGCGATGATCGCGGTTCCCCGACGGAAGTTCTTCATTGCTCTCCTACGAGTCGAGCCGCAACCACCTGGCCGCGGCGGGATTGTCCACATGATGGGACTGAGCCTTTCCGCACGCTACACGCGCCCATGGGGCTGTGCCGTCCTGCCAGATTGCATTTTGGTTACTGCTGGCGAGGCGCCGTGACGCGGTGCCGTCGAGCTCGGCAGGTGAACAGAGCGGGACCCCGGCTGCCCTGGTAACTCCGCAGGGCAGTCGAAGCGCCGCTGGCGGAGGAGGGTTCGGGAGAGAACAGGGAGTTCCTCCGCCTCAGCTCCCGGGAGGGAGAGCCTGCGAGCGCCGGGGTCCGGCTCTGGCTCCTCACGCTTCCGGACGCGGGTCGCGGGCGTGAGGGACCAAAGTCACTAACGGTCTCGGCGAAGGTGACTACATATCGCTCACATTGACTAGGTCTGCATGGTTCTTTCGACTGATTCCGACGACCTTGCGGATTGCGGTACGGATTGCGCGGTTTTGCGGACTTTTTTATGGCTGACTCCAGTGACGCCGCCCGGTAGCATCCCGATCGGGAGGGAAACCCATGAGCGCCGCAAGGATCTCTGTCACGACCGAACGCCTCGAGGGGCTTCTCGACGCCGTCGTGGCGCTGTCGTCCGACCTCTCGCTGGAGAACCTCCTCGAGCGCATCGTGCGGCAGGCGTGCCTCCTGGTCGATGCGAAGTATGGCGCTCTCGGTGTGCTCGGCCTGCGCGGTGATCGCCGACTCACCCGATTCGTGACCCACGGGTTCACCGAGGCCGAGATCGCCGCCGTCGGTGAGCTGCCGCGGGGCCACGGGATCCTCGGCCACATCATCGATCACCCGCAACCGCTGCGGCTCGACAACCTCGGTCAGCACCCGGCGACGTTCGGGTTCCCGGGCGACCATCCGGCCATGAACACGTTCCTCGGCGTCCCCATCCGCATCCAGGACCGGGTCTTCGGCAACCTCTACCTGACTGAGAAGCAGTCGCCGGGTGGCTTCACCAGCGAGGACGAAGAGGTGGCCGTGGCCCTCGCCTCGGCGGTCGGCGTGGTGATCGAGAACGCGCGACTGTATGACGAGGCCGAACGCCAGCGCCGCTGGCTCGAGGCGGCCGCCGAGATCACGACCGCGTTGCTGGGACCGATCTCGCGCGACGCGGCACTCCAGCTCGTCACCGACCGCGCCCGCGACGTCGCTGACGCCGACTTCGTCGCTCTGCTCATGCCGGCCGAACGCCGACGATCTCGAGATCCTTGCGGTCTCCGGGACCGCGGTCCACGAGCTGATCGGCGAGACGGTCGGCACCGTCGAGAGCCTGGCCGGGGAGGTCGCCCGTACGCAGGTCACGGTCGTCGTGCCCGACACCGCCCTGGAGCCGCGATACACGCCGCCATCGACGCCGTTGTGGCCGGACCTGGGCTCGGTGCTGATCTTCCCGTTGCGCAGCGGCGAGGTGACGGGTGCCCTGACGGTGGGCTGGCACGAGGTGTTGAGGACCGACCGCTGGGAGCTCGACCCAGAGCTCCCGCAGCGCTTCGCCGAGCAGCTCGCACTCGTGCTCCAGGTCGCAGAGGCGCAGGAGGACCAGGCGCGGCTGGCGGTGTTCGAGGATCGCGATCGGATCGGCCGCGACCTGCACGACCTCGTGATCCAACGACTCTTTGCGATCGGCCTGATGCTCGACAACACCGTGCGGTTGATCCAGTCGCCCGATGCGACGACGCGGCTGTCAGCGGCGATCGACGAGATCGACGCCACGATCAAGGACATCCGCCGGACGATCTTCGCGCTGGGCACCGATGCCGAGGCCACCGATCTGCGAGCCAGCGTCGAGGAAGTCCTGGATCACGCCGAGCAGACCTTGGGGTTCTCCCCGGTTCTCGAGGCGAACGGCACCGACCGACGGAGCCGATCCCCGACGAGGTGCGTGAGCACCTGCTCGCGGTCCTCAACGAGGCGCTCTCCAACATCGTGCGCCATGCCTCCGCGAGCAGTGTCGAGGTGACGCTCGATCTCACGGACGACGTCCGGCTGCGCGTCCGCGACGACGGGCCTGGTCTGAACGGCGAGGAGCCCGGCCGAGGGCTGACCAACATGCGGGCGCGGGCCGAGCTGCTGGGCGGGCACTTCACGGTGCGCGACCTCAGTGCCGGTGGCATGGAGCTGACCTGGGCAGTGCCGAGGGGGCAGTCGTGATCCGCGTCTTCCTCGTCGACGACCACGAGATCGTCCGGCGTGGGCTGCGCGACCTCCTCGAGCAGGAGGACGACATCACGATCGTCGGGGAGGCGGGCTCGGCGTCCGAAGCTCGTGTCCGCATACCCGCCGTCGAGCCGGATGTCGCGGTGCTCGATGCGCGACTGCCCGACGAGTCCGGCATCGAGGTGTGCCGGAGCATTCGCGCGACGCACCCGTCGATCGCGGTGATCATCCTGACGTCGTACGACGATGACGACGCCTTGTTCGCGGCGATCATGGCCGGTGCGGCGGGCTACGTGCTCAAGCAGGTGCGAGGCCACGACCTCGTCGAAGCGATACGGCGGGTCGCCACGGGGCATTCCCTGCTGGATCCGGTCGTGACGCAGCGTGTCCTGACGCGCATCCGCGAGGGCGATCCCCAGGTGGACCCCCTCGATGAGCTCACGGCACAGGAGAACCGCCTCCTCGAGCTCATCGCCGAGGGGATGACGAATCGGCAGATCGCCGCCGAGATGTTCCTGGCCGAGAAGACCGTCAAGAACTACGTCTCGCAACTGCTCGCCAAGCTCGGCCTCCAGCGCAGGACCCAGGCCGCTGTGCTCGCCGCCCGTCATCGCACGGGGGAGGGCAAAAGGCCGAAGCGGCCGGATAGTCTTGGGCCATGAGCCACAACCAGCATCTCTCCGAGTTCGACCCTGACATCGCTGCGCTCCTCGACGCCGAGCTGCACCGTCAGCAGTCGACGCTCGAGATGATCGCGTCCGAGAACTTCGCCCCCGTCGCCTCGCTCGAGGCCCAGGGCAGCGTCCTGACCAACAAGTACGCCGAGGGCTATCCCGGCAAGCGCTACTACGGCGGCTGCGAGTTCGTCGACCAGGTCGAGACCATCGCGATCGACCGGCTCAAGCAGCTCTTCGACGCCGAGTACGCCAACGTCCAGCCGCACTCCGGCGCGACCGCCAACGCCGCTGCGCTGCACGCGATCGCCACCGCCGGCGACACGATCCTGGGCCTCGACCTCGCCAACGGCGGTCACCTGACCCACGGCATGAAGCTCAACTTCTCCGGCAAGCTCTACAAGCCGGTGGCCTATCACGTCGTGCCGGAGACCGGCCTCGTCGACATGGACGAGGTCCGCGCACTGGCCCACGAGCACCAGCCCACCGTCATCATCGCCGGCTGGTCGGCATACCCGCGCCAGCTCGACTTCGCGCTGTTCCGCGAGATCGCCGACGAGGTCGGCGCCAAGCTGTGGGTCGACATGGCGCACTTCGCCGGTCTGGTCGCCGTCGGCCTGCACCCCAGCCCGCTGCCGCACGCGCACATCGTCACGACGACGACCCACAAGACGCTCGGCGGCCCGCGCGGCGGAGCGATCCTGACGAACGACGAGGAGATCGCCAAGAAGATGCGCTCCGCGGTGTTCCCCGGTCAGCAGGGCGGCCCGCTCGAGCACGTCATCGCCGCCAAGGCGGTCGCGTTCAAGATGGCCCTCGAGCCGGCGTTCAAGGAGCGCCAGGAGCGTACGATCGAGGGCGCCAAGATCCTCGCCGAGCGGCTCATGGCGCCTGACACCCGCGCCGCCGGGGTCAACGTCCTCACGGGTGGCACCGACGTGCACCTCGTGCTGGTCGACCTCCGCGAGTCCGAGCTCGACGGCCAGCAGGCCGAGGACCGGCTCCACGAGGTCGGCATCACGGTCAACCGCAACGCCGTGCCCAACGACCCGCGTCCGCCGATGGTGACATCGGGCCTGCGCATCGGCACGCCGGCGCTCGCCACGCGTGGCTTCGGCGCCGACGAGTTCACCGAGGTGGCCGACATCATCGCCGCCGCGCTGCTGCCCGGCGATGTCGACATCGAAGGTCTGCGCAAGCGGGTGACCGTGCTGGCCGAGCGCTTCCCGCTCTACCCGGACGTCGCGCCCTTCATGGCGTGAACGAGTGAGTTTGGGGACGGCGAGGCTCTGGCTGCGGCCGGGCCTCGTCGGTCTGCACGTCTTCGCCGTCGTGGCCGTGGCGTTCTGCGTGTTCATGGGGCTGTGGCAGCTCGGCGTCTACGACTCGCGCCAGGAGCACGAGCGCGCCGACAAGCAGCACGTGCCCCGCGTCGCGCTGGCCGGACTGTGGGGTCCGGACCAGCCGTTCGACGTCCACGCTCAACCATCGCCCGGTGACGGCGAAGGGCACGTTCGCGCCGGCGTCGCAGCAGGTGTGGGTGACCGGCAAGGAGCAGGGCGGGCGTACGGGCGCATGGCTGCTCGCGCCGCTGCTCGTCGACGGCGACGACCACGCACTGCTGGTCGTACGCGGGTGGGCGCCGTCGGTGACCGACTTCCCGGCCGTGCCGGCCGGCGAGGTGTCGATCGACGCCGTGCTCCAGCCCGGCGAGGCCGGCGGCGCGGCGTACGACCCCGACCGGCGCGAGATCGGGTCGGTGCGCATCCCGGCGCTGACGAACGAGCTGCCCGTACGACCTCTACTCCGGGTTCGCGGTCAGCACGAGCGCGTCGGCGTCCGGCGGGCTCGACCTCGTGCCACCGCCGGTGCCGGGTGACGTGTCGTGGACCGTCGGCCTGCGCAACCTGGCGTACGCCCTGCAGTGGTGGGTCTTCGGGGCGTTCGCGCTGTTCATGTGGTGGCGGATGGCGACCGAGAGCGTGGCCGCTGTCGAGGCCGAAGGTCAGCCTGACGCCGTGAGAGGAGCAGCCCAAGGCATCCAGAAGTCGACGCCGCGCGGAACGTCGAGGACCACCGAGAGCTTGCGGTCTTCGAGTCGAACGGGATCTCGCCCGAGCTGTTGATCTCACGCCTGCAGTCTCCGGCGTAGAACTCCCCCATGGTCACCTTGAACGTGTGGTCAGGTGCGCACGACACGAAGAAGCGAATGCTGTGAGCGCCGGTTGGGCGGTTGATCGTGAAGATCGCCGGTCCGGTGCCTTCCTCGTGCAGGACGGGGGCGCCGGCGTCGTCCTGGTGGAAGCCGAGGCGACGTGGCTCACCGTGACGAGCGGGTCGACCAGCTGCTCGCGGCCGCCGTCGATCGGGTGAGTCGTCGGGTGGTCGTCAGACCCCGTGCACGCCGCAGCGACGTGGCCGCCAACACGAGAAGTCCGGCTGCGACGGATGCTCGGCACCCTGGTGTCCGTCAACCGCGAAAGCATGTCGCGACTGTAGCGGCCCGACCGTGTGCTCAGGGGCTAGGCCCGCGAAGGTAGCCTGACGAGGTGAAATCCGCACTGCTCCGTTACCGCGTCATGGCCAACATCGTCGGCGTCCTGCTGATCATCCTGATCCTGATCGGCGTCCCGCTGAAGTACCTGGCATCGGACGGTTCGAGCGCCCAGGATCTCGGCGAGAACATCACGACATACCTCGGCATCGCCCACGGCTGGCTCTACATGATCTTCCTCGTCATGGCGGCGATCCTGGCCCGCAAGGCGCGGTGGACGATCCCGTTCGCCATCACGACGCTGCTCGCTGGGACGGTCCCGATCCTGAGCTTCTGGGCAGAGCACCGCGCGACCACGGCCGTGCGGGCGGCGTACGCCGAAGCCGTCTAGCGGCCGGTGAAGGTGGCCTTGCCGGGGCCGTCGCGGAGGAATGACTCCATCCCGTCCTGCAGGTCCTGCGTGTCGAACAGCTCGGCGGCGATCGCCGTGACGTGGGCATTCGCCTCGGGGACTCCCCCGGCCTCGAAGTGCCGCAGGATGTCCTTGGCGGCGCCGAATGCCTTGGTCGGGCCCGTCGCGATGTGCTCGACGAACGCCAGCACGGCATCGTCGAACCCCTCGGCCGGCAGCACGCGGTTGACGACGTTCCACCGCTCCAGCGTGGCGGCGTCGTAGAGGTCGCCGGTGAACACGAACTCCTTGGCCCGGCCCACACCAGCGCGGGCGGCGAGCCGTTGCGTGCCGCCCATCGTCGGCGTCAGCCCGATGACGCGCTCGACCAGGCCGAACTTCGCCTTGTCGGAGGCCAGGATGAGATCGCACGCGACGGCGACCTCGAACGCCCACGTCAGGGTCAGCGCGTGCGCGGCGAAGATCGTCGGGAACGGCAGCGCGTCGACGCGGTTCGGCAGCTCGATCATCCGGTCGTACAGCTGCTTGGTGTCGGCCTTGGTCTTGCGGGCGTGGAACTGCGACACGTCGACCCCGCCCGAGACGATCTTGCCCTCGGCGCGGATCAGGAGCGCGCGAGGCGGCGAGGCCTCGACCTCGTCGAGCGCACGGTCGAAGTCGTCGTGCAGCTCCAGCGAGTAGAGGTTGACCGGCGGTGCGCTGAACGTGAGGACGGCGATGTCACCGTCGGTACGTTCGACCGTGACGGGCATCAGCGCTGGTCTGCCTCGTTGGGGTCGTACGAACCCCCCTTGTCGGCGACCGCGTTGCGGACCGCGACGACGGCTCCGGCGATCATCGCGAACAGGAAGAACTTCCGGACGGGATGTCTCTTTTCCGACTTCGACATGCCGGTCACGATAGCCGTCGAACGGGCTGCGTTCCCACCCGACCGGGGTCAAGGTGGTCTTGGCATCTCGTGAAAAGATGGGCGAAGCAACCCGAAAGGAATCCCCTGTGCCTTCGCAGCTCATCGCGACCTTCACGACCAACCACGGCGCCATCGTCGTGGAGCTCTTCCCCAACCACGCTCCCAAGACCGTCGACAACTTCGTCGGCCTTGCCGAGGGCACCAAGGACTGGATCGACCCGGCCACCGGGCAGATCTCGAACAAGCCGTTCTACGACGGTCTCGGATTCCACCGCATCATCCCCAACTTCATGCTGCAGGGCGGCGACCCGCTCGGCACCGGCACCGGCGGCCCGGGCTACGAGTTCGAGGACGAGTTCCACCCGGACCTGCAGTTCAACAAGCCCTACCTGCTCGCGATGGCCAACGCCGGACCCGGCACCAACGGCTCGCAGTTCTTCATCACGCTCGTGCCGACCGACTGGCTCAACCGCAAGCACACGATCTTCGGTGAGGTCGTCGACGCCGACAGCAAGGCCGTCGTCGACGCCATCGGCGCCGCGGCGACCGACGGCTTCGACCGTCCGATCGAGCCCGTCGTCATCCAGAAGCTGACGATCGAGCGACGCGAGGCGTGAACCTCCCCGCTTCGGACTACCGTTGCTACCGGCATCCTGACCGCGAGGCCTACATCTCGTGCCAGCGCTGTGAGCGGCTGATCTGTCCGGAGTGCATGAACGATGCCTCGGTGGGCTTCCAGTGCCCGTCGTGCATCGCCGAGGGCGCCAAGTCGGTCCGGGCACCGCGCACGATCGCCGGCGGCGCGGTCTCGGGCCGCGACGGCGTCGTGTCGATGACGCTGATCGGCATCAACGTCGTCGCGTTCCTGCATCCAGATCGCGACCGGCGACCGACGGCAGCTGGATCTACCAGCACGGCGCGATGCAGGGCTATGTCTGTCGCCGTCGACGGCGACTACTGGCGGCTGCTGACCTCGGCGTTCCTGCATGCGGGCATCCTGCACATCGCGTTCAACATGTACGCGCTCTACCTGTTCGGGCCGTTCGTCGAGCGTGCGCTCGGCACGTGGCGCTTCATCGCGGCCTACGTGACGATGGCGATCTTCTCGTCGGTGTTCGTCTACATCCTGACGGCCCCGGGCACCGTCACGATCGGCGCCTCCGGTGCGGTCTTCGGGCTGTTCGGCATGGCACTGATCTTCCTGCTCAAGGCCAAGCAGGACGTCTCGACGCTGCTCGTGCTGCTGGCGATCAACGCCTTCCTCAGCACCCAGGGCAACATCAGCTGGCAGGGCCACCTCGGCGGGTTCATCGTCGGCTGCCTGCTCGGCCTGGCATTCGCGTACGCCCCGCGAGACCGCAAGCAGATCATTCAGGTCGCGGTGTTCGCTGCCCTGTGGATCGGCATCGTCGCGGCGATCGTCGTACGTACCGGTCAGCTGACGCGTAGTCCACAGGACCGAGTTACACGCGTGTCATTATCAACAGCTGTGCACACAGGTGTGGATAACTACACCGGTGTAACTCACTCCCACTTCATGGCGAACCCGAAGGCCGCCACGATGAAGCCCATGCCGATGACGAGGTTCCAGCTGCCGAGGTCGGAGTACCACTGGAGGAACGACGGGTAGTCGATCGTCTGGTTGCTCAGCGTGTAGAACACGACGATCCAGATCAGCCCGATGACGCCCGACGTGACCATCGCGGGACCTGCCCAGCGGTTGCCGATCTTCTGGGGCTTGGGTGCCTTGGGGGCCTTGTCTTTCGCCACGACGTCTCCGGATGGTTGCTGCGGGCTGGGCCGCATCGATAGGTGCTCTCGGATAGCCTAGGCCATCGAGCGAGGAGGACTTTCGGCATGGCAAAGGTGGGGACGCACGTACGCCAGAAGTGGCCTCTCGCCGTGCTGGCGATCTTCGCGATCACCGGGTTTCTCTTCGTTGCCGCTTCGATCAGCGCAGCCGGCGACGACCTTCGACCGGCCGGCGGTGATCCGGCCTCCCTGGCCCAGGAGCGCCGCGACCGGATCGAGGATCGCCGCGAGGATGCGAGTCATCTGCGCACCGACATCGACCGCCTGTCGGCGAAGCGTCAAGAACCCCGCGCTCAAGGAGCTTCGCTCCCGCGGCAAGGCGCTCGAGGAGCCGACCGGACTCACCGCGCTCGAGGGCCCGGGCATGCGGGTGACGCTGACGGATGCCCCATCGACGCTCAGCTCGTCCGATGACGTCGACCCCAGCCTTCTGGTGCACCAGCAGGACATCCAGGCGTACGTCAACGCGCTGTGGGCCGGCGGGGCCGAGGCCGTGACCCTGCAGGGCCAGCGACTCATCTCGACGACCGGCATCAAGTGCGTCGGCGCGACAGTGGTGCTCGACGGCGTGCCCTACTCGCCGCCCTACGTCATCGAGGCGATCGGCAACGCCTCGGCGATGAACGCCGCGATCAACACATCGTCCGCAACCATCACGTATGCGCAGTACGCCCGCGACCCGGACTACCAGCTCGGCCTCGACATCGAGAACGTCGCCGAGGTCAAGGCCGAGGCCTACGCCGGCCCCGTGAGCCTGCGCTACGCCAAAGCGACGAACTAGCCGCCGTCGGTGAGTGCGCCGGCACCGTCGGTGTCACCGGGATCGGTGCCCTCGTCGGGTGCGGCCGAGACCGCCAGCTGGATCGTCGTGCCGGGTGAGACCTTCTCGTTCGGCGCGATCGACTGCGCTGTCACGGTGTCCTCGGGCGCCGCGCCGGACGTGTCGTCCTTGGTCGTCACCTTGAGGCCGAGGTCCTCCAACGCCTGCTTGGCGTCGTCGATGTTCTGGCCGACGACGTTGGGCACGGTGACCTGGCCCTTGGACACGAACAGCGTGACCTTGGAACCGACGTCGACCTGCTCGCCGACGAGCGGCGTGCTGTTGATGACGACGCCCCGGTCGGCGGAGTTGTCGACCCACTTGCGCTCGACCTTGAACTTGCCCTCGCCGTTCTCGAGCTGGCTCTTGGCGACGTCGAAGTCGAGCTGACGGACATCAGGCATGGCCACCTGCTTGGGACCGGCGCTGACGATCAGCGTGATGGTGCTGCCCTTGGCTGCGTCGTCTCCGGCCGGCGGGTCGGTCTCGATGACGTTGCCCTCCTCGACGTCGGTGCTGGCCCGCTCCTCGTTCTGCGAGGCGACGACGAACTTCTCGTTCTCGAGTGCGCGGGTTGCGGCTTCGACGCTCTTGCCGCTGACGTCGGGAACCGTGACCTGCGGGGGCGGGGCGGGTGACTCGGTGGCCTTGTAGATCGCGAACGCGATGCCGGCGAGCAGCAGCACGGCGATCGCGCCGATGATCCACCACTTGGCGCGGCTCTCGGGCTCGTCGTCCTCTTCGTCGGGATCGGGCTCGGCGCGGCGTGCACCACCGGCAACCGGCAGGACCGGCGCTGCAGGAGCGACCGCCGTACCTCCGACGATCGCCGTGGCGGCGGCCGGAGCCTCGACGGCCTGGCCGGCGAGCACGCGCTCGATGTCCTTCCGCATGTCGCCCGCACTCTGGTAGCGGTCCTCCACGCGCTTGGCGAGCGACTTCGCGACGATGTTGTCGATCGCGGCGCTGACGTCGGGGTTGAGCTGCGACGGCGGACGGGCCTCCTCGCGTACGTGCTGGTAGGCCACCGACACCGGGCTGTCGCCGATGAACGGCGGGCGACCCGTCAGGAGCTCGTAGAGCAGGCAGCCCGTGGAGTAGATGTCGCTGCGGGCGTCGACGGTCTCGCCGCGCGCCTGCTCCGGCGAGAGGTACTGAGCCGTGCCGATGACCGCTGCGGTCTGCGTCATCGCCGACGAGGTGTCGGCGATCGCCCGGGCGATGCCGAAGTCCATGACCTTGACCTGGCCCGAGGGCGTCAGCATGACGTTGGCCGGCTTGATGTCGCGGTGGATGATGCCGGAGCGGTGGCTGTAGTCGAGCGCGCTCAGCACGTCGGCCGTGATCGACAGTGCGCGCTCGGGCAGGATCTTGCGACCGTTCTCGGCACCGCGCAGGATGTCGCGCAGCGTCTGGCCCTCGACGTACTCCATGACGATGTAGGGCACGTGGCTGCCGTGCTTGTCGATCGACTCACCGGTGTCGTAGACCGCGACGATCGAGGGGTGGTTGAGCGCTGCTGAGGACTGGGCCTCGCGGCGGAAGCGAGCCTGGAACGTGTCGTCCGCCGCCAGGTCGCCGCGGAGCTGCTTGACCGCGACCGTGCGGCCGAGGCGCAGATCGCGGCCCACGCGTACGTCGGCCATGCCGCCGCGCCCGAGCAGGCCGCCGAGTTCGTAGCGCTCGCCCAGGCGTGTCGTCTCGTCGCCAGATTCGGTCATGATGTCAGTCTCCCAGACTCATCGTTGCGGTCGTTGCAGTACCTGCGTATCGGCATTCGGTCGCCGAGCTTGCGCGTGTACTCGTGAAGTTCGTGGTCACTTGCCAAGCACTGCTTCCATGACGGAGCGAGCGATGGGGCCCGCGAGGCGCCCACCGGCGATCTCGTTGCGGGCGGTGTCGCTCGACTCGACCAGCACCGCGACCGCGACCTTGGGGTCGTCAGCGGGAGCGAACGACACGAACCAGGCGTAGGGCGGGCGGTCGGGCGTGGACTGCGCGGTGCCGGTCTTGGCACCGACGTCGACGCCCGAGATCCGCGCCGAGGTGGCGGTGCCGACCTGGACGGTGCTGACCATCATCTCGCTCAGCTTTCGGGCATTGGAGCTGCTCATGGCCTGGCTGAGTCGCTCGGGCTGCGCCTGCTCGAGCACCCGGAGGTTGGGCGAGCGCACGGTCTTGACGACGTAAGGCTTCATGACGTCACCGCCGTTGGCGACGCCGGCAGCGACCATCGCCATCTGCAGCGGGGTCGCGGCGACTTCGTACTGGCCGATGCCGGACTGGGCGAGCTGTGGTGCGCTCGAGGTTGTTGTCGCCGACCGTGAAGCGGCTGGCGTTGCCGGCCAGGCCGTCGAGCGGGTCGGTGCCGAAACCGAACTTCGCGGCCTGCGCGGCGAGCTTCTCCTGGCCGATCTTGCCGGCGAGGGCTCCGAAGGCGACGTTGCACGAGACGTTGAGCGCCCGCTCGAACGTGATCGAGTTGCCGCCGCAGTTGCCGCCGTTCTCGTTGGGCAGGGAGTACTGGATGCCGGGGAACGTCAGCCGGGAGCCGGCCTTGATCTTGTCGTCGATGTTGTCGACGACGCCGTCCTCGAGGGCCGCGGCGGCGGTGACGAGCTTGAACGTCGAGCCGGGCGGCAGCGTCTGCTGGGTCACCCGGTTGATCAGCGGCTGGTCCTCGTTGGCGCTGTAGTCCTTGTATGCCTTGACGACGTCGTTGAAGTTGTGACTCGCAAGCTTGTTGGGGTCGTACGACGGCTGGCTGACCATCGCCAGCACGGCGCCGCTCTGCGGGTCGAGAGCGACGACGGCGCCCTTGGTGTTCTTGCCGAGCCGCGCCAGGCCTTCGGCCGCGGCCTTCTGGGCGAGCGGGTCGATCGTGAGCTCGACGCTGCCGCCCTTGGGCTGCTTGTTGGACACGAGGTCGACGACCCGGTTGACGAACAGCCGGTTGTCGCTGCCGGACAGGACCCGGTTCTGTGACTTCTCGAGCGCGCTCGGACCGTAGATGTACGAGAACGAGCCGGTCAGCGACGCGTAGAGGCTGGCGTCGGGGTAGCGGCGCTGGAACTTGTACTCGTCCTTGGCCTTGACGCTCTCGGCGATCGGTTCGCCGTCGACCAGGATCGCGCCACGGTCGCGGGAGAACTCCTCGTCGATGACGCGCCGGTTGCCGTTCTTGGCGTTGAGGCTGTCGGCCTCGACGAACTGCACGTAGTTGATGTTGAGCAGCAAGGCGGCGAACAGGACGAGGCACGCGATGGCGATGTTGCGGATGGGCCGGTTCACGACAGCTTCACCACCTGGGTCTCCTCGTCACTCGCGAACGTGGAGATCTCGGGAGCCGGGCGGCGGGTCTGGTCGCTGATGCGCAGGAGCAGGCCGATGATCGCCCAGTTCATGACGACCGACGAACCGCCTTGAGCCATGAACGGGGTGGTCAGGCCGGTCAGCGGGATGAGCCGGGTGACGCCACCGATGACGACGAACACCTGCAGCGCGAACGAGAACGCGAGCCCGGCGGCGAGCAGCTTGCCGAAGGCGTCGCGGCAGGTCAGCGAGATGCGCAGGCCGCGCTCCACGATGAGTCCGTAGATCAGGATGATCGCCATGAGCCCGGTCAGTCCGAGCTCCTCACCCATCGAGGCGGCGATGAAGTCGGAGAACGAGTAGGGCGTCAGCTGCGGGCTGCCCTGGCCGAGCCCCTGCCCGAGGATTCCGCCGTGCGCGAGGCCGAACAGCCCGTTGATGACCTGGCCGTTGCGGTCGGGATCGGAGAACGGATCGAGCCAGGCGTCGAAACGTACGCGCACGTGCCCGAACGCGAGGTAGCCGAAGTAGGCGCCGGCACCGAACAGCAGGGCGCCCACGACGAGCCAGCCCGGGCGCTCGGTCGCGACGTAGAGCATCACGACGAACAGGCCGAAGAACAGCAGCGACGAGCCGAGGTCGCGCTGGAGGACGAGGATGCAGACGCTGATCAGCCAGCCGCCGAGGATCGGACCGAGATCGCGACCACGCGGCAGGTCGATGCCCATGACGCGCCGGCCGGCCAGCGCGAGGGCGTCACGCTTGACGACGAGGTAGCCCGCGAAGAAGATCGCGAGGCACACCTTGGCCATCTCGCCGGGCTGGAAGCTGAACGGGCCGAAGTTGACCCAGATGCGGGCGCCGTTGATCGTACGTCCGAAGTGGGGCAGCAGCGGCAGGATCAGCAGGCCGATCGCGACCAGGCCGAAGGTGTAGGTCAGGGTCTGCAGCCGGCGGTGGTCGCGGACCAGCATGAGGATCGCGGCGAACGCGGCGATGCCGATCGCGGTCCATACGAGCTGCGAGTTGGCGAAGGCTGCGCGAGCAGGGTCGATCTGCTGGCGCCCGAGGTCGAGCCGGTAGATCATCGCCAGCCCGAGGCCGTTGAGCGCGATGACCAGCGGCAGCAGCACGGGATCGGCGTAGGGCGCGACCCGGCGGACGATCAGATGGGTCGCGATGGCGACGACGATCAACGCGCCGCCGAGCTTGTAGGTGTCGGCCGGGATCGTGCCCTCGACGCCGAGGCCCACCGCTGCGTAGGCCGCGATGCCGATGAACACCGCGAGCACGGTCAGGAAGAACTCGGCTCCCCGCCGTTTGCGAGGAACCAGTGTGGGTGTGGTCATCGCTGCCATGACGTGTTGGACGCCGTCGACTTCGTGGTCTTGGTCGGCTTGGGAGTCGGCGTCGTGGTCGGCGGAACGGCGAGGTCGTCGAGCTCGGCCACGGTCTTCTCGGCATCGGCCTTGCTGGATGCCTCGATGCCGGCCTCGACCTGCTGGCGGCGGAACTCAGGCAGGGTCTCGAGGTCGACGTCGGTGACCTGCTCGACGTGCTGGAGCGTGATGCCGGGGATGTCGGCCTGCACGCCCTTGAAGATCGCGACCTTGCCGTCGTGGGCAGCCACGAAGTACTGCTTCTGCGACCAGTTGTAGGCCCAGGCGCTGCCGGCGCCGACGATCAGTGCGACGAGCACGAGCGCGGCTGCCCAGCGGAGCCAGCGCAAGCGGCTCGGCGCTCGCGGGGCGTAGCGGAGCTCTTCCGGGTCGTACGAGGAGGCGGTCGTCGCGGAGTCGCTGCCGCTCGTCCCCTCGCCCGTGCGCGGGCGGGCCTGGCCGGCGGCGGCTCCGACGAGCTGCGGCTGGCCGTCGGCCGAGGACAGGCGGTCGTCGGGCTCGGTGTCGGCCTCGACGAACTCGCCGATGACGACCGTGACGTTGTCGTAGCCGCCGGCTTCGAGCGCGAGGCGTACGAGCTCGGTCGCGGCCATGTCGATGGTCTCCGACATCAGCGCGCCGCGGATCACCTCGTCAGTCACCATGTCGGTGAGGCCGTCGCTGCACAACAGGTAGCGGTCGCCGAGCATCGGCTGCACCCAGCTGAGGTCGGCGCCGTTGTCGTCGCGGCCGAGCATCGCCCGCAGGATCAGCGAGCGATGCGGGTGGACGCGCGCCTCGGCCGGCGAGATGCGGCCCTCGTCGATGAGGCTCTGGACGAACGTGTGGTCCTTGCTGATCTGCGTGAGCTCACCGGCACGGAGGCGGTAGACGCGGGAGTCGCCGATGTGGGCGAAGGCGAACTTCTCGCCGTCCCAGACCAGCGCGTCGAGCGTCGTGCCCATGCCCTCGACCGCAGGGTCGTCGGCGATGAGGTCGCCCAGCCGGGCGTTGGCCTTGGTGACGGCCTCCTCGAGCGCGGCCATCGCGTCGGTGAGGTTGTCGGTGTCGAGCTCGCGGATGATGTGCATGACCTCGGACGAGGCGAGATCGCCGGCCGCGGCGCCGCCCATGCCGTCGGCGATGACCAGCAGGCGGGGACTCGCGTAGCCGGAGTCCTGGTTGGCGGATCGGCGCAGACCGGTGTCGGTGTGCGCGACATAGCGAAAGGTCAAGGCGGTCATGGGCTACTTCTGCAGCTCGACGATGGTCTTGCCGAGTCGGACGGCGATGCCGAGGCCGATCGGTACGGGCGAGGTGATGCGCTGGCTGCCGAGGTAGGTGCCGTTGGTCGAGCCGAGGTCCTCCACGAACCACTGCTCCCCGTTGGTCGCGAACCGGGCGTGACGGGTCGAGACGTAGTCGTCATCGAGGCGGATCGCGGCGTCGGTGCCGCGGCCCAGCAGGATCGGCTTGTCGCCGAGCGGCACGCTCTGTCCGGCGTTGGGACCCGACACGACCTGGAGCTTGGTCGGCACGCCGCGCGGAGCCTTGCGGTTCTTGGCCTTGGCCGGTGCCTTCTGCTTGCTCTTGGCCGGACGTGGCGCCGAGGGCGCCTTGGTGCCGAAGATGTCCGACCGGATGACCGAGACGGCGGACAGCACGAACAGCCACAGCACGGCGAGGAAGCCGAGCTTGATCAGCGTGAGAGTGAGCTCTGACATCTAGTGGCCGGCCTCGGTCATGCGGATCACGATCACGGTGTTGCCGAGGCGGATCTCGGATCCGTCGGTGACGACACCGGTGGCGACCTTGTGACCGTTGAGGACGACGCCGTTGGTCGAGTTGAGGTCGACGATCGTGACGGTGGTCTCGGCGCCGCTCTGGTGGACCTTGATCTCGGCGTGGCGCCGCGAGATGCCCGGATCGTCGATCTTGAGGTCGGCCTCGTTGCCGCGGCCGATGACGACGCCCGGCGGGTCGACCGGGTGCTTCATGCCGTTGACCTCGAGCAGCACGTTGGAGCTGCGGATCGCGGTCTCGGTCATCCGTTGACCGGCGACCGGTGTCACGGCGGCGTTGGTCTTGCTGCGGACGCGGAAGCGTCCGGTGCTGAGCTCACCGGTCTTGGTGAACGAGATCTCCAGCGGTCCGGCCATCGTGTAGCGCTGCTCGTCGACGTGCTCCTTGACGAGCGTCGAGAGCTCGTCGGCCAGCGTCGTGCTGAACGGGTTGAGCCGGTCGAAGTCGGGCGGCGACAGCTCGACGGTGAAGACGTTGGGCACGAGCATCCGCTCACGGGACAGGATGTGGGCCGAGTTGTCGACCTCGCGCTGCAGGGCAGCGGCGATCTCGACGGGCTGCACAGCACTGCGGAACGCCCGAGCGAACGCGCTGCTCACCGCGCCCTCGAGGCGTTGTTCGAATCGCTGCAGCACCCCCGCCATCAGCCTCCGCCTTTCCGGTTGTCGTGGTTCTACCCTGCGATCGTATCGGGAGTGCCCATCCCCGCTACTTCGCAGCAGGGGCGGGCGTGAGGAATCGCACCAGAATCAGCCTGTTAGACTTGCGAACCGGTCCTACGGGACCACGCGCGGGTGGCGGAATGGTAGACGCGCTGGCTTCAGGTGCCAGTGTCCGCAAGGGCGTGGGGGTTCAAATCCCCCCTCGCGCACAGAAGTAAAGAACAGACAGCAGGGCCTCGACATGGTTTTCGTCGGGGCCCTGCTTCGGTATGTCGTAGTTTGCCGCTGCCCAGATGGGAGACCGGCCTCTCTCGTTCCAGCGTTCTGTACCTGTCGGTCATGGAGTCACGGCAGAGTGTCTCCACGACCAAAGGATGGCAACGATGACTGACACGCTCGCCCCAGACGCCAAGACCCGATCGCGGCGCCGCCTGGTGCCGCTGGTCGTGACCGTCGTCGTCATGCTCGTCGTTGTCGCGTACCTCGTCGGCCGTGGTGACACCTCCACGACGGTTCGGCACGGACGGGCACTGTCCGCTCCCGGGGACATCAGCGTCGAGGTGGACGGTTCGATCGGCTACACGATTCCCCGAGACGTGGCCTGGGTCGACTCAACTGGTTCCTACCACGCAGATGGCCGTCCCGAATGCCTTCCGCCCGTCGGCATCGGGACGATCGCCGTCACCTTCGCAACGGTGAAGGTCAAGGACCCCACGGGATACGAGCGCCAGCAGACCGTATGGGTCGACTGCACGGGCTGGGACGCCGCCGAGGACCTCACTCCGCGACAGGCCGCGAACCTCGAGCCAGACTCGGCCACCAACTAGGTCGGCGGGATTCGCACACGAAAGGACCCCCGGACCACACGGTCCGGGGGTCCTGTCGTTCCTCGTGGCTACGCCTGATCGGCGTCCAGGGCGGCTGACACGCGACGGTGCGCCTCCCAGATCTCTTCGGGCATGTTGTCGAACTGCTTGAGGTGCTCCTCGCGGAACCCCATCTCCTGACGCCAACGCGCGTTGTCGATCGACAGGATCGTCTCGAGGTCCTCCGGCGTGATGTCGACGCCGTCGAGGTTGAGCTCCTCGGCCGTCGGGATGATGCCGACCGGCGTCTGGCGACCGGTGACCTCGCCGGCCTTGAGCTGCAGGAGCCAGAGCAGCGGCCGCAGGTTGTCGCGGTAGCCGGGCCACAGGTAGTGGCCGTCCTGAGGATCCTTCTGGAACCAGTTGACGTGCGCGAAGATCGGCAGGTCCTTGGCCGCCCCGACGATGTTGAGGTAGTGCTGCGCGTAGTCACCCTCGCCGTACGCCATGAACGGGCGGTTGGACATCGGGTCGTAGCGGAGCATGCCCTCCTTGCCCTCGGCCGCGGACGTGGCTTCAGCACCGAGCGTCAGGCCGTCGTAGACGCCCTCGGCGAGGTCCGTGATCGCGCGGATCAGCGGCTCGCGGTCGCGGGTGCGGCCGCCGAAGATGATCGCGTCGATCGGCACGCCGGAGGACGCGTTGTAGTCCTCGGCGATGTTGGGGACGTTGTCGAGCTGCGTCGTGAAGCGGCTGTTGGGGTGCGCCCAGGGGCTGTCGTCGCCGTTCTCGCGATCGGCGATCGGGGAACCCGTCCAGTCGAGCCAGCCATGCGGGTCGGCCGGCGGCTTGGGCGTACGGCCCTCCCACCAGACCTCGCGCGTCTCGGGGTTGTAGGCGATGTTGGTGAAGATCGCCTGCGTGCCCTCGGCGATCGAGGCGAGCGCCGTCGGGTTGGTGCCCTCGTTGGTGTCCTTGGCCACGCCGAAGACGCCGTACTCGGGGTTCATGCCGTAGAGCTTGCCGCTGGCCTCGTCGACCCACAGCCACGCGATGTCGTCGCCGTAGAACGACACGTGATAGCGATCGCCGAGCACGTCGGGGGCGAGCATCATGGCGAGGTTGGTCTTGCCCGAGGCACTCGGGAAGCCGCCGCAGATGTGGTACGTCTTGTCGGTCTGCTTGTCCTTGATGCCGATCAACATGTACTGCTCGGCGAGGAACTTGCGCGAGGCCCAGCCGTCGTACGCAGCCTGGCGCAGCCCGTGCGCGATCTTGCCGAGCAGGGCGTTGCCGCCGTAGGACGAGCCGAAGTGCAGGATCGTACGTTCGTCGGCGACCGTGACGAAGTAGCGCTGGTCATTGGGCGTGCCCTGGCCGAGGTGCTCCAGGTCGCCGGTGACGTGCACGGCGCGGACGAACTGCTCGGGGTCCTCCAGGGCCTCGAGAAATTCTGCGCCGACACGTGCCATGCGGATCATGTGCAGCACGACGGTGCGGGTGTCGGTCACCTGCACGCCGGCCGCCCACGGTGCGAGCGCGTTGCCGGGAGGCGACATCAGGTAGGGGATGACATACATCGTCTTGCCCGCCGATGCGCCACGCATGCGGCTCTCGAGCAGGGGCTTCATCTCCGAGGCGGGCCGCCAGTTGTTGTAGACGCCCTTGTCCGCGGGATCGTTGGTGGCCACGATCGTGCGCTCCTCGGAGCGCGCGGTGTCCTTCACATAGCTGCGTGAGTAGTAGAGACCTTCGCCCGCGGGCTCCAGCTCGCCGGCCTCGAGCGCCTCGGCGATGAGCCGTGCGTCGTCGGCGGCGCTGACCACCTCGACCCTCTCGGCTCCGGTCAGATCGGCCCAGTAATTCACGTACTCCCGCACGTGTGGGTTCTTGAGTCCTGCTTCGTCCAGTGCTGCGTCGACATCAACCATCGCTCGATCATGCCCTCTCCAGTGGCAGAACGCACGGGTCTATTTCACACGTGGCATATGTCTCGCAATTTGTCTTTGCGGACTGCAAATTCAGGGGCTGGTGCCGGCCCGAAATAAGGGTCAGAGCAGGCCGCGAACGTACTCGGCCTGACCGAGGTGTTTGAGGTCGTCGCCGATCACGCTGATGAGGCGTACGGCGAGGGTCACCGGCGGGTCCCACGAGTCGTCGACGACGCGGTCGAGGTCGGCGTCGGAGAGCCCTTTGACATACCGGAGCGTCACATCGGAGACGGCCTGGGCGTAGCCGACCAACAGCTCTGCCGTGACGTGGACCGTGTCGACGTCATCGCGGCTGTGGCCATAGCCCGTGGCCTTCTCGCTGAACGGCAGGCCGAACCGCTTGTGCCAACCGGCCGACGCCCAGACCTCGTCGGTGCCGGCCGCGTCAGCGACGTGGTTGTCCTGCACACGCATGAGGTGCCAGACGAGCCACCCGATCGTGTTGGCGCCGGGTGCCACGCGGTGGCTCAGGTCGGCGGGCGAGAGGCCGTCGACAACCATCGCCGAGCCCTCGTGGATGCGGCCGAAGGCATCGACCAACAGGTCCGAGGCCGACGTCATGATCCCGGCCATTCGCCGGTGACGCGCTGGAAGCCCTTGGCGCCCTGACGCTGGATGATCGCCTTGACCACCGAGAAGATCGCGCCCTGCAGCAGAGCGGCGAGGAGGATCTCCTTGAACGGATACTCCGACTGCAGCGGGGTCGGCGGATCGGCGTTCTCGCCCCGACTGACGCGCTTCCAGATCTGCTTGAAGAGCATCGAGGCGATCAGACCGCCGGCAATCGAGCTGACGATGCCGACAGGGCGATAGAGAACCTTGGCTGACGTGCTGGGCTGGCGGGCAGCAGGCATACGAATCAGGCCTTCGCGACGACGTGGCGGGGTGCCGGAGTGGTCATGTCATTCCTTTGTACACCGGTCCTGGCAACTCGGCCCGTCCGCACAAAGCGTCAGCTGGCGACCTTGTGGTGGGTCAGCGCGGCGCGTTCGCCCTCGGTCAGGCCACCCCAGACGCCGTATGGCTCTTGCACCGCCAGGGCGTGCTCGCGGCAGCGGTCGATGACGGGACACGTGAAGCAGACCCTCTTGGCGTTCTGCTCCCGACGCTCGCGCTTGGCGCCCCGCTCCGCCTCGGGCGAGAAGAACACCTCGCTGTCGGCGCCCATGCACGCACCCTGGTACTGCCATTCGTACGTCTCCATGAGTGGGAGCGGGAGTCTCTTGACGTTGACCATGCGGGGGTATTGCCCCCGGGTTGCGTTTTCAAACATCTGTGGATCGGTAGTTTCTTCGCTGGTCAGGAGGCTGCCGGGAATCCCGGGCGGATAGCCTGACGGGCATGACTGAACCGCGTGTCCTCACTGAGATCGACGGCCCGATCGCGTACGTGTGGCTCAATCGCCCCGACAAGCTCAACGGTGTCGACCTCGACCTCATCAGCGAGCTGATCGCTGCTGCCGAGGCGCTCAAGGGCAACCGCGACATCCGCGCCGTGGTGCTGCAGGGCAAGGGGCGCTCGTTCTGCGCGGGGCTCGACTTCGCCGCGGCGTTCAAGGACAAGAAGCGGGTTGCCCGGTTCTTCTTCGCCGGCCCGCGGACCGTCAACCAGTTCCAGAAGGTCACCGCGATCTGGCGTAGCCTGCCGGTGCCGGTCATCGCTGTCGTGCAGGGGCATTGCTACGGGGCGGGCGTGCAGCTCGCTGCCGGCGCGGACTTCCGGTTCACGACGCCCGACGCGACGTGGTCGATCCTCGAGGCCAAGTGGGGCCTCGTCCCGGACATGGCCGGAACCGTCCCGTTCAACGAGCTGCTGCCGGCCGATGTCGTGATGCGGCTGTCGATGACAGGTGAGTCGTTCACAGGTGAGCGGGCAGCGGAGCTGGGTCTCGCGACCGAGGTCAGTGAGGACCCGTTGAAGGCGGCTTTGGCGCTCGTCGACCAGATCATCGAGCGCTCGCCCGACTCGGTCGCAGCGACCAAGAAACTGATCTACGGCAACCGGCACCGCAGCCTCCGCGGGGCGTACCGGCTCGAGCGCCGGCTCCAGGCGGCAATGTTCAAGTCGAAGAACACCACGATCGCCCGCAAGGCCGGCATGGCCAAGGAGACGCCGGTCTTCGGTCCCCGCACCTACGGTTCCTAGCGAAGCGGGAGCGAGCTTGCGAGCGAAGGACGATTAATACCTGTGCGCCTGCGGTTGTTACTGTGGTCGGCGTGACTGAAAAACAGCCCTCCAAGAAGGTCGCCAACCAGTACGAGCGCGACTACGACTACACCAAGTACTGGGACAACCGCGACTACGAGAACGCCGCCGAGCACATCGCGATCCGGCGACTGCTGAAGGGCAACCACTACCGCAAGGCGGCCGACATCGGCGGCGGCTTCGGGCGCCTGTGCATCCTGCTGCGTACGTTCTCCGACGAGGTGACGCTGGCCGAGCCGGCCGCGTCCCAGCTCGAGGCGGCCAAGAAGGTGCTCGAGGGCACCGACATCAAGCAGGTCCAGATGCAGGCCGACGACCTCAAGTTCGAGGACGGCGAGCTCGACCTCATCACGATGATCCGGGTCATGCACCACCTGCCCGACCCGACGGCGGAGTTCGCGGAGATCTCTCGCGTGCTCGCCCCCGGCGGCACCGCGATCATCGAGGTCGCCAACTACGGCCACTACAAGAACCGTCGCCGGCACAAGAAGGAAGGCACCCCGCTGCCGACCGAGCCGGTCAACATCCGCAAGACCAAGGCCGACGAGCCCGACGCGATCGCCTTCGTCAACCACAACATCGACACCGTTGTCGGTCAGGCCGGCGCGGCGGGCCTCAAGCTCGAGAACAAGCTCTCGGTGTCCAACCTGCGCAGCCAGACCCTCAAGCGGGCGCTGCCGACCAGCGCGATGCTGGCTGCGGAGCGGCTCACTCAGCGCCGGCTGGCACGCAGCAACTTCGGTCCGAGCATCTTCCTCAAGCTGCGCAAGGCCTGACGCCCGGCACCTAGGCCGACGCGAAGCGCTTGGCCGACCTCTCCTTGGCCTTGGCGGCCTCGGTCTCGCGGTCCTTGGGCGGCGCCGTCGTCACCAGGTCCTCGAGGAGATGGCCCGTGATGTGGGCGATCTCCGCGACGGCGTGGTTGAACGCCTCTTCATTGGCCTTCGACGGCTTGGTCGACCCGCTGATCTTGCGGACGTACTGCAAGGCGGCGGCCTGGACCTCGTCGTTGGTCGCGGCGGGCTCGAAGTTGTGGAGGGTACGAATGTTGCGGCACATGCTTCAACCCTAGAACTCCGAGCCCGCCTCCAACAGGGTTCTAGCTGTTCTCCCACCGGTTGCGCGCGGCGACGGCGCTGTCGGTGTAGTCCGCGAAGAAGCCGTCGAGCCCGGCCGCGAAGAACGCCTGGAGCTCGCCGTAGATGTCGCCCTTGGCGTTGGGGTCGGTTCCCTTGCGGAAGTCCGCCGGCAGGAACTGGTTCTCTTCACGGAACGTGTAGGCGACGACCTTGAGCCTGGCTCGGTGGGCGTCGTTGACCAGCGGCGTCGGCTTCGTCAGGAATCCCTGGGCGTCGCGCGGGATGATGCTGTTCTTGTCCGGCCCGAGCCAGTCGGCGTACGTCGCGACGTCCCGCAGCCCGGCCGGCGTCATGATGTCGGCGTACGTCCGGGAGTCGCCGGCAGCCACCAGGTCGTACGGGGCGCCGGTGGCGGAGGTCAGCTGGACGAGCGGGACGCGGGTCTCGCGCGCGAGGCGCCGCAGGTTGGTCGTCTCGAACGACTGGATGACGACCTTGGCATGGCGCGAGTTGAGCCCGGCGCGGGTCAGCGAACGCAGGAGCGGCTTCTCCAGCGGCAGGCCGATCGACTGGAAGTAGGTCGGGTGCTTGGTCTCAGGGGCGACGCCGATCGTTCGGTGGTACTTGCGGCCCTCGGACCTGGCGAGCGCGAGCACCTCGTCGAACGTCGGGATCTCGAAGCGACCGTCGTAGCGTGTGTTGCCGGGGCGTACGTCCGGCAGCCGCTCCTTGGCCCGCAGCGTCTTGAGCTCACGAAGCGTGAAGTCCTCGGTGAACCAGCCGGTGATCGGCTTGCCGTCGATGGTCTTGGTGGTCTTGCGCTGCGCGAACTCGGGGTGGTTGGCAACGTCGGTCGTACCGCTGATCTCGTTCTCGTGACGGGCGACCAGGACACCGTCCTTGGTGCTGACGAGGTCCGGCTCGATGTAGTCGGCGCCCAGCTTGATCGCCAGCGCGTACGAGGCGAGGGTGTGCTCGGGCCGGTAGCCCGAGGCGCCGCGGTGCGCGAACACCGTGATGGCCTGGTGATGGCTCTTGGCGGGTGCCTTGTCGGTGGCGGCCGCGGGTACGGCGACCGCTCCGATGGCGATGGCGGCGACGCCGAGGGCGCGGGCCGCGCGGCGGACATACGGATGAAGGAGTGTCATGCTCCGAGTCCAGGGGCGCCGGATGACGTACGCGTGCATGTCACCCGCACGGCGCATGAACACCTAGAGGACGTCGAGGCGTTTCAGCACCGCGCGTACGTGCTTGAGCGCATTCTTCTCCGTCAGCCCCGTGGTGTCGTCGAAGTAGAGGCCGTCGCCGATCAGCTGGATCGTGCGTGCCAGTGACTCGTCGCCGAGGTGCTCGCGCAGGACCCCGAACCAGCCCTCCCGGAGGTCGGCGAGCGCCGCAGAAGCGCGCGAGTCGTTCTCCTGCGCAATGCGACCGGCGGCGACGAGCGCGCGGTCGAAGTTGCTGCCGGTGTTGACCGAGGTGGCGAGGTAGAACTCGACCGGGCCCTTCTTGGCCGTGCGCATCTTGGCGACGTCGGCCTCCCCCTGCTCGCGCAGCCGGGTCAGCATGCCCTCGACGAGCTCGTCCTTGCTGTGGAAGTGGTAGAGCAGGCCGCCCTTGGACACCTCGGCCTCGGCAGCGACGGCATCGAGGGTCGCGGCCCGGCTGCCGGCGGTGACCAGGAGCGTCTCGAAGGCGTCGATCAAGCGATCTCGCGTCGATCGTTCTCCCACTGACATGCGCTCACCTTACAGAGAGGAATATCACCAGGCCGCAGGTCGTTGACTGTACCGTCTGGACGGTATAGTTGCCGTCTTGAACGGGAGGAGGCACCCATGACCACGATCGACTCGCGCTACCGCGCCGAACAGCTGGACTCGCCACGCGCCGGGCTGCGCGAATGGCTGGCGCTGGGCGTCCTCATGCTGCCCGTTCTGCTGACCTCGATCGACAACACCGTGCTCAGCTTCGCGCTGCCGCAGGTCAGCGTCGCGCTGCGCCCGACCGGTGAGCAGATGCTCTGGCTCGTCGACATCTACCCCTTGATGCTGGCGGGCCTGCTCGTCGCGATGGGCAGCCTCGGCGACCGCATCGGCCGTCGCCGGCTGCTGCTGATCGGCGCCGTCGGGTTCGGCATCGCGTCGGTGTGCGCGGCGTTCAGTCCCAATGCCGAGGCGTTGTTCGCCTCACGCGCCCTGCTCGGCGTGTTCGGCGCGACGCTGATGCCCTCGACGCTGTCGCTGATCCGCAACATCTTCACGAACGGCGACGACCGGCGGCTCGCGATCGCCACCTGGGCGGCGATGTTCGCCGGTGGTGCGGCGCTCGGCCCGGTCGTCGGCGGCTGGCTGCTCGAGCACTTCTGGTGGGGCTCGGTGTTCTTCATCAACGTGCCGATCATCGCGATCTTCCTGGTCGCTGCGGTGTTCCTCCTGCCGGAGTCGCGTGACCCGCGGCCGGGTCGCATCGACACCTTCAGCATCGTCTTGTCGATGACCGCGATGCTGCCGTTCGTGTTCGGCATCAAGCAGGCCGCGGAGCACGGCTTCAGCGATCCGGCCTTGATCGGCTTCGGTGTCGGGATCGCCAGCGGTGTGCTGTTCGTACGCCGTCAGCACCGCCTCGTGAACCCGCTGATCGACATGACGCTGTTCTCCGACCGGGTCTTCAGCGGTGCGATCGTGGCCAACCTGCTGAGCCTCATGGGATACGCGGGCTTCGTCTACTTCGCGGCGCAGTTCCTGCAGCTCGTGGTCGGCCTCTCCCCCTTGTCGGCGGCGACCGTCCTGCTGCCGGGCCTGCTGGTCACGGTGATCGCCGGGTTCGCCGCGGTGCGCCTGGTGCGGTTCTTCCCGGCACGGGCGCTCGTGGCCGGCAGCTTCGGCCTGTCCGCGGCCGGCTATGCGATTGCCGCTTTCCTCGGAACGCCGTCAACGCTGTCGATCATGATCGCGTTCTCGGTGCTCGGACTCGGGATCGGCCTGGCCGAGACGTTGACCAACGACCTCATGCTGTCGAGCGTTCCGCCCTACAAGGCTGGGGCTGCGTCGGCGATCTCCGAGACGGCGTACGAGGTCGGAGCCGTGCTGGGCACCGCGGTGCTCGGCAGCATCCTCACCTCGACGTACCGGTCGCACCTCACCGTCCCGGCGGTTGCGCAGTGGGGCGAGAACGACTCGACGTTCGAGACGTTGGGCGGCACCGTCGAGTACGCCAAGTTCTATCCCAACGGCGTGGGCGAGGCGATGCTGCGGTCGGCGCATGAGGCATTCGACCTCGGCGTGCAGCTCACATCGGCGACGGCGATCCTCGTGGCACTCGCTGCGGCCGTGGTGTCCTGGCGCACGCTCAAGGGTGCCTGACCGGAACTGACCGGCATACGATCGGGCGTATGCGTCGTGCTGTCGCCCTGCTGCTGCTCCTGCTCCCGTTGGTGGGATGTGGCAGCGGGGATGACGGCACCACGGACGTGCCGAAGGGCGTCACGTTCCGCATGGAGCAGGCCCGCCAGGACCTGCAGAACCGGCACTTCCAGCTCCAGGTCGTCAACAAGAGCGACAAGCCACTCACGGTGTCGTCGGCCAAGGTGACGTCAGGCCGGCTCGCCAAGGCGTCGCACTACCAGGGACCGGCCACGATCCCGTCCGGCGCGACCGTCAACCTGACGATGGACATGGCGCCCGCGAGCTGCCCGACGACGAAGTCCGGCAAGGGCATCGATGCGACGGCGCGCGTGACCTACCGCGTCGGCGACGGCAAGGAGCGGACGTCAGTCGTCAGGCCCAAGGACCACTACGGCAGCGTCGGGCTGTTCATGAAGCGTGACTGCGCCGAGAGCACGATCGGCGACCTGCGGGTCGATCCGACGTTCGCCGTGAAGGGCAAGGGCCGTGACTCGGTGCTCGAGATCGGCATCACGTTCACGGCCAAGGCCAAGGGTGGCCCCGTCCGGATCGGGCCCGTCGACGGCACGACGCTCTTGAAGCCCGTCCCCGGGTCGAACATCGACCATGAGCTCGTCGCGGGCAGTGGTGCGTACGAAGCTGTCCTGGCGATCATCCCCAACCGGTGCGACGTGCACGTGGTTGCCGAGGACCGGACGGGCGCGACGATGCCGCTGCACGTCGACAGCGCGCAGTCCGGCAAGGCGTCGTTCTTCCTGCGCTTCACGGAGCCGCAGAAGAAGCAGATCTTCGACTTCGTCGCCAAGCACTGCGGCTTCGGCGTCGAGCAGGATCCGCTCAACGCCCCCTAGGCGGGAGCGGCGAAGCCCTGCGCCTTGCTGCCCGACGCGTCGAGGCTGTCACCGAGCTTGCTGAGAGCCGCGCCGACGTTGCCGAGAATCTCGGCGAGGCTCACCAGGTCGTCGGCCAGACCGCCGAGACCAGAGGTGGTTTCGCGGATGGTCTTGGCCGCTCCCCCGAGCTGCTTCGCGGGACCGCCCATCATCGGCACCTTCTCGACATCGTCGGCAGCGTCGGCGACGAACTTGGCGACGCTCGTGAGGTTGTCGGCGATCGATCCGAGTGTCGTCGCGCTGCTGCCGAGACGCGTCGTGGCTCCGGACTTGCCGTCAGCGCCGACCAGCGCAAGGCCCGCGGCGCGCGCCTGGTCGCCGGCCTCGGAGAGGCCACTGGCGAGCGTACGGATGAAGTCGGGGATCTCCTTGGCGAACTTGGCACTGTTGGCCAGGTCGTCCTTGTTGTCCCAGACCAGGTCGACGACCTGCTGCACCTTCTTGATGTCGAGGTTGCCGCCGAGCAGCTTGCCGAGGTTGACCATCGTGCGCTCCTGTCGTTCCGGTGCACAGCACCCTAGGGCACGGACGGGAAGAGGTCCTCGAGCTCGCGGTGCACGTGCATGCGGGCCGGGTTCTCGCGGCTGGAGGCGCGCCACACCGTGGTGACCCGGCGCGTCGGTGTGGGGTCGACGACCGGGACCGCCCGGATGCGGGGCGAGAGGGACTCGCGGCCGAGACGCGGGACGAGCGCCACCGCAACGCCTTGCTCGACCATCGCGGCATGTGTCGAGTAGGAGCCGTCGAAGTAGCGCATGTCGGGGCGGGCCCCGTGCATCGCGAACATGTGCAGGAGCCAGTCATGGCAGATCGTGCCGGGCGGCGTCGTGACCCACCGCTCGTCCACGAGGTCCAGCGGAGTGACCGAGTCCTGCAGGCTCAGGCGGTGGTCCCACGGCAGCAGCACGTCGGCCCGGTCGATGTGCACCTCGTGCTGCTCGAGCGTCGTCGGCACCTCGAGCGGCATCGTGCTCCAGTCGTGCACGACCGAGAGGTCGGTGCCACCGCGCTCGACCAGGGTCACGGCCTCACGCGGGTCGACCTC
This sequence comes from uncultured Actinomycetota bacterium, assembly GCA_963761965.1. Lineage (GTDB taxonomy): Bacteria > Actinomycetota > Actinomycetes > Propionibacteriales > Nocardioidaceae > Aeromicrobium. The sequence continues at coordinate 48,365 of CAVXIX010000016.1, forward strand.
GAGCACCGTGACGTCGAGCTCGGGTGCGGTGGAGCGCAGCCGCGCCAGGAGGGGCGCCACGATGCCGCGCGATGCCGTCGAGAACGACGCGATGCGGAACGTGCCGCGCAGCTCCTCGGCCCCGCCGACTGCGAGATTCTCGACCTTCTCGAGGTCGGCGAGCAGGAGCGCACCTCGCTGGGCCAGCAGGCGGCCGCGCTCGGTCAGGATGACGCTGCGGCCGACCCGCTCGAGCATCGGCGACCGGGACTGGCGCTCCAGCTTCTTGATCTGCTGGGAGACCGCGGACGGGGTGAAGTCGAGCGCGGCGGCTGCCGCCACGATGCTGCCGTGATCGCGTACGGCGATCAGCGAGCGCAGCGCTCCCAGGTCGATCATGAAGCAATCGTACGTTGTCAGGTTCAAAAACCATTGCTGGTGCTTCATCGTTGAGCGGGAGAGACTGGATTCATGTCGCTCAAGCACAGCATGCTCGCCGTTCTCGTGATGCTCATCTGGGGCGCCAACTTCGTGGTGATTGACGAGGGTCTTGCCGACGTCCCACCGCTGCTGTTCCTCGCGATGCGCTTCGTGCTGGTGGCCTTCCCGCTCGTGTTCTTCATTCCGCTGCCGCGCGCGGGCTGGCGCAATGTCGTGGCGGTCGGCACGTTCATGAGCCTCGGCCAGTTCAGCCTGCTCTACCTGGCACTGAACCTCGGTATGCCCGCCGGTCTCGCCTCGCTCGTGCTGCAGGCGCAGGTGATCTTCACGATCGTGATCGCCGCGATCGTCCTCAAGGAGCGGCCGACCCGCCGCCAGGTCATCGGCGCGACGATCGGGACCGCGGGCCTGGCCCTCGTGGTGATCGCCCACGGCGTCTCGGCGCCGGTCGTCCCAGTCCTCGTGATGTTGGGCGCGGCGACGTCATGGGCCATCGGCAACGTCATCGCGCGCCGGGCCGGTGTCGCCTCGGGCCTCTCGCTCGTCGTGTGGTCTGCGCTCGTCGTGCCGCTGCCGGCGCTCGGGTTGTCGTTGCTGGTCGACGGTGCTGACGAGGTCGGCCGCGCGTTGACCCACCTGTCGGGCACGGCGATCGCGAGCACGGCCTTCACGGCGATCGGCGCCTCGCTGCTGGGCTACGGCATCTTCAACTCACTGCTCGCCCGCTATCCCGCCAGCGCCGTCGTCCCGTTCGTGCTGTTGGTCCCGATCGTCGGGATCGCCACCGCGTGGATCGTGCAGGACGAGGTGCCGAGCGTGCTCGAGCTGGTCGGCGGTGTCGTCATGCTCACCGGGGTCGCGGCGGCAACCATCAGCAGGCGGCGCGTGGACGCTACGCCAGCAGAGCGGCTCGAGCCATCCGCGCCAGCCGGGTCCGCATTGCCGACTCGCTGATGCGAGCGCTGTGCGGCGTCGAGTTGAGCAGGCCGAACGTCGCCTGAACGACAGCGCGGGCCTCTGCGGCGTCGAGATCGCCACGCAGCCGGCGTACGACATCGACCCAGATGTCGATGTAGGCCAGCTGCAGCGATCGCACCTCCTTGCGGCCGGTCACGTCGAGGTTCGTCCACTCCCGCTCCTGGATCACGATGAGCGCAGGATGCCCGAGGGCGAAGTCGATGTGCCAGGCGATGAGCGCGTCGAGGGCCTGCCCGGCATCCGCCGCCGCGAGGCTCCGCGTCCGGCCCTCGGCGAGGAGCCGCTCACTGATCGCGGTGAGTGACTGCGCGAGGATGTCGTCCTTGCCGGCGAAGTGCTTGTAGAGAGCCGGGCCGGAGATGCCACAGGCGCCGCCGATGTCGTGAACCGAGACACCATGGAAGCCGCGCTCGGCGAAGAGCTCTGCGGCCGTGTCGAGGATCTGCTGACGGCGAGGCGTGATCACGGATCCAGTGTAGCCGATTGTGGTTAACGGCTGTTAACCTTTGGACATGCGTGAACTTGTCGAGGAGCTGCGGACCAGGCTCGCCACCGTCCGTGAAGGCGGCGGAGAAGCCTCCCGCCAACGGCATGTCGCCCGGGGCAAGCTGCTTCCCCGGGATCGGATCGACCACTTGCTCGACCCCGGCTCACCATTCCTGGAGATCGCGCCCCTCGCGGCGTACGAGATGTATGCGGGGGAGGTGCCGAGCGCCGGGATCGTCACGGGCATCGGGCGCGTCAACGGGCGCGACTGCGTGATCGTCGCCAACGATGCGACGGTCAAGGGCGGCACCTACTACCCGCTCACGGTCAAGAAGCATCTCCGCGCACAGACCATCGCGCAGCAGAACAACCTCCCGTGCATCTACCTCGTCGACTCCGGCGGCGCGTTCCTGCCGATGCAGGACGAGGTCTTCCCCGATCGCGAACACTTCGGCCGGATCTTCTTCAACCAGGCGCAGATGTCGGCGCAGCAGATCCCCCAGGTCGCGGCCGTCATGGGCTCCTGCACGGCCGGCGGGGCGTACGTCCCGGCGATGAGCGACGAGACCGTCATCGTCAAGGAACAGGGCACGATCTTCCTCGGCGGACCGCCGCTCGTGAAGGCCGCGACCGGTGAGGTCGTGACGGCCGAGGACCTCGGCGGCGGCGACGTGCACGCCCGGCTCTCCGGCGTGGTCGACCACCTCGCCGATGATGACGAGCACGCCTTGCAGATCGTCCGCTCGATCATCGGCACGCTCGAGCGGCCGACCAGCGCAGAACCTCCGCACGAGCCGGTCGAGCCCGCGGAGGATCCCGACGGCCTCTACGACGTCGTCCCGGTCGACGGTCGCACCCCGTACGACGTGCGGGAGGTCATCCGCCGCGTCGTCGACGACTCACGGCTGCACGAGTTCAAGCCGCTCTATGGCGAGACGCTCGTGTGTGGGTTCGCCCGGATCTGGGGCTATCCCGTCGCGATCATCGCCAACAACGGCATCCTGTTCAGCGAGTCAGCGCTCAAGGGCGCGCACTTCATCGAGCTCGCCAACCAGCGCGGCATCCCGCTGGTCTTCCTGCAGAACATCACGGGCTTCATGGTCGGTCAGGAGTACGAGAACAAGGGCATCGCCAAGGATGGCGCCAAGCTCGTGACGGCGGTCGCGTCGTCGGTCGTGCCCAAGTTCACCGTCGTGATCGGCGGGTCGTTCGGCGCCGGCAACTACGGCATGTGCGGCCGGGCGTACGACCCGCGGTTCCTCTGGATGTGGCCCAACGCGCGCATCTCGGTGATGGGCGGCGAGCAGGCTGCGGCGGTGCTGGCGACGGTGCGCCGCGACGGCATCGAGGCCAAGGGCGGCGAGTGGTCGGCCGAGGATGACGAGGCGTTCCGCGCGCCGATCCGCGAGCAGTACGACCACCAGGGCTCGGCCTACTACTCGAGCGCCCGACTGTGGGACGACGGGATCATCGATCCGGTCGACACCCGTCGCGTGCTCGGCATGGGACTCCAGATCGCCGCAGCCACTCCGACCCCGGCGCCGCAATTCGGCGTCTTCAGAATGTAGTTGCAGAGATGGTTACGTCGCGTTGTTTCTTCCGAACCGAGCCTGTGGTGTCACCACGAGGGGGTGAGTGATCGCATGAATTTTGCCAGCGTGCTTGTCGCCAATCGCGGCGAGATCGCCCGCCGCGTGATCCTCGCGTGCGAGGAGGCGGGCCTGCGCAGCATCGCGGTCTACTCCGATGCCGACGCGGATGCCCCCTACGTACGTCTCGCCGATGATGCCGTGCACCTCGGTCCGACGTCGGCGACCGAGTCGTACCTCTCGATCGAGCGGATCATCGCGGCGGCGAAGGAGTCCGGAGCCGAGGCGATCCACCCGGGTATGGCTTCCTGTCCGAGCGAGCTGAGTTCGCCCGGGCCGTCGTCGATGCGGGTCTCGTGTTCATCGGCCCGACCGCCGAGGTCATGGAGGCGATGGGCCGCAAGGACCGCGCGCGAGCCATCGCCGAGCGCGCCGGAGTGCCGGTCACCCCGCAGTTCGATCCCGAACGCGTGCCCGATGACGCCTACCCGGTGCTGGTCAAGGCGGCAGCCGGTGGCGGCGGCAAGGGCATGCGCATCGTCCGGGAGGCCGGCGGACTGGCCGCGGCGATCGACGCGGCCCGCCGTGAGGCGGCTGCGGCATTCGGCGACGACACCCTGCTCGTCGAGAAGTACGTCGAGGCCGGGCGCCACGTCGAGGTGCAGGTCTTCGGCGACACGTCGGGCAACGTGGTGCATCTCTTCGAGCGCGACTGCTCGGTGCAACGCCGCCACCAGAAGGTCGTCGAGGAGGCTCCGGCCTATGGGCTCACCGACGAGCTCCGCCGAACGCTCCATGACTCATCGGTCGCGCTGTGCCGCGAGGTCGGCTACACCGGCGCGGGCACGGTCGAGTTCCTGGTCGCCGACGGGCAGGCGTACTTCCTGGAGATGAACACGCGGCTGCAGGTCGAGCACCCGGTCACCGAGACGATCACCGGAGTGGACCTCGTGCAGTGGCAGTTCCTCGTCGCCGGGGGCCATTGGCTCCCGCTGACGCAGGACGAGATCACGGCGACTGGTCACGCGATGGAGATCCGCGTCTACGCCGAGGACCCGTATGCGGGCTTCCTGCCGCAGGCCGGACATGTGCTCGACGCGGCATGGCCGGACCGCGCCCGCGTCGAGACCGATCTCGGACCCGACCAGGAGGTGTCGACCGCGTACGACCCCATGCTCGGCAAGATCGTCGTCGGGGGCGCGGATCGTGAGGAGGCTCGCCGCCACATGCTCGACGCGCTCGACGACACCGGCATCTTCGGGGTGACGACCAACCTCGGGTTCGTACGCCGACTGGTCGCCAGCGAGGAGTTCGCAGCGGGCGAGGTGCACACCGCGTGGCTCGACAGCGACGCGTCGATCGAGCTGCTGACGCCGCCGAGCCTCTCGACCGAGGCGGCCCGTGCGGCGGCGCTCCTGTGGGCCAGCTTCGCGGTGACCGAGGGTGAGTCGCCGTGGTCGGTCGGCGACGGCTGGCGCTCAGGTGCCGACCCGGCGCCGACCCGCATCGTGCTGGTCGACGAGACAGGCACGTCGTGGGAGTTCGGCTTCACCGACGACGACACGGTGCCGGACGGGATGCTGGCGATCGCCGATGCCGACGGCCTGACGATCGCGTGGCAGGGACAGAACTGGCGGCTCGAGACACCTGACCCCATGCGCGGCGGCCACCAGACGGGTGCGGCGACCGAGGCCGACCTGGTGTCGCCCATGCCAGGCACGGTCCTGCGGGTCGATGTCGCCGAGGGTGACTCGGTGACGCTCGGCCAGCAGCTCGGCGTCGTCGAGGCGATGAAGATGGAGCTTGCCCTGCTGGCGCCCTACGACGGCGTGGTCTCCCACGTCGGCGCGACGGCCGGCGACCAGGTGCCGATCAAGCACCTCCTGTTCACGGTGGACCCCGCATGAGCACTCCGGCGTGGTGCGCGATCCGGCGCTGCCGACGGCGGTCACGATCTATGAGGTCGGGCCGCGGGACGGGCTGCAGAACGAGTCGGGAATCGTGTCGCTGGACGACAAGGCGGAGTTCATCACCAGGCTCATCGCGGCCGGGCTGCCGATCGTCGAGGCGACGAGCTTCGTCCACCCGAAGTGGGTGCCGCAGCTCGCCGACGCCGCCGAGCTCGTCGCCCGGTTGCCGCTCGACGGGCCGACCCCGCTGCCGGTGCTGGTGCCCAACGAGCGCGGGCTGGACCGGGCGCTCGATGCCGGGTGCAGCCACGTCGCGATCTTCGGCAGCGCCACCGAGACGTTCGCGCAGAAGAACCTCAACTCGACGCTCGACTCGCAGTTCGCGATGTTCGAGCCTGTCGTGAGCCGGGCGCGGGACGCGGGCGTCGACGTCAGGGCGTACGTCTCGATGTGCTTCGGCGACCCGTGGGAGGGCGACGGTCCCGATCGACCAGGTCGTGACGACCGGCAAGCGGCTGCTCGACCTCGGGGCGACCCAGCTGTCGATCGGCGACACGATCGGCGTCGGCACCGCCGCGCACGTCGGGGGGTTGATCGACGCGTTCGGGTCGGCCGGAGTCGGTGTCGACCGGCTCGCGATGCACTTCCACGACACCTATGGCCAGGCGCTCGCCAATGCGTACGCCGCCCTGCGCCACGGCATCACGACCTTCGACGCGTCAGCGGGTGGCCTCGGCGGTTGCCCGTACGCCGAGAGCGCCACCGGCAACCTGGCGACCGAGGACCTGGTGTGGATGTTGACCGGCCTCGGTATCGAGCACGGCGTCGACCTCGAGTCGCTGGTGCGCACGAGCGTCTGGATGTCGGGCGTGCTCGGCAAGGAGCCCGCCAGCGCCGTCGTGCGCGCGCTGGGGTGACGCGACCCTAGGCCGACAGGGCGAGCCGCGCGGCGACCCGAGCCGACAGCAGGGCGTACTGGTCGTCGAGCCGCGTCGGGCCGGTCGGGCGTACGACATCGATGCTGCCCACGACGTGCTCGTGCGGACCGAACTGCTCGAGCGTGATGTCGATCTGCTCGCCGTCGGGGAGCCGGTTCCACCAGTGGAAATCGGTGCGCTCACCGCCGACGAAGACCTCGCCCGTGACGAGCGAGCCGCCGAAGAAGTCGTGCAGGACCAGCGCCGTCGTGGCGCACTGACCGCGAGCCGGGTTGTCCGGGGACCAGTCCGCGATGTCCTCGGGCGCGCAGGTGTCAGGTCCCCAGGACTCGCGCAGCGCGAGGATCACGGCTTCGAGCGTCATGCGTACGACGGTAGGCGCGAGGTCTGACAGTCCCGTCAGGTCGCCAGGCGGCGATCGCGGAGCTCGTCGGCGGCGTACTGGCCGACGTGCCAGGTCGCCAGGGCGTCGCTCGACCCGCCGACGGCACCGCCGAGCAGCGGGCACGCGCCGCCCGATCAGCGTGATGGCCCGGCGCCCTGCCGTACGCGCCACGAGCTCGGCGGTCACCTCACGCGACAGCGTCTCGTCGAGCACGGGATCGTGCACCGGCGACGTCGCCAGAGCCATCGGTGAGGACGGCAGCCGGTGCCGCTTGACGAGTCCCTTGACGGCGTCCTCGCCGAGCATGCAGGCGAGGATCGCGTTGCGGACGCGCGGGTCCTCGAGGTCGTAGCCACGCAGGTGCGCGATGCCCGCGACGAGGTGGCACTGCACGAGCGTCACGCCGACGACGTTGGCCGGCACCGACACCGCGAGGGTCGAGAAGCCGCCGAGGTTCGTGACGAATCCCTGCACGCCGGCCAGGCTCGAGTGCATCCGGACGAGGCCGCGCACCGCCTTCTCGACGTCTCCGTCGTGGTCGACGAGCTTGGTGTCCGCCGAAGCGGCAGCCGAGCGCAGCGGCCCGATGCCGTCGATCGCGTGGTCGAGGACCGTGCGGACATACCCGGACGCGAGCGCGGGGGCGAGCTTGGCGCCTGCGGTGACGGCGACACTGCGGCGAACTCCCATCCGTCCAGCATAGGTGGGCTGCGAGAGGCCCGCCCCCTACGCTGAGCGCATGGGCCGGCCCTTCTCCGCACGCGTGACGGGCGAGGACTGGCGTCACGAGGCCGAGGCCTGGATCGCCGAGCAGCTGGACCAGCACGGCGACACGTTGAACGGCCCGATCGAGCAGCCGCGCGTACGCCCGTGGTCGACGCAGCTCACGGTCCCGACCGAGGCCGGGCTGCTGTGGTTCAAGGCCAACGCCGCAGCGCTGGCGTTCGAACCGGTCCTGCAGGCCGAGCTCGCACGGCTCGCGCCCGACGCCGTCGACGCGCCCTATGCGATCGACGCCCGCCGCGGGTGGATGCTGACCCGCGACCGTGGCGCCACCCTCCGCGAGTCTCGTGAGCCGACGGTCGAGGACTGGCAGCGGATCGTCGTCGAGGTCGCCAGGATCCAGCAGCTCGCCGCGACCCATCGTGACCGCCTGCTTGCTGCCGGTTTGCCCGACTGCTCTCCGGAGACGGTGCTGGACCGGTTCGACCGGGTCGTCGAGATCTTCTCGGCCCATCCCGCCGATCACCCGGCCCACGTCGACGCGGACCTCAGGCGCCGGTTGAAGGACACTCGCCCCGCCATTGCGGATGCCGTCGAGGTCCTGAGGCACAGCCCGCTGCCGACGACGTGGCAGCACGGCGACGTGCACCCCAACAACGTGTTCGCGCTCGACGACGGATCGCTGCGGGTGTTCGACTTCGGCGACGGCCAGTGGGCCCACGCGGCCGAGGCGCTGTGTGTCCCATACGGCTGGATCACCTCACTGACGTCGATCCCCTGGGAGCCCGTGCTCGAGGCGTACGCCGACGTGTGGCAGCTCGCGCCGGGCGATGTGCGGGACATGCTCGCACGGCCGAGCTGACCCAGGCCGTCAACCGGGCGGTGAGCTGGTCCACGTTCCTCGACGAGGCGACCGCGGCGGAGTGGAAGGACTGGGGCGAAGGCCCGGTCCGCCACCTGTCCCGCGTGCTCGATCCCATGACATGAAACGCCAGCCGTTGCCGCCGACGCCGTGGGTGTTCGACCCCGGCGAGTGGCCACCTGATGACTGCGTGGCCGCCGGCGCCGACCTCGAGCCCGGCACGTTGCTCGAGGCCTACCGGCGCGGCGCCTTCCCGATGCCGCACGACGGAATGCTGCTGTGGTGGTCGCCGATGCAGCGCGGCGTGCTGGTGCCGAACGAGATGCACGTCAGCCGGTCGCTGGCCCGGTCGCGGCGACGCTACGACGTGACGATCGACGAGTCGTTCGAGGAGGTCATCGACGCGTGCGCCGACCCGCCCGGCCCGGCGCCTGGATCGACTCGTCGATCCGTGAGGCGTACGTGCGGATGCACCGGCTGGGCTGGGCGCACTCGATCGAGACGCGTGATGCCGATGGGAGGCTCGTCGGCGGCTTGTACGGGCTCAGCATCGGGAGGCTGTTCGCCGGGGAGTCGATGTTCCACCGGGCGACGGATGCCTCGAAGGTCGCGCTCCTGGGACTCGTCGAGGTGGTCGGCAGCGAGGCGCTGATCGACACCCAATGGAGCACCGAGCACCTGGCATCGCTGGGCATCTCGGAGTGGCCGCGGGACCGCTATCTGCAGGCGATCGCCCCGCTCGTCGACGCCGAACCGCCTGCTATCTGGCTCTGATAGCAGGTCTTCGATCGGGACACGTGTGGGGGCGCGATTGAATCGTCGCCGCGAGTTCATAGACTGTCGAAGCACACCCATCACTCACAAGGAGCTTTTGTGGCTATCTCACGCAACGACCTCGTCGCTGCCCTCGCTTCGAAGGCCGGCACCAGCAAGGCCGAGGCCGACGCCGTCCTCTCGTCCTTCAGCGAGATCCTGCTCGACTCCGTCAGCAATGGCGAGAAGGTCTCGATCCCCGGCATCCTGTCCGTCGAGCGCGTCAAGCGTGCCGCACGTACGGGCCGCAACCCCTCGACTGGCGAGACCATCGACATCCCCGCCGGTTTCGGCGTCAAGGTGAGCGTCGGCTCGCGCCTCAAGGCCGCCGCCAAGTAGAACCGCACGAATCGCGCAGCGCCATCGGGTCTTCCCGGTGGCGCTGTTCCGTTTCTGTGTGAAGATGACCGCCATGTCCACGCGCTATCACCGTCTCGCGCGGGAGACGCCGGCCTACGCGTGGTGGAAGCTGCCGGTCGCTGGCCTCCTCGCGATCGCACTGTGGCTCGGCGGCGGGATGGTCCTGGTGCTCGTCGCCCTGATCGTCATCGCGGCGGGGTCAGGCCTCGACGAGTTCGACGCGTGGTTGAACGCGGCGGGCGACCTGGACCTGCAGCACCTGGACTTCTTCGTGCTGGACATGCTCGCGATCGTGATCATGATCCCGGCGGTGCTGGTCGCGGTCCTCGTCACCGGCCCGCGCCCGATCGGCTACCTCTCGTCGGTCGCCGGCCGTCTCCGTTGGGCGTGGCTGGCCCGCACCGCGGTGATCGCGTTCGTCGTGTTCATCGTGACGATCGGCGGCTCGGTCGCGATCAGCGAGATGACGGAGCCGGCCGAGATCGGTTCGCCCCAGTTCAGCACCAGGGCCGTCGTGGCGATCGGGCTCATCCTGCTGATCACGCCGTTCCAGGCGGCCGCCGAGGAGTACGTCTTCCGCGGCTACATCCTGCAGCTCGTGGGCTCATGGACCCGCTTCTCGATCATCCCGATCATCGTCTCGGTCCCGCTGTTCGTGTCGGGCCACGTCTACGAGTTCTGGGGCCTGGTCGACGTCGGCATCTTCGGCCTCACCGCCGCGGTGCTGACGATCCGCACCGGCGGGCTGGAGGCAGCGATCGCGGCGCACACCGCCAACAACGTCGTGCTGTTCGTGCTCGACGCACTGGGCATGTTCTCGGCGACCGACGACAGCAACGCCGGCCCGATCGACCTCATCCCGACGATCATCTCGAGCATCGTGTTCCTGGTGTGGGTCGACTGGCTGGCCCGCCGGCAGGGCCTGCAGCGCACGCGTCCACCGATCCCGACACCGCCACCACCGCCCGCACCGATGTGGCCGCCGCCCCCGTACGCCTACTGGTGGCCGCCGGTGCAACAGGCCCCGCCGCCGCAGTGGTATCCCGCAGCGCCGCCGGTTCCCGTCCCGCCGCAGCAGGCCTGGCCCGCGCCACCGGCGCCCGTACCTGCGCCGCCGGCAGCCGTACCGCAGCCGCCGGCACCCACCGCGCCGGCACTGCATCCGGAGACACCGGACTATCCCGGTGAGCTGCCGCCGGGCTGGGGTGCGCCGCCTCGCTAGCCGGCGATCGGCCGCCCGGCCTGCTCCCAGGCGTCCATGCCGCCCTCGAGGTTGACGACGTCGTGACCCTGCGCGTGCAGCCACGCCGTCACGCGGGCCGATCGTCCGCCCACGTGGCACACGACCAGCGTTCGGGCCGAAGGGTCGAGCTCGCCGACGCGAGCCGGGAGCTCGCCCATCGGGATGTGGACGGCACCGGCGATGTGACCGGCTGCCCACTCGTGGGGTTCGCGCACGTCGAGCACGACGAGATCGGCCGGGAGCTCTGCGGGAATGCCGTTGATGTCGATGGTCGGGATGGCGGAATCACTCATGCATCCATGGTCCCTCGCACGTGTGTTGCGACACGAACTGGGTCTTTCTTGGTCTGGGAGTAGCGATGAACCCCCACAAGTAGTTACTTTGGGCTATACGCGTGTCGCTATTTCGCCATGCGGAACCAGCGGCACCTCATTGTTGCTCGGCAGATTGGTGGTGTCATGCAGGCTCATGACACGATCCGCCTGCCCTTCGCGTTCTCGACGCCGGGCATCGCCCGCACCCGTCTCGCCGCATTCCTGACCGTCAACCGGGCGTCCAACGCGGTCATCGACGACGCCCTGATCGTCATCAGCGAGATGATCGCCAACGCGGTCAGCCATGGCGTCCCGACCTCCGACGGCACGATCGAGATCTCGTGGGCCATCAACGGCACGCTGCTCGAGCTCAGCGTCTACGACGCCGGCAAGGGCTCGTCGCTCAAGCCGATCGACTTCGACGAGGACTCGCTCAGCGGTCGCGGTCTGTCGATCATCAACCGGGTCGCCGACCGCTGGTGGGTCGACATGTCCCAGGGCACGCGGGTCAACGCCGAGCTCGGCCTCAGCCCCCACTGACCCTTCGGCTCGCTGGCGCTCGCCTCCCCATCGGCCGCTGGCGGCCTCCCTAGGATCTGGATGACCGCTCCGCGGTGAAGAGACTTTCGCACCGGCCGCATAGACTCGCCCGTCATGGGCAAGAAGTCGCGACTCAAGAACAAGGCCGCCAAGAAGGAACGCATGCCGTTCGTGGCGCGCACCTTCGAAGGACTCCCCAACGAGGCCGACTGGATCGCCTTGCGCGAGTTCGTCCCCTCGGCGACCGCGGCGATCACGTTCGCCTCCGGTCAGACGGTCAAGGTGTGCTCGCTGCTGCCTGGCAACGGCGCCGGCATCGTACGTCCCGACGGTGAGATCTGGGTCGGCCTGCAGGTCGCCCACAACTTCGGCGACATGAGCCGCGACCTCGCGTACGTCGTGGAGACCGCGCTCGAGATGGAGCCCGGCCAGCCCGTGACGATGGCCGAGCCCGGCGTGGGCCCGCGGCTGCAGGACCTGATCGACCCGTCGAGCAGCTTCGACGTCGAGGTGCACCAGGGCTTCGACTACTGGGTCGAGGGCATCGACGACAGTCCCGAGACTGCCGAGCTGCTCGCCGAGGCCAACCAGACGATCGCCCCGACGGTCAAGCTCGATTCGGTCGACTCGGCGTACTGGACCGAGATGGGGCCGCAGCGGTTCCTCCGCTGGGTCATGACCGACGACGAGACGCCGCTGCTCGACGCGCTGGCCCGTCTGCGGGCCCGTGGCGAGGAGACGCTGGGTGAGGGCACCAAGCTGATCGGTCACTTCCGGGTGCACGGCCGGCTCGTTCCGGTGTGGGAGTTCGAGGCAGATGCCGCCGACCTCGAGAAGCCGGCCCAGGAGTTCCGTGCTCGCCTCGACCAGGCGCTGGCCGACGACACCCCGCTGACGTCGGAGCAGCGCTCGGCCCGCAACGCCCTGGTCAGTGGCCAGGTCTCGATCCGCTGAGACCGAGCGAGCTCTGCGAGCGAGCGTCGAAGCGCGCCAGCGAAGCGGGAGCGTGCCGCGGCGGAGCCGCCCGTCTGCGAGGCGTGGTGAGGTGACGAGCTCGACCGACCATCCGCGGGAATCGGGTGACCCGCCGCGCGGTTGAATGAGGCATGACAAGTTCATTTGACGTGGTCGTGCTCGGCGCCGGCCCGGGCGGCTACGTCGCCGCAGTCCGCGCCGCCCAGCTCGGCCTGAGCGTGGCCGTCGTGGAGGAGAAGTACTGGGGCGGCGTGTGCCTCAACGTCGGCTGCATCCCGTCGAAGGCGCTGCTCCGCAACGCCGAGCTCGCGCAGATCTTCACGCACCAGGCCGACACGTTCGGCATCCGCGGCGACGTCAGCTTCGACTACGGCGTCGCGTTCGACCGCAGCCGTGAGGTCGCCGACGGCCGGGTCAAGGGCGTGCACTTCCTGATGAAGAAGAACGGCATCACCGAGCTCGACGGCCGCGGCACGTTCACCGGCCCCAACTCCCTCGAGGTCGCGCTGACCGACGGGCGGCACCGAGACCGTCGAGTTCGCCAACGCGATCATCGCGACCGGCTCGACCGTACGCATGCTGCCCGGCGTGAAGCCGAGCGCCAACGTCGTGACGTACGAGGAGCAGATCCTCGACCGCGACCTGCCTCGCACGATGCTGGTCGTCGGCGCCGGCGCGATCGGCATGGAGTTCGCGTACGTCCTCAAGAGCTACGGCGTCGACGTCACGATCGTGGAGTTCCTCGACCGGGCGTTGCCCAACGAGGACGTCGAGGTGTCCAAGGAGATCACCAAGGCGTACCGCAAGCTCGGCATCCCGATCCTGACGTCGACCAAGGTCGAGTACGTGTCCGACCACCGCGACGGCGTGACCGTGACCTACACCGGCAAGGACGGCACCAGCACGCACGATCGAGACCGACCGGGTGCTGGTCTCGGTGGGCTTCGCGCCGCGCGTCGAGGGCTTCGGCCTCGAGACCACCGGCGTCGAGCTGACCGACCGCGGCGCGATCGCGATCGACGAGCGGATGCGCACCAACGTGCCGCACATCTACGCGATCGGCGACGTCACCGCCAAGCTGCAGCTGGCCCACGTGGCCGAGGCGCAGGGCGTCGTCGCGGCCGAGACGATCGGCAACGCCGAGACGCAGGAGCTCGGCGACTACCGGATGATGCCGCGGGCGACGTTCAGCCAGCCGCAGGTGGCGAGCTTCGGGCTGACCGAGCAGCAGGCCCGCGACGAGGGCTATGACGTCAAGGTCGCGAAGTTCCCGTTCACCGCCAACGGCAAGGCGCAGGGGCTCGGCGAGCCGGGCGGGTTCGTCAAGCTCATCGCCGACGGCGAGCACCTCGAGCTGCTGGGCGGCCACCTGATCGGCGCCGACGTCGCGGAGCTGCTGCCGGAGCTGACGCTCGCGCAGAAGTGGGACCTCGGCGCGCTCGAGCTGGCCCGCAACGTGCACACGCACCCGACGCTCAGCGAGGCGCTGCAGGAGGGCTTCCACGGCCTCGCCGGCCACATGATCAATCTGTGAGTCAGCGAGCCTGTCGGCTCACGACCCTCCGCTCGCAGAGCTCGCTCCCACTCGGCCGCAGGCGCCTCGCTAGGGAACGGTTCGGGCTGTCACACATCTTGGGGTGCGTCGTCTGAGGGGTGAGCGGCGCAAGGGGCGCCGCAGGACAGGAGAACGTCATGCCTCGCATCCCCGCACTCGCCCCCCAGGACGCCGGCACGATCGTCAAGATCGGCTACCGGATGGCCCGCAAGCAGCTGGGTGAGGTGCCCGAGCCGTTCGCGGTCATGGCGCACCACCGCAAGCTGTTCGTGCTCGCTGCCCGGCACGAGCTGGCGCTGCAGAAGGCCATGCACGTCGTGCCGCCGGCGCTCGTCGAGCTCGCGGTCTATCGCACGGCGTGGACCGTCGGCTGCTCGTGGTGCGTCGACTTCGGCGCGATGCTGCAGCGCCTCGACGGGCTCGACATCGACCGGCTCAAGGAGATCGGCGAGTTCGAGACGTCGGACCGGTTCACCGAGGCCGAGCGCGAGGTCATCCGCTACGCCGACGCGATGACGGAGACGCCGATGGCCGTGACCGACGAGCAGGTCGCCGCGCTCGTCGAGAAGTACGGCAACGACGGCGTGCTCGAGCTGACGTACCAGATCTCGCACGAGAACCAGCGGGCCCGGATGAACCACGCGCTCGGCATCACCGAGCAGGGCTTCAGCTCCGGCGACCAGTGCCGGGTGCCCTGGGCTACTGACCTGGCTGAGGCCAGTCAGGCAGTCTGACGCCGGCCTACTTCTCGGGGTTGGCGATGTCGTACGTCGCGTAGACCAGGCCGTCGCGCACCGCGAAGCCGCCGATGCGCGGCGGCGAGCTGTCGCGGCTGGTCTCGCCGGTCCAGCCGTACGTCGCGATGCCGAGCTGGCCGTTGACCAGGACGGGCTGCATGGTCGTCGAGGGCGTCGGGGCCGTAGCGGCGGAGCAGCCCGAGGTAGAACCGGGCGAACTTCTCGGCGCCGTGGATCACGTTGACCGCGGTGTTGGTCGTGCCGTTGGCGTCGCCCATGACGAGGGCGTCGGGGTGCAGCGTCGCGAGCACCGCGTCGAGGTCGCCGGTCGCCATCGCCTCGAGGAAGCGGCCGACGGCGAGCGTTGTGCTCCTCGTCGTCGACCGGAGGTGGCGGGTCGGCGACGGCCTTGCGGGCGCGCGAGGCGAGCTGACGGGCGTTGGCCGGCTCGATGCCCAGCACGCCGGCGATCTCGCCGAACGGCACGCCGAACGCGTCGTGCAGCACGAACGCGACCCGCTGATCGGGCGGCAGCACGTCGAGCACGACGAGGGCCGCGAAACGGTTGTCCTCCTGCTGGACGACCGTGGCGAGCGGATCGTCGGACCCGTCCATCGGCGTGACGATCGGCTCGGGCAGCCACTGTCCGACGTACGTCTCACGCCGCGCGGCGGCCGACGTCAGCCGGTCGAGGCACAGGCGGCTGACGACGGTCGTGAGCCAGGCCTGCAGGTTGTCGATGCTCGTGCGTCGGTGCCGGTCGAGCCGCAGCCAGGCCTCCTGCACGGCGTCCTCGGCGTCGGCGACGCTGCCGGTCAGCCGGTAGGCGACGTTGAGCAGGCGCGGACGCTCGGCCTCGAACGTGTCGACCAGCGTCATGGCTCAGTCGCGGTCGATCGGGCAGGACATGCAGCGCGGGACCGCCGCGGCCGGAGCCGAGCTCGGAGCCGCTGATCGCGACGACCTCGATGCCGTGCTCCTCGAGGCGGGCGTTGGTCTGCTCGTTGCGCTCGTACGCCACGGCGAGCCGCGGGCCGATCGCGAGCGTGTTGTTGCCGTCGTCCCACTGCTCGCGCTCGGCGGTGACGGGGTCGAGGCCGGTGTCGATCTGGTGCAGCGTGTCGATGCCCATGGCCTTGGCGGCCGCGGTGAAGAACGACTGCTCGTCGTCGACCACGAGCTCGTCGCCGGTGAAGGTCACGGCGTGGGCGCGGAGGTTGTCGGCCATGTTGGGGTAGATCACGACGGTGTCGACGTCGACCATCGTGACGATCGTGTCGAGGTGCATCGTGGCGCGCTCCTGCGCGATCGGCACGGCGAGCACGGTGTGGGCGAGCCCGCCGGTCAGCACCTGGCGGGCGAAGCGCTCGAAGCCGGCCGGAGTCGTACGCTCGCCGACCCCGACCGCGATCACGCCGGGCGCGAGCAGCAGGACGTCGCCGCCCTCGACGTGCTCGAGGTGCGGCCCGTGGACGCGGGGCACGTCGGCGAAGCGCGGGTGGTGCTCGTAGATCAGCCCGGTCAGCTGCGTCTCGCGGACGCGCGCCGGCATCGCCAGGCTCGTCACGGCGACGTGGCCCGGGAGCCATACGGACGAGTCGCGGGTGAACAGCAGGTTGGGCAGCGGCTCGATGAGGAAGTCCTCGGGCGGCAGCAGGCTCGTGACGATGCTGCGAAAGCTCGTGACCTCGTCGTTGCGCAGGCCCGCCGTCAGGGTCAGGGCCAGCTCGTCCGGGGCGAGGTCGGTCATGACCCGGGCGATGTGCCGGCGCAGACCGTCACCGAGCCGGAGGCTCGCCGTGGTGCTCTCGATGATCGTGGCGCGGGCCTCCTCGACCGCCAGCGCCTCGACCAGCAGCTCGACGAGGTAGAGCACCTCGACGTCGCGATCGCGCAGTGCCTGGGCGAACGCGTCGTGCTCGTCCTGGGCCCGGCCGAGCCACGGGATGCCGTCGAACAGCAGCTGGTCGTTGTTGCGCGGCGTCAGCCGGCCGAGCTCCGGGCCCGGCCGGTGCAACATGACCGTACGCAGGCGACCGACTTCACTGTCCGCTCCGAGACCCATGCAGTCACCCTAGATCACAGCCGTGGTGCGGCGCATTCTGTGTCGAGCGACGCACCCGATTGTTTAACGGTCGAGGCCCTCTCGGGCATACGCTCGTACGTGTGGATTGGAACGACTATGACGCTGCCCTCTTCGACCTCGACGGCGTGATCACGCCGACGGCCGAAGTGCACATGCGCGCCTGGGCCCAGATGTTCGGCGACTTCCTGCAGGAGCGCGGGATCGCGGAGCCGTACACCGA
The DNA here is from genome assembly GCA_963761965.1 of uncultured Actinomycetota bacterium. GTDB lineage: Bacteria > Actinomycetota > Actinomycetes > Propionibacteriales > Nocardioidaceae > Aeromicrobium. Next base: position 65,499 of record CAVXIX010000016.1, read on the forward strand.
CGACGACTACTACACGTACGTCGACGGCAAGCCGCGCTACGAGGGCGTCCGATCGTTCCTCGCGAGCCGCGGCATCGAGCTGCCCGAAGGCGACCCGGGCGACCCGCCGTCGTCGGAGTCGGTCGCGGGTCTCGGCAACCGCAAGAACGCCGACTTCGAGCAGATCCTGCGAGACCGACGGCGTCGAGCCCTATCCCGGCTCGGTCAAGCTCGTCAACGCGCTGGTCGAGCGCGGCACCAAGATGGCGATCGTGTCGAGCTCGCGCAACGCCCCGGCGGTGCTGCGCGCGGCCGAAGATGATCGACTTCTTCCCCGTCATCGTCGACGGCAAGGTGGCCGCCGAGCGCGGGCTGGCCGGCAAGCCGCAGCCCGACACGTTCCTGGACGCCGCCGACGCAGCTCGGCGTGCCCAAGGAGCGGGCCGTCGTGTTCGAGGACGCGCTGTCGGGCGTGGCCGCCGGCCGCGGCCGGCGACTTCGGCCTCGTCGTCGGCGTCGACCGCGGCGTCGGCGCCGACAAGCTGCTCGAGAACGGCGCCGACGTCGTCGTCGAGCGACCTCGAGGAGCTGCGTGACGCGTGAGCGGGCCGTCGCACATCGCGCCCCAGGTCCACGACTTCCTCGACCGCTCCCGCTATCCCGGTCGACGAGTGGTCGCTCGTCGAGAACCACATCGACAGCCAGGACCTCGGCACGACCGAGACGCTGTTCTCGGTCGGCAACGGCTACCTCGGCCTGCGCGGCAACGTCGACGAGGGCCGCGACTCGCTACTCGCACGGCACCTACATCAACGGCTTCCACGAGACCTGGCCGATCCAGCACGCCGAGGAGGCGTTCGGCTTCGCCCGGGTCGGGCCAGACGATCGTCAACGCCCCCGACGCCAAGGTCATCCGGCTCTACGTCGACGACGAGCCGCTGCTGCTGCCGATCGCCGACCTCGATGGAGTACGAGCGTCGCCTCGACTTCCGCTCCGGCGTGATGTCCCGCGAGATCCTGTGGCGTACGCCCGGCGGCAAGCGGGTGCAGATCCGCTCGCGCCGCATGGTGTCGTTCACGCAGCGGCACCTCGCGATCATGACGTTCGAGGTCACGATGCTCGACGACTACGCGCCCGTGGCGATCTCGTCGCAGATCCTCAACCGCCAGGACGGCGAGGACGAGTACCACGTCCGCTCCAAGGCGATGGGCGAAGGCGTCGACCCGCGCAAGGCCAGCAGCATGCGGCACCGCGTCCTGATCCCGCAGAGCAACTCCGGCAACGTCGCCGACGGCCGGGTCGGCGCTGGGCTACCAGTGCACCGAGAGCGGCATGACGATCGCGGTCGCGGCCGACCACCGGCTCGAGACGGCCAACAACTACACCAAGCGCATCCAGACCGACGACGACCTGGCCAAGATGACCTACCGCATCGACGCCGAGCCGGGCCAGCCGATCACGCTGACCAAGATGGTCAGCTATCACACGTCGCGCGGCGTGCCGTCGCGCGAGCTGCTCGACCGCTGCACGCCGTACGCTCGACCGCTCGCAGGACGAGGGCCTCGACCAGCAGCTCGCCGACCAGCGCCAGTGGCTCGACGACTTCTGGGAGCGCTCGCGACGTCGAGGTCGCCGGGCCAGCCCGAGGTGCAGCAGGCGGTGCGCTGGAACCTCTTCCAGCTCGCCCAGGCCTCGGCCCGCGCCGAGGGCACCGGCATCCCCGCCAAGGGCGTGACCGGCTCGGGCTACGGCGGCCACTACTTCTGGGACACCGAGGTCTACGTCCTGCCGTTCCTGACCTACACGACGCCGCGCGCGGCCCGCAACGCGCTGCGCTTCCGCTACACGCTGCTCGACGCGGCCCGCAGCCGCGCCAAGCAGCTCGCGCAGCACGGCGCGCTGTTCCCGTGGCGCACGATCAACGGCGAGGAGGCCTCGGCCTACTACGCCGCCGGCACCGCGCAGTACCACATCGACGCCGACATCTCGTACGCGTTGAGCCAGTACCTCGCGGCCACCGGCGACATCGACTTCCTGACCCGCGAGGGCATCGACATGCTCGTCGAGACCGCCCGCATGTGGGTCGACCTCGGCTTCTGGCGCAACGAGGAGGACGGCACGTTCCACATCCACGGCGTGACCGGCCCCGACGAGTACACGACCGTCGTCAACGACAACCTCTTCACCAACGTCATGGCGCGCTTCAACCTGCGCCGCGCGGCCGAGGCCGTGCGCGACCTGGCGATCCGCGACGGCGTGCAGTACGACCGGGTCGTCGCCGCGCCTCGACCTCGACGACGCGTGAGGTCGAGACGTGGGAGCGCGCCGCCAACGACATGGCGATCCCCTACGACGAGCACCTCGGCGTGCACCCGCAGGACCAGCACTTCCTCGAGCGCGAGGTGTGGGACCTGGCGAACACGCCGATGGACAAGCGGCCGCTGCTGCTGCACTACCACCCGCTGGTGATCTACCGGTTCCAGGTGCTCAAGCAGGCCGACGTCGTGCTGGCGCTGTTCCTGCAGGGCGACCAGTTCACGCCCGAGGAGAAGCGCGCCGACTTCGAGTACTACGACCCGATCACGACGGGCGACTCGACGCTGTCGGCGGTCGTGCAGTCGATCATCGCCGCCGAGGTCGGCTACCACGACCTCGCGCTGCGCTACTTCCTGTCGGCGCTGTTCGTCGACCTCGCCGACCGGCACCACAACACCTCCGACGGCGTCCACGTCGCATCGACCGGTGGCGTGTGGGGCGCGCTGGTCAACGGGTTCGGCGGCTTCCGCGACTACCAGGGCGTCTTCACGCTCGACCCGCGGCTGCCCGAGTCGTGGGACTCGCTGACGTTCCGGGTGACCCTGCGCGGCACCCGCGTACGCGTCACGGTGCTGCCGGACAGCGTCGAGCTCAGCGTCGAGGAGGGCAAGGAAGCGACCCTCGTGGTCCGTGGCCAGGAGGTCACGGTGCTGCCGGGCGATCCGGTGTCGATCCCGATCGACGGCCAGGGCCCGCGCATCGAGGGCGAACCGCTGCCCGTACCCGGTCGCCGGCGCGCTGACGGCACGGTCATCGCGGCCATCGTCCCCGGCACCTGAGGTCAGGGCCGCACGTCCCCGCAGCCCAGCCGGGAGTAGTCTCGGGCTGGAGGGCGGCGCGTGACACCGGCAATCGCTCGTAGGACGCACGGAGACCCGTGCCAGAATAGGGGGAGATCTCGGCATCGAGTCACGTCGGTGATGTCGATATTCATGGATCGGCGATGTCGGCGAAGTCGTCGGCGATGGCGATAGCTGACAGCACGAAACGTGTTCTCCAAGAGCTTGGCCATCTCGGCGATCGCGAGTGAAGGCACCTCGTACACGGTCGCCGCGTAGCCATGGAGCGTCTCGACGGCCCGCTCGGCACAGGTCGGCAGTCGCGCCGCCGACGACCTGCGGCACCGCCTCGTGCCCGCGGTGGCGCTGTCCGGGTCGATGCGCTCGGCGCAGAACGCGACGAACACGTCCTGCGCCGACCTCCAGGCCGCGGTCGCAGGGGTCGCACGAGCAGGTCTTCGGTGCACCCGACGTACGTCGTGGAGGTGAGCATCAGCAGCTGCCCCGGGCGCGCATTCTCGACGACGGCGGCGCAGCGCTCCTTGAGTGCGGTCGAGGTCCGGTGTGAAGTACTCGTCGACCGGGGTCGGCACGCAGATCATGACGGACGCGGGCACGCACCAGCGTCGCCGGGTCGGCGGTCATCTGGAACCGGTCGTCCGATCAGGGCGTGCGTTGAGCGCTCGCGATCCGCGTCGGTCAGGTCGGCCAGGCCGGCTCCGACCGAGATCAGCCGGTCGGCCGAGACGTCGATGCCGAGGACGGACAGACCCCCGGCGAAGAAGGCGAGCGCGGTGGGCAGGCCGACGTATCCCAGGCCGATGACGGCGACGTCGTACGTGGAACGCCGACTGTACGCCACGGTGATGCGGGCATGTCGCTGATGGCCATGAGGTAGCTCCCCTGCTGCTGCGTTCGGGTCGGCTGAGTCGTCCTGCCTTGAGCTGCCGGAGCCGGTGCGCGAACATAGGGACTGAGGAAACTGTGCAGCCGCTGCAGAACCGGCCGGCACGCAAACTGGCCAATTACTACGGACGCCCGCAACGGTCAGCGCAGGAACCCGATGCGGGTTGCGGCTCTCCGCAATCGGTTGCGGGAGACCGCCATCGATGCGCCGGCGTGGCGTCGAGCGGTGGGGCTCGTCCCGTTAGGCGGTGCGTCGCGTCGTCGGCGATGGCGGCTCCGGTGAGGATGCGCGACGAGCTGCGCCCGGGAGTGGACACCGAGCGCGCGGTAGATGTGGGTCAGACGCAGCTCGACGGTGCGCACCGAGACGAACATCTGCTGGGCGATCTCGCGGTTGCGCATGGCCCGTGCAGGACCCGGCGGGCGACTTCCTGCTCCTCGGAGCTGAGCTGCTTGAGCAAGCCCTGAGCCCCGGTTGGCGCCGATGGTTCGACGACTGGAGGCGGTGGTCGCGTGCTCTCGGCCCAGGCATCGGCGCCGGACGTCTGAAGGCCGCAACGGCGGCCATCCGTGTCCGGCGGCTCTCGACGGTCATCCCCAGCTCCTCCTGGCGGACGGCGAGGCACCGCAGGGTCCGGCCGAGCTCGTACGGCAGCTCGTCACGGCCGAACTCCTTCACGGCTGACGTCGAAGAGCGTCGAGCGACGGCCTCCCGGTCTCCACGAGGGCCGGCAGCGCATCAGGGCGAGCTGGCCCCACCTCGAACGATGGGCGGACAGACGGCGTTCCAGGGCGGTCACCGTGGCAGCGGCCTCCTGGACGCGACCCGTGAGGACGCAGGCCTCCGCGTAGTCGGCCCAATGGCGAAGCAGCGACGGGATTGCGGAACCGGGTCGATGCCGCGCTGACCTGTCGCAGATCCATGACGGTGGCTTCGACGTCGCCGTTGAGCAGCTGCATCGTGCCGCGCAGCGTCAGCGCCCGCGCCCGCAGAGCCTGGCTCGCCTCCTGGGCTGCCAGCTCGAGAGCACTTGTCGATGAAGCTCTCCGCCTCCTCGGTGTCCCCGATGGAGTAGGCGTACCAGGCCTGGATGTAGGCGAAGGCAGAAGTGCCACGGGTCGAGCGACGGCGCCTCGGCATCCCACGAGTCGATCGCCGCGCGGGCCATGCGGAACTCGCCTGCGCTGATCTCGTTGCGGATGGTCCCGTACGTCGCCAGATCCTTGCGGAGCCCGGTCCGGCTCATGGGATGGTTGAGCACCACGGTGAAGAGCTGACGGCATCCTGATAGGCCTCGCGAACGCTGAGCGCGCGAGCCCGCAGGAGCAACAGGTCCGGATCGATCGTCACGGAGTCCGCATCCAGGTCGGCCGACGTGGGGTCTTCGACTCGATCGCCCTGCCTTCGAGTCCGTCCAGCATCTCGCGCATAGCCAACAGCTTCATCCGGCGTCGACTCCGACACGTGGTCCGCGAGCATCAAGCCCTGGTTCGTGAGCCGGCGTGCCTCATCGATCTCCCAGCGCTCGGCGCGATAGGCCGCTCCGAGGCAGAGCATGCTGCAGGCTCCCTCGGGGTTGGCCGCGGTGTGCAGATCTGCGAGCGTGAGCAGCTCGTCGTCAACGATCTGTCGCCGATGGAAGAGCTGCGCCAGGAGCCTGATGTTGAGGATGTCCATCGACTGCTCCGGCAGCGTGGGCTCGGAGCGTGCGCGGGCGCTGTAGCGATCCGCGAGGCCCAGCTGGCCGTCCCTCAGCAGCGGTTGCAGAGGCGGATGAGATGTTTCGCGTGGTCCTCGATGTGCTCGGCCCGGTTGAGGGCGCGCTCGGTGAACTCGACCGCAGCGTTGATGCGTGCCTCGTCCACGAAAGAGCAGGCAGCTTCGAGCAGCTCGTCGACACCTTGTGGCCCTCGAGCGGCCGAGCTGCGATGCCAGATCGCCAGTCGCTCGTCATGCGGTTCGTAGGCCTCCGCGAGCTTGGCATGGTGCTCCCGGCGCGCCTTCGAGCCTTGGTCCCAGTAGAGACGGCTGCGCAGGCGTTGGTCGGTGAACGTCACGTACTGGCCCCGGCGCTTGAGCACACCGGAGTCGATGAGGTCCTCCACGTCGTCGGCAGCCTCGGGTATGACGGCAGCCGATGGCCGCCAGGTGCGCCAGCGGCGACGAGGGCGACCAGCTCCAGGATGCTGCGGCCCGTGGGACTCAGTTCGGTCAGGCTGCGCAGCCGTCACCAGCTCGACGGTGTGCGTCGCGTGCGGCGGGAGGACGAGGGAGGCCGAGCCGCGAAGCTGGTCCTCCTGAAGCTGCGCGATCTGCTCGAGCAACACTCGCGGGTTGCCACCGGTGTAGCCCGCGAGGATGCGAAGCGTCGACTCGTCGTGGTCGGAGTCCTTGCCGCCGAGCTCGACGAGCTCGTCTGTCGTGAGCGGGACAAGCTGCGCCGTCGAGAAGCCCGACACGGACTCGAGGGCGGCGGTGTCCGTGGCGGTGGCGACCAGCCAGAGCGAGGACCCGCTCAGGTGCGAGGCGATCGTGCCGAGGACCGTGCGGCTGGCGCTGTCCATGCGGTCCAGGTCGTCGATCAGGGCGACGGTGGGTGGCAGGTCCAGCCTGCGGATCAAGGCCAAGAGATCATGCGCGGCCGCGAAGAGGCCGTCAGGCTCTTCGGACCGGAGGGTGAAGTAGCGGTGGAACTCCGACGCCGGTTCCCACCTGAGGGCGGCGAACAGCGACGCGAAGCCGGCGAGGGGGAATCGCCACTCGGCCGAGGGGACGCGACGAGCACAGAAGGAACTGCTGGCGTCGCATGGACCCGTTCCAGCAGGTGGCTCTTGCCGGTGCCGTGCTCGCCGAGCAGGAGCAGGGCGCTCTCGTCCGCTGATTGCGGAAGCGCCGTTATCGTCGCGAGGGCATCGGCTCGACTGATCGACTCCATCTGTCGGCGCTCCTCACACCCTGATGCCCCAGCCCTCTCGCGCAACCGACCGGTGTCGGAGCGCACGTTGTGGTGGATGTGCATATCTCTCCCTTTCCAGTAGGCGTGCCTACCCCTCCCATCCCCCTGGTAAGTCATGGCCGAACTCGTCGCCGACCTGTACCACGTAGTACACCTATAGAGACGAGATACTCGCCTCCTCATGACGCCATCTTCGGTGAAGAGCGCTGGGAATTTGCACGTTTTCGGCATGTGCACGCTCACCCACGAGGGTTTACAAGTTGCGAACCCCTTTCTCATAGGTAAACCGTGGTTACTTCATGATGCGCCCCAAGGCAGACATGCTCTCTGGTTCTTTCGAGTCATAAATTCACGGTTCGAACGTCTCTTACGTGCGAAAGACCTACCCTGAATATCCGGGAGGCGAGGCGTACCGAGAGGCAATGCAGTGATCACCGTCATGTGGAAGACCGCCGAGGGCGAGACCGGTGAGGTCGTGCTCGACGGCGACGCCAAATGGACGTTCGGACGCGCCGGCGGGGTCGAGGACCTGACCGTGGCCGTCGACAATCCCGCCGTCAGTCGTACGGCTCTCGTGATCCGCGACGCCGGGCCCGGCCCGGTCGTGTTCCGCGGCCAGATCGACAACGGCGCCAAGGTCGCGCTCGTCAGCGTCATCGGCTCGATCACGTGGCTCGACGAGGGCACCGCCGGCAACCTGACGGCCGAGGAGAACCGCGTCGAGTTCTCGATCAACGACGAGGTGCTCGTGACGATCGACGTCGAGTTCGAGCAGCGCGGCACCGTCGTCGAGCGACAGCAGTCCGGCGGAGCCTGACACGCTCGATCCGCGTCGGCGCGGCTCGGTAGGGTCGCTGCATGTCGTTCGTCTCCGGTCTGCCCAAGGCAGAGCTCCACGTCCACCACGTCGGTTCGGCCTCGATGCGCACCGTCGCCGAGCTCGCCGAGCGCCACGCCGGAACGCACCACGGTCCCGACCGACCCCGAGGCCCTGGCCCGGTTCTTCACGTTCACCGACTTCGCCCACTTCATCGAGGTCTATCTCTCGGTCGTCGACCTGCTGCGTACGCCCGAGGACCTGTGGACGCTGACCTACGACGTCGCCCGTGACCTGGCCGAGCAGAACGTCCGCTACGTCGAGCTGACCTGCACGCCCTTCACCTCGATCGAGGTCGGGATCAGCGCCGAGGCCTACTGCGAGGCGCTCGAGGATGCGCGTCGCCGGGCCGAGGCCGACTTCGGGCTCACGATGCGCTGGTGCTTCGACATCCCCGGCGAGTCCGGTGTCCCGTCGGCCGACATCACGCTCGACACCGCCCTGCGCCTGCAGCCCGCCGGGCTCGTGAGCTTCGGCCTCGGCGGCCCCGAGATCGGCGTGCCGCGCGAGCAGTTCGCGCCGCACTTCCAGCAGGCCATCGCCGCCGGGCTGCACAGCGTCCCGCATGCCGGCGAGTCGACGGGTCCGGAGACGATCTGGGACTCGATCAACCACCTCGGCGCCGAGCGCATCGGGCACGGCATCGCCGCGGCGCAGGACCCGGCGCTCATGGCGCACCTCGCCGAGCACGGCATCACGCTCGAGGTGTGCCCGACGTCCAACGTACGCACGCGGTCCGTGCCGTCGCTGGCCGAGCACCCGCTGCCGGCGCTGGTCGCCGCCGGCGTACCGGTCACGATCAACTCCGACGATCCGCCGATGTTCTCGACGACGCTCAACCACGAGTACGAGGTCGCCGCCGAGCTGCTCGGCCTCGACGACCAGGGCATCGCCGATCTCGCCCGCGCGTCCGTGCGTTCGTCGTTCGCCGACGACGCGACCAAGGCCGCGATCCTCGCCGAGATCGACGCCTACGCCGCAACCGCCTGACCCGTCCCCGACACGCAGGGGTTGACGGGTGCATCACCTCGTGGTTATCTATAACCATCAAGTTACATAAAGGAATGGTTATCGAATGAGTGACGATCAGCTCGACCTCGTGTTCGGCGCACTCGCCGACCGCACGCGCCGCGCCATCCTGGCCCGGCTCGCGCAGGAGGACGCCAACGTGGGTGACCTCACGGCGCTCTTCACGATGTCGCAGCCGGCCATCTCCAAGCACCTCAAGGTGCTCGAGCAGGCCGGACTGATCTCGCGCAACCGGCAGGGGACGATGCGCCTCAGCCACCTCGAGGCCGCACCCCTCAAGGAAGCCACCGGATGGCTGGCCGACTACCGGGAGTACTGGACCGAGAGCTATGCGCGACTCGACGAGCTGCTCGAGTCGCTCGACTGACCCGACACCCAAGGAGAGCATCATGAACGTCACCGACACCCTGACCATCGAGACCCCCGGCGCCCACGCGATCACGATCTCGCGTGAGTTCGACGCCCCGGTCGACAAGGTCTTCCGGGCCATGACCGAGCCCGAGCTCATCGCGCAGTGGATGGGCCCGAAGTACCTGACGAACGTCGAGACCACCAACGACGCCGCATCACGGCGGCACCTGGACGCTGGTCCAGCGCGATCCCGACGGCAACGAGTACGCGTTCCGCGGCGTCTTCCACGGCGAGCAGACCCCGAGCTGTCGATGCGTACGTTCGAGTGGCTCGGCATGCCGGGTCACGTCTCGTTCGAGACGCTGCGCCTCGAGGACCTCGGCGACGGGCGGACCCGCGCCTACAGCGTCTCGGTGTTCACCTCGACAGGAGGACCGCGACGGCATGGCCACCAGCATGGAGTCGGGCGTCATCGAGGGCTACGAGCGCCTCGACGAGGTCCTGGAGGTCACTCGTGAGCGTCGTCATCGACATCTCGATGTCGCTGGACGGCTACGTCACGGCTCCCGGCGTCGACGCCGAGCACGGGCTCGGCGTCGACGGCGAGGTGCTGCACCTCTGGGCGTTCTCCGACGACGAGGCCGAGAAGGAGCTGCTCGAGCAGAGCACCAGTCGTACCGGCGCGGTCGTCATGGGTCGCAACCTGTTCGACATCGTCGACGCACCGAACGGATGGAGCGAGGAGGTCGGCTACGGCGCGGGCATCGCGGCCGAACCGCCGTGCTTCGTGGTGACGCACTCGGCACCGACGCAGATCCGCCTGACGAACCGGTTCACGATCGTCACCGACGGCATCGAGTCGGCGCTCGACCAGGCGCGGGCCGTCGCCGGCGACAAGGACGTGGTCGTCATGGGCGGCGGCGACGTGTGCGGCCAGGTGCTCGCGGCCGGCCTGGCCGACACGCTCTCGTTGCACGTCGCGCCGGTCGTGTTCGGTGGCGGCACGCCGCTGTTCGCCGAGGGCTGCGAGGGTCGACCTCGAGCTGCGCGACACCGTGACGACGCCGCACGCGACGCACCTGACGTACGGGATGCGCCTGACGTCAGATCGCGGTTGCGGGGGCCGGGGCCAGCGGCACGCGTACGAGCAGGACGCCGGGCTGGACCTCCGCGGTGATCTCCTTGCCCTCCCCCACGGGATCGCCGTCGAGCTGCATCGGCATCGTCTTCTCGGCCTTGATGTGCGACCTTGTGGCCGGTGAGCCGGTCGAGCCGCTCGTTCGTACGCTTCTGGCGGCCGATCACGCGCACGATGATCGCGAGCCAGCCGATGAACCGCTTGGGCGCGAGCACCACGACGTCGAGCTTGCCGTCGTCGATCTGCGCGTCGGGCAGCAGCGGGATGCCGCCCTGGAGGAAGCCGACGTTGCCGACGACGACCGTACGGGCGCGGAACTTCTTGAACTCACCGTCGTCGACCGCGATCTGCACCTTCATCGCCGGGAACCGGGCGGCCTTGACGCCGCTGACGAAGTAGGCCAGCCAGCCGACCTTGCTCTTGAGCTGGTCGTTGACGCCGGTCATGATCGCGGCGTCCATGCCGAGGCCGGCCATGACGAGGAAGGTCGTGTTGGTGCCGGAGTCGGTCTTGAGGGTCGACAGGTCGATCGCGCGGTCCTGGCCGCCGAACACGACATCGAGCGCGTCGCGGGTGTTGAGCGGGATCGACAGGTTGCGGGCCAGCAGGTTGCCGGTGCCGTGCGGGAGGATGCCGACGGCCACGCCGGTGCGGGCGACCTCCTCGCAGACCGCGCGGACCGTGCCGTCACCGCCGGCCGCGACGATCAGGTCGACGTCGGCGCGCAGCGCGGCACTGGCCTGGCCGTGGCCCGGGTCCTCGATCGTCGTCTCGAACCAGAGCGGTTCCTTCCACCCGTCGCGCAGCGCCACGAGGCGTACGCGCTCCTTGAACGCCTCGACGTCGCCGATCTTGGACGGGTTGAGCACGACCGCGGCGCGCTTGCGGCCGGTGCCGGTCAGGGCCGCGAGCTCGTGCGGCACCCGCGCCGCGTCGGTGACCAGCACGATCCAGAACCCCAGGGCGACCGCGGTGCCGAAGCTGAGGCCGGCGACGACGTCGCTGAGGTAGTGCACGCCGAGGAAGATGCGGCTCGCGCCGACACCGAGGCCCATGCAGGGCGAGCACCGCGATGATGATGCGACGCTTCCAGCCGCGACCCGTCAGCACGATCGTCAGCAGGATCGCGACGGTGAACAGCATCCCGGCGCCGGCGGAGTGGCCGCTGGGGAACGAGTAGCCGCCGATCTCGTGCAGCGGCTTGTCGAAGACCGGGCGCTCGCGCTCGAAGGCGAGCTTGATCAGCGCGTTGCCGCCGATCGCGACGATGCCGCTGACGACGATCCAGATCGCGACGCGACGCTCGTGGCGCCACAGGGCGTACGCGGCGAGGAGCGCCAGCACGATGCCGGCGCCGAGGTTGCTGAACACGACCGCGACGACGTCGAGGACGTCGACGAAGCCGCCGTGCCGCGACGAGAAGTCGTACGCCTCCTGCGCGACGTCGTGATCGAGGTCGATGATCGCGTCGGCTCCGGCACCGACGCAGATCGCCAGGATCGCGAACAGCGCAGTCGGGACGGCGAGCGACCCACAGGAGGATGGACCGGCGCGCAGGCGCAGCACGGCGCAGATCGAACGACAAGCTTCCTCCTCAGGGGTCGACCCAGCCTAATGGACTGAAAAAGGGTCGCGAGCCGGGCGATAGGCTGAGGCAGTGATCGACGCCCGAATCCTGCGAGAAGACCCCGACGCCGTACGCGCTGCACAGCGGCGCCGAGGCGAGCCCACCGAGCTCGTCGACGAGCTGATCCGCGCGGACGAGCAGCGACGATCCACGATCTCGGCGTACGAGGCGGTCCGCGGCGAGCAGAAGAACCTCGGCAAGCTCATCCCCAAGGCCCAGGGCGACGAGAAGCAGGAGCTCCTGGCGCGCGCCAAGGAGCTGAGCCAGCAGGTCAAGGACACCGAGGCCGCGCAGGTCGAGGCGGCCGAGACGTTCGACCGGCTCATGAAGTCGCTGCCCAACCTCGCCTCGCCCGACGCGCCCGAGGGCGGCGAGGACGACTTCGTCGTGCTCGAGACGGTCGGCACGCCCCGCGACTTCGCCGCCGAGGGCTTCGAGCCCCGCGACCACCTCGAGCTCGGCCAGCTGCTCGGCGCGATCGACTCCGAGCGCGGCGTCAAGGTCAGCGGCTCGCGCTTCTACTTCCTCACCGGCGTCGGCGCGCAGCTCGAGCTGGCGCTGACGCAGCTCGCGATGAGCAAGGCCGCCGAGTGGGGCTTCACGCCGATGATCCCGCCGGCGCTGGTCAAGCCCAGCGCGATGGAGGGCACCGGCTACCTCGGGCAGGGTCGGCCGACGACGTCTACTACCTGGAGAAGGACGACCTCTACCTCGTCGGCACGTCCGAGGTGCCGCTCGCGGCCTATCACTCCGACGAGATCCTCGAGGCCGAGTCGCTGCCGCGCCGCTATGCCGCGTTCAGCCCCTGCTACCGCCGCGAGGCCGGCTCGTACGGCAAGGACACCCGCGGCATCTTCCGCGTGCACTGGTTCGACAAGGTCGAGATGTTCGTCTACACGACGCTCGAGGAGTCCTACGCCGAGCACCAGCGCATCCTCGGCTGGGAGAAGGCCTGGCTCGACGCTCTCGAGCTGCCCTACCGCGTCATCGACGTGGCCTCGGGCGACCTCGGCCTCTCGGCGATCCGCAAGTTCGACTGCGAGGCGTGGATCCCCACCCAGGGCAAGTATCGCGAGGTCTCCTCGGCGTCCAACACCACCGAGTTCCAGACTCGCCGCCTCGACATCCGCGTGCGCGGCGACGAAGGCACGACGCCCGCGGCGACGCTCAACGGCACGCTGTGCGCCATGACCCGCACGATCATCGCGCTGCTCGAGAACGGTCAGCAGGAGGACGGCTCCGTACGCCTTCCCGCCGCGCTGCACCCGCTGCTGGGCGAGGTCCTGAGGCCGATCTGCCGTGACCTGGCGGCCTCGGCTGATCGCGCTGGACGTCGACGGCACGCTCGTCGACGGCGACAACGTCATGACCGAGGCCGTACGCTCCGCGGTCCACGCCGTGCGGGACGCCGGCATCGAGACCGTCATCGCCACCGGCCGCGGCGTGCCCGGAGTCATGGACGCCGTCGACAACCTGCGGTTCACCGAGGGCTACGGCGTCGCGAGCAACGGCGCGGTGACGTTCCGCTACGACCCCGAGGTCGAGCTGCTGGACGTCGTCACGTTCGACGCCAGCGAGGCGGTGCGCCGGGTGCTCGAGCACATGCCCGAGGCTCTGGTCGCGGTCGAGGAGGTCGGCGTCGGCTTCCGGCTCAACAAGCCGTTCCCCGACAACGAGATCACCGGCCAGTTCGTCGTCGAGGACGTCGAGTCGCTGATCGCCGAGCCGGTCGCCCGCGTCGTGATCCGGTCGGCGGAGCACACGCCGCGACGAGTTCACCGCGATCGTCAAGGATCTCGGCCTGAGCGGCACCAACTACTACATCGGCTACTCGGCGTGGCTCGACCTCGCGCCCGAGGGGGTGTCCAAGGCGTCGGGCCTGGAGTTCCTCTGCGCCAAGCTCGGCATCGACCGGTCCGAGGTGCTGGCGGTCGGCGACGGCAACAACGACCTGGAGATGATCCAGTGGGCGGGCCGCGGCGTGGCGATGGGACAGGCGCCCGACGAGGTCAAGGACGCCGCCGACGCCATCGTCGGCACGATCGACGAGGACGGCCTGGTCGCCGAGCTCACCAAGTACGTCTGACCTCAGCCCTGCACGAAGCTGAGTCGCACCTCGCGGTCGGGGTTGTCGACGTTCGTGTCGACGAGGCACACCGACTGCCACGTGCCGAGCTGGAGCCGTCCGCCCAGCACCGGCACGGTCATCGATGGCGCGACGAACGCCGGGACGACGTGGTCGCGCCCGTGCCCGGGTGTCCCGTGCTGGTGCACCCACCGGTCGTCGCGCGGCAGCAGGTCGTCGAGCGCCGTCAGCAGGTCGCCATCGCTGCCGGCGCCGGTCTCGATGATCGCCACGCCCGCGGTCGCGTGCGGGACGAACACGTGCAGCAGACCGTCCTGCTCATCGCTGACGAACTCGTCGCACATCGAGGTCAGGTCGTGGACGACGGAGCGCCCACCCGTACGAACCGAGAACACCTCACTACGCATACGACGATCGTCGCATGCGCCTCAACCACCGCCGTGGTCAGGCGGACTTGCTGGTCTCCAGCTCGTCGAAGACGTCGAGGACGGCGTCGACCGTCGGCAGGCTCGGCACCGAGGCAGGGGTCAGCGCTGCTTCGCGCTTCTGCTCGCGCGCGCGACGCAGGTGACGCTTGATCGTCGAGGTCGAGCAGCCGAGCCGCTCGGCGAGCTGGTGGCAGGTGTCCTTGGGGTATGCCTGACGCGCCGTCATGACCGCCTCGTGGCTCACCGGTCCGCCGCCGACGCGGGCAGCGCCGTAGACCACGGTGGCGGGCTGGTGGATCTCGATGCCGAGCCGGCGCCGGATCGCCAGCCGATCCCTCTCGGTCGTACAGGCGACGTAGCCCGAGACATCCATCTCGACGACTGCCCGATAGAGGCACTCGACCATCAGGGGGCAGCCAGCGCACTGACGGTGCGCGGTCGCTCGTTTGACTGTCAGCGTCTCCCACTCGGCGGCGGTGATGTCGGTCCGCGCCGGTGGTGAGTGCAACAGGTCGTCCAGGTAGACCTCCGGCTCAAATGCGCACGGAGGCGTCGTCGTGTCATCCACGATGGTCATGGGCTCCCTCTTCCCAATCGAGCCGAGGCGGCGACACTCCTGCGCCGTTCTCAGTTCACATCGTGGACAACTTTAGAGGTACAAGCCCCCTGAGCCATCGTTTTCTGACGACGTTTCCGAATCTTCACCTTTGGTGTCGTTTGGACCCGGTAGAGCCAGTCTCATGTTCTGGAACTGCGCCTGGGCCTGCACCTGCTGGGCGTACAGCGCCGCCTGGATGCCGTGGAAGAGGCCCTCGAGCCAGCCGACGAGCTGGGCCTGGGCGATCCGGAGCTCGCCCTCGCTGGGCGTGTCGCCGTCGAACGGCAGGCTCAAGCGCTCGAGCTCCTCGATCAGCTCGGGCGCGAGGCCGTCCTCGAGCTCCTTGATCGACTGGAGGTGGATGTCGCGCAGCCGTACGCGGCTGGCCTCGTCGAGCGGGGCCGCCTTGACCTCTTCGAGGAGCTGGCGAATCATCCCGCCGATGCGCATGACCTTGGCGGGTTGCTCGACCAGGTCGCCCAGGGACGTGCCGGGCGAGGGTGGCGCGACGGCGTTGCCATCGGGGCCGATGATCTCCGGCGGTTGCTCAGTCATTCGTCCAGCGTAGCCAGCGGGGTCAGAGGGTGAGCAGGACCTTGCCGATGTGGCTCGACTCCTCGAGCACCTGGTGCGCCTGGCGTACGTCCTCCAGCGGGTAGGTCGCGTGGGTGATCGGCCGCACCGTGCCGTCGGAGATCAGCGGCCAGACCTGCGCGACCATGGCCCGGACGATCGCCGCCTTCTCGGTCGACGGCCGCGCCCGAAGGGTCGTCGCCATGACGGCGGCCCGCTTGGACATCAGCGCGCCGAGGTTGAGCTCGGCCTTGACGCCGCCCTGCAGGCCGATCACGACGAGGCGCCCGGCGGTGGAGAGCACCGAGACGTTGGCGTCGAGGTACTTCGCGCCGATGATGTCGAGGATCACGTCGGCGGTCACCCCGGCCGCCTTCATCTCGGCGGCGAAGTCCTGCTGCTTGTAGTCGATCGCCACGTCGGCGCCCAGCTCACGGCAGAACTCGGCCTTCTCCGGCGAGCCGACCGTGACGATCACGCGGGCGTCGAACGCCTTGCCCAGCTGGATCGCCATCGTGCCGATGCCGCTGCCGCCGCCGTGGACGAGCAGCGTCTCGCCGTGCTGCAGCTTGCCCATCATGAAGACGTTCGACCACACGGTCGCGGCGACCTCCATGAGTCCGCCGGCGTCGACCAGGGAGATGCCCAGTGGCACCGTGGCGACCTGGCCGGCCGGCACCACGACGTACTCGGCATAGCCGCCACCGGCCAGCAGGGCGCACACGTGCGTGCCGGGCGGCAGGTCGGTGACCCCCTCGCCGACGGCGACGATGTCACCGGAGCACTCGAGTCCCAGGACGTCGGTGACGCCCGGCGGCGGCGGATAGAAGCCTTGGCGCTGCAGCAGGTCTGAGCGGTTGAGCCCAGCCGCGGCCACGCGGATCAGGACCTCACCGGGACCGGGCTCGGGCTGCGGGAAGGTCGACGACCTCGAGGGCTTCGACGCCTCCCGGGTTGGGAGCGATGACGGCGCGCATCTCCGCAGGCTAGCCGCCCTCCCCCACGTTTGCTCCCCACGTCCTAGCATTTGCCTCATGAGCCGGGTCGACGTGCGCTTCGCTTCGGGACCGGGATGGTGCGCCGGCTGGTGGTACGAGCCCGAGTCCGCCGCGACCCCGGGTCCGGTCGTGATCATGGCGCACGGCCTGGGTGCGGTGAAGGAGATGCGCCTCGATGCGTACGCCGAGCGGTTCGCCGCGGAGGGCTATCGCGTCCTGGTGTTCGACTATCGCCACTTCGGCGGGAGCGACGGGGAGCCCCGCGGCCTGCTCGACATCCAGCGCCAGCTCGACGACTGGGCCGCCGCGATGCACCACGTACGGTCGCTGCCGCAGGTCGATCGCCGGCGGATCGTCCTGTGGGGCACGTCGTTCGGCGGCGGCCATGTCATCGAGGCCGCCAGCCGCGACGGCGACGTTGCCGCGAGTCATCTCGCAAGGCCCGTTCACCGACGGGTTCGCGTCGATGCGGACGGTGGGACCTGTCGAGCCTGGTCCGGATGACGGTCCTCGGCGTGCGCGATGCGTTGCGTGGGCTGCGCGGACGGTCACCGGTATGGGTGGCAGTGGTCGGTCGACGCGGCGAGGCCGCCCTGATGACGACCCCGGACGCGTACGACGGCTACATGTCGCTGCTTCCCGAGGGATACGTCCACCCCAACAAGGTTGCGGCGCGGGTCGCCCTGCGGATCCCGTTCTACTACCCGGGGCGCAGCGCCGCGGCGCTGGAATGCCCTGCGCTGTTCTGTGTCGCGATGAAGGACAGCGTCGCGCCGTCGCGATCGACGATCTGGCACGTCCGCAAGGCGCGCAAGGGCCGGATCAAGCGCTACCGCACCGGCCACTTCGACCTCTACCTCGAGCCGTGGTTCGACGAAGTGGTCGCCGACCAGATCGAGTTCCTGCGCGACGACCGTGCCGGTCGCGCCGACGCTGAGAGTCCTCCGCGGCTGGCACCATCTCGCGCCGCTCTCAGGGCCCACCTGCGAGGATGGAAGCTATGCGTGTCGCACTGGTCCAGCTCGTCTCGGCGACCGACTCGGCGGCCAATCGTGAAGACATCCGGTCTCGAATCGCAGCGCTGAGCAGCGCTGACGAGCTCGACCTCGTGGTCCTGCCCGAGGCGGCGATGCACGACTTCGGGTCGGCCGACCACGACCTCGCCGCCGTGGCCGAGCCGCTCGACGGGCCGTTCGTGCAGTTCCTCGGCCAGGAGGCGCAGCGACTCGGGGCGACGATCGTGGCCGGGATGTTCGAACGTACCGACGGCCTGCCGTTCAACACCCTCGTGGTGGTCGGTCCGGACGGCGCGCTGCGTCAGACGTACCGGAAGATCCACCTCTACGACTCGTTCGGCTACAAGGAGTCCGACCGGCTCCGCGCCGGCGACATCGACCCCGTCGTGCTCGACATCGCGGGCACGCCGATCGGGCCTCATGACGTGCTACGACCTCCGCTTCCCCGAGCACGCGCGGGCGCTCGTCGATGCGGGTGCCGAGGCGATCGTGATCCCCGCCGCGTGGGTCGCCGGCGACCTCAAGCTCGACCACTGGCGCACGCTGCTGTCGGCGCGAGCGATCGAGAACACCGTGTACGTCGTGGCTGCTGCACAAGGTGGTGACCGATACACCGGCCACTCCTTGGTTGTCGATCCGTGGGGCTCTATCGTGGGCGAGGCGGATCTGGCCCCCGAGATCATCCGCGCCACCCTCGAACCCGAGGTCGTGGCGCGCGCACGGGAGGTCAACCCGTCGCTGGCCAATCGAAGGATCCGTACACAGCTCATGAGCCGCGCCCCCAAGGGTGGACGTCGTCGCCTCGACGCATCCGTGCCCCCGGAGTACGACCTCCCGACCCGTGAGCCGCGCCTCGACTCGCCGCGGGCCGCACGGTTCGTCATGGTGCTGGTGTTCCTCGGCTGGGTCGCCGGCACGGCCGGTTCGGCCACATCGATCGCCGCCGTCGACACGCCCGCGTCGATCGAGCGGCCGTCCGCTGCCCTGCTGATGGTCGTCTTCGCGATCGGTCTGACGCACCGCGGCGGCGGCCACATGCGCATCTGGCTGCCGATGACAGCGGCGCTGGGTGTCGCGGCCGTGACGGTCGAGACCAACGTCCTGCTCACCTCCGCCGCTGCGGTCACCGCCGTGCTGTCGTCGGTGTGGGCGGTGATGGTCACGCGTCCAGTGACCACAGCGATCGGCGCGATCCGTGAGTTCGCCCTGGCGTTGCTGGTGGCGCTGAGTGGCACGATCGGCGTCGCCGCGTGGAACGCGCCGGTCGACTACCAGCGGTTCAACCTGATCGTCCTCACGGCGTCGCTCGCCCTGGCCATCACGCTGGTGTGGAACCTCGGCGCCGGCCTCCACGGCCTGGGCCGGCAGAACCTCGCGATCCTGCTGGGTGTCGCCGGCCTCGTGATGCTGGTCATCGCCTACAGCAGCTTCGTCCGTACGCATGGCTCGCAGTCGCTGGTGCAGGGGTTCAGTGACACTCGTGATCTGGACCCGCCGTACGTTCCACGGCGCCCCGCGGCCCATCGAGGTGTTGATCGGCTTCCCGGCGCTCATCGTCGGCGTCTCGCTGCGCTCCAAGCGGCGCGAGGGCTGGTGGATCCTGGTGTTCGCGGTGCATCGGCACGGCGGTGCTGACGACGTCCCTCGTCTCGCCCGGCGCCTACCCGAAATACATCGGCCTCTCCACGCTCTACTCCGGTGTGTTCGGCCTGATCGTGGGGCTCGTGCTGCGCCGGCAGTTCATGAGGGAACCCTCCTCGCGGGCCGCCCGAGCCATCGCGCCGGTCGTACGCGTCGAACCTCCCCGTTTCGCCGCGTTGAAGTAGTGCGATAATCGTCGCGGCGCAGCGCCTTGGTGCTGCCACCCAGGAGGGGTGCCGGAGCGGCCGATCGGAAGCGCCTTGAAAGCGCTCGCTGGCAGCAATGTCAGCCGCGGGTTCGAATCCCGCCCCCTCTGCTTGACGAACTATCGACTTGACCGCAGATTCGTGCTGCTCGCCGTCGGCACCAACGTGATGGTTGCCGGCGTGGCTGCCGCCCTCGCCTTCTTCCTGTCATCCGTGACCGCGTTGGCGTGGATCTTCGGCGTCCTGACCGTCGCGGCGCTGCTCAATGCCGTGCGCGTGTTCGTCTTGCCGCCTGTCGTGGCACGGACCGATCCGGGCGGCCTGCGGGTCGGCGGCCCGCTCACGGTCAAGCCGATCCGCGTGCCGTGGCTCGACATCGAGGACGTCACGACCGAAGGCGCCCGGCTGTTCGTCGACCGCGGCAACGACGAGGTCCTCGGCTTCCCCCTGGTGTATGTCGGCCGTCGCGCGGCCGCAGCTGCTGCGCGACATCTACGACCGGCTCAACGCCGCCAACGGCTACCGCCGCTTCAACCCGAGCTGACGAGGTTCTGCCCGATTCGTCGGACTGGAGGGGCGGTCGGTATCCTGTTCCGGTTGCCGGTTTCGATCGGCGGCGGGGAGGTGTCGCATAGTGGCCTAGTGCGCCCGCCTGCTAAGCGGGTTGAGGTTTAAACCTCTCGCGAGTTCAAATCTCGCCACCTCCGCTGCAACGCAACAAGCAAGAATCAAAGTGACCAGTCGCGCAACGTGGCTGGTCATTTTGCGTGGTGACAATATGAGGAGCTCGCTCCGCAAGTGAGCCGAGAGCGCAGACCATGGAAAGACCGCGAGCCGAAAGACCCGCCAGACCAGCCACGCAATGTGGCTGAACCCTCTGACGTCACGACCTCCGCAGCCTCCTTCGTCGCACCCGGCCACACCAGGACGCACACGGCTCCCAGAGCCGCGCCCGTGGTGTTGGCCGACGACGTCCAGTCCATGAGGCGGTCCGGTCCGGGCGAGCGACGTTCTGGATGAGCTCGATGGCACCAGACACCGCGAGTCCCAGGAGCACCGCGTGGACCCATCGCGACCTCGCCGACCAGGTCATGGCGAACACGCCGAGCGGCACGAACAACGCCGACGTTGGCCATGAACTCCACCACGTCGTACGTCTCGCTCCGCGTGAGGTCCGAAGACCGTGCATCAACCACTGCACCGGCTCCCACTGCGATCACATCGAAGTTCTGGTCGACGTGGCTCGGCCACAGGCCGATCAGCAGGAGGGTCAGCCCATAGAGTCCCGCCCAGAGCAGCGTCTTGCGGGTGTGACTGGGCATCGTCCGATCGTAGCCGCCCGTTCGCGACCGCCATGTCGAGCCTGACGAACGTCACATTGCATCCCGCACGAGTGGCCCTGCGTTGCACCTAGGATCGGCACGTGAACAGAACCGCGGCGCGAATCATGGTCGCCGCGGTGGTGGTCGTCGATGTCGTCCTGGTGGTCGGCTTGATGCATCACGTCAACCGGACCCCGCCCCGGTCATCTGACCTGCCGCGCGCATCGGCGCCCACGCCCGCCGCGTCGGCCAAGCCGGTCGGTCAGGCCGCGTACACGTTCAAGCCGGCCAGGTCATCGTCCATCTCGATGTCCAACGACGGGACGCTCATGTACGCGTCCCGCGGGACGTGTGACGGAGATGCTGCCGCCAAGCTCGTGGTCTCGACGAACGGGGGCGCATCGACGAGCACGTCGGGGACCGGACTGCAGGAGATCCTGGCCGTGTCGGCGGCGTCCCGATCGGAGCTGCGAGTGGTCGGTGCTGACGACACCTGCGCGATCAAGAAGCTCATCTCGTCCGACGGAGGTGACAGCTGGGCGGCGGACCCGGACAACGATCTCTGGTATCCCGACCTCGATGATCCCCAGACGAGTGGTGTCGCCCAACGGATCCAGCAAGCCGGGTTGCGCCGTGACGTCCCTGAGTCAGATCGGTGAAGCCTTCGCCCGGGTCAGCTGTGCTGACGGCTCGATCCGTGGCACGGGCAACGGCGGCGACAAGTGGCTCAAGCTCGGCCGGCTCGACAACGTCAGGGTCGCCGCGTTCTCGAGCTTCAACACCGGGTATGCGTTGGCGGTCTACCAGGGCTGTGCAGCGCAGGAGTTCACGACGCGCGACGGCGGACGTACGTGGGCACGCGGAGGTTGCATCAGCGGCGAGCCCGCCCAAGCGATCGAGTCGAGCGACACCGGACTCGTCGCCATCGTCGACTCCCAGCTGTATGCCAGTGACAACGGCGGCAAGACCTGGGCCCAGCCCTGATCCGTCTCAGCCGCAGGAGCTCGGCACGGTGACCCCGTTGTCGCTGGACTGAATGCCCGGTGTGCTGGACAGCACGGCGTCGCCGCGCTGACCCTTGGCGGTGACCATCGTCGACTCGACCGTGACCTTGGCGCCGGGCTTGAGGGAGAACGCGGCGAAGTTCACCGGCCGGCCCTCGAACGTCACGCCGTTGTTGGGCCGGAACTTGTTGTTGAGGGTGAACGAGACGAACCGTCCTCCGGCGGGGGCAAACGTCCGGGTGTCGAGCACCATGGTGCCTCGGGGACCGCTGAAGCCGTTGCCGGTGATGTACTCCGGCAGCTCGCTGGCATCGGCTGGTGCCGTCGAGGTGTACGTGGTGGTCAGCTGGATCGTCTGGGCGCCCTCTGACGTGCACCGTACGGACCGGGCCGACACGTCGACGTCGAGGTAGTACTGCATCTTGGAGGCCGTCGAGTCGTTCATGTAGACCCCGACCTGGGGATGGTCGGTCCGGCCGGTCGGGAACGTCCCGGAGATCTTGGTCGGCGCGAGCTCGGCCTGTTCGGACTTCCTTGCCGACCAGAGCAGGACGCGGTGCTCGTCGGCCGCCTTGGCGAGCTGCTCGAGCACGGTGCGGGAGTCACCGACGCCGCCCGTGACGGCCGCGAAGATCCTCCTGGCGGAGTCGGCGAAGAACGCGTCCTGCTCCAGCGGGTTGGCATAGCGTGCGTAGACGTCGTTGAGCAGGATGTCGACGGCGTTCGAGCTGGTCAAGGTGGTGCCGGCCGCAGCCTTGATGGGGCCTGTGCCCTTGAGGAGGAAGCCGAGCGCGACCGGGTCGACCGACAGCACGCCGTCGACCTTGACCCCGAGCTTGTCGTTGACCATCGCGCGGGCGATCCCCGCGGTCCGTGGGAAGTCCGGGGTGAAGTTGATGTCGCGGAAGTCCTTGGCCATCAGCGGCCATACACGTGCGCTCGTCCCGGGTGAGCTTGACGAACGGATCCGCGTACTGCGGGATGTCGGTGCCCGCTGCACCCTGCTTGGTGAACGAGAGCTTGCCCTTGTCGGCCTTGAGGATCGCGAACGCGCCGGGGAGCCCGCCGGTGGAACGCACCTCGGCGTTGTTCTGGAAAATCAGCAGATAGGTGCGCTTCTTGTCGATGCCGAGCATCTCGGGCGCGAGCCGCATGGCCTGGGCGGCCGACGAGGCGGCGGACTGGGCGCTGGTGATCTTGTCGGTGAGATCGGCGGTCGGCGACTTGAGGGGCCCGATCAGGTCATCGGTGTTGATGTCGAGGATCTTGTTGCGGTTGGCCGTCAGCACCTGGCTGGCCGTGGTGACGGAGGGTGCGAGTCTTGCAGCTTCGCGAGGTTGAAGCGGCCGTTCTTGGGCTTGAACACGTCGGCGTCCAACGACGAAGAGACCTTGACCACCGGGGGAATGCCGCGCTGGGCGATGTCGTCGAGACTGGTCGAGATCACCTGGACGGCGTCGACGCTGTCGCCGATGAACGGCAGCTTGGACAAGCCGGTCCAGAGCGGTCCGTCGGTGTTGGCGCGGGCCGTGCTCGTCGACTGTTGGAGGGCGGCGAGGGTGGTCTCGGCGGCCTTGGTGTCGCCGTCGGTGATCTGCTCCTGCAGCGTCTTGGCCTGCTCCGAGGCGTCGTCCAGCGCGGTCTTGGCGGTTGAGCCTCCCGAGCGAGCACGACGCCGAAAAGAGCACCCGAGGGTCGCGAAGCCGAGCACCCACACGAGCGGACGAGACCTGAGGTCGCTTGGCTGATGGGCGTGCGCCTCGAGCGACGACCTGGGGGCATGCGGATCATCCTAGGAGAAGTTCACGAGGCTCGGGTGGCAGCGCTCACCGGCCGGACATGGATCCGCCACCGACCCGTTGCTCCGAAGAGCTTCGAGCCGGTGGCGGAATGAGTACGATTGCAGGTTGCGATCAGGCGGTCTTGCGGCGGCGGGCCGCGAAGGTGACGCCCGCGCCGGCCACGACGAGTCCTGCGCCGAGCGCCAGCAGCGTGAAGTTGCTGCCGCCGGTGTTGGGCAGGGGGCCCGATCGTTGTCGTCATCGTCATCGTCGCCGCCGTCGCCCACGACGATCTGGACGCTGTAGGAGTCGGTCTGCGGGACCGCGAGCAGCGTGTCGAGCTGTCGACGGCAGTCGGGCTGAAGACGGCAGGCGTGACGGCGGTGGAGCTTGAGCCGGAGCGATCGACTCGTTGACGTCCTCGGGGTCCCACGTGCAGTGGGCGGTGATGGTGAAGGTGCCATCTTCCTCGGGCGCGGTCAGCGTGACGGTGTAGGTCGTGCCGGATCCGCCGGGGGCGGTCTGGCCCTGGAAGGTCTCGAGGGACCAGTCGCAGTTGACGCTGCCGGAGTCGAAGGTCACGGTGAACTCTTCACCGGCTCGACATCGCTGGGGACGTCGGCCGAGAAGGGCGGGGGTGCATAGGCGGCGTTGGCGGCCGGAGCGGCAAAGATGCTCAGCACCGCGGCGGCCAGGGCGGCAACAGCCACGCGAGAGTTGAACATGTGATTCTCCCAGATTTTAGAAGGCTCTGGCGATCGGCGGGCGGAGCCCAAGTTACTTGCCGTACGCTACAGCATTTCTGGGTCATCTGAACAACATGTCGCGAATGACCTCTGGTATTTACATGCTGTTCATCGGGCGCCGCGGCGCGTGCCGCGGCCCGAACGCTTGCGGCGCGGACCCGCGCAGTCTCGGCATGGGTGACCACCTCGGGCTCGTAGCCGTACCCGTATCCGTAGCCGTACTCGCCTGAGCCCTTGGCCGGCGTCATGTTGAAGATGACACCCGCCGGCTCGGCGCCGACAGAGATGAGACGTTCGGCGGCTGCCCGCACCTGGTCTTCGGTGGTCTTGCCGTGGCGCACGACCAGGATCGCGCCGTCGGCCTGAGCTGGCCAGCAGCGCGGCGTCGGTGACCGGCAGGAGCGGCGGTGCATCGATGAGCACGATGTCGTAGTCTCTCGCGCAGCTCCTTGAGGATCGCCGTCATCGCGTGCGACTTGAGCAGCTCGGCCGGGTTGGGCGGGGTGCGACCGCTGCTCAGCACGTCGAGGCCGATGTGCTGACGACGGCTGCATGGCGTCGTGCAGTGACACCCGTCCCACGAGCACCGTGGTGAGTCCGACGGCGCCCTCGAGGTTGAGGTAGTGACTGATCTTGGGCCGGCGCAGGTCGGCCTCGATCAACGCGACGCGCTCGCCGCCCTCGGCCAGCACCATCGCGAGGTTGGTCGCGGTCGTGGTCTTGCCCTCCTCGGGCAACGAGCTGGTGACGACGAAGACCTTGCGTTCCTGGTCGGGGTCGATGAACTGCAGGTTGGTGCGCAGCACGCGGAAGCCCTCGACCCGGGGGGCATAGCGGCCGAGATCGTCGATCAGCGGGTCGCGCGCGGCGCGCTTGTCGATAGGCGATGGATCCGAGGATCGGGGCGTCGATCAAGCTCCTCGAGCTGGGTGATCGACTTCACGCTGGTGTCGAGCGTCTCGCGCAGGACCGCGATCCCCACCCCGAGCAGAACGCCCAGGATAGTCCGAGGCCGAGGTTCCGCTTCGGCCGTGGGGAGACCGGGAGTTCGGTTCGGAGCCGGGATCGACGACCGTCGCCTTGATGGTCGCCTCGTCCTTGCCCGGCGGCGTCTCCAGCTCGGCGACAAAGGACACGAACTGGTCCGAGACCGCATCGACCAGCATCTTGGCCCGTTCAGGAGAGGGGTCGGTGACGGTGACCGTGAGGATGACCGTGTCGAGTTTGGAGCTTGCGGAAATCTGCGCGGCCAGATCCTTCGGTGACTCGTCGAGCTTGAGATCATCGACGACTCGCTGCGCGATCTGCTGTCCGGTCAGCAGTCGGCGTAGGACTTCACGCGTTGAGTGAAAACTGGCCGCCCTGGTTGCCTGTGCGTCGTCAGACGCTCCGAAGTGGAGACGAACAGTCGCGATGAAGAAGCATACTGCGGCGTCGCGTTCTAGGTGAAGAGTGCCGCCAGCGCGATCATCCCGAGCGTGCACAACGTGATGAGAACCCATCGGACCCTGACGATGGTCAGGTAGTCACGTAGATCCACGGTTGCTCCGTCCGAGATGGTGTGGGTCTGCCCTCGGCCCGCGGGCACCGAGTGTAACCGTGGGTGGGGGCCACCTGTCGGGCCTGCGCCAAGCGTGATTTCGAGCACGCACCTGCTGATGCAGGCCGCGCGTGACCCCATAAGCGCAATACTGTCGCAAAGGGAGTGCGGCGTTGAGGGATGCCGTGAACGTGAGCTTCGCCTGGCCTGCGCCAGCTCGAGGTTCAGTCAAGGGTGGGAGACCCGTTGTGAAGGTTCTGTTGGTGTCGGCGGATCGCTCGGCAGCCTCTGGCGGCTATGCCATCAATGTCGGGGACGCGCTCTTGACCGATGCTCTGAGGGCTCAGCTCGTCGAGCACGAGGGAACGATGTGGACGCAGTCGACTTCGGACCGGGCCGGTCCAACAGCGATGCGCCGCGGCTCGGCGTGCAGGGCTTGGGGCAGCTGTTCCGCGAAGTTCGGCATCACGATGCCGTCGTGGTCGGCGGCGGAACCATGATCCAGGTCGACTCGGACCACCTCCTGCGGGGAAGCCTGATGCGGCTGTGCGCAGCGGTCTCCGTGGCGGGCTGGCTGGCGCGAGTCCCGGTCTACTACTTCGCCGTCGGCTGCGATCCGCTGACGCCGAGGCTGGCTCGCGTCGGATACCGGGTGGCATTGTGGCGCCGACCGGTGTGGGTGAGGGACGCCGACTCGGCGCGGCGCATCCATGACTACTCGGCCGGCAGCCGCTGACGGCCGCAGATGCCGCGTTGCTCCTTGAGACGAAGGCGGCAGACGTGAGCGATCTGGTGCCTGGCAGCATCGCGCTCGCCCCCAATCGGCGGGACGGACCTCAGCTGACGGCACGGTGGATCCAGTCCCTCGAGCGGTCGCCCGCGCAGCTTCGGCTGGTGCCGATGTCGTACGGAGACATCAATGACCTGGACCTGGTGCCGACCGATTCCTTGACGATGGTGCGGACGGTCTCGCCGACCGAAGGATGGCGAGCGGTGCTTGCCGAGTTCGCCACCTCGGAGACGGTCGTGGCGTCCAGGATGCACGCGCTCTACGTCGCGTTGCTGTTGGACCTCCCGATGGTGGCGATGCGGAATGCCGGCAGCAAGGTCGTGGCATTCGCGGAGGAGTTCGGGGTTCCCAGGCTCGATTGGTTCGAGCAGTGCGAGCCGGGTGTGGAACGTCGCGCGTCAGCCGAGGCGGTCCTCGAGGCGAAGGCCCGCGTCGCCCGCGGCGCTGAGCAGCTCGGCGGGCTCCTGGGTGCGCTGCCGGGCGGACGTGCGTGACGCCGCGGACCTACATCGTCAACGGGTTCCGGCGCGTGTGCCGGGGGGATCGTGCGCGTGCGCGACGAGATATGTCGGCAGCTGGCCGACACGAGGAACGCTGTTCATCGCGAGTGCGCCGCGGCACCAGGAGACGAGCTTTCCGAGCACGATCCTCAGCATCCAGACCGCTTCACGACGGAAGTCTCTGCTGGCCGACCTGAAGGCTTCGGCTCGTCGTCGACGCCGCTATGACGTCAGGGTGGACTCCGCTCCGGCCTTCCGTCTGTTCACCCGGGCCTCTCGCCATGTCGTCGTCGTGCACGACCTGAACTTCCTCCAGCGCGACATCCACGACATCTCGAGCGCTCAGTACCTCTATCGGTGGGTGCTCCACCACTGGACATTGCGACGCGTCGACTCGATCGTCGTCAACAGCGAGTCGACCGCGGTCGAGGTGCGCCGGTTCCTGCCGTCGCTCGCGGGCAAGACGGTCGTCCTCCCACTCCCCGTCGATCATGTGACTGAACCAGCGACGGAGCCATCTGCGCGGGGTTCCGGCCGCGACACGATCACCCTCATGTCATTCGGGCACGCAGCCAACAAGGGTGTCGAGCACCTGCTGGAGCTTGCTGCGACCCGGCCCGAGGTGGAGATCCTGCTGATATGCGGGCAAGGCCATTGGCGCGACTTGTGGGAGCCCACGGCAAGGCAACTGGGTGTGACCGCGCAGGTGCACGTCCGAAGCTCGGTGACCGACTCCGAGCTGTACGACGCGTACTCCAGTGCGGACGTCTTCTGCATGCTCTCGAGCTACGAGGGCTACGGCTTGCCGGTTGCTGAGGCTCTGAGACTTGCGAGACCCACGATCGTGAGCCCCCTGCCGGTTCTCACGGCGACGAGCCGGGGAGCAGCAATCGTGGTGCAGCCGGAGGACGTCGCGGCCTTGTCGAATGCCGTCGACGAGGCACTGCAAGCCCCCCAGCAGCGGTGGGTCGAGGCTGCCGAGGCCTTGCGAGCCTGGACGTGGGAGAGCTGGACGAACGAACTCTTGAGGAGCGTCGCATGACACCGACCGTTGCGCTGATCACGGTGACCTACAACAGTGCACGTGACCTCGAGGAGCACTGGAAGGGCGTCGGCGACCTGGGTGTGCCGTGGATCGTGGTCGACAACGCCTCGCAGGACGCCTCGGCCGACATCGCGGCTCACCTGGGTGCTGAGCAGGTGATCCGCTTGCCGCGCAACGTCGGGTTCTCGGCCGCCAACAACGTCGGCACGTCGCTCACCAGCGCAGACTGCTTCATCTTCGTCAACCCGGACGTCCGCGTCGACGGTGACTCGGCCCGTCGGCTTGCCGAGTTCGCGGTGTCGCGACAGGCGCTGGTGGCGCCACAACTGCTGAATGGTGACCTCACGGTCCAGGAGAACGGCCGGGCAGCGCCGTACCTCTACCGAAAGCTCTCACACTTCATCGGCAAGGGCCGTGCCGAGTACGAGGTGGTGACGCAGCACGGTGAGCTGGCTCGGATCTCGTGGGCCATCGGCGCCGCGATCGCGATCCCACGGACCATCTTCGCCGAGATCGGTGGCTGGGACTCGTCGTTCTTCATCTACTACGAGGACTCGGACATCTGCCTGCGCGCGCGGGCGAAGGGCCACCCGGTGATGCTCCTCGGTTCGGTCCGCTGGGTCCACGCATGGGCTCGCGCCACGCGGCGGTCCTTCTCGCTCGCCAGCTGGAAGTTCGAGGTCAAGTCCGCGCTCCGGTTCTATGGACGCTATCCGGGTCTCCTGTTGCACCCGCGCCTGTTCCGGTTCGCCGGCCGCGTCGCATACAGGGACGAGCGGCAGATCGAGGCGCTCGACTGACCGTGCACGTCGGGCCGCTCAGCGGCTGTGGTTCGGAACCGTGTGTTGCTGCCGGATCAGGGCAGCGCCGCTCAGAATCATGAGCGTGGCCTCGGTGATGATCGATGCGCCGGCGAGGGCAGCCAGCCCGTGTGCACTGGCGATGAGACAGCCGATGATGGCGATCGTTCCGACCGTCGCGCTGATCCCGAGCCGGATGCGAGCCAGTCCACGAGCCAGGAGCCCCGCGACCAGGAGGTAGTTCCCCGACTTGAGGGTGAGAGCCGCGACCAGTGCGACCAGGACGATGCGAGGCTCGATGTCCATGTGCAGCAGACGCTCGATGAGTGGGCGACAGGCGATGAGCAGGGCCGCCATGGTCGCACCCAGCGCCACGAGGCAAGCCCACCACGGGAGCACCTTCTGCGGGAGTCGCCGAAGCCGAGGCAGTGCTTGAGTTGCCAGGGTGGCGGGGACGAACTCCATGGCCTGGACGATGCGGGTCGCGGCGGCCAACGTCGCGGCGTTCGTGATGCTGAGGGTGGCGGCTCCGATGATCAAGGGCGCCTGCGAGTACAACGCGGTCAGTGACCCGCTCGCTCCGATCTCCAGGATGCGGAGCACCAGCCGTGGCGGAGTCTCGCTCGTCGGGCTGACGGGCGGCTGCAGCGCCGACAGGAGTCCCACAACCAGGACAAGGGACGGGAGCGGCAACAGCCACAGCCAGTGCAGCTGCCCTGAGAGGAACACCAGGGCGAGGATCGGCGCCTTGGCTGCGATCGACATGAGGTCGACCAAGCCGTACGCAGCGTCTCGACCATGCAGCAGGAGTGGCGCCTTGCAGACGCGTACGAGACTGTCGAGAGTCTGCGTCAATGACAGTGCCACGACCACTCCGACACCGCTCGCGCTGATCCGGTCCGCGCCGAGCCCGAGCATCGCGACGAGGACCGCGATGACACCCAAGGAGGTCGTGATCACGTGCACCGACAGCACCCTGCGGAACACCGCCTTCGTGAGGTTCTTCGGATCGTTGGCGAGCACGAAGTTGCCAGCACCGGAGTCGCTGATGATCCCGACGGCCGCCAGGAGCCCGAAGGCCGTGACCAGCACGTTGCGATCGTTGACGTCGCCGAGTCGTGAAAGAGCCACCAGGATCACGAGCTGCGTCAACCGCAACGCGGCTGTGCCGATCGACGGCACGACCAGTCGCATACCCGACCCGGCTCGCCGGGCGATCGTTGTCGCCATGGGTCTACCCTCGTCCTGCTGGCTGAAGACCGATCAGGCCTGCGCGTCATCAGTGGCCCCGGCCAGCTCGTGCCAAGGAAGGCGCGGACTGGCTCTCGGGCGAAGGCTCCGCTGCGCCCGTGGGCGAATCTGCTCCCGACGCCAGCTATCGCGACCGTGAGAAGTACGAGCGAGAGGTTCTGGTAGGAATCGCCCCGGGCGAACGAGAAGAACAGTGGAGTGAGGAGGACGAACAACGTGGTGCGGAGCAGGCTCCGGTCATGGTTGTAGGTCGTGAACCGTGCGGCTGCCATGCCGACGAGTGCCCCTATCAGTGCGATTCCGGGCCAACCGAAGTTCCAGTACCCCTCACCGATCGCCGAGATGCTGGTCTCCACGTGGTCGGGGTAGTAGAAGCGGGGCAGGTAGTCACGGGTGAAGATCGCGTTTGCGCCGCCGACCTTGTCCGGGAGCAGCGAGCCGGGAATGAACCAGGTGAACACCAGCGGGTAGGTCGCTCCGTACCGGTGGCTGAGCCGCCCTTGGGCCTCCGCCTGGTTGAGCAGGATGAGGCTGTCGAAGGGACGGGTCTCGGCGCCGGACGTGAGCCGTGTCGTCAGGGTGCTGACCGGGTCGTTGGCGAGCGCGGCCATGGATTCGCCGTCGTCGTAGACGTTCTCCCGCAGGGTGAGGCTCATGACCATGGCGCCCGTGATCAGCCCCAGTCCGAGCAGGGCGAGCGCGGGGGTGCGGAAGGGCCGGCCGCCGAGCTGCTTGAGGAGCAGCAGGGGAAGGATGGCGCCCAGCAGGAGCGGTCCACGGCCTCCGGTGACGAACGCGATTCCGAGCAGCGCTGTGGCTGAGATCAGACCGAGGGGAGACCACGTCGACACCTTCGGGTGTGCCCGCCGGGCCAGGACGTAAAGGATCAGTGCCGCGGCCAGCGGTACGTACCCGAGGGTCAGGAAGTAGCGTCCGGCCAGGAATGAGGAGCGGACGGACACACCTGCGAGGTGGGCCGCCAGGCCACCGGAGGACTGGATGAGGAGCGCCGTACAGCCGAGAGCCACGACCAAGGCCGCACACAGGAAGGCGGCGGCTCGCCTGACGACGTCGTCGGCGACCCTGGGAGCGACGCTGCTTGCGCCAGTCTGCGTGGCGCGGCTGACGCAGTAGAAGTAGGACACCGCCAGGAAGAGGCCGAACACGATGACCTGTTCCACGGACGTCGTTGCGGCCGGAACGATGTCTCCCTGGTAGGTCTGGGCATCTGCGAGTGCCCCGGCCGTGGTGGAGCCGGTGGACTTGATCGTGAGGGGCCTGAGCACGAAGATCAGGAACCCTCCCAGTGCCAGAATTCCGATGGGTGTCAATGGGTGGCCCACGCGACGCCATTCGAACGCCGCCAGGCTGGCGAACATGCCTCCGGCGCACCAGATCAGTGGCGAATAGGCGTCGGCGGGATCCAGTGCCAGCACCACGGTCAGCGGCACCACGCTTCCCAGCGCCAAGCACACCGTCACCAAGGGGTTGAGGTGGTGGCGCTCTGTCACCCGCCGAAACCTATCAGCGGGCTCTGGCTCAGTACGCGCCATCTGAGCCGAGCACGGCACGCACGGTCCGCCACAGGATCAATGAGGTCCGCGGTCATCGACCAGTTCTCGACATAGTTCGTGTCGAGGCGGATCGACTCTTCCCAGCTGAGGTCGGAACGGCCCGAGACCTGCCAAAGGCCAGTCATGCCCGGTCGGACGGTCAGCCGCCTGCGGGCGACCGAGTCGTAGAGCTCGACCTCGGCGGCCCGCTGGGGACGAGGGCCGACCAAGCTCATGTCGCCCTTGAGGACGTTGAACAGCTGTGGAAGCTCGTCTATCGAGTAGCGCCTGAGGAAGTGGCCGGCCGTGGTGATGCGGGGATCGTCGATGATCTTGAACAGTGGCGTGGCTCCGGTGCCCTGCTCAGCCATGAGCGTGGTGAGCTCGTCGTCGGCGTCGGTGCGCATCGAGCGGAACTTGATCATGCGGAACCGGTCGCCTCGCAGGCCGACCCGCTCCTGGGTGTAGAACACGGGACCGGTGCTCGTGAGCTTCACCGCGATGGCCGCACCGATCATCAACGGGGCGAAGAGGATCGACAGCATGAGCGCGGCGGATCGGTCGAAGAGCATCTTGGGCCACGTTCCGGCCTCGGCGTACTGGGGCTCCTCGAGGTGGATCAGGGGCATGCTGGCAACCGCGGTCATGTGGATGCGCGATCCGGCGATGTCCATCACGTTGGGTGCGATCATGAGCTCGACGTTGACGCCCTCGAGCTGCCACGTGAGCTCGCGGAGGCCATCTGGCCCGAGGTGCTCGGTGTCGGTGACCAGGACCGTCTCGGCTCCGGAGATCGTCAGGGCGTCCGCGAGCGTACGACCCGTGCCGAGCACTGGAATGAACCGCCCGGGTACGTCGAGCCACTCGTTGAGGTCTGCGTCGCGGTCCGGCACCCAGACGCCGCTGACGCGCAGCCCTGACACTGGGGTGCTTGTCGAGCACATGACTCATGTGCATCGCGGAGCGGATTCCGCCGACCACCAGGACGCCGGCGATGTTGCGGCCTTGACGTCGCGTGCCCCTGAGCCACACGCGCCAGGCCTTGCGATTGATCAGGAGCAGGAACAGGCCCAAGGGAAAGGCGGTGGCGAGGTAGCCGCGGGACATGTCGACCTTGAGCATCATCGATGCGATGGCGAGCCCGCCGAAAAGCCAGAACGTGATGCGCGTGATCCGCCGGTACTCCTCAGCCCCCTCGCCGATGATCCGGAGGTCGCGCGAACGGAAGAGGGAGAGAGACGCCCACCACGCGCCGGCAATCGCGATGCCGAGACCTGTGTATCCGAGCGCGAATGGCCCACTGGTCGTTGCATTGCTGTCGAGCCCGAACCGCAGGACCACAGCCAGCACGGTGGCGATCGTCAGGAGCACCAGGTCCGAGAGGGCCACGCCAATGGCGTAACGCCTCTTCCATGAGGCCGGAGGCAAGGGGAGATCGCCCGGCTCGACCTCGGGACGCGTGCGACCGATGTGGCTGGAAGGCGGCCCCCATGAGGCCTCTTCAGGTGGATCTGGACGTGCTTGATCGATCGCACTGGTCATTCGCTGCTCCCTCAGTAATGACACGCTCTCCCAAACGTGGTGCACCTCTGACGTTAGACGAGACACAGGGTCACGCGCGTTGAAGTTGCAGAAAATTCTTGCGGCGACGCACGAACGTCACATGAGACACCGAGATCAGATGTCGGCATTCAGGTGACGCGTCGTGGGCAACTCCGACAGGATCGAGCCCATGCGTGTTCACCACCTCAACTGCGGATCGTTGCACCCGCCGACCATGTCCGAGATCGTCTGCCACGTCCTGCTGTGCGAGACCGCCGACGGCCTCGTGCTCGTCGACAGCGGACTCGGCCGGCACGACTTCGCCGACCCGAAGCGCATGGGAGTCGCCCGATTCCTGATGCGACCGGACCGCGACGACGCCAAGACCGCCGATCGGCCAGGTCGAGGCGCGTGGCTTCACGGCCGCCGACGTGCAGCACATCGTCCTGACCCACATGGACTTCGACCACATCGGTGGCATCGCGGACTTCCCCGAGGCGACGGTCCACACGACGGCCGAGGAGTACGACTGGGCGGTCGTCAACCCCGACTTCACGTCGCGGCAGCGCTACTCGCAGCGGCAGTGGGCGCACGGTCCGCGCATCCAGACGCATGCCGGGCCGGGCGAGCAGTGGAAGTTCGACCTTCACGGCATCGAGGTCCTGCCGGGCATCACGTACCTGCCGATGCCGGGTCACACCAAGGGACACGCAGCGGTTGCCGTCGAGACTGCGGATCGTGGGCTGCTGATCCATGCGGGCGACGCGGTGTTCGACGCCAGCCTCTACACGCCGACATCACCGTCCGGCACGCTCGCTCGCGAAGATCGGCCTGCTGCGCGGCTTCGAAAGGGTCATGGCCGTCGATCGCAAGCGGCTCGAACAGCAACCACGCCGCGCTTGTTCGCAGGCTCAACGAAGAACCCGACGTGACGGTGTTCAACGCACACGACAAGCGGTCCTCGACGATCTGATCGGGAGCTGAACCATGGGTCGAGAGCGGGTTCGACCGATGCTGCCGCGCACGCTCTGGACCATGAAGCAGTCCGCGGAGCAGAGGCGTCGAAGAGCACGAAAGGCGCCGGACCGTAATGCCCGCCTGCGCTACGGCTTCGACGCGACGATGGCCCGCGGCCCGTCGGCGCTGGTCTTCTGGCTCGCCGTCGCGACGCTGGTGCTGATCGTGATCTTCACGGTCTTCGTCCTGATCGGCTGGGGCCAGAGAACGAGGACGGCAGCACACCGGGCTCATCGGGCAGCTCTTCAACAGCCTGCTGCACGCCCTCGACCCGGGACGGTCGCCGGCGACACAGGCACCTGGCCGTTCCTCGTCATGATGCTGCTGCTGACCCTCGGCGGCCTGTTCATCGTCAGCGCGCTGATCGGCGTCATCGCCACCGGCATCGACGCCAAGCTCGACGAGCTGCGCAAGGGCCGCTCGCTCGTGCTCGAGCGCGACCACACGCTGATCCTCGGCTGGTCGGACACGGTCTTCACGATCGTCGGCGAGCTGGCGATCGCCAACGAGAGCCGCAGCGGCCCGGCCGTGGTGATCCTCGCCGAGCAGGACAAGGTCGAGATGGAGGACGCGATCCGCGAGAAGGTGCCCGACCTGCGCGGCACGCGGGTGGTCTGCCGCACCGGCTCGCCGATCGACCTCGGCGACCTCGCGATCGTCACCCACCGACGGCGCGGTCGATCATCGTCCTGTCGCCCGGACGGCGACGACCCCGACTCCGAGGTGATCAAGACGATGCTCGCGCTGACGCGCGAGGGCGCCGACGCGACGGCTCACATCGTCGCCGAGATCCAGGACCCGCGAACCTCGAGGCCGCGCGGCTCGTCGGCGGCGACGACGGTGCTCGTCGACAAGCGCGAGACGATCGCCCGCCTCATCGTCCAGACCGCGCGCCAGTCGGGCGCGGCGGTCGTCTACACCGAGCTGTTCGACTTCGACGGCGACGAGGTCTACTTCCACG
The DNA here is from genome assembly GCA_963761965.1 of uncultured Actinomycetota bacterium. GTDB lineage: Bacteria > Actinomycetota > Actinomycetes > Propionibacteriales > Nocardioidaceae > Aeromicrobium. The sequence goes on from CAVXIX010000016.1 coordinate 100,857, forward strand.
CGACGCGCGCTGGCGGCAGAGACCTACGGCGAAGCGCTGCTGGCCTACGAGGACTGCGCGTCATCGGGCTGTCCGGCCGGACGGCAACGTCCGGCTCAACCCGCCGCCGGACACGCTCGTCGGCGCCAGCGAGCTCGTCGCGATCGCCGAGGACGACTCGCGGCTCGAGCCGCCGGCGCAGCCGCGCCGCGGTCGACGAGGCGGCGATCGCGCTGCGCCGCCGGTGCCGGAGGGCCGTCGCGCGTGCTGATCCTCGGCTGGAACAGCCGCCCACACCGTCGTCCGCGAGCTCGACGAGTACGTCGCGCCGGGCTCGACGCTCGTGGTCGTCACCGAGTTCGGCGACGCCCAATGCCGGCGCTCGGGAACCTGACGGCGACCGCCCGGCTGGCCGCACCACCGACCGCGCGACCCTCGAGGCGACTCGATCCGTGGCGTTCGACCAGGTCATCGTCCTCTGTTACTCCGACGACCTGGATGCCCAGCGCGCCGACGCCCGCACGCTGGTGACGCTGCTGCACCTGCGCGACATCCTCGGCGACCGGGCCGGGCGACCGGCCTCGATCGTCAGCGAGATGCTCGACGACCGCAACCGCGAGCTGGCGCAGGTCGCAGGTCGACGACGTCATCGTGACCGACAAGATCCTAGCCTGCTCCTCGCCCAGATCTCCGAGAACGCGCGGCTGGAGGCGGTGTTCGGCGACCTGCTCGACGCCGAGGGCTCGGAGATCTACCTGCGCCCGGCCGAGCGGTACGTCCGCCGGGGACGCCAGTCACCTTCGCGACGCTCGTCGAGGCGGCGCGCCGCGCGCGGCGAGACGGCGATCGGCTACCGGCGTCGCGGCCGAGGACGCCGAGGCGAGGAGTTCGGCGTCTACGTCAACCCGCCCAAGTCCGAGATCTTCACGCCGTGCCCCGGGCGACCGTGTTGTCGTCCTGGCGGAAGGACTGAACGGGTCTCTCGGCCAGCAAGCGCCTCCGACGGGTCTGACGAAGGTGACGAGGCGCACGTAGCGATCCGGAGAAGGACTCCGTATAGTTGGTTGCGCGGAGCAATCACCGCCTCCGCATCCACCCTCGTTCTTTCCGGGAGAATTCCTGTGGCTTCGACCACCCGACGCACTCACTACTGGCTGACCTTCGCCGTGCTCGCGGTGGCGGTCGCGTCCTACTCGCTGATGCAGTCGCTGATCATCCCCGTGCTCTCCGCGATCCAGCACGAGCTGCACACCGCCCAGAGCACCGTGACCTGGGTGCTGACGGCGTACCTGCTCTCCGCGTCGGTCTTCACGCCGATCCTGGGCCGGGTCGGCGACATGGTCGGCAAGGAGCGGGTGCTGGTCGCTCTCGCTGTGGCGCTCGCCCTCGGCTCGCTGCTCGCGGCGCTGCGCCTCGAACATCGGCGTGCTGATCGTCGCCCGCGTCATCCAGGGCGTCGGCGGCGGCGTGTTCCCGCTGGCGTTCGGCATCATCCGCGACGAGTTCCCGCGCGAGAAGGTCGCCGGCGCCGTCGGCGCATCTCGTCGCTGTCGCCGTCGGCTGCGGCGCCGGCATCGTGCTCGCCGGGCCGATCGTCGACGCCTCGGCTATCGCTGGCTGTTCTGGATGCCGTTCATCGTGGCGTCGACGCGGCCGTCGCGGCGATCCTGTTCGTGCCCGAGTCGCCGGTCCGCACGCCGGGCCGGATCAGCTGGCTGGCCGCCGTCCTGCTGTCGGGCTGGCTCGTCGCGCTGCTGCTGGCGCTCAGCGAGGCGCCCGAGTGGGGCTGGGGCTCCGGCCGGACGATCGGCCTGCTGGTCGCTCGCCGTCGTGCTCGTCGTCGCGTGGATCCGTCGTCGAGCGCGCGTCGGCGTATCCGCTGATCGACATGCGCATGATGCGCCTGCCCGGCGGTGTGGACGACCAACCTCGTCGCGCTGCTGTTCGGCGTCGGCATGTACGCGTCGTTCGGCTTCCTCCCGCAGTTCGTGCAGACGCCGCCGTTCCCGCGGCTACGGATTCGGCGTCGAGCGTCACCGAGTCGGGCCTGCTGATGCTGCCGCGGCTGTCACGACGTTCCTGACCGGTCTCGTCGCGGCGCCATCGCGCGTCGCATCGGCGCCCAAGACGGTCGTCGTGTTCGGCTCGGCGCTCGGCGCCGGCGGCGATGTTCATGCTCGCGTTCGTCCACGACAACAGGCGCAGATCGCGGTCGCCAACGGCATCATCGGCCTCGGCATCGGTCTGGCGTTCGCCTGCCACGCCGGCCTGATCGTCGGAGCGTGCCGCCGGAGCAGACCGGTGTCGCCAGCGGCATGAACGCCAACATCCGCACGATCGGCGGCTCGATCGGCACCGCCGTCATGGCGAGCATCGTCACGGCGCACTTCCTGCCGAGCGGGTTCCCGAAGGAGGTCGGCTACACAGCTGGTTTCGTGGTGCTGGGTGGCGCCTTGCTGCTGGCTGCGGTCGCCGGACTGGCGATCCCCACGGTCTCGGCCAAGCAGCTCGAGGAACAGCTCGAGCAGGAGCCCGCGCCGGAGTCGGTCCTGGAGTCGACGAACGCCTGACTCCGGGGCGAATCCCGCTAGGATTTTGCGGGAATCCGCAATCCTGAGCGATTTGGCGGTTGGCCTGCGTTGAGGGGCGTAACTGGAGTCATGGTCATCGTGTTGTGGGCCGCGACGGTGCTGGTCGTCGCCAACGCCATCTTCGCGGCATACCTGCTGATCAGGTTCCGCGAGAACAGCGACGCACCGCCGAGGTGCGCACACAGGACCATCGGGTGACCCGGCGAAGCCCGCCACCGCCTAGCATTGCTGCGCGAGCCGCCTCGACTCGTTCTTCCGCGACAAGTCTGGTCGGCAGGCATTGGTCCATGTCCCCAATCCCGCCCTGTGGGTCTGGATGCTGGCAACCGCCCTGCGCTGGAGCCCGTACGACTCGCGCGACGCCGAGCTCCGGTGGATCGGCTCCGGGGCTCTCATCGTCTGGGGCCTCGATGAGCTCGTGTGTGGACGGGCTCCGTTCCGGCGGTTGCTCGGCGCCGTCGTGCTCGCCGGCAGCTGTGGAACCTCGCCTAGGAAGGGTCAGGCTCCAGCGTCCACGAGGCGCCGGGTCAGGAGGTCGTCGACGAAGGCTTCGACGTCAGGCCGGCAGGCGTTGCTCGTCGTGTCGTACTCCTGCGAGACGATACCGCAGAGCTCGTCGAGCGTCCTCGGCTCGTCGAGGTGCTGCCAGATCGACGCGGCGACCCCACGCATCCCGAAGTACTCGCCCTGCTCGAGTCCCATCATGACGAGCTCGCCGTCCATCTCGACGGCGTTCAGGCCGGGGCGTCGGGCGTAGCGGGTCGTGGCGCTGTCGGTCATGATCGAACCTCTTTGGTCAGCTCGCTGCCGGCGGGTCGCCGGGCGATGTCGGCAAGGATCGCGTCGGCGGTGGCCTCGGCGGACATGGTGGCACTCGGACGGAGCACCCGTACGACCACGGCCTGCTCGGCCAGGCGGGCACACTGCTGCAGATGCTGCCATGACGAGTCGCGGTCCGCGAGGAGCTCGCGGCGATAGGTGTTGCCATGGAGCAGGTCGAACGCAGCGACCCCGTGCACCGGCACGAGCTCGACGTCCGGCTCGTCGTGCGTCTCCAACGCATAGACCCACCGCAGTGGCAGTGGCGCGAGCGACCCCCGGTCGACGGGCACGTGGAACTTGGCGCGGGGCCCGACCACCCGCTCGTACTGTGCGGTGTCCAGCCCCAGGCGTTCGAGGGCGTCGTCCCACAGCTTGATCCGGGGATAGCCCGGCAGCGCGAGACCGTGGCGGTCGACGGGCACGATGTCGTCCGACAGCAGGTCGATGCCGCGCCGCGCGAACTCTGCTGCCAGCGTGGACTTGCCGGCCCCGGACCTGCCGACGACCACGGCTGCAGCCTCACCGACCCGTATGGCGTTGCCGTGCAGGACCAGGTGGCCCCGCTGCATCATGATCGTGCCGAGCATCGTGCCGAGCAGGTAGAGGCGTACGTCCCGATCGTCGGCGCCCGGGTGGCGCTGGACCGTGATCCGCTGGCCGTCAGCCACTTCGTAGCGCGCCACGTCCGGGATGTCGACGCCGCTCATGTCCCCGAGTTGCCACAGGCCCCACGGCAGCTCCGTGGCTGCGGAGGTCGGGGGCCGACCTCGCCCTCGACGATCGCGACGTCGGCGCGTGTCGGCGGGTCCGTGATGCCCGCGTCGAGCTCGGGGAGATCGAGGTCGCTCTCGATCGTGAGTCCATAGCAGCGATAGGCGGGCATTCAGGAGCTCCGCTCGGCACGTGGCAGCCAGGTGAAGGCTCCGACGACGGTGTAGCTCGTCGTGTCGCCGCCCGTGATCGTCTGATCGGCCGCGTCGACCCACGCATGCGCGGTCAACGCCCCGTCGACCCGACGGAGTCCGAAGGAGACGGTGTGCGGCACGCGGACCAGCCGCATCTGGAGGTGGGCGCTCAACGCCTGCGGATAGCAGTCGGATCGCCACGGGGTGTGTCGTGCCGCTCTCTCAACGGCTTGCCCGATCACGCGGGCACGTCGCGACTGGCGGGGGGTGGCCGGCGGGAGGGGCTCAGGGTCAGTGCGGCCCTCGCCCAGAAGGCGTCGTACGTGGGCGAACGGCAGCAGGGCGATCGCCGCCCGCGTCAGGCCGAGCAGCAGCCACGAAAGGGCGAACTGCGCCTGGGCGACCGGCCCGAGGCGTACGAATCGAAGGACTCGTCCCGATGTGCGTGCTGGCACGCGGGTGACCGTCATCGTCGTCGGGACGGAGGCGATGACGGGGAGTTGCCGAGCTAGCTGCCGAGACCGGGGAAATCGATCTCGATGTGGATGTCGATGCTGTCGCGGGTCTGGCGGAGGTCGAGAACCTCGAGTGCCGGGGCGACGTACGCCTTCAGGGTGGGCGAACTGTGCATGGAGTTGCCTCTCTCGTCTTCCCCCGAAGATCGTTGACTGGAAAAACGAGCGTGAGCGGGCCGGGTTACACCTATTGGAGAAAATGGTTCTTTCGGGCCATACGAGGCTTTTTCGCAATCTGGGTGCGGAAAGGACATGTAGTCGCCATTCGGCGACCCCGGAGGTGTCCGGCTGCATAGGATGCACGCGTGCGGCCCATCCCATCTGCAACCCAGCACGTGAGGGAATGGAGCCGCGCAGCCGTGAGTGCGGAGTCCGGCGAGTCGTACGTCGTGCCTGCCACGGGCGAGAGCCCCGATCGCCTGCTGGCAGCCATACGCCGCCACCGTCTCGCCGAGCTGCTCCAGCCGCAAGCCCGTGCGCTCGAGCTTCCTGCCGAGGTCGTCTCGTTCGTCGAGCGCGCACGCGTCGACTCCCGCCAGCGCGTCATGGTCGGCCTGCTCGAGCAGGTACGCCTGGCCGCCGCCCTGGACGCGAGCAGCATCAGGTGGCTCGCGATCAAGGGCTCGGCGCTCGCCGTCCAGACCACCGGCGATCCGGCCGGGCGAGGCGTCGGGGACATCGACATCTTCGTCCCGCTCGATTCCGTCCAGGCGGTCTACGAGCAGCTCCACGACATGGGATGGATCGCGCGTCCGATCGGGTCCGCGCGTCCGGGGTCGTGGGCCTGGCGTCACATCCTCGGCACGTTCCACGAGATGACGTTCGACGGACCGGGGAGCACGGTCGACCTGCACTGGCGTCTCGATCCAACCCATCACGCGCTCCCGGGATTCGACAGCGCGTGGGCCAGACGCGAAGCGGTGGAGGTGGCGGGCACCACGGTGCAGACTCTCGGGCCGAGGGACGCGTTGGCCCACACCTGCCACCACGCGGCCAGGGACGACTGGCGCTGGATCCGGAGCCTCGTCGACGTCCACCGGCTGGCGCGTCGCCCGGAGGTGTGGGACGGCCCGCTGTCGACCGTGAGCCTGTCAGCCCTCCGAGTGACCGACGCGATGCTGGGCCTTCCGGCGACGACGCCGCCGGAGGTTCGCGACGACGTACGGCGAGTGCCGGCCCGGATCGTACGTCGTGCCGTCCGGGCGCAGGACCGTCCCGGTCGTTGCGGCGTTTCCGTTTCCCGCAGCCCAGACCGCGCGGGACATCCGCTACCGCCTGGCCGCCGGCCGATCGCCCGACGACGCTGCTCGCACCGCGGTCTCGGCGATCCTCCCGCCCAAGGTCGTGGCCGGGCTCGATGATCCGACGATCGTCACGGCTCTGCCCCGCGCGCTGATCTACCGCATCCGCTGGCTGCTGCACCGGTCGGTCGCCTGGCTCCGACGCGACCCCGGAGCATCCGTCATCCAGTCTCCGAGGCCGCGATGACGGCACGCGCTCGCTCATACCTCGTCGCTGATGGCGTCGACCGTCGGCAGGGCGGCCGTCCTCCGGCTCGTGCTCCTGCAGCTGCTGGTCGCCGCGATGGAGGCGGCCGGGCTGACGCTGCTGGTGCCGGTGCTGCAGTCGCTGAACGGCCAGGACACGCTGAGCCTGCCGGGGTTCGCCCTGCACCTGTCGGTGCCGGAAGCGTTCGCGCTGGTCCTCGTGGTGGTGTCGCTCCGCGCGCTGGGTCAGTGGCGCGTCGCGGTGCTGTCGGTCGAGATCAGGCTCGCCACGATCGATGCGCTGCGGCTCGGCCTGATCGACGACCTGTATGCCGCCGAGTGGGGCTACCTCGCCGGGCAGCGACGCAGCCACGTCATCCAACGCCTCACGACCGAGGTCGAGCGCGCCCACAACGCGCTGATCATGCTGGTCCGCGTCATCGTCGGACTGCTGGTGCTTCTCGCCACGATGGCCGTTGCCATCTTGCTGTCCCCGGTGATCGGTGGTCTCGCCGCAGTGGGGCTCGTTGCCGTCGTCCTGGCGACCCGCCGATCCTTTCGGTCTGCCGTGACCCTCGGCAAGGAGATGTCGGACCGCATGGACGACTTCGGCGCGGCGTTGTCGGACTCGCTGTCGTCCGTACGCCTGATGCGGGCACACGATGCGTCGGCGGCGTGGTCCAGGCTCGTGGCTGCCGAAGCCGGGCGGGTCCGTACGGTGCGCCGGTCGTTCGTGGCGAAGTCCTCAGGAGTTGGCGCGGTGCTGGGCATCGTCGCCGTCGTCGCCGTGCTCGGCCTGATCCTGGTCGGTCGCGAGGCCGGCATGAGCATGGCCGAGCTCGCCGCTCTCGCGGTGGTCTCGACACGACTGCTCACCTCGGCGCAGTCGCTCATCGGCTCGACGCAGGTCTTCGCCAACGAGGCACCCGCGCTCGACCGGCTGACGACGTTCAGGGACGAGGTGCGGCGCCACCGGGAACCGCCGAGCGAGTCGACCACCTCACCAGCAGCACCGGGAGTGACTCCGCTGGTCTCGCTCCGCGACGTGACGGTCCGCTACCAGCCGGACATGGATCCGGTCCTGTGCTCCGTCAGCCTCGACATCCCGCATCGCGGCCTCGTGGTGGTCGCGGGCGACAGCGGCGCCGGCAAGAGCACGTTGCTGGACGTCATCCTCGGGTTGCTCAGGCCCGAGACCGGCGAGGTGCTGGTCGACGGTGCGGCGCTCCGGGACCTCGAGGCGTGGCGCCGGCGCATCGGCTACGTCCCGCAGCAGACCGTGCTCGTGCCCGGCACGGTGTGGCAGAACCTGACGTGGTCGCTGCCACCCGGCCGCGAGGTCACCGAGCTCGAGGTGTGGGACGCCTTGCGGGTCAGCCAGCTCGAGGACGAGATCCGTGCGCTTCCCGGCGGCCTGGCGGCGCAGCTCCACGAGCTGGCAGAGCTGTCCGGCGGCGAGCAGCAGCGACTCAGCATTGCCCGCGCCATGATTCGCAATCCTGAGCTCCTGGTGCTCGACGAGGCCACCAGTGCGCTCGACACACGGACCGAGGAGAGGGTGCTCGAGGGTCTGCTCGACGGCAGCCGTACGGTCCTCATGGTCACGCACCGGCTGTCCTCGCGCGCCCTCCCGATCGTCTCCGCCCGCCTGGAGGGCGGCTCGCTGCTGATCGGCTGACGGGTGCGGAACACCGCCCCGGTCCCTGGCGTTGGGTTGGGTATGAAGAACGTCGGCTTCCTGTCCTTCGGCCACTACCAGGCCGTACCCGGGTCTCAGACGCGTACGGCCGGCGATGTCCTGCTGCAGTCGATCGACCTGGCGGTCGCCGCGGAGGAGCTCGGGCTCGACGGGGCGTTCTTCCGGGTGCATCACTTCGCCCGCCAGCTGTCGTCACCGTTCCCGTTGCTCGCCGCGGTCGGCGCTCGCACGAGTCGCATCGAGATCGGCACCGGCGTGATCGACATGCGCTACGAGAACCCGCTCTACATGGCCGAGGACGCCGCGGCCGCGGACCTGATCAGCGGCGGCCGGCTCCAGCTCGGCATCAGCCGTGGATCACCCGAGACCGCGATGCGCGGCTACGAGGCGTTCGGCCACGTGCCCGCCGACGGGCAGAGCGACGCCGACATGGCGAGGGCATCACACCGAGGTGTTCCGCCAGGCGATCGCCGGTGCGGGCGTGGTGCTGTCCGATCCCAAGATGACGGGTCAGTCGGTTCCCCTGCCGGTCATGCCGCAGTCGCCCGGCCTCGCTGACCGCATCTGGTGGGGGTCGGGCACGCGCGCGACGGCCGAGTGGACCGCCGAGCAGGGCATGAACCTCATGAGCTCGACGCTGCTGACCGAGGACACCGGTGTGCCGTTCGACGAGCTCCAGCTCGAGCAGATCCAGCGCTTCCGCGCGGCGTGGGCGGAGGCGGGTTGGGAGCGCGAGCCGCGGGTCTCGGTCAGCCGCAGCGTCATGCCGATCCTCGACGCGCAGGACCGGGCCTACTTCGGTGAGCGCAGCGGCGAGGACCAGCTCGGCCATCTCGACGGCGGCATCGCGAGGTTCGGCAAGTCGTACGTCGGTGAGCCCGATGCGCTGGCCGAGGAGCTCGCGCGCGATGTCGCGGTGCGCGAGGCGGACTCGCTGCTGCTCACGGTGCCCAACCAGCTCGGCGTCGACTACAACGCCCGGTTGCTCGGCGCGCTCGCCGAGCACGTCCTCCCGGCGATCGGCTGGAAACCCCGGGTCTAGCCCCAAGATGTCGGCACTTGTGTACCGCAGAACGCGCCAAACGCGTACACAAGTGCCGACATCGTGGGTCGTGCGGTGAGGATCAGGCTTCGAGGCGGGCCTTCAGGCCGTCGAGCTCGGTCCAGAGCACGGTCGGCAGCTTGTCGCCGAACTTCTCGAACCACTCGTTGATCTGCGGGATCTCGGCCTTCCACTCCTCGGCGTCGACGTGCAGCGCCTTCTCGAGCTGCGCGTCGGTGACATCGAGGCCGTCGGTGTCGATCGCACCGGGTGCCGGCACGAGGCCGATCGGCGTCTCGGTCGCGTCGACCTTGCCCTCGACCCGCTCGATGACGTACTTGAGGATGCGGCTGTTCTCGCCGAAGCCGGGCCACAGGAAGCCACCGTCCTCGTCGCGACGGAACCAGTTGACGTAGAAGATCTTGGGGAACTTCGACTCGTCGTTGTTCTTGGCCATGTTGATCCAGTGACTGAAGTAGTCACCGGCGTCGTAGCCGATGAACGGCAGCATCGCCATCGGGTCACGCCGGACGACGCCGACCGCGCCGGTCGCCGCCGCCGTGGTCTCGGACGACAGCGTCGCGCCCATGAACGTGCCGTGGGTCCAGTCGCGGGCCTCGGTCACGAGCGGGATCGTGGTCTTGCGGCGACCGCCGAAGAGGATCGCGTCGAGCGGCACGCCGTTGGGGTCGTCGTACTCGTCGGCCAGGGTCGGGCACTGCTTGATCGGCGTGCAGAAGCGGCTGTTGGGGTGCGACGAGACCTCGTCGGACTCAGGCGTCCAGTCGCGGCCCTTCCAGTCGGTCAGGTGCGCCGGCGGCTCGTCCGTCATGCCCTCCCACCAGACATCGCCGTCATCGGTCAGTGCGACGTTGGTGAAGACCGAGTTGCCCTGGTCGATCGTGCGCATCGCGTTGGCGTTGGTGTCCCAGCCCGTGCCCGGCGCGACGCCGAACAGGCCGAACTCGGGGTTGACGGCATACAGCCGGCCGTCAGCGCCGACGCGGATCCAGGCGATGTCGTCGCCGATCGTCTCGACCTTCCAGCCGGGGACCGTCGGCTCGACCATCGCGAGGTTGGTCTTGCCGCAGGCGCTGGGGAACGCGGCCGCGATGTACTTGACGACGTTCTCGGGCGACGTGAGCTTGAGGATCAGCATGTGCTCGGCCATCCAGCCCTCGTCGCGACCCATCACCGAGGCGATGCGCAGCGAGTAGCACTTCTTGCCCAGCAGCGCGTTGCCGCCGTAGCCCGAGCCGAACGACCAGATCGTGCGCTCCTCGGGGAACTGGACGATGTACTTGGTGTCGTTGCACGGCCACGGAACGTCCTGCTGACCGTCGGCGAGCGGGGCGCCGATCGAGTGCAGCGCCGGCACGTAGTCGGCGTCGAGCTCCTCGATCTTGTCCAGCACGTTGCGGCCGACGCGAGCCATGACGGTCATCGACGCGACGACGTAGGCGGAGTCGGTGATCTCGACGCCGAACATCGGGCTGTTGGACTCGAGGTGGCCCATGACGAACGGGATGACGTACATCGTGCGGCCCTGCATGCAGCCGTCGTAGAGGTCCGTCATGATCGCCTTCATGTCCGAAGGCTCCATCCAGTTGTTGGTCGGGCCGCAGTCGGCCTCGTCAACGCTGCAGATGTAGGTGCGGTCCTCGACGCGGGCGACGTCGCTCGGGTCGGAGGCGCACCAGAACGAGTTGGGCTTCTTGGTCTCGTCGAGTCGTACGAAGGTGCCGGAGGCGACGAGGTCATCGGTCAGCGAGACCCATTCCTCGGGAGTGCCTTCGACCCAGTGGATGGCGGCCGGTTTGGTCAGGGCGGCGACTTCATCAACCCAGGCCTGGAGCCTGGGGTGCGTCGTCCGGTAGGTGGATATGACGGTGTCTGCGGACATATATGAACGATTCCTTCTCGCGCATCGCGAACCAAGCGCATTGATTCGCACTCCCTCGGCATTCGGGCCTCAGGTAGCTGATGTGTGAAATCGTCACCGACGGGCGATGACGATTCAGCCGACTTTACGTGTCACATATGGGCTTTGGGCTGGTCAGCCGGGGTGAACATAGTCACATGTATGACAGGTCGTGGCTCCGAGATGCGGAGCAGGAGTTCGACGGGTGTGGCCCGATTTCGATGCTCGGACGCTCCACGCTAGACTCTGTGAGGCCCTTCGGGGCCACGCGCCCGTAGCTCAACGGATAGAGCATCTGACTACGGATCAGAAGGTTAGGGGTTCGAATCCCTTCGGGCGCGCAGAGCAAAGCCCGGACCCAAGCATGGGTCCGGGCTTTGTCGTTGGGTCAGACGTAGGTGCGTATCGGCTTGATCAGGTCGATGGCCCGGGCGATCGCAAATGTCAGGACGATGGTGATCGCGGCGACGGTGGGAATGCCGAGGACCGGCTGCTCGCGATACCAGTCGTTGAGCGGGCTGAGGCTCCGTACGTAGTGCAGGACCAACGCGTACAGCAGGTAGATCCGAAAGCTCAACCGCGAGTAGAGCGAGATGAACCGGTAGTTCCTGCCCTTGCCGGTGAAGGTCGACTTGGCCAGGAGGAACACGCAGGCCGAGGACAGGACGACGCCCGGTGCCAGGTTCAGGTATCCCCACAACGACTGGTCGCGCTGCGTCTCCTCGAAGTACGTGATGAGGAATGTCGCACCGACGCCGACAAGGAAGCCGCACACGAGCCACTTTCGCGCGATCCGCAACGGCGTGATGTGCAGGTAGTAGCCGAGCAGCGGCAAGCCGAGATAGCCCGCCGGAAAGCTCGGGAACGAAGCGAAGTACAGCGGCTTGGCGTCCGGCCATACGTGGGAAACGGTGGGAAGCAGCACGGTGAACACGAGCCAGAGGCCCACGGCGTAGCGCAGCAGGCGTTCCGACCGGCCGTCGGGAAGAGCCATCAAGGGACGGATCAGCGGGGCAATCGCGTACATGCCGATCAGGAAGTAGACGAACCACAGGTGATAGGCCAAGGGGCCGGTGAAGAAGTCGAAGACAGCAGACAGCAAAGGGCCCTGGCCGTCATAGGAGCTCGTGATGACGGCCTGGTCCTCGCGAACGAACACGTGATTGGCGATCGCGTACACGATGCTCCACGTGACGAGCGGGATACCCACCCGTCGTATCTGATGTCCGACGCGGAACCGCCGTTGCGGGGCGAACATCAGCACGCCGGCGATCATGAAGAAGCAGTCGACCGGGAATCGCAGCAGCGAGTCGTACGCGTTGGCGACGTTGAACATCGACACGAACTCGACGTCGAGCTTGCGTCGCGCGTTGACGATCAGGACCGCGGTGTGGAGGACGATGACACTGATGCTGGCGACCACTCGCAGGTAGTCGAAGTAGTAGATCCTCTCGGTCTTGACCTCGACGATCGTATTCGGCACGGACCCTTTTTACCGGAACGGCGGGTCACAGCACTCGTTGGGGTGGTGCGTCAGGGATCGAGGTCGGCGTCGAACGTGTCGGGCTTGTGGATGAAGTCCGGCGCGGCCCAATGGCCATACGCGCAGCCAGGCCTTGCCGACGACGCTGTCCTCGGAGATGAACCCGCCGCCCGGATCGCCCTGATGGACGCGCGAGTCGCTGGAGTTGCCGCGGTTGTCACCCATGACCCAGAGGTGGTCCTTGGGCACCTTGACGCTGAACGTCTTGTCCTTGGTGGCGGTCTCGTCGAGGACGTACGGCTCGGTGATCTCCTTGCCGTTGATCGTCAGCTTGCCGTCGGTGCAGCAGGCGATCGTGTCGCCGCCGACGCCGATGACCCGCTTGATCAGGTGCCCGCCGGTGGGGAAGAGCCCGACGGTCTCCAGGCCCTTCTGGACCGGGTTGGACGCGTGCTTGGAGTCCTCGGCGTTCAGCCAGCCGCCCGGGTCGTCGAAGACGACGATGTCGCCGCGCTTCACGTCGCCGCCCCAGTAGGACACCTTCTGCACGAGGATCTTGTCGTTGACCAGCATCGTCGGTTCCATCGACTCCGACGGGATGTAGAACGCCTGGAGGAAGAACGTCTTGACGATGACTGCCATGACCATGGCGGTTGCGACCAGAAGGATCGACTCCTGCCATACCGGCAGCTGCTTCTTCTTCTGTTCCGTCACGCAGCGAGCCTAGCGGGAGGCATACAACAGGGTGTCCGCGAGTCAGTCAGGCGACGCAGGTCATGCAGAGCGTGGCCCGCGGGAATGCCTCGAGCCTCGCGCGGCCGATCGACGCCGAGCACTTCTCGCAGATGCCGTACAGACCCGAGATCCAGTCGTTCGAGGACATGCTCGGTCTGCTCGAGGATCGCCGTGGCGTTCTCGACCTGGACCGCATCCTGCATGAGCTCGGCCCGATGCGCCGCGACGTCGATCTCGTCATGCAGCACCTCGAGCGTCGACCCGGCGATCGGCGTGAGCCGAAGCGGTGTCCAGCAGCGCGATCTCTGCCCGGAGCCGGTCGGCCGCCTGGGTCAACCCGTCACGGATGGCACTCAGCTCGTCCGTGGTCCAGATCGGGTCGATGTCAGTCGTCATGCGAGTGTCCTCCGAGCAGCAGATGTCCCGACGGCATACCCCGTTGCCGTGCGCGGATATTCACCTGCAAACACACGAATCCCCGGGCATGCCCGGGGATTCGTGTGATGCTCAGTCGTCTTGGGGGCGGCCTTCTTGGCCGGCTTCGGCGGTGCCACGTCGGCCGGCGGAGCAGCTGCAGCGGGCCGGTCGGCGGGGCCGGGAAGGGCTCCGGCGGCGGCTGGGTGCCCCTGCGTCCCTTGACCGCGGCGAACGCCGCGGCACCCGCGCCCGTCAGGACTCCGAGGAACGCGACTCGCTTGAGCTTCGAGCGCTTCTTGGGCTTGACCTTGTCGGGCACCTTGTCGGCGACCCCGTCCGGCAGGCGCTCGAACAGGTCATCGCGCAGGTCACGCAGCTGGTCCTTGTCGGGCAGCATGTCGACCAGCTGGTCGCGTACGCCGGGCGCACGATCGACGACCTGCTGACGGAGCTCCTCGGTCTGGCTCGCCAGGTCATCCAGGCGGGCTTCGAGCTTGGTACGGAAGTTCTTCTTCTTGAACGGCATGGATATCTCCTCGTGTCGAGATGGTGTCGGGTCTGGTCGCAGCCTCACTCCAAGGCGACCTCCTGCGGCTTCTTGTCCGTACGTATGCCGCGCCAGCTCGGCTGGCGCAGGTGACCGCCGGACGTCCACTCCGCGAACGAGACCTCGCCGACGAGTCGCGGAGTGACCCAGTGGGCGTCGCGGGCGATGTCGCGCGGGGTGTCGGCGAACGGGCTGGTCTTGCGGGCAATCTTGGCGAGCCGCTGCTGGAGGTCGGCCAGCGTGCGCTCGTCGAACCCCGTGCCGACCTTGCCGACATAGCGGAGCCCGTCCTCGGTGGGGATGCCGAGCAGCAGCGCGCCGATCTTGCCGCTGCGCGCGCCCTTGGCCGCCGCGCCAGCCGGCGACGACGACCTCCTGCATGCGCTGGTGCTTGACCTTGGTCCACGCCGTCGCCCGCTTGCCGCCGAGGTAGCGGCTGTCGCGGCGCTTGGCGAGCACTCCCTCGAGCCCGAGGGTCTTGCTCGACTCGACGGCATCGGCGAGAGAACCGTCGAACGCCTTGGGGACCTCGACGACATCGGCCGCGATCTTGAGGCGGCGCAGCGCCTTGCGGCGTTCGACGTACGGCTCGTCGACCAGCGAGTCGCCGCCGGATCGCATGACGTCGAACACGAGGTACTTGACCGGCACGTCACGCCGCGCCGCCTCGACGTCGGCCTCCTTGGTCAGCCCCATCCGCTGCTGCAGCCGGCCGAAGTCGGGGACGCCGGCGGCGTTGAGCGCGACGATCTCGCCGTCGAGCACGGTGTCGTCGAGGCCCAGCTCGGCCAGCGCGTTGACGACCTCGGGATAGCCGGCGGTGACGTCGTTCTCGTTGCGCGTGAACAGGCCGACGTCCTTGCCGTCGATCACGGCGACGGCCCGGATGCCGTCCCACTTCATCTCGAACGCCCAGTCGTCGGGGTCGCGGATGTCGTCGGCCGACCCGAGCTTGGCGAGCATCGGCGCGACGAAGCCGCGCTTCATCGAGCGCGGCGCGGCCTTCTTGGCGCGCGGCTTGCGTCGGCAGGTCCATCCGGTGGATCAGCCAGTTCTTGCCGGTCTTGATCAGGGCGTACTTGCGTGGCCCGCCGAGCCCGCCGCCCTTGCGCCCGGTCAGCGTCGCGATGACCTCCTTGCCGTCGCGCCACTTCTCGAGCTCGTACGTCCCGGTGTCCCAGATCGTCACGTCGCCGCCGCCGTACTCGCCCTTGGGGATCGTGCCCTCGAACGTGCCGTACTCCAGCGGGTGGTCCTCGGTCTGCACCGCGAGGTGGTTCTTCTTGGGGTCGGTCGGCACCCCCTTGGGCAGCGCCCACGAGACCAGCACGCCGTCGTGCTCGAGCCGGAAGTCCCAGTGCAGGCTGCTGGCGTGGTGCTCCTGGATCACGAACGAGTTGCCCTCGCCGCCGCCGGGCATCTCTTCGGGCACCGGTTCGGGGGTCTTGTTGGCATCGCGCTTCGACCGGTAGGTCGCCGAGCTTGTCGCTGGCGGGCTTCGGCCCGGCCAGGTCCGCCATGGGGTCCTTGCGGCGCTTCATGCGCTGCAGCACCTCGTCCATCGTGAGGTGCCGCAGGTCGTCGTTGAGCTCGCGCCAGGTGCGGGGCACTGCGACGTACGGCTCGAGCTTCCCGCGCAACGAGTAGGGCGCGATCGTGGTCTTGTTGGCGTTGTTCTGGCTCCAGTCGACCAGCACCTTGCCGCCGCGCAGGCTCTTCTTCATCGAGCTGACGACGAGGTCAGGCAGCTCGGACTCCAGCACCTGGGCGAACTGCTTGGCGAACCGGTTGACGTAGTCGGCGTCGTGCTCGCCGTCGAGTCCGGCGTAGAGGTGGATGCCCTTGCTGCCGCTCGTCACCGGGTATGCCTCGAGGTCGAGGTCGCGCAACAGTGCGCGGGCGCGCTTGGCGACCTCCACGCATTCGGGCAGCCCGGCGCCGGGTCCCGGATCGAGGTCGAGCACGAGGTGGTCGGGGTTCTGCTTGCCGCCGCGAGGCCCGACCTTCCACTGCGGGACGTGCAGCTCGAGCGCGCCGACCTGGCCGGCCCACGCGAGCGCGGCCGCGCTGTCGAACACCGGATAGGTGTTGACGTGGTCGCTGTGCTGGATCTCGACGCGCCGGATCCAGTCGGGTGCCGACGAGGGCAGGTTCTTCTCGAAGAACACCTCGCCCGGTTTGTCGGCCGTGCCGACCCCGTCGACCCAGCGCTTGCGCGTCACGATCCGGTCGGCGAGATGCGGCAGCAGATGCGGCGCGATCTCCATGTAGTAGGCGATGACCTCGGCCTTGGTCGTGCCCGTCGACGGGTAGATCACCTTGTCCGGGTTGGTGAGGCGGAGGCGCTGTCCGGCGACCGAGACGGTCTGGGTGTCGCCTCTGGCGCGCCATCTGGCCTCCTCTCATCACCCGCTCGTACCCGCGGCGGACCGGGGCGAAACTCGCCGACGAGCCGCTCGAGATAGTCCCAACGAACCATATCGACTAGTCACTCACGCCCACTGCGCCCTTGACGGCCCATGCTCCACAGTGCCATGGTTGTGGGACCGGTTGAGCAGAAGCCGATTGACGGATCAAGACCCTTGGGGGTTTCCGTGAACAGCGCTCCCGCAATTTCGCAGCACGATGACACACACGAACTGATCGAGGCGGCGCGTCATGCCAACGACGCCGAACGAGCACTCCTCGAGGACGAGGTCGTTCGCCGGCACCTCGGTCTCGCCCACCACCTCGCTGCGCGCTATTCCGGTCGCGGCGCCGACCGCGAAGACCTGGCCCAGGTCGCCTGCTTCGCGCTGGTGAAGGCCATCCGTGGGTTCGACCGCGAGCGCGGCGAGTTCGTCCCGTTCGCCACGGTCACGATCCTCGGGGAGATCAAGAAGTACTTCCGCGACTACTGCTGGGGCATCCGCCCGCCGCGCCGGATCCAGCAGATGCAGGCCGACATCTCCAGCGCGACCGAGCGGTGCCTGCAGTCCGACTCCCGGCAGCCCGACATCGAGACGATCGCCGACGAGATCGATGCCGGGGTCGACGAGGTCCGTGAGGCGATGGCGGCGCGCAGCTGCTTCACGCCGACGTCGCTCGACCAGCCCGTACGCGAGAGCGGCCGGCCGCTGGGCGAGACGATCGCGGGTGACACGTCCGAGTACGACTTCATCGACGAGTGGGTCACGATCGAGCCGCTGTGCCGAGACCTCGACGAAGACGAGCGCCTGCTGCTCCGGCTGAGGTTCGTCGAGGACAAGACCCAGCAGGAGATCGCCGAGATCGTGGGCGTCAGCCAGATGCAGATCTCGCGGCGACTCGCCAAGCTCCTGGCCCGCCTTCGGGAGTCGGCGACGGTCTCCAGCGCGGCCTGAACGACGCGTCGACGGTCACCCCGGCGGGTGACCGTCGACGCGCATGTCATGGATAGAGTGGGCACCGGTTCAGCAGCAGCCGCTCCAGCTTGCTGACCCCAAAGGGCCGATTCTTGCGCCGCATCACCTTGACCTTCCGCCTGAGCGGACATGACGTCCAGCGCGACCTGATCCACGAGTTCGCCCTCCATCACGAGGTCATCGCCTCCGCCGTCGCGTCTGACGGAGCTCCGACGATCGCCGTCGAGACCCATCGATGCGCCGGCCGCACTGTGGGACGTACGCGCGACCGTGGGCATGTTCGACGATCACGCCGAGGAGGTCGACCGTCAGTGAAGGTCGTGCTCGAGCCGGACCGCCTTCGTCACGAAGGCTGGGTGTCCCACCGACGCGTGCTCCACCACCTCGTCGGCGACCGTCGCTGCGAGTGCATTCGTCGCGACCACGGACGAGGCCGTTCCTTGCGGTGCCGCCCGGCTGGTGAGCGGAGGGTGCCAGATCAGGGAGATGTCGTGGTGCAGCCCGCAGCTGCGGCACATCTCGCGGACCCGGTCGGACTCCGACGGGTCGGCCGGTTCGAGCCCGACCGCGATGACGTGGGAGCGCGGCTCCTTGGTCTCGACCAGCGCCTCGAGTGCATCGGCGCCCGCGACGGTGTCGAGCCGCATGATGGCGTGGGTCGCGGATCGGAGCCATCCGGTCGGCACCGACACCGAGTGCGTCTTGACGCCTCGTCGGCTCAGCTGGTCGCTGAGGGCGCGGTCGAGCGGATCAGCGTCTCCGAAAACTGTCACGGTGCGTTCCGGTGGGAGCCCGGCGCGTTCGTCATCGGGCACCCCTTCCCGAGTGTCGAGAGGCAGCGAAGGCCGACCTCGATGGTGCGTGGCGTGCTGCGGCGGACGTACCCAGCCCCTCTGGGGGCAAACACCTGACCCTCAGGGCTATATATTTCGGTCTGAGGGTGTGTTTCTCTTGAATGGCCCCCCGGTGAGGAGTTCCCACGTGGACAGCTCGACGTTCTTCTCGCAGATGGCGCTCGATCTGCATGACGAGCCCACCGCCGAGCGCACGATCGAGCGCATCGCCGAATATGCCCGGATCGCGACGGGGTGCGACGACGCCGGCATCATGCTGGTCCACGCCCGCAACCAGATCGAGACGGCCGCTGCAACCTCCCAGCGGGTCGGCGAGTCGCACAACCTGCAGATCGTGCATGACGAGGGGCCGTGCCTCGACGCGATCGAGGGCGAGGCGATCTATCAGTCACGCGATGTCGGCAACGATCCGCGCTGGCTCAAGTGGGGGCCCGCGGTCGAGGAGCTCGGCATCCGCAGCGTGCTGAGCGTCAGGCTCGAGACGCGGTCACGGCGCTACGGATCGCTCAACCTCTACGCCAACCGCATCGACGCCTTCGACGACGACGACGTCGCGGTCGCCACGATCTTCGTACGCCATGCGGCCGTCGCGCTGGCCAACGCGCACAACGAGGAAGGCCTGCAGGTCGCGATCGACGCCCGCAAGCTGATCGGCCAGGCGCAGGGGATCCTCATGGAGCGCTTCGACCTCGACGCCGATCGCGCGTTCGACTTCCTGCGTCGCCAGTCGCAGGCGCACAACGTCAAGCTGCGCTATGTCGCGGAGTGGGTCGTCAAGCACCGCAACTCACCCGATGCCACCTTCGAGACCCCGGAGCTGGCGCCCGACCGGGCCGCGTCGAACTAGCCGGCCTTCTTCTTGGCGGCGCTCTTCTTCTTGCTCGCGGCCTTCTTGGCCTGGCTTCTTGGTGGCCTTCTTGCGATCGACGCTGCGCTTGAGCGCCTCCATCAGGTCGACCACGTCGGCGCTCTCCTCTTCCTCCGGCTTGCCGAACGTCGCCTCGGTGTCGAGTGAGGCGCCTTGCTCGATCTTCGCCTCGATGAGGGTGCGGAGCTGCTCCTGGTAGTCGTCGGTGAACGCAGTGGGATCGAAGTCCTCCGACAGCGAGTCGACGAGCTGGGCCGCCATGTCGCGTTCCTTCTGGCTGATGCGCGGGGTCGAGTCGAGCACGTCGAACGACGGCTTGCGGACCTCGTCGTCCCACAGCATGGTCTGCAGCACCAGCACGTTGTCGCGGACCCGCAATGCTGCGAGCCGGGTCTTCTGGCGCAGCGCGAACTGGACGATCGCCGTGCGGTCGGAGTCCTCGAGGGCGCGGCGAAGCAGCGTGTAGGGCTTGAGCGCGCGTTCCTCGGGCTCGAGGAAGTACGCCTTGTCGAGGCGCAGCACGTCGACCTGGTCGGCCGGGACGAACTCGACGACCTCGATCTCGTGGCTGCGTTCGGCCGGCAACGAGGCGAAGTCCTCATCGGTGAGCACGACGGTCTTCTCGCCGTCGTCGTACGCCTTGTCGATGTCCTCGTAGGCGATGACCTTGTTGCACACCTCGCACTTGCGTTGGTAGCGGATCCGGCCGCCGTCCTTGTTGTGGACCTGGTGGAGCGAGACGTCGTGGCTCTCCGTGGCGCTGTAGACCTTGACGGGCACGTTGACCAGGCCGAAGCTGATGGCGCCCTTCCAGATGGATCGCATGCCTAAGTGAATCGCGGTTGATCCGCGTGACGCCAGTCATTCGCGTTTAACGCCCGCGGCAGTGGGCACGTCCCCCGCATGAGCCAAGACGACACATCTCAAGCATTTCCACCGCAGCAGCAGGAACCACCCGGGCTGACGAACGACATGCAGCCGGTGCCGGATCACGGCGAGGACTCCTACGAAGGCAGCGGCCGGCTCGAGGGACGCAAGGCACTGATCACCGGCGGTGACTCCGGCATCGGCCGCGCCGTGGCGATCGCGTATGCCCGCGAGGGCGCCGATGTCGCGTTCACCTACCTGCCGGAGGAAAAGGCCGACGCGGACGAGACGTCCGCGCTGCTCGAGCGGGCCGGGCGTACGTACGTCGCCATCGAGGCGGACCTGCGCGACCGCGAGACGTGCGACCGGGTCGTGGCCGACACGGTCCGCCAGCTCGGCGGGCTCGACATCCTGGTCAACAACGCCGGCTTCCAGATGGCTCGCGAGGAAGGCATCGAGGAGATCACCGACGAGCGCATGGACCGGGTGTTCACGACGAACCTGTACGCGTTGTTCTGGTTGACGCGCGCCGCCGTGGCCCACCTCAAGCCGGGCTCCGCGATCATCAACAACTCCTCGATCCAGGCGTACGACCCGTCGAGCACGCTGCTCGACTACGCCGCGACGAAGGCCGCGATCAACAACGCGACGGTCAACCTCGCGGCCCAGCTCGGGCCCAAGGGCATACGCGTCAACGCCGTGGCACCGGGGCCGATCTGGACACCGTTGCAGCCGGCGACCCAGCCCGTCGAGAAGATCGAGCAGTTCGGCAAGGACACCCCGCTGGGACGCGCCGGACAGCCGGCCGAGGTGGCGCCGGCGTTCGTGTTCCTCGCCTCGGAGCGCGACGCGAGCTATGTGTCCGGCACCGTGCTCGGCGTCACGGGCGGCAAGGCCGTCTTCTGATCCACCGAAACGAAAGGAGAAGTCATGCCCGGCAAGAAGAACGCGAGTCTCAAGAATCCCGACATGTATGAGGAGCTCCGTGAGGACGGAGCCTCGAAGGAGAAGGCCGCGCGCATCTCCAACGCGACCGCGCAAAAGGGCAGGTCGAAGTCGTCGGTCGGACGCAAGGGCGGGAAGTCCGGGTCGTACGAGGACTGGAAGGTGCCCGACCTGAAGAAGAGGCCAAGGAGCTGGGTCTGAGGAACTACTCGGGCAAGAACAAGTCGGAGCTGGTCAAGGCCCTCCGCAACCACTGAGGTGGCCGAGTCCTCGAGGCAGGCCAAGCTCGACCGCAACTGGCAGGAGCTGCTGCAGGAGCTGCGAGTTGCGCAGACCGGCGTCCAGATCCTGACCGGCTTCTTGCTGACGCTCCCGTTCACCCCTCGCTTCGAGGACCTCGCGGAGTCGCGGCACGCCGTGTACGCAGCCGTCCTGTGCGCGGCGGTCGCGGCCACGTTCCTGTTGATGACACCCGTGGCGTTGCACCGGGCGCTGTTCCACCGGCATGCCCGACCCTGGCTCGTGGAGGCCGCGCACCAGTCGTCGCGGTGGGGCCTCGGGACGCTGGCGCTCGCGAATGTCGGCGCCGTCTGGCTGATCCTCGACGTCGTGGCGACGACGTGGATCGCCTCGCTCGTCGCCGCATTGATCGCCGTGTTCGTCATCGTCGCGTGGATCGTGGTGCCGGCGCGCGAGGCCGCGATGAAGTGAGCCGGTTTGCGGTGCGGCGATCCGGGGTAGTCCGCCGTGGCCGTCCGCGCGGCGGCCAGACGAAGGAGTCGCCGTGACCATTGACGTCGAGCAGGTACGCACCGAAGTGATCGAGTTCGGGTCGCTGTCGATCCAGTTCGACGAGCGGGTGCTCCGGCCTCGCCGGTGGACCACGGCCCAGTCGGCGTGGGCATCCGCGCTGTTGGACGGCGCGCCCGACGGCCCCGTCCTCGAGCTCTGCGCCGGCGTCGGGCACATCGGACTGCTTGCGATGACGGGCCAGTCGCGCCCACTCGTGCTGGTGGACTCGTCCCAGATCGCGTGCGACCACGCCGCCGCCAACCAGGAACGCGCGGCCTGGCGTGCCCCGTCGAGATCCGGTGCGGCCGCATGGAGGAGCTGATCGCGGAGGACGAGCGGTTCGCGCTGATCATCGCGGATCCGCCGTGGGTCCGCAGCGCCGACACCGGCGATCACGCGGACGACCCTGTGCACGCGATCGACGGTGGTGACGACGGCCTCGACCTCGTGCGTACGTGCGTCGAGCTGATCGGCCGCCACCTCGCCGATGGCGGCTCCGCAGTCCTCCAGCTGGGCAACCTCGAGCAGGTCGCGGCGGTCAGCGACCAGCTGACGGACCATCCCGAGCTCGCCCTGCGGATCGCGGAGCACCGCTGCGTACGAGGATGCGGTGTCCTCGTGCGCCTCGTCAGATGATCGGGGGGTGCTGCGCCTCGTCGATCACGGCTTGGGCGGTCGCGGTCAACGTGGACTCGTCGTCGGCGGCGCGTCGCAACAGCAGCTCGTAGGCCGTGGCCATGTCGACGCCGTGAGTCCAGGCGAGGACGCCCTTGGCCTGCTCGATGACGATGCGGTTCGTCAGCATGTCCCGGACGCGCTGCTGCACGGTGTCGAGATCGACCTTGTCGGTCTGGACGATCAGCAACGTGGCGAGGTCAGCGAAGGCCTGGGCGACGGTCTCCTCCTCATGCGTGAGGAGCTCGTCGGACTGACGGAACATCCCCATCGCGCCCAGGGCGGCGCCGTGCCACCGCAGGGGCGAGGCATGGACCGCATGGAAGCCAGAATCGGCCATGGTCGCGGCCGAACCGGGGCCAGCGCGTCGACAGGTCCGCAGAGCTGGCATTGACTGGCTCGCCCGACGAGTGGGCGTCCACGCAGGGGCCCTCTTCGAGCTGTGCCTGGTGCAGCTCCAGCTCGATCGCGGTGTGGCTGGAGGCGGCCAAGACGTCCAGGTGGCCGTCGTCCTGGACGAGGATGCCGGCGGCGTCGAGCCGCAACACGTCGGTGCTGCTCGTGAGCAGGTTGGCGAGGAATCCAGCGATGTCGGTCTCGCCGACCAGGGCTGATGACGCCTTGGCGAGGGCGTCCGCCGCGCGGAATGCTTCCATGGCTAGTCCCCCTCGATCGTGAAGTCGCGGAAGTTGATGCGTCGCCTGATGATGTCCTGGGCCACCTCGATCAGCGTCGCGTTGCGGGCGAACGCCTGGCCGCGCAGCAGCGCCAGAGCGTCCTCAGTGCGTACGCCCACCTGCGCCACGATCATGCCGGTCGCCTGATGGATCTGCGAACGTTCCACCCACGCGTCGCTGAGGATCTGATCGGGCCCACCGACGCCGGGGATCCTGCAGGATCGCGGTGCCGACGGTGACTCCGAGGAAGTTCGCCGACGTGAGGTCCACGTCGTGGTTGGGGTCGCGACGATGCAGCGAAAGCACGCCGAGGACGGCGAGCTCGGCGCGCAAAGGGACCGCGACCAGCGTGCCGACGAACCCCACATCGATGAGGCGGTCGGAGAACAGGGACCAGCGGGTCTCGTCACCATTGCCGAGCCGGGCGACCACGACCTCCCCCGTGTGGGCGGCTTCGTACGACGGGCCCTCGCCGACCACGTCCTGCAGGTCGTCGAGCTTGGCGGACATCTCGTCGGTGGCGTGGACCAGGAGTCGTCCTTCACCGGTGTAGTCCAACGTCATCGCGGCACCGTCGGAGTCGAGCATCCGACGGCCGGCTTCGCAGAGACGGGCCGTCAGGGACTCCTCGCGGCTCAGAGACGCCAGCGCCATGGCGAACTTCGCGAGAGCCTGTTGATCATCGGTCTCGGACATACCTGGCCTCTCACGTGATGTGTCGGTGACTCTACGCGCTGGGACCCGCTCGAAGGGTCGGTCGGCGACCGCTGCTCACCGGGCCCCGCGTGAGTGCTACCCGGTTTGCCGCGGGGCAAGCGCCGAGGTGGACCGCAGCGAATGTCGAGGCGCATTCTGGGTATGTTCGCGGGTGGTGCAGCAGGTCGCCATCACGGACTTCTGAGATGCAGGAAAGGTCACGATGCCGACCGCGCGCCACGCCCGCCCCGATCGGCCCGCTCGCGCCCGCTGGCATCGCCGAGGTCGCATCAAGGTCGCGTCGGTGCCGGCAGCGCATCCGTACGTGCGTCACCTCTCGCCGGTGCGCGAGCTGCGTGACCTGCCGCGGGTCATCCGGCTCGCAGATCCGGATCCGGCCAACCCCAGCCGGGTGACGTTCACGCGGTGGTGGCCGCCGGTCATGCTGGAGCCGGCCTGGGTGCGTGAGCATCACGGCGACTTCGACCTGTTCCACCTGCACTTCGGGTTCGACAGCGTCGACCCGGCCCGGCTGACCGAGCTGATCGACACGCTTCGGTGGGCCGGCAAGCCGCTCGTCCACACGGTCCACGACCTGCGCAGCACGCTTCCGTCCGAACGCGAGCTGCACGACGCCCGTCTGGACGTGTTGATCCCGGCGGCCGACGCACTGGTCGCCCTGACCGAAGCCTCCGCAGAAGAGATCGAGGAGCGATGGGGCCGAAAGGCTCTGGTGCTGCCGCATCCGCACGTCGTGGACCTCACGGCGATGGTCCGTATGCGGCACCGTCGACAGACGCCGATGCACCGCGACCGGCCGTTCACGGTCGGGCTGCGGGTGTCCAAGCCGCGAGCGGGCGAGCACCCCTTCACGCTGTTGCCGACGCTGGTCCGCGCCGTGCGGTCCATCCCGGGCGCGATCCTCCAGATCGACGCGCATCCCGATGTGCTCGGTCCGGGCGGCGGGCGGTTCGACGTCGACCTCGCGGCCGAGGTCGAGCGCGCGCAGCACCGGGTACGTGTGCGGGTCCGCGAGTTCTTCAGCGACGCGCAGATGTGGGACTACCTCGGCGGGCTCGACGCGTCGGTCCTGCCCTACCGGTTCGGCCCCCACACCAGCTGGCTCGAGGCCTGCCGGGATGTCGGGACGGCGGTGGTGGCCCCGACCACCAGGCACTTCGGTGATGACACGCCGGTGTTCGGCTTCAGCCATGGACGACGACGGTTTTGACGAGGAGTCACTGATCGACGCGGTCCGTCGGGCGTACGAGAAGTCGCCCGTCGAGGCGGTCTCGGTCGACGAGAGGATCGAGCAGCGACAGAGCGTGGCCGCGGCGCACGCGCGGCTCTACCTCGACGCGTTGGCAGGCGAGTCGTCGCAGGCGGGTTGATCGGCGGCGGCACCCCGGCGGCGCCTGCAGCACAATGGACGCATGTCCGGACCCCAGCATGTCGTCGTGGTGGGTGCCGGGATGGTGGGGCTCTCGAGCTGCCTGGTTCCTGCAGAGCCGAGGGCGTACGCGTGACGGTCGTGGACCGGGCGGGGATCGCGGCGGGCTCGTCGTGGGGCAATGCCGGATGGCTCGCGCCGGCGTTGACGCTCCCGCTGCCGGATCCGGCGATCCTGGCCGGCGGCATCAAGGCGACGCTCAAGCCGTCGTCGCCGGTCTACGTGCCGCTGACGGCGAACCCGCGACTCCTGAGGTTTCTGCTCGACTTCGCGCGGCACTGCACGCCCGCGAAGTGGCGCGCCGCCATGACGGTGTTCGCCGAGGCCAACCGGCAGGCGTTCGATGCGTTCGACGAGATCGCCGCGGGCGGGCTCGCCGAGCCGACGCAAGCCGCCGAGCCGTTCCTCGCGGCGTTCGCCTCCGAGGACGACCGGACGACACTGCTCGAGGAGTTCGACCACGTACGCGAGCTGGGGGTCGAGACGCCTGTCGAGCTGCTCGACCGCGACGCGATGCACGCCCTCGTGCCGGCCCTGGGCGATGCCGTGACCTGCGGCGTACGCCTGAGGGGCCAGCGCTTCATCAATCCCGGACGCTTCGTGAATGCCCTGGCCGATGCGGTGCGCAGCCGGGGCGCTGACATCAGGACCGACGTCGACGTCCGCGACATCAAGGAGTCGGCCGACGGCGTACGCCTCGAGGTCGCCGACGGTGCGCCGCTGACCGCCGACGCCGTCGTGATCGCGACCGGCACCTGGCTGGGCTCGCTGGCGCGCGACGTCGGGGTCAAGACGATCGTGCAGGCCGGCCGCGGCTACAGCTTCACGGTGCAGCCCGAGCACATGCCGGTCGCGCCGATGTACTTCCCGGCGCAGCGGGTCGCCTGCACGCCGCTCGGCGACGGGCTGCGGGTCGCCGGGATGATGGAGTTCCGCAAGCCCGGGGCGCCGCTCGATCCGCGCCGCATCAAGGCGATCATCGACGCGGCGACGCCGATGTTGACCGGCGTGGACTGGGACGCCCGCACCGATGAATGGGTCGGCTCGCGGCCGTGCACCGCCGACGGGCTGCCGCTCATCGGGCGTACGAAGTCATCCCGGGTCTTCGTGTCCGGCGGGCACGGCATGTGGGGCATCGCGCTCGGGCCGCTCAGCGGCAAGCTGCTCGCCGCCCAGGTGGTCCGCGGCGAAACATCGAGCCTGCTGTCGAGCTTCGACCCACTGCGCTGACAGGATGGGGGCATGACTGACGCCACGCAGCGGTTCTCCCTGCGACAGAAGATCACCCTGATGGTCAACCGCTACGAGCTGCGACCGATCGGTCCCGACGGCACGGAGGGCGCGTTGCTCGCCTTCGCCGAGCAGAAGCGCATGGCCTTCAAGGAGCAGGTGACGTTCTTCACCGACGAGTCCAAGACGCAGCCGGTCTTCGGCTTCAAGGCCCGTCAGCGCCTCGACCTCGGTGCGACGTACGACGTGACCGATGCCCAGGGCAACCCGATCGGCGAGTTCCGCAAGGACTTCAAGAAGTCGCTGCTGCGCTCGACGTGGCACCTCTCGACGCCTGACGGTCTCACCTCGATGGGCCAGGAGCGCAACGCCGCGATCGCGATCATCCGCCGGTTCGTCGACATCCCGTTCCTGCTGTTCCACTTCGACTTCACCGCCACGGACGGCCAGGTCATCCTGTCGTCGGAGCGCCAGCGCTCGCTGCGTGACCGCTATGAGCTGACGGTTCCGGTGCTCGACAACGGCTGGCAGCTCGACTGGCGGGTCGCGGCAGCGATGGGTGTCGCGCTCGACGCGCTGCAGGCACGCTGAGCTCGACGGCGCTATCGTCGGGGCGTGACCCGACTCTGGCACGGCGTGATCGCGGCGCTGGCCGCCTTCGCGCTCGTCGGGCAGACCGCGCTGTCGATCGACCGTGACCGATCGCTGGTCAACCTGTTCAGCTACTTCACGATCGAGTCCAACGTCCTCGTGATGGTCGCGGCCGCGCTGATCGCGGTGCGGCCCGACCGCGGCGGTACGGCATTCGGGATCCTGCGGCTCGGTGGCCTCACGGCGATCACGATCACGGGCATCGTCTATGCGACGGTCCTCGCCGGCAACACCGACTTCTCCGGCATCGAGTGGTGGTACGACAAGATCTTCCACTATGCCGTCCCGGTGCTGTCGGTCCTCGGCTTCCTGCTGTTCCGGCCCGGACGAGGTTCGAGCGGAGCGCCCTCTGGTTCCTGGTCTGGCCGCTCGCCTGGCTGGCATACACGCTGGTCCGCGCTGCGGTGTCGGACCCGTCGTACGCAGTGACGAGCGACCGAAGGGCCGACGTGCCGTACGACTTCCTCGACGTCGACCGGCACGGCGGCTGGGCCGTGGCGGTGGCGAGCCTGGTCGTGCTGGCCCTGGCGTTGGGGCTGGCGTGGGGCTACGTCAGGTTGAGCCGTCGCGCCGCTGATCGACGTCAGCGCCTGACGACCGACTGAGACGTCAGTCGGCGATGAAGAACATCCGCTTGTTGACGAACTCGTCCATGCCCAGCGGGCCGAGCTCACGGCCGAAGCCCGAGCGCTTGACGCCGCCGAACGGGATCTCGGCGCCTTCGCCGGCGGTGGTGTTGACGTTGGCCATGCCGACCTCGAGCCGCTGGGCGATCTTCTCGGCGCGAGCCGGGTCGGCGCTGAACACCGCGCCGCCGAGGCCGTACGTGCGTGTCGTTGGCGAGCTCGAGCGCCTCCTCGTCGCTGCCGACCTTGTAGACGACGGCAACCGGGCCGAACAGCTCCTCGGCGTAGGCCCGCATGTCCTTGGTGATGCCGCTCAGGACGGCCGGCGTGTAGTGCGCGTCGGGACCGTCGCTCAGGACGCCGCCGGCGTGCAGCGTCGCGCCCTTGCTCACCGCGTCGTCGACCTGCTCGGCGAGCGCCTCAGCAGCCCTGCGGGACGACAACGGCGAGAACGAGTCGATCGCGAGGGCCTTCTCGGTCAGCTTGCCCACGAAGTCGTCGAACAGGTCGTCCATGACGATCATGCGCTTGTTGGAGTTGCAGGCCTGGCCGGTGTTGTACATCCGGAAGTCCCACGCGTTGTCGACGACCTCGTCGAGCTTGTCGCTGTCGAGGACGATCATCGGGTCGGAGCCGCCGAGCTCGAGCACGCACTTCTTGAGGTTCTTGCCCGCCAGCGCGGCGACGACAGCGCCTGCGCGCTCCGAACCGGTCAGCGAGACGCCCTGGATGCGGGGATCGCTGATGATCGTCTCGATCTGCTCGTGCGAGGCGAACACGTTGACGTACGCGCCCTCGGGCAGCCCGGCGTCCTTCATGATCTGCTCGACGGCGAGTGCGGACTTCGGCACCGACTCGGCGTGCTTGAGGATGATCGTGTTGCCCAGCATCAGGTTGGGCGCCGCGAACCGGGCGATCTGGTAGTACGGGAAGTTCCACGGCATGATCCCCAGCAGCGGGCCGACCGGCAGCTTCTGCACGACGGCCTTGCCGCCGGAGAACGTCTTGATCGGCTGATCGGCGGCCAGCGTCGGGCCCTCGGTCGCGAAGTAGTCGAAGATCGACTGGCAGAACTCAGCCTCCTCGACGCCCTCGCCCAGCGGCTTGCCCATCTCCTCGTTCGCGATGGCCGCGAGCTCGTCGGCCCGCTCGGCGAACAGCGCCGCGACCTTCTTCACGATCTCCCCGCGCTCGGTGATCGGCACGTTCTTCCACGACGCGTACGCCTGGGTGGCCGCCGAGATGGCCGACTCGATGTCGGCATCCGACGCGGTGTCGAAGGTCTGGCCGACCTCACCCGTCGCGGGGTTGACGACCTGGTACGCGGGTCCTGATGTCGTGGTCATGCGCTGCTCCTTGAGTGGATGTGGATTGTCGCGGGATGCACCGGGGCGACCTACGGCCAGTCGATGCTCAAGTATTGCGTCTCGGTGAATTCCTCGAGGCCCGCGCGGGCGCCCTCGCGGCCGAGGCCGCTCTGCTTCATGCCGCCGAACGGTGCCGACGGGTCCGAGACCAAGCCGCGGTTGATGCCGATCATGCCGGCGTCGATCGCCTCGCCGATCCGCATCGCGCGCTGGAGCTCGCCGGCGAAGACGTACGCGGCGAGGCCGAACTCCGACGCGTTGACGAGCCGCAGCATGTCGGCCTCGTCGGTCCAGGTCACGATCGGTGCGACCGGGCCGAAGATCTCGTTCGTGACGATGTCGGCGTCCGCCGGCACGTCGACGAGGACGGTCGGCGGGTAGTAGAAGCCCTTGCTGTCGGGCACGCTGGCGCGGTGGGCGATGCGGGCACCGGAGGCGATCGCCGAGTCGACCAGTGCCGCGACGCCGTCGACGGCCTTGGCGGAGATCAGCGGGCCGATCTGCGAGCCGTCGGCGGCCGGCCCGACGGTGAGCTTCTCGACCGCGGCGCCCAGCTTGGCGGTGAACTCCTCGGCGACGTCGGCGTGGACGTAGAGCCGGTTCGCGGCGGTGCAGGCCTGGCCGCCGCCACGGAACTTCGCGATCATCGCCCCGGCGACTGCGGCGTCGATGTCGGCGTCCTCGGTGACCACGAGCGGCGCATTGCCGCCGAGCTCCATCGACGAGTTCACGACGCGGTCGGCGGCCTGCTTGAGCAGCACGCGGCCGATGCCGGTCGAGCCGGTGAACGAGATCTTGCGGACGCGGGCATCGGCCATCCACGTCGACACGACGGCGGAGGCGTCGGTCGTCGGCACGACGTTGACCACGCCGTCGGGCACACCGGCCTCGACCAGGAGCCGGGTCACGGCGAGGGCCGTCAGCGGCGTCTCCGAGGCGGGCTTGAGCACGACGGTGCAGCCGGCGGCCAGCGCGGGGGCGATCTTGCGGGTCGCCATCGCGGCGGGGAAGTTCCACGGCGTGACGAGCGCAGCGACGCCGACAGGCTTGTGGGTCACGACGGTGCGGGTGCCGCCGGCGGGGGACACGCCATAGTCGCCTCCGGCGCGTACGCCCTCCTCGGCGAACCAGCGGAAGAACTCGGCGGCGTACGTGACCTCGCCGCGGGCGTCGGACAGCGACTTGCCGTTCTCGGCGCTGATCATCACGGCGAGGTCCTCGGTGTCGCGGACCATCAGCTCGTACGTACGACGGAGGATCTCCGAGCGCTGCCGCGGCGGCATGGCGCTCCAGGCCGGGAGCGCGGAGGCGGCGGCGTCGACGGCCGCGGTCGCCTCGGCGGGCCCACCGTCGGAGACCTGGTCGATGACCGTGCGGTCGGCCGGGTTCTCGACGTCGAACTCACCGGCCGAGCCGGGCAGCCACTGGCCGCCGATGAACACGCCGTTCATACCGTCACCTCCGAGAACGCCGCCGCGACGACGTCGAGGCCCTCGTTGAGCAGGTCGTCGCCGATGGACAGCGGCGGCAGGAAGCGGAGCACGTTGCCGTACGTCCCGCAGGTCAGCACGATGACGCCGGCCTGGTGCGCGGCCGCAGCGACGGCGTTGGTCAGCAACGGGTCGGGCTCGTCGGTGCCGCTCTTGACGATCTCGACGGCGATCATCGCGCCGCGTCCGCGTACGTCGCCGAGGCGATCGTCGTCGGCCTGCAGGCGGTGCAGCCGGTCGAGCATCAGCCGCTCGATCTGACGCGCCCGCTCGACCAGCCCGTCGGCCTCGATCGTCTCGATCGTCGCGAGAGCAGCGGCGCACGCGATGGGGTTGCCGCCATACGTGCCGCCGAGCCCGGACACATGCGCGGCGTCCATGATCTCGGCGCGACCGGTCACCGCTGACAGCGGCAGGCCGCCGGCGATGCCCTTGGCCGTGACGATCAGGTCCGGCACGACACCGTCGTGCTCGCAGGCGAACATCTCGCCCGTACGCGCGAAGCCGCTCTGCACCTCGTCGGCGATGAACACCACGTTGTTGGCGGTGCACCACTCGGCGAGCGTCGGCAGGAAGCCCTCGGCCGGCACGATGAAGCCGCCCTCGCCCTGGATCGGCTCGATGACGACGGCGGCGAGGTTGCCGGCGCCGACCTGCTTCTCGATGTAGGTGATCGCCCGGCGCGCAGCCGCAGCTGCCGTCGACGTTCTTCTCGTCGCGGTACGGGTAGGAGAGCGGCGCCCGGTAGACCTCGGGAGCGAACGGTCCGAAGCCGCTCTTGTAGGGCATCGACTTGGCGGTCAGCGCCATCGTCAGGTTGGTGCGCCCGTGATAGGCGTGGTCGAACGCCACGACGGCCTGCTTCTTGGTGTGTGCGCGGGCGACCTTGATGGCGTTCTCGACTGCTTCGGCGCCCGAGTTGAACAGTGCCGTGCGCTTGTCGTGGTCGCCGGGGGTCAGCCGGTTGAGCGCCTCGGCGACGGCGACGTAGCCCTCGTACGGCGTGATCATGAAGCACGTGTGCGTGAACGCCTCGACCTGCTCGCGCACGGCGTCGACGACGCGGGGAGCGCTGTTGCCGACCGTCGTGACGGCGATGCCGGAGCCGAGGTCGATCAGCGAGTTGCCGTCGACGTCCTTGACGATGCCGCCGCCGGCCTCGGCCGCGAAGACCGGCATCGTGGTGCCGACGCCCTGTGCCACGGCTGACTTCTTGCGAGTCATGAGCTCCTGCGAGCGAGGACCGGGGATGGCGGTGACGAGATTGCGGCGTTGCTCGATGGAGGCAGACATGCGTCGATTCTCGCTCCGCCGGTGGTATGCCGTCCAATACTCAGTTCTGATCGGGCGTATGCTCTGCAGGCATGGAGCTGCGTACGCTCGGATACTTCGTCGCGGTCGCCGAGGCCGGCTCGGTCAGCGCCGCTGCTGACGTCGTGCACGTGACGCAGCCGGCGCTGTCCCGGCAGATCCGGCAGCTCGAGACCGAGCTCGGCGTCGAGCTCTTCGCCCGCTCCGCAGGTCGGCTGCAGCTCAGCGCGGCCGGACGACAGTTCCTGCCGCACGCGCAGGACGTGCTGCGCCGGGCGGACGGTGCCCGCAACGCCGCGCGGTCATACGCCGCGGGGCGCCTCGAGCGGATCACGATCGCGGCTCCGACGACGACGCTGACCGACGTGATCGCACCGTTCCTGGCCACCCTCGAGCCGAGCGACCCGATGCCGACGGTCGTCGAGTCGGACCCCCGCGAGGCGTACGACGCGCTGCGGCACGGCGCCGACCTCGCGATCGCGACAGAGCGACCGCCGGCACCGCTGGCCGGCACCGCACTCGCGGTGCTGCCGGTGTGGGCGTACGTACGCGCGGATCACGCCGTGGCACGACCGCGCCTCCGTACGTCTGAAGGAGCTCGCGACCGAGACGGTCCTCGCGCTGACGCCGGCGTTCAAGCCGCGGCAGATCCTTGACCGGGCGATGGAGCGAGCCGGGGTCTCGCCGGGATCGGTCGTCGACTGCAGCAATCCGCAGGTCGCCCAGGCGCTCGCCGCCGCCGGCCGCGGTGCTGCCGTGGTGTCGGACGACCCGCGCTTCGGGCTGCACCCGCTGGAGATCCTCGGCCGGGACGGCCCTCTGCGGATCGAGCTGTTCGCGGCGTGGGAGCCGAGCCACCACGCGGCGACGACCCTCGACGAGCTGGCCGCGCGGCTGCGGGCGTTCTGCGTCGAGCGCTACGGCGCCGAGGTGGCGCCGCCACGCTGAACTGCCGTTGCGGACTCCCGCAAGGTTCCCGCAACTGGGTTTTCGCCGCCCCGCGCGAGGGTTACCTTCGCACCATGGGGAAGCGAGAGGGCGGATTTCCTCGTCAGTGCCGCTCTCGCGACCGAACCGCAGAGCGTCGTGCGCATCACTGCGTGTGTGTGTGCGACATGGTGTCCCTGGGCCGAGCCCGGGGGCACCTCTGTGTGTTGTCTAGGGCGCGGCCGGCGCACGGACCGGCTGAGGCTGGGTGAGCTGACCCTTGCGGTCGGCGACAGTCTCGAACCAGTACGTGCAGAACGGCGGGATGCTCGAGGCGAGGGCCAGCAGCGTCGTCGTGCGGTTCCACTTGAAGACGATGGCGGCCAGGATGCAGCTCGCGACGTAGAGCACGAAGATCCCGCCGTGGATGGGTCCCGCGACGGGCACCCCGCCCTCGTGCAGGCCGAACGGCTCGGACTTGAGGATCCACTTGCAGAACATCGCCGCGAGGAGCAGCGCCCACGACAGGGCTTCGGCGATCGCGACGGTACGGAAGATGGTGCGGACGGTAGAGGGATTCACGCCACCACGCTACCCGCGTAACGCAGGGGCAACGTGGGCCGGTGACAATGGTCATATGGCCTTCCTGCTGCGCGTCGAGCTGCCCGACGTGCCGGGTTCGCTGGGTGCGCTCGCGACGGCTCTCGGTAGCGCCGGGGCCGACATCGAGGCGATCGAGATCGTGGAGCGGCGTGCGGACGGCCGGGTCGTCGACGATGTGCTGCTCGAGCTGCCCGCCCGGGTCATGCCGGACGCGCTGATCACGGCGTGCCACCAGCTCGACGGGGTCAAGGTCGACTGGATCTCCCGCTACAACGCCGGCGCCAACCTGAGCATGGATCTCGAGGCGGTCGAGCGGTTCACCGAGGATCCGGCGAAGGCCATCGAGAATCTCGTCGAGGTCATCCCGGCGACGTTCCGCACCGACTGGGCGATGGCGCTGCACCGGGTCGACGGCCAGGCGGTGGTCATGGCGAAGTCGTCGACCGCGCCCAAGCTGGTCGACGAGGCGACGGCGTGGCTCGGCATCCGCAAGTCCAAGGTGCTGCGTGAGGTGCCGGAGTGGGACTCGACCGTGCTGGCAGCGTCACCGGCGCGCGATCGCCGGGGCGACGGCTTCGTCGTGGTCGTCGGCCGCCACGGCGGTCCGGAGTTCCTGGCCTCGGAGCTCGCAAGGCTCGGCCACATGGTCAGCCTCGCCGCGTCCGTCCAGAGTCGCTGATCACTCTCCCGGTTGGCGGTTTACCAAGAGGTCAGGGCAATCTGCACCCCGCAGGGCAAAGCGCCACTCCGCAGGGCATGCGCGCCGTGGTGAGTGGCAGTTTGCCGTGACCTCTTGGTAAACCGCAGCCGGCCGGCTAGTCCTTCGGCTTGGTCTCCGGGACGTGGGAGTGGTGGAAGCGGCCGAGGGCGTCGACCTCCTTCTCCATCTGCGGGACGGTCTTGCGCGTCAGCCGCTTGATCACGGGCCACACGATCGGCGAGTTGGTCAGCGCCTTGGTCCAGTTGGCGAGCAGGACGCCCTTGGGCACGTACACCCGGCTCTTGCGCTTCGCGAAGCCCTGCAGGATCAGCTCGACGCAGTCCTCGACGCTGGTCGTGCTGTTGGCGGGGTAGGGCAGCTTCTTGCGTACGTCGCGGAACGACGGCAGGTCCTTCTCGGCATTGCGCACGATGTCGGTGTCGATCCACGACGGGTGGCAGATGCCGACGCCGATGCCGAGGTGCGCGACCTCCTGCTTGTACGCCAGCGCGAGCGACTCCGCGCCGGCCTTGCTGGCGTTGTACGACGCGAGGCCCGCGAGCGCGGTGAACGAGGCGAGTGACGCGACCACCAGGGCGTACCCGTTGGTGGCCGCGAGGTGCGGCGTCGCGTGCTTCAGCGTGCGGAAGACGCCGTTGATGTTGATGTCGACGACGCGCTCGAACGCCGCTTCGTCGATCTGTCGCACGGTCCCGTACGACGCGATGCCCGCGTTGGCGAGCACGAAGTCGATGCGGCCGAAGTGCGCGGCCGCGGCGTTGACTGCCGCGCCGACGGCGGCCGAGTCGCGTACGTCGGCCTCCCACCACGCGGCTGAGTCGCCGAGCTCGTCGGACAGCTCGGTGAGGAGCTCAGGCTCGAGGCCCACGAGGGCGACCTTGCCGCCGCGCTGGACGAAGCCGCGCGCGACGCCGGCCCCGATGCCGCGGGCGGCGCCGGTGATGAGAGCGACCTTGCCGGTGAAGTTGTCAGCCATCGCGATCAACATACCGCCGGTATCCGAAATGCGCCATGGCCGATGTCACATACGGGATCTCAGGCCTGGAGGCGCTCCGCCAAGGCCTCCAGAGTCGGTACGAACCAGAGCTGCCGCCCGCGGTTGGACTCGGCGACCCAGGCCGCGAGGGAGACGCTCTCGCTGACGCGCGACTCGATGTCGCCGACGATCGCGAGCCTCAGGCGGTAGTTGACGAACTTCTGGGTGATTTCACCGGCGAGCCGGGTCCTGAGCTCGAAGAAGTCATCGGTCAGCCGCGCCGCCGGGATGGCGACGAGCTCGGCCTGCCCCCACGCGGCATCACCGACGACCTCGGTGGCTGCCTCGACGGTGTCGAGGAGCTGCGCCGTCCTCGGCCATGACCAGGACGGGCGTGCCGTGAATCGTGATCAGCTGGTTCTCGGACATGCCAGGACGATATCGAGAGGAGCCTGCGCGATACCCTCGCCGTCATGACCGTCTCCGAGATCTTCGATCCCTCCGCCTGGCGAGAGGTCCCCGGCTTCGAGGACCTCGAGGACATCACCTACCACCGCGCCGCCGACCACGGCACCGTACGCATCGCGTTCGACCGTCCCGAGGTACGCAACGCGTTCCGGCCCGGCACCGTCGATGAGCTGCTCCGCGTCCTCGAGCATGCCCGTCAGTCGTCCGACGTCGGCTGCGTCCTGCTGACCGGCAACGGGCCCTCGCCCAAGGACGGCGGCTGGGCGTTCTGCTCCGGCGGCGACCAGCGCATCCGCGGCAAGGCCGGCTACCAGTACGCAGAGGGCGACTCGGCCGAGACGGTCGACAAGGCCAAGCTCGCCCGCCTGCACATCCTCGAGGTGCAGCGTCTGATCCGGTTCATGCCCAAGATCGTCATCGCCGTCGTCCCCGGCTGGGCCGCCGGCGGCGGGCACAGCCTGCACGTCGTCGCGGACCTCACCCTCGCGTCGGCAGAGCACGCGAAGTTCAAGCAGACCGACGCCGATGTCGGCTCGTTCGACGGCGGCTACGGCTCGGCCTACCTCGCCCGCCAGGTCGGCCAGAAGTTCGCCCGCGAGATCTTCCTGCTCGGCGACGAGTACTCCGCCGCCGACGCGCACCGCATGGGCATGGTCAACAAGGTCGTGCCGCACGCCGAGCTCGAGGCCGAGGCGCTCGACTGGGGTCGCAAGATCAACGCCAAGTCGCCGACCGCTCAGCGGATGCTGAAGTACTCGTTCAACCTGATCGACGACGGCCTCGTCGGCCAGCAGGTGCTGCTCGGCGAGACGACCCGGCTCG
Organism: uncultured Actinomycetota bacterium; assembly: GCA_963761965.1. Taxonomy (GTDB): domain Bacteria; phylum Actinomycetota; class Actinomycetes; order Propionibacteriales; family Nocardioidaceae; genus Aeromicrobium. Next base: position 137,399 of record CAVXIX010000016.1, read on the forward strand.
CGTACATGACGGACGAGGCGCAGGAGGGACGCGACGCCTTCCTCGAGAAGCGCGATCCGGACTTCACGCCATATCCCTGGTACTACTGATCGGGACCCTTTCCGCAGTCCATCAGAGGACGAGCGCAAGGATGATGATGATCACGATCAGTGTTCCGAGACCGATGCCGATGTACATACCGCTCACCTCCCAGTGGAGTGCCCGACCCTGGTCGGAGCAGTCAGCACTGACTTGGTACCCGCAAACGCAGCCCACAAAACTTGCAGGCCCCTCGACCGCGAGCCTTGGTCCCGCTCCTGGCGTCGGCGGATTGCCCGGGAGCTCCTGAAGTACGCCTAGGTCGTGGGAGCGGGCAGCAGAGCCCTCACGTGCTCCCATGCCTGATCGGGGGTGAGCGTGGGGTCGCCCGTCAGTAGGGCGACGCTCAAGCCGTCCACCAGGGCGATCACTCGTTGCGCGAGCAGGTCGGCGTCCGCTGTCAGCTCGCCGAGCACCTGGGCGATCGCGGCGTGCCACGCCTCGTCGATACTCCAGCTGCGCCTCGCGCAGGGCGGGCTCGTGCATCACCCGCGGCCACAGCTCGACCCACAGCAGCCAACGGGGGTCACCCGCGGCGCGGGGGAAGTTGAGGGTGCACAGACGGTGCAGGCGCTCCTCGGCCGAGTCGTCGGACTGCAGCACGACCTCCCGCTGTTCGGCCAGCTCGTCCTCGCTCCAGCGGAACAGCTCGAGGAGCAGACCGCTCTTGCTGCCGAAGTAGTAGGAGAGGTGACCGGCGCTGGTGTCGAGACGGCGCCCGAGCTCGGACAGGCTCAGGTCGGCCAACCCGCGCTCGGCGAGCAGCGCCCACGCCTCCTGCATGACGCGCTCACGCGGACGCTCCAGTCGGCGATGCCGCCTGAGCTCGCTGTTGGTCACCTCTTGACTCTAGTCACGGGGAGCCGTCATAGTGGCGTACGCACAGGTTTGAAAGCCTTTCAATCCGTCCACCAAGGAGATCCTCGACATGGGCTTCGTCGATGCCGTCACCCTTCCAGCTCCCCGCGTCGATGAGACGTGGGCTCAAGGCGTCGTACGCGAGTCGTTCGGCATGGATGCCGTTGCGCATCAGCTGGGCAGCAACCAGGACGCGAACTTCCTCATGCGGTCGCCCGGCGGCGAGCCGGTGGCGGTCCTCAAGGTGTCGAACCCGGCCTTCAGCGCTTCCGCGGTCGCGGTCCAGGACGATGCCGCCGACCGCATCGCCGCGGCATGTCCGGAGCTGCGAGTGGCCCACGTGCTGCGGGATGGCAAGGGAGCTGTGCAGCGCACCAGCGTCGCCACTCCTGACGGCCCGGTGGTGGCTCGACTGATCCGCTTCCTCGACGGAGGCACGCTCTTCGACCAGGGCTATCTGGCGCCGCGAAGTGTCGCTCGCTTGGGCGAGGTCGCTGCCAAGGTCGATCTGGCGCTTGCCGATCTCACCATCGGTGAGGGACTCGACCGGGTCTTGCAATGGGACCTGCAGTACGCGGACCAGACGGTTGCCGCGCTCGGCTCGTCGCTGCCCGCAGCTCGGCGCGCCGAGATCGAAAGCGCTGCCGCCGGGGCCTGGCGTCTGCTCGCACCGCTCGTCCCCGACCTGCCGATGCAGGTGGTGCACCTCGACCTCACGGACGACAACACCGTGCTTGGCGCGGACGGCCTGGTCGACGGCGTGATCGACTTCAGCGATCTGACCAGGACATGGACCGTCTCGGAGCTCGCGATCGCGATCTCCTCGGTTCTGCATCACCCGGGCGCGGAGCCGGCCAGCGTCCTCCCCGCGGTCCGCGCGTACCACTCCGTGCGCCCGCTGTCCGAGGCCGAAGTCGACGCCATCTGGCCGCTCGTGGTCCTGCGGGCCGCGGTCCTGGTCGCCAGCGGCTGCCACCAGGTGGCCGTCGACGGCGACAACGACTATGCGGAGACGCGCCTGGTCAAGGAGTGGCGCATCGCGGACCAAGCGCTGTCGATCCCGCCCGAGGTCATGACCGGAGTGATCCGCGACGCGCTGGGTCTGGGCACGAGCGGTGATGGGATCGGGCACCCGCCCCGGAGGGTGTTCTGCTCGCCCTCCCGGATGCTGCGGTGCTGGACCTGTCCTCGCAGTCGCCGTTGTTGCACGAGGGGGCGTGGCAGAACGCCGACATCGTCGAGGACGCTTGCCGCGGACCGGCTGGCGGGTGGTGATCGAGCCGTCGTGACGACGTTCGGCGAGGCACGCCTGGCGGGAAGCTCCCGCGCTCGTTCACGAGTCGCCGGCCTCGGTGCAGACGGGGATCGATGTATGGACGGCCGGATCCGAGGAACTCACCGCGCCGTGGGACTGCGAGGTGGCCGCCGACGAGTCCGGCATGGTGCTGCGCGCCGGCGAGCATGGAGCTGGTGGCGCGCGCCGTCGACGTTCGGCGACGGGAGCGTCGCCGCAGGCACGGTCGTGGCGACGACGGCGCCGCGCACCCGCACCCGGATCACGTGGGGGCTCCGGGCGGCCAGCGCACCAGAGGCGGTTGCTGCGCAGTACGCACCCGGATGGCTGGCGACGCTCGCGGACCCGGCTCCGTTGCTGGGGCTGCCGGCGAAGTGCGAGACGTCGCGGACACGGCGGAGCCCGTGCTCGAGCAACGCGAACGTACGCTCGCCGAGGTCCAGGAGCACTACTACCTCGAGCCGCCCCGGATCGAACGCGGCTGGCGCCACTTCCTGGTCACCGACGGACGCTCCTAGCTCGACATGGTCAACAACGTCACCGTCGTCGGCCACGCCCACCCGCGTATCGCCAGGCGACCGCCGAGCGGCAGCTGCGGCTGCTGAACACCAACTCCCGGTTCAACTACGCCGGCGATCGCCGAGTTCGGTGCTCGGCTCGCCGCGACCTCGCGCCCGATCCGCTGGACACCGTCTTCCTGGTCAACTCCGGCTCGGAGGCGGCCGACCTGGCGATTCGGCTCGCGCTCGTCGCCACCGGCCGACCCGACATGGTCGCGATGCGCGAGGCGTACCACGGCTGGACCTATGCCTCGGATGCGGTCTCGACCTCCGTCGCCGACAACCCCAACGCCTTGCGAGCCGGCCGAGCTGGGTGCACACCGTCCCACGCGCCCAACCCCTACCGGGGTCAGCATCGCGGTGGCGATGCCGGCCGGTACGCGCCCGAGGCGGTCGGCGATCATCGACGAGCTCGCAGCGTCCGGCACGACCGCCGGGCGCCTTCATCGCCGAGGCCTACTACGGCAACGCCGGAGGCATCGCCCTGCCCGACGGATACCTCGCCGCGGTGTACTCCGCGGTACGCCGTCACGGCGGCCTGACGATCGCCGACGAGATCCAGGTCGGCTACGGCCGACTGGGCACTGGTTCTGGGGATTCGAGCAGCAGGGCGTCGTGCCCGACATCGTCGCCGTGGCGAAGGCGAGTGGGCAACGGCATCCCGCTCGGCGCCGTCATCACCAGCCGCGCCGATCGCCGACAGGTACCGCGATGCCGGGCTACTTCTTCTCCTCGACCGGCGGCAGCCCGCTGTCCTCAGCGCATCGGTCTCGCGGTGCTCGACATCATCCGTGACGAGGACCTGCAGGCGAACGCCCGGATCGTCGGCGCCCACCTCAAGGCGCGCCTGGAGGAGCTCGGCGACGCGACACGAGATCATCGGCGCCGTCCATGGCCACGGCTTGTACCTGGGGGTGGAATGGTCCGCGACCGCACCACCCTGGAGCCGGCGACCGAGCGAAACCGACGCGATCTGCGACCGGATGCTCGACCTCGGCGTCGTCGATCCAGCCGACGAGCGACCAGATGAACGTCCTCAAGATCAAGCCGCCACTGTGCATCGACGAGTCCGCCGCCGACTTCTTCGTCGACACCCTTGATCGGGTGTTGTCGGAGGGGTGGTGACCCTTCCCGACCGCGCCTTGTGCCGTCCTGTCACTCGGCAGGGCAGCCGCAACTGTGCCGGACCACGAGCTGCACCGGAAAGCGTCGTGAACGCGCGGGCTGGTCGGCTCTCGATGCGGTCAACGAGGATCTTGACAGCCTCGGCTCCCATGGCCGCCATGGGCTGGCGCACGGTGGTCAGCTGCGGCGAGGACGAGGCGGCCGGCAACGATGCCGTCGAAACCAGTCACCGCGACCTGTCCGGGCACGTCCACCCCATGTCTCGCAGCGTGTCCATGACCGCGAGCGCGACTTCATCGCTCTCACACACGAACGCGTCCGGCAACGCGTCCTGGTCGATCAGGTCACGCGTCATCGCCCGATAGTCGCCGGTGACCCCGAGGGACTCCTCAGGCGCCGACAGTGCGCGCCGCGCTCAGTGTCGACCTGGAATGCCCCGAAGCGTTCGACCCGATCGGTGTCGATGAGCGCGCCGACGAAGGCCAGATCCCGCAGGCCGTGCGAGTCGACGAGGTGCTCGACGAGGGCTTGCGTATCCGCCGGTGTTGTCGACGCCGATCTGTGGAAGGTCGCCCGCAAGCCTCGACTCCGAGAGGACCACGACGGGCAGGCGCTCGGCGATGCGCCGGAGGTCGGCGTCGGCGACCGAGTCGGAGAGGACTGCCAACCCATCGACCCGACCAGCGAGGTCGGTGAGCACAGCTTCGGAGTTCGCGTTGGTGGCGCCGGCGACCATCACGGCGTAGCCCCGCCGCCAGCACTCTTCCTCGACACCGCGCTTGACCTCGTCGAAGTAGAGCGGAAACCGTCGCCAGTCGGCATCCGGATCAACCGAGCGCTGAGCCGGTGGAGCTCTCGGGGTCAGGACTCGGCAGGCCGGGCGGCGCGGGTCAGCAGACCCAGGGCGCCTGTCCGGCCGCCGGCGAGTCCCCTCGCGCTGGCACTGGGGATGTATCCCAGCTCTCGGGCCGCGGCCTCGACGGCCTGACGGGTCGACTCCTTGACCTTGCTTGGTTGACGGAACGTGAACGAAACCGTAGCGATCGAGACTCCGGCCCGCTCCGCGACGTCGTACACCGTGGGTCGGCTGCCGGCCACGTCTGCCTCCTCGATGCGTCATTATGCGCATAGACCCAAGCTGCGGCGGTGACCTGACAGGCTCACCTGGCTCCTCGGCCGTGCGCGCCACGAGTCTCTCGAACATGTGGGTTCGAGGGTCTTGCCAGGCAGAATCTATGCGCTTAGTATGGCGCGCATCACAGCATCTATGCGCTTCGAGTCGGGCATCTCGGGTGCAGCGGCATGCGGATGGTCCAGCTCCAAGGAGGAGACAATGAAGATGTCACGTCGCACCAGAGCGCTCGCACTGTTGACCACCGGTGCTCTCGCGACACTGGGCCTGGCGGCGTGCGGGGGTGACGCCGAAGGTCGGAAGCGGGGGCGACACGGTCACGATCTGGACGAGCCTCGACGAGACCACCGTCGCACGGTCTGACGAAGACGATCACCGCCAAGGCCGACAAGGCGGGCATCAAGGTCAAGATCGAGCGGGTCGACGACATCGACCAGCTGGTCAAGACCCGCATCCAGGCGGGCGACCCACCCGACATCGCGCTGGTGCCCCAGCCCGGGTGTGGTCAAGTCGATCGTCGACCTCGGGGCGGCCTACCCGCTCGACGACGTGCTCGACATGGACGCGCTGGAGCACGAGCATGGTCCCGGGCACTCTCGACGCCGGCGGGGTCGACGGGAAGCTCTACGGCCTGATGGCGTCGATGAACGTCAAGTCCCTGATCTTCTATCCGAAGAAGGCCTTCGAGGCCAAGGGCTACCAGGTGCCGAAGACGCTCGACGAGCTCACCGCGCTGGCCGACCAGATCAGGACCGACGGTGGGACACCGTGGTGCATGACGATGGAGTCGGGCGGCGCCACCGGCTGGGTGGCCACCGACTGGTTCGAGGACCTCATCATGCGGATCGGCAGCCCCGAGGAGTACCAGCAGTGGGTCGACCACGAGATCCCGTTCGACTCCGACCTGGTCCGCGAGGCGGCGGCGTACTTCGAGGACGTGGCCTTCACCGAAGGGAACGTCGCCGGCGGTCGGGAGTCGATCACGGCGACCCCCGTCGACCGGGCGGCCCGGCCGATGTTCGAGAAGGCGGGCCCGCAGTGCTGGCTGCTCAAGCAGGGCTCGTTCGTCAACGGCCCCGACTTCCTGCCCGCCGACATCTACGAGAACGCCGATGAGGAGCTCGGTGTCGCCGGATTCCCGCCCGCGGAGGCCGGCGGCGACGAACCCGGTCATGGGTGGCGGCGACCTGGCGGTGCTGCTGAGCGACGACGCGGACGCCAAGGAGGCGATGCGGCTGCTGTCGGAGACCGACATCGGCGACGTGGCGGCGACGAACTCGACGTTCATCTCCCCGCACAAGGACTTCGACGCCTCGCTGTACGCGAACGAGACCGTGCGGAGCATCGCGCAGTGTGGGCTACGACGCGACGGTCTTCCTGTTCGACGGGTCCGACGCGATGCCGGCCGAGGTGGGCGCGGGCAGCTTCTGGAAGGAGATCACCGCCTGGGTCGTCGGTGAGGAGTCGCTCGACGATGCCTTGAAGGCGATCGACGACAGCTGGCCGAGCAGCCTGACGGAGATCGCCACGGGACAGCCAGGGCGCGTCGCGGGACCGAACGCGGTCCCGCCACGCGCCGCCCCGGGCGCGTCGCCGACACCACGCCCTGAACCCATGTACAGATCCGCGCCGACGCGCGGTGAGAGGAGGCCGAGCATGCTCGCGACGGTGACCACAGCCATCATCACGGTGCTGGGAGGGATCGGAGTCGCAGTCATCCTCTTCTGGCTTCTCAACAAGCTGGCTGAGCTGCTGCCCGGTCGCTGGGAGGATCGGCTCAAGCCGTTCTTCTTCATCCTGCCGGCGTACGCCGCGATCGCGATGTTCTGATCTATCCCGCCGCGCAGACGGTGATCTACAGCTTCAAGACCAAGGTCGGCTTCCCGGCCGAGAGCTGGACCGGCCTGGACAACTACCGCGATCTGCTCGGCAGCGCGGCGTTCCGCGACACCCTGTTCAACACGCGTTGTGGATCGTCATCGTCCCGACGGCCACGGTGATGATCGGCCTCGGGGTCGCCGTGCTGGCCGACCGCCTGCGGGAACGGTCCGAGCGCACGGTGAAGACCATGTTCTTCATGCCGATGGCGATCAGCCTGGTCGGCGCCGGCACTGTCTGGGGCCTCATCTACGAGTTCCGCCCCGAGGGCGAGGCGCAGGTCGGGATCCAGAACGCGATCGTCACCACGCTCGGCGGAGACCCAGTCACCTGGCTCCAGGAGAGCACGCTGCACTTCAACAGCATGCTGCTGATGATCATGCTGCTCTGGGCGCGGGTGGGCTTCGCGATGGTGCTGCTCTCCGCCGCGGTGAAGGGCGTTCCCGCCGACACCCTCGAGGCGGCCCGGATCGACGGTGCCAGCGAGAGCCAGGTCTTCGTCCGCGTGGTGGTGCCGCAGATCTGGCCGACCATCGTCACCGTGTTCATCACCGTGTCTCATCGGCGTGATGAAGATCTTCGACGTCGTCTACGTGATGACGAACGGCAACTTCAACACCAACGTCATCGCCAACGAGTTCTATGCGCAGTTCTTCACCAACAACAACCAGGGCGCGGCCTCGGCGATCGTGGTGCTGCTGATGATCGCCATCATCCCGATCATGGCCTACCAGGTGCGCAACTTCCGGGCCGAGGAGGCCAACCGATGACTGCGACTCTCGAAGCACCGGTACGCCACGGGCAAGCGGACCGCCCCCTCGCGCAGGGAGCAGCAATCCCGCGCAAGGCCGGCTGGTTCACGCGGATCACGCTCTCGGTCCTGGTGTTCTTGTGGCTCGTGCCGCTGCTCGGCCTGCTGGTCACCTCGTTCCGCTCCACGGACGACCAGGCCGAAGGCGGCTGGTGGCAGATCTTCACCGACCCGGCGAAGCATCGGCCGGCTCACCCTCGACAACTACCGAACGCGATCGAAGGAAGGAACCTCGGCGAGGCCTTCGTCAACAGCCTGGCGATCGCGCTGCCGGCGACGTTCATCCCGCTGCTGATCGCGGCCTTCGCGGCGTACGCCTTCACGTTCATGCAGTTCCCAGGGCGCGACACCCTGTTCATCACCGTGGTGACGTGCTCATCGTCCCGAACTTCGTCGCGTTCGTGCCGATCCTGAAGATCTACCGGGACCTCGGCATCGGAGGGACGCTCCCGGCGGTCTGGCTCTTCCACGTCGGCTTCAGCATGTCGTTGGCGATCTACGTGCTCCGCAACTTCATGTTCACCCTGCCGAGGTCGGTGATCGAGTCGGCGAAGATCGACGGCGCCAGCCAGTTCCAGACCTTCTGGAGGCTGGTCCTGCCGATGTCGACCCCCGCCATCGCCTCGATCGCGATCTTCCAGTTCCTCTGGGTGTGGAACGACCTGCTCGTCGCCCTGGTGTTCCTCGGCCCGGGAGAGAAGGCCCCTCTGACGGTCACCATCTCCCAGATGCTCGGCCAGCAAGGGCAGGGCCAGGAGCTCGTCACGGCTGCCGGGTTCTTCTCGATGGTCGTGCCGATCGTGGTGTTCCTGTCACTGCAGCGGTTCTTCGTCCGCGGCCTCACCTCCGGAGCCGTGAAGGGCTGAGCCGACCCGGTCGCGACCGGGCCCACGCACTCCGGAGCGATCTGGTCGCATCCCACCGATACCATCACTGCACCAGGAGCGACCACATGACTTCACCGAACCCGTCCGCGGCATCTGCGTCGATCGCTGACGACGGTTCAGCTCCATACCGCGACCCCTCCCTCGGCATCGAGGAGCGGATCGACGACCTGGTCGCCCGCATGACCACGGAGGAGAAGGTCGGCCAGCTGCTGCAGCTGGACGCCAACACCAGGACGACCTCGAGGACATCGTGCTGGGAAGGCACGCCGGGTCTGTCCTCCACGCCTCGCCGGAGCGATTGCCCCAGGCGATGGCGCTCGCGGCGCGATCGCGCCTGGGCATCCCACTGCTGGTCGTCGAGGACTGCATCCACGGCCACTCCTTCTGGCCCGGAGCCACCATCTTCCCGACCCAGCTGGCGATGGCGGCCAGCTGGGATCCGGAGCTGATCGAACGCACCGCGCGGATCACAGCGATCGAGGCGTCGTCAACGGGAGTGCACTGGGTCCTCTCGCCGGTCCTGTGCATCACCCGCGACCTGCGGTGGGGTCGAGTGAACGAGACGTTCGGGGAAGACCCCTTCCTGATCTCGGAGCTGGGGGCCGCGATGATCCGCGGCTACCAAGGCTCGGGCTTGGAGGACCCGACGGCGGTGCTGGCCTGCGCCAAGCACTTCGCCGGCTACTCCGAGACCCAGGGCGGCCGCGACGCCAGCGAGGCGGACATCAGTCGACGCAAGCTCCGGTCATGGTTCCTCCCGCCGTTCGAGCGGGCGGTCCAGGAAGGGTGCCGGACCTTCATGCTCGGCTACCAGTCGATGGACGGCGTGCCCATCACGGCCAACTCGTGGCTGCTCAACGACGTCCTGAAGGAGGAGTGGGGCTTCACCGGAACGCTGGTCACCGACTGGGACAACGTGGGCCGCATGGTCTGGGAGCAGAGGATCTGCGCCGACGACGCCGAAGCAGCAGCCCTCGCCGTCCGCGCCGGCAACGACATGGTGATGGCCACGCCCGGATTCTTCGAGGGCGCCCAGGAGGCCTTGGCGCGGGGCTGGATCACCGAGTCCGACATCGACGCGGCGGTGCGTCGCATCCTCCGCATCAAGTTCGAGATGGGGCTTTTCGAGGACCCGCGACCGGCCGATCCCGCCCGCCAGGCCGCCGTGATCGGAACACCGGAACACGCGGCGCTCAACCTCGAGGTGGCGCGACGCTCACTGGTGCTGCTGCGCAACGACGGAACGCTGCCTCTGGCCACCGACCAGCACCGCACCATCGCGGTCGTCGGCCCCAACGCCGACGATCCGCAGACCCAGCTCGGCGACTGGGCCGGCGCGCACCGGGCAGGTCGACTGGATGATGGACGGACATCCCCGCGAGACCGTCGAGACCATCCTTGACGGCATTCGAGCCGCTGTGCCGGTCGACTGGAGGGTCATCCATGCGCGAGGCGCCGACATCGGGCACCTCAGCGCCGGACCCCGCCGGCCCGATCTACCCCAACGGCCTGCCTCGGCCGCCGGTGCTCGTACCCGCTCCCCCGGACCAGGCGATGATCGCCGAGGCGGTGGCAGCCGCGCAGGAGGCTGACTACGTCATCGCCGTCGTCGGCGACAACGTCTGCGCTGACCGGGGAGCTCTGCTCGACCGCCACCCTGGAGCTCGTCGGTGGCCAGGTCGCCCTGCTCGAAGCCCTGGCCGCCACCGGCACGCCCATGATCGTCGTGCTGCTGAACTCCAAGCCTGCGGTCCTTCCCCCGGCGGCCCTCAACGCCGCCGCGCTCATCCAGGCGTTCAACCCCGGCATGCGCGGAGGTCGGGCGATCGCCGAGCTGGTGCTGGGCCGGATCGAGCCATCCGGGCGGCTGCCGGTGTCGTTCCCCCGTCACGTCGGCCAGCAGCCGATCTACTACAACGGCATCAGGGGTCAACACGGCGACCGCTACGCCGACCTCAGCCAGGACCCGCAGTTCGCCTTCGGCGAAGGGCTGAGCTACACGACCGTGGAGTACAGCGATCTCGTCGTGCACACCCCCGAGGTGGCTCCGGGCGAGACGATCCGCGGCCGAGGTGACGCTTGACCAACACCGGCGCCCGTCCCGCGCTGGAAACGGTCCAGGTGTACGTCAGCGACCTGGTCACCAGCGTCACCTGGGCGGACAAGGAGCTCAAGTCCTTCGCGCAGGTCGACGTCGAACCGGGCGAGAGCGTCACCGTCGACCTCGAGCTGCCCGCCGACTCCTGCACGCTCGTCGATGCCGAAGGCCACCGGATCGTGGAGCCGGGCGAGTTCGACCTGCTCGTCGGGCCAAGCTCCAGGACCAGCGGACCTGCTGACCGCCAGCTTCCGCATCCACCGGAGCCAAAGCGACCGGGCACAGCGCTCGCCGTACCCGACGACTGCAGGCCTCGGTGACCCACGACCACCGCCGTCCGGCATATCACTACACCCCAGCCGGAACTGGCTCAACGACCCGAACGGGCTCATCTGGTTCGACGGGGAGTACCACCTCTTCTACCAGTACAACCCGCTGGGGACCGGCTGGGCAACATGTCCTGGGGTCACGCGGTGAGCCCGGATCTCGTCACCTGGACCGAGCTGCCGGTCGCGATCCCGCACCTGCCGAGAGAGCTCGTGTTCTCCGGAAGCGTCGTCTACGACCGGAACACCGCCGGGTTCGCCGTCGACGGAGGCCCGGCGCTCGTGGCGGTCTATACCGCCGTGACCCGCCACCGGGCGGCAGGCGCAGGCGCTCGCGTACAGCCGCGACCGTGGCAGGACGTGGACGCGGTACGACGGCAACCCCGTCCTGGACATCGGTTCGACGGAGTTCCGCGACCCCAAGGTCTTCTGGTACGGGCGCGGTGGGCACTGGGTGATGGTGGTCGTCCTCGCAACAGAGCGGATGGTGCGGCTGTACCGGTCCGACGACCTGAGGTCGTGGGCACACCTCAGCGACTGCCGGTCCGAGGACGTCGACCAGGACAGTGGGAGTGCCCGGACCTGTTCGAGCTCCGGTCGACGGAGACCCGGCGGCGACCCGGTGGGTGCTCGTGCTCAGCCTCGCCCCGGTGACACCCGGCGCATGGACCGGAGTCGTCTACTTCGTCGGCCATTTCGACGGGATTCGCTTCACTCCCGATGACCCCACTGCCGAGGCGGTCCGGCTCGACTTCGGTGCCGACTACTACGCCGCAGTCTCGTTCGCCGACACCCCCGACAGCGAGCGGGTCTCGATCGGCTGGATGGGCAACTGGACCTACGCCGCGGACGTGCCCTCGTCGACGTTCCGCGGATCGATGTCGGTCCCGCGGGTCCACCGGCTCGCCACGGGACGGCCGCATCCGCATCCCCCAGGAGCCCGTGCCTGCGGTCGTCGGACTCCGCGGAACGTCCTACGACGTCCGCGACGTCGCTGTCCGAGGGCGTGTCGCTGTTGCCGGCAGAGGCGGGCGGCGAGGCGCTCGAGATCCGCGCTGTCTTCCGGGTCGATCGGCTCAGCGGTTCGGGCTGCACGTCCGAGTCGGCGAGCGGCGAGCGGACCGTCGTCGGTTACGACGCGCCTCAGGCCTGCTCTACGTCGACCGCACCAAGTCGGGCCAGGTGGACTTCCATCCGGCCTTCCCCACCGTCCACTACGGCCCCCTGCATGCGAGACGAGCCAGATCGCCTCACCGTGCTGGTCGACAGCCCTCGCTGGAGGTGTTCGGCGGCAAGGGCGAGTGCGTGGTCACCGACCAGATCTTCCCCAGCCCCTCGAGCACCGGGCTCGCCGCGTTCGCCGAAGGCGGCACGGCCATCTCGCGGAGCTGTCGGTGACTCGACTCGGAGAGGCCACCAACCTCGAGCGGGCCCCGGTCACCCGCGTGGCTGCAGATGGATGAAGTGCCCTGACCTCGACCATCCGTCAGGCCAAGCCGGCGATGAGCCTCTCGATCTCTTCGACGATGGCGGTCCGGGATGGCTGCCTCCATGTAATGGTCCGAAGCGACCTTCTTCACCTCGCCGGGTGAGTAGCGCTTGGCGAACTCGGCCAGCTCTTTGGGGTATGCCTCCATGTAGTAGGCAGACCCGTTGCATCGGAGGGCGGATCAGCAAGGAGGTAGGTCATGGGAATGGCCGGAGGGTCGCGGGAGAGCCGTCTGAGCGTCCTCGTAGGCAGCCAGCTCGTCCATGAGCTCATGGGTGTCCGACCAGCCGCTGACGGGGTGGTTCTTGCCATGCCCCAACCGATCGTCCTTCGCGAAGAACTTCTCCAGGTCGAGCTCATCGGGGAACCCCGCGTCGAACAGCAGCATGGCGGCGACCTTCGTCGGGTTCTCCGCGGCGTAGACCTCGGCGACCAGGCCCCCGAACAGGGCACGGAGCAGCACGTAGGGCGGCTCCACGTGGGCGGCGACGAGCAACGTGTCGAGATCGCGCGACGACGACTTCCCACTCAGCGGCCCGTCCACCTCGCCACTGCGGCCGACGTTCGCCCGGTCGTAGGCGCAGAACCGGCGCTTCGGTGCCACCATCTCCGGCAGCGAGCCTGCGCTCTCGCCATTGGCCTCTGCCGCCGTCGTCCGTGTGGCTGAGTCCGTGCAGGTAGACCACGGTCGGCGACCCCGAACCAACACAGCGAAGGTGCAGCTTGTAGCCGCCGACGTCGAACGTCCCTTCCTGCAGCTTCGGTGTCGCAGGGGACTTGCGGTCCTCGGACTGCCCGCCGGGGCCGTTGTCGTCACCGCCACATGCGGCCGCCATCGTCGCGACCATGGGACGGCACTTGCCGTTGCCACGCCAATCCGCGCACGGCTGAGCATCTTTGGCCTCCATCGTTCCCGCCTTCCGATGCTAGGACTCGCCACGAGCAGCACACAATGATTCGACAGAGGGCAGGTCGAAGGACTTCTGGCTCGGGTCCTGGCCCCGGGCAGGAGGGCGGACATGTAGTCACTCATCCCGAGACCGTCCGTACCGGCAGGACCCGGGATCGCGGGCAATTTCACCTTCTCGCGCCAGAACAGTGAGTGTTACACGTCAGTACTGATTCTGTTCCTCCGCAGGTCAGATGCCTGGCTCGCCTCAGAACTGGAAACGACTGGGGAATTCCGTACGCTGGGCAGGGCCGAGGATTCGTCGGATGAGGAGCCCAGCTCCCTCGTTCTCGGTGCACATCGCTATCTGGTCGCGTGGCCCGGGAACGGGCCAAAAAAATGGCGGCTAGCCAAACACTTCTTCTTGCTCCGCAGACTGTCGATCCACCGGCGCTGCCCCATCTGAGCGCCATCGTCAGGCGCGTGACGGTGAGCCTCGCGACCGCGGTGGTCGCGCCGGCGACCCTGTTCGCGACCCTCGTGGTGGTCGCGAATGTAGCTACGGCGATGATCGTCGCGCTCGCGTGGGTGGTCGGTGCGATCTCGTGGCGGGGCGGCGACCGGACGGACCGTGTCGGGCCTCCTCCTCCTGACGCTCGCGATCATGTCGGTCAAGACCACTCATCGCTTTCGCGACGGGCAGCACGTTCATCTACTTCGTTCAGCCGGTTCTGGTCGACATCGTCGTCGCTTCCGTGTTCCTCGGCTCGTTGCGGTCGGACCGGCCGCTCGTCTCCCGCCTCGCCCCTGACTTCTGCCCGATGGACGCCACGCTCACCGAGCAGGCCGCGATCCGCCGGCTGTTCACACTGACTCACCCTGATGTGGGGCTTGGTCATCCTCGTCAAGGGCAGCGTCACCCTGTGGTTGCTGCTCTCGCTGTCGACGATCGACTTCGTCGTGGTCAAGAGCGGGACGATCCTCGACCTTGACGTTGGCGACGACCGCCGCGACCATAGTGTGGTCGGTCATCGTCTGCCGCCAGGAAGGTTTGCTCGGGCCTGCCCGCCACGCTCACTGCGGACTCACGGAGTGAGACGCGAGTCTCACGGGCTGGTCGCGGCGGTTGCCACCAGATAACGTTCGCCGAATGAGCGAGGGACAGCATGAGGGGCCGCCCGCGGCGGTGATCGGGGTTGTTGCCGAGTCGAGTCCTGGTGAGACG
>CAVXIX010000017.1:0-74198 GCA_963761965.1 uncultured Actinomycetota bacterium
ACCGACAAGGCCTGGCCCAGCGAACCGCCGTAGGTGTCGGCGTCGACCAGCACCGTGTCGGTGCCCTGGGCGGCGGCGGCCGAGGCGAGCCCCAGCGCCACCGTGCTGCGTCCCGGTGCGCCGGCCGGACCCCAGACCGCGATCAGCGGCGCGCGCTCCTCCTGCGGCTCATGCCGTGGGGCCGGCGCATCCCTCGCGACGACGTCCAGGGAGCCGAGGCGCACGGTGCGCTCGATGCCGAGGGCGCGGCACAATCCGTCGTCGGACTCGACGGCGGCCACGCGTATGCCGGCATGCTCGAGGCGGTAGACCGCGTCGGCGTCGAGACCAGCCAGGTCGGCCGTGACCAGCGCTGCGGACGCCAGGTCGGTCTCGGCGATCGCGAGCAGGTCGGCGACGTCGACGCAGCGACGTACCAGTCGCAGCGCAGAGGAACCCTCGATCTCGCGGATCGCGGCCGCCTCCCACGATGCCCCACCGGCGGCGAGGACGACGTCCATCAGGAGACCCTGACGAGCGTCACGTGACCCGCGGCGACGGTGCTGACCACGGCACCGTGGAGCTGCGACTGGTCGACATCGACGAGGACGGTCCGGGCGAGCGAGCCGTTGAGGGCCGCGGCGTCGTCGCCTGACTCGATGACCCGCACCGCCTCGAGCACCAGCTTGGCCTTGCCCGCCGGCTCGTCGCCGGGCCCGGGCCCGACCCACACGTCGACCAGGTCGCCTCGGTCCAGATCGGCCGGCGCCGCGCCGTCGGCGACGCTGAGCGGCAGCTGGCTCCGCGTCGTGCTGGCTCGCGCCACCAGCGACGCCTTGTCGACCAGCGAGCCGGCTGAGACGCCGTGCGCCCAGACCAGATCGTCGAGCGGTGCCTCGAACTCCTCGTCCGTGCGGAGGTAGTTGCCTTGCGTCGCCGACGACAGGCGTACGCGGGTTGCCTGGAACGAGTCTCGGCTGACCGGGTCACCGGGCGCGACGGTGGACGTGACCGACCAGTACTCGACCGTGTCGTCGCTGGCGGCCGCGAGACGCGCACCCAGGATCGTGGCCCCCAGCACGAGCAGCAGCCCGATCAGGAGTCGTGGATCCCGCCACGGTCGGATGCGCAGTCGCTGCGCCGCTGTCCTGCCTGATTCCCCAGGCCCCCGCCAGTTCGTCATGCATCGGTTGTACAGACTCCGCCAGATTTCGTCCATACCCCAATGGAGTTGTCCACAAGCGAGCCGAACCCCGGGCGACGATGACACCGCGGCGTGGGAAACTAGAACCATGCCACCCACCAGCCCGCGGTTCCTCACGCTGGCCGACGTCGCAGAGGTCCTCAACGTCACGGTGCGTCAGGTCTATGCGCTGGTTCGCTCCGGCGACCTGCGCGGCATCCAGATCGGGGGCCGCGGCCAGTGGCGCATCGAGAACGACCAGCTCGAGGACTACATCGCGCGCCAGTACGCCCGCGCCGAGGTGCCGGACGACGCCGATCGAGCACACGTCGTCCAACGACGACGTCACGTCCGACCGCTGACGACCGCAATCGCGTCGAACGGCACCACCTGATCGCGTCCTGACCCGGCCCTCAGGCGTACGAAGTCACGTCCGGCCACCACGCACCGCGCCGTCGCGGACCGATCCGTCGACGAGCCGCACGCGAATCTCCTCGCCGGCCTCGCGCAGCGCGCGGAACACATGGCCCCAGCCGAGCGCCTCCCCCACCGCCGTCGCATCATCGGCCCGCCGTTCACTGGAGTGCGACCGCCATCACGGCGGCGGCGTTGACGACATGATCCATGGAGTCGCCGCGCAGGTGCACGAGTCGGTCGTTGACCAGCGTCACGTCGCCCTCGATGCGGTCCGCCCCGCGCACGGCCAGCACGACGCGGCCGCCGAGCAGCTGCCGCCACGACGTCTCGGCCCAGTCGCCGTCCCGCAGCTCGTCGACCAGGGCATCGCGCTCGTCGAGCTCGAGGTCCGCTGCCTGCGCCTCCAGGTCCTCGAACAACCGCTCCCACCGCATGCCGGAACGCTATCCCAGCCGCGCCCCGCCGACGACAGTGTCAACAACCCTGTGGACGCAGTGTTGACAAGCCGATCTCAAACGGTCTTGTCTGTAGTCAAACGTCATCAAACGTCATCAATGCTGATCGGGGGGTCGGGATGCTGTCACGCAGCGGATGGGCGCTCACCGGGCTTGGCCGGGTCGAGCGTCGAGCCTGCTGGCTCCCGACGCGAGCCGCGCAGTCAGCGACCTGCACGGGCCGAGCTTCTCCGCCGCGCTGCTCGGTCTCGGCTGCACTGGTGCAGCTGCCGCTCTCGGCCTGGGTCCTCCTCGACCGTCGTCGCTCGCGCTGGTGCACGCGCCTGCCCCACTCGTCCGCGCCGTCACGCCGCGGCTCCTGCGCCGCGCGCTGTTCGCGGGCGCGGCCGGCGCCCTGGCGCTGTCACGCCCGTGCACGCCGATCAGGCGCCGCCGCCGAGCCGGCCTGCGCATCACGACCTGGCCGGCCTGCGGCTGCCCGACCGACCGGTCGCGGCCGCCGCCCCGCGTCACCGCAGGTTCCGCCGCCGTGGTCGTACGCCCGGGCGACACCCTGTGGGCCATCGCGGCCCGCTCACTGCCCGCCGGCGCCACGCAACGCCGAGATCGCCCGTGCCTGCGCCGGTGGCACGCCGCCAACCGCGACGTCATCGGCGACGACCCCAACCTCATCTTCCCCACGCAACGTCTCGCTCCGCCGCTCGGGAAGGACCCCACATGAAGACCGCGACCGCCCTGCTCGTCCCCTCGCTCCAACCGTCGTTCGCCGGCCCCGTCGAACCCGCCCCCGGCCAGATACCGCTGCCGTTCCCCGGCCTGAGCCCCGTGCTGCCGGTCCCGGTCGAGCGCGGCGACGCGCGACCGATGCGGCAACGCGCGGCGCGGTTCATGCAGGCGCTCGTCGAGGTGCTGTCGGGCGAGCGGGCGGCCCGGCAGATGGCAGCGTGGATGGCGCCCGACGTCTACGACCAGCTGACGAGCCGGCTCACGGCCCACGCCCGGGTGCCGCTGCGCTCACGCTCGGGCCACGGCGCGCGCATCGTGTCGGTCCACGTCGCGATGGTCCACGACGGCGCGGCCGAGATCGCCGGTCGCATGGTGCACCGCGGCCGCTCGCGCGCCATCGCCGTACGCCTGGAGCTCCAGACGACCCACCGCGGCGACCAGGTCTGGAGATGCACCGCGCTGACGTGGGCCTGAGGTTCTGGGCTCGAGCGAGCTCAGAACTCACCACCAGGGCTCGCTCGGGTTCAGCGGTTGTTCTTCCTCGACTTCCGCTGCTGCTTGGCCTTCTGGCGTGCCTTGTTCTTGGCGTTGGCCTGACGGCGCGCCTCGGACTCGGGCGTCTCCTCGGTCGCGGTCTCGCCGCGCACCTCGGCGTCGCCGGCCTCGCTGGGCGAGGAGTAGGACAGCGCCTGCGGCTTCTTGTCCGCGCTCAGTCCCTTGGCCGTCAGCTGCGGCTCAGCCTCGGCGGCCTGCTCGACCTGGCCGTCGAGGTTGAACAGGAAGCCGACCCTGCTGCTTGGCCTTCTGACGCGCCTTGTTCTTGGCGTTCGCCTGCCGCCGCGCCTCGGCCTCCGGCGTCTCCTCGGTCGCGGTCTCGCCACGTACCTCGGCCTCGCCGGCTTCGCTGGGCGAGGAGTAGGACAGCGCCTGCGGCTTCTTGTCCGCGCTTCAGGCCCTTGGCCGTCAGCTGCGGCTCGCCTGCCTCGGCGGCCTGCTCGACCTGGACGTCCAGGTTGAACAGGAAGCCGACGGACTCCTCGGCGATGCCCTCCATCATGGCGTTGAACAGGTCGTAGCCCTCGCGCTGGTACTCCACGAGCGGGTCGCGCTGCGAGTACGCCCGCAGGCCGATGCCCTCGCGCAGGTAGTCCATCTCGTAGAGGTGCTCGCGCCACTTGCGGTCGAGCACGCTCAGGACGACACGACGCTCGAGCTCACGCATGACCTCGGAGCCGAGCTCCTCCTCGCGCTTGGCGTAGGCGGCCAGGGCGTCCTCGGCGATGACCTCCTGGAGGTACTCGCGCGACAGGCCCTCGCGGCCGCCGACCTCGGACTCGACGCCCTCGATCGTCACGCCGATCGGGTAGAGCGTGCCGAGCGCGGTCCACAGCTGGTCGAGCTCCCACTCCTCCGGGAATCCCTCGGTGGCGCCGTGGACGTAGGCACCGGCGACCTCGCCGATCATCGACGTGACCCACTCGTGCATGTCCTCGCCCTCGAGCACCCGGCGGCGCTCGGCGTAGATGACCTCACGCTGGCGGCTCATGACGTCGTCGTACTTGAGGATGTTCTTGCGGGTGTCGAAGTTCTGCGCCTCGACCTGGGCCTGCGCCGAGGCGATCGCGCCGGTGACGCGCTTGTTCTCGATCGGCACGTCGTCGGGGATCTTCATGGTCTGCAGGACCCAGTTGACCCAGTCGGCCTTGAACAGGCGCATGAGGTCGTCCTCGAGCGACAGGTAGAACCGGGTCTCGCCCGGGTCGCCCTGACGGCCGGAGCGGCCGCGCAGCTGGTTGTCGATGCGGCGGGACTCGTGGCGCTCGGTGCCGAGACGGCATGAGGCCGCCGACGGCGGCGACCTCGTCGTGCTCGGCCGCGACCTGCTCCTCCATCTGCTTGAGCGTCTGCGGCCACGCGGCTTCGTACGCCTCGGAGTCCTCGAGCGGGTCGAGGCCCTTCTGGCGCAGCGCCTGGTCGGCGAGGAACTCGACGCTGCCGCCGAGCATGATGTCGGTGCCGCGGCCGGCCATGTTGGTGGCGACCGTGACGGCGCCCTTGTGCCCGGCCATCGCGACGATCGCGGCCTCGCGGTCGTGCTGCTTGGCGTTGAGCACCTCGTGCGGGACGCCGCGCTTCTTGAGCTGCTTGGAGAGCCGCTCGCTCTTCTCGACGCTCGTCGTGCCGACCAGGATCGGCTGGCCGGCGGAGTGCCGCTCGACGATGTCCTCGACGACGGCGTCGAACTTCGCCTGCTCGGTGCGGTAGACCAGGTCGGGCTGGTCGACGCGGGCGACCTCGCGGTTGGTCGGGATCGGCACGACGCCGAGCTTGTAGATCTTGTCGAACTCGGACGCCTCGGTCAGCGCCGTACCGGTCATGCCGCCGAGCTTGTCGTAGAGGCGGAAGTAGTTCTGCAGCGTGATCGTGGCGAGGGTCTGGTACTCCTCGCGGATGCGCACGCCCTCCTTGGCCTCGATCGCCTGGTGCAGGCCCTCGTTGTAGCGGCGCCCGTCGAGGATGCGGCCGGTGTGCTCGTCGACGATCAGGACCTCGCCCTCCATCACGACGTAGTCCTTGTCGTTCTTGAACAGCTCCTTGGCCTTGATGGCGTTGTTGAGGAAGCTGATCAGCGGCGTGTTGACCGCGTCATAGAGGTTGTCGATGCCGAGCTGGTCCTCGACCCGGTCGATGCCCTCCTCGGTCACCGCGATCGTGCGCTTCTTCTCGTCGACCTCGTAGTGCTCGTCGATCTTCATGGCACCGACGATCTTGGCGAACTCGGCGTACCACTTGACCTCTTCCTCGGTGGGTCCCGAGATGATCAGCGGCGTGCGGGCCTCGTCGATCAGGATCGAGTCGACCTCGTCGACGATCGCGAAGTTGTGGCCGCGCTGCACGCACTCGGCGATGTCGTCGGCCATGTTGTCGCGCAGGTAGTCGAAGCCGAACTCGTTGTTGGTGCCGTACGTGATGTCGGCGGCGTAGGCCTCGCGGCGCTCGTTGGGGCGTCATGCGTCGGCAGGATCATGCCGACGCTCAGGCCGAGGAAGTGGTGCACGCGGCCCATCCACTCGGCGTGGTACTTGGCGAGGTAGTCGTTGACCGTGACGACGTGGACGCCGTTGCCGCTGAGGGCGTTGAGGTAGGCCGGCAGGGTCGAGACCAGGGTCTTGCCCTCACCGGTCTTCATCTCGGCGATGTTGCCGAGGTGCAGCGCCGCGCCGCCCATGATCTGGACGTCGAAGTGCCGCTGGCCGAGCACGCGCTGCGCGGCCTCGCGCACGGTCGCGAACGCCTCGGGCATCAGGTCGTCGAGCGTCGCGCCCTCGTCGAGCCGCGTGCCGGAACTCCTCGGTCATGCCGCGGAGCTCGTCATCGCTCATGGCGTGGAACTCGTCCTCGAGGGCGTTGACCTGCTTGGCGATCGCCTGGAGCTGCTTGAGGATCTTGCCTTCGCCCATGCGAAGGATCTTGTCGATGACCTTGGGCACGAAAATGCACTTCCTGGTACGGAGTCTGCGAAAAAGTTTGAGAGCCTGTTCAGTCTAGGTGACGAGCAAGCGATGCCGTGAGTTCCCCGGCCAGATCACCCTTGGCCGGCGGCGTGACCGTCTCGAGCCCCAGCCACCCGGCCATGAGCCGCAGCTCGGCGGCGAGCTCGTCGGCGGTCTCGGCGGGTGCGTGCGACTCCGCCCACGCGCCGTGCACGACGAGCGATCCCGCTCTGGCGGTCGGCCTTGAGGTCGACCCGCGCGACGAGCCGGTCGCCCAGCAGGAACGGCAGCACGTAGTAGCCGTGCACGCGCTTGTCGCGCGGGGACGTAGATCTCGATGCGGTAGCGGAAGTCGAAGAGCTGCTCGGTGCGGGTGCGCTCGAACACCAGGGGGTCGAACGGGCTCAGCAGGGCCCGTGCGCGCGACCTTGCGGGGCCGCACGGCGTCGCGGTGCAGGTAGGCCGGACGCTTCCAGCCCGCGATCGTGACCGGGCACGAGCTCGCCGGTCTCGACGAGGTCCTCGATCGCCGCCTTGGTCGGCTCGGGCGCCATGCGGAAGTAGTCGCGCAGGCACTGCGCCGTGCCGACGCCCAGCGCACGGGCCGCGTGGCTGACCAGCACCCGATGCGCGCGCTGCGGAGTCGAGCGGCGGCTCGTCCAGCTGCGCCTGCGGGATGACCCGCTCGGGCAGGTCGTAGACCCGCTCGAACGCCGAGTTGCGCCGGGCCGCGGTGACCTGCCCCTTGTAGAAGAGGTATTCCAGCGCCATCTTGACCTCGGACCAGTTCCAGCCCCAGTTGTCCTTGTCACGCGGCGCGTCGTGCTCGACCTCGCGAGCGGTCAACGGGCCCTTGTCGCGCACCTCCTCCAGCACCCAGGCGACGAACTCGGGCTTGTCCTGGATGATCCGCGCCATGTTGCCCCACATGCGCGGCGCCGGAATCCATGCGGAACTGGAACGCCTGCCAGAGCTTGACGTCGACGAGGGCGGCCTCGTGCGCCCAGTACTCGAACAGCCGCCGCGGCCGGCGCGACGCGGCCCGGTGCAGCAGCTCCCGGTCGTAGGGGCCGAGGCGGGAGAACAGCGGCATGTAGTGCGCGCGGGCCAGCACGTTGACCGAGTCGATCTGGAAGAAGCCGAGCCGCTCGATGATGCGGTTGACGTGCCGCGACGCGACCTCGCCGTCGAGCCCGGGGCGTGGGCGGGTGAACCCCTGGGCGGCCAGCGCGATGCGACGGGCCTGCGTCGTGGTCAGGTTCATGGACCCGATGCGTGGTCTAGCGCTGTGACATTAAGGGATGTCGTCGACGAGCTTGCTGCGCACGGCGTACATCGCAGCTTCCATGCGCGACTTCATCTGGAGCTTCTCGAGGATGTTGCGGATGTGGTTCTTGACGGTGTTCTCGCTGATGAACAGCTCTTCGGCGATCTCACGGTTGCTGCGGCCACGGGCGACGTGACGCAGGACGCCGAGCTCACGCGGCGTGAGGTTGGTCGTCGGCGCCGGGCTCTTGGACATGTGGACGAACTCGTCGAGCAGCTTGGTCGCCATGCTGGGGCTGATCAGCGACTGGCCCGAGGCGACCAGGCGTACGGCCTCGGCGACCTGCTCGTAGGTCGAGCCGTCCTTGAGCAGATAGCCCGAGGCGCCGCTGCGGATCGACTCGTAGAGGTCGGACTCGTCGTCGCTCGCGGTGAGCATGATGATGCCCGTCGTCGGCGAGATCTCCTTGATCGCGGCGCACACCTCGACCCCGCTGCGGCCCGGCATGCGGACGTCGAGCAGCACGATGTCGTAGGGGTTCTCGGCGACCATCTCGAGCGCCTTGTCGCCGTCGTCGACCTCTTCGAGCTCGAGGGCGTCGTCGGAACTCAGCACCATCTTGACGCCACGTCGGAACAGCTCCTGGTCATCGACCAGAAGCACCCGAATGCTGTCACCCCGAGAAGTCACATCACGATCATGCCACGGGATGGGCCAGATTCGCTGTGCTGCGGTCACTCCGTGACGTCGAGGTGGATGACTCCGTAGTCGTAGCCCTTGCGCAGGTAGACCACGCTCGGCCGCATCGAGTCCTTCTCGAGGAACAGGTAGAAGTCGTGGCCCACGAGCTCCATCTCGTACATCGCCTGGTCGAGCGTCATCGGCGGGGCCTGGTGGGTCTTCTCGCGCACCACGATCGGGCAGTCGCCCTCGGAGGCGATCGGCGAGGACTGGTCGGTCGGGACGTCGTGGTCGGGGTCGTCGGTGACGAGCCCATCCAGCGGGCAGCTCGGCGGCGGCCGACGACAGCGATGTCGGGGCGTGCCGGCCGTGGTGGATCCGGCTACGGTCGACCGAGCGACGCAGGCGCGACTCGAGCTTGTCGATCGCGGCGTCGAGGGCCGAGTGCTGGTCGGTGGAGGCGGCTTCGGCGCGTACGGCCGGGCCCCTGGAGCGCAATGTCATCTCGACCTTGGCCGCGGTGTCCTGCTGGCGCGGGTTCTTCTCGTGCGTGACCTCGACCTCGACACGACTGATCTTCTGGCGGGAGTCGTACTTCTCGAGCCGGAGGAGCTTCTCCTCGACGTGCTCACGGAATCGCTCCGAGATCTCGCTGTTGCGACCGTTGACGACAATTTCCATGGGAACTCCCTTGTCTCGGTGTCGCGCCCGAATTCAGCGCAGCCTTCATGCCATACCTGTGACGTTAGACCGCCCTCCAAGGAATCACCAGAGCGCGCCGACAAACTCATCGACGATGCTCAGGAAGTTCATCGGCGACGCTCTGGAATCCGAGGGGTTGCCGCGACGACCGCGATGCCGACGGGTCGATGACCGGCCGCGCTGAGCACCCGCACCGCCTCCGACGACGGTCGCTCCGGTCGTCAAGATGTCGTCGACCACGATGACGTCCCGGCCCGGCAGCGACCGACTCGTGCGCAGCCCGAACGCCCCGTGCAGGTTGCCGGCCCGCTCGGCGGCGCTCGAGCCCGACCTGGTCGACCGTCGCCCGCGCCGGGGCGAGCGCCTGCGAGACCTGCGCCTCGATCCCGACCTGCCGCAGCAGGCGTGCGGCGGCTCGGGCGAGCTCGTCGACGAGGTCGCAGCCCCGCTCTCGCCTGCTCCGCCGCGAGGTGGGCACCGGGACCAGCGTGACGGGGCTGCCGCGGGCGGGCATGCTCGACCACGGACGGCCGCCAGGAGGTGGTCCAGCACCGCGGTCAACCGGGTGTTGCCGGCCTCCTTCCACGCGACCAGCACGCGTCGCAGCACCTCGGCATTGCTGCCCGCGGCGATCGGGGTCACGGAGGTGGGTCGCCGCAGCGCACGCGGGCACGGCTTCGGCCACGCCACAGCCGGATCGGGGCGGATCGCCTCGCCGCACGCACGGCACAGCGTCAGCGCGGGCCGGCCGCAACCCGCGCACTGAGCACCGAGCAGGAGGTCGGCGGCCGGGATCAGGAGGTCACGCATCCATCGAGCATCGCGACGACGGATCGCGTCCCGCACGCCCCTGCCGGTCCCGCTGTGGACGTCAGCGGCCGTACGTCAGGCCTGTGACCTTGATGTCGGGCAGCAGCCGCCAGGACCCGCCGGGCTCCAGGAACCACAGCCGGTCGCGGGCATCCGTGGCATAGCGGTTGGGCGTCGGCCCCACGCCGGTCGCCAGCGTGCTCGGGCGGACGTCGGGCAGCAGGGCGCCGCCGCGGGACAGGCCGCCCGAGGTCGAGGATCCGTCGATCGCCGTCGTGTAGACCTGACGACCGGACTGGCTGTCGGCGAGATAGCTGAGCTCGGTGCCCGACGACCAGGACACCGATCGCGGCGATCCGGCGGACGTGTAGACGCTCCGAGGGATCACCGAGGCCGAGGATGCGGTCGTTGGCGTCGCGCCTGACCCAGCCGACCTGGATCGAGGTGCCGGCGGCCGTCGCGCACCGTCACGGCATAGCGCGAGCTGTCAGGCGACAGGGCGAACGACGTCACGTCGAGGCGGGCCAGGCGGCCGGCGGCGAGCGTACGGATCCGGTCGCCAGTCACGAGTGCGGACGCGGGTCCGGGATCCCTGGCCGGTCGAGCAGCCAGGCGTTGCCGTCGCCGTCCCACTGCGGAGTGAGGAACCGCGAACCGGCGAACGTACGAGCGTCCGTGCCCTCGCGGTTGGTGACGCGGACGGCGTCTGCGACCCTTCAGCACGCCCGCCACGCCAGTCTCGGACACGCCGACCGACACGGCACCTCGGGCATCCCGCCCCCAGGCGCCGCGTGAGCCGCTTGACCGTGCTGTCGTCGATCTGCACGACCCGGTCGTCGCTGATCGCGTACGCCCGACCGCGCGCGATGCTCGGGCCGTAGCCACCCCACGAGCTGATGTCCTGCGGCCCGTCGCCCTCACCGGAGAGCACGGTCGAGGCGCCGGCGAGCCGCACCGCCGTCACGTCGGGGACCTGGCGCAGCGTCCACACGATCTGGGCCGACAGGCGGTCCTGCACCGACTCGGTCATGGCCGAGAAGTCCGTGCTGAACTCCACGTCCGCGACGCCCCGGTTCGACACCGGCACGGATGGTCGCAACGCGTCCAGACGGCGGCAGGTACGTGCGGAGGGCGCCGGCCGTCGGATGCGCCGACCCCGCGCGCGAGGCTCGTGACCAGGCCGGTGGCGAGCTGGTCGCCGACCAGGAGGTGCACCGGGTCGGGCACGAGCCGGCGGCCGGGCCGGTCGAAGTCGTAGATGTTGAACGGGCGGAAGTAGTCGTCGAAGAACTTGCGGCTCACGAGGAGGCCGACCTGGGGGTTGGCGATGCGCCACTCGCTGTCGACCCGCTCGAGCCGGTAGGTCAGCTCCGCGGGACGCGCCTGCCGCGTGTAGTGGCCCTGCTGGTCGAGTCCGGCGTCGACGGCCAGGCGGACGTCGACCTCCACCGGGTTGCGCGTCTTGTCGGTCGTCTCGCCGTCCTCACCCGCGGCGAGGGTGGGGCCGGAGAGCCCGATCGAGGAGTAGACGCGTGCGCCGGCGGACGGACTCCACTTCTTGGCGCCCGCGGGAGTGAGGAACGCCGTGGCGGTGCCCGAGGATGCCGGATAGGCCAGCATCGCGTCGAGGTAGCCGCGGACGATCTGCTTGCGGCGAGGCGCCCGCGGCGGGCCGGGCCGGCGCGTAGCGCACGGTGCTCTCGCCGAGTCCGCCGTCGTCGGCGACCTTGGTGACGGGGCCCGACGACGGGATCCCGGCGCACGCCGAGACCGCGAGCAGCATGCGCGACGACGACGACGGCCGCGCGATGCGTCACGCTGCGCGTCGTCATGCGAACACCGAGACGATCGCGGGGAACTTGGCCGTGCCCTCGGGCTTGGGGATCGTGAGGACGAACTCGCTGCCCTCACCGGGCCGGCCCCACGCCTGCAGCGTGCCCCCGTGCAGCGCCGCGTCCTCGCGCGAGATCGCGAGGCCCAGCCCCGTGCCGCCCTGCGTACGCGCGGGATCGGCGCGCCAGAACCGGTCGAAGACACGGAGGTTCTCGTCGCCGGAGAGGCCGACGCCGAAGTCACGCACCGCCAGCGAGACGCAGTGCTCGTTCTGGGCGACCTCGATCTCGATGCGTGACGATCCGCTGTACTTCGCGGCGTTGGTCAGCAGGTTGCGCACGATGCGGTCGATCCGCCGGACGTCTGCCTCGACGATCGCCGGCTCGTCGACCCCGATGAGCCGCACCTCGATGCCCTTGCGCGCGACCGTCGGGTCATCCGCGAAGTTGCGCGCGATCTGGCTGAGGTCGATCGTGTCGAGCTCCAGCTTGGCCGCTCCCGCGTCGAAGCGGCTGAGGTCGAGCAGGTCCGACAGCAACGACTCGAAGCGGTCGAGCTCGCCCTTGAGCAGCTCGGCCGATCGGGCGGTCTGCGGGTCGAACCGGTCGCGCGAGTCGTAGAGCACCTCGCTGGCCATCTGCACCGTCGTCAGCGGCGTGCGCAGCTCGTGCGAGACGTCCGACACGAAGCGCTGCTGCAGCCGCGACAGGTTCTCCAGGCGACGGATCTGGCTCTGCAGGCTCGCCGCCATCTGGTTGAACGACGAGCTCAGTCGGGCGATGTCGTCCTCGCCGCTGACGTGCATGCGCTGCTCGAGGTTGCCGCTGGCGTAGCGCTCGGCGATCCGGCGCGCGAGGCGTACGGGATCGAGCACCTGCCGCGACACGAGCCACGCGACGCCGCCGACCATCAGCACCATCGCCAGCCCGCCGAGCAGGAGCGCCCGGCGCACGAGGTCCAGCGTCTGCTGCTGGTCCTCCATCGAGAACAGGTAGAACAGCGCGTACGTGTCGCCGGTCCCGGGCGCGCGCAGCTGGCTGCCGACGACGACCGAGGGGTCACGGTCGGACGAGCCGAGCAGCGCCAGGTCGGAGTAGCGCCAGTACGTCCCCGGGCTGCCCCTGACGGCCTTGTCGAGATCCGCGGGCAGCGAGCCCGGCTCGATCGCGGCTGACGAGCGCACGGGGACCTCGCCGGTCCCGGTCAGCAACGGGCCCTCGAGCACCAGCTCGTACGTACGCTTGGCGCCGCGCGAGCTCGTGAGCGAGTCGACCATCTGGGTCAGGGCCTGGGACTGCGTCGCGGGCTCGGTCTCGACGGTCGCGTCGAGCTGGGTCTGCGCGTAGTCGAAGCCCGGACCGCGCCTCGGAGATCGCCGCGACCCGGCGGCTGTCGGCCAGCCCGCCGGCCACGTCGCGCAGGAGCGCCCAGCCGGTCAAGCGAGATGACGAGGGCGCTGAGCACGATCGTGCTGGTCACGACCCGGGCCTGGATCGACCGGCGCCAGATGCTGGTCAGGCGCCGCATCGGGCACCGCCGGACGGGCGTTGCGGGGTCATGCCGGCGGCGTGATCGCCTGGTAGCCGACGCCGCGCACGGTGCGGATGATCTGCGGGTTCTCGGCGTCGTCCTCGATCTTGGACCGCAGGCGCGTCATGTGGACGTTGACGAGCTTGGTGTCGCCGGGGTGGTGATAGCCCCAGACCTTCTGCAGCAGCGTCTCGCGGGTGAAGACCTGCGCCGGATCGCTGAGCAGGCAGGCCAGCAGGTCGAACTCCAGCGGCGTGAGCTCGAGCGGCTCGCCCTTGCGGGTCACGGTGTGGCCGGCCGGATCCAGCACGATGTCGCCGAACAGGAGCGGCTCGGCGAGCTGGTCGGAGCGGCGCAGCCGGGCCCGGATGCGGGCGACCAGCTCGGTGTTCTTGAACGGCTTGGTGATGTAGTCGTCGGCACCGGCCTCGAGCCCGGCGACGACATCGGGGGTGTCCGACTTGGCCGTCAGCATGATGATCGGGACGGCCGACTTCTCGCGGATCTGGCGGCACACGCTCATGCCGTCGAGGCCCGGGAGCATCAGGTCGAGCAGCACGACGTCGGGCTTGAACTGCATGAACGCCGCCATGACCCGGTCGCCCGAGCGGCACACGGCCGCCGTCAGGCCCTCGCCCTCGAGCACGATCGTGAGCATCTCGGCGAGCGAGGCGTCGTCGTCGACGACCAGCACTCGATCGCGCTTCGTCCGTCGATATGCTCATGAGGACTCAATGATACGGAGGCTGGAACAGCAACGGGCGCCAGATGCGAACACCTGACGCCCGGAGCTGTATGTCTGCGGTGACTCAGTAGCGGTAGTGGTCCGACTTGTAGGGACCCGCGACGTCGACACCGAGGTAGGCGGCCTGCTCCTTGGTGAGCTCGGTCAGCTCGACACCGAGGGCGTCGAGGTGCAGGCGGGCGACCTCCTCGTCGAGGTGCTTGGGCAGGACGTGCACGCCCAGCTCGTACTGGCTGGCCTTGCTGAAGAGCTCGATCTGCGCCAGGACCTGGTTGGTGAACGAGTTCGACATGACGAACGACGGGTGGCCCGTCGCGTTGCCGAGGTTGAGCAGACGACCCTCGGACAGCACGATGATCTTCTTGCCGTCGGGGAAGATCCACTGGTGGACCTGCGGCTTGATCTCGTCCTTGACGATGCCGGGGATCTTGGCGAGGCCGGCCATGTTGATCTCGTTGTCGAAGTGGCCGATGTTGCCGACGATCGCCTGGTGCTTCATCTTCTCGAAGTGCTCGACCCGGATGATGTCGAAGTTGCCCGTCGTGGTGATGAAGATGTCGGCGGTCTCGACGACCGACTCGAGGCGCTTGACCTCGTAGCCGTCCATCGCGGCCTGCAGCGCGCAGATCGGGTCGATCTCGGTGACGATGACGCGAGCGCCCTGGCCGCGCAGCGACTCGGCGGAGCCCTTGCCGACGTCGCCGTAGCCACAGACGACGGCGACCTTGCCGCCGATCATGACGTCGGTGGCGCGGTTGATGCCGTCGATCAGCGAGTGGCGGCAGCCGTACTTGTTGTCGAACTTGCTCTTGGTGACCGAGTCGTTGACGTTGATCGCCGGGAAGAGCAGCGTGCCCTCATGGAAACGGTCGTAGAGGCGCAGCACGCCGGTGGTGGTCTCCTCGGAGACGCCCTTGATGTCCTTGGAGATGTTGGTCCAGTGCTGCGGCTTGTTGGCGACCGAACGGGCCAGCACGCGCAGCACCTCCTTGAACTCCTCGTTGTCGGTGCTGTCCTGCGAGGGGACGCAGCCGGCCTTTTCGTACTCGACGCCGAGGTGCAGCAGCATCGTGATGTCGCCGCCGTCGTCGAGCAGGACGTTGGGGCCGCCTTCGGCGAAGTCGAAGACCTTCTCGGCCTCGTCCCAGTACTCGGCGAGCGTCTCGCCCTTCCAGGCGAAGACGGGCGTGCCCTTGGGGTCGTCGGCGGTGCCGTCGCGACCGACGACGACCGCGGCGGCGGCGTGGTCCTGGGTCGAGAAGATGTTGCAGGTCGCCCAGCGGACGTCGGCGCCGAGGTCCACGAGGGTCTCGATCAGCACGGCCGTCTGGATCGTCATGTGCAGCGATCCGGCGATGCGGGCTCCGGCGAGCGGCTTGTCCTTGCCGTAGCGCTCACGCATGGCCATGAGGCCCGGCATCTCGTGCTCGGCGAGGTCGATTTCCTTGCGACCGTATTCCGCGAGGGACAGGTCTGCGACGTTGTAATCCATGCCGCACAGCGTACCGGCGGGTCACCGCTCGCACCGAATCGGCGCGAACATGTGAGCGCAATCGACAACCTACCGACCCCGACTTTCGCCGAAGCACGGCCGGGCGTACGGTGTCGGAGGAACTGTGACGGGGGTCACGGCTCGACTGACTGGGGGTCACGTCAATGCCAGAACACACACCACCGGGCAAGGGCCCACTCATCGGGGCAGGCGTGGCCCTGGCCGTCGCCATCGTCGTCCCGCTGCTCGTGTGGACCTACGCCAAGCCCGATCCCGAGCTGTGGGGCATCCCGTTCTTCTTCTGGTACCAGTTCCTGCTGGTCATCGCGTCGGTCGTCCTGACGTCGATCGCCTACAAGCTCGTGATCGACCATGAGCGCAAGCGCCGTCTCGCCGAGGGCCGCACGAACGGGGACGAGCGATGAACGACATCGATCCGGTCTCCCTCAGCATCTTCCTGTTCTTCTTCCTGCTGGTCACCGTGCTGGGCTTCCTCGCCGCACGGTGGCGCAAGGCCGAGACGCTCGACAACCTCGACGAGTGGGGGCTCGGCGGACGCAGCTTCGGCACGTTCATCGCCTGGTTCCTGATCGGCGGCGACATCTACACGGCCTACACGTTCATCGCGGTGCCGGCGCTGCTGTATGCCGGCAATGCCACGGGATTCTTCGCCGTGCCCTACACGATCATCCTGTACCCGATCATCTTCATCTTCCTGCCGCGCCTGTGGTCGGTCTCGCACCGTCGCTCGTACGTCACGCCGGCCGACTTCGTGCAGGGCCGGTTCGACTCCCGTGGGCTGTCGCTCGCGATCGCGTTCACCGGCATCCTGGCGACGCTGCCCTACATCGCGCTGCAGCTCGTCGGCATCCAGGCGGTGCTCGACGTCATGGGCCTCGGCGGCGGCGAGGACGCCGGCTGGTTCCGCAAGGACGTTCCGCTGTTCGTCGCGTTCGCGCTGCTGGCGGCCTACACGTACTCGTCGGGGCTCCGCGCGCCCGCGCTGATCGCGTTCGTCAAGGACACGCTGATCTACCTCGTCATCATCGTCGCGGTGATCTACCTGCCGACGCAGCTGGGCGGCTGGAGCGGCATCTTCGACTCGGCCGGCAAGGCGTTCGACTCGTTCAACAAGGACAACGCCGACGCGATCGCCGGCGGCGAGGCCCGTCCGAAGGGCCTGATCCCGGGACTCGGGCGTCTCCCAGTGGGCGTACGCCACGCTGTCGCTCGGCTCGGCGCTGGCGCTGTTCATGTACCCGCACTCGGTCACCGCGGTGCTGTCGACCAAGAACCGCAACATCATCCGGCGCAACGCGGCGCTGCTGCCGGCGTACTCGTTCCTGCTCGGCCTGCTGGCGCTGCTCGGCATCGCCGCGGTCGCGGCCGGGATCCAGGTCAAGAACCCGCAGCTGGCGATCCCGCAGCTGTTCGAGCAGGAGTTCTCACCGTGGTTCGCCGGCGTCGCGTTCGCCGCGATCGTGATCGGCGCGTTCGTGCCGGCCGCGATCATGTCGATCGCCGCGGCCAACCTGTGGACCCGCAACATCTACAAGGCGTTCCTCAACCCGGACGCGACGGATGCGCAGGAGGCCAAGCAGAGCAAGCTCGCCAGCCTGCTCGTGAAGTTCGGCGCGCTGCTGTTCGTGCTGGCGCTGCCCAAGGACTTCGCGATCAACCTGCAGCTGCTCGGCGGCATCTGGATCCTGCAGACGCTCCCGGCGATCGTCATCGGCCTCTACACCCGGTGGTTCCACCGCTATGCGCTGATCGCCGGCTGGGCGGTCGGCATGGTGTGGGGCACGATCGCGGCCTACAACACGGAGGTCGTCGGCGATCCGGGCTCACACTTCGGTGGCTCGGTCGCTCCGCTCGAGGTGTTCGGCATCAGCCTGAGCGACAACCTCATCTACTTCGGGCTGACCGCGCTGACGCTCAACCTGATCGTCGCGGCCGTCGGTACGTTCATCTGTCGCGCACTCGACATCGACGCCGGCACGGACGACACGCACCCGACGGACTACCTGGCCGATGCCGGCGACCCGGAGGTCGTCGATCGGCTCGACCCGCTGTCGACCCCGCCGGTGGACTAGCAGCCCCGCGATGTGGACGGACTGCGACCACGCTGCGGAGCACCGACCGTGGTGCGTTCGTCCGCAATCGCGGCGTGGGTCTAGTGGCTGGGGGCGCTCGGCGCCTCGGGGCGCGGGTCGCGGCACGTGGTCGGCGCGGAAGACGTCGGGCTCGACGTAGACCTGCTGGGCCATCGGCTCAGCCGCGCGCACGTTGCGCTCGGCCGCGTCGATGACTGCCGCGATGTCGGCTCCGGTCGCATCGGCCTCGATGCCGATCTTGACCGCGACGAGCAGCTCCTCCGGCGCGATGTGCAGCGTCTTCATGTGGATGATCTGCGTGACGCCGGGCGTCGACTCGATCGCGGCGCGCATCTCGGCGATCGCGTCCTTGCTCGCGGACTCGCCGATCAGCAGGCTCTTGACCTCGATCGCGAGGATCACCGCGACGACGATCAGCAGCACGCCGATGAAGCCGGTGCCTACGACGTCGAAGTAGGCGTTGTCGGTGATCAACGACAGGCTCACCGCGAGGAACGCCGCGACGAGGCCGACCAGCGCGGCGAAGTCCTCGAGCAGGATGACCGGGAGCTCGGGCGACTTGGCGCGGCGGATGAACGACCACCAGCTCTGCGCTCCGCGGACCTTGTTGCTCTCGATGATCGCGGTGCGGAACGACAGCGACTCGAGGACGATCGCGATGCCCAGCACGACGAGCGGGACGAGGCGCCACTTGCTGTCGAGTCCGCCATCGTGACCGTCGTGGATCTCGTGGTACTTGTGATAGGCCTCGTAGAGCGCGAACAGGCCGCCGACGCTGAACAGCACGATCGACACGACGAACGCGTAGATGTAGCGCTCACGGCCGAAGCCGAAGGGGTGCTCCTCGGTCGCCTCGCGCTTGGAGCGCTTGCTGCCGACGAGCAGCAGGACCTGGTTGCCGGAGTCGGCCAGCGAGTGGATCGACTCGGCCAGCATCGACGAGAAGCCCGTCAGCAGGAATGCGATGAACTTGGTGATGGCGATCCCGGTGTTGGCCAGGAGCGCAGCGATGACCGCCTTGTTGCCGCCTTCAGTCGCCATGCGCTCAGATCGTCCGGGCTTCGTCGACGAGCATCACGGGGATGTCGCGGCGAACCGGATAGGCCAGCGCGCAGGCGGAGCAGACGAGCTCACTGGCCTCGTCGTCGACCGCCAGCGTGGCCCGGCACTGCGGGCACACGAGGATCTCGAGCAGGGCGGGGTCAAGATTCATGCTCACACCCTACCGACGGATCACACCGAGAACTTCGTCGCGTACGCGGCTCATCGTCGCCTCGTCGTCGCCCTCGACGTTGAGGCGCAGCAACGGCTCGGTGTTGGACGCCCGCACGTTGAACCACCAGCTGTCGCTCGTGATGGTCAGGCCGTCCAGCGTGTCCTGCGACAGGTCGGCGTACGTCCGGGACAGCTCCTCGAGGATCGCCGGGCCGTCGTCGACGGTGCTGTTGATCTCGCCGGAGGACGCGTAGCGCTCGTACTGGGCCATGAGCTCGGACACCGTGCCGTCGGTCTCGGCCAGCGCCGCCATGACGTGCAGCGCGGCGATCATGCCGGAGTCGGCGAGGAAGAAGTCCTTGAAGTAGAAGTGTCCCGAGTGCTCGCCGCCGAACACCGCGCCGGTGCGCGCCATCTCGGCCTTGATCAGGGAGTGACCCACCGGCGTACGTACGGCGGTGCCGCCGTTCTCGGCGATGATCTCCGGGACGGCCTTGGACGTGATGACGTTGTGCAGGATCGTCGCGCCGGGCGTCGTCAGCAGCGCGCGCGAGGCGATCAGCGCCGTGATGGCCGACGGCGAGACGACGTCGCCGCGCTCGTCGATCACGAAGCAGCGGTCGGCGTCGCCGTCGAACGCCAGGCCGATGTCGGCGCCGGTCTCGCGCACCTTGGCCTGCAGGTCGACCAGCGTGCTGTGGTCGAGCGGGTTGGCGTCGTGGTTGGGGAACGTCCCGTCGAGCTCGAAGTACATCGGCGTCAGCGCGACGTTGAGCGTCGCGAAGACCGACGGCACGGTGTGCCCGGCCATGCCGTTGCCCGCATCGGCGACGACGTTGAGCCGCCGGCGGTCCGGGATCGGCACGATCTCGTGGAGGTATGCGGCGTAGCGGCTGAGCGCGTCGAGCTCCTCGTACGTGCCGGTCGGCTCGGGCAGCTCGGTGCGGGCCAGGAACGTCGTGGCCTGCTCGGCGATCGCCGAGAGCCCGGTGTCGTAGCCGATCGGCTTGGCGCCGGCGCGGCACAGCTTGATGCCGTTGTAGGCCGCCGGGTTGTGGCTCGCGGTGATCATCGCGCCGGGCAGGTCGAGGTCGCCGGACGCGAAGTAGAGCAGGTCCGTCGAGGCCAGGCCGATGCCGATGACGTTGCCACCCTGCGCGCGTACGCCGTCGGAGAACGCCTCGACCAGCAGCGGCGACGTGTCGCGCATGTCGTGGCCGATGACGACCTTGCCGCCGCCGGCGACGCCGGTCTCGAGGGCGAACGCCTCGCCGAGGGCACGGGTCAGGGCAGGGTCGAGCTGTTCGGGCGAGCGGCCGCGTACGTCGTACGCCTTGACCACCTCCGCCAGACGGGGGTCGATCAAGATTCGGGCCTCACGAGTCGAAGGGTGGGTGGTCCATCAGGAGCGGGTGTCGGGGGGCGGCCGGCCTCGCGGACCGCGTCGGCCAGCGCGAGCAGGTCGTCACGGCTGGGCTCGGCCGCGGCCGGGTCGGGCGCGAGGCGCAGGACGTTCCAGCCCTGGGGCGCCGACATGCGCTGCGAGTGCTCCGCGCACAGGTCGTAGGTGTGGGGCTCGGCGTAGGTCGCGAGCGGACCCAGCACCGCGGTCTGGTCCGCATAGACATAGGTCAGCGTCGCCACTGCCGTCTGGGAGCACGCAGAACGCGTGCATCGTCTCACCGCACCCACGTGGTGAGGTTATCCCCCACGTCCGACGCTGCGCGTTAGGCTCACCGCATGGATCATTTCGGCGGCGCCGTCAGCGGTCCACGACCCGGCCGCATGCGCGACCGGCGAGGCCGTGGCCCACGGGGACCGATGGCCCTGCCCGGGCCGCTCTCGCCCCGCAGCGTTCCGGTCCACCGGCCCGCCCGTGCCGCGTTCGACCTGCTGGTCGGCGACGTGATCGCCGCGCTCGAGCCGCACTTCGCCGTCGAGCCGGACCACGTCCAGGTCGTCGTCGAGGAAGCCCCGTTGCTGCCGCCGGAGTGGACCGACGACGTGCCGCTCAGCATCGTCGCGCCCGACCCCGAAGGCGCCCGCGTCGTGCTGTTCCGCATCCCGATCGCGCAGCGCTGCACGAGCAACGACGACCTCGAGGACCTCGTGTGGTCGGTCGTCCTCGACCGGCTCGCCGAGGTCTGGCACATGTCGCCCGACGACCTCGACCCGCGGCCGCGCTAGGCCTCAGGAGACCGGCCGCACCTGGGGGCTGAGCACCGTCACCGGCGCCGACGTGAGGGCGAGCGAGCTGATGCCGTCGCCCTTGACGTACGTCGCCGCCGCGACGACCTTGCCGTGCGGCGTGACGACGAAGTAGGCAGCACCGGACGTCTCGAGCCTGGCCCACGTCGTCGTGCCGGCCTTGATCTTCAGGGTGCTCGACGCGAGGGGTCGCATCGATGCGTCGTAGGCCTGCACGCCGACCGTCGCGGCCGCACCAGGGGCGGACAGGATGAGCCGCGGCGCATCGAGCTTGGGTCCCACCTCGACCGGGACGATCGCCGGCCCGGACAACGCCGGCACCGCCTCGGCATACGCGTAGTCCTTGGCGCCGGGCGCCATGCGCACGGTGGCGGAGATCGGTTGGTCGGACGTCAGCCGCAGCGCCTGGGCGTCGGAGCCGGCCGACTTGGGCACGGTGACCGAACGGGTGGTGCCGGCCCTGACCTTGATCTGGTCGAGCCCAGAGGGCGTGAACGTGTTCTTGGCGCCGATGACCTTGACGTGACACGGGCCGTCGTCTGGCCGGGGTTGACCATCATGAGCGTCCGCCCCTGTGCGCCCTGCACGAGTCCGCCCACGACCTGGTTGCGTCGCGGCGAAAGGGTCGCGGAGACCGGCTCGGTGCCGCTGAACACCGCCGACGAGCTGTCGTTGACGATGGCCGACAGGGAGCCGCGGCGACGGTGGACGTGCATCGCGAGCTCGGCCTCGCCGGCTGCCAGCTCGTCGAGCCGGATGCGCCGGACGGACGACGGCTTGACCACGATGCCTTCGGAACCGACGGCGTCGATCTTGCCCTTGGGACCCCACAGCGAGATGTCGACCGCGGCCGGCGTGTCGGCCAGGTTGGTCAGGATCAGCGTCGAGAAGTGCTTGGCGCCGGAGCCCAGGCCCAGCAGCCAGGCGTCATCGACGACGCCCGGGCACGAGCCGACCACGAGCCCGCCGCCACCGCTCTTGGGCGCCGTCCCGGCGAAGAACCCGACGGGTCCTGAACCCCGGCCGCGCTGCTGGACCACGACACCCGAACCAGCGACCGCGGACGTACGCCAGCGCGATGCGTCCTCGAGCTTCGGCGTCCCGTTTGCGCCCGGGGAGGACGACGGCGGTCGCACCGGTGCCGGCGCGGACCTGGCCCGACGGCGACGTCGACGGCCGAGCTGGCGGGACACGCGTACGAGGCCTCGGTCACCGTCACTCGCGACGGGGGACGCGCCGACTCGCGAGCTCGACGGCGCCACGAGGGCGAGCAGCACGAGGATCACCGCAGCGACCGGGAGCACCAGGATGCGTAGATCCTTCAGGCCGTAGCCCTTCGCTCGCCTTCGCGTGTTCATGCTGCCCCCTCCGCGTCGTCCTGATCGGCCAAGGGTTCGGGCGCGGCGCGCCGGCGCACCGGCGCGGTCAGCACGATCGCCACCAGCCAGGCCAGGGCCTGCACCGCGATCAGCGCGCGGTGCCACCAGGGCGCCGTGGCGGCGTCGTTCTTCGGGCTGTGGCGAGAGCGTCCAGACCCGCGAACCGGGCTGGTCGCTGCCGGCCGGCGAGAGCCGCGGCGCGGCGTCGATCCGCCGGCTCACCTCCGGGTCGGCCCGAGGCGCATAGATCGAGTCGATGCCGAGCTTGCCGAGCGCGTCGACGTCGGCGGCCGTCGCCTGCGCGAGGAACCGGCGCACCACGGCGGTGAGCGGGGCGGAGTCCGACGACGACGCGGTCACGGCCTCCTGACCCAGGAAAGGTCCGTCGCCGGCGACGACGCGGTAGTCGACGCCGTCGTCGATGCTGCCGGTCAGGATCAGGTGTCGCCGGGACGTTCGGCGAGGAAGACCGGCACGACATTGGCCCGGCCGGCTTCGAGCGGGTCGGCGGCGCCCGCGCACGAGCCACCAGCCGGCGGTGCCGACGGGCAGCACGAGCGCGACCACGACGAGCCACCGCCAGGACGGGTCGGGGCCAGATCCGCGCGGCCGGGACGGCCGAGCAGGACGGCGGTCAGGAGGCCGCCGAGCCACACGACGGTCGGGATGCCGACCCACGGTGTGATGTCGGCCGGGACCGGCGTGGGTCGAGTAGCGTGATGAGGGTGCCGGCGAGCGCCGCGCCGAGGCCGAGCAGGGCGACGAGCCACGCGAGCTGGACGCCCGTGCGCGTGCGACGCGGCACCAACGCCACGAGCGCCAGGGCGATCACGCCGACGGTCAGCCACTCCGGAGCCGCGCCGGGTCCGCCGGCGCGACCGAGCACGACGTCGCGCACGGTGGCCGAGCCGGGCATCGGATAGCCCGCCTCCCACCAGGCTCGCCACGGACGAAGGGCGCGCTGGGCCAGCCACGGACCGAGCAGGAGGAGCGGCACGACCGCCGCGACGACGAGCTGTCGGCGGACCCAGCGACCCTCGGCGTACCAGAGGATCAGGAGGCCACCGAGGCTCATCGGCGAGGACGATGGGGGCGAACGCGGACGCCAACGCGACCCAGATGCCGAGCCGGAGCGCGAGCTGCCAGCCCGGGTTCTCGGCGATCTGCCACGCCGTGTTGGCGATGATCGGCAGGATGACGAGCGCGATGACGGTGCCGAGTCGGCCCTGGCTCACGGCCCCGGTCGCGACGACGCACAACGCGTACGAGACGGCCCAGACCATGCGGGGTATGCGGTGCGGGCTGATCTGCCGGCCGAAGCGGTGCGCCGTCAGGGCGGCGAGCGGCACCGAGAACACCATGACGATCGTGATCACGAGGCCGGGGTGGAACCACGCCGGCGTCGAGAGGACGGCGAGCGGGAAGCGCGAAGATCGGCGGGAGCGTGTCGCTGGGGAGCCCGACGTCGTGGCGGGCGCCGAACAGCAGCTGCCACCAGCCCGCGGACGATCCCGGTGCGGGCAGCAGCGCGCCACCGTGCAGGCCGCCGCCGAACAGGCCTCGACCGGCGATCACGGAGAGCACGATGAGCACCAGCACGGTCGCCAGCCACGGGCGGCGCTGCAGCAGCGACGGGCCGTCGTCGAGGTCCTCCGCCTCGTCGGGCGCCTGGTCGAGCGTCGTCGACCGGCGGCCGACCGTCTCGACCGCCTCGGGCTTGATCAGCGCGGTCGCGGTGTCGCGCACGATGTCGAACCCGTGTTGGTAGGGCAGCCAGAACGGCGCCAGCAGGTGCCGGATCGCGCGGTGCGGAGCGCTTGGCGGTCGCCCGTCGCCGCCGCCTGGCCTTGATGAGCTTGAAGGGATGCGCGTACGCCGAGCGCAGTGCCAGGAGCTCGTCGCTGGCGGCTTCGGGATCCTTGCCGATCAGCATGCCCGCGACCCGCAGGAGCGACCCGCAGAACAGCCGGACGTACTGCCACAGGAAACGTGGCATCGGGGTGTTGGCGAGCAGCGTGTAGATCGCGGCCCGGCGCTCCTCCCAGTGCGGCACGTCACCCGCGGTACGCGTGCGGGTGCCGCGGCGGCTCGACTCGGCGTGGAACACGACGGCGGTCGGCGCCGTCATCGTGCGGTAGCCCGCCCGGGCGACCCGCCAGCCGAAGTCGATGTCGTCGTAGAACAGCGGCAGGTTGGGGTCGAGCCCGTTGAGCTCGTCCCACACGTCGCGGCGGATCAGCATGCCCGCGGTGTTGACCGCGAGCACGTCGCGCGGCCGGTCGTGCTGGCCGGCATCCGGCTCGCCGGTCTCGAGGCCGGTCTCGCGCGAGCCCGTTGCGGTGACCGTCAGGCCGACCTCCAGCAGGCGGCGCAGCGAGGGCCACTCACGGATCTTGGGGCCCACGGCCGCGATGTCAGGTGCGGAGGTCGCCGTGTCGAGCAGGCCCGGACAGCGTGCCCGGGAGCACCGACGAGTCGTCGTGGAGGAGCCAGATCCAGTCCGTACGGGGCATCGACTCGAGCCCCAGGCGCACGGCCTCACCGAACCCGGTTCCGGACGGCGCGTACGTGATGCGCTCGGCGCCGAACGAGTCGCGCAGGAGGTCTGCACTGCCGTCCGTCGAGCTGACGTCGACGACCCGCCAGGTGGTCGGCGCGTAGAACATCTGGGCGAACGAGGCGAGAACCTTGGGAAGCCAGGTCGCGCCGTTGTGGGCCACGAGGATGGCGCCGACAGTGGGCGGATCGTCGAGCCAATGGCGCGTCGTGCTGGTCTCGTCCACGAGGAGCAACCCTAGTGGACGAGGGAAACGGGGTTTTCTAGGCCCGCTTCTTCAGCTTGCGACGTTCACGCTCGGACAGACCGCCCCAGATGCCGAACCGCTCATCATGTGCCAGGGCGTACTCGAGGCACTCTCCACGGACGTCGCACGTCAGGCACACTCGCTTGGCCTCACGTGTGGATCCGCCCTTCTCAGGGAAGAACGCCTCGGGGTCCGTCTGAGCGCAAAGGGCGCGCTCTTGCCACATGAGTTCTTCATCGAGCTCTTGCGGCAGACCCAAATCGAATGACATACATGGAATTACAGTCCTGTCACCTGTCACAAGTCAAGCCGAATGGCAAGATTCATGAAATCCCCGGCGTGTCGCCCCCGTGCCGGACGCCTCAACAGGCAAGACACAATGGCCGACATGCGGATCACGGTCATCATCGGCGCCGACGGCGCCCCCTTCGTGCACGACCTCGCCGGACGCCTCGAGCCCGGACGACGAGCTGATCGCGGTCGCCCCCACGATGCGTGACCGCTGGGCCGCGGGCCTCAAGGCGTGCCCCGACCTCGACGCGCTCCTCGCCGTACCCGGCGTCGCCACGACCCACGCGGTCGCCGACGAGCTGATCGCGATCGGCTACTCCCCCGCGTGGCAACGGCCCAGCGACGCCGACGTCGCGCGGCCAGCTGATCCGCACGGAGCTGCTCGGCGACCGGCTACACCCTGACCGAGGCCACCGCCGCGGCCGCAGCCCGCGCGCGACATCGGCTTCACGCCTGCTGCCCGCGAGCGACGATCGCGCCGAGCTGCACGTCGTGGTCCCGGCGGCCGAAGGCGTACGCGCCGTGCACGTCGCCGAGGTACCTCGCCGACCCCGGCTCGTACGACATCCAGGACCTCGTGCTGGTGGCGGAGACCTGGTCGGCATCGCCGGCCGTACGCGCGGCGCATCGCGTCGTCGGATGTGCGTCGTCCTCGGCCCAGCAGCCGCACCCTCGCGATCGATCCCGGTGCTGCGGGCGCCCGGGCATGCTCGAGGCCTGTCGCCGACGACGTGCCGGTCCTCGTCGTCGAGCACGAGGACTCGGCGCCCGCCGAGCTCGTACGCGTCGCCGGTCTGCGCGAGGCCGATCCCGGCCGGCCCGAGCCGGTGCGCCGCCGACGCAGGCGCCGTGCTCGACCGCGCGCGCAAGGTCGTGACCGCGTGAGGACTCTCGACCAGCTGCTCCGGACGGCGAGCCGACCCCTCGCAGCCACTGGTGACGTACTACGACATGGCGACCGGCGAACGCGTCGAGCTGAGCACGACGACGACCGCCAACTGGGTCGCGAAGACCAGCAACTTCCTGGTCGACGACCTGGACGCCGCGCCCGGCAGCCGCATCCGCATCGGCCTGCCGAGCCACTGGCTGACGACCGTGTGGATCCTGTCGGCGTGGAATGTCGGCGCGGCCGTCGTCGATCGGGCCGCGGACATCGGGCTCAGCGGTCCCGACCTCGTCGCCGACGAACCCGCGCGCGTCGCTGCCTCGCTGCGCCCGCTCGGCGGCCGGTTCCAGGAGCCGCCGACCGGCTTCCTCGACCTGGGCGCGGAGGTGCCGGGCCACGGCGACCACTTCGTCGCCCTCGACCCCCCGGAGCCGTCGACGCTGGCCCTCGACCTCGACGGGCACGGCCAGCACGCACGCCGATCTCCTCGCCTCGGTCGTGCCCGACAGCGCACGCCGGCTGGTCGACTCCCGGCAGCATCCGGCGCGACGCCGAGCTCATCGCCGCCGCATGCCTCGGTGGCGGCTCGCTCGTGATCGTGGCGTCCGCCACACCAGAGCAGATTTCTCGCGTGCAGCGCGCAGGAGGCCGCCGAGCCCGGGTAGGCCGATCCACTACACTCAACGATGCCTCGACGCCCCGCGTCAGGCGCACCTGACGGCCCGAGCAGTAGGGACACCACACGGATGACAACCGCCGAGGACGCGGCGCGCCTGGGCCTGCACAAGGTCGGCGGCCGACCCCCGCTCCGCGACGTACGTCTCGGAGGTCTGGCGGCGCCGGATCTTCATCTACTCGATGGCCCGCTTCAGGATCGAGTCGGAGAACCAGCAGAACTCCCTCGGCATGTTCTGGGTCATCCTCAAGCCGCTGCTCAACGCGTTGGTCTACGGCCTGATCTTCGGGTTCCTGCTCGGCAGCAACAGCCGGCCCGACGCACTTCGTCGAGTTCCTCATCATCGGCGTGTTCGTCTTCGAGTTCTTCTCGCAGTCCTGGACGGCCGGCGGCAAGTCGATCACCAACAACGCAGCCCTGGTGCAGAGCCTGGCGTTCCCGCGCATGGTGCTGCCGCTGGCCGCCGTGACGCAGCGCTTCCTGCAGTTCCTGCCGACCGTCGCCATCATGCTGGTCTTCCTGGTCATCAACGGCAATCCGCCCAGCCTGCACTGGCTCCTGATCGTCCCGCTGTTCCTGCTGTACTACCTGTTCAACTGCGGGCTGGCGCTCGTGACGGCGCGCCTGTCGGTGCACTGGCGCGACCTCAACAACTTCCTGCCGTTCCTGACCCGGTTGTTCTTCTACACGACCGGCATCTTCTTCAGCATCGAGGAGCGGTTCGGCCCCCGGCCAGAGGATCAACTACCGACGGGCATCCCACGGTCCTCAAGATCGCCGACTTCCAGCCGATCCACGAGTTCCTGACGCCTCGCCCGCGCGGCACTCCTCACGGGCCGGGCTACGGCTTCAACGAGCGCTACTGGCTCTACGCGACCGCGTGGTCGTTCGGGTTGCTGGCATTCGGCACCTGGTTCTTCTGGCGCGCCGAGGAGAGGTATGGCCGTGTCGACTGACCACGAGCACGTGCAGCCGGCGGCCGCCGACCGAGCGCAAGCCCGTCGTGATCGTCGACGACGTCCACGTCGAGTACAAGGTCTTCGCAACCGGCAAGCGGGCCACCGCCGCCGATCGCCGCAAGGTGCTCAAGCTCGGCCGCGACCAAGCAGCTGCGCACCGTGCACGCGCTCAAGGGCGTCTCCTTCACGGCGTACGAGCAGGACAGCATCGGCGTCATCGGCACCAACGGCTCGGGCAAGTCGACGCTGATGCGCGCGATCGTCGGCCTCACGCCGACGAGCCGCGGCGCGATCTATGCCTCCTCGCGCCCCAGCCTGCTGGGCGTCGGCGCGGCACTCATGAAGGACCTGTCGGGTGAGCGCAACATCATCCTCGGCGGCCTCGCCATGGGCTTCACGATGGACGAGATCGAGGCCAGCTACGACGACATCGTGGAGTTCTCCGGCCTCGAGAAGTTCATCGACCTGCCGATGCGCGCCTACTCCTCCGGCATGACGGCGCGCCTCAAGTTCGCCCTCGCCAGCGTGCAGACCCACGACATCCTGATCGTCGACGAGGCTCTCGCCGTCGGTGACCGCAAGTTCCGCGCCCGCAGCGAGGCGCGCATCCGCGAGATCCGCGACAACGCCGGCACGGTGTTCCTCGTCAGCCACTCGATGCAGTCGATCAAGGACACCTGCAGCCGGGTCATCTGGCTCGACCAGGGCACGCTCGTGATGGACGGCGAGCCCGACGAGGTCATCGACGCCTACAACGAGTCGCAGGACAAGTAACCCGACGGCGTTAGCAGACGGCGGCGAGGTCGTCGGTCTGGTTGGCGGCTGGCGCCCGACGTGTCCTTGGGCTTCTTGGTCGGCGCCAGCTGTCGACTCCGACTTGTCGATCGCCTTCTGGATCGCCGCCTGGATCGCCGGGAAGTCCGGCGTCACGGTGTTGAACTCCGGCGGCACGATCGACACCGTGCGGATCTTCTCGCCGCGCGACTTGAGCGCCAGGTCGGCGAACTGACCGAGCTCCTTGGCCGGGAGGTTGGTGCTGAGCAGCTCCTTGCCGGAGTTGGCGATCTTGGTGGCGTTGAGCAGGACCTTCTGCGGGCTGAGCTGATTGGCCATCGCGGCCATCAGGCACTTCTGCCGGCCCATGCGGGTGTAGTCGTCGGACTGCACGCGGCTGCGGGTGTACCAGAGCGCCTTCTGGCCGTTGAGCTTCTGCTTGCCGGGCTCGATCTAGCGTGTTCTTCCAGGCAGTCCTCGTGGCCGAACATCGCGATGCGGCTGTGGACGTCGATCGTGACCCCGCCGACCGCGTCGACCAGTCCCTTGAACCCTTGAGGTTGACCATGACGTAGTAGTTGATCTTGAGGTTCGTGACGCCCTGGATCGCGTCGATCGTGGCGTCGAGCCCCGGATCCTGGCTGTCGGGATAGAGGTCCTTGCGGTTCTGCGCGGCCGTGTGCACGGCGTTGAGCAGGCACGTCGGGCCGCAGTTGTAGCCGTTCGGGATAGAGCTTGCGCATCGGCGAGCCCTCGGAGAACGGCACGTTCTGCAGGTTGCGCGGCAGCGAGATCAGCACGACCTTGCCGGTGTCGGCGTCGATGCTGGCGACCGTCATGGAGTCGGGCCGGATGCCGACGCGGTCCTGCCGGCGTCCGAACCGAGCAGCAGGATGTTGTAGCGCCCCTTGA
Organism: uncultured Actinomycetota bacterium; assembly: GCA_963761965.1. Taxonomy (GTDB): domain Bacteria; phylum Actinomycetota; class Actinomycetes; order Propionibacteriales; family Nocardioidaceae; genus Aeromicrobium. The sequence goes on from CAVXIX010000017.1 coordinate 29,533, forward strand.
GCGGCTCGGACGTCTTGGTCGCCTTGAACACGACCTTGACGGTGTCGCGAGAGACCTTGATGAGCTGTGAGGCGTACGCCGTGGAGCCGGCGACGCCACCGATGATCGCGAGGTTGAGCACCGTGATGAGCGCGGCCCGCATGAAGTTGAGCCGGAATGGCGAGGCAAGGCGCCACGCGTCGAGGAACAGGATGCCCCACAGCACGGCGACCGCGACGATGCCGGCCCGGGCGAGCAGCAGGACGTCGGTGTCGGTGAACCAGCTCAGCACCTGGGCGCGATCCGTGCGGTACTTCCAGAGCAGATAGCCGCCGCCGCCGAGCGCACCGAGCCACACGGTGACGGCGAACCAGCCGACCACGCGCTTGCCGACCGCGATGTGTCCGGAGCCGGGGACGACCACCGTCATGAGGCACAACAGCAGGGCGCGACGGAACCGGACACGCGGCGAATCCAGGTGGTTGTCCTGGTAGCCGCGGCCCAAGAGACTCGCGCGATGCGACATGAGTTCCCTTTACGGAGTGACCGACGAAGCATCCATTATCACCGACGCCAGGTGCTTCCGTGACATCGCGATCAGTGATCTCAGCGACAACTCAGGTCGGTCAGCAGGCAGCGCCGAGGTCCGAGCTCTGGTTGGCCTTGCGCGGATCCTTGTCGTCGTCGCCGGGCTTCGGCATCGACAGCGTGGCCTTCGTGATGCCGCCGGGGATCGACGAGCGGCCCTCGGCCTTGTCGATCGCGTCGTCGATCAAGCGCCTGACCTTCTTGAAGTCGGGGTTGCCCGTGTAGATCACCGGCGGGACCAGCGAGACGGTCGAGACCTTCTGCTTCTTGGCCTTGAGCGCGAGGTCGACGAAGACGTCGAGGTCGGACTTCGGGATGTTGGTCGTCAGCAGCGCCTTGCTGGAGCTGGCGATCTTCTCGACGTTGAACAGCACCTTCTGCGGGCTGAGCTGGTGCAGCATCGCGTTCATGACGCACTTCTGCCGGCCCATGCGCGAGAAGTCGTCGTTCTGCACGCGGCTGCGGGAGTACCAGAGCGCCTGGTTGCCGGTCAGGGTCTGCTCGCCGGGCTCGATCCAGCCGCGGACCGGCGAGCCGATGCCGCCGATCGCGGTGCGCTCGCGGACGTTCATGCGTACGCCGCCCACGGCGTCGACGAGCTTGGAGAAGCCGTGCATGTTGACCATCGCGTAGTAGTTGATCTTGAGGCCCGTGATCTCCTCGACGGCTCCCATCGTCGCCTTGAGGCCGGGGTTCTTCTCCTTGAACATCGACGCGTGGTCGTTGGCCCAGGTGTTGATCGCGTTGAGGTACTGGCCCTCGCCGTTGAAGCCGTTGGGGAACTCCTTGTCCATGACCGAGCCCTTGGGGAACGGGACGTCCTGCAGGTTGCGGGGCAGGCCGATCAGCACGGTCTGGCCGGTCTCCTTGTCGATGCTGGCCACGGTCAGCGAGTCGGGCCGCAGGCCCACCGCGGTCGGTGCCGGAGTCGCCGCCGAGCAGGAGCACGTTGTAGCGACCCTGCTGCGGGCTTGGAGACGCGTGTGCGCGACGAACACGCTGTCGACGAACGAGGTCTGGACCGCGACGAGGTGCGCGGCGAAGAACAGCGCCCCGGCGGTGACGAAGCACAGGGCGCTGTTGATGCCGGTCATCCAGAGCCGGTGGTTGCGGCGCAGCTCGAGCGGACGGCCCAGCCGCCACGCATCGACGATCAGCGCGACCCAGGCGATCGCTCCGACGATCAGGACCCAGCGGCCGACCGACAGCAGCGGGGTCTCGATCGCGAGGGACAGCAGCTGCTTGCGCGAGTTCATCGCGAGGAACAGCAGCAGCGCGCCGACGGCGAGGAAGCCCAGCCACACGCGTACGGCGATGCGGCCGATCCGCTTGTTGCCCATCACGAGCTGGGCGGACCCGGGCATGACGAGGGTCATCGCCGTGAGGGTCAGTGCGCGGCGGAACTGGATGCGAGCGGAGGTGTCGGCCGGATGGGCGTACGACCCACCCATCACACTCGAGCGAACGTCAGACATGGTGTCCTCACGTGGGGAAGAGGCTGAGGCGATTCTCAGTATCCACACAAACTCTCGAGTTGAGGTTGAGGGCGCGCCGAGGGGCGACGCGTGAATTTTCGCGGCGCGCACGAGCGGCTCCCGGGCGCATGAGCCGAGGTCAGGTACGGTCTTGCTCATGTCAGACCAGCGTCCCGACGGCGAGTACGGATGGTTGTACGGCGAGGACCAGCCCACCCGTCCCGTGCCGCGACCGGCCGCGTCCGACGACCTGCCTCCGCCGAACCTGCCGCCACCCGGGACGCCGCACCGCCGACGTGCCGCCGCGCCGGACCCAGGAAGCCCAAGAAGCGGCACAACGGGCGGCGCATCTTCGGGTTCATCGTGCTCGCCTGGATCGTGTTCCTGGTCGCGGTGCCGTGGTGGGCCTGGGGCCAGATCGAGAAGGTCGACGCCTCCCCCGACTCGGGTCGCCCCGCCGACCAGCCCGGCACGACCTACCTGCTGGTCGGCTCCGACAGCCGCCGCGGACTGACCAAGGAGGAGCAGAAGGAGCTGCACGACCGGCGGCGACACCGGCGGTCGCGGCCGCACCGACACGATCATGCTCCTGCACACCGGCAGCGGCCCCAGCATCCTGATGTCGCTCCCCCGCGACTCGCTCGTCGACATCCCCGGCTACGGACGCACCAAGATCAATGCCGCGTACGCGTTCGGCGGTCCCAAGCTGCTCGTCCGGACGATCGAGGGCAACACCGGCATCCGGGTGGACGACTACATCGAGGTCGGCTTCGGCGGCCTGGTCAAGGTCGTCGACTCCCTCGGCGGCGTCGAGATCTGCCCCAAGGCGCGCATCAAGGACAAGGACTCCGGCCTCGACGTCCAGAAGGGCTGCCAGAACGCCGACGGCAAGACCGCGCTCGCGTACTCCCGCAACCGTCACTCGTACGCCACGCAGGACATCCAGCGCGTGCAGAGCCAGCGCGAGGTGCTCGGGCTCGATCGCCGCCGAGGCCAAGTCGCCGTGGACCGTGATCAACCCCGTCCGCTACCTCAGCGTCGCCAAGGGCGCCTCCGGCTCGCTGCGCATCGGCGACGACGTCAGCCCCATCGCGCTGTTCAGGTTCGCCCTCGCGCTGTCGGCCTCGATGGGCGGCGACGGGCTCAACTGCACCGTGCCGCTGCGGGACTTCGCCGTCGACGTGGGATCCCGAGCGCGCCCCCAAGATGTTCGACCTCATCAAGAAGGATCGCACCGACCAGATCGGCAGCCTGTGCACCAAGGACGGCCTGCCCAAGCGCTGACGCCCGCCCAGATAGGTTTGGGGGCATGACTTCTGCGGATCATCCCGGCGCGTACGCCTATGGCGTCGCCACGCTGACCCTCGACGGCACGGTCCTCGACGTCTGGTACCCCGAGCCCCGGCTCGGCGCTGCTCCCGACGGCGATCCCGAGCCCGCCGAGCTGACCGCGCTCGCCGGCCAGGACGCGATCCGCGAGGTGCACAAGGTCGTCGTCCACACCGTGATCGACGACCTGCAGGCAGCCGCCGACCGACGCGTACGACGTCTACCTGCGCCTGCACCTGCTGTCGCACCGGCTCGTCGCCCCGCACGGCCAGAACCTCGACGGCATCTTCGGGCTGCTGACCAACGTCGTGTGGACGTCGCTCGGCCCCTGCCCGGTCGACGGCTTCGAGGCGATCCGCGCCCGCGCCCGTGGCGCCGGCCTGCACGTCCAGGTCACGAGCGTCGACAAGTTCCCGCGCATGACCGACTACGTCGTCCCGTCCGGTGTCCGCATCGGCGACGCCGACCGCGTACGCCTCGGCGCCCACCTCGCCGAGGGCACGACCGTGATGCACGAGGGCTTCGTCAACTACAACGCCGGCACGCTCGGCACCGCGATGGTCGAGGGCCGCATCTCGGCCGGCGTCACGGTCGGCGACGGCTCGGACGTCGGCGGCGGAGCGTCGATCATGGGCACCCTGTCGGGCGGCGGCAAGGCCGTCATCACGGTCGGCGAGAACAGCCTGATCGGCGCCAACGCCGGCATCGGCATCTCGCTCGGCAACGACTGCGTCGTCGCCGCCGGCACCTACGTCACGGCCGGCTCCAAGGTGACGATGCCCGACGGCACCGTCATCAAGGCGTCCGAGCTGTCCGGGCCAGGACGGCATCTTGTTCCTGACCAACAGCCAGACCGGCGCCATCGAGGCCCGGCCGCGCGGAGAGCGTACGGGCATCGAGCTCAACGCCGACCTCCACGCCAACTGACTAGTGCGCTTTCGCTGGATCGTCGTCCTCGCGCTCCTCACCGCCACGGTCATGGTCGCGGTGGTGCTGCGCGACCGCGAACCGCTGCGCAGCCGAGTCGTGCGTCGCCGAGGTCGGCAAGGTCAGGGCCGAGATCGACCTCGAGCAGGCCAGGTGGACGTCGTTGATGGCGGCGATCTCGCAGCGCCGCGGCCTGCCGCCGCGGGCCACGACGATCGCGATCGCCACGGCGTTCCAGGAGTCCAAGATCCACAACATCGACTTCGGCGACCGCGACTCGGTGGGCCTGTTCCAGCAACGTACGTCGCAGGGGTGGGGCACGGTCGAGCAGATCAGCGATCCGTACTACTCGATCGGCAGGTTCTACGACGCCCTCGTCAAGGTCAAGGGCTATGAGTCGATGAAGATCACCGAGGCGGCGCAACGGGTCCAGCGCTCGGCGTTCCCCGGTGCGTACGCCCAGCACGAGGACTACGCCCGCGCGCTCGCGTCGGCGCTGCGCGGCTACAGTCCCGCGAGCTTCACGTGCCAGATCAACCCCAAGGGCAGCGGCACGATCGGCCGGGTCACCAAGGACGTCAAGGCGGCCTTCGGCGACATCCCGGTCGGCAACGCGACGGCGACGACGCGTCGTACCCGCTGACCGGCAAGGCCTCCGACGTCAAGGCACGCGGCTGGGCGCTCGCGCACTACCTCGTCGGCAACGCGTCACGCCTGCGGATCACCGACATCTCGTTCGGCAACCGCGAGTGGAGCGCCGACGACTCCGACAAGGGCTGGACCGCCCGCTCGGGCACCGACTCCGACACCGTCCGGGTCTCGACGAACTGAGCTCTGCCGCGATTCGTGACGGAAGCGCCAGTCCGACCGTCGCAACGCTCGATTCCGTAACGAATCGCGGGTGGAGGGTCAGGTGGTCAGGCGGTTGACGGCTTCGGCGACGCGCTCGTCGGTCGCGGTGAACGCCGCGCGTACGTGCTGGGAGCCGGCGTCACCGTAGAAGTCGCCCGGCGCTGCCAGGATGCCGCGCTCGGCGAGCCAGTCGATCGTGTCGCGGCACGGCTCGCCGCGGGTCATCCAGAGGTAGAGCGCGCCCTCGGAGTGCTCGATCGTGAACCCGGCGGACTCGAATGCCCGGCGCAGGTCGTGGCGCCGGGCGGCGTACGTCTTGCGCTGCGCGTCGACGTGCGTCGTCGTCGGCGAGGGCTGCGGCCATCGCCGCCTGGATGGGCGTGGGCACCATGAAGCCCGAGGTGCTTGCGGACCTCGAGCAGCTCGGTGATGAGCGCCTGGTCGCCGGTCACGAACGCGTCGCGGTAGCCCGCGAGGTTGGACCGCTTGGACAGCGAGTGCACCGCGAGGATGCCGTCGAACGAGCCGCCGCAGATGTCGGGATGGAGGACCGAGGAGGGCTCGCCCTCCCAGGCGAACTCGAGATAGCACTCGTCGGAGACGACCAGCGTGCCGCGCTCGCGGGCCCAGTCGACGACCTTGCGGAGGTGGTCGGGCGGCAGGATCCGGCCGGTCGGGTTGGCCGGTGAGTTGAGGTAGATGATCGCCGGAACGCGCGGGCCGAGCGACAGCGTCGAGTCGGTCGCGACGACCTCGCAGCCGGCATAGCGGGCGCCGACCTCGTACGTCGGATAGGCCAGCTCGGGCACGACGACCAGGTCGCCTGCGCCGAGGCCGAGCTGCGTCGGCAGGTTGGCGATGAGCTCCTTGGAGCCGACCGTCGGGAGCACCTGCGAGGCGCTGAGCCCGCGCACCTCGAAGCGGCGCTCGATCCAGTCGACGGCAGCCTGGCGCAGCGACTCGGGGCCGAACACCGTGGGATAGCCGGGAGCGTCCGCCGCCGCGATGAGCGCCTCGCGGGCGACGTCGGGCGTGGGGTCGACCGGCGTACCGATCGACAGGTCGACCAGTCCGCCAGGGATGCGCGGCGGCACGCGCCTTGGCGGCCGCGAGCGTGTCCCAGGGAAAGTCCGGGAACTTCGCCGAGACGTTGCCCCTCGGGGATCATTCCTGGGACTGCGGGGGCAGCGCGGCGATCAGCGGGTGGTCCTTGTCGATCACGCCGAGCTTGGCCGCGCCACCGGGCGAGCCGATGTCGTCGAAGAAGTCGACGTTGGCGGCGTAGTAGTCCTTCCACTCCGGCGGCGTGTCGTCCTCGTAGAAGATCGCCTCGACGGGGCACACCGGCTCGCACGCACCGCAGTCGACGCACTCGTCGGGGTGGATGTAGAGCATGCGGTTGCCCTCGTAGATGCAGTCCACGGGGCATTCGTCCACACAAGCGCGGTCCTTGAGGTCCACACACGGCTGGGCGATCACGTACGTCACGAGCATTTCTCCTTCAAGGGGCTGGCACTAGTATCACGCCTCCGCTCCACCTCCCGCACATGAGGTCCACCTCATGACATGGAAGGGTTGGACGCATGACTCTCGACGCTGCCTCCGTGGGGCAACGCATCGTGGTCCGGTACGCCGTGGGCGGCACCGGACCGTCGGGCGGACCGGCCATGAGCGACGTCATCGGTCGGGTGCGGGCCGTCGACGACGACCGCCGTGACGGTCGAGCGTCGCGACGGGCGTACGCAGGTCGTCGCCCTGGCGGACGTCGTGACGTGGAAGCCCGTCCCCGATCGGCCGCTGCGCCGGCGCCGGGCCATCGACGTGGACACCGCGGAGCTGACCCGCATCACCTCGCGGGGCTGGCCGGCGATCGAGTCGGTCGCGCTCGGCGAGTGGGAGCTGCGTGCGTCCGGGCGATTCACCGGGCGGGCCAACTCCGTCGCGGTGCACGGCGATCCGGGCCTGCCGTTCGCCGACGCGCTCGACCGGGTGCGCGACGTTCTATGCGTCGCACGACGCGCCGGCGCTGGCCCAGGTCGTCGTCGGATCGGCTCGACGAGCGGGCCTTCGCCGGCGCGGGATGGGTGCCGATGACCGGGCTATCACGGTGGGGCGGTCGTCCAGGTCGCCGACCTCGACCCTGCGTACGCCGCCGATCCGGCCGCGCGCATCGCCGCCGACGGCCGACGACGACTGGCTGGCCAACTACGGCCGCGTCAACGACCCGGTCGCCGCGCGGGCGGTGCTGGAGGGTCCGGCGACCGTCGGCTTCGTGTCGATCGGCGTCCCTGCCGTCGCCATCGGCCGCATCGTCGTCACCGGCGAGTGGGCCGGGATCGCCTGCGTCGAGGTCTCGCCCGAGAACCGGCGCCAAGGGCTGGCCCGCCGGATCGTCGAGACGTCCCTGGCCTGGGCGGTCGAGCGCGGAGCCGACAAGGCATACCTGCAGACCATGCACTCCAACCACGCGGCGATCGCGCTCTACAAGCCGTACGGGTTCGTCGACCACCACGACTACCGCTACCTCGAGCCCGGGGACACAGACTCCGCACAGTGAAGCCATGGCGGTCACCCAGTCGCGCGTTCGTACGGTGAGGACATGACTCACGATCACGACGGACCGCACGAGCACGACCTCGGCCTCTCCCACGACCTGCCCGCGCTGCTGAATCGCCGCCGTGCGCTCGGCCTGCTGACGGGTGCCGGGCTGGCCGCCGCGCTGGCCGCGTGCAGTGGCAGCGACTCGCCCGGAGCGTCGCCCACGACGAGCACGCCGTCCTCGACCTCGACCTCGGGCAGCGCCACGGCGACGGTCGACGGCGAGGTGCCGGAGGAGACCGGCGGGCCGTTCCCTGCTGACGGCAGCAACGGCGTCAACGTCCTGACCGAGAGCGGCGTCGTGCGCAGCGACATCCGGTCGAGCTTCGGCGGGACCAGCACGACCGCCGAAGGGGTCAAGACCACGATCGAGCTGACGATCTTCGACATGAACGGCAGCGACGTCGCCCCGTACGAGGGCGCCGCGGTCTACGTGTGGCACTGCGACCGCGAGGGCCGCTACTCGATGTACGACTCGGAGATCGCCGACGAGAACTACCTGCGCGGCGTGCAGGCCGCCGACGCCGACGGCAAGCTGACGTTCACCTCGATCTTCCCGGCGGCGTACCAAGGTCGCTGGCCGCACATCCACTTCGAGGTCTACAAGACCGCGGCCGATGCGCAGAAGGCGACCAACAAGCTCCGCACGTCGCAGATCGCGCTGCCGGAGGACGCCAGCAAGCTCGTCTACGCGACGCTCGGGCTACGAGCAGAGCGTCAGCAACCTGTCGCGGACCTCTCTCGACTCCGACATGGTGTTCAGCGACGGCCACTCACTGCAGATGGCGACCGTCACCGGCAACGTCGACGACGGCATGACGATCAAGCTCAACGTCGCGGTCTGACCCCCGCTGACGGGTCAGTTATTGCCCGCTGACGGGTCACTACTTGCCCACTGACGGGTCACTTGTTGCGAACCACCTGGGCAAAACTGACCCGTCGCAGGGCCAAAACTGACCCGTCGCAGGGCAATAAGTGACCCGTCAGCGTCATTCGGTCTTGGGCTTCTTGCCGCAGATGACGTGGTCGGCGGCCTGGTAGGTCGCGGTGTCGGTCTCGGTCTTGACCTTCTTGCCGCCCTGGTAGAACGTAGCGGTAGATGTCGATGTCGAAGCCCTGGATCGGGCCCTGCGGCACGCAGCGATCGGTGTCGTCGTACTGCTTGCCAGGCGTGCGGCCGTTGCGGCGGGCCGACTGGCCGGCCTTGATGTCCCAGACCTTGGTGCTCCACAGCTCGACGTGCATGATGCCCGCCGACGACGGAGTGCTCTTGACGACGTAGGCACGGATCAGCACGCCGTACTTCGTCGGGTTCTTGAACCGCAGGTCGAGGTTGCCGTAGTAGACCGTCGCCTCGCGGCCGACCGGGTAGCGGTCGATGTAGAACGCGTGCGGGTGGTGCTCGACGTCGTCCATCCCGCCGAAGAAGCCGGCGTTGTAGGTCGTCGTCGCGACCTGGGAGACCCCGCCACCGAGCTCCTCGCGGAACACCCCGCCGTTGATGACGGTGCCCATGACGAATCCGTTGGCGGCGGTGCGCTCGCCGACGGTGTTGTTGAAGCTGAACGTCTCGCCCGGCTTGAGGATCGTGCCGTTGATCAGCTCGGCGGCGCGGCCCTGGTTGGTGTTGCGGTACTCGGCGTAGGGGAACTGGGTCTCGAAGCTGCTGATCTTCTGCTTGATCTTGAGCGCCTTGGCGTCCTTCGTCGTGAACAACGGCTCGACGACCTTGGCCTCGACCTCGACCGACCGCTTGGCGCCCGTCTCGGTCAGCGCCGGAAGCAGCTTGACCGCCATCTCCTTGGGCTGCAGGCCGACGCCCTTCTTGCCTGGGACGACGACCGGCTTGTTGTTCACGATCTTGACCGTGGCGTCGACGGCCTTCTTGCCGATGCCGGTCGTCGAGTCTGGTCAGCGGACCGGCGAGCTTCTTGGGATCCAGGTAGGGCTGCAGCTCGTTGTCCTTGACGCGGACGACGAGCGCCGGCGCGTACGCCGTCACCGGCAGCGACACCTTCTTGTCGCCGACGCGGATCGTGATCGGGCCGCTGACGGCCGGCTCGGCGATCGTCTTCATCGCGTCGGCCAGGCCATCGGCGTCGACGGCCGGCTCCACGACCGCCATCGGCACCTTGACCGGCTCGTCGCTGACGAGGTAGGCCCCGCGGATCGCATCGGCGGCATCCGCCCGGGCGATGACGCGGCCGGCCTTGGGCTCGCGCGGCTCGGGCTTGCCCTTGGGGAAGGTGATCTGCGCCTCGACGACGTCGCGGTTGACGGTCTCGCCGATCGTGCCGATCGAGCTCTGGAGCTTGGCGTCATCGACATCGAGCGCCGGGTCGGTCTCGTGATCGCCGAAGAACAGCCCGACCATGTCGGTCGGCTTCCAGCTGCGCTCACCGCCGGCGTTGCTGATGGTGCGGTCGAGATCGAAGGCGAGTCCGGCCGCCTTGGGCTTGATGCGGAACTCGGTCTTGCCGTGGGTCAGCACGATCTCGCGGTCGACGTTGGGCGTCAGCGCCTTGTCGACGGCCTCGCGTGCCGCCGACGGCGACTTGCCGCTGACGTCGACGCCGCCGATCGTGGCGTTGGCCGGCATCCGGGCGCCGGTCAGGAAGTAGCCGCCGACGTAGAGGATGCCCAGCACCAGGACGAGTCCGAGGAGGATGCGCCGGCCCCGGTGTGTGGATCCGCCGTCGTCATCGTCCACGTCGACGGCAGCTGGCTGCAGGTCCGTGCGGTCGCCGCCGGCGTCGTCGGCTTCGGGCGGCCACTCGAGCGACGTCGCCAGGGCCTTCGTCGAGCTGCGGATCGTCCTCGCCGTCGCGGAACGCGTAAGCGAGCGCGGCCTCGTGGAGTACGGCGTCGTCGCCCGGCTGCAGCTCATAGGCCGGTTCGACGTCGGGGACGTCGTCGAGCTCGATCTCCTCGTCGGTTCGATCACGAGACCGGGCTCGACGACGCCATCGCCCTCGTCGACCAGTTCGGGCTCGGCCGCCTCACGTCGGCGGGCTCGGCACCTCGTCGCGCTCAACCGGCGCGTCGTCCGCCGGTCGGCTCCGCCGGCGCGTCGTCAGGTGTGAGGTGCTCGTCAGGCTTGTCGGTCATGTGTTGCTCCCGTAGACGGTCTTCTCCGATGCAGGCAGGCGCACGATCGTGCCGTAGTGCGAGCGGTAGTAGAGCAGTGGATCGTCGATGTCGTCGCGGACCGCCGCTCCGGTGACCGCTCCGACCAAGATCGTATGGTCACCACCGTCCGTGACGGAAACCGTGGTGCACTCCAGCCAGGCGAGCGACTCGTCGAGGAGCGCCGCACCGGACTCGCCGCGGTGGAACGCGATGCCCTGCATCTGGTCCTCCAGCGGCCGGCCGCGATGCGCGAACCACGCAGACGCCTCGATGCCCTCCTCGGCGAGGATCGAGACCGCCCAGAAGCCGGTCTCGAGCACGGCTTCGTGGAAGCGGCTCGACTTGTGCGAGCACACCAGCACCAGCGGAGGATCGAGCGACACCGAGGTGAACGCGCTCGCCGTCATCGCGTGATCGACACCGTCCTGGACCGTCGAGACGACCGTGACGCCGCTGGCAAAACGAGCCAGCGCGCCGCGAAAGGCGTGCTGGTCCACCGGCGCCGTCATTGCTCCAGCCTAGGAGTGCGGACGACCCCGACGACGATGGCCCCCAGGCAACCGATCGTGAACGACCACCCGCGCCAGTCCGAGGCGATGAGATAGCTGCCGCCGGGCGAGAACTGCTGCGCCAGCAGGGCAATCCCCCAGCCGAGCCCGAACCAGGCGCCGCCCACCCGCGGTGACCCGGTCGGCAGCGAGCACCAGCGCGTACGTCGCGACGATCGCCAGCAGGAGTCCCCACGGCCAGTCGACGCCGAGCGACCGCCACGAGTGCCGATGGACGAAGGCGCCCATGACGCCGACGTAGGCCCCCAGGACGAGCGAGTGCTGCGCGCTTCACCTCAGAGGCCGGCGAACAGGTCTTCCTCGAGACCGTCCGGTCCGACCGGTCCGCGCTCACCCTTGGCGAGCCGGTAGAACTCGGTGCCCCACACCTGCGAGCCGACGTTGTTGGACAACGCGAAGAACGGCCCGTCGACGGCGATCTGCGAGGCGTGCGCCTTCATGGCGTCCATCTTGGCGTCGGCGAAGTCGTCAGCCTCGACCTTGGCGTCGAGCTCCTCGTCGGTCGCGCCCCAGGGCAGGTTGTCGGGATCCCAGCCCTCGAAGCTCGTCTCGTCGCCGGCCTCGCGGAGCTTGCGGATGCCCTCGGCCATCTGCGACTTGGACATCGCGCCCCAGTAGACCTTGGGGATGTCCCACGCCTCGCCGAGCTCGGGCCGATAGGAGCGCACGGCCGCGAGCGACGTCGGCGTAGGTCGCGACCCGGTGCGCCTGGATGTGGTCGGGGTGGCCGTAGCCGCCGAACTGGTCGTAGGTCACCAGCACCTGGGGCCGGGTCTCGCGGATGATCTCGACCAGCAGGTCGGCCGCGACGGTGAGGTCGGCATGCCAGAACGTGTCGGGGCGGGTCTCGTCGGCGACCGTCGCGCTGCCGTCCTCGGCCCACTTCATGCCGGAGTCGCGGAAGTGTCCCGGACCGCCGAGGAACCGGTGATCCGTGACGCCGAGCGCCTTCATCGCGGCAGCGAGCTCCTCGATGCGGTGCGGACCGAGCCCGTCCTCGCGATCCGCGGCGAGGTGCTCGATCTCGGGCATGAGGATCTCGCCCTCCTCGCCGGCCGTGCACGTGACGAGCGTGACCTGCACGCCCTCGGCGGCGTACTTGGCCATCGTCGCGCCGTTGCCGATCGACTCGTCGTCGGGATGGGCGTGGACGAGCAGGATCCGCCGGTCGCTCAAGGTCATGGGGTCAAGGTTACTGACCAGCGCCGACACGCACGTCATCGCGGACGCAGGCGCGTGATTGGATCGGACGCATGACCGTCTCGTATCCGCGTCTGGCCGCCCGCACCCTCCGCTTCACCCTCGGCATCCCGCGCAACATCACGGTGTCGCCCGACGGCGGCACGGTGCGCTTCATCCGTACGCCCGACGGCGTCACGCGCACCGGCGAGCTGTGGGAGTACGACGTCGCGACCGGCACCGAGTCGATCCTGGTCGACCCCGTCGCGCTGCTGGGTGACGACGGCGAGCAGCTGTCCGCCGAGGAGCGTTCCCGCCGCGAGCGCAGCCGCGAGTCCGCAGCCGGGCTGGTCGGCTACGACGTCGACGAGACCGGACGCTGGGCCTGCTTCACGCTGTCGGGACAGCTCTGGGCCGTGCACCTCGGCGCCAAGGCGGTGCACTCCCTGCCGAGCGTCGGCGCGGTCATCGACCCTCGCCTCGACCCGACGGGGCGCCTCATCGCGTACGCCTCGGGCGGCGCGCTCCGCGTCGTCGGCGTCAACGGCCAGGACGAGCGCGCCCTCGTCGAGCCCGAGTCGGCCACCGAGGTCTGGGGGCAGGCCGAGTTCATCGCCGCCGAGGAGATGGACCGCTTCCGCGGATTCTGGTGGGCACCGGACGGCCGCTCGCTTCTCGTCGAGCGCTACGACGAGGCGCCCGTCCAGACGTGGCACATCGCCGACCCCGAGCACCCCGAGCGCGAGCCCGTCGCCCAGCGCTATCCCGCCGCCGGTACGTCCAACGCCGACGTCACGCTGTGGCACGTCGACCTCGACGGCAACCGCACCGAGATCGCGTGGGACCGCGCGACGTACGAGTACCTCGGCCGCGTCACCTGGACACCGCACGGCGCTCCGGTGATCCAGGTCCTGAGCCGCGACCAGAAGTCCGCCCAGATCCTCTCGGTCGACGTCACCTCCGGGCGTACGAGCGTCCTGCGCGAGCTCAGCGATCCTGCGTGGGTCGAGCTGTCGTCAGCGCCGCGGTTCGCGCCCGACGGCTCGCTCGTCACGGTCGAGGACGCCGACGGCTGGCGCCGGGTGCTGCGCGACGGCGTGGCGGTCTCCGGTGACGGCTGGCAGGTCCGCGGCATCGTCGACGTGTTCGAGGACTGTGTCGTCGCGGCGGCGTCGCAGGAGCCGACCGAGGTGCACATCGTCCGCTTCGGCTTCGACGGCACCGTCACCGAGATCACCGAGGGCGCCGCCGTGCACGGCGCCGTGATCGGCGGCCCGACGACGGTCATCGTCCGCTCCGGCCTCGAAGCCGTCGGCACCACCGTCGTCGTGCACCGTGAGGACTCCGAGCCCGCGCCGATCCAGGTGCTCGCCGAGCCGGCCCCGCACGAGCCCGTCGTCACGCTCGTCGCCGCGGGCGAGCACCAGCTCCGCACCGCGATGCTGTTCCCCACCGGCCACGAGCCCGGATCGCGCCGCCTGCCGGTGCTGATGGACCCGTACGGCGGACCGCACGCCCAGCGCGTGCTCGCATCGGCGCGGGCGTTCCTCGAGGCGCAGTGGCTCGCCGACCAGGGCTTCTGCGTCATCGTGTCGGACGGCCGTGGCACGCCGGGACGCGGCCACGCGTGGGAGCGCGCGGTGCTGCACGAGTTCGCCACCGTGACGCTCGACGACCAGGTCGCGGCGCTCGACGCGGTCGCCAAGGCGTACCCGGACGACGTCGACACGACACGCGTCGGGATCACCGGCTGGTCGTACGGCGGCTACCTGTCCGCGCTGGCGGTGCTCAAGCGGCCCGACGTGTTCCACGCCGCGGTCGCCGGTGCGCCCGTGACGGAGTGGCGGCTCTACGACACGTGCTACACCGAGCGCTACCTGGGCGATCCCCGCACGCAGCCCGAGGTCTACGACCACAACTCGCTGCTGCCGCTGGCGCCGCGCCTCGAGCGGCCGCTCATGATCATCCACGGGCTCGCCGACGACAACGTCGTCGCGGCCCACACGCTCCAGCTGTCATCGGCGCTGCTCGCCGCCGGCCGGCCGCACACCGTGCTGCCGCTGTCCGGCGTCACGCACATGACGCCGCAGGAGGTCGTGGCCGAGAACCTCAAGCTGCTGCAGGTGCAGTTCCTCAAGGACCACCTGGGGGCCTAGCCCAGCGGCGAGGTTCAGTCCTTGAGGCGCTTCGGTCCTCCGGGGAGCTCCGGCGGGTCCTCCGGGAGGCGGTCGTCACCGGGCATCCAGCCGCCGTAGACGTCGACCATCTCCACGACCCGGTCGTCGAACGGCTCGACCAGCAGCACCCACGCGCGGTCCTCCCAGTCCTCCTCGCCGGCGAACGCCTCGCGCTTCAACGTCGTCGAGTAGCCCTCGCTCTCGAGGGCCTTGACCAGCTCTTCCGCGTCGTCGTCGGAGTCGAAGTAGATCCCAGTCATGGCGACGTATCGTATGATGGTCGCGCACACATTCCCTGAGGAACAGGTAGCCGGTCCGTTGAAGCTCTGAGGTCAGATCCCGCGCAGCAGCCCACAGCGGCCTGCGCACCCATCGACCTCATGGAGCGCACATGCGTGCATCACTTTCTGTCAACGACCTCTCATTCTCCTGGCCTGACGGCACTGTCGTCCTCGACGGCCTCGACCTCGGTGTCGGCCCCGGCCGCCATGGCCTCGTCGGACTCAACGGCTCCGGCAAGTCCACGCTGCTGCGGCTGATCGCCGGCGAGCTCACGCCACAGCAGGGCTCGATCGGTGTCGACGGCGCGGTCGCCTACCTGCCGCAGGACCCCGGCGCCGACCCGACCCAGACGGTGTCGGACGTGCTCGGCATCGCCGAGACCCTCGCTGCACTGCAACGCGTCGAGGCCGGGTCGACCGCGATGGCGGACTTCGACGCGATCGGCAACGACTGGGACATCGCGGAGCGTACGGAGGCTGAGCTCGCCCGGCTCGGACTCGGCCACCTCGGGCTCGATCGACCGGTCGCCTCGGTGTCCGGCGGCGAGCTCGTCCTGCTCTCGCTCGTCGCGCGCCTGCTGACGCGCCCGTCGGTGCTGCTGCTCGACGAGCCGACCAACAACCTCGACAGCCGACGCGCGGGAACGGCTCATCGGCATCGTCGCCGCGTGGAAGGGCACGCTGCTCGTCGTGAGCCACGACCGGGACCTGCTCAACACGATGGACGACATCGGATCGCTGCGCGGCGGGGCGGTGCGCTGGTACGGCGGCGGGTTCGACGACTACGAGGCCGCCGTCGCGGTCGAGCAGGAGGCCGCCGCGCGGGCTGTACGCGCGGCGGAGTCCGACCTGCGCGCCCAGAAGCGCGACCGGATCGAGGCCGAGTCGGTCCTCGCGACCCGGCGCAAGCAGGGCGAGAAGGCGTGGGCCGAGAAGCGGATGCCCAAGATCGCCATGGGCAACTACAAGCGGCGGGCCCAGGTGTCCGCCGGCAAGCTCCGCGGCGTGCACGACGACCGGATCGAGGACGCCAACGCCCGGCTGGCCGAGGCCGAGGAGCTCGTCCACGACGATCGCGAGATCCGGGTGGACCTCCCGAAGACCGCCGTCCCGGCCGGCCGCGACGTGCTGACGCTCGACGGGGTCCGTCCGGCGTACGGGGACCTGACGCCTCGACCTCGAGATCCGCGGACCGGAGCGCGTCGGGCTCACGGGCCGCAACGGGACCGGCAAGACGTCGCTCCTGCGCGCCATCACGGGCGAGCTCGCGCCGGCTGCCGGCACCGTACGGGCGCACGTGCCGATCCGGCACCTGCCGCAGCGGATGGACCTCCTCGACGGGGCGCTCACGGTCGCCGAGAACGTCGCCCGGATCGCGCCGAGCACGACCGAGAACGACCGGCGGGCCCAGCTCGCGCGATTCCTGATCCGCGGGCGGGCGGCAGACCAGCCGGCGTCGACCCTGTCGGGCGGCGAACGCCTGCGGGCGACGCTGGCCTGCCTCCTGCTCGCCGAGCCCGCGCCGCAGCTCCTGCTGCTCGACGAGCCGACCAACAACCTCGACCTGCCGAGCATCCGCCACCTGGTCGAGGCGCTGGAGTCGTACCGCGGCGCGTTCATCGTGGTCAGCCACGACCGAAGGTTCCTCGACGACCTCGAGCTCACCCGGAGGATCGACGTGTGAGCCGCACCAGCACACTGGTGACATGACCGGGACCAACTGGGCGGGCAATCTGACGTACGGCGCATCGGCGCTCCGTCGAGCCGGCCTCGGTCGACGAGCTCTGCGAGATCGTCGCCGCGGAGCCCCTCGTACGCGGGCTCGGCAGCCGGCACTCGTTCAACCGCATCGCCGACACGACCGGCGTGCAGGTCTCGGTCGCCGCGCTGCCGGCCGTCGATCGAGGTCGACGCCGGTCGCGCGGCAGGTCACGGTCTCGGCCGGCCTGCGCTACGGCGAGCTGGTCGAGGAGCTGGACCGGGCGGGCTGGGCGCTGCACAACCTCGCCTCGCTCCCCCACATCTCGGTCGCCGGCGCGATCGCCACCGGGACGCACGGCTCCGGCGACCACAACGGCAGCCTCGCCAGCTCGGTCGCCGGCGCTCGAGCTCGTCACCGCGGACGGGTCGGTGCTGACGCACCCGGCGCGGTGACCCGGACTTCGCCGGCATGGTCGTGTCGCTCGGCTGTCTCGGCATCGTCACCAAGGTGACGCTCGACATCGTGCCGACGTTCCAGGTCCGCCAGGACGTCTACGAAGGCGTGTCGTGGGAGTCGATCGCCGACCAACCTCGACGCGATCACCGCCAGCGCCTACAGCGTCAGCATGTTCACCGACTGGGGCGACGCCGGCGCCCAGCAGGCGTGGCTGAAGTCGCGCGCCGACGTCACCCCGCCCGCCGACTTCTTCGGCGCGCCGCCGGCGACGCGCGAGCTGCACCCGTTGCCGGACGAGTCGGCGGAGTTCACGACGCGCCAGCTCGGCGCGTCCGGGCGCGTGGTGGGACCGGTTGCCGCACTTCCGCCTGGGGTTCACGCCGAGCAACGGCGAGGAGCTGCAGACCGAGTACCTCGTGCCGCGCTTCCACGCGCTCGCCGCGATCGACGCCGTACGTTCGCTGGCCCCGGCCATCCGCCCGCACCTGTTCGTCAGCGAGCTGCGCACGATCGCCGCCGACGACCTGTGGCTCAGCCCGAGCCACGACGTCGACTGCCTCGCGATCCACTTCACCTGGCGCATGCACGTGCCCGAGGTGACCGCCCTCCTGCCGGCGCTCGACGACGCGCTGGCGCCGTACGCCGCCCGGCCGCACTGGGGCAAGGTGTTCCAGAGCGACCGCGATCGCCTCGACGCGGCCTACCCGCGCATCGCCGACTTCCGCTCACTGGCCGCACGCCTCGACCCGACCGGCACGTTCCGCAACGACCAGACGTCGGAGTGGCTCGGCCGCTGAACGTGTGACGTAGTCGTCGCCGATTCCACGGTCCGCACGCGGCGCCGGCGGTGGCACACTGAAGATATGAACGCGTTCAATTCTACTGCCGGCCGAGCTCGTCGGGCCACGCCTGATGCGGCAGGACTGGACCCGGCTCACGTTCATCCACTGGGCGGTCGACCCGGCACTGGTGGCGCCGCTGCTGCCCGCCGGCACCCGGCCCGACGTCCTCGACGGCGTGACGTACGTCGGGCTGATCCCGTTCGAGATGCGCCGCTGCGGGATTCGGCCGCGGGCCCGGCGGTGCCGTTCTTCGGCGACTTCGCCGAGACGAACGTCCGCCTCTACTCCGTCGACGACGAAGGCCACCACGGCATCGTGTTCCGGTCGCTCGAGACGAGCCGGCTCCTCGTCGCACTCGGCGCCCGGGTCGCGTTCGGCACGCCGTACATGTGGGCGCGCATGCGCATCCGTCAGGACGGCGCTCGCATCGACTACACGACGCGCCGCCGCTGGCCCGGTCCGCGCCGCGCGGGAGCACGCATCTCGGTCACGATCGGCGATCCCATCACGCAGCCGTCGGCAGCCGAGGAGTTCGTCACGGCGCGGTTCGGGCTGCACACGCGCTACCTCGGCCGCACGCTCTGGATCCCGAACCACCACGCGCCGTGGCCGCTGCGGACCGCCACGGTCGAGTCGCTCGACGACGACCTGGTGGCGGCGGCCGGCCTGCCGGGCATCGTCGGCCGCGCGCCCGACTTGGTGATGCACGCCGACACGGTCCGCACCGAGTTCGGCGTCCCCGTCGGTGGTACGCAGCTCAGTCAGGCGAGCTCGAAGTCGTCGAAGTCGAAGCCCGGTGACACCAGACAGCTGACGAGGGCGTCCGTCCTCTGACGGCCGGGTCCGCTGCCACACTCCGGCCGGCACCAGGAACTGCGGCAGCTCACCGGCATCGCAGGTCGAGACCGACGACGTGCGCCTCGCAGAGACCCGGCTCCGCGTCGAATCCGCCGAGCTCGAGCACGACGGCACCCTCGTGGGCGAGCCACAGCTCGTCCGACGCCACCCGGTGCCAGGCCGACGCCTCGCCGGCCGGCAGCAGGAAGTAGATCAGCGTCGCCGTCGGGCGTACGCGACCGTCCGCCAGCGTGACCGAGACCGGCGAGGCCCAGGTCTGCCGGAACCAGCCACCCTCGGGGTGGGGCTCGAGGTCGAGCGCCTCAGCCAACGGCGGTCGCGTCACAGCGCTGCCTCGATCGCGGGTATGCGCTCGCGGAACGCCGCGACCCGGTCGCGGGTTCGTTGCGGCTCACCGACCTTGGCGAGGTTGAGGAACCCCTCGTCGCCACGGGCCTGACCGGCCTCGATGCGGTCGCTCGCCGCGGTCATGCGCTCGACAACGGCGTCGAGCACCGTCATCGGTCCCCACTCGCCGTAGGCGTCGACGAGCAGGTCGAGCCGGCGGGCGACATCGTCGATCGGGATCTCGCGGTAGAGCGGGATGCCGGTCCAGGCCAGGAACGCGAGGTCCTCGATCGGACGTCCCGGGTCCGGCCATGTCCCAGTCGATCATCGCCACGAAGTGGCCGCTCTGGATGATCCAGTTGTACGCGCCGGGGTCGTGGTGGCAGATGATCTGGTCGTCCGCGAGCTCGGCCTCGCCGCCCCGCCACCGGCGCACGCCCTCCGGCCGGAAGCCCGTCGACGAGGTCGTGGAAGTCCCGCAGCCAGGTGACCGCCTCGGCGAGCACGTTGTCGAGGACGATCTCCTGGTCGACCGGGACGCCGCGACCCTCGACGTACTCCAGGACCTCGCGGCCGTCGTCGTCGAGACCGTGGAGCTCAGGAATGCCGCGCAGTCCGTTGTCGTGCAGGTAGGTCAGCAGCTCGTGGACGGCTGGCGTCCACGGCCCGGTCGGGCCGCCGGACCGTGCGCCCGACGCGCGTCGCACCGCCCACCGCTCCGGGCAGGTGCTCAGGCTGTGTGTCGTCGCGTGGCACTCTTTCATCGTGGCACATTCTCACTCGCATGCCGTGGCCGACTACGGACCTCCCCGACGCGGCCTCGCCGCCACCCTCACGGTGGTCGTCCTCGCGATCGCCGCCCTCGCCATCGCCGCGATGGTCGTGCTCTGGCCCGAACCCGGCAAGGTGCCGCACGACAAGAACCCGTACGGCGGCCAGGGCGTCACGCACGATCAACGCCAAGGTCACCGGCGTCGACCCGTTCAACTGCAACAGCGGCGGCGAGGGACCCGACGGGCTGCCCCAGGTCAAGGGCGACTGCGCCCACATCACCGCCACGATCGACGAGCGGCACCGCGACGTTCGATCTCGACGCCGCGCGCTACAAGGCCGGCATCAAGGCCGGCGACGAGGTCAAGATCCTGCGCATCGCGCCCAAGGGCCAGTCGGTGTCGTACGAGTTCCTCGACTTCCGTCGCGGGCTGCCGCTCACGGCGCTCGCCGCGATCTTCTCCGTCCTCGTCGTCGCTGGTCGGCCCGATGGCGCGGCCTGTTCGCGCTGGTGGGCATCGCGGTGACGATGCTGGCACTGACCAAGTTCATCCTGCCGGCGTTCCTCGCCGGCGAGTCGCCGTTGCCCGTCGCGATCGTCGGCTCGACGGTCGATCATGATCGTGGTGCTCTACCTGGCGCACGGGATATCCATACGTACGACGTCGGCGTTGTTCGGCACGCTGGTCGGCATCGCGTTGACCGGGCTGCTCGGTCTCGGCGCGACCGCGTGGACCAGCCTGTCCGGCGTCGGCTCCGAGAACGACCAGATGCTCGTCGCGACGGTCCCCGGCATCCATCTGTCCGGGGTCGTCGCCGCCACGATGGTCATCGCCGGGCTGGGCGTGCTCAACGACGTCACGGTGACCCAGGCCAGCGCCGTGTGGGAGCTCCGCGCGCTGCAGCCGGCGATGCGCGCCGGCACGTTGTTCGCGTCGGCGATGCGCATCGGCCGCGACCACATCGCCTCGAGCGTCTACACCCTGGTGTTCGCGTATGCCGGCTCGGCGATGACGATCCTGCTGCTCATCACGGCCTACCAGCAGAGCCTCGGCGACGATGGCCACGACCGAGGAGATCGGCACCGAGATCGTCCGTACGATCGTCGGCGCGATCGGGCTCGTGCTCGCCGTGCCGATCACGACGGCGTTCGCGGTGCTGATGGCGCCGAAGGGCGAGGACGACGCACGCCGACGCCTACGCATCACCGCCGCACGCGGCGCGGCAGCCACGCCGGGACGGCCGGCGCCTGAGGTCAGTCCTCGTGCGCCGGTCCCCCGGCCTGCGGAGCCAGGTCGCCCGGCCGTTCGCCGGTGTCGCTGGCATCCTCGGGCTCCGGCGGCACGGGCCCGGGATTGGCGAGCTCGCCATCCTCGTCTGAACGGGTCTCGTCGGTGTCGTTGCGCGCTTCCTTCGGATCAGCCATGCCGCGGCGTACCCCGGCGCCTGTCGTCAAGCGGACCGAGTCGCCGTCGACACGCTGTCCGGCACGTTCGACAGCGTCGACCTTGCTCCTGAGCATCGGTGCGAGCTCGTCGGATCTCCCTGAACCGACCGGCGCATCCTTGCGACCGCAGGGTCCGCGGAAGTCGAGATCACGTGATGGCTCCGCCAACCTCGATGCCGAGCATCGCGCTCAGCGTGACCTCGACGCCGCGGCCGCCGACATCGCGCCGAGCACAGCTGCGTCCGTCGCCCCGCTGCTCGACGGTGCGACGGGCCATCCGAGCGAGAGCTGACCCCGTCCGAGGTGGCCGGTCGAGGCCGCGGCACGATACGCTGAGTGCCTGGACAGCGCGCACCCGATCATGTCTGCCTTAACGAGCCCAGGTCGCGTTCACGAATCCGGCATCCAAAGTTCACGCGGCGTACCCAGCAATCGCACGTCGTCCAAGGTCCGCTCCTAGGCTTGAACCTGCCTATGGTCCACGCGAGGAGATCAGATGCCGTCCACGCGCCGCCCAGTGGACATCGACGTACCGGCTCTCGTCCGCGACCCGCCAGCAGCGCATCCTGCGCGGCGTCCAGCGGCTCGACCATCCCGGCATCAAGGCACTCGGCGCGAGCCGAGACCCGAATCCATCGTCGTCATCGAGTGCGCATCTGCTGCGGCCGAGATCCGGTCGCGGAAGCTCGTGATGGCCGTGGACCTGCTGGCCGTACGCACCGAGACGACCGCGGGCGGGGCCGGGGTCGCTCCCGAGGCGGCTCCGCCGGCTGCTCTGAGATACATCTCTCATGGGGCATGTCGCCTTGAGTCTCGGCATGAGCCGGGGTACATGTGGGTACGTACGTTTCGCCTCAAGCAGATGGGCCGGTCGTCCCACGATCGTCACCTGCTTCCCCCTGCCGAGGAATGGTTCCATGATCGACCTTGTCGTCCGCCCGTTGGCCGGACTCCTGCTGTGCGCCGCGTTCGCGGCCGCTCCTCCTGTCCCTCCCGACCGTCATCCGCCACGTCCGCGCCTGGTTCGCCCAGATCCGCGAGGGCAACCTGCCAGCCCCCGTGCTGAGCCTGATCAGGCAGCGCGAAGAGCCGGTGGAGGAGCCGGCGTCCGAGCGCAAGGCCTCCTGACCGGCTCATCGTCGTACGGCGGTTCCGTTGTGACGTAGCCCCACGGCCGCCCGACCTTCGGCCCGGGCAGGTAGCGCTGCTCCAGCGCGGTGATCTCGAATCCGGCCGACTCGACCAGCGCGGCGATGTCGCGCGACAGATGACATCCGCCGGCGACCGCCTTCTGCAGCGGGTCCATCCGATGTTGCCACCGCGCGACTCGCGGCTCGGGAGCCAGCCCGTGCTCGAGGAACTCGAACGTACCGCCCGGGCGGAGCACCCGGTGGATCTCGCGCAGCGCCAGCTCGACGTCGGGGATCGTGCAGAGCGTGAACGTCGAGAGCGCCGCGTCGAACGAGCCATCGGGCTCGGCGAGCGACTGCCCGTCGAGGCCCGATCGGATGATCGGCGTGCGCGATGCGGAGCGCCGGTCGGCCGACATCCGCCAGGCGACGTCAGACGGCTCGACCGCTGCCACCGAGGTCGACGGCTCGCGGGGTACTTCTCGATGTTCAGGCCCGAACCGAACCCGAGCTCGATGAACCTGCCCGCTCAGCCGCGCGCACACCTGCTCGCGTTCGCTGCATCACGTCGTCCGACGACAACGACTTGTCCACGAGGTGCGGCAGGATCCGATTCGCTCCAGAAAGCCATGCTCGATCGTAAGTCGCGGCCCGATCAGGGCGGAGTTGAGCGACGGGTTTGAGAAATTTCGGACGTGACCCTTGCCACATCAGTGTGACGCCCCTTACAGTCATCGAACCGGTTCGTCGAACCGGTTCGATTGCGAAAGGGTGTAGCCAGTGGCAACCATCGAGGACGTGGCAAAAGCGGCCGGCGTGTCGCGCAGCACGGTCTCGTACGCCCTGTCCGGCAAGCGCACGATCTCGGCCGACACCCGTCGTCGGATCGACGACGCGATCAAGTCGCTGAACTTCACTCCGAACGCCGGTGCCCGGGCCCTAAGACCTCCCAGACGATGGTCCTCGGCCTGCTCCTGCAGTTCCACGAGGACGAGTTCGCGCCCGCGATGCTGCAGTACCTGTTGCCGATCACCGAGTCCGCCCGAGCCCTCGGATACGACATCTTGATGATGACCGAGAGCGATGGCGCCGCCGCCCTCACGCGCGTCGCACAGTCGCGGAATGGTCGACGGCTTGATCCTGCTCGACGTGTCCCACGACGACCCGCGCCTGAGCGCACTCCGCGCGGCGCGGCAGCCCGGCGTGCTGGTCGGACTCCCGGGCGACACCGACGGGCTCGACGTCTACGACCTGGACTTCCCCGAATCAGCCCGGACCCTGGTGGACCACCTGCACGATCTCGGCCACGAAGAGATCTGCCTGATCACTCCGCCCCGCCACGTCTACGAGCGCGGCGGCTCCTACGCCTGGCGGTTCCGCGATGCCGCCCTCGAGCAGGCCAAGCTCCACGGCATGAAGTTCTCGGCGCACTACGGCGAGTCCCGCCAGCCGGCGATCGACGAGAGCCTCAACCGCATCCTCGACAGCACGCCCAACGCGACCGGACTGATCGTGCACAACGACGCTTCGGTCGCGGTCCTGCCAGCCGTCCTGCACAGCAGAGGCGTTCGCGTGCCCGACGATCTCTCGGTGGTCAGCCTCTACTCCAAGGATTTTGCCCGGAGCTTCTCCCTGCCCTACACGGCGGTCGAGTCTCCCCGGACAAGCTGGGCCGTCTGGCCGTCGAGCAACTGACTCGACGCATCCAGAACCCCGGCACCGCAGACCTCCCCGAGGTCCGTTTCGTCGCCGCTGAACTCGTGGACCGAGGCAGCACCCGCTAACAACATCCCCACCACCCGCCGAATCTCGACGCCCACTGTCGAACCGGTTCGACACTACGAAAGGTTCCATTCATGACCCACTCTCGACTTCGGCCCCTCGGGCTGGCACTGGCCGGCCTGGCTCTCGCCGGGACTGCGCCGGATGCTCCAACGGCAGCGACTCAGGGGGCTCGGCGGATCCGACGCCAAGCAGTTCGCGTTCTGGGATCCCTACCCGCAGTTCGACAACTCCTCCGACTGGGTCAAGCTCGTCAAGTCCTGCGGCGATGACGCGGGCGTCTCGATCAAGCGCACGGGCTACGACACCTCGACCTGGCCAACAAGGCGCTCCTCGCGGGCCAGCAGGGCGCGTCGCCGGACGTCGTCGTCGTCGACAACCCCGTGGTCTCGACCCTCGCGGACGCGGGCGTGCTGGCCTCGGCGGACGACCTCAAGCTCGACACCTCACCCTTCGCCAAGAACATCGCCGCGCCGGCATCGTCGACGACAAGGCGTACGGCGTGCCGATCGGCGCCAACACCCTCGCGCTCTACTACAACGCGGACCTGCTCAAGAAGGCCGGAGTCGACCCGGCATCCGTGACCGACTGGGCCTCGCTCAACGCGGCACTCGCCAAGGTCAAGGACGAGGGCGCCAAGGGCATCACGTTCTCCGGCATCGGCACCGAAGAGGGATCGTTCCAGTTCCTCCCGTGGTTCTGGGGCGCCGGAGCGGACCTCAAGGACCTCGACTCGCCCGAAGCCGTCTCGGCCGCAAGCTGTGGGACGACTGGGTCGCCAAGGGCTACGCGCCGAACTCGGTCATCAACAACACCCAGACGACCGCGTGGCAGGAGTTCGAGACCGGCAAGTTCGGTTTCGTCGAGAACGGCACGTGGCAGATGGGCAACGCCGAGAAGCTGGGCTTCAAGTACGGCATCATCTCGATCCCGGCCAAGAACGGCGGCGGCGCTCCGGTGCCGACCGGCGGTGAGTTCGTCGCGGCGCCGGTCCAGAAGGACGCGGCCCGATACGCCAAGACGACCAAGATCATCGACTGCCTCACGAGTCCCAAGAACCTGCTGACGACCGACACCACGCTGTCGTACATCGCACCGCTCGCGGACGTGCAGAAGGAGCAGGAGTCCAAGGACCCGAAGCTGGCGCCGTGGGTCAAGGCCGTGGGTGACGCCAAGGGTCGTACGAGCGACAACCTCGGCACCAACTACCCGATCATCTCCGAGCAGATGTGGGGTGCGTTCCAGAACGCCATGAGTGGGTCGGCGTCGCCGCAGTCCGCGATGGAGACGGCCCAGAAGGCCGCCGCCTCCAAGGTCAAGTAACACCAACCTCCGGACTGGAGCTTCACCATGAGCAACACCAGGACCGCGCCACTGGCGCCCCGCGTCGAGACTCGGGTCTCGACGCGGGGGCGCCGCCCCTCGCGGCTTCCCCGCCTCATCGGCTGGGCCTACCTGGCGCCCGTCGTGATCTACCTGATCGCGTTCTATGCCTATCCGCTCTACCGCAACCTCGAGCTCAGCCTGCGCGACTACACCGTGCGTTCGTTCGTCTCCGGTGATGCCCCGTTCATCGGGCTCGACAACTTCCGCGAGGTCTTCGCGGATCCGACGTTCTGGCCGGCCGTGATCCACACCGCGATCTTCACGTTCGTGTCGATCGCCTTCCAGTACGTCATCGGGCTCGCGCTCGCCGTGTTCTTCAACCACAACTTCCGGCTGTCGGCCACGCTGCGCGCCTTGTTCCTCGTGCCGTGGCTGCTGCCGATGATCGTCTCGGCCTCCACCTGGTCGTGGATGCTCAACAGCGACTCGGGCGTGGTCAACTCCGCCCTCGGCGCGTTCGGCCTCCCGGAGATCAACTGGCTCACGTCGCCGACATGGTCGCTCGTCGCGGTGATCCTCGCGAACATCTGGATCGGCATCCCGTTCAACCTCGTGATCCTCTACAGCGGGCTGCAGAACATCCCCGACAACCTCTTCGAGGCCGCCGCCCTCGACGGCGCCAGTGGCTGGCAGACGTTCCGGCACGTCACACTGCCGATGCTCCGGCCGGTGTCGGCGATCACGCTGCTGCTGGGCTTCGTCTACACGCTCAAGGTCTTCGACGTCATCTGGATCATGACGCGCGGCGGGCCGGGGTCGTCCTCGACCACGCTGTCGACCTGGTCGTACGAGCTCGGCTTCGGCGTCGCTGCTCCCCCACTTCGGGCCCGGCGCCGCCGTCGGCAACCTGCTGATCATCGTGGCGCTGTTCTTCGGACTGCTCTACATCCGTTTCCAGAACGCGGAGGCATCGCGATGAACACGAGCCGAAGCACCGCCAAGACCCTCATCGGGATCGGGCTGACGCGTCCTCATGCTGTTCCCGGTCTACTGGATGCTGAACGTGTCGCTCATGCGTTCGTCCGACATGCGCCGCGACCCGCCCTACCTGTTCCCGCTGCACCCGACGTTCAGCGGATACGAGGCAGTGCTGCACGACCAGCTGCCGTACCTCGCCACCAGCCTGGCCATCGGCATCGGCACGGTCGTCCTGACCCTGGCCGTGTCGGCGCCCGCGGCGTACTCGCTGGCGAAGCTCCGGCCGCTCGGTGGCCAGCCGCTGACGTTCATCCTGCTGATGGCGCAGATGATCCCCGGGATCATCATGGCGATGGGGTTCTACTCCATCTTCTTGAACGTCGGGATCATCAACACCTGGTGGGGCCTGGTCATCGCCGACTCGACGCTCGCCGTCCCGTTCGGCGTCCTGATCTTCACGGCGTTCATGTCCGGCATCCCCGACGAGCTGATCCAGGCGGCGAAGCTCGACGGCGCCGGCAGCTGGCGCACGTTCGTGTCGATCGTGCTGCCGGTGAGCCGCAACCCCGTCGTGACGGTCTCGCTGTTCGCGTTCCTCTGGGCGTGGTCCGACTTCATCTTCGCCAGCACGCTCAACAGCGGCGGCACGATGCAGCCGATCACGCTCGGCATCTACAAGTACATCGGCAACAACAACCAGGAGTGGAACTCGATCATGGCGACCGCCGTCGTCGCCTCCGTTCCAGCCGCGTTCCTCCTCGTCGTCGCCCAGCGGTACGTCGCAGCCGGCGTCACCGCCGGCGCCGTCAAGGACTGACTCAACAACCCACCAGCCACAGGAGCTCCATCACCATGCACATGTTCCACACCGACGGTTCCGCCCTCGAGGTCCGTCACCGTCACGAGCGCCTTCGCATCGAGGCGTGGGGGAAGGACTCTGTCCGCGTACGCGCGGCGCAGTTCGCGATCCCCACGTCGTCCGCCGGCGCGCTCGACGACGTACCGGCCGGCACGCAGGAGCCGATCATCAAGATCGAGGACGACATCGCGCTCCTCATCCACGGCGAGGCGACCGTCGAGGTCACCTTCCCGAGGGAGCAGGCCTACCCCGAGCCGCTCATCAGGTTCCTGCGCACCAGCACCGGCGAGGAGCTGCTGGCCGAGAGCCGCGAGCACTTCTGGATGCCGGGCGCCCGGGTGTTCCAGGGCAACCGCGCCGGTGCGTACGAGATCCACCAGCAGTTCCACGCGTACCCCGGCGAGCGGCTCTACGGGATGGGTCAGCGCACGCACGGGCGGCTCAACCTCAAGGGCCTCTCGCTCGACCTCGTGCAGCGCAATGCCGAGGTCAACATCCCGTTCGTCCTGTCGAGCCGCGGCTACGGCCTGCTGTGGAACATGCCCGGCATCGGTCGCGCGGAGTTCAACGACGACGCCACCCGGTGGACCGCGACGCAGGCCCGCGGGCTGGACTACTGGTTCAGCGCGGCACCGACCCCGGCCGGCATCCTCGGCAGCTATGCCGACGCCACCGGCCACGTACCGGACCTGCCCGAGTGGGCCAGCGGCTTCTGGCAGAGCAAGCTGCGCTATCTCGACCAGGACGAGCTGATGGGCGTCGCCCGCGAGCACCGCCGCCGCGAGCTGCCGATGTCGGTCATCGTCACCGACTACTTCCACTGGTCGGCGATGGGCGACTACCGCTTCGACGCCGCTGAATGGCCTGACCCGCAGGCCATGGTCGACGAGCTCGCCGACATGGGCATCGAGCTGATGGTGTCGATCTGGCCGACGGTCTCGCCACTGTCGGAGAACTTCGCCGACTACCGCGACGGCGGGCTGCTCGTGGGCTCCGACCAGGGCGTCGAGTTCCACCAGACGATCCAGGACAAGGGCATGTCCACCCCGCTGCCGCTGGCGTTCTACGACCCGACCAACCCCGAGACCAGGGAGTACGTCTGGGGCCTGGTCAAGCAGAACTACCTCGATCTCGGCATCCGCGTGTTCTGGCTGGACGCCTGCGAGCCCGAGCTCAACCCGGCGCACCCGGCCAACCTGGTGCTGCACGCCGGGCCGGGCGCGGAGGTGGCCAACATCTATCCCCGCGACAACGCCCGGATGTTCGCCGAGGGCATGGCGGCGGCCGGTCAGGAGCCCACGGTGCTGCTGTGCCGCTCGGCGTGGGCCGGCTCGCAGCGCTACGGCGCCGCGGTGTGGTCCGGCGACATCCCGGCCACGTGGCTCTCGCTGACCCAGCAGGTCCGCGCGGGACTCAACATCGCGATCTCGGGCATCCCGTGGTGGACGACCGACATCGGCGGGTTCCACGGCGGCGACGCGAGCGATCCGGCGTACCAGGAGCTGATGGTCCGCTGGTTCCAGTTCGGCGTCTTCTGCCCGCTGTTTCGCCTGCACGGCGACCGCGACCCGCGTACGCCGACGAGCTACGCCCAGACCGGCGGTCCCAACGAGGTCTGGTCGTACGGCGACGAGGCGTACGAGATCATCTCCGGCCTGCTGCACCTGCGCGAACGCCTGCGTCCCTACATCCACCAGCACATGGCGATCGCGTCGGAGATCAGGCCTGCCGCCGATGCGACCGCTGTTCGTCGACCACCCGCAGGATCCGCAGGCGTGGCACGTCGAGGACGAGTTCATGTTCGGCGACTCGATCCTGGTCGCGCCGGTGACCGAGCCGGGGGCGACCTCTCGCGAGGTCTACCTGCCGGCGGGCCACCGCTGGGTCGACGTACGTACGCGCGAGGTGTTCGAGGGCGGCTCGACGCACGTCGCCGACGCGCCCATCACCTCGATCCCGGTCTTCGTCATCGACGGCGCCGCCGTGCTGGAGAGCATGTGAACGACACGACGATGCGTGCACTCGCGCCATCGGAGCTGACGATCGACGGGGGCTTCTGGGGTGACTACCAGCAGCTCAACGAGCAGGCGATCATCCAGCACTGCCTGCACTGGGTCGAGCGCATCGGCTGGGTCGGCAACTTCGACGCAGCGGCGGCTGGACGAGCCATACCCTCACGCCGGCATCGAGTTCGTCGACTCCGAGGTCTACAAGCTGCTCGAGGCGATGGCATGGGAGCTCAGGCGAGCGCCCGACGCCGGCCTGACGACGCAGTACAAGGACCTCGTCGCCCGGGTCGCGGCGGCGCAGGAGGACGACGGCTACCTCAACACGGCGTTCGGCCACCCGGGGCAGCGCGCCCGCTACTCCGACCTGGAGTGGGGTCACGAGCTCTACTGCTTCGGGCACCTGTTCCAGGCCGCCGCGGCGGCGATCCGAGCCGGGATCGACAGCGACCTCCCCCGCGTGGCGCTGAAGCTGGCCGATCATGTCTACGCCGAGTTCGGCCCTGAGGGTCGCAACGCCGTGTGTGGTCACCCCGAGATCGAGCTGGCCCTCATGGAGCTCCACCGAGCCACCGGGGAGCCTCGCCACCTCGAGCTCGCCCAGTGCTTCATCGAGCGACGCGGGCACGGCACGCTCGGCGAGATCGAGTTCGGCGCGGCGTACTTCCAGGACGACGTGCCGATCCGCGACGCGAACACCTTGCGGGGGCATGCGGTGCGGGCGCTGTATCTCGCCGCCGGGGCCGTCGACGTCGCGGTCGAGCTCGGCGACGACGCCCTCGTCGCAGGCGGTCAGCCGCCAGTGGGAGCACGCCGTCGCCCGCCGGACGTACCTGACCGGCGGCATGGGCGCACACCACCAGGACGAGGCGTTCGGTGACGACTACGAGCTGCCGCCGGATCGGGCGTACGCCGAGACGTGTGCCGGGATCGCCTCGGTCATGCTCAGCTGGCGGCTCCTCCTCGCCACCGGGGACACCCGGCACGCCGACCTGATCGAGCGCACGCTCTACAACAACGTCATCAGCTCCCCCAGGGCCGACGGCCGGGCGTTCTTCTACGTCAACACGCTCCATCAGCGGGTCGCCGGCACCGTGCCGGACGAGGACCACCACAGCGCGCGGGCCCTCGCCAGCCTGCGAGCGCCGTGGTTCGAGGTCTCGTGCTGCCCGACCAACGTCGCGCGCACGCTGGCGAACGTCGGGATGTACTTCGCGAGTGCATCAGCGCAGGCGCTGCACATCCACCAGTACGGCGACGTGACGATCCATGCGCGGCTCGACAGCGGCTCAGAGGTGAGCGTCGCAGGTGCGGACGGGCTATCCGTACGACGAGTCGGTCACCGTGACCCTGCTGGCCGATCTCGACGACCAGTCCGCGATCAGCCTCCGGGTTCCGGCCTGGGCACGGGGCACTGCGGTGCTGTCCGACGGCCTGGACGACGTGGTGGCATCCGGTGACACCGTCGTCATCAAGCGGACCGCGGTCCGCGGGCAGCCCGTTCATGCTCCGGCTGCCGATGCCGCCGCGGGTCACGCAGCCCCATCCGCGCATCGATGCCGTCCGCGGTCAGGTCGCGATCGAGCGAGGTCCGTTCGTGCTCGCCGTCGAGGACGTCGACCTGCCTGACGGGGTCACGGTCAACGACATCGCGATCGATCCCTCGGGCGTACGCCCTGCTGACGGAGCCGGCGCCACAGCGTCGTACCGCGAGGAGTTCGCCATCGACCAGACGCCGATCGACGAACCGTCGGTCGTGACCTTCCGGCCGTACTTCCAGTGGGCCAACCGGGGTCCCACAACCATGCGGGTCTGGACACCGGCGCTCAACCACGACCAAGAACCACGACTCAACAACAAGTAGAGAAATGGAGAAATGATGAAACAACTCAATCGGGGGGCCAGGGGAATTGCGGTGACAGCCGCAGGGGCGCTTGCCGCCATGACCCTGGGCTCGGTCCCGGCCCACGCCACCTTGGCGTCGGCCGATCCGGCCCCAGACCAGCTCATCGCCCACTACGACTTCGACGGCGACCCAGTGGCCGACGGCAAGGTCGTCGACCGCAGTGGACACGGCCTCGACGCCACGCTCGTCAACAAGGGCACTGCCACCGTCGTGCCCGGCGCCGCCGGCAGACGACTCCGCGCTCGACCTGCCGGGCGGAGCGCAGACGTCGACCGGTGCGTACGTCGACCTGCCCAAGAACCTGCTCACCGGCGCCACCGACCTCACGGTCTCGGCACGCGTCAAGTGGGACGGTTCTGGTGGATCCTGGCAGCGGATCTTCGACATCGGCCAGGACACCAGCCACTACCTGTTCGCCGCCCCGACCAACGGTGACGGCAACCTGCGCGCCGCCGTCAAGGCCGCTCCCCCGGGCGACGAGTCGTACACGACCGGGTATGCCGCGCTGCCGTCCAGCTCGTGGAAGACCGTGACGGTCACCCTCGACACGACCAAGCACAAGATCTCGCTCTACCTCGACGGAGCACTCGTCGACTCGGCGGCCACCGACGTCACCGCTGCTCAGCTGCTCAACGGCTCCGCGACGCGGGCCGGCTACATCGGCAAGTCGCAGTTCGCCAACGATCCGCTGTTCAGCGGGGTCCTGGACGACTTCTCGGTCTACAAGGCCGCGCTCTCGGCCGACCAGGTCTCAGGGCTCGTCGACAAGGCCCCGACCCTGACCAAGCTGGCCAACACGTCGTTCGACGTCCGCACCAACATCGGTGAGGCGCCGAGCCTGCCGGCCAGCATCCGCGCGACGTACAGCGACGGCTTCGACCGCAACGTGGCGGCCACGTGGGACAGCATCGACCCGTCGAAGTACGCGTCGCTGGGCCAGTTCACGGTCCACGGCACCGCCGGCGGCCAGGACCTCACCGCCGCGGTGACGGTCACGAAGCCCAACCAGGTGACGATCGACCTCGCCAAGAACACCGGCGACTTCCACGGCGGCGCCTCCGGGACGCTCTACGGCGTGTACGGCGACGGCGTGCCGACGAGCAACCTGCTCGAGGGCATGAAGCTGCGCACCGTGTCCACGAAGGCGCAGGACGGCCCGCAGCACCCGGGCGCCGACGCACTCGACGTCGTCAAGCCGCTCGCGGACAGCACGGGCGGCGACACCTACATCTACATGACCGACATCTACCGCGGCTTCCCCTACCAGTGGCCCGGCGACACTCCTGAGGCCAAGCTGGACGACTTCAAGAAGAAGATCGCGACCCAGGTCGACCAGGTGCTGACCCTCCCGGCGAAGTACCAGAAGCACGTCGTGTTCGTGCCGTTCAACGAGCCCGAGGGCAACATGTTCGGCACGGGCCAGTGGAGCTACAACAAGACCAGCTGGCTCGACAACCCGAAGGACTACTTCAAGGCGTGGGACGACGTCTACGCGCTGATCAAGGGCAAGATGCCCGACGCCCGCATCTCCGGGCCGAACACGAGCATCCTCTACACGCAGATCCAGGGCTACCTCAAGCACGTCGTCGAGGCCAAGACCGTCCCCGACGTCATGACGTGGCACGAGCTCAGCAACCCGGCGAGCATCCGCACCAACGTGGCGAAGTACCGCACGTGGGAGAAGACGGCGTTCGACGGAACTGCGTACGCGGGCCGCAAGCTGCCGATCAACATCAACGAGTACGCGTTCAACTACCACACCTCGGTGCCCGGTCAGATGATCCAGTGGGTCTCCGCGATCGAGGACTCCAAGGTCGATGCCGACATCGCGTACTGGAACATCGACGGCAACCTGAGCGACTCCGCCGTCCAGGCCAACCGCGGCAACGGTCAGTGGTGGCTGCTCAATGCGTACGGCAACATGACGGGCCACACGGTCGAGGTCAACCCGCCGCGGCCCAACGTCAGCTACACGATGCAGGGCGTCGCGACGTACGACCCGGCCAAGAGCCAGGCCCGTGCGATCATCGGTGGCGCCGGCGGCAAGAGCGCCGTCACGTTCGACCACGTCGACACCAAGAAGTTCGGCAAGAGCGCGCACGTCCTGGTCCAGGAGATCCCGTGGACCGGACAGCTCGGTGACTCGCCGCAGCCGGCGACCGTGGCCGAGTTCGACACCCCGGTGGCGAGCGGCAGCGTCGCACTCGACTTCGGCGAGGCCGATCTGCCGGCGCTCAAGGAGTCGTCGGCGTACCAGATCATCCTGACGCCGGGCAAGGACACCACCTCGCCGGCCAAGGCGCCGAAGGAGTGGCAGAAGACGTACGAGGCCGAGGACGCCAGCTACAAGGGCGGGGGCTACAGCAAGAACGGCCCTGAAGGATCGCCCAACGACGTGAGCAAGTTCTACACGTCCGGCGGCTACAGACGTCGGCGGCCTGCGCACGGGCTCCGACGGAGTGCTCAGCTTCAAGGTCTCGGTGCCGAAGGACGGCACGTACGACCTGAGCGTCTTCGCCAACTCGCTGAACACCTTCGGGCTGGTCGCCGAGCAGGGACCGACCAACGTGTTCCTGAACGTCGACGGTGCCGCCGAGCAGGAGATGTTCCTGCCGCTCGGCTACAAGTGGGTCGTCTGGGACCACAGCGACACCACGGTCAAGCTGACCGCCGGTGACCACGTGATCTCGTTGGCGGCCAAGAGCCTCGACGGCAGCAAGTCCACCAAGGGCGACGCGATCATCGACAAGATCGACCTCTCGCTGGCCAACCCGGCAGCGACCGAGTCGATCTACGAGGCCGAGAACGCCGTCCTCAAGGGCGCCAAGCCGGTCTACGACCGCAAGAAGGTGTCGGGTTCGGGCACGGTGCCGCTGGGCAAGAAGGGCTCCGCGACGTTCTGGGTCTACTCGGCCAAGGACGGCGAGGCGACCCTCAACCTCAAGGCGGCCGGCCACGGCTCCGCCCGGTTGAGCGTCAACGACCAGTCGATCAGCACGGTGACCCGGACTGTCCCGGCGGCGAAGGTGTTCCTGCGCGGCGGGGTCAACAAGGTCGTCGTGACGGGTCACGGTGGATCGCTCGCGGTCGACAGCCTCGGCGTACGAGCTTCGGCGGGCACGCTGCCGACGAAGTCGTACGAGGCGGAGGACGCGACCGTCGCCGGCACCGCCAAGGCGGAGACGTACTCGCTGGCCAGCGGCAACAAGGCTGTGACCGGGATCGGCGGTGCTCCCGGCAACGGGAACACCCTCACGTTCAAGGTCAACGCCACCAAGGCCGGCACCGACATGGTCACGGTCCGCTACTCCAACCCGGAGCAGTCGCCCGCCACCCACTACAACCCCGACCCGCTGGCCCGGCACGCTGATGTGTCGGTCAACGGGGGCAAGGTCAAGCGCGTGTGGTTCCCGCACAGCTTCCACCAGAACAACTTCTGGGAGCTGTCGTTCCCGGTCACGTTGGCCAAGGGGAACAACACGATCCGGTTCTCGTCCGAGGAGCTGCCGAACTTCGACGGCAAGACGTACGCGTCGGATCAGTATGAAGAGCCGCTGAGGTCGAAGTTCGCTCCGAACATCGACCGCATCAGCATCACGCCGCTCAGCGACAAGAAGTCCCTGACTTCGAAGCGCTGACACCGAGCTGGGGCCGGCGGTCTTCCTCCACCGCCGGCCCCTGCAACACCTGGCGACGTTCTAGTGAGGTGCTCGCTCCAGGTGCACCAGGGTGACCGTCTCCGGACGTCGCCTCGGCATCCAGAAGCCTTGCGTCGCCAGGGCTCGCCCGGTCATCTCGCGCCCCTCGGTCGGGCCTTCGTCGGGTAGCGGCGAGGACATGCTCACGAGCGAGACGCCCGTCGGCCCCTCCCAGGTCAGCCCGTACGTCGCCGTGGGATCGAGACCCGGCACGCGCACCGCGACGCCGCGGTTGTGCGCCGACTCGTCGAGCTGCACGTGCGCGACGAGTGCCTCCCCGCGATCGGCAGCCACGACGCCGTGCAGCTGCACGGCGGGGTCGGAGGAGTCCGGGCGAACGACTCGGCCCGAGTGCAGCAGAGCCCGGAAGCGGCGGTAGCGAGCCACCCAGTCCGCGAGCTGGTCGAGCTCCTCGTCGCCGGCGGTCATCAGGTCCCACTCGATCCCGAAGGACCCGAACAGTGCGGTCGCGGCGCGGAAGTCCAGCGGCAGAGTCCGCCCGGTGGTGTGCGACGTGGGCGAGGAGACGTGCGCCCCGACATACTCCGGCGCCAGGAGCTGCGTGGTCCAACGCTGGATGTGCTGCCGCGCCAGCGCATCGGTCATGTCAGACGTCCACACCCGCTGGACCCGCTCCAGGACCCCGAGGTCAACCCGCCCACCGCCGGAGGCACACGACTCCCAGGCGATGTGGGGGTGCGCAGCTCGCAGCGCGTCGAGCAGGGCGTAGAAGGCCAGCGTCTGCTCATGTGCGG
The DNA here is from genome assembly GCA_963761965.1 of uncultured Actinomycetota bacterium. Classification (GTDB taxonomy): domain Bacteria; phylum Actinomycetota; class Actinomycetes; order Propionibacteriales; family Nocardioidaceae; genus Aeromicrobium. The sequence continues at coordinate 65,459 of CAVXIX010000017.1, forward strand.
CGGGCGCCCCGAACCGGCGGCCAGTTCCAGCCTCCAGCAGGTCGCGGTTGTGGTCCCACTTCACGTAGTCGACAGGGTGCGCCGAGAGAATCGCGCTCATCCGTTCGAAGAGGTAGTCCCGCACCTCGGGACGGGACAGGTCCAGCACGAGCTGGTTGCGGTGCAGCAGCGGAACCCGCGGACCGCTCGAGAGGATCCAGTCGGGGTGGCGCCGGTAGAGATCGGAGTCGGGGTTGACCATCTCCGGCTCGAACCAGAGCCCGAACTCGAGTCCCAGGCCACGCACATGGTCGACCAACGGTGTGAGGCCGTCGGGCCACACCTCCTCGTCGACCCACCAGTCCCCCAGCCCGGCCGTGTCGTCACGCCGATGGCGGAACCACCCGTCGTCGAGGACGAAGCGCTCGACACCGACGCGGGCAGCAAGGTCGGCGATGCCCTTGAGGCGATCCAGGTCATGGTCGAAGTACACGGCCTCCCACACGTTGAGCACCACGGGTTGGGTGCCGGGATGGGCATCGAGGGAGCGCTGGTACGCGTGCCAGACCGCGGCCAGCCCGTCGAGGCCGTCGTCGGCAGCGGCGAAGAACACCCACGGCGTCGCATAGCTCTCGCCCTCCGCCAGGCACACCTCGCCCGGCTGGAGCAGCTCGCCGCCGCCCAGCGTCGCGGCCGTGGCGGCGTCCCGCTCGACCCGCAGCGTCGAGTCACCGCTCCACGCGACGTGGACGCCGAGCACCTCGCCCTGGGTCGGTGAGAAGTGCGGAGTCCCGAGGACGACCATCGTCGCGGCGCCCAGCCCCGGCCGCCCGCCACGGCTCTCCCGCAGCCACAGCCCGTCGGTGACGCTGTGGCGTTGGGGGGTGCGCTCACGCTCGTGCCGGCCGGTGAAGTCGAGCGCCTCGACGTGGTTGTCGCCGACCGGGAGCACGACCTCGAGCCCCGTCACCAGGTAGGACCCGGGCGCGGTGTTGCTGACGGTGTAGCGACCGCGCAACGCTCCTCCGGCCACCGACTCGAACTCGGCGACGAGCTTCAGCCCGGCGTCCGCGTCGGAGGCTGTCACGGTGAGCCGGGTGTCGCTCATGTCGAGCGAGTCCTGGACGAACCGCGTCGACCAACCCTGCCCCGTCGCCACGCCGTCAGCACCCGCCACCAGGCGGTGACCGCGAAGATGCGGCCGGGTGTAGAGGCGGTGCGCGTGCTCGCCGAGCAGCGGCATACCGGGCCCGTTCGGCAGAAGCGGGAACGCGGTGCCAGAGGCGTCCTCACCACCGTGCAGGCCGGTCCAGAACACCACGGGGAAGCCGTCGTCACGGGTCGCGAGCTCGATCCGGGTGCAGGGTCCGGTCCGGGTTGTCGGTGGGAAGAGCATGGGGAAGCTGACTCCTGTGAGGGGGTGGGCCGGCGAGTGCCCGAACCGCCAAAGGCTGTCCGGGCACTCGTCGAGGGAGGTGGGACTCAGCCCTTGACGGCGCCGGCCGTCAGGCCGCGGATGAAGAACCGCTGCAGGCCGAGGAACACCATGATCGGCAGGATCATCGTGATGAATCCACCTGCCGTGGTGAGCTCCCAGCCCTGCCCGAGCTGGGTCTTGAGGTGCGTCAAGCCGACGGTGACCGGTTCGTTGTCGCCTGGCCCGATGAACACCAGCGCGACCAGCAAGTCGTTCCATACCCACAGGAACTGGAAGATGGCGAACGACGCGAGAGCCGGCACCGACATCGGCAGGATCAGCCGGAAGAACGTCTGGTAGTGGCTGGCGCCGTCGATCTTCGCCGACTCGATCACCGACTTTGGCAAGGTCGCCATGTAGTTGCGCAGGATGTAGATCGCCAACGACATGCCGAACCCGATGTGCGCCAACCAGACGGACGCGAACGTGCCGTTCAGTCCGAGCTCGCGGTAGAGCTTCAGGATGGGGACGAACGCGACGTAGTTGGGCACCACCAGCAGGCTCACGACAGTCAGGAACAGGACATCTCGGCCCTTGAACTCCATGAACGTGAAGGCGTACGCCGCAAAGGCCGCGATCAGGATCGGGATGATCGTCGCCGGCAGCGAGATGGCAAGGCTGTTGATGAAGGCCCGACCCATGTGGGCGTTGCCCGTGAGCGCCTTGTCGTAGTTGTCCAACGTGAGGCTCGTGAGGGTCGACGGGTGCGTGAAGACCGTCCACCAACCGCTGCTGTTGACGTCATCCAGCGACCTGAACGACGTGACGAACGTGCCGAGCAGGGGCACGATCCACGCGGCGCAGAGCACGATCAGGACGATCTTGGTGGCCCAACCGGCCTTGGCCGGGTTGGGGTCGAACTTCGCAGCCTTGCTGACCTTTCGCCCGCTTGCGGCGGGTGTGACGGGAGCCTTTGTGGCGGTCGTGACAGTCATGCTGCCTCCTCGGCCTTGAAGTGACGTACCTGGTACCACATGACCGGAATGACGGCGATCATGAGGATGACGACGATGGCCGAGGCGGCGCCGTAGTTGAGGAAGGTGCTGATGTTGTTGTAGAAGAGGTTGCCCAACACGTTGGTGTTGAAGTCACCGTTGGTGTTGACGTAGACGATGTCGAACACCTTCATGACGCCGATGGTCACGGTGATGAAGACCGTGATGATCGTGCCCTTGATCTGCGGCACGACGATCCGCACGAAGATCTGCCGCTCGCTGGCCCCGTCGATGCGAGCCGCCTCGACCGTGTCGGCTGGTACGCCCTTGACCGCGGCGGAGAGCAGGACCATGGCGAAGCCCACCTGGGCCCACATGAGGATCAGCATCAGGAGCAGGCTGTTGAAGTGGAAATCCGTCTGCTGCAGCCATGCGACGGGACCCCAGTCGAAGACGCCGATGAGCGCGTTCTGGAGACCGATCTGCGGTTGGCCCGCGGGTTCGGCGGCGTAGATGAAGCGCCAGATGGTCGCTGCGCCGATGCTGCTGATCGCCACCGGCAGGAAGATGATCGTCTTGGTCAGCTTCTCGCTCCCGGGCCGCAGCCGGTCGGAGAGCACCGCGACCAGGAGGCCCACGATCACGGTCGCTGTCGGCACGATGATGATCCACAGCAACGTGTTGATGAGGGTCTGGATGAACTCGTGAGAGCTGAAGAGATCCGTGTAGTTGCGGAGTCCCACGTACTTGAGGGAGAGGTTGTCCTTGAAGCTGTTGTTGATCGTGAGGATCGCCGGGTAGATCAAGTACACGACGATCGCCGCGAACGCCGGGAGGATGAACAGGTACGGCTTGACCCGGTGCTCCAGCTTGTCGGGCAGCAGCTCGGCGAGCTTGTTGAGGAGCCAGAAGAGTGCCACGGCCCCACCGACTCCCGCGATCACGGTGAGCAGGGCGCTCAGTGCTTTGAATCCCATGGGCCGGCCTCTTTCACATCGAACTCTGGACTAAGGTGGTTGATCGGGGCGCGGGCGACGGTCGCCCGCGCCCCGAGCGTGGAGGTGTCGAGCTAGCTGCTCGGCCAGCTCTTGTCGATGTTCTTCAGTGCCTTGTCCAGGTCCTGCTGGCCGCTGGTCCACGCAGTCAGCTCTTTCCAGAACGACCCCGTTCCGACCTCTGCCGGCATCTGGTCAGAGCCGTCGAACAGGAAGGCTGTCGCGTCGTATGCCACCGTGGCGACCTGCTTCGTGATCGCGTTGGGGTAGTGCGAGACGTCGAAGTCCTTGTGCGGTGAGATGAACGAGCTGCTCTCCGCAGCGTCGTTGCCGATGTCGGTCGTGGCCATGGCCTTGACGACCGTCTTCACGTTGGCGCTGTCGTTCAACATCGTCAGCATGTCGCCGCCGCCCTCGACCGGGTTGTCACCGCCGGCCGTCGCAGCCGGGAATCCGAAGACACCGACGTTGGCGTCGAGGTCCTTGGCCACGGCCTTCGGGAAGAAGCCAGTGATGAACGAGCCCTGGTTGTACAGCCAGCACTTCGGGCCCTTCGCGTCGAACATCGGGTTGCCGGCGGTACCGAAGTTGGTGCTGGCGATCGCCTTACGACCGCCGAGCGTGTTGCCCTTGGTGAAGAGCAGCTTGGAGAACTCGTCCCCGACCTGCTTGACCTCGTCCGAATCGAACGGGATGTCGTGCTTGACCCACTTGTTGTAGCCCTCGACGCCGTGGTACTTCATCATCAGCGTCTCGAACCAGTCGGTGGCCGGCCAGCCGGTGGCGGTGTCGGACTCGATGCCCATGCACCACGGCGTTCCGCCGTCGGACTTGATCTGGTCGGTCAGCTTCTCGAGTCCGGCGATGTCGGTGGGCGCCTTGTAGCCCGCCTCGTCGAACGCCTTCTTCGGGTAGAAGACCAGGCCCTTGACGTTGGCGCTGACGAGCAGGCCCATGAGCTTGCCGTCGACGGTGCCCGCGTCGAGCGAGCCCGGCACCATGCTCGCCTTCAGCTTGGTCATGTCGAGCGTGTCGTCGAGCGGCTTGATCGCGCCGAGCTTGTTCATCTGCTGCACGACGCCGGGCTGCGGCACGAGCGCGATGTCGGGCGTGTCGCCGGCCTGGATCTTCGTGACGATCAGCTGGTTGATGTTCTCGACCTTCTGCCAGTTGATCTTGATGTCGGAGCCGTCGGCGGACAGCTTCGCCACCAGCGACTTCTTCAAGCCGTCCTGGACTGGCTGGTCGATGCTGGACCAGATCGTGACGGTCTTGCTGTCGGCCTTGCTGTCGCCGCCACCACAGGCGGAGAGGCCCATGGTGCCGAGCACCAGGCACGTCAACAGGGCTGTGCGTCCTCGCACGTGGGTTCGCATCTTGGGGATCTCCTCGCGGTTGTCGCGCTATTTCTGGGTAGCGCTATGTCTGGCGGACGAACGGGACACGATTTGTGGTAAACATGCTGAATCGAATCAGCATGATCATGACTGTGTCGTGCGTCACTGTCAAGGAAATCGATTCGAGAAGCGCAGAATTGACCCGTGGCACGAGACGGGCTGACGGTCTATCGCGAAAGGTGGTGGGTGTGTCTCCTCGCAGCAAGGTCAAGCTGAGCGACGTCGCGACCCGCGCCGGCGTGTCAGCGACGACGGCCTCCTACGTCCTCACCGGCCGTTCGGCGGAGATGCGGATCTCCGAGACGCACCGAGCAGCGCGTACGCCAGGCCGTCATCGACCTCGGCTACCGCCCCAACCGCAGCGCGCAGAACCTGCGCACCGCCAAGACCAGCACCGTCGGCGTGATCTCTGACTTCGTGGCGAGTGGACACTTCTCCAGCCAGATGCTCGCCGGCGCGTCGGAGGCGGCTCGGCAGCGCGACCACCTGCTGGTGATCGGGGAGACCGGTGGCGATGCCGAGGTCGAGCGGCTGCTGATCGAGGAGATGATCGATCGGCAGGTCGACGGCATCGTCTACGTCACGCGGACCGGCCTTGAGATCCAGGTGCCCGAAAAGCTCGTGGGCACCCGAACGGTGCTCCTGAACTGCTTTGATCCTGCCTCGCCCTTGCCCGCCTTCGTGCCTGACGAGTTCGGCGGCGGACGCACTGCCGCGAGCGTCCTGCTCGACGCCGGCGTGACCGGCGACATCCACGTGGTCGGCGAGACGCCTCCAGACACGTTCGCGGGGCCGCAGCGACTCGCCGGCATGAACGACCGGCTCGCGGAAGTGGGTCGTTCCGTGGCGAGTGTCGTGCCATGCCCATGGGCCGTGGACGCGGCGTACGAGGCCACGCATGCGTGGCTCGCGACCGGAGCTCGGCCGGGCGGGCTCATCTGCCTCAACGACCGCGTCGCGATGGGCGTCTACCAAGCGCTGGCCGAGCACGGCCTGGACGTTCCGGGCGATGTGTCGGTGGTGTCGTTCGACGGCTCGGAGCTGGCCACCTGGCTGCGGCCTCAGGTGATCTCGGTGGCCCTGCCGTTCCTCGAGCTCGGCGCTCAGGCGGTGCACGCGCTGCTCGATCCTGGCGTGCCCGCGCCGGGAGTGGTGCGCCTTCCGATGCCGTTGATGCCGGGCGGTTCAGTCCTGACCACCCCTCCGACGAAGGAACAGCCTGATGTTTGACCTGCCGAACGACTGGGTGTGGGACTTCTGGGTGGCCGACGACGGCAGCGTCGTACCACCTGTTCTTCCTGAAGGCGCCGCGGTCACTCGGCGACCCGAGCTGCGCCACCGCAACGCGTCGGTCGGCCACGCGGTCTCGACCGACCTCATCTCCTGGACCCGCGTCGCGGACGCGCTCGACCCCCAGCCGGCTCCGGCCTTCGACGACCTGGCGACGTGGACCGGCTGCGTGGTGCGCGCCGACGAGGGACCTGGCGGATGTTCACGACCGGGCTGTCGGGCGCCGAGGAAGGCCTGGTCCAGCGGATCGGCGTCTCGAGGTCGACTGATCTGTTGACCTGGCAGCGCGACCCGCGCCCGGTCCTCGAGGCCGACCCGCGGTGGTACGCGACCCGTGACAACGGCGCCGAAGAGACCCACTGGCGCGACCCGTGGGTCTGCCGCGACGAGTCCGGCACGTGGCACCTCTACGCAACGGCACGGGCCGCCGGGACCGACCCAGGCGGTCGTGGCGCACGCGGTCTCCGACGATCTGCAGGCGTGGACGGTGAAGCCGCCGCTCAGTGCACCGAGCGAGCGCTTCGCCTGGGCCGAAGTGATCAGGGTGCACCAGCTCGACGGGCGCTGGGTGATGTTGTTCTCATGCCTGGCCGAGCACATGCCGCACGATCCGGCGGGTGCCGGGGGCGTGTGGGCGGTACCGGTCGACGGGCCGGGGCAGCGGTGGACCTGGACCTCGCCACGCGCCTGACCGACGAGGAGCTCTACGTCGGCAAGCTGATCACCCTCCGCGACGGGTCGAGCCGGTTCCTGGCGTTCCGCAATCTCGACAGCGCCGGGCAGTTCGTCGGCGGAGTGACCGATCCCTTGCCGCGTTGAGTGGCTCTTGGGTGACGCCGGGATACGCCTGGTCGACGAGTCGGCCGGAGTCAGCCTCAAGCGTGAAATGACGTCGTCGACCAGCGTCAACGGTTGCGTGTCAGACGTTGGTGGGTATGTCGACCAGGTGACTTCGCCAACCCAGGCGCTTGCACCTGCACTGGACATCGACGCCGACCTCACCCAGCTCGAGCGCAGGCGTCGACCTGCTGCTCAACGTCACGCCGGTCAACACGGCGCAGGCATGGGCGGACTTCGAGCGGAGCGACTTCGGAACAGCCCCCACGCTGCGGCTCAGACCGCTCGAGTTCGAGCCGGATCTGGTGCGCCGTGACCTCTACGAGCTCGAGATCGAGAACGTCACGGATCCAGCGCTGCACACGCTGTTGCGGACGAAGCGGGACGAGATAGCACGGCAGATCACCGCTCTGGAGGATCGCGACACGACACAGTTCGTGTACGGGTCACTGCAGCTCTACGGCGGAATCGCCCAACCCCTCGTGTCCGACGCGGAAGCGCTGCTCGAGACCATCCCCCAACAGCCGCCCGCCACCCAGAGCGTCACGGCTGGGGTGTTCGCGGATGCGGCTCGCGCGGAGTGCGATCGGTACCGCGCCGTGTATCCGGACTTCCCCTCGCCCATCGAGGTGCGCGACGACATCTCCGAGCTGATGGTGTCGTTCGGGCAGCTGCTGATCCCCGAAGCCGCCACGTTCAGGGCGGACCGCATCGAGGCCTTGCTGCATCACGAGGTCGGCACGCACGTCGTGACCTACCTGAACGGCGCCAGGCAACCTCTGACGCTGCTGAAGATCGGCCTGCCCGGCTACGACGAGACCCAGGAGGGCCTTGCCGTCCTCGCGGAGTACCTCATCGGCGGGCTCGACCCGAGGCGTCTCCGCGTGCTCGCGGCACGGGTCGTCGCCGTCGCCGAGATGCTCGACGGCGCCGGGTTCCTGGAGATCTTCGAGTCGCTCCGAACCGACCATCGGATTCCGACGAGGACCGCCTGGTCCATCGCCATCAGGGTCGTCGTCGGAGGCGGCTTCGTGAGGGACGCGATCTACCTGCGTGGGATCACGCACATCCTCGAGGCGCTCGCAGAGGGCATGAGCCTCGAGGGGCTTTTCGTCGGCAAGCTCGCGTTGGACCACATCCCGTTGATCCAGGACCTGCTGGACCGTGAGGTGCTGATCGCGCCATGGGTCCGTCCACGCTGGCTGGACGTGCCCGGCGCACAGGAGCGCCTCGACCGACTGCGCGAGGGAGCGTCGGTGAGGGATCTGTATGAAGGAGAGGGAGCGCATGAAGATCGCATTCCTGGTCAACGAGGTGGTCACAGAGGTTGACGAGTACACGACCACGCGGCTGGCAAGGGCAGCAGCCCAGCTCGGCCACGAGGTCTGGTACGTCGGGGTGGGGGACGCCGAGCTCTGGGGCGACGGTCAGCTGGCGGCCTGCGCCCACGCCGCGGAGTTCGAGAAGGACGACACCCTTGAGAGCTTCATGGAGCGCATCAAGGAGCGCGAAGCCGAACGGATCGTCATCGACGACCTCGATGCGATGTTCCTGCGAAACGAGTCGCTCGAAGACCTGCAGGATCGACCGTGGGCAAGTCCTTTGGGCGTGGTGATCGGTCAGGTGCTCAAGGCGCGAGGGGTGACGGTGGTCAACGATCCCAAGTCGCTCGTACGTGCGAACGGCAAGCTCTACCTGGAGGAGTTCCCCGAGAGGGTCCGACCTCGATCGCTCGTCACGCGCGACCCCGAGGCGATCGAGCAGTTCGTCGCCGAGGTCGGCCATTCCGTCATCAAGCCGCTGTATGGAGCCAAGGGCCGGAACGTGTTC
>CAVXIX010000018.1:0-305947 GCA_963761965.1 uncultured Actinomycetota bacterium
TGGTCGCGAGCAGCGCGACGAGAACGGGACGACGACGGCTGCTCACCCGAACATGCTAGGGCGTGCGGCCCGAAGATCCGGCTGCGCAGGCGTCGCGGCGGCGGATCACGGGCCGCGTCGAGGTCGATAGAGTATGTCCTCGTGCCCACGTCCACGCTGAACCCGGATCGCCGGGCCAGGATCGACGCGTCGCTCGACGCCAACCCGTTCCTGGCCGAGCTCGGCGCGCTGTTCGAGGCGGCCGGTCACGAGCTGGCCATCGTGGGCGGTCCCGTACGCGATGCGGTCCTCGGCCGGCCCGGCAACGACTGGGACTTCTCGACCTCGGCGCGGCCCGCTGACATCGAGCGCATCGCCGGCTCCTGGGCCGATGGCATGTGGGACGTCGGCCGCGAGTTCGGCACGATCGGCCTGCGCAAGGGTCAGCACGACCTCGAGATCACGACCTACCGCAGCGATGCGTACGACACCGCGTCGCGCAAGCCCGAGGTGCAGTTCGGCGACACGCTCGAGGGTGACCTGTCCCGGCGCGACTTCGCCGTCAACGCGATGGCGATCCGGTTGCCGTCCGCGGAGTTCGTCGACCTGTTCGGCGGCCAGGACGACCTCGACGACCGGCTCCTGCGCACCCCGGTGACGCCCGAGCAGTCGTTCAGCGACGACCCGCTCCGGATGATGCGCGCCGCACGGTTCGTGTCGCAGCTGGGGTTCAGCGCGGCGCCCGACGTCGTCGCGGCGATGACCGACATGGCGAGCCGGCTCGAGATCGTCTCGGCCGAGCGCATTCGCGACGAGCTCAACAAGCTGGTCCTCGGGCTCGCACCCCGTCGCCGGCCTGCGGCTGCTGGTCGAGACCGGGTCTGGCCGCGCAGATGCTGCCCGAGCTGCCGGCCCTGATCCTGGAGCGCGACGAGCACCACCGGCACAAGGACGTCTACGAGCACTCGCTGACGGTGCTCGAGCAGGCGATCGCGCTCGAGGGCCGGCTCGAGACGCAGCCCGACCTGGTGATCCGGCTGGCCGCGCTGCTGCACGACATCGGCAAGCCCAAGACCCGCAGGTTCGTCGAGGGTGGCACCGTCACGTTCCACCACCACGACGTCGTCGGCGCCAAGCTCGTGCGCAAGCGCATGAAGGCGCTGCGCTACAGCAACGACCTCACCGACCAGGTCGCCAAGCTCGTCGAGCTGCACCTGCGGTTCCACGGCTACGGCTCGGGCGAGTGGACCGACTCGGCCGTACGCCGCTATGTCCGCGACGCCGGTGACCAGCTCGAACGCCTGCACATCCTGACCCGCGCGGACTCCACGACCCGCAACCAGAAGAAGGCCCTGCGCCTCCAGCGGACATACGACGAGCTCGAGGAGCGGATCGCGGTGCTGGCCGAGCAGGAGGAGCTCGGCTCGATCCGCCCCGACCTCGACGGCGCGCAGATCATGGCGATCCTCGGCATCCCGCCCGGGCCCGAGGTCGGCGAGGCCTACCGGTTCCTGCTCGACCTGCGGATGGATCGCGGCCCGCTGAGCGAGGCCGACGCGATCGAAGCCCTCAAGGCGTTCTGGGCCGCCCGCAGCTGATGCCGCAGGGCGATACTGAGGACGTGGCTGGCGAAGAGACGGTGCAGCGTCACAGCGACGGGCGGATCGCGCGCGGTGAGCGTACGCGTGAGGCGATCGTCGAGGCGCACGCCGAGCTCCTGCGCGAGGGCGTGCTGAAGCCGACGGCCAAGGTCATCGCCGAGCGGGCCGGTGTCTCGGTGCGCACGCTGTGGCTCAACTTCAAGGATCTCGAGACGTTGCTCGAGGCGACGACGGCGTACTGGCTCGACGCGGACGCCGCCCTGCGGCAGGCCGATCGACGCGTCACTGCCGCTGGCCGAGCGGATCGACGCTGTTCTGCCGGCAACGCGCCGTCCGGCTGGAGCACCTCGCGCCGGCGGCCCGGTCGGCGGTGCTGGGCGAGCCGTTCTCGCCGGCCCTGGCTGCGGCGCGCCGCGAGCTCATCGAGCGGCTCCGTCGCGACCTGCTCGAGACCTTCCCGGCCGAGCTGGCGGCTGACGGGCGGCGCGGACGGCGCGCTGTGCCTCGCTCTCATGGCGGCGGCGAGCGGCATGACCTGGTCGTTCGCCCGCGACGATCTCGGCCGCGACGTCGACGACGCCGCCGCGATCATGCGCGACACGTTCACCCGGCTGCTCGGGGCATGACGAAGGGCCGGCCCCAACGGGAACCGGCCCTCCGTCGTACTGCTGTGAGCCTCGACGCTCAGCGTGTGCTTCACGCGCTTCGCCGCGTATGCTTAGCGCTCGACCTCACCGCGGATGTACTTCTCGAGCATCTCGCGACCGAGGTCGTCGGGACGCTGCTCCGGGGGCGACTTCATCAGGTAGGACGAGGCCGACAGCAGGGCGCCGCCGATGCCACGGTCCTTGGCGATCTTCGCCGCACGGATGGCGTCGATGATGATGCCGGCGGAGTTGGGCGAGTCCCAGACCTCGAGCTTGTACTCGAGGTTGAGGGGGACGTCACCGAACGCGCGACCCTCGAGGCGTACGTAGGCCCACTTGCGGTCGTCGAGCCACTGGACGTAGTCGCTCGGGCCGATGTGCACGTTCTTGGCACCGAGGTCGTGGTCGATGTTGGACGTCACGGCCTGCGTCTTGGAGATCTTCTTGGACTCGAGACGGTCACGCTCGAGCATGTTCTTGAAGTCCATGTTGCCGCCGACGTTGAGCTGGTACGTCCGGTCGAGCACGACGCCACGGTCCTGGAACAGCTTGGCCATGACGCGGTGCGTGATGGTCGCGCCGACCTGGCTCTTGATGTCGTCGCCGATGATCGGGACGCCGGCGTCCTCGAACTTCTTGGCCCACTCGGGGTCCGAGGCGATGAACACCGGCAGCGCGTTGACGAAGGCGACGTTGGCGTCGATGGCGCACTGCGCGTAGAACTTGTCGGCTTCCTCGGAGCCCACCGGGAGGTAGGAGACGAGGACGTCGGCCTTGGTGTCCTTGAGGACCTGCACGACGTCGACCGCCGGGGCGTCCGACTCCTCGATCGTCTCGCGGTAGTACTTGCCGAGACCGTCGAGCGTGTTGCCCTTCTGGACGATGACGCCGGTCGGGGCGCACGTCGGCGATCTTGATCGTGTTGTTCTCGCTGGCCTGCGTCGCCTCGGAGAGGTCGAAGCCGACCTTCTTGGCGTCGACGTCGAACGCGGCGACGAACTCGATGTCCTTGACGTGGTACTCACCGAACTCGACGTGCATGAGCCCGGGGACGTTGCCGGCGGGGTCAGCGTCCTTGTAGTACTCGACGCCCTGGATCAGGGACGTGGCGCAGTTGCCCACACCCACAATTGCTACGCGTACCGAACCCATGGGTTCTCCTTCATTGATGTGTTACTTCTCGGTCGTGTTGAGGTCTGTGCTGTTCGTGCTGTCGTCTGGATAGCCGCCGGAGCGCTCCCGGTCGATCAGCTCGGTCAACCACTTGACCTCGCGCTCGACCGACTCCAGGCCGTGCCTCTGCAGCTCCAACGTGTAGGAGTCGACCCGATCCCGCTTCCGCTGTCCTGCCTTGCGGACGTTGTCGAGGCGCTCCTCCAGTCGGCTTCGTCGTCCCTCGAGGATGCGAACCCTCGAGGCGGCATCGGTGCGCGCGAAGAACGCGAACCGTACGCCGAACGTCTCGTCGTCCCACGTCGAAGGACCGGAGTCCTCGAGCGCCTGGGCGAAGTGTTCCTTGCCCTCGGCCGTGAGCTTGTAGACGATCTTGGCCCGCCGGCCCCGCGCCTCGGGCTCGACGGCTTCGTCGGCCACGATGTAGCCGTCCTTGCCGAGCGCCTTGAGTGCGGGATAGAGCGTGCCGTAGGACAGGATGCGACCCCAGCCGAGCAGGGCGTTGACCTGCTTGCGCAGCTCGTAGCCATGCATCGGGGCATCGTGGAGCAGTCCAAGGACTGCCACCTCGAGTGCCGCGCCGCGTCGTGTCATCTACCCGTCCTGACAAAGTCAGCCATTTGTATGTATATCGGAACGATACATCTAACTGGTGTATCGGCAACACCCCGGTGTTCGTGACCCAGCACACGCGGACGCATGCCCGATTAACCATTCCTCAGGTAGGTTCGGCACACTTGGTCGTTGACGGATCCGATTCCGGGATCCCCACGGAGGTAGACGGACCCTTGGCAGCACAGCGAAGAAAAGCGCCACGCCCTGACTCAGGGCGGCGGACGGCTCAAAGCGATCGCGCGGAAGATCGGCGGCCGCGGTCCCTGGTGGCTGGCAAGACGATCCGTTGGGGAGCCCTGCTGGCGTGCCTCGGCGTGCTGTTCGCGCGCCGCGACGTTCTTCATCCTCTACCAGACGATCAGCATCCCGAGCGCGAACGCCGCGTTCAAGACGCAGACGACCAAGGTCTACTACTCCGACGGCAAGCACGAGCTCGGCACGTTCGCGACGCAGGACCGCGAGAGCATCTCGATCGACAAGATCCCGGCCTCGATGCAGGCCGCTGCGATCGCCGCCGAGGACCGCTCGTTCTACTCCAACCGCGGCATCGACATCAAGGGCATCATCCGCGCGGCGCGCAACAACGCCACGAGCGGTGAGATCCAGGGCGGCGGCTCCACGATCACGCAGCAGTACGTCAAGATCCTCTACCTGACGCAGGAGCAGTCCTACAAGCGCAAGGTCAAGGAAGCGATCCTGTCGATCAAGATCCACAACCAGCTGAGCAAGAAGAAGATCCTCGAGGGCTACCTCAACACGATCTACTTCGGCAACGGCGCCTACGGCGTCGAGGTCGCCTCGCAGACGTACTTCGACAAGCCGGCCTCGAAGCTCAACTACGCGCAGTCGGCGCTGCTCGCGACGATCATCAACAGCCCGACCTACTACGACCCGTACGCCGAGGGCGCCGCGGACCGGATCGGTCCGCGCTTCCGCTACGTGCTCGACGGCATGGTCAAGGACGGCGCCATCACGTCTGCGCAGGCCGCGAAGTTCGGCGACCACCTGCCCAAGATCGAGCCCAAGCGCGAGATCAACCGCTTCAGCGGCTCCAAGGGCTACCTGCTCCAGCTGGTGCAGGAAGCAGATGGAAGGCCTGCTCGAGTTCTCCGACCAGGACGTCAAGGGCGGCGGCCTGCGGATCGTCACGACGTTCAACTACGAGAAGCAGAAGGACGCCGTCGAGGCGATCAAGACCTACCGTCCGTCCGGCCACAACAGCTCAACCAGGCCCTGGTCTCGATCAGGCCGGGCACCGGCGCGGTCCAGGCGATGTACGGCGGCCGGGACTACCTCAAGAACAGCCGCAACTGGGCGACGTCGCGGCACCCAGCCGGGGTCGACGTTCAAGGCGTTCGCGGTGGTCGCCGCGCTCGAGAACGGCTACAGCCTCAAGACCAAGCTCAACGGGTCCTCACCGCTCATCATCAACGGCAAGGCCGTCACCGAGAACCAGGGCGACAGCGGCGGTGAGTCGTTCGGCAGCGTGCCGCTGGAGTTCGCGACGCAGAAGTCGATCAACACGGCGTTCGTCGACCTGATGGACCAGATGAAGGACGGACCGGACAAGACCCTCGATGCCGCCGAGCAGGCCGGCATCCCGACGTCGATCCTCGACAAGATCACGCGAGGGCGGACCACCGCTGGTGACCCCGCTCGGCTTCTTCCCGGTGGCGCCGGTCGACATGGCCAACGCCTACGCGACGCTCGCGGCGGACGGCAAGCGAGCCGACTGGTACGTCATCGAGTCGGTCAAGGACTTCCAGCGGCAAGACCGAGTACAAGCACAAGGTCGAGACCGAGCAGGCGATCCCCAAGGACGTCGCGGCCGACACGATCGCGGCGATGCGCAAGGTCGTCAACTCCGGCAGCTGCCGGCACCGGCTCCAGCGCCAGGACGGTCTGCCCGACAGCCGGCAAGACCGGCACCGCGACGGCCGGCCCAGCCAACGACCAGCACGTGTCGTCGTCGTGGTTCGCCGGCTACACGCCCAAGCTCGCCACCGCGGTGATGTACAACCGCGGCAAGCAACGGCAACGGCGACCTCGAGGGCTACATGCTGCCGCCGTTCTTCGGTGGCCAGATCCCGGCCAAGACGTTCCAGGCGTACATGAACGCCGCGCTCGAGGGCACCGAGTGCGGGACGTTCCCGCCGCCGGCGAACATCAAGGGCACCAAGGGCACGACCTACAAGAAGCCGCCGCCCAAGTGCGACAGCGACCAGCACCTCAACGGCGACAAGACGAAGTGCATCGACGATCCCAAGCCGACGGAGGAGCCGACGCCCAACGAGAGCCCTGCACCGCCGACCGAGATCCGGACGACGCCCGACGCCAGGACCCGGGCACGGACCGATCAGAGCGGCAACGAACGCAGGACGGGACCGCCACCGACGGCACCGGCAACGACGGCGCCGGCACCGACGGCAATCGGGTTGCTCGGCCTTGTCGTCGCGGCGCCGCTCGCCGGTGCTCGGCCTCGGCATTCGCCGGCGCAAGGACAGATCGCTCGCGAGCCGCTAGCTAGCGAGGTTGATGGCGTCGAACGTGGCGGTGGTGAACCTCACCGCCACGTCGACGCTGTCGCCGACCTGAGGCGCCCGAGCGCCGGCCGGCAGGAACACCATGCTCGCCTGCATGTGCGGCGGCTCGGCGAACCAGCGCTGCTTGCCGTCGATCGTGAACGGCGACAGCGAGAAGCCCGGCCGCCTCGAGCCCGCCCTTGGCGAGCGACTTGCCGCGCTGCACGACGCCGGCCGAGGCCTTGGGCGCCTCGAGGCCGATGCCGTTGCTGGTGCCGCCGGAGATGATCAGCAGGTAGCCGTCGCGGGGCATGGGCCGCTGCCGGTAGCCGACCCGCTCGCCGCGCGCGACGAGGTGGCTGTCGAGGACCGTCGCGCGTACGGTCAGGGCGCCGAGGTCGCCGAGCCACAGTGACGTGCCGATGCGGGGCCGGATGTCGAGCTGCTGGCGGCGGTCGCGCAGGATCGTCAGCTCGGCCGGGGTCAGGTGCGAGGCGTAGAACGTCGTGGTCTCGACCTGCGACGCCTCGAGCGCGGCGGCCCAGTTCTCGGCCTCGCGCGAGGTTGTCGCCGGCCATCGGCAGGTGGATCGCGAAGCCCTCGACCCGCAGGTCGCCCAGAGCGGCAACGGCTGCGGCGAGCTCGTGCCGGTCGAGCCCGTGCCGCGCCATCGACGTCTCGCCCTCGAGCAGCACGCGGGCGGTGGCGTCGGGCCCGGCGGCGAGTGCCGCGATGTCCTCGACCCGGCCGACGGTGTGGATGACCCGCTCGTCGTGGATGACGTCGGTGAAGAACGGCCGCCACGGCGTCAGCACCATGACGTCGCCGCCGAAGCTGCCAGCGCACCGGGCACCTCGGCGTACGTGCCGACGGCGATCATCCCGAGGCCGAGGTCCTTGGCCTCGGTGGCCAGCAGGTCGCGGCCGAGGCCGTAGCCGTTGCCCTTGATGACCGGGACGATGCCGGGCGTGCTGTCGACGACGGCGCGCGAGCCCGCGTCGCCAGCGCTCGGCGTCGATGTCCAGCTCGAAGGTCACCGTCATCGCCTCTTCATGTAGGTGGTGAAGCCGAGGTGCAGGGCGCGGTTGAGCGGCAGGTCCCACTCGCCGAGGTACTCGACGGCCTCGCCGCCGGTGCCGACCTTGAACTGGATCAGGCCGACGTGCGAGTCGTCGGGGTCGAGCGTCTCGGTGATGCCGCGCATGTCGTACGCCGTGGCGCCGGCGGCCATCGCGTCGCGGATCATCTGCCACTGGATCGCGTTGGAGCCGCGGACGTCGCGCTTGGCCGTGGTCGAGGCGCCGTAGGAGTACCAGGCGTGCTCGCCGACGCGCACCATCGTGGTCGCGGCGACCAGGTCGCCCTCGTGGCGGGCGAGGTAGAGCACGAGGCGGTCGGGCTCCTCGGCGGTCAGCGCGTCCCACATGCGCTCGAAGTAGCGACAGCGGTCGCGGGGTGAAGTGATCGCGCTCGGCGGTCTCGGCGTAGACCCGGTGGAACTCGGCGAGGTCGGCACGCGTCACCGCGTACGACCTCGACGCCGGCCTTGGTCGGCCTTCTTGATGTTGCGGCGCCACTGCTGGTTCATGCCGGCGAGGATGTCGTCCTCGGAGCCGCCCGCGAGCGGGATCTGGAAGTTGAACTTCGGCTGGCCGGCGGAGAACCCGTTCTCGGTCGGGATCTCCTTCCAGCCCAGGCGGGTCAGCGCCGTGGCGACCTCGAGCGCGTCGTCATCGCGTACGTCGGCGGGTACGTCGGACAGCGTCGTGAGCACCGGGTCGGCGATGGCCTGCTTGATCGTCGCGGCGTGCCAGCGGCGGGTGACGACGGGCGGGCCCATGCGGATGCCGAACGCGCCCTGCTGCTTGAGGTGCGCGGCGAGCGGGGTCAGCCAGCGGCCGAGGTCGGCGTCCGACCAGTCGATGTCGGGACCCTCGGGCAGATAGGCGAGGTAGCGCTTGACCCGCGGCAGCTGGCGGTAGAGCACGAGCGCCGCGCCGACCAGCGTGCTGCCGTCGAACCAGCCGATCGACTCGCCGCGCCACTCGTTCTTGACCGTCGCCCACGCCGGGGTCTGCAGGAAGCTGACCGAGGGTCGACTGCGTACGAAGTCGAGGTGCTCCGGCGTGCTGATGGGCCGGACACTGAGTGGCCCTTGCAGGGGAGCTGACGTCACCGGGCCACGCTACCAACCGGGCGTAAGTTAGGCTGACCTAAGTTAACTGCCGATCGAGGGGAACCCGACAGTGAAGACGTACGCCGCCACGGTGCTGGGCCGCCGCCGGCTCTCCGCCCACCTGGTCACCGTGACGCTCGGGGGCCTGGACGGCTTCGCCTCGACCGGGATCCCCGACGAGTACGTACGCGTGCTGATCCCGCCGGCCGGCGCCGAGCTCGCGATCCCGGAGATCGACGACGACTGGAAGATCACGCATGCCGAGGGTGCGGCCGAGCCGGAGTCGCGGGTCTACACCGTGTCGGACCACCGCGTCGTCGACGGCGACACCCGCATCGACCTCGACATCGCGCTGCACGACGAGGGCATCGGCTCCGACTGGGCGCGCACGTGCCAGCCGGGCGACCGGGTCGGGCTGATCGAGCCGCACGGGTTGTACGCCGCACCGGCCGGCGTGGGCTGGCAGCTGCTGGTCGCCGACATCACCGGCGTGCCCGCAGTGGCGCGGATCCTGCGTGGGCTCGAGCGCGGGCAGAAGGTCGAGGTCGTGATCGTGCTGACCGACGCCGGCGACGAGATCCCGCTGCCGAGCCCGGCCGACGTCGAGGTCACGTGGCAGGTCGTCGCCAAGGACACCGACATCTGCGACGCGCTGGCCGAGGCCGTGACGTCTCGCGAGCTGCCGGCCGAGGACCGTTACGTGTGGCTCGCCGGCGAGGCCCGGGCGAGCCGGGCGGTGCGGCGGCACCTGCGCCGCGAGCTGCGGTGGCCGCAGGCGGACTTCTACACGTGCGGCTACTGGCAGATCGAGGCCGAGAAGTGGAACGCCCGCTACGAGGAGGTCGCCGACGAGGTGCTCGCCAAGGCCGCGGAGGTCGAGAAGAAGGTCGGCGACGACCAAGGCGCCTACCTCGACGCCCTGGACGACATCTACGAATCCGTGGGGTTGTAGGCCCTCACGCTGACGCGTAGGCTTGCGTCCGGTAAGGCGTGGGTTGCGTCCGGTGACGCGTGCGGCTTATGTACGCTGACGGGTGGGTTGTGGCCCACCGAGGGGCGAGTTACGATCTCGGCACGCGTGGCCGATCGGCTCCTCGGCGGTACGCAACCCGCCCGCTACTCGCAGAGCTCGTGAGGGGACCCCAACCTCAGCCGCTGTGGGCTTCGCCGTACGGCGGGTTGTCTGGGGGACGCGGCGATGCCTTCGTCAGGCGACGACGATGAACTGGGGTTGTTTTGGGGTGACCAGCAGGGTCATGCCGGCTTCGGCCGGCGTGCGGTCGGCCTTGCGGTGGTTGCACCGTATGCACGCGGCGACGGCGTTGTCCCAGGTGAGCGTCCCGCCGCGGCTGCGCGGCACGATGTGGTCGACCGTCTCGGCCCGGCCGCCGCAGTAGGCGCACATCTTGTCGCGGGCCTTGATCGCGCTCTTGGTGCAGAGGTTGGAGCGGCGGTGCATCCAGCGCGTCACGACGTAGCGCACGAGGCGCAGCACCTTGGGCACCGGGAACGGGCCGAACGAGCCGCCGGCCTCTTCCTCGATGACGGCGACCTCGCGCACGAGCATCTTGATCGCGTGCCGCATCGAGACGCGCTGCAGGGGCTCGTAGCTCGCGTTGAGCACCAGGACGTATGCATCCGCCATAGGCCGGCCCCTTTCTGATCGAAAGCGTATCCGGACAGGCCACGAAATGCCTCGAATCTCAGCCGAACGTCGGGGTGTCGGTGTCCACGAGCCGGGCGGAAACACGCCGTTAGCAAATCTGTCCTACGGTGGAGCCCGTGGACATCCCTGAGCTCTTCGACGGCTACGGACCTGTCGCGGGCTTCGACGAAATGTTCGCGGACGCCGAGGTCCGGTCCAACTACGCGCAGGTCCACGAGTCGTTCGAGAAGATGGGCGCCGAGGAGATCCGGCTGCGGGCCGACTCGCTCGCCTCGTCCTACCTCGAGCAGGGGGTCACGTTCGGCGTCGCCGGTGAGGAGCGCCCCTTCCCGCTCGACATCGTCCCCCGCCTGATCGAGGCCGCCGACTGGGACCACGTCGAGCGCGGCGTACGCCAGCGGGTGCTCGCGCTCGAGGCGTTCCTCGCCGACGCCTACGGTCCGGGCGAGCTGTTCGCCGACGGCGTCGTGCCCCGCGCCACCGTCATGACGTCGCCGCACTTCCATCGCGTCGTCGCCGGGCTCGAGCCGGCCAACGGCGTACGCGTGCACGTCGCCGGCGTCGACCTGATCCGCGACGGCAACGGCGACTTCCGCGTGCTCGAGGACAACGTGCGCGTGCCGTCCGGCGTCTCGTACGTCATGACCAACCGCCGGGCGCTGTCGGCGGCGCTGCCCGAGGTGTTCGCCGACCACCGCATCCGCCCGGTGTCGCAGTACTCCCAGCAGCTGCTCGCCGCGCTGCGCAAGGCGGCGCCGGCCGGCGTCAACGACCCGACCGTCGTCGTGCTGACGCCCGGCGTCTACAACTCCGCCTACTTCGAGCACACCCTGCTGGCCCGCACGATGGGCGTCGAGCTCGTCGAGGGCCGCGACCTCGTGTGCCGGTCCGGCCGGGTCATGATGCGTACGACCAACGGCCTCGAGCCGGTCGACGTGATCTATCGCCGCATCGACGACGACTTCCTCGACCCCGTGCAGTTCCGCGCCGACTCGGCCCTCGGCGTGCCGGGCATCATCAACGCCGCGCGCGCCGGGCACGTGACGATCGCCAACGCCGTCGGCAACGGCGTGGCCGACGACAAGCTGCTCTACACGTACGTGCCCGACCTGATCCGCTACTACCTGTCGGAGGAGCCGATCCTGCGCAACGTCGACACGTGGCGGGTGGGCGAGCCGGAGCAGCGCGAAGAAGTGCTCGACCGCCTCGACGAGCTCGTCCTCAAGCCGGTCGACGGGTCGGGCGGCAAGGGCATCGTGATCGGGCCGGCCGCCTCGCGCGAGGAGCTCGACGAGCTGCGCGACAAGATCCTGCTCGACCCTCGTGCCTGGATCGCCCAGCCGGTCGTCTCGCTGTCGACCGTGCCGACGCTCGTCGAGGACGGCATACGCCCGCGCCACGTCGACCTGCGGCCGTTCGCGGTGCACGACGGCGACGACGTGTTCGTGCTGCCCGGCGGGCTGACCCGCGTCGCGCTGCCGGAGGGCGAGCTGATCGTCAACTCGAGCCGCGGCGGCGGGTCCAAGGACACCTGGGTGCTGGCCAGCCCGACCGATCCCGAGGACGAGGGCGAAGGCGCACCCGCGGCGAGCCGGGTCGCCGGCACCCCGCAGTCGGCCGGTCCCGCGATCGACGGCGAGACCCGCGACGTCCACGTGCAGGAGCAGGAGCAGCAACAAGGTCGGGAGCGCCCATGCTGAGCCGCATCGCGCAGTCGCTGTTCTGGATCGGCCGCTACCTCGAGCGCGCCGACGACACCGCCCGCATCCTCGACGTCCAGATGCAGGTCCTGATCGAGGACCCCGGCATGGACGAGCGCACCTCGTGCGAGCAGCTCCTGTCGGTCATGGGCGTCGAGGACTACGTCGGCAACCCCAACCGCTGGATGATCCTCGACCTGCTCGCGCACAACGCCGACTCGCCGGTCTCGATCGCCGCGGCGATCGGCGCCGCGCGCGAGAGCGCCCGCCGCGCCCGCGAGACCCTCTCGACCGACATCTGGGCCGCGATCAACACGACGTGGCGCGGGCTGCCGACGGCGCGGGCGATGCGGTCGCCCGACATGTTCGCCTGGGTGCGCAACCGCACCGCCATGATCTCCGGCATCGCCGACTCGACCATGACCCGCGACGAGGGCTGGCAGTTCTACATGCTGGGCCGCAGCATCGAACGCGTCGACATGACCGCCCGGCTGCTGTCGACCGCGGCGCTGGCGTCCGGGCCGCAGGTCGCCTGGCCCACGACGCTGCGGGCCTGCGGAGCGTACGAGTCCTTCATCCGCGCCTATCGCGGGATCGAGGCCGACCGTCAGGCCGCCGAGTTCCTGCTGCTCGACCGCTGGTTCCCGCGCTCGATCGTGTCGTCGCTGGCGCAGGCCGAGAAGGCGCTGACCAAGCTCGAGCGCAGCGGCCAACGTACGGGCTTCAGCGACGAGGCCCAGCGACTGCTCGGCCGGGCCCGCACCGAGCTCGAGTACCGCCCGCTCGCCGACATCGTGTTCGACCTGCCGGTCGAGATGGAGCGCCTGCAGCGCAGCTGCGCCGCCGCGAGCGATGCCGTGACGGCGCGCTACTTCGCCGAGTACGAGGAGCACACCTGGAGCGGAGGGGTCTGCTGTGCTGACGAACATGCAGATGCGGATCAGGCACACGACCGGCTACCACTACGAGCGGGGTGCGGCGGCGTCGTTCAACGAGGCGCGCATGACCCCGATGACGACGTCGGAGCAGTACGTCCTGCGGTCGCGCCTCGAGATCACGCCGACGCCGTGGAGCTATGAGTACCGCGACTACTGGGGCACGACCGTGACGTCGTTCGAGGTGCACGACCCGCACACCGACCTGACGGTCGTGGCGACGGCGACGGTCGAGACCCAGGACGTACCGGCCCGGCCGCACGCTGCCTCGTGGGACGACCTGCTGACCGTGCAGGACGAGTACTGCGAGTTCCTCGAGCTCTCCTCGTGGGTCGCGCCGGCGCCGTCGTTGCTCGCCGAGCTGTCGAGCATCCGCGCCGACGCCGCGACGCCGGGTGAGTACGCCCTCGCGGCGGCCGGCTTCCTGCACGACCGGGTCAAGTACCTGCCCGGCAGCACCGAGGTCACGACGACCGCCGCCGACGCGTGGGACAGCAAGAACGGCGTCTGCCAGGACTTCGCGCACCTGACGCTCGGCGTGCTGCGTGAGGCGCGCATCCCGGCGCGGTACGTCTCCGGCTACCTCCACCCGTCGCCGGATCCGGTGATCGGCGAGGCGATCGAGGGCGAGTCGCACGCGTGGATCGAGTGGTGGGACGGCGAATGGGTCGGCTGGGACCCGACCAACGGGATCGCACCCGGCCCGCGTCACGTGGTCGTGGCCAAGGGTCGCGACTACGGCGACAGCCCGCCGCTGCGCGGGATCTTCTCGACCTCGGGCGGCTCCGAGCTGTTCGTCGCGGTCGAGATCACCCGCCTGCGCTGAGCACGCGGAGCGGCGCCCCGGCCCGCCACGCCGCGATGTCCTCGACCGCCTCGCGGAAGAACACGTCGTAGCCGTCGCCCGTGACATAGCCGAGGTGCGGCGTCAGCACAGTGCGCGGCGCCAGTGCGCAAGGGGTCGTCAGGCGGCAGCGGCTCGGTGTCGTAGACGTCGATCGCGGCACCGGCGATGCGTCCCGCGTGCAGGGCCTCGAGCAGCGCCGCGGTGTCGACGAGCGGTGCGCGCGAGGTGTTGACCAGGTATGCCGTCGGCCGCATCGCGGCGATCTCGTCGGCGCCCGACGATGTGGTGCGTGCGGGCGCTCGAGACCAGGTGGATCGTCACGACATCGGACTCGGCCATCAGCTCGGCCTTCGACACCGGGCGCACGCCGAGGGTTCGGGCGTGCTCGGGATCGAGGTTCTGCGACCAGGCCACGACGTCCATGCCGAACGCCTGGCCGATCGCCGCGACCTGCGAGCCGAGCCGGCCGAGCCCCATGACGCCCAGGGTGCCGCCGGCAAGGCCCGTGCCGACGGTCGTCTGCCAGCCGCCGTCGCGCATCGACCGGTCCTCGGCAGGGATGTGCCGCACCGCCGCGAGGATCAGCGCCCACGTGTGTTCGACGGTCGACGAGGCGAGGCCGGACGTGCCGCACACCGGGATGCCCCGGGCGTTCGCCGCCGCGACGTCGATCGACGCGTTGCGCCGGCCGGTCGTCACGATCAGGCGGAGCTCGGGCAGCTGGGCGAGGAGCTCGGCACCGATCGGCGTACGCTCGCGCATCGCGACGATGACCTGCGCGTGCTCGAGCGCGGCGACCAGCTCGGCGCCCTCGAGGTGCCGGTCGAGGAACGTCACGTCCTCCTCGAGGGAGTCCCAGTCGGCATGCTTGGCCGCGACCTGCTGGTAGTCATCGAGCACGACGATCTGCATGCGCCCATCGTGTCAGGCGGCCGCGATAGATTCGAGTCATGGCGATCCTGCACGGCGATGCCGACATCACCCCGACCAAGCCTGAGCTGCTCGCGACGTGGCTGCCGACGCAGCCGTGGTTCACCGGCGACGCCTCGGCCCTGCAGCACGTCGGCTCCTATCGCTTCGACGACCCCGACGGCGAGGTCGGCATGGAGACCCACCTCGTACGCGCCGGGGACGGGCCGCTCTTCCAGGTCCCGTGGACCTATCGCGGTGCGCCGATCGACGGGGCGGACTCGTTCCTGGTCGGCACGATGGACCACACGTTGCTCGGGACCGCGCTGGGTCTATCACGCGATCGGCGACCCGGTCTATCAGTCGGTGCTCGCGACCACGATCCTCACCGGCGGCACCCAGGCCGAGCTCGTGCGCGAGTTCGCCGACGGCCGCACCGAGATCGTCGAGCCGAGCCGTACGCGTCAAGGGCAGCGGCACCCGCGCCGACGTCCCGCCGGTCGAGCTCGACGTGGTCCAGGTGCTCGACGGCACCAGGCCCGAGGGCGATGAGGTGCTGACCGGCACGTGGTCCGGTGCGGCCGAGCCGGTCGTGCTCGCCGCTGCGCGCCTGCGCTGATCAACGCAGTGCGGAGCGCGCCGTCGGCGCGAGCCGCAGATGCTGGAGCTCACCGTCGGGCAGGCCGTCGCCCCCGAGCGCGACGATCACCTGGTCGTCGCGCACCGGCAGCCGGAAGTTGTTGGGGCCCGGATGGCTCAGCAGCACGTCGCCGCCGGCCGCATCGATGGCGGCTTCGAGGGAGGACTCCTCGGCGTCGGAGCTGATCGCCCACACCCGGATGGCCAGCTCGCCGAACGCCGACACCGGCATGCCCGGCTTGCCGGGTCGCGGCTGCAGCATCAGCACGTCGTCGGAGTCGATCAGGTCGGCGTTGGTCTCGTCGCCCCACGCGGCCCACACCGGCCCGCCGTAGAACGCCGCCAGCGACGCGGCTCGCTCGTCGAGCGACGCGAAGCCGCGGAACCACACGAACCGGTCGGGATCGTCGAGGTCGAGGAACGTGCCGAGCACGTGGATGCCGACGGCCTCCTGCGTGTCGAGGAACTCGCGCTCGAACCGCTCGACGAAGCCGTCCCGGGTGCCGGGCTTGAGGGTGTACTGGCGGAGCTCGAGGATCTGGTCGACCATGCGCCGAACGTACGACCTCGTGGCGACATTTGCAGCGAGTACTAGCGTGGACCCATGACCGACAGCGCCTCGTTCGCCGACCCCGTTCCCGAGATCCACCGCCCCTACGTCGCCGCGGAAGATCGCTACACGCACTGGGACTATCGCCGGGTCGGTCGCTCCGGGCTGTTCCTGCCGCCGCTGTCGCTGGGGCTGTGGTGGAACTTCGGCGACAACTTCCCGTTCGACAACCAGCGCGCCGTGCTGCGCCACGCGTTCGACAACGGCATCACGCACTTCGACCTCGCCAACAACTACGGCCCGCCCTACGGCTCGGCCGAGGAGAACTTCGGGCGCATGATGCGCACGGACTTCAAGGCGTACCGCAACGAGCTGATCCTCTCGACCAAGGCCGGCTACGACATGTGGCCCGGCCCCTACGGCAACTTCGGCTCGCGGAAGTACCTGTTCGCGAGCCTCGACGAGTCGCTCGCAGCGGATGTCGGTCGACCACGTCGACATCTTCTACTCGCACCGCGCCGACCCCGGCACGCCGCTCGAGGAGACCATCGGCGCGCTCGACGCGATCGTCCGCCAGGGCAAGGCGCGCTATGCCGGCATCTCGTCGTACTCGCCGGAGCGCACGTCCGAGGCCGTGGCGATCGCCAACAGCCTCGGCACGCCGATCGTGATCCACCAGCCGTCGTACTCGATGATCAACCGCTGGATCGAGCAGGGACTCACGACGGTGCTCGACGAGCACGGCGTCGGCTCGATCGGCTTCGGCTCGCTGGCGCAGGGCCTGCTGTCCGACCGGTATGTCGAGAGTGCCGACCCGGAGCGGTCGCAGAAGCGCGGCTCGTTCAACCAGGTCGATGGCCAACGAGGACAACCGCAAGCGCCTCAAGGGTCTCGCCGCGATCGCGAAGAAGCGCGGCCAGACGCTCGCGCAGATGGCGATCTCGTGGACCCTGCGTCCCGGCGGCGTGACGTCGGCGCTGATCGGCGTCTCGTCGGTCGAGCAGCTCGACGAGAACCTCAAGGCCGCGCAACGCCTCGACTTCACCGACGAGGAGCTCGCCGAGATCGACTCGTACGCGGGTGAGGCCGGCATCAACATCTGGGCGGCCAGCTCGGACGTCTGATCCGGCACCTCTCCAGGCATCCGGCCACTCCTCCGGGCAGGTTTGCCTGGTGAAGTGGCGGTTTACCACGTTCTCCTGGTAAACCGCGGCGCTCAGGCCTTCGGGGCGGCCTTGATGCGGCGGGTCAGCTCCTCGGGCGGGATCGGCGCGATGTCGGCGATCGTTGCCGGTCCGACCGACAGCTCGCCGTCGTCGAGCGGCTCGCACCGGATGCCGGCATGGCCGCGCAGCGCCTGGTGCGCCCCGGGCGCATAGACCGTGTTCAGCCACGCGCACGGGTTGGCCGGGGTCATCGAGCGGAACCGGATCGGCCCGTGCCCTGCGTCGAGCGTGAAGGTCGTACGCGCGAGGGCGTCGACGTCGAGCCCCCGCGTCACGACGTTGCGCCGGGCGAGGACGGGATCGAACGGCCCGGTGCCGAGCTCGCCCTCGAGCTGCTCGATGCTCTCCGCAGCGATCAGCGTCATCGCGGCGAACGCGAACCGCGAGCCGAAGTAGCGATCGCCGACGAGCCCCTTGTGCGCCCGCACGCGTACGGACTCGACCAGCTCGTCGCCGATGTCGTACGGCTCGGGACCGTCCGCGGGCCGGCCGTCGTAACGGCGCACCGCGCGACACCAGCAGCGACACGATCTCGAGGTCCACCCCCACGACGGTACTGGCCCCGTCACCCGACGCGGATACGTTTGACCCAGCACCCACCGACCAGGAGATCCCATGACCGAGGCACCCACCCGCACGGTCGCTGCCAGGACGACCGACCTCACCAAGGTCTACGGCAAGGACGACGCGGAGGTCCGGGCGCTCGACGGCGTCAGCGTCGAGATCTATGCCGGCGAGTTCACGGCCGTCATGGGACCGTCCGGCTCCGGCAAGTCGACCCTGATGCACTGCATGGCCGCGCTCGACAACCCGACGAACGGCATCGTCGAGATCGGCGACGTGGAGCTGTCGACGCTCAAGGACAAGGCGTTGACCGAGCTGCGCCGCGACCGGATCGGGTTCGTGTTCCAGGCATTCAACCTCGTGCCGACGCTGACGGCCGAGGAGAACATCCTCCTGCCGCTGTCGATCGCCGGTCAGAAGCCCGAGCCGGGTTGGTTCGACACCGTGATCGACACCGTCGGGCTCCGCGACCGCCTGCGCCACCGGCCGCACGAGATGTCGGGCGGCCAGCAGCAGCGCGTCGCCTGCGCCCGTGCGCTGGTCAGCCGGCCGTCGATCGTGTTCGCCGACGAGCCGACCGGCAACCTCGACTCGACATCCGGTGCGGAGGTGCTGGGGTTCCTGCGCCGGAGCGCGACCGAGTTCGGCCAGACGATCGTGATGGTGACGCACGATCCGATCGCCGCTTCATACACCGATCGGGTCGATCTTCCTCGCCGACGGCCTGGTCGTCGACGAGATGCGATCGCCGACCGCCGACTCGGTGCTCGAGCACATGACGGCGCTGCAGACCCGTGCCATGGAGTCCTGATGCTGCGGGTCACGCTGCGCAACCTCCTGGCCCGCAAGCTGCGGCTGCTGCTCAGCGCGTTCGCGATCGTGCTCGGTGTCGCGTTCTTGTCCGGGTCGCTGATCTTCACCGACACGATGGGCAAGAGCTTCGACAACATCGTCAACGGCACCGTCAGTGACGCGTCCATACGCCTGACCGGCCTCGACACCGGCGGCGGCGGGTTCACCGACGCGATCAACATCGACAGCCGCACGATCCCCGCATCGCTCGTGCCCAAGCTCGCGGATGCGCCGGGAGTGGCCCGTGCCGACGGCTCGGTCGACGGGCAGGGACTGTTCGTCGTCAAGAAGAACGGCAAGCTGCTCGGCGGCACCGGCGCACCGACGCTGTCGTTCAACTTCAGCGACGCACCCAACGCCAACGGCGACGAGACCGTGCGGATCGCGAAGGGCCGGGCGCCCCGCAGCGGCGAGGTCGCGCTCGACGAGAAGTCGGCCAAGTCCTCCGGTTACGTCATCGGCGACACGGTCAACATGGTCACGGCCGGTGACCAGCCGCGGGTCCGGGCCAAGCTGGTCGGCTACGCGGAGTTCACCGGTGGCGGGCTGGCCGGCGCGAGCCTGGTCTTCTTCGACACGCGCACGGCGCAGGATCTGTTCCTCGGCGGCAAGGACGCCTACACCAGCGTCGGCCTGACCGCCGAGGACGGCGTCAGCCAGCAGCAGGTCGTCGACGCCGTCAAGCCCCTGCTGCCCAAGAACGCCGAGGCGGTCACCGGCAAGAAGGCCGCCGACGAGATCAAGAGCATCGTCAACACGGTCCTCGGGTTCCTCAACACGTTCCTCCTGATCTTCGCCGCGATCGCCCTGGTCGTCGGCACCTTCCTGATCATCAACACGTTCTCGATCCTCGTCGCGCAGCGCAGCCGTGAGCTCGCCCTGCTGCGCGCGCTCGGCGCGTCGCGGCCACAGGTGACCCGATCGGTGCTGGTCGAGGCCGCGACAGTGGGACTGATCGGCTCGACCCTCGGACTCGGCGTCGGCTTCGGGCTCGCGGCCGCGCTCCGGGCGCTGTTCGCCAACTTCGGGCTCGACCTCACCGGCAGCCCGCTCATCTTCGAGCCCAGCACCGCCGTCTTCTCGTACGTCGTGGGGGTCCTCGTCACGATGTTCGCGGCCTACCTCCCCGCGCGCCGGGCAGCTCGCATCGCGCCGGTCGCGGCGATGCGTGACGACATCGCCCTCCCGGAGGGCTCGATCCGGCGCCGGCTGGTGGTCGGCGTCGTCCTCGCGATCCTCGGCGCCGGCCTCATGACCACGGGACTGATCGGCGAGGGCGGGTCGGGTGCCTCGCAGGTCGGCCTCGGGATCTTCTCGATCCTGATCGCGATCGCCCTGATGAGTCCTGTCCTCGCGGTCCCGGTCCTCGTCGCGATGGGCAGCGTCTACCGTCGCGTGTTCGGCACGGTCGGCCAGCTGGCGACGCAGAACTCGCTGCGCAACCCCAGGCGTACGGCGGCGACCGCCTCGGCGCTCATGATCGGCCTCGCGCTGGTCACGACGATGTCGGTGCTCGGCGCGTCGATCAACAAGTCGATCGACGTCGGGGTCAAGAAGGAGTTCACGAGCGACTACCTCGTGTCGAACGCGATCGGCCAGCCGTTCTCGCCGGCGATCGCCGAGGACATCAAGGCCGTCGACGGCGTCAAGACCGTGGCGCCGACCCAGACCGCGTCGGTCAAGATCGACGGCGATCGGACCAACATCACGGCCGGCGACTCCAGGGCGCTCGGCGAGATCTTCGACATCGACTACGTCAAGGGTGGGCCGGCGCTCGAGGACGGCCAGATCGCGCTCAACGAGGACAAGGCCGACTCGCTGGGCGCCAAGGTCGGCGAGACCGTCCAGCTCGGCTTCGCGTCCGGCAAGGTGCCGCTCAAGGTCGTCGGGCATCTACAAGTCGACCTACGTCGTCGCCAACGCGATCACGCCGTTCTCGACGATCACGGCGGGTCACGTCCAGCGCGCCGACTCCGCGATCGCGGTCAACGCCGTCGATGGTGTCGACCAGGCCGCGCTCGGCAAGCGCCTCGAGGCTGCGACCAAGGCGTTCCCCACCGTGACGGTGCAGAACCAGGACGACTTCGCCAAGGCGCAGCGCTCGCAGGTCGACCAGCTGCTCTATCTCATCTACGCGTTGCTGGGGCTGGCGATCATCATCGCGGTGCTGGGCATCGTCAACACGCTCGGCGCTGAGCGTCATCGAACGTACGCGCGAGGTCGGGCTGCTGCGTGCCGTCGGCCTGAGCCGTGGTCAGCTGCGACGCATGGTGCGGCTCGAGGCCATCGCGATCGCGGTGCTCGGGGCGCTCCTGGGCATCGTCGCCGGGCTGCTGTTCGGCATCGTGCTGCAGAAGGCGGTCGCCGACCAGGGCATCACGGATCTCGCGATCCCGTGGCTGCGGCTGGTGGTATTCGTCGCTCGTCGCCGGACTCGTCGGCGTACTGGCCGCAGTCCTGCCGGCCAGACGCGCCGCCAAGCTCAACGTGCTGCGAGCCATCACGACGGAGTAGTCCCCGCGAGTGGCGGAGTGTGGTTGGTTTCAGATCCCCAATCCCAACCACAACCCGCCGCTCGCGGCTTTCCCCAGGTTTGGTCTTGATCGGCGTTGTGCACCGAGCTGTGTGCCCGTCTGGTGGGCGGTCCGGCCTCGGGTTTGGCTCGACCGATGGCGCCCTATCTGCACCGACTTGGTGACGACTCGATTCCGACTCGACAACAGCTGAGGTCGCTGAAGTTCACGTCACCCACGCGAGCGGTGTTCATGAACCGCAGCGACGAAGGGGATCTTGCGGCGACGTGCGCCGCAGTCCAGCTGGCCCTCGCACCCAATGCTGTCTTCACCCATCTCACGTCCGCCGCGTTGCGAGGGTGGAGGATGCCGGTCCTGCCCAAAGTGCCGATCATCGCCAGCACAGCGAAGGAAGCACCGCACCACGATCGCCGCGGCGTGTATGTGCGGCGATGCGACGTACCGGCAATGCATCGTGAGGAGGTCGATGGTCTTCGGATGGCGTCTCCTGAATGGACGATCGCCGAGCTTGCCGAAGACCTGGGACTGATCGACCTCGTCGCCGTGATCGACGGCGCCCTACACACCAACGACACGACGATCGAGCAGTTAGCCGCCTCAATCGTCCCTGGACGGCGTGGTGCGAAGGTCATGCGGGACTCGCTCGCGTACGTCGATGGTCGCAGTGAGTCGTGGTGGGAGTCGGTGCTGCGAATGGCTCACCACCTTGCCGAGATCCCGATCGAGTCACAGGTGGAGATCTTCAACCGTCTTGGGTACTTCGTGGCGAGGACGGATCTGCACATCGTCGGCACCAACCGCTATCCGGAGTACGACGGTTCCACACACCGCGAAAGGCTCAGGCATGGCACGGACCTGAGGCGCGATAAGGGTATGGCCAGACTGGCGTACGAGCGCTTCGGCTACACGTCCGATGAGATCGTGCAGACGCCGGCGATGGTGATCGAGGATGCCGAGGACGCACTCGGGTGGCCGCACGATCCACGTCGCCTCAAGTCGTGGCTCCATGAGTTGGATCGGTCGTCCATCAGCAAGGCCGGTTGGATCCGACTCCAACGAAGGCTCAAGCGATTCGCTCGCTGAGAACCCCGCGAGTGGCAGGTTGTGGTTGGTTTCAGGCCCCCAATCCCAACCACAACGCGCCACTCGCGGTTGTCCCGGCCGTATGCTCGGCCCGTGACCGACCCGATCCTCGACATTGCCTTCCACGGAGACGCGGCCGAGATCGCCGCCGTCGGCGCTGAGGCAGAAGCCCGCGGGGTCGGTGGACTCTTCGTCGCCGAGGCCGCCCACGATCCCTACATCGCACTAGCCCTGGCGGGTGTCGCGACGAGCCGGATCCAGCTCGGCAGCTCGGTCGCGATCGCCTTCGCCCGGACCCCGATGTCGACGGCCTACTCGGCGTGGGACGTGCACCGGCTCAGCGGTGGCCGGCTCGTCCTCGGTCTCGGCACCCAGATCAAGCCGCACATCACCCGCCGGTTCGGGATGCCGTGGTCGAGCCCGGCGCCCCGGATGTCTGAGTACGTCGAAGGCGCTGCGGGCCGATCTGGGACAGCTGGCAGAACGGCTCGAAGCTCGACTTCCGAGGCGACTTCTACGAGCACACCCTGATGCCGCCGCTGTTCAACCCCGGGCCGATCGACGGCGGACCTCCGCCGATCTGGCTGGCAGCAGTCGGGCCGCGGATGCTGGCCGCTGCAGGTTCGGTCGCCGACGGACTCATCTGTCATCCGCTGCTGTCGCGGAGCTATCTCGACGAGGTGGTGGTGCCGGCGGTGGCCGCGGGTCGCGCGGCCGGGGAGCATGCCGACGAGCCGTTCACGACGTCGGTGCTGTGCATGGTCGCGACCGGTCGCACCGAAGAAGAGCTGGCGGCAGCCATCGCCGGCACCAAGCGCCAGATCGGCTTCTACGCCTCCACCCCGGCCTACCTTCCGGTGCTCGAGCACCACGGCTGGGGCGACCTGCACGCCGAGGCGCACGCGCTGACCAAGAGCAACCGTTGGGACGAGCTCGGCGACCTGGTCGACGACGAGGTGCTGGCCGCGTTCGCCGTGGTCGGCGACCTGCCGTCCGCGCGGGCGGAGTTCCGGTCCCGGTTCGCCGGGTCGGCCCAGCGAGTCATCACGTCGATCCCCTACGACGCCGACAACCTGCTCGCGCTGGATCTCGTCAGCGACTAGCAGCGATCCGGCGCTCCAGATGGCGCTGGTCCGCGGCCGGTGGATCGCACGCGAGGGCGGATGCGAACGCCGCCGCAGCTTCGGTCGTACGGCCGAGGCGCAGGAGCAGCTCGGCGCGGCACGCGTGCCACAGGTGGAACCGGTCGAGCCCTTCGAGCTGGTCGAGCGCGGCCAGCCCTGCGGCGGGACCGTCGCGTTCGCCGACCGCGACGGCGCGGTTGAGCCGGACGACGTCGGTCGGCGTCAGCTCGAGCAGCCGGTCGTAGAGGGCGATGATGTCGCTCCAGTCCGTCTCGGCGTACGTCCTCGCCGTCGCGTGGCACGCCGCGATCGCCGCCTCGAGCTCGAACCGTCCGGCCCGATGGCGGGACCGCCGCAGCGCACCCTCGACCAGCGCCAGCGCCCTCGGCGATGAGCGCGGCGTCCCACCGCGACCGGTCCTGGTCGGCGATCAGCACGAGATCACCGTCGGCGTCGACCCGTGTCGCCCGCCGCGCGTCCGTCAGCAGCATCAGCGCGAGCAGGCCCTGCAGCGACGACTCGTCCGGCATGAGCTCGACGAGCAGCCGGCCGAGCCGGATCGCCTCGTCGCACAGCTGCGGGCGTACGGGCTGGTCGCCGCCGGCGACCCCGGCGGTGAAGAGCAGGTAGACCGTCGTCGCAACGGCGTCGAGCCGCTCGGGCAGCTCGGCGTCGGGCGGGATCCGGTACGGGATGCCGGCGACCGCGATCTTGTGCTTCGCCCGGGTGAGCCGCCGAGCCATCGCCGCCTTCGGTCGTCAGCATCAGGCGGGCGGTGTCGGCGACGCTGAGGCCGCACAGCGTCGTGAGGCTCAGCGTGGTCTGGGTCGCCAGCGACAGGGCCGGGTGGCAGCAGGTGAAGACGAGCCGGAGCTCGTCGTCGCGGACGACCGAGTCGGGTACGTCGGCGGGGCCGCCGAGCAGGTCCATCGCGCGCACCTCCTTGTCGCCCCGTCCCGCCTCGCGCCGGATCGTGTCGACCGCCTTGCGCCGGGCGACCGTGGTCAGCCACGCCCGCGGGTTGTCGGGTATGCCGTCGCGGGGCCAGTGCTCCAGCGCCGCGATGGCGGCTTCCTGCACGGCGTCCTCGGCGATCGCGATGCTGCCGGTCGTACGGATGAGGGTCGCCAGGACGCGACGACCCTCATCTCGTACGAGCTCGGCCAGGACCGACGACGCCTCGGCCACGCTCAGTCCGATCGGGAGGGTGGGCCGCAGCTCGATCGCGCCGTCCCAGGCGCCGGGGATCTGGGCGGCGATCGCCACGGCGGCGTCGAGGTCGTCGGCCTCGATCAGGTAGAAGCCGGCCAGGACCTCGCGGGCCTCGACGAACGGGCCGTCGGTCGTCACGACGTCGCCACCGCGGCCGCCCTGGACCCGCGACGGTCGTGGCGGTCGAGGTCGGGTGGAGGCCGGCGCCACCGCGGATCGACGCAGCCGTTGTTGCTCGCCGAACTCGGCGTAGGCCTTGCCGGTCTCGGCCTCTTCGGGCGAGGTCCAGTCGGCGTCACGGGTGTAGATGAGTGCTGCGTACTGAGTCATGTCAGGGCCTTTCGGGTGTCGTACGTTCCGTGTGAACGTCTCACCCAAGAGGACGCGCGGCACAGCCCCGATCGGACATCGCACGATGTGATCTGGGTCACAGCTTGTGGATGATGTTCTCCGCGTACTGCTCGAGGTGCTTGATCTTGGTCTCGAGCGGCTCGGTGTCGGGGCCCTTGATGTACGGGATGCGGAAGCCGACGATGCAGTCGGTGACGCCCTTGTCCTCCAGGCGCTTGATGCCGTCGAGGTCGTACGCGTCGTAGGAGATGACGTGGATCTCGAAGTCGTCGCGGGTGTCGCCCTCCTCCTTGCGGATCTCCGCGAGCCGGTCGAGCAGCCGGTCGAGCTCCTCGCCGTCGCCGCCGGCGTGCATCCAGCCGTCGCCCTTGCGCACGGCGCGCCGCAGCGCGTTGTCGACGTGGCCGCCGACGAGCAGCGGGATCTTCTCGGTGGCGCCGGGCGACTGCTTGAGCTCGTCGATCTCGTAGAACTCCCCGTGATAGCCGAAGAACTCGCCGGTCGTCAGGCCCCGCAGGATGTCCATGCACTCGTCCATCCGCTTGCCGCGCCGGGCCCAGTCGACCTGCAGGTTGGCGAAGTCCTCGGGCCACGGCGAGATGCCGACGCCGAGCCCGAGCCGGTTGCCCGACAGGAACGCGAGCGACGACGCCTGCTTCGCGACGAGCACCGGAGGGCGTACGGGCAGCTTGAGCACGAACGGCGTCAGCCGCAGCGTCGTGGTGACCGCGAACAGGTGCGCGCAGAGGACCATCGCCTCGATGAACTCCTTGCCCTCGAGGAACTCGCGGTCGCCGGTGTCGGTGTAGGGATACTTCGAGTCCGACTCCTTGGGATAGATCAGCGAGTCGGCGACGGTCATCGAGGTGTAGCCCGCCGCCTCGGCCGCCTGGGCCAGCGGGGCGTAGAACTGTCGCCTGGGTCATGGCCTCGGCGTACGTGAATCGCATCCGGACTCAGACTTAGAACGTGTTCTCGTTTTCTGCCAGAGTGCTCGTGTGGACCTTCAGGAGATCAGCGACCGGATCGAGATCAACGACGTGCTCACCCGCTACACGCGGGCGATCGACGCCGGCGACGTGGGACCGGCTCGACACGGTCTTCACGCCCGACGCCGAGATCGACTACACCAGTCCGGCGGCATCGCCGCGGCGTACCCCGAGGTCAAGCCGTGGCTCGCCGAGATGCTCCCGGCGTTCTTCCCCAAGCGGATGCACATGCTCGGCCAGGTCGAGATCGAGCTCCGGGGCGACGAGGCCGACGTGACGGCGTACTTCCACAACCCGATGACGATGGACGACGGCACGGGCGGCGAGAAGGTCGTCGAGATCGGCGGGCTCTACCACCACACGATGACCGTACGCCCGACGGCTGGCGCAGCCGCAAGCTGCACGAAGAGGTCGTCTGGAAGCGCAACATCTGAGATCCCGGAACGATTCGCCTCGCGTTCCGGCTGTTCCCGTAGACTTCACCGGTTGCCAGTTGGCAGCCCACTCCTGCTACGGAGGCCCCGTAGCCGTTTAGTCCGAAGGAGACTGAATGTCATTGCGCCCGTACGAAGTCATGATCATCCTCGATCCTGATCTCGAAGAACGTACCGTCGCCCCCAGCCTGGACACGTACCTCAACGTCGTGCGCCAGGACGGCGGCTCCGTCGACAACGTCGACGTGTGGGGCAAGCGCCGTCTTGCCTACGAGATCAACAAGAAGAACGAGGGCATCTACGCCGTCGTCCAGCTCCAGGCGGAGCCGGCCACGGTCAAGGAGCTCGATCGTCAGCTCACGCTCAACGAGTCCGTTGTGCGTACGAAGGTCACACGTCCCGACGTGAAGTAGGCCCGACCCAAGGACAGAGATGTCCACAAGGACCGCACTCGACCCTTCGCAGGTGTCGTACCACTGCGGTTCACTGGAGTCAGACACCCCAATCCGAAAGGCTGCGCCATGGCAGGCGAAACCGTCATCACCGTCATCGGCAACCTCACCGACGACCCGGAGCTGAAGTTCACTCCGTCGGGCGCCGCGGTTGCCAACTTCACCGTCGCGTCGACGCCTCGTACGTTCGACCGTCAGACGAATGAGTGGAAGGACGGCGATGCGCTGTTCATCCGTTGCGCCGCATGGCGTCAGCTGGCCGAGAACGTCGCGGAGTCGCTGCAGAAGGGTCAGCGCGTCATCGTGACTGGCGCCCTGCGCATCCGCAACTTCGAGCGCCAGGACGGATCGAAGGGCACGAGCGTCGAGATCAACGTCGACGAGATCGGCCCCTCGCTGCGCTACGCCACGGCCAAGGTCACCAAGGCCAACCGCTCCGGCGGTGGCGACTTCGGTGGCGGCCAGGGCGGCGGCGGCAACGCCGGTGGCGGCGGAGCTGCGCAGAGCAACCCGTGGTCCACGCAGCCCGCGGCACAGGGTGGGTCTGACGCCTGGGGCGGCAACGCCGGCACGACCGACGAGCCCCCCTTCTAACCACACGTCAGCATCAAGTTCAGGAGCAACATGGCAAAGCCAGTAGTCCGGAAGCCGAAGAAGAAGAGCAACCCGCTCACTGCGGCCAAGGTCACCGAAATCGATTACAAGGACACCGCGCTTCTGCGCAAGTTCATCTCGGACCGCGGCAAGATCCGCGCGCGCCGGGTGACGGGTGTCACCGTCCAGGAGCAGCGTCTCATCGCCAAGGCCATCAAGAACGCCCGCGAGATGGCTCTGCTGCCCTACACCTCGACCAGCCGCTAAGGAGGTTCTGATGAAGCTCATCCTCACCCACGAGGTCACCAACCTCGGAGCCCCCGGCGACATCGTCGACGTCAAGGACGGCTACGGCCGCAACTTCCTGCTGCCGCGCAACTTCGCCATCCGTTGGTCGAAGGGCGCTGCCAAGCAGGTCGAGTCGATCCGCGCCGCGCGCGAAGCGCACGCCGTGCACGACCTCGAAGAAGCCCAGAGCATCAAGGGCAACCTCGAGGCCAACCCGATCAACGTCCCGGTTCGCGCCGGCGCGGGCGGCCGCCTGTTCGGCGCCGTCACGGTCTCCGACATCGCCGACGCCCTTGGCGCCGTCGGTGCCAAGGTCGACAAGCGTCGCATCGAGGTCGGCAACCCGATCAAGTCGCTCGGAGCCCACACGGTCTCCGTGCGCGTGCACCCCGAAGTGAGCGCGCAGGTCAAGCTCAACGTGGTCGCCTCCAAGTAGTCCACCTGACGGGCCGGCACCTCCTGGTGCCGGCCCGTTGCCGGTGGACGCCAGCACCATGCGTACCCCTGCTGCGACGGCCACATCCGTCCTCCTCGCCGGAAGCCTCGTGCTCTCCGGCTGTTCGCTGCTGTCCGACGACAAGCCGTCGCCGACCAGCTCCGACATCCGCCGACAGCACCACGCTCAAGAACACGGCGTGGCGAGGCCGCGCAGCGCGACAAGGTGGCCGAGGGCGGCACCCTGCGCCTCGGCACGACGGGCGATCCCCGACAACTTCAATCCCCAGCACCCCGACGCGGTCAACACCGATGCCGCGCGCATCCTCGCGCCCGACCGTCGGTGGAGCCATCCGGATCACCGCAGACGGCGGCTGGCAGGTCGACCACGACTACGCCGAGTCGGTCGAGGTCGCCGACACCAACCCGTTGAAGATCGACGTACGCCTCAACCCTCGCGCGGTCTGGCAGGACGGCACGCTCGATCACCGCCACCGACATGGTGGCGTTCTGGAAGGCGCAGAACGGCTCCAACAATGACTACGAGGTCGCCTCGACCGAGGGCTATCGACGACATCGCGTCGGTCGAGCAGGGCAAGACCGAAGTTCGACTACACCGTGACGTTCAAGAGGCCCAACGCCGAATGGCCGCTCTACGTCTACCCGCGGCTCGCCGCCAAGGTCTCGTCGTCCGCCAAGCTGTTCAACACCGGGTTCCGCGACCGGGCGATCTCGTCCAACGGCCCCTTCGTGGTGTCGTCGATCGACACCCGCAAGGGCACGATCGTCGAGAAGCCCAACCCCCGCTGGTGGGGCAAGAAGCCCAAGCTGTCGCAGGTCACGTTCCAGGTCGCAGCCCCCGGCGTCCTCGCCAAGGCGTTCGCAGCCGACGAGCTCGACGCGGTCGACCTCGACGCCGACACCTACAAGATCGCCGCCAAGGCCAAGGACGCGTCGATCCAGCACGCTTCAGGCATCGAGTGGTCGCAGGTGACCCTCAATGCCGGTCGCGGCCCGCTCAAGGATCCGGCCGTACGCCGCGCGGTCGCCCACGCGATCAACCGTGACGGCGATCGCCAAGCAGGCGTCGGCCGCGCTCGGCGCCCCGGCGAGCCCGATCGGCAGCGTCATCCTGGTGCCCGGCCAGCAGGGCTATGTCGACTCCTCGGCCACGATCGCCTATGACGCGGGCCAAGCCGACTCGCTGCTGACCAAGGCGGGCTGGAAGAAGGGCTCCGACGGCATACGTGTCCGCAAGGGCAAGCGGTTGACGCTGTCGATGCCGGTGCCGTCCAACACGCCGGCCAACAGCCGGCGGGCCTCGCTGATCGTCCAGGACCTCAAGAAGGCCGGGATCGCGGTCAAGGTCCAGCAGCGTCCCGGCGGAGAAGTTCTTCAGCCAGTTCATCATCCCGCTCGACTTCGACATCGTGACGTTCGTACGCCGTGGGTCACCGTTCCCGATCGGCGCGGCGGAGGCGATGTTCTACCCGGTCGACTCGCCCCAGAACTACACCGGCGTCAGCGAGGACCGGTTCGGCAAGGGCTGGGCCGCAGCGATCGGCACCCTCGACGACAAGCCCCGGTTCAAGCGCGTCGCCACAGCTCGACGAGTCGGTGTTCGACAATCCCACGATCGTGCCGCTCGCGATGACTCCGATCGCGGTCGCGGTCCGCAAGGGCCTGGTCAACTACGGCGCCGCCCAGTTCGAGCAGCCCGACTGGACGGCCGTCGGCTTCACGAAGAAGGTAGCCGCCGCGACGATCGAGGCGGCGACCTGCTCGACCGCCTCGAGCGTGATGGGGTCCTGGGCCTCGACGTAGAGCTGCGTGTCCGGATCGATCGCCAGCCCGACGATCCCGGAGTGGTCGACGGCCAGCTCGGTCACCGTCGGCGCCCAGCCCGACGCCCGCAGCCGTGCCGCGAGGCCGAGCACCAGGGCCGGGTGCGCGATGTCGTCGCGACTTCCATGCAGGATGTCGATCGTGCGCCCGTCGTCGGGCGCCGCGAAGACGTCCGGCAGCACGTCCCCGGTGACTGCAGAGACCGCCCGGGGTCCGTCGCCGGGGGCCAACAGCACCGTGCGGTTGGGACCGTCGGGCGCGACGGCGAGGCTGACCGCGGCAGTCGCGCCGAGCGACCAACCGACGACCACGACATCAGCCGGCGCGATGCCGAGGTCGGCAGCGGAGCGGCGCGCGTGCTCAAGGATCCGAGCACGTCAGAGCGGCCGTGGTCGGCCGCTGTCGAGTCCCAGTCCGCCGCGAGCACCCGTACGCCCGAGGGCGTGATGGCTCGCGCGAGAGGCGCCCACGCGGCTCGCTCGTTGGGGCCGCGTCCGTGCCACAGCAGGGCGATGCCGTCCTGGCCCTCGCCATGAATGTCGATCAGTCGGCCGGGCGCGTACTCCTCGGTGATCACGACCTCAGTGTGCCGAACGCGTGGTGCCGAGCACCATCCACGCGGTGCCCCGCTGTCGTCGCCAGAGCGTCACGAGTCGTGCCGCGATGAACCCGCCGTAGGCGATCCACAGCCACGTGAAGCCGGCGTCCGTCCACCCGACGAGCAGCACCAGCGGGGCGTACGCCGCGAGGACCAGCGAGGCCGGCCCATGCGAGGTAGGCGCCGTCGCCGGCGCCGATCAGGACACCGTCGAGCACGAACACGACGCCCGACAGGGGCTGGATCGCGGCGACGACGAGCAGCGCCGGCACCAGTGCGTCCTGCACCGCCGGATCGGAGCTGAACAGTCGCGGCAACCAGGGCGCGCTGCCCGCCAGCAGCACGGCAGCCACGACGCCGGTCGCGACGCCCCAGCCGATCATCCGGTTCGTCAGCGCGCGGGTGCCTGCTGCGTCGCCCGCGCCCAGCGTGCGGCCCGTCAGGGTCTGCCCGGCGATCGCGATGGCGTCGAGGCCGAACGCGAGGAACGTGACCACGCGCCGCCGCCACCTGGTTGGCCGCGAGCGGAACGTCGCCGAGCTGGGCCGCGACGAGGGTCGCCAGCACGAGCGAGGCGCGCAGCGTGATCGTCCGGACCAGCAGCGGGACGCCGAGGCGAGCCGAGTGCGACGATCTCGGTCGTACGCGGGCGGGTCGCCGCCTTGGCTCGGCGGGCTCGCCTGCACGACGACCGTCACGAGCCATCCGGCGGCGAGCCACTGCGCGACCGCAGTGCCGGCGGCGGCCCCGCGGACGCCCCAGTCGAATCCGTAGACGAACGTCAGGTTGAGCACGACGTTGAGGATGTTGGCCACGATCGTCGCGATGAGCGGCGTGCGCAGGTCGAGGACGCCGCGCAGAGCGCCGGTCGCGGCCAGGATCAGCAGCATCGCCGGCAGCGCGAGCGCGGAGATGATGAGGTAGTCCTGTGCGAAGCCGGCCACGCGCGACGGAGCTCGACAGCGCATCGCGCGAGCGGGTCGCTGGCGCCGGCAGTGACGACAGCCGAGCGACGACGCCGAGGCCGACGGCCAGCCACAGTCCGCTGATCGCGAGGCCCAGGGCCGTGCGCTCGTCGCCGGCACCGTGGTGGCGCGCCACGATCGCGGTGCTGCCGTACGCCAGGAAGATGCACAGTCCGACGGCCGTGCCCAGCACGACCGATGCGGCGGCGAGACCGCCCAGCTCCGGGGTCCCGAGGTGGCCGATGATCGCGGTGTCGGCGAGCAGCATGAGGGGCTCGGTGATCAGTGCGAAGAAGGCCGGGACCGCGACCCGCAGGATCTGCCGGTCGACGTCGCGCGAGGGGCGCATCTCAGGCCTTCCTGAACGTGACGGGACGGTGTCGTGGGGGCAAAGTGACGGGTTTTGTCGACAAGTGTATGAACAGGCACCCGTGGATGACGAACCGAGCCAGAACTATTTTGTCTCCACACGGGTGCACACACGTTTACGCAGGTCAGAGGCCTGCAACCGCGGACACTGGCAGCCTTGTCCACACCTTCGTCCACGGACTGTGCACATGGTTGTCGGCGTTTTCCACAGCTTCCCGGAGGTTGCGCACACCCCCTGTGGGGCGCTGTCTGTGATTGCGCCCCGGACAGGCCTACTGTGACGGGTCGGCACCATCCTCCAGGGATCTGACAGTGCCGACCGTTAACGTGAAGTACGGGCGAAAGGGGACAGTTCTGTGAGCGTGACGGACCTCTACGAGGCTGCGCCCGGGCCCAGCGAGGACCCCGGCTCCGGACGCGTTCCGCCACAGGACCTGGCTGCCGAGCAGAGCGTGCTCGGCGCGATGCTCATCAGCAAGCAGGCCATCGACCCGGCCTCCGACATCCTGCAGGGCCGCGACTTCTACCGGCCCGCCCACGAGCTGATCTTCGACACGATCGTCGACCTGGCCAACCGTGGCGAGCCCGCCGACGCGATCACGGTCGCCGCCGAGCTGCAGCGTCGCGGCGAGGTCGGCCGCATCGGTGGAGCGCCCTACCTGCACACGCTGGTCGCCGGCGTGCCGATCGCCGCCAACGTCGACTTCTACGCCGACATCGTCCGCGAGAAGGCCGTGCTGCGCCGGCTCGTCGAGGTCGGCCAGCGCATCGCCCAGCTCGGCCAGGCCGGCCAGGGCGATGTCGCGGAGATCGTCGACCGCGCGCAGGCCGAGGTGCTCGACGTCGACGGCACGAGCCAGGCCGAGGACTACCAGTCCGTCGCCGAGCTCATGAGCCTCACGATCGACGAGATCGAGGAGATCCAGGGCCGCGACGGCCAGATGACCGGCGTGCCGTCGGGCTTCCCCGACCTCGACAAGCTCACGACCGGCTTCCGCTCCGGCCAGATGATCGTCGTCGCCGCCCGACCCGGTGTCGGCAAGTCGACGCTCGGCCTCGACTTCTGCCGTTCGGCCTCGATCCGGCACGGCATCCCCAGCGCGATCTTCTCCTTGGAAATGACCGGCGCCGAGATCGCGATGCGCATGCTCTCGGCCGAGGCCCGCGTCAGCATCTCCCACATGCGCGGCGGCGGCATGCACCAGCGCGACTGGGATGCCATCAGCAAGGCGATGCCCCGCGTGCAGAGCGCGCCGATCGTGATCGACGACAGCCCCAACATGACGATGCCCGAGATCCGCTCCAAGGCGCGCCGCATCAAGAAGCAGTACGGCCTCGGCATGATCGTGATCGACTACCTCCAGCTGATGACGTCGGGCAAGCGGGTCGAGAACCGTCAGGTCGAGGTCTCGGAGTTCTCCCGTCAGATCAAGCTGCTGGCCAAGGAGCTCGAGCTCCCGGTCGTCGCGATCAGCCAGCTCAACCGTGGCTCCGAGCAGCGCACCGACAAGACCC
Organism: uncultured Actinomycetota bacterium; assembly: GCA_963761965.1. Lineage (GTDB taxonomy): Bacteria > Actinomycetota > Actinomycetes > Propionibacteriales > Nocardioidaceae > Aeromicrobium. The sequence continues at coordinate 33,390 of CAVXIX010000018.1, forward strand.
CGCAGCTGTCCGACCTGCGTGAGTCCGGATCGATCGAGCAGGACGCCGACATCGTGCTGCTGCTCAACCGCCCCGACGCGCACGGCGCCGGCGAGTCCGAGCGACCCGGCGAGGCCGACATCATCATCGCCAAGAACCGTTCGGGTCCGGTCAACAAGGTCGCCGTCAGCTTCCAGGGCCACTACTCGCGCTTCACCCCGATGGCCCGCGACGCCGAGCCGCCCGGTGCGGCTGCCGGCGACTTCTTCGGCTAGCACTACTGGTACGAGATCAGCGACGGGTGGGGTTTGACCTGGCGCCAGGTCTGCCTCGGCGGTCAGCATGTGCGGCTTGTCCTCGTCGAAGAAGTTCTTCCAGCCCCAGTAGACGCCGTCGGGAGCGTTGCGGCGCAGCGTCTTCCACGTGCCCTGCTTCGCGCCCTGCGGGCCTGATCCGTCGACGTGGATCACCGTCGCGAGCTCGGCGTGACGCGGTGTCGAGCCGGCCGCGGTGCTTGATCATCGACAGCGAGAACTGGTGCAGGACGAAGAGCTTCTGCGGCAGCACCTTGCGGCGGGTGAGCTCGGCCAGCCAGTCGCTGACCCGGTTGATCTCGGCGACCTCGACCGAGCCGATCTGGCGCAGGTGCTTCTGCTTCTTCTTGAGCCGCCACTCCGGGTCGAGGGCCAGGCCGACATGCGGGCGTTCGAGCAGCGAGCGGTAGCGCTTGGCCTGGGTGAGGAAGTCGGTGCGGCCCGGCTGCAGGTCGAGGATCACGTAGACCCCGGCCTTCTCGGCGGCGTCGATCAGCGGAGTGAGCGTCTTGATCGACACCTCGTTGGAGTAGTTCTTGTCCTTGCCCGCACCGCCCGACGCGACGGTCGCGATGATCTCGAACGTCGGCACGAACTCGGCCTTGCTGACCCGTCGGTACTTCCGGGCCAGCCGCTCGACGCGCTTGATCGATGCCTTGACGCCCTGCTCGCCCAGCACACCCAGCGATGGGCGCGCCCGGATGGCCGTACATCGCGGTGTAGTGCTTGCCGGGCAGGGCGAGGTAGCCGCCGGTCGGCTGGACGGCGCGCTTGCGGACGACCGCAAGCGCGTACGCGAAGTCGCGCGTGAACGGCGTGCCGAGCGCGATGACGGGTGTCTTGGGGCGAGCGGCGATGACCTTGGCCGCCGCCGGCGTACGTCGTGGGTCCGCGTTGGGGATCTGGAGCACCTCGGCGCCGGCATTGCGCGCCGTGGCGACCGCGGCAGCGTCGGCCGTACGTGATCGGGTCACCACGATCGCGTCGGCTGCGGCGGCGGTCGCGGGGAGCCGAGTGCCGCGCGAGTCTTCGCGACCGCCTTGGCCGCGCGGACGTCGGTCGACCGGCACGGCCTGCGCACCGGCGACGTCGCGGGTCTTGCCGAACGTCAGGACAAGGCGCGCGCCGAGCCGCTTGAGCTCCGCGGGTGCGCGCGGCGTCGTCGATCAGCACCGGCACCCCCAGCGTCGTGGCCGACGTGATCGCGATCCGCTGGGCTCGCTTGTCCTTGGCATCGGCGAGAACCGCGATCGGCGAGGCGTCATAGAGGCGGGCGGAGACGCCGACGGCGAGCTGCGGCCGGGGTCGCCGAGTCGATGACGTCGACCGACTTCGCCGGCGTGCGGACCTGCGTCGCCGCCGGTGCGTCGCCGAGCAGCGGCATCGTCCGCCGGCATACGCGATGACGCCTGCGACGAGGGCCACAGCCACTGAGACAGCCGATCACGACGAGGGGTTGAGCTTGGCGGATACGCTCATGCCCGTGACCCTACTGACCACCCTGGCATGACCGAGTCGGCGAACGCCCCCGACTCCGGGCTGGCCGGCTGGATCGTCGACAGCTGATGGATCGACTCGGCCTGTTCGGGGTCGGCCTCGCGGTCTCGCTCGACGACTTCTTCCTGCCGATCCGCCAGCGAGATCATCCTGCCGCTGGCCGGATTCGCGGCCGAGCGCAGGGCACGTTCTCGCTGGCCGGCGCCCTGATCGCCACGACGGTCGGCTCGGTGTTCGGCGCGTGTGTCCTCTACTGGACTCGGCGCGATCTTCGGCCGCGAGCGGGCGCGTCATGGATGCTTCGCAAGACGCCGTTGCTCAAGGTCAGCGACATCGAACGTACGGAGGCCTGGTTCGCCAAGCACGGCGGCAAGGCGGTGTTCTTCGGCCGCATGGTGCCGATCTTCCGGAGCCTCGATCTCGATCCCGGCCGGTGTCGAGCAGATGAGCTTCACGGCGTTCTTCCTCTACACGACCGCCGGCAGCCGATCTGGAACTCGATCTTCGATCGTCGCGGGCTACCGGCTGGGCGAGAACTGGGACGCCGTCGAGCCGTACGGCGACATACTTCCAGAAGGTCGTGATCGGTGCGGTCCTCGTGGTCATCATCGGGTTCGTGTTCGTCCAGCTGCGCGAGATCCGCGCTCGGGCCTGAGCGACGCGGCTGGACCACCGTCCTACGCTGGAGACGAACATGACCGAGTCACGCGAGAAGGAAGTCGTCGCCGCCGTCCACCCGCAGCTGTTCATCGGTGGGGAGTGGCGCGCCGCCGAGGGCGGCAAGACGTTCGCGGTCGAGGATCCGTCGAACGGGCCAGACCCTCGTCGAGGTGGCCGATGCGAGCGTCGCCGACGGCAAGGCCGCGCTCGACGCCGCCGTCGCCGCGCAGGCCGACTGGGCCGCGACACCGCCACGCGATCGCGGCGAGATCCTGCGCAAGGCATTCGAGATCATCACCGAGCGCGCCGACGAGCTCGCCCTGCTGATGACGCTCGAGATGGGCAAGCCGATCAAGGAGGCCAAGGCCGAGATCGCGTACGGCTCGGAGTTCTTCCGCTGGTTCTCCGAGGAAGCCGTACGCATCGCGGGTCGCTACTCCGTCGCGCCCAACGGAGCGACCCGGCTGCTGACGCTCAAGCAGCCGGTCGGCCCGTGCCTCATGATCACGCCGTGGAACTTCCCGCTGGCGATGGGCACCCGCAAGATCGGCCCGGCGATCGCCGCGGGCTGCACCATGGTGGTCAAGCCGGCCGCGCTCACGCCGCTGTCGATGCTGCGCCTCGGCGACATCCTCACCGAGGCCGGCCTGCCCGACGGCGTCCTCAACATCGTGACGACCAAGAGCACCGGCGAGGTCATGGAGCCGCTGATCCGCGACCCGCGGCTGCGCAAGCTCACGTTCACCGGCTCGACCGAGGTCGGCCGTTCGCTCGTCGAGCAGAGTGCCGAGGGCCTGCTCCGCGTGTCGATGGAGCTGGGCGGCAATGCGCCGTTCCTGGTGTTCGACGACGCCGACATCGACAAGGCCGTCGACGGCGCGATGCTCGCCAAGATGCGCAACATCGGCGAGGCCTGCACGGCCGCCAACCGGTTCATCGTGCACGAGTCGGTCGCCGAGGAGTTCGGCACCAAGCTCACCGCGAAGATGCAGGCGCTGTCGGTCGGCCGTGGCACCGAGGACGGCATCGACGTCGGCCCGCTCGTCGAGGCCAAGCAGCGCGACAAGGTCGCCGAGCTCGTCGACGACGCGGTCGGCAAGGGCGCGACGGTCCTGACCGGCGGCTCGGCGCCCGACGGCGACGGCTACTACTACTCGCCGACCGTGCTGTCGGACGTACCGCTCGGGGCGCGGCTCGCCAAGGAGGAGATCTTCGGGCCGGTCGCGCCGATCTTCACGTTCACCGAGGAGGCGGACGCGCTGCGGATGGCCAACGACACCGAGTACGGCCTCGTCGCGTACGCGTTCACGTCCGACTTCTCGCGGGCCGTGCGGGTCTACGAGGGGCTCGAGACCGGCATGGTCGGGATCAACCAGGGCATCGTCTCCAACCCGGCGGCGCCGTTCGGCGGCGTCAAGGCGTCGGGCTTCGGTCGCGAGGGCGGCGCCGAGGGCATCGAGGAGTACCTCGAGACCAAGTACGTCGGCCTCGCCCTGTGATCCTGCGAGCGGTGGCGGTCACCGATGGCCGCCGGGCTGTCCCTGGCCGCGTGCAGCGGAGCGGCAGCGACACGAAGGCCGCGGACCCGACGCCCAGCGCCTCGGCGACGTCGCAGGCGACGGTCGACCCGAAGGAGCCGGCGTGCTCCTTCCTGACCGCGGCGGAGCGCAAGGAGCTCGTCGGGCTCGGCGATCGACACGGTCGTGGCGACCAACGGCACCGACCGGAGCAGCCAGTGCCGCTGGCAGGCCAGCACGGCGCTGATCCAGGTCACGACGCTGCCCGGCGCAGGCCTGGGCCAAGACGCTGCCGCAGGTCGTGGCGCAGCTGGAGTCATCCGGCGAGATCACGTCCGCGAGCGACAAGAAGGAGCTCGCCCGGGCCAAGAAGCTGCTGGCCGACGCCTCGTCGTTCACCGGCAAGCAGGCGTGCGACGTGTTCACGACGCTGGCCGAGATCAACGGCGCCGAGAAGGGCGCGACGACGACCATCACGTCCGTGCCGATCACCGAGTCGGAGGCCGGCATCTCCGCGCAGATGTGCACCTCGGGCGAGATGACGTCGCTGATCTACTCCGTGCCGGGCCTCAAGAAGTCCAAGGAGGTCGACGCGGCCGTGACGAAGGCACTGGCCGCCGTCCAGAAGCGAGCCCTCGCGACACGCTGACGGTTTACCAAGAGGTCAGGGCAAGACGCCACACCTCAAGGGGCGCGCGCCCAGGTGAGTGGCAGGTTGCCCTGACCTCTTGGTAAACCGCCAGCTAGAACGAGACGTCGGCTCGGCGGTCGTCGGCGCCGGGCTTGTCGCAGTACGTCTGACCGTCGATGAACCGCACGCCGTCGGTGAACCGCGCCTCGATCTGGCCCGAGCCGAACTGCTCGACGTACAGGCGCGAGTAGAGGCCGCCGAGCGCGAGCAGCTCGTCGTGCGTGCCCTGCTCGACGAGCTGGCCCTCCTCGAGGCCGAAGATGACGTCGGCGTTGTGGATCGTGGAGAGCCGGTGCGCGATCGCGATCGTCGTACGGTTGTGGGTCGCCCGCTCGAGCGCGTCCTGCACGAGCCGCTCGGTCTCGGTGTCGAGCGCCGAGGTCGCCTCGTCGAGGATCAGGATGCGGGGATCCATCAGCAGCACGCGGGCGATCGCGAGCCGCTGCTTCTCGCCGCCGCTGAGCCGGTAGCCGCGCTCGCCGGTGATCGTCTCGTAGCCGTCGGCGAACGACAGGATGCGGTCGTGGATGTTGGCGTCGCGCGCGGCCTGCTCGATCTCGTCGGCGGTGGCCTCGGGCTTGGCGTACGCGATGTTGTCGCGGATCGTGCCGTGGAAGAGGTAGGGCTCCTGCGTGACCATGCCGACCGCCTCGGCGACCGAGCCCATCGTCAGGTCGCGGACGTCGGTGCCGTCGATCAGCACGGCGCCGGTGCTGACGTCGTAGAACCGCGGGATGAGGTACGTCATGGTCGTCTTGCCCGAGCCCGACGGGCCGACGATCGCGGCGAGCTGACCGGGCTCGACCCGCAGCGAGACACCGTCGAGCGCCCAGCCCTGCTCGGGTGCGGGCTCGGGCCGCTCGATGCGTACGCCGCTCTCGCCGAACCGGTCGCCGCGTGGACCCGCCCGACAGGCTGCGCGGCTCGGGGTAGCGGAAGTGCACGTCGCGGAACTCGATCTCGCCGCGCAGGTCCTTGGGGTTGAGCGCCACAGCGCCGGGCCGCTCGGTGATCGCGGGCTCGAGGTCGAGGTACTCGAACAGCCGGCGGAACAGCGCGAGCGACGTCTGCACGTCGAGCGACACCCGCATGAGCTGCAGCAGCGGCATCTGCAGCCGGGCCTGCAGCGTCGTGAACGCGATGAGCGTCCCGGCGGTCAGCGACGTGCCGTTGTTGAGCATGTAGCCCGCGACGAGATAGATCAGCGCCGGCGTGATCGCGAAGAACGTCTGCACCGTGGCGAAGAACGCACGACCGGTCATGGCCTGCTCGACCTGGAGCCGGGTCTGGTTGCGGTTGGCCTCGCGATAGCGCTCGACCTCGGAGTCGGCCCGGTTGAACACCTTGGACAGCAGGATGCCCGAGACGCTGAGCGCCTCCTCGGTGATCGCGGTCATCTCCGACAGCGACTCCTGCGTCTTGCGCGCGAGCCGCTGGCGCCGCTTGCCGACCTGCAGCTGGATCCACACGAACAGCGGCATGACGATCACGCGTCAGCACCGTCAGCTGCCACGACAGGATCACCATCGAGACGAACGCGGCGGTGACCGTGACGCTGTTCTGCAGGATCGAGGTCGCGGTGTCGGTGAGCACGGTACGTACGCCGGCGACGTCGTTGGCCAGGCGCGACTGGATCGCGCCGGTCTTGGTCGCGGTGAAGAACGCGAGCTCCATCTTCTGCAGGTGGGCGAACAGGTCGCTGCGCAGGTCGGCCATCGCCGAGTTGCCGATCGTCGAGGTCAGCCAGTTCTGCCCGATGCCGATCAGCGGCCGTCACGACGGGGATCGCGCAGAGGGCGCGCGACGAGCCAGCCCAGCAGGCCGATGTCGACGCCGCTGCCGTCGGTCGGGAACAGCGCGTTGTCGAACACGGCCTTGGTGAAGAACGGTGCGACCGAGGCCAGCGCCGCCGAGGCGACCACGGCCACCGCGACGTACGCCATCTTGGTCCGGTAGGGCCTGAGCATCCGGGCGATGCGGCCGAGGATCGGCTCGCCGGTGCCGATCTCCTCGTCGGTCAGGTGCGTGATGTTGGGGCCGGGCCGCATCATTCGTCGATCTTGGTCAACAACACCATCGTGGAGTCACCGTCGACCGGGACGAGGTCGGTCGTGCCCCAGACCCCCACGTCCGTACGCAGCATCGCCCAGATCAGCAGCTTGTCGGGCTCGGCGACCAGGGTCGGGTCGGCGTGCAGGACGAACTCGGTCGGCACGCCGGGTGCATCGGTTGCGGTGGCGGCCAGCACCTCGCCCTCGGTGTCGACGAGCTTGACCGTGGCGACCGCGCCCGGCGGCACGGCGATGCGCTCGCGGATGGTGACGGTGCCGGTGACGGTGAGAACGTGTTCGGAGGCCATGCCTTGAATGCTATGCCTCGTCCACAGGCGCCGCCGGACTGCGCTGACGGGCCACCTGCCAGGCGATGCACACGAGCCCGCCGCCGACCACGAAGACGATGATCGAGCTGACGACGCCCGTGGAACGCCATGGCGTGCAGCCCGTCAGAGGCCTCCGCACGCGGCGGACGCCAGGCCCGTCAGCCCGGCGAGGACGAACACCGCGGCGAGTGCCAACGGCGTCAGGACCCGCGCCGGACGAGGTGTGCCGAGCGAGCGGCAGCGAGCGCAGGTGAGCGATCGCGAACCACAGGACGACGGCGAGGCCGAGCACCCCCGAGACGTACTGCGCCCACTTCAGCCCAGCCAGCCCGAGGTGATCGGTCGCAGCCAGCCGACGTGGTCCGAGCCCCAACGGTCGTAGTGGGTGAAGGAGTCCCACGCGACATGGGTGATCCCGCCGATCAGTGCCCCGACGGGGGCGAGCAGCCACTGCCGACGGGTCAGTCGCGCGCGGGGGGCGAGCCGATTCCGGATCGCTGCCGGGGCGAGGTCGACGAGCGGGATCTCGCAGGATCGAGAACCAGATCGCGAGCACGATCAGAGCGCCGACGATGTCGACGGTCGGGACACCGAGGGGGCTGTGCGCGATGTCGTAGCCGCGCCTCGACCCCAGATAGAGCGGGATGTCGAGCACCATGCTGCCGATGACCATCGCGGTCATGGGCAGGCCGAGCCGCCGAAGCGGCAGCACCGCCGCAGGGTGGCTCAGGGTCAACGGCATCTGTCGAGCGTACGTTCTGCCGGAAAAACAGACAGCCTGACATTTCTTTTGGCCGTATTCGTCATGAAATGGCGGTCCGCGGCGTCTAGAGTTCGTCAAAGGCCACACGAGGGCCATCGACGAAACGCTTGAGGGAGCCTCACCACCCATGAACTCTGCCCTGCTCTGGCATGCCCGCGTGACCCGCGACATCAGGCGGCCGGCACCGGCGTGGCATCAGAGGCGGGCTGGCGGTGCTGCTGGCCACCATCGCGGCGGTGAGCGGCGCCTTCGCGTCCTCGGCCAGCGCTGCTGACGAGGCGTTCGGCACCTCGGTGTCGATCTCGGCGACCTCTCCGACGACGCAGAAGTCCGGCAGCCTGTTCACGTACGAGATCGAGTACACGTGCTCGGCGCTCGACGTCGGCGGGCAGTGCGAGGACTACGAGATCACGATTCCCCTCGACGACCTGACTGGCACCTACTCCGACGCGGAGCTCGAGTCGATGTTCGCGGTCACGCCGGCGGGCAGCACGCTCGATGTCTCCGGAGGCGTGCTGAAGATCTCCCTCGGCACGGTGCCGCTCGGCAACGACAGCCTGCAGCTGAAGTTCACCCCGCCCAACTACACGACCCCGGACGGTACGCACTGGGAGTTCGCCCCGACGTCCAGCGCCACCGACGCCACGTCGGACACCGCCGATCCGGCGCACGGCACGGCGACCGCGACGGTCAACCACACGATCAACAAGTCGGTCGTCGGAAGCGCCTTCAAGAAGCCCGGCGAGGCTGTGACCTACAAGATCCAGGTCGCGTGCACCCAGCCCGGGACCGGCACGATCCTGGCCGAGTCGATGAAGGTCGTCGACGTCCTTCCGGCCGGGCTCGAGTTCGTGTCCGCCGACCACGGCGCGACCGAAGCGGGCGGGACGATCACGTGGAACTTCCCCGCGGCCGGTGAACCCATGCCGACGAGCTGCTCCGACAAGGGCGCATCCGGCACGGTGTCGCTCGAGGTCAAGGCCACGGTCAAGGCCGCGCCTGACGCCGACGCGACGGCGCCCGGCAACGCGATCGTGAACATCGCCTCGGTGACCTCGGTCGACACCGACGGCAAGTCGGTCGCCGCCAAGAACGACAACGCCAGCATCACGATCCTGGACCCCAACGACCCGACTCCGCCCGGCATGCTGGGCTTCAAGAAGGACTCGTTCGGACAGCTGCGCGACTTCTGCGATCCCGAGACCCAGTCCTGCACGCCGGGAACCCAGGCCGAGGACCAGTCACACACGACCTACGCCGGCAACTGGATGGGCGTACGCGCCGACCAGCCCCAGAACGTGCTGAGCGGCTACCGCCCCAACCAGGCGACTGGCATGCGCCAGGCCGGCTACAAGATGCAGTTCACCAGCGGCGTGACCGACGGCTCGGGCTGGGAGGCGGCACTGCGAGACCCGGTCCCGTGCCTGACCAACACCAGCGAGGGCAGCCAGGTCTACTCCTCGAACGCTCCGTGGGACGACGGTGACCCGGTGAGCGAGCTGTGCCAGGATCCGGCATTCCGGGTCAGCACCGTCTCGGTCTGGACCGACAGCGCCGGCGAGACGCCCAACCTCGACGCCGGCTACCGTCCCGTGGTGCGCTACAGCGACGGCACGTCCGCGCCGATGGTGCTGGACCGCAACAGCGCGCACGACGCCAACTACTCGGTGCCGGCCGGCTCCAAGACGATCTCGCAGATCGAGTTCCCGCGCACCGCCGGCCTCTCAGGACCCACGACCCGCTGGGGCGTCTTCGGCTACGTCGACGGCGATGTCGCAGACGCGACCAACACCGTGATCCGCGACCGGGCCGAGGTCAAGGCGTACTGGAAGGAAGACGACGCCGACGCGTCGCCGCGCCGCACGATGACCGAGGACGCGGACCTGTTCGTCATCAGCGATCCCCAGATCGGCGTCGAGAAGTCGTTCGGTCCCCGCAACAACCCCGCGGCCGGGTCAGTCCAAGCTCACGCTGACGGCACGGCTGCTGACCCCCTCGGCGACCGAGGACCTCGAGGTGACCGACCTGCTTGCCGACCGGCATGACCGTGCCCGGCGCGCTGCCGAGTGTCACGGCAACGGTCTACCACGTCGATGGACGGCGACGACACGACCCAGACGAAGACCGTGCCGGCAACGGTCGAGCGGCTCGACAACTTCCGCGGCACCGGGCGCCAGCTCCTCAGGATCACGGTTGCCGGAGTCGGAGCTCGCCGGCCTGCAGATCGGCAAGGTCGAGCTGACCCAGGCCTTCACCGTCGCGTACGTCGACGAGCCGACGACGTACGCCAACACGGCCCAGGTGTTCTACTCCGATCCCGTCGCTGTTCAGCACGTGCCAGCAGGTGCCGTCGAACCTCCAGGAGCCGAGCGATCCGCTGGACCTGAACGACAACGGCGACGCCGACGAGAACAACTGCGTCGCGTCGGCCTCGTTGACGATCCCTCCGGTCTCGGGTCCGGCGAAGTACGCCGTCACCAAGACCGTCCAGGGTGACCTCGACGCCGCGCCGCGACCGTTCCCCGGTGTCGGAGTCGTGAGTGAGGACGGCGGAACCGCGGAGTTCGGCCTCGGCTGGAAGAACACCGGCGGCACGACGCTCAAGGGCGCGGTGCTCTACGACATCTTCCCCCGCGTCGGCGACTTCGGCGTCGGGGCGGACTTCGCCAAGAAGCCGCGCAACAGCAAGTTCACGCCGACCTATGCCGGCTTCGACAACCCCGACCCGTCACACCTCACGGTCGCGTTCACCCGCTCGCACCAACCCGTGCCGTGCAGAGGTCTACGCCGACAACCCGGGCTGCGTCGACGACTGGACGACCACGGCGCCCACGCCGGCGGAGTACGCCGAGATCACCGGCATGCGCATCGTGTCGGACAAGGACTACACGCCGGGCCAGGGCTTCCTGGTCAACGGTCGACATGAAGGTGCCGCACCTCGGGGACGACCCGGGTGATGTGGCCCCGGCGGACTCGATCGCCTGGAACTCCATCGCGGGTCGGGCCTCGAACAGCGACGGCTCGCCGCGTCTGCGCGATCTCGCCGCCCAAGGTCGGCATCACCGCGACGAGCGATCCGGTCCCGCTGCTGCTGTCCAAGGAGCTCGACGACTCGGTCGACCCCGCGTCGATCGAGCCCGGTGACCAGGTCGTCTATCGCCTCTCGGTGACCAACCCGAACGCCGTGGCCCGCACGATCGACGCCGTCGACAAGGTGCCGAGCGGCCTGAACTTCGACAGCATCACCGGCGACACGGCAGGGACCCCGGCGACGGGTCCGATCGTGACCTACGACGACGCCACCAGCTCGATCGTGTGGAACGAGCTCGAGGTCCCCGCCGGTGGCACCTACTCCTGGACGGTCACCGCGACCGTACGGGCGGGGGTCTCAGGGACGCAGGTCAACCGCTTCACGTCGCCCGGCGGCACGAGCACGACCAACCCCTGCACCGACGATCCTGACGGCGAGTGCGTCTCGATCGCCGTCGACTCCGCCGAGCTGACGGTCGAGAAGACCGTCGACGGTCCCGGCGCGGCGTTTGCGACCGGTCCGTTCACGGTCAATGTCACCTGCGCGGTCGACGACGACGACGTGGTCGACAAGGACGTCGAGCTCGCCGGCGACGGCTCCAAGGAGACGGTTGCCGTGCCCTACGGCTCGACCTGCACGGTGGACGAGACCGAGGACGGCGGCGCGACGATCTCCAGCATCTCGCCGGCCACCCCGATCGAAGATCACCAGCGGCACGCCGACGTACACGGTCGAGGTCACCAACTCGTACTACGTGGGCGGGCTGGTCATCAACAAGCAGCTCACCGGTGCGGGCGCTGACCAGCTCGGCGACGGGCCGTTCGTGTTCGGTGTGGAGTGCCAGTTCGAGGGCAAGAAGGTGTACGACGACTCCGTGACCCTCGAGCGCGAGGGCAAGGAGAAGGCCCTGACGTCGGCCCCGATCAGCGGCCTGCCGATCGGTGCCGAGTGCGTCATCACCGAGACCGACAACGGCGGCGCGGACACGACCCCGCCGCCGGTGAACGTGACGATCGTGCAGGACGTCGAGTCGACGCCGCTCAACACGGTGGTCGCGGAGTTCAGCAACGCCTTCTCGGCCGGAAGCATCGCGGTCGAGAAGGAGCTCGCCGGCGACGAGGCGGACTCCAAGAAGGTGCGCGACCTCGAGTTCGCGATCCTGGTCACCTGCCAGATCGACTCGGTCGACGAGCAGGACAACCCGGTCCGGGCCACGCTGTTCTCCGGCGAGGCGATCCTCAAGGGTGGCGACACCGTGATCCTGACGGGTGATGACGACGAGCCGGTGGCGCTGCCGCTCGGCACGCACTGCTTCGCCGACGAGACCGATGACGGCGGTGCCGACAAGTCCGTCGTCAGCCACGACTCGTTCGACAACGCGGTCGAGGTCACGGCCGGCACGCCGGACGAGCTCCAGGCGCTGACCCTCTCGGTGGTCAACACGTTCCAGTCCGACCCGCCTGCCGACGACGGCGACGCGGCGCTTCCCGACACCGGCGGGCCCGGTGCGCTGACCCTGGTGACAGGGCTGCTGCTCACGATGTGTGGAGCGGCGCTCGTGTATCGGTGCGCGCAGGCGCCGCGGAGGATTCGGCCTGGAGTGAACAGCTCTGGTGGGCCGCCGCGGATCGTGTTTGGTTGGAGTGCATGAGCTCCGTACTCGTCCTCGGCGGCACCTCCTGGGTCGGCGGGCAGATCGCGCACGAGGCGATCGCCCGCGGCCACGACGTCACCTGTCTGGCCCGGGGTGAGTCCGGCGCCGCACCCGACGGCGCCACCTTCGTCCGGGCCGATCGGGCGGACCCGCAGGCGTACGACCAGGTCAGCGGCCGGCACTGGGACATCGTGATCGACGTGTCACGCCAGCCCGGGCAGGTGCGCTCGGCGGTCAGCGCACTGGGCTCGGCCGCGACGCACTGGACACTCGTCTCGACCGGGTCCGTGTACGCCGACCAGAGCGGGCCGCTGACCGAGGACTCGCCGGTGCTGGACCCGATCGAGGGTGACGTCGCCGGGCCGGAGCAGTACGGCGAGGGCAAGGTCGCCTGCGAGGAGGCCGTACGCCACCTGCACCGGCACCTGATCGTGCGCGCTGGGACTGATCGGCGGTCCGGGGGATCGTTCGGACCGGCTCGGCCACTACGCCGCCCGGTTCGCCCTGGCCGGGGCGGAGCCGGTGCTGGTGCCGGGCGTGCCGGATCAGCCGATGCAGGTCATCGACGTCCGCGACCTGGCGCGCTGGATCGTGGCGTCGGCCGAGGGTGGCGCGACCGGCACGGTGCACGGAGCCGGCGAGCGTACGACCGTGGGTGAGCTCGTGGCGTTGTCGGCCGAGGCGGCCGGCTTCACCGGCGAGCAGGTGGTGGCCGAGCGAGTCCTGGCTCCGCGAGCACGGCGTCGAGGAGTGGATGGGCCCCCGATCGCTGCCGCTGTGGCTGCCGGCGAGCCACCACGGCATGGGGCTGATGGACGATGCGCGGGCCGTTGGCGTACGGGCTGGAACGGCGACCCTTGCTCGACACGATCGCCGCGACGCTCGAGGACGAGCGGGAGCGCGGACTCGGCCGCGAGCGCAAGGCCGGGCTGAGCCGCGCCGACGAGCTCGCGCTGATCGGCGAGCTGCGCGGTTAAGCACCGTTTTGGCCGTTTCGGGACCTAAGCCTCTACTTCGCGCCTTCATCGATGCGACACCGTCAGTGTCGCGTAGCCTTGAAAGATGAACGCCAAGCCGGGACGTCCGCGCACGCTGAGCGACGACCAGATCATCGATGCGGTTCTGGCCGAAGGACTCGGCACGTTCAGCATGCCCTCGGTCGCGGCTCGGCTCGGCGTCGTGCACTCCGGGCTCTACCGCTACTTCACCGACCGCGAGGACCTGGTCGTGCAGGTCCTGGACCGCATCGCCCGTTCGGCTCCGTGGCCGTCCGGCGGACCTGCCGTGGCGTGAGCACCTCGAGCAGATCGGCGAGACCCTCTGGGCGGTCTGCGCCGAATATCCCGGCTACGACCTCACGGCTCTCCGCGCCCGCAACGTGTCGCCGGGCTTCCTGGAGATGCTGACGCCTCACGTCGAGTCGCTGCAGCGCGAAGGCCTCGACCTCGTCGACGCCACGGCCGCCATCGAGTTCGTCCGCACCCTCGTCCTGACGTCGTCGATGGAGGCCGCGCGCCTCGAGGCGATCGCCGACCGCGCCGATCTGACGGACCACGCGATCCCCGGGTTCGCCGATCCGGAGAAGTGGTCCGGCCGCGGCTGGTACCGGCGCCACCTCAGCACCTGGCTCGACGGCCTGGCCCAACGCGTCGACACCAGCGAGCCGACCCGCACCTAGCCGCTAGCGCTCCAGCGGCACTTGTCACGGTACCCCTAGGGGGTATATCGTCGACCCTACGGAAACGACATACCCCCTGGGGGTACGAACGAGGAGTCACGATGGCACACGATCACGAAGCACGCGGGTATGACGACAAGAAGGACGACTACCTCAAGCGCCTGCGCCGCATCGAGGGTCAGGCGCGAGGCCTGCAGCGCATGGTCGAGGAGGACCAGTACTGCATCGACATCCTGACCCAGGTCTCGGCGATGACCAAGGCGCTCCAGTCCGTGTCGCTCGGCCTGCTCGACGACCACCTCAGCCACTGCGTCGTCGATGCCGCTCGCGCCGGCGGCGCCGAGTCGGAGGCCAAGATCCGCGAGGCCTCCGACGCCATCGCCCGCCTCGTCCGCAGCTGATCTCACACGAGAGGAACCCCATGACCACCAGCACCTACACCGTCGTCGGCATGACGTGCGAGCACTGCGTCCGCTCGGTCAGCGAAGAGGTCGGCGCGATCCCCGGAGTCAGCGACCTCAGCGTCGACCTGGCGACCGGGTCCCTGTCCGTCACGACCGATGCCGAGCCCGTGGCCGACGACGCCGTACGTGAGGCCGTCGCCGAAGCCGGCTACCAGGTCGCATGAACGAACGCTGACGCAAGGTCGGCATCTTCGCGGCCGGACTGTGCGTCGTGTTCGGCGCGGCGATCGCGATCGGCAACGCCGTCGGCCCGGTCGACAGCGAGCCGGCGGCGATGGACCACGGCGAGGACGACGCGATGACGGACATGCCCGGTATGTCCGAGGCAGCCGACACGGTGCCCGGCGGCCTGCAGGTCGCCCAGAACGGCTATCGCCTCGTGCTCGACGAGCCCCGGCAGCAGCCGGACGACGACGGCCACCGTGTCGTTCCAGATCCTCGGGCCGGACGGCGATCCGCTCACCGACTACGCGACGCTGCACGACAAGAAGCTGCACTTCATCGTCGCCAAGCGCGACCTGTCGGGCTTCCAGCACGTGCACCCGACGCTCGACGAGCACGGCACCTGGACCGCGAAGCTCTCGCTCGACGCCGGGCCAGTGGCGTACGTTCGCCGACTTCGACCCGGCCGGCAAGGACCCGCAGCTCACGCTCGGCGCCGACCTCGTCGGTCGCCGGCGACTTCGCGCCGAAGCCGCTCCCGAAGCCGTCGCGGACCGCCACGGTCGGCGACTACACCGTGACGCTCGACGGCGACGTCGTGGCCGGTGGCGACTCGAAGCTGACGCTGACGGTCGCCAAGGACGGCAAGCCGGTCACCGACCTGCAGCCCTACCTCGCCGCGTACGGTCACCTCGTCGCGCTGCGTGAGGGCGACCTCGCCTACCTCCACGTCCACCCCGACGGCGAGCCCGGCGACGGCAAGACCAAGCCCGGCCCGGGCATCACGTTCCACGCCGACGTTCCCGTCCGAGGGCAGCTACCGGCTCTACCTCGACTTCAAGCACGGCGATGTCGTCCGTACGGCCGAGTTCACCGTCGAGGCCGCGGCGGCCACCGAGGCGCACGAGCGACGACCACGGCGACTCCGAGCACGAGCACTGACATGGCACTCACCGACCAGCACCCCACGACCGACCGGATCGACCTGTCGATCGGCGGCATGACCTGCGCGTCGTGCGCGATGCGCATCGAGAAGCGGCTCAACAAGCTCGACGGCGTGACCGCGTCGGTCAACTACGCGACCGAGAAGGCGCGGGTCGACGCCACCGGCCCGATCGATCCCGAGCTGCTGATCGCCGAGGTCGAGAAGGCCGGCTACACCGCCCAGCTGCCGCAGCCGCCCAGGACCGAGCAGGCCGACGAGGTCGAGGACGATCCGTCGCGCCCGCTGCTGAACCGGCTGCTGATCTCGATCGTCCTGACCGTGCCGGTCATCGCGATCGCGATGATCCCGGCGCTGCAGTTCACCAACTGGCAGTGGCTGTCGCTGACCCTGGCGGCGCCGGTCGTCGTGTGGGGCGCGCTGCCGTTCCACGTCGCGGCGTGGACCAACCTGCGCCACGGCGCGGCGACGATGGACACGCTGATCTCGGTCGGCACGCTCGCGGCCTTCGGCTGGTCGCTGTACGCGCTGTTCTGGGGCACCGCCGGCGAGCCCGGCATGAAGCACCCGTTCGAGCTGACGATCTCCCGCATGGACGGCAGCGGCAACATCTACTTCGAGGCCGCCGCCGGGGTCACGACGTTCCTCCTGGCCGGGCGCTACTTCGAGGCCCGCGTCCAAGCGGCGCGCCGGCTCGGCGCTGCGCGCCCTGCTCGAGCTCGGCGCCAAGGAGGTCTCGGTCGTACGCGACGGGGTCGAGGTCCGCATCCCCACCGACGACCTGCACGTCGGCGACCTCTTCGTCGTACGCCCGGGCGAGAAGATCGCCACGGACGGCGTGATCGAGGACGGGTACGTCCGCGGTCGACGCGTCGATGGTGACCGGCGAGTCGGTGCCCGCCGAGGTGGTCGCCGGGGACGCCGTCGTCGGCGGCACGGTCAACACCAGCGGACGGCTGACCGTGCGCGCGACCCGCGTCGGCGCCGAGACGCAGCTGGCCCAGATGGCGCAGATGGTCGAGGACGCGCAGAGCGGCAAGGCCCAGGCGCAGCGGCTCGCCGACTCGATCTCGGGCATCTTCGTCCCGATCGTGATCGCGCTGGCCGTCGGCACGCTCGGCTTCTGGCTCGGCACCGGCGAAGGCGCCTCCGCAGCCTTCACCGCGGCGGTCGCGGTGCTGATCATCGCCTGCCCGTGCGCGCTGGGCCTCGCGACGCCGACCGCGCTGATGGTCGGCACCGGCCGCGGCGCGCAGCTCGGCATCCTGATCAAGGGCCCCGAGGTGCTGGAGTCCACCCGGACGATCGACACCGTCGTGCTCGACAAGACCGGCACCGTCACGACCGGCCGGATGACGCTGCACGACGTGATCGTCGCCGAGGGCGAGGACCGCGCGACGGTGCTCCGCATCGCCGGTGCGCTCGAGGACGCGTCCGAGCACCCGATCGCCCGCGCGATCGCCGACGCCGCCCGCGCCGAGCTGGGCGAGCTGCCCGCCGTCGAGGGCTTCAGCAACACCGAAGGACTCGGCGTCCAGGGCGTCGTCGAGGGCCGCGCGGTCGTGGTCGGCCGCGAGGCCTTCCTCGCCGACTGGTCGCAGCACCTGGGCGACCTCGCCGGCCCCAAGGGCGAAGCCGAGGCCCAAGGGCGTACGCCCGTCGTCGTCGGCTGGGATGGCGCGGTCCGCGGCGTCCTCGTCGTGGCCGACACGATCAAGGAGTCGAGCGCCGAGGCGGTCCGCCAGATCCGTGAGCTCGGCCTGCGCCCCGTCCTGCTGACCGGCGACAACGAGCGATGCCGCCCGCGCCGTGGCTGCGGCGGTCGGCATCGACGAGGTCCACGCCGAGGTGCGACCCGGCGACAAGGTCGACGTCATCCGCACGGCTGCAGGCAGCAGGGCCGCACCGTCGCGATGGTCGGCGACGGCGTCAACGACGCCGCCGCGCTGGCGCAGTCCGACCTCGGCCTGGCCATGGGCACCGGCACCGACGCGGCGATCGAGGCGGCCGACCTGACCCTCGTACGCGGTGACCTGCTGGCCGTGCCCGACGCGATCCGGCTGTCCCGCCGCACGCTCGGCACGATCAAGGGCAACCTGTTCTGGGCGTTCGCCTACAACGTCGTCGGCATCCCGCTCGCCGCCGCGGGCCTGCTCAACCCCATGCTGGCCGGTGCCGCGATGGCGTTCTCGTCGGTCTTCGTCGTCTCCAACAGCCTGCGGCTGCGCGGCTTCAAGACGCTCAACCCGGAGGGGGGGTCATGACGGAGCACGAGCACACGACGCACGACATGGCGATGACCGGCCGCGAGCTCACGAGGAGCGCGATCTCGGCGACGCTCCACTGCCTCACCGGCTGTGCGATCGGCGAGGTCCTCGGCATGGTGATCGGCACGGCGTTCGGCCTGCACAACGCCACCACGATCATCCTGTCGATCGTCCTCGCGTTCTTCTTCGGCTACGCCCTGACGATCCGGCCCGTCCTCGCGCGCCGGCATCCCGTTCGCCGGGGCGATCAAGGTCGCGCTCGCCGCCGACACGCTGTCGATCCTGACGATGGAGATCATCGACAACACCGTGCTCGTGGCGGTCCCCGGTGCGATGGACGCAGGCCTCGGCCAGCGTCCTGTTCTGGGCCAGCCTCGCGTTCTCGCTGGCGGTCGCGTTCGTCGTCACGGTGCCGGTCAACCGCTGGCTCATCGGCCGCGGCAAGGGCCACGCCGTGATGCACGACTACCACTGACCTAGCCCTCGAACTCATGACCCAGATCCCCGGCCTGGACGGCCTCCTCGGCGTGGAGCACGTCGAGTCGACTCCCGACAAGTTCGTCGTACGCTTCACGATCGGCGAGCAGCACCTGCAGCCGTTCGGCATCCCGCACGGCGGCGTCTACTGCACCGTCCACGAGTCGACCGCCAGCTGGGCCGGTCAGGTCTGGCTCGGCGACAAGGGCATCGTCGTCGGCACCAACAACTCGACCGACTTCCTGCGCCAGGCCAAGGTCGGCGACACGATCACGACGACCGCGACGCCGATCCATCGAGGCCGCAGCCAGCAGCTCTGGCATCTCGACTCGGTCGACCAGGACGGCCGGCTCATCGCCCAGGGCCAGGTCCGGCTGGCCAACCTCGACCAGCAGATGCCGCCCGAGGTGTTCGCCCGGTTCTTCGGGTCGACACCCACGGAGTAGCCCGTGCCTCGCCGCGTCATCCTCGACTGCGACACGGGGACCGACGACGCGATCGCGATCATGCTGGCGGCCGCGAGACCCGAGCTCGACCTCGTCGCGGTCACAGCGGTCTGGGGCAACCACGCCGTGCGGCACACCGCCGACAACTCCCGCCGCACGCTCGACCTGATCGGCCGCACGGACATACCCGTGTATGCCGGACGCGGCGCGCCCGTCGCGCCACCCGCGGATGCGCCGGCGGCCACCGGCAGCCCGGAGCCCGACACGCTTCCGCTCCCGCCGGCGACGACGGCGATCGAGGCGCAGGATGCCGTCGAGTGGCTCGTCGAGACGGCCCGAGCCACGACCGAACGGTTCACCCTCGTGCCCACGGGCTCGATGTCGAACGTGGCGGCCGCCGTCGCGGCCGACCCGGCGTTCGTCGAGGCGGTCGACGAGATCGTCGTGATGGGAGGGGTCATCGAACGTGGCGGCCTGCTGCCCGAGGTCGAGACGAATGTCGGCTACGACCCCGAGGCCGCCCAGCAGCGTGCTGGCCGCCGGGTTCGAACGCGTCGTCCTCGTGCCACTCGACGCGACGTATCGCGCGACCGTCACCGCCGAGCAGTGCGCCATCCTGCGCGCCGACGGCGGTGTGGCTGCCGGCGTCGCGGCGGACTTCATCGAGCAGCGCATCGAGCGCTATCGCACGCTCCCCGCGATGGGCGGGCCGCGCGGCGGCACCCGTGCATGACGCGCTGACCATCGCGTACCTCGTCGACCCGACGCTCGTGACGCTCCGCCCCGCGACGGTTCGGGTCCACACCGGCGACTCGCCGACCCGCGGGCGTACCGACATCACCCTCGGGGACGGCGGCGTGCAGGTCGCGACCGATGCGGACGCCGAGCGATTCTTCGAGCTGCTGCGCGAGTCGCTGACCAGGCTCTGATGTGTCTCAACAGATGTCGGTCTTGCCGGGTCGCTGATTCCCACACGGTAGACTCGTCGCAGTCGGTCGCGACTGGCGTTGAGGTGGGTACCACCGGGGAGCGACTGCAAACACCGGACATCGGGACCGTTCGCCTGGGCCCCACGTCAGCCGTGCATTGCTGACTGGAGGCAACCGAGATGATGATGACCATGACGACCACTGATCCTTTCCCGACCTCGCTGCTGGGCGACGAGGACGTACGCGTCCTGCTGCTCGAGAACATCCACGTCGACGGGGCGGACTTCCTGCGTGGCAAGGGCTACCAGGTCGAGACCCGCGACGGCGCGCTCAGCGAGGACGAGCTGATCGAGGCGATCCAGGGCGTGCACCTGCTCGGGCATCCGCTCGACGACCTACATCACCGAGAAGGTCCTCGACGCGGCGCCCGACCTGATCGCGATCGGCGCGTTCTGCATCGGCACCAACCAGATCGACCTCGCCGCGACGACCAAGCGCGGCATCGCGGTGTTCAACGCGCCCTACTCCAACACCCGCAGCGTCGTCGAGCTCGCGATCGCCGAGATCATCTCGCTCGCGCGCCGGCTCCACGAGAAGTCGACCGACATGCACAACGGTGTGTGGAACAAGTCGGCCGCCGGCAGCCACGAGGTTCGCGGCCGTACGCTCGGCATCGTCGGCTACGGCAACATCGGCAGCCAGCTGTCGGTCATCGCCGAGGCGCTCGGCTTCAAGGTCGTGTTCTACGACATCGACGACAAGCTCGCGCTCGGCAACGCCCAGCGCTGCTCGACGATCGAGGAGCTGCTGCAGACCTCGGACGTCGTGACGCTGCACGTCGATGGCCGCCCCGGCAACGCCGGCCTGTTCGGCGCCGAGGAGATGGCGCAGATGAAGCCGCGCTCGCTGTTCCTCAACCTCTCGCGCGGCATCGCCGTCGACACCGCCGCGCTGCGCGAGCACATCGAGTCGGGCCACATCGCCGGCGCCGCGCTCGACGTGTTCCCGGTCGAGCCCAAGCGCCAGGGCGACCCGTTCGAGTCGGACCTGCGCGGCCTGTCCAACGTGATCCTCACGCCGCACGTCGGCGGGTCGACCGAGGAGGCGCAGCAGGACATCGGCCGCTTCGTCGCCTCGAAGCTCCGTTCCTACGCGTCGGCCGGCGGCACGTCGCTGAGCGTCAACCTGCCGGAGATCAACCTGCCGACCGATGCCACGAAGCACCGGCTCGCACTGGTGCACCTCAATCACCCGGGCGTGCTGGCCAGGATCAACGGCCTGCTCGGCGAGCACGACGTCAACATCGAGGCGCAGTCGCTGTCGACGCGTGGCGAGCTGGGCTACGTGCTGACCGACATCGCGGCCGAGCTCGGCCCTGACGTGCTCAAGGAGCTCGCGAGCCTGCCCGAGACCGTACGGCTTCGCCAGCTCAGCTGATCCACACGCAGAACGCCCCGACCCGCCATGCGGATCGGGGCGTTCGCGCGTTGGCTACTCGAAGCTGAACGGCGGGTACTCGTCGGTCAGCAGGTACATGTACGCGTTGAGGCGCAGGTTCCAGCGGGTCAGGCCGATGGCGAAGTTGCGCAGCCCGGTCGGCCACTTGCCGGTGAACAGCACCGCGAACCACGCGATGACGAACGACGAAGAACGCCACGATGCTGATCAGCATGATCACGATGATGTGCGGGATGGCCAGCAGGATGCGGAAGAAGATCGTCAGCCGGTTGCGGCCCTCGGTCTCTGAGCCGAAGTCGACCCGTACCCGCGGATCGTCACCCGGATCGGCGAGCGTCGTGGCGAACGTGAACGGCGGGTACTCCTCCTTGAGGAACGAGGCGTAGACGCTGGCCCGCGTGCTGTAGCGGAGGTACATCGCGATGACGCCCAGGATGCCCTCAGGCACCTTGCCGGTGAAGACCCCGAGGATCCAGGCGACGAACGCCAAGACCTCGGCGACGATGTTGAGCACGTACGCGATGATGAGGTGCGGGATCGCGAGGATGATGTTGCCGATGACCCGCCAGCGGGCGATCGACTCGGGTGGGTCGAACGTGAAGGTCGCGGGATAGGCCGGGACGGCTTCTGCACTCATGGGAGTCCTCCGATGCAAGATGGGCAGAACGTTGTCAGACTAGGGCACTCACGTGACAGGCGCTCGCATTTGCGGCCTATGCCATCAAGCGCCATTTCCGCCTGTCGTTCCAGAGGCAATGCGGCACTCTCGTTGTCGTCAGGCCGGGGCGACGGCCTGTGTGCCGGTCAGGGCGGCGAGGGTCTCGGCGCAGCCGGCCTCGAGCTTGACCGTCGCGAGATCGTCGCCTCGTGTCGTCCCGCGATTGATGATCACGACGGGTGTGCCGCGCTTGTGCGCCGCGCGTACGAACCGCAGTCCCGACATGACCTGCAACGACGAGCCGAGCACGACCAGTGCCTCGGCCTCGTCGACGAGGGCGTAGCTCCGCTCGACGCGATCCTTGGGCACGTTCTCGCCGAAGAACACGACGTCGGGCTTGAGGTCGCCCCCGCACGTCTCGCACTCGGCGACGCGGAAGTCGGCGGTGTCGTCCAGCACGACGTCGCCGTCGGGCGCCACCTCGCCGACGCGGGACTCGTAGCCGGGATTGAGCAGCGAGAGCCGGGAGTGCAGCTCCGATCGCGGAGTCAGCTCGCGGCACTGCAGGCAGATCACCCGGTCGATGCGGCCATGCAGGTCGATCACGTCCTGATGCCCGGCGCGTCCGTGGAGGCCGTCGACGTTCTGTGTGATGAGGCCGGTGAGTCGGCCGTCGCGCTCGAGGTCGGCCAGGGCGTGGTGGGTGGCGTTGGGCTGCGCCCCGCGCATCCGGCTCCAGCCGACGTGGGCGCGCGCCCAATAGCGCTGCCGACCCTCGGGCGTACGCACGAAGTCCTGGTACGTCATCGGCGTCCGCACCGGCGAGCCCGGCCCGCGATAGTCCGGGATGCCGGAGTCGGTCGACACCCCGGCGCCGGTCGAGCACGAGCCAGCGCCGATCGCCGAGAAGCCTGCTGTGCCGACTGATTCACGTGTTCAAGCGTACGTTCCCGGCGCAGCCGATTTTGACGTTTTGCGCGGGTTTCGGCGCTCGTTTGATTGCGCACTGCTTCAAAACATCGCGATGGGCCTCATTTCGGAGTCGGCTTCGTTGACGCGGTCTGCAGGCCCGCCTCGATCCATCCCGGCAGTTTCGTGAGGAACAGCGCGAGCTCGCGCCGCATCAGTGGCTGGAGCAGTCGGAACGGACCGCGTGGGGTGAGGCGGGCATCCACCTCGACGTACGTCCCAGTGGTGGACGGTGTGAGTCGAAACTCGAAGCGTCCAGTGGCCATGCGGGAGCGTTCGCTGGTCACGAAGCGACGAGGCGGCTCATGGGATTCGAGGGTCATCTGAACGCTCCCGATCTTTCGCATGCGGCCGACGTACGTCGCTCCGGTAGCGATCGGCCCGGACGAGGTCTTCGCCACTGAAATGCACTCAGGGTTCCACGCCGGTTCATTCTCGAAGTGGGAGAGGAAGTCGAACACCCGCTCTGGCTGATGGCTGAGCGTCATTGACGCGGTGTCCTCAATCATTTCTGCTCCTATGTCAGCCCCGATGCGTCGAGGCTAAACCTTGAACATGAGTGCAAGGTCAAGCAATTTGGGCCTACTCTTGTGGCATGCGGATATCGCATCTTGCCGAGCAGGCAGGAGTGCCTGTCTCGACGGTCCGTTACTACGAGCGCATCGGCCTCCTGAGGTCGCCGACGCGCAGTCCAGCCGGCTACCGCGACTACGACGAGGAAGCCTCCACCCGACTGGTCTTCATCGCCAGGTCACGGCGTCTCGGGTTGACCTGCGACCAGGTCGCCGAGCTCCTTCCAGTGTGGGCAGGCGTCGACTGCGTCTCAGCGCACGCTCGGGTGAGCGACCTGATCGATGCCAAGAAGGTGGAGATTGCCGCCCGCCTCGCCGAACTCACCGCGTTCGCCGCGCAACTCGACGACGTCAAGACTGCGCTCGAAGCGTCTCCGCCGCCCCAGGTGTGCTGCGATGACCTCACGTGTTGTGTGCCGTCCAGCGCGGTTCGGTCGGTGCCTGCGGACATGGGCGGCCGGCACGAGCTGCCGGTCATCTGACCCACGTCGCGAGACCGTTACCTGGGACTCTGAGGTGCCTGTCGCCTCGAGGTCGTCGCCGGCGAGATACAATGCGTGCGCGGATCGCGAGGAAGCCGATCGAGGCCGACGGTCAGGATCACCACTGCGCCGGCGAACAGCAGTCTGTCGCAGAGTCTGAGCCTGCGCCTCGCCGCCGCGGCCGCCTAGGCGCTGATACCCATGCCTCCTCTCTGCCCATTGCGACCGCCGGCAAGCGCAGTCGATTGCGGCGGCGAACGGGCGCGTGATTTGGCCGAATCGGGGTAGTTCCCGAGGTGAAGTGGGTCGGCGTCCGCCGGCCGGGGGGAGGAGGGAAACTGCTGTGATCATTCTCGGAGTCATTCTGTTGATCCTGGGAGCAGTGCTCAATGTCCCGATCCTGTACACGATCGGCATCATCTTGGTGGTGGTCGGTGCGCTCTTGTGGATCTTGGGTTCTATGGACCGCGGCATCGGCGGTCGAAGACACTACTTCTGAACCATGACGGGGTCGTCGCCTTCGGGTGGCGGCCCCGCCCCATGTCCGGTCAGCCGGCCAGCTCGATGAGCCTCTTGACGGTGTTGAGGTTGCGGGCCGTGCCGGGCACCTTGAGTGCGCGGCCGATCGAGTCGGTCTTCATCGTCGGTCGACCGGCGCCGTTGGCGTACCGGATGTGCAGCTCCGTGCCGATGACCTTCCACTGGTCGTCGCCGGTCTCGTACGTCTCGGCCTTCGCGATCGCCTCGGCGGTCGGCTTGCCGGCGAGGAAGGAGACGTACGAGTACTTCGGCTCGGACACCTCGAACGGATGCGCGTCAAGCGCCTTGCGGACCTGCGCCGGCGTGCGGGAGATGACATCCCGGAACCAGCCGTAGCGTTTCTCGATCGCCTTCTCCAGGGCACGGTCGAAGTCGGCCGCCTTGCCGGGGATGTCGGCGATGAGGTTGCCGGAGGCGATGTACGTCGAGACGTCGGTCGCGCCGAGCTCCGTGGCGATCTCCCGCAGCTCGGCCATGGGCAGCTGGGTGCCGCCGACGTTGACGGCGCGCAGCAGGACGATGCGGGTGCTCACGGAGCCAGTATGTCGGTCGCATCAATCAAGACCAGGCGTGGACTCATGTGCCGTTCGAGCCGCCAGCCGGGAGAGGTCCACTCGGTTCGAGGTCCCGGTCTTGCGCAACAGATTTGAGATGTGTGAGCTCACGGTCTTCTCGCTGATCACCAGGGCGCGGGCGATCTCGCCATACGTGCGGCCGGCCACGACGAGCTCGAGAATCTCACGTTCGCGAGGGGTCAGCGATTTGAGCGTCGGGGACGGATCGGCCGAAACAGTCACCGGCCCGACGCGGTCGATCCGGACCCTCGCACTGGATGCGAGCGTTTCCAGCTGGGTCTTGATGGGAGCGGCTCCGAGATCGTCGGTGAGCTGGAGGCCGTGACGAAGGATCGCGGCCGCCTGCTTGCGCGCAGGCGTGCCCCCTCGCACGAGGAATGACTCCGCGCCCCGCCAACAGGAGTAGCACTCCTCCCAGGGGAGCATCGCGTCCCTGAACCCGTCAGCCGCGCGCACCCACTGCTCGCCATTGTCGGGATCTTGGCGAGCGCGTCCAATCTCCGCCTGGTACAGGTCATCCAGCGCGGCGAGCTGTGAGTGCCAGCCTTTGCCTGAGTCGCCGAAGTCTCGGATCACGTCCGGGAATCGAGCGGTGAGATCGTCCAGCCGCATCAGCAGGTCGGACGGATCGTCTTCGGCGTCGCGTCTGGCCTGGACCTGATCGGCCAGCGCGCGGGCCGCATGGGGTATCAACCATTCGCACATGTGAGGGGGAAGCCCGTCGAGGGAGGCACCTGCCAGCGCGGCGTCGAACGCTGCCGGGTAGTCGTCCGCAGCCAGCAGCACCTCGGTGCGGATCGTGTGAAATGGCAGACCGAGATACCCCGAGCTCTCGGCGAACAACTCCTCGGCGCGATCCAGGTGGGCCTGCGCCTCGCTTGGCCTTCCCTGCAAGGCAGCAAGGCGCGCAGCGGTCAGCCGAGCGCTGACATCTGCGAACGGTCCCGGATCAGAGCCCAACGCGGTCCGGAGTTGCTCCGTGCACTTCTGCGGCTCGCCGATCGCAAGCCAGCTGGAGGCCTCCAGCGCCGAGAGCTCGGCGACGAACGGGTGGGGTGCCCCCATCTCCGCCAGCTGATCGCGTCGTCTCCGGATCAGCTCGGCATGAGGACGGCTTGACCACACACACGTGCACGCGTTCGCCTCCCACGTGACGGCTTGGCAGAACGCCCTGAAATCGCGCGATGCGACCGCTGCTTCGACCGCAGAACCGGCCAGTCGGAAACCCTCATCGCGACGGTGAGTGCGGATCGCGACCATCGCCGACGCGGACAATGCGTACGGCAAGGCCCTGGAGTCGTCGGCCCGCTGCGCGGCGTCCAGTGCGTCCTCGGCCATCTCGGGCGCTCGCGCATCGTCCTGCCAGACGTACACCCGGCACAGAGCTGCAAGGGCCACGGCGTGTTGCCAGCTGTTCGGTGATCCGGCGGCCAGTCGGACCGCCTCACGGAGATCATCTGGCGACGTGAATGCTCGACCGGTGAACATTCGCAATTGAGCCCGACGGGTCAACAACTCTGCGGCCAGCAAAGGGTCGGTCTCGCGTTCGATCACCTCCAACAGCGCGTCGACCGCTTGCAGCTCGTCCTCGTATGCCGCTGCCGCGGCGGCGGCTCGGATGAGCTTGCGCATCAGGTCCTTCACGCTCTCCTCCGCGTCGGGGAGCTGGCGTTGTAGGTCGACGGCCCGGCGGAGCAGCCTTAACATCTCGGATGACCCTCCGGCGGCTTCGGTCGCCTCGGCGGCACGGAGCGCCCAGCGGTACGCCTCGGGAGCCTGACCGGCCTGGTGGTGGTGGTCCGCCACCGCCACCATGGTCTCGACGTCATGCCGCTCGGCGAGTCTGCGCTCCTCGTACTCAGCGAACGTGGCGTGCCAGCGGCGTCGATCGAGCTCAGACAGGCTCTGCAGGAAGACCTCGGCGTCCATCGGGTGGTGGAACCACACGGTGCCATCAGGAGCCATCTCGAGGGCGCCGGACTCGAGGGCCTCGCGCAGCGCTTCAACGACTTCACCCGCGCTCAGCACTTCGCGGGACACCTCGCTGAGGTCAGTCACGGCAAGTGGTCTGCCGGCCAGCGCCAATATTCCTGCGAGCTGCCGTGCTGGGGAGGAACGCGTCCGCCACGATCGGAGCACGAAGGACTTCAGGTCCGACGGAAGGTGCGGGGGAAGGCTTCGCGCGACCGGCGACATACCGGTGACGACCAGTCGGTTGAGATAGGGGTTCCCCCTCGTGTGCGAGAACACGTCGTCGACAAGCGATTGATGGGGCGGTGCCCCGAGCAGGCCGGCGACCTGCTCGCCGGTAGCGACTCGGTCGAGAGGGTTCAATGTGAGCTGTGCGACCCGCGGCAATCGGCGAACGTCCGCCAGCCAGTTCTCGAGGCGGCTGGAGTCGTGGACCCCGGCGCTGCGAATGGTGCCCACGACCGCGAGTCTTCGATCAGCCGGCCCGGCGAGCAGGCACATGAGCAAGTCAAGAGTGCTCTGGTCCGCCCAGTGCAAGTCGTCGACGGTCAGGATGACCGGTCGTTCGGCGCACACGTCCTCGAGCCACGCATCGAATGTGATCGGCACGTTTGAGTTTGAGTCGTCGAGCTCGTACAGCCGGGTCGGGCCGCCGTGCCGAGCTCCACGCAGAGCGGCTCGAATGGGCAGGAAGGGCACGGTCATGGATGTCAGTGGGAGGCATGCACCCGCGAGGATCAGGGCGGAGTCAACAACCCGCGAACAGGCGTGATGCACCAGCGACGTCTTGCCGACGCCGGCGTCCGCATGGATCAGAAGGGTGCTCGCTTCACCGGAAGCGACTCGATCGAAGAGCGCATGGACGATTCCGAGTTCTGCGGTGCGTCCCGCCAGAACTGAGCCGATCGCGCCCGTGGGTGCGTCCATGGGGGAAGTGTTTCATCGATCGGCGCCTCCGACGTCATGAAATCTGAGGGGGCCTCGCGCCGAGTCTGAGGGGTGAAGTCCGATGTGCCTGGGGCCTCGCACGGATGAGTGTGAAGGGGTCAGATGTAACCGAGTTCTCGTGAAAGGGAACGCCATGAACCCCTCGACAAGAAGTACCGCAGGAACCGTCTTGGTTCTCGCTGTGATCGTCGCCTCTGCTGCTGCTCCGGCCACCGCCAGGCCGGACCCCGGCCCGACCCGCTCGAGCACGTGGAACGCGTCGGAGTACGCATCGGGCCACTGCCCGCTCACACGGGTGGGGACCCAGTTCGTACGGTGTGACAACCTCACCGGCGCAGGAGTTCCGGCACCGCCTTGGGTGCCGGAGAGCTGAACGGCGTGGCTGGATCGTGCGGTTGGCCACGGTTCGCCACGCGGGACAGTTGGACTCAGTCGACGGTCGCGACGCGTCGTGGCAGCAGCGCGATCGCGCCGATCATGACGACCGCGGCGACCCCGGCACCGAGGAAGACCTCGTGGATCGACGGCTCGAGGACGTGCGCGGGGAGGTGTTCGAGGTCAGGGTGTGAGCCACCGACCCGGCGGGCGACGGCGGCGTTGGCGATCGCGCCGAACACGGCGATGCCGACGGCGCTGCCCACCGAGCGGGCGAACATGTTGGTGCCGGTGACGACTCCGCGCGTCGTCCAGTCGACGGACGACTGCGCGGCGACCAGGATCGGCGAGGCGATGAACCCGAGGCCGACGCCGATCACGAAGCAGGCGGCGGCGAGGAGGAAGATCGAGCTCTCGCCGGTCACGACGAACAGCAGAGCGGCACCGGCGACGACGAATGCCGACCCCATGAACGCGGTGTCGCGAAACCCGACGCGCAGGTAGAAGCGCCCGGCGAGGGCCGCGGAGATGGGCCAGCCGATCGTCATCGCCGCGACGACGAAACCGCCCACCAGCGCATCGGTGCCGAGGACGCCCTGGGCATACAGCGGGACGTAGGACGTGAGGCCGATCAGCAGCACGCCGACGACCAGTCCCGACGCGTTGGCGCCGACCAGGACCCTGCGCTTGAAGACCCACATGGGCAGGATCGGCTCGGCGGCGCGACGCTCGATCGCGACGAATCCGAGGAGGAGCACGACGGCAGAGCTGAGAACCGCGATGCTGGTCGTCGAGTCCCACGCCCACTCGACGCCGCCTTCGAGCAGCCCGAGGATCAGCAGCGATCCGCCGGTCGCGAGGGTGACGGCGCCGGCGTAGTCGATGCGGTGATGCGTACGCGTGACGTCCTCGCGGAAGTGGCGGATCAGCATGTATGCCGCGGCGACCGCGATCGGGACGTTGACGAAGAAGATCCAACGCCAGGACAGGTAGTCGGAGAACACGCCACCGAGCGTCGGGCCGACGACGGATGACACGCCCCACACGCTGGCGACGTAGCCCTGCACCTTGGACCGCTCGGCGATCGAGTAGAGGTCGCCGATGATCGTCATGCTCATCGGCACGACGGCGCCGGCGCCGAGACCCTGGATGGCGCGGAAGACGATCAGCGACGGCATGCTCCAGGCAGCACCGCACAGGACCGAGCCGAGCAGGAACAGCGCGATGCCGAACATCATGACCGGCTTGCGGCCGAGGATGTCGGAGAACTTGCCGTAGAGCGGCACCGACACGGCCTGAGCCAGCAGGTAGATCGAGAACAGCCACGGGAACTGCGAGAAGCCGCCCAGGTCCTCGACCACCGACGGCACCGCGGTCGCCAGGATCGTGGCGTCGATCGCGACCAGCCCGACCGACAGCATGACGCCCAGCAGCACGGGTCCGCGCTCGGACCGCAGTCCGATCGAAGCGCGGGTGGGTGCAGGAGCCGTCACATCAATGATTCAACCGCGTGCACCCCGCAACCATTCCCAGCTTGATGCCGGTTTCCCAAGAGGCCTAGGGAGATTGTCACTCACCAAGCGCTGTAACCCGAGGTGCGTGACACAAGAACGGGAGGCCTCATGGGAAACCGACACCGCCGGTCACAGCCTCGCGGCGAGCTCCGTGGCCTGCTTGATCGCGCGCTTGGCATCGAGCTCGGCGGCGACGTCGGCGCCACCGATGACGTGCACCGGCTTGCCCAGCGCCTCGAGCGGCTCGATGAGATCGCGTACGGACTCCTGGCCCGTGCACAGCACGATCGTGTCGACGTCGAGGACGCGTGACTCGGACGTGTCCTTGCCGGTGGCGATCGTGATGTGCAGGCCGTCGTCGTCGATGCGGTCGTAGGTGACGCCCTTGACCATCTCGACGCCGGAGTCCTTGAGGGTCTGCCGGTGCACCCAGCCCGTCGTCTTGCCGAGACCCTTGCCGAGCTCGGTGGTCTTGCGCTGCAGCAGGACGACCTCACGCGTCGGCGGGGCCTTGAGCTTGGTCGCGAGGCCGCCGCGCTCGAGCTCGGGGTCGGTGACACCCCACCGCTGCATCCAGTGCTCGATCGACTCGTCGGGCTCGTGCAGCAGGAACTCCGAGACGTCGAAGCCGATGCCGCCCGCACCCATCACCGCGACGCGACGACCGACGGGAGCGCGGTGCCGGATGACGTCCTGGTAGTTGACGACCTTCGGGTGGTCGACGCCGGGCACCGACGGGATGCGCGGCTCGACGCCGGTCGCGACCACGACCTCGTCGAAGCTCGCGAGGTCGTCGACCGTGGCCTCGGTGTCGAGGTGGACCTTGACGCCGCCGAGCTCCAGCCGCCGGGAGTAGTAGCGGATCGTCTCCTTGAACTCCTCCTTGCCGGGGATCTGCATCGCCAGCCGGAACTGGCCGCCGACCTCCGGCAATGCCTCGAACAGCTCGACCGTGTGCCCGCGGCCGGCCAGCTCGGTGGCTGCCGCGAGGCCGGCAGGTCCGGCGCCGACGACGGCGATCCGCTTGGACGTACGCGTGGGGGACAGGACGAGCGAGGTCTCGTGACCCGCGCGCGGGTTGATCATGCAGCTCGCCCGCTTGTTCTTGAACGTGTGGTCGAGGCACGCCTGGTTGCACGCGATGCAGGTGTTGATCTCGTCGGCGCGGTTCTCTGCAGCCTTGGCACGAAGTACGGATCGGACAGCAGCGGCCGTGCCATCGACACGAGGTCGGCCTGGCCCGACGCGATGATCTCCTCGGCGATCTCGGGGGTGTTGATGCGGTTGGACGCCACGACGGCACCGAGACCTCGGGCCGCAGCTTGCCGGTGACCCACGAGAACGCGCCGCGCGGCACCGACGTGACGATCGTCGGGATGCGGGCCTCGTGCCAGCCGATGCCGGTGTTGATGATCGAGACGCCGGCCGCCTCGATCTTCTTGGCCAGAGTCACGGTCTCGTCCCAGCTCTGCGCGTCGTCGACGAGGTCGAGCAGCGACATCCGGTACATCACGATGAAGTCGTCGCCGACGGCCTCGCGTACGCGCTCGACGATCTCGACCGGGAAGCGCATGCGGTTCTCGGCGCTGCCGCCCCACCGGTCCGTACGGTCGTTGGTGCGCGCCGTCAGGAACTGGTTGATCAGGTAGCCCTCGGAGCCCATGATCTCGACGCCGTCATAGCCGGCCCGCCGCGCGAGCTTGGCCGAGTTGGCGAAGTCCGTGATGGTCCGGTCGACCTCCTTGGTCGACATCGCCTTGGGCTTGCCCATCGGCGTGATCGGCGACGGCTTGGCCGACGCCGCGCGCTTGAACGGGTGGTAGCCGTAGCGCCCGGCGTGCAGCAGCTGCATCGCGATCTTGCCGTCGTGCTCGTGCACCGCGTCGGTGACGATCCGGTGCTTGTCGGCAAAACGCTTCGACGTCATGACCGAGCCGAACGGCAGCAGCCAGCCGTGCCAGTTGGGCGCGTAGCCACCGGTCACCGACAGCGCGACGCCACCCTTGGCACGCTCGGCGAAGTAGGCCGCGAGCTCCGGCAGGTGCTTGGCCCGGTCCTCCATGCCGGTGTGCATCGAACCCATGATCACGCGGTTGCGCAGGGTCGTGTGGCCGAGGTCGAGCGGCTCCAGCAGGTGGGGATAGGGGTCATCGGGTCTCTCCGGTCATCTGGGCCAGGGCTTCGGCCTGGATCTGGTCGAACTGGGCGCCCATCGCCTGGGCGAGGGCGTTGGCGCCGGACAGCGGCCGCACCATCACGGTGAGCTCGCTGATCAGGCCGGCTTCGTTGGTACGGATCAGGTCGATGCCGTTGACGCTGACGCCGTCGACGACGGTCTCGAAGACCAGCGCTGAGCCTTGTCCGTCGGGGTCGGCGAGCTCTCGGACGTACCGGAAGTCGGTGAAGACCCGGCCGACGCCGCGGAGGATCGCCGCGACGATCGCCCGCCCTTCGTACGGCTTGAAGGCGACGGGGCTGCGGAACACGACGTCCTCGGCGAGCAGGTCGCCGAGCGCGGCGAAGTCACCCGCCTCGACAGCGGCGCGGAACTCTTTCACTGGGACTCCTGTGATGGGATGAGGCGGTGATCTCCTCATTCGCTCGTCAGAGCTCGCTCCCGGTCGGCCGCGGACGGCCTCCTTGAGGAACCGTGTCTGCAAGCCGGCGGTTCCTTGATCGTCGCGGGCGTGTTCAACGTGGTGATCTGGCCGCGGTTCGCCAAGGCGATCGTGGACGACGACCGGGCGTGGGACGGCGAGCACTGGCACAGCGCGCCGACGGCGTTCTTCTGGGTGCACGCGGTGCTCATCACGACGGCGATCGTGATCGGCCTCGGTGTGCTGCTGGTGGGCGTACGCGCTCATCGCTCGGCTGTCGGCTCCAAACGCCTGAAGGATCTCGTCGCACCACGCGATCGCGAACTCCTCCTGCATGATGCCGCCCCGCAGCACGAGATAGGCGCCGAGCTCGTCCTCGCCGATGGCCGACGGGTCGGGATAGTGCTTCGCGGCACTGGTCTCGTAGTACGCCAGCTGCGCGACGTGGACCTCGCGGCGCGCGCGTACGTCCGCGAGCACCGCGTCGCGATCGCCGAATCGCAGCCCGCGGATCTTGACCGCGAGCTCGCTGCGGTACTTCTCGTGCGGTGTGGGTGTCGACGACCAGCGCATGAGCTCGTCGCTGCCCTCGCCGGTGATGGCGTAGACCTTCTTGTCGGGCCGGCCGGTCTGCTCGACGAGGTGCGCCTCGACCCACTTGTCGGACTCCATGCGACCGAGCACCTTGTAGATCTGCTGGTGGCTGGCCTTCCAGAAGTGGCCGATCGACGCATCGAATCGGCGCGCCAGCTCATATCCCGACGCGGACTTCTCCGCGAGGGACACCAGGATCGCGTGCTCCAGAGCCATGCCGGAGACCGTACTATGCAACGAGTTGCATTGCAATGTGATGCGGGGCACATACGAATTAGTCGAAATCCCGGCGCTCCCGAGAGGGTGTCTGAAAGAATTCGTCGGCGTCCGCAAGCAGAGGCGCCACCCTTAAGGAGATCCGATGTCCGTCCGCGTACGCCTGTCAGCCCTCATCGTCGCTTCGGCGTTCGTCCTCGTCGCGGATGCGGCGGTGGCGGCTCGGAGACGAGGGCGTCGCCGGCCTCTCGTCGACCAAGATCCTCGCGGCGGCAGAGAAGCAGCTGGACTCGGAGGAGTTCGTCACGATCAAGGGCAAGCGGCAAGGACGAGGAAGCCGGCAGCGAGATCGCGGTCGACCTCTCCTTCGCGGGCGACGCGGCGACGGGCTCGATCGGCGTCAGCGGAATGACGTTCCAGGTGCTGAAGGCCGACGGCAAGTCGTACTTCAAGGCCGACAAGTCGTTCTTCGAGTCGAGTGGCGCGCCGGCCGATGCCGTCGCACTGATCGGCGACAAGTGGGTCGTGATCGACGCCAACGACCCGAACTTCGCCGAGCTGGGCGGCTTCGTCTCCAAGGATGACTTCGTCAAGGAGCTGCTCAAGCCCGACGGCAAGGTCGCGAAGGGCAAGGAGAAGAAGGTCAACGGCGTCGACTGCGTCGCTCTGAAGGGCAAGGACGGCACGTTCTACTTCGACAAGAAGGACGGCCGGCCGGTCAGCCTCGTCACGAGCGAAGACGGCAAGGGCACGCTCAACTTCACCTACAGCAAGGTCGAGACAGTCGAGGCGCCCTCGTCCGACGACGTCATCGACCTGGCGACGCTCGGCCAGTAACCGCCGACCGTACGCTGGGGCCATGCCCTACTTCGCGACCGTCTACCGCTACACCGACGACGACGCCACGCGCGACGAGGTACGCCCGAGCCATCGGGACTACCTGCGCGAGCTGAGCGTGCAGGGCCGCCTGGCGGTCTCGGGCCCGTACGTCGGCGGTGAGCGGGGCGGCGCGTTGCTGGTCTTCGTCGCCGAGGACGAGGCCGCTGCGCTCGAGCTGTCCGACAACGACCCGTTCATGCTGCAGGGTCTGGTCGAGCAGCGCACGGTGCGCGAGTGGCAGCCGGTGTCAGGCGAGCTCGCCGACCACTTCTGACGCGAGCCACGCCGCGACGCCTCGCGCCGCGGATCGGCCGGCACGGTTGGCGCCGATCGTGCTGGCGGACGGCCCGTAGCCGACCATCTGGATCCGTGGATCAGCAACCGCCGTCGTGCCGTCGAGCTGGATCCCGCCTCGGGGGCTGCGCAGGTGCAGCGGACCGAGGTGCTCGATCGCCGGCCGAAAGCCCGTCGCCCAGAGGATCACGTCGACGTGCTCGAACGTGCCGTCTGCCCAGCGCACACCGTCGGGCTCGATCCGGCTGAACATCGGCCGGCGCTCGTACGCCCCGAGGCGCTCGGCCTCGCGCTCCTGCTCGCGGAGCATCAGGCCCGTCACGCTCGACGACGCTGCGTGGGGGCAGCCCCTGGCGTACGCGCTCCTCGACCCGCGCCACCACCTCGCGACCGATCTCGGCGGTGAACTCATCGGTGCGCCACACCGGCTCGCGACGGGTGACCCAGATCGTGTCGGTGATCGGGCGCAGCGCACCGAGGAACTGGACCGCCGAGGCGCCGCCGCCGACGACGAGGACCCGCTTGCCGCGGAAGTGCTCCGGACCCGGGTAGTCGACGGTGTGCAGCTGCTCGCCGACGAACGCCTCGGCGCCCGGGTAGTAGGGGATGAACGGCCGCGTCCAGGTGCCGGTCGCGTTGACGAGCGTCCGGCTCAACCACGTGCCGCTGTCGCCGTCGATGCGCAGCAGCCCGTCGTCGTCGCGCACTGACCGGACCTGGACCGGGCGGATCACGGGCAGGTCGTGCGTACGTTCGTAGTCTTGAAGTACGCCGGCACGAACGCGTTGGCCCGCTCGGTGTCGGCGGCGTCGGGGATCGGGTCGTCCGGCAGGTCCGACACGCGGTGCACGTCATGCATCGTGAGCGCGTCCCAGCGGTGCTGCCAGGCGCCACCCGGCTGCGGGTTGGAGTCGAGGAGCACGTGCTCGATGCCACGCTTCTTCAGGTGGTACGACGAGGACAGTCCGGCCTGCCCGCCGCCGATCACCACCGAGTCGAAGATCTCCACGCCTAGCACAACGCCGCGGAGCTGGCTCCTATTTCAGGAGGTTCTACGCGGCCTGCTCGGACTCCTCCGAGGCCTCGGCGACGGTGTTGTCGATGACCCGGACGATCAGCTCGGGATCGTCGATCATCGGGACGTGCCCGCAGTGCGGCAGCGCGACGTGCTGTCGCGTTGGGCAGACGCTCCTGCGCGAGCGCGGACTGGCCGTAGACCAGCACCTGGTCGCGCGTGGCCCACGCGATCGTCGTCGGAACGCTGACCGAGCTCGTGAACCGATAGGTGAACCCGGCCTTGAAGGTCGGGAAGAATGCCGAGCCGTTGCGCAGCGCCAGCGCGTCGCCGACGAAGTCCTCGGGCGAGATCCGTTCGCCATGCACGTACAAGGTCCTCCCGATGAGACGGCGGCCGGTGGCGCTGCGCAGCGCCGGGCGTACGAGCGCCAAGGGAAGGTACGACGACAGCTTGAGCAGCATCAGCGCGAAGAGGGCGACCAGGCGGTCGACGGGTCCGCGGAAGAAGCCCGCCGGGCTGAGCGCGGTGACCGAACGGGCCATCCCGCGGGCACCCATCTCGAGCGCGATCGCGCCGCCCAGCGAGTTGCCGACGACATGTGGGTCGGACACGCCCCACTCGTCGAGGTTCTCGCCGATGATGCGGCACGCGTTGTCCATCGAGTACGCCGTGCCGTCCGGGTAGGGCTCGGACTCGCCGAACCCGGCCAGGTCGATCGCGATGACGTCGTACGACTCAGCCAGCCGGTCGAGCACGGGGTCCCACGCCTGGCGGCGATGCCCGATGCCGTGGATCAGCAGGAGAGGCTCACCGGAGCCCTTGCGGGTGTACGCGAGTCGAGTCGTCATGCGGTTCCTTTCCCGAACGTGACACTGATGATGACACATACCCATACCGTTGGTATGTAACGGGGGTCACTTGCAACCGTGACAGTGCCACTGTCACAATCGGGGCTGTGACCAACCCACGCACCGGCCCACTGCAGGGCGTACGCGTTGTCGAGCTCGTCGGGATCGGTCCCGGCCCGTTCGCCGGCATGCTGCTGGCCGACCTCGGTGCCGACGTCATCCGCATCGATCGACCAGGTGGTGCCGGTCTGGTGGTGCCGACCGCCCAGGACGTGCTCAGCCGCGGCCGTCCGTCCGTTGCGCTCAACCTCAAGGACCCCCGCGCCGTCGAGGTCGTGCTCGAGCTCGTCGAGCGGGCCGACATCCTGATCGAGGGCTTCCGGCCGGGCGTGACCGAGCGCCTGGGCCTCGGCCCGGAGGCGTGCCACGGCCGCAACCCCGCGCTGGTCTACGGCCGCATCACCGGGTGGGGCCAGGACGGGCCCTTGTCGCAGACCGCGGGTCACGACGTCAACTACATCTCCGTCGCCGGCGCACTCGACCCCATCGGCCGAGCCGGCGGGCCACCGCAGATCCCGCTCAACCTGCTCGGCGACTTCGCGGGCGGCTCGATGTATCTCGTGACGGGTGTGCTCGCAGCGTTGACGCACGCCCGGTCGACCGGCGAGGGACAAGTCGTCGATGCCGCGATCACGGATGGCGCGGCGCACCTGCTCGGCATGCAGCTGTCGATGCAGGCCGCGGGCCTCTGGACCAGCGAGCGAGGCACCAACCTGCTCGACTCGGGCGCGCCCTACTACGACGTCTACGAGACCTCCGACGGTCGATGGATGTCGGTGGGCGCGCTCGAACCGAGGTTCTACGCCGTCATGACCGAGGTGCTGGCGATCGACGACCTGCCGGACCGCAACGACATCGCGCAGTGGCCGGCGCTGCGCAAGACCCTCGCCGAGACGTTCGCGACCAAGACGCAGGCCGAGTGGGCGGCGTTGTTCGACGGCACCGACGCATGCGTCGCCCCGGTCGTCCCGATGCATGAGGCGGCGCAGCACCCGCACAACGTCGCCCGCGAGACGTACGTCGAACAGGACGGCGTGGTGCAGGCCGCTCCGGCGCCGCGGTTCTCGCAGACGCCCGCAACCTTGAGCACGCCGCCGGAGCGCCCCGGCGCCAACACCGCTGAGGCGCTCGCTGCCTGGGGCATCACCGACATCGACCAGCTCATCGCCGACGGCGTCGCCGTCCAGGCCGACTGAACGAAGGAACATCATGCAGCGAGGAATCTTCGAGGCCGATCACGAGGCGTTCCGCGAGACGGTCCGCACGTTCTGCGAGAAGGAGATCGCGCCTCACCACGACCAGTGGGAGAAGGACGGCATCGTGCCGCGCGAGCTGTGGGAGAAGGCCGGCGCGCTGGGACTGCTGGGCTTCATGATGCCCGAGGAGTACGGCGGCGGTGGCATGAACGACTTCCGCTTCAACGCCGTGCTCGACGAGGAGATCATCCGGATCGGCGCCAGTGGCGTCGGGTTCGTGCTGCACACCGACCTGGTGTCGGGCTACCTGCTGTCGTACGCGAACGAGGAGCAGAAGCAGCGCTGGCTGCCGAAGTTCTGCACCGGCGAGATGATCACCGCGATCGCCATGACCGAGCCCGGGCACGGGCTCTGACCTCCAGGCGATCCAGACCACGGCGGTGCGCGACGGTGACCACTACGTCGTCAACGGTGCCAAGACGTTCATCTCCAACGGGATCCTCGCCGACTTCGTGATCGTCGCGGCCAAGACCGATCCCGAGGCCGGCGCCATGGGCGTCTCGCTGATCGTCCTCGAGCGCGGGATGGAGGGCTTCGAGCGCGGCCGCAACCTCGACAAGATGGGGCTCAAGGCGCAGGACACCGCCGAGCTGTTCTTCGACAACGTACGTGTGCCGGCCGGCAACCTGCTGGGCGAGGAGGGCAAGGGCTTCATCTACCTGATGGAGAAGCTGCCGCAGGAGCGCCTCGCGATCTCGGTCGGCGCGATGGCCGCGACCCGGGCGATCATCGACATGACGCTCGACTATGTCAAGGAGCGCAAGGCGTTCGGCAAGCCGATCGGCTCGTTCCAGAACTCCCGCTTCGTGCTCGCCGAGCTCGAGACGGAGATGCAGATCGGCCAGGCGTTCGTCGACAAGAGCATCGTCGCGCTCAGCAAGGGTGAGCTGACGATCGAGGAAGCCGCGATGGGCAAGTGGTGGACCACCGAGCTGCAGAACAAGGCGGCAGCCAAGTGCCTGCAGCTGCATGGCGGCTACGGCTTCATGACCGAGTACCCGATCTCCAAGGCATACACCGACAGCCGGATCCAGACGATCTACGGCGGCACGACCGAGATCATGAAGGAGATCATCGGCCGCACGATGGGCCTTTAGCGCTCGGCGCCGGCGATCATCGCGCGAACGGCGGGGAGGACCTGGTCGACCTCGAGGGGCGCTGACAGGTGCGTGTGTCCCTCCAGCGCCAGGAAGCGAGCGGTCGGGATCTCGGCCGCGGCCCGCTCGGCGTTGGCGCGCATGTCGTCGCCGGCCGCCAGGTAGATCAGGCACGGCACTCGCCAGGACGAGAGATCCTCCGAGATCGACCCTTCGGCCATCGCGGACCGCAACGCGGCCCTGAGTGCTTGCGGCTCGTTGGCCAGAACCCGCTCGCGCGCGATCGGGCTGAGCTCGTCGCCGAACGCCGACTCGAGCGCGTCGGCGAAGGCCTGCATCCCGCCGGCCTGGGCAGCGTCGAGCGCGCGGGTCAGGAGCGGCACGGCTGGCCACGACTCATCCCAGGCGTACGGCTGGTTGCCGCACAGCGTCAGAGAGCTCACGCGCTCGGGAGCGTGCTCTCCGATGGCGAATCCCAGCCTCGCGCCCCAGGAGAACCCGAGAACGTGCACTCGATCCAGCCCGAGGTGATCCAGCAAGACGGTCGTGTCACCGACTCGCGTGCCCAGTGCATACGCGGCGGTGTCGTGCGGCTTGTCGCTGCGCCCCTGCCCGCGGTGGTCGGCGAAGTAGAGGTGGTGATCGGCGGCCAGCGCCAGCACGAGGGGGTTCTCCTGCGCATCCTCGAGCGGGTCGCCGAAGCCGGCGTAGGCCAACACGGGCGGGCCGTCGCCGTCCCACTCCTCGTAGTACGTCCGCACGCCATCGATCCGGTTGACCACGTACGGCATGGGACGTCAGCTGCTCTCGGTCCTTCGGCGGATCGTCTCGCGCTTGGCCTCGTCGACCGCGGTCTCGTATGCCGTGACGAGCGCCTGGATCGTGAGCGGCTTGAAGCGCTCGACGAGGGCCGTGATGTCCTCAGCCGTGCGTCCGGACGAACGCAGCTGCGGCCACCACAGTGTGCGGAACACCTCGGTGATCTCCTCGGCGACGGCCTTGCCGGCAGCGTCGAAGATCCGGCGCGAGGCGTGTGCCACCTCGATCGGCATGTCGGTCTCGATGAACTGGATGCCGACGGCGAGGTGCGCCGGCGCGACGCGGAAGACGTCCTCGGTCGGCGTCGGCTCGAGCACGCCGAGGGCGATCAGCATCTCGAGCGCATGGTCGTCGAGCTCGCGCCCGGCCCGCAGCTCCAGGGCCTCACGGTCGAGCTCTTCCGGCCGGTCGGCCATCCACGGCGCGAGCAGCGTGCGGTGCAGCGCGACCTGCTCGGGGGTCGCGTCGGACGGGATGTTCTCGAGGTAGCCCTCGATCGCCGAAAGGGTGAAGCCGTGCGCCTGCAGCTCGCGCACGAGCTCGAGCCGGGCGATGTGGTCGGGACCGTAGTAGCCGTTGCGGCCTTCGCGCCGCGGCGGCGGGATCAGCCCGCGGCCGGCGTAGAAACGTACGGTCCGCACCGTCATGCCGACGCGCGAGGCAAGCTGCTCGACGCTCATCTCGGCGGGTGCGGCGGTCATGGTGCAGAGACTATGCCACCAGGACGGCACGTGACGCGGCCCACAGGCCGGCCGCTAGAACTTTGACAGTGCTGGTGTCACAATCGGGGTTGTCCCACTGAGATGTACCAGTGGTGGCACGTCTTTCACCTGATTCTGCGAGGACCAGTTATGACCGAGGCTTACGTCTACGACGCCATCCGCACCCCGCGAGGTCGCGGCAAGAAGACCGGATCACTGCACGAGGTCAAGCCGATCTCGCTGATCACGGGCCTGATCGAGGAGATCCAGAAGCGCAACCCGACGCTGGACCCCAACGGCGTCGACGACGTCGTGCTCGGTGTCGTCTCCCCGGTCGGCGACCAGGGCGCCGACATCGCCAAGACCGCGGCCCTCGCCGCGGGCCTGCCCGACACGGTCGCCGGCGTCCAGCTCAACCGCTTCTGCGCCTCGGGCCTCGAGGCGGTCAACCAGGCAGCGGGCCGCGTGCGCTCCGGCTGGGAGGACCTGATCTTCGCCGGTGGCGTCGAGTCCATGAGCCGCGTGCCGATGGGCACCGACGGCGGCGCCTGGGCGATGGACCCGCGTACGGCCTTCGACACCGCGTTCGTGCCGCAGGGCATCGGAGCCGACCTGATCGCGACGATCGAGGGCTACAGCCGTACGGACGTCGACACGTTCGCCGCTGAGTCGCAGGCGCGGGCCGCCAAGGCGATCGCCAACGGCTACTTCGCCAAGTCGGTCATCCCGGTCAAGGACCCCAACGGCCTCACGATCCTCGACCACGACGAGTTCGTCCGCGAGGGCACGACGGTCGAGAGCCTCGCCGGCCTGCCCGCATCCTTCGCCGGCATCGGCGACATGGGCGGCTTCGACGCGGTGGCGCTGGAGAAGTACCACGACATCGAGCGCATCAACCACGTCCACCACGCCGGCAACTCGTCCGGCATCGTCGACGGTGCAGCGCTCGTCGCGATCGGCAACGAAGCGGCCGGCAAGCGCCACGGCCTGACGCCGCGGGCGCGCATCGTCTCGACCGCCGTCTCCGGCGCCGACCCGACGATCATGCTCACGGGCCCCGCCCCGGCGTGCCGCAAGGCGCTCGACAAGGCCGGCCTGACGGTCGACGACATCGACCTGCTCGAGATCAACGAGGCATTCGCCGCTGTCGCGATGCGCCTCATGAAGGACCTCGACTTCCCGCACGACCGCACCAACGTCAACGGTGGATCGATCGCGATGGGCCACCCGCTCGGCGCGACCGGCGCCATGATCCTCGGCACCTTGATCGACGAGCTCGAACGCCGCGACCTGCGCTACGGCCTCGCCACGCTCTGCGTCGGCGGCGGCATGGGCATCGCGACCGTCGTCGAACGAATCTGAAACGGACTAGGACACCCACATGACCAGCACCACTGAAGCCGTCCGCTACGAACTCGTGGACGGGATCGCCAACCTGATCCTCGACGACCCCAGTCAGAGCGCCAACACGATGAACCAGGCGTACGCCGACTCGATGGCCAAGGCCGTCGACCAGCTCGCCGCAGACATCGCCGCCGACGCCGATCGGTCAAGGGCGTCATCGTCTCCTCGGCGAAGAAGACCTTCTTCGCCGGCGGCGACCTCAAGCTCATGACGCAGGCCAAGCCCGAGGACGCGCCCGCGCTGTTCGACAACGTCGAGGGCATCAAGGCCTCGCTGCGCAAGCTCGAGACGATCGGCAAGCCCGTCGTCGCGGCCATCAACGGTGCCGCCCTCGGTGGCGGACTCGAGATCGCCCTGGCGACGCACCACCGCATCGCCGTCGACGGCGGCTACGAGATCGGCCTGCCCGAGGTGACCCTCGGCCTGCTGCCCGGCGGCGGCGGTGTCACCCGTACGGTCCGCATGTTCGGCATCCAGGACGCGATGCTCAACATCCTCCTGCAGGGTCCCCGCATGAAGCCGGCGCAGGCCAAGGACAAGGGCCTGGTCGACGAGGTCGTCGCGACGCAGGACGAGCTCATCCCGGCCGCCAAGGCGTGGATCGACGCCAACGCCGGCAACGAGGAAGCCGCGACGCAGCCGTGGGACCGCAAGGGCTACCGCATGCCCGGCGGCACTCCGTCGTCGCCGAAGCTCGCGCAGTTCCTGCCGGCGTTCCCCTCGAACCTGCGCAAGCAGATCAAGGGCGCGGCCTACAAGGCGCCGCGCGCCATCATGAGCGCCGCGGTCGAGGGCGCGCAGGTCGACTTCGACACGGCATCGCGCATCGAGTCGCGCTACCTCGTCGAGCTCCTGATCGGCCAGCAGTTCAAGAACATGACGCAGGCGTTCTTCTTCGACCTCGGCGCGATCAACGCCGGCGGCTCGCGCCCCGCGGGCATCGAGCCCAAGAAGTTCACCAAGGTCGCCGTGCTCGGCGCCGGCATGATGGGCGCCGGCATCGCGTACGTCTCGGCCAAGGCCGGCATGGAGGTCGTCCTCAAGGACGTCAGCCTCGAGGCTGCCGAGAAGGGCAAGGCATACAGCGAGAAGCTCCTCGACAAGCAGCTCGAGAAGGGCCGCATCACGCAGGACAAGAAGGACGCGTTCCTGGCGCTCATCACGCCGACCGCGGACTACGCCGACCTCAAGGGCTGCGACCTCGTCGTCGAGGCCGTGTTCGAGTCGGTCGAGCTCAAGCACTCGGTGTTCGCCGAGCTCGAGCCGGTCGTCAACGCCGACGCGCTGCTGGGCTCCAACACCTCGACGCTGCCGATCACGGGCCTCGCCGAGGGCGTCACGCGTCCCGAGGACTTCATCGGCATCCACTTCTTCTCGCCGGTCGACAAGATGCCGCTGGTCGAGATCATCGCCGGCGCCAAGACCAACGACGAGACGATCGCGCACGCGCTCGACTACGTCCAGGCGATCAAGAAGACGCCGATCGTCGTCAACGACAGCCGCGGCTTCTTCACGAGCCGGGTCATCGGGCACTACATCAACGAGGGTCTCGGCATGCTGGCCGAGGGCGTCAACCCGGTCTCGATCGACCGCGCGGCGACCCAGTCCGGGTTCCCGACCGGTCCGATCCAGATCAGCGACGAGCTCAACCTCGAGCTGATGAAGAAGATCCGGGTCGCGTCGCAGAAGGCCGTCGAGGACGAGGGCGGCACCTGGGTCCGTACGGGCTCCGAGGACGTCATCGACACGATGATCGAGCTGGGCCGCACGAGCAAGCTGGTCGGCAAGGGCTTCTTCGACTACGACGACAACGGCAAGCGCACGGGTCTGTGGCCGGGCCTCGCCGAGCACTTCCCCGTCGCCGCCGAGCAGCCGGACTTCCAGGACCTCAAGGACCGCCTGGTGTTCGTCATGTCGCTCGACACGGTTCGCTGCCTCGAGGAGGGTGTCCTCCGTACGGTCGCCGACGCCAACATCGGCTCGATCTTCGGCATCGGCTTCCCCCCGCTGTTGGGTGGTGCGCTGCAGTACATCAACGGCTACGAGGCGCCGGACGGCCGGATCGGCGTCGAGGCGTTCACCGAGCGGGCGCAGGAGCTGGCCGCGACGTACGGCGAGCGCTTCGAGCCCCCGGCGCTGCTGCTCGACAAGGCCAAGAACGGCGAGCTGTTCGCCTGAGGCGCACGCCACGCACGTACGAAATGCAGAACGCCCGCAGGTCATCCTGCGGGCGTTCTGCATGTCTGCACCCGGGCACCTTGACCTCAACATGGTTGAGGTTCGAGAATGGGGGAATCGACCGCGGCAGGAAATCGTCGAAAACTGTCAGTAGGTCGTGCTATTCCTAGTAGGAACAAAGCGTTAGGCTAGGACCTTACTTTTCTGGAAGGAACATCATGTCTGCTCCGGCAGTCGAGGCAATAGACCTCGTCAAACGATTCGGCGACAACGCCGCCGTCGACGGCGTCAGCTTCGTCGTCCCCGAAGGCACCGTGCTCGGCCTGCTCGGTCCCAACGGCGCCGGCAAGACCACCACGGTCCGCATGCTCACGACGTTGAGCGTCCCGACCAGCGGCACGGGCCGCGTCGCCGGGCACGACATCCTCAAGGAGCCCGACGCGGTGCGCCGCAGCATGGGCCTGACCGGCCAGGCCGCGACGGTCGACGAGCTGTTGACGGCGCGTG
Source organism: uncultured Actinomycetota bacterium (assembly GCA_963761965.1). GTDB lineage: Bacteria > Actinomycetota > Actinomycetes > Propionibacteriales > Nocardioidaceae > Aeromicrobium. The sequence goes on from CAVXIX010000018.1 coordinate 77,772, forward strand.
AGAACCTCAAGCTGATCGGCCGGCTCTACGGCCTGCCCAAGAAGTACGTCGCCCAGGCCTCCGACGAGCTGCTCGAGCGGTTCTCGCTGACCGAGGCCGCCAACCGCACCGCCAAGACCTACTCGGGCGGCATGCGCCGGCGCCTCGACCTGGCGGTCAGCCTGATCGCCGCCCCGCCGGTGCTGTTCCTCGACGAGCCGACGACGGGCCTGGATCCCCGCAGCCGCACCGAGCTGTGGGAGGTCCTGCGCGGGCTGGTCCGCGACGGCACGACGTTGCTGCTCACGACCCAATACCTCGAGGAGGCCGACCACCTCGCGGACGACATCGTCGTGATCGACAAGGGCAAGGTCATCGCCGCCGGCACGCCCACGCAGCTCAAGGACCAGGCCGGTGCGGCCAGCGTCGTCGTCACGGTGACCGACGTGGCCGACCTGCAGCGCGCCGCCGACCTGACGCGCACGGTCTCCAGCGAGGTGCACGTCGACGAGACCTCCCGCCGCATCACCGCCAAGGCCTCCGGCCTCAGCGACATGACCCGCATGGCGCACGTGTTCGACGACAGCGGCATCCAGGTCGACGACCTGGGCCTCAAGCGTCCGAGCCTCGACGACGTGTTCCTGCACCTCACCGGCCACAAGGCCGAAGAGGTCGATGACCTCGAGGCCCAGTTCGAAGAAGAGGAGGTGCTGTCATGACCACGATGTCGTCCAACACCCGCCCGCCCATCAGCCCGCCGTCGCTGCTCCGCGCCTCGACCACGGTCGTGTGGCGCAACCTGATCCACATCAAGCGCATGCCCGAGATGTTGATGGACGTGACGGTCCAGTCGATCATGTTCGTCCTGCTGTTCGCCTACGTGTTCGGCGGCTCGATCGACCCGCCGGGTGACATCCCCTACAAGGAGTTCCTGCTCCCGGGCATCATGGCGCAGACCATGGTCTTCTCGTCGGCGGTCGTGGCCATGGGCCTCACCAACGACCTGCAGAAGGGCATCGTCGACCGGCTCAAGTCGCTGCCGATCTCGCGCTCGTCGGTGCTCGTCGGCCGCAGCATCTCCAGCCTCATCCACTCCAGCATCGGCATCGCCGTGATGGGCGTGACCGGGGTGCTGATCGGCTGGCGCATCCGCGACGGCATCGTCAACGGGCTCCTGGCGTTCGTGCTGCTCCTGCTCTTCGGCTTCGCGATGATCTGGCTCGGCATCTGGGTCGGCTCGCTGATGCGCACGGTCGAGGCGGTGCAGGGCTTCATGTTCACCGTGATGTTCCCGCTGACGTTCGTGGCCAACACGTTCGCGCCGACCGAGCAGATGCCGTCATGGCTGCGCTTCATCGCCGAGTGGAACCCGGTCTCGGCGCTGACCCAGGCCTCCGAGAGCTGTGGGGCAACACCGAGGCTGTCGCTTCGGACGCCGCGTGGCCGCTGCAGAACGCCGTGCTGGCGTCGATCGTGTGGTCGCTGCTGCTGACGGCGATCTTCGCGCCGCTGGCCCTGCGGGCGTTCCGCAACGCTCCAAGGACTGACCCGCACTGGCAAGGTAAGCCAAGCCTAAGTTAGGGTGACCTGCGTCCCCTGACGAAAGGCATGTCCGTGTCGTACGTACGCCGTCTCGCGGGCGGAGCGCTCGCCGCTCTGCTCGCCACCACCGTCCTCGCCGGCTGCGGCACCAGTGCGTCGTCAGACGACGCCGGCGAGCAGCGGGCCGTGGTCCTTCACCTCTGGCAACGGCAAGACGGTCAAGCTCGACAAGACGCCCAAGCGCATCATCGCCGGTGGCGCCGAGGCGGCGGCGTTGATGTCGTTCGGCATCAAGCCGGTCGGCATCTACGCCAACACCAAGCCCAAGGACGACCCCAACCTCAAGGGCCTCGACCTGTCGGGCATCACGATCCTGGGCGAGACCTGGGGAGAGATCGACGTCGAGAAGGCCGCATCGCTCAAGCCGGACCTGATCGTCGCGGACTGGTGGCCGGCCGAGAAGGCCTACAGCGGCATGGAGGAAGGGGTCAAGGCGAAGAGCAAGAAGCTCCTCGACCTCGCCCCGATCGTCGGCGTCGCCCAGGGCGACTCGATCGAGACGCTCGCGGAGGGTTACGAGAAGCTCGCGGTGTCGCTCGGTGCCGATGTCGACGACCCCAAGATCGCGGCCGACAAGAAGGCGTTCAAGGCCGCACGGACCGCGTTCAAGAAGGCCGTCGCGGCCAAGCCCGGCCTGACGGTGCTCGCGGTCTCGCCGTCTGACGACCTGCTCTATGTCGCCAACCCCACGTACGCACCCGAGCTGCTCGACTTCCAGCGGTGGGGCCTCGACGTCATCAACCCCGACAAGCCGGACAAGGGCTTCCCCTACTGGGAGAACCTGAGCTGGGAGAACGCCGACAAGTACCAGCCCGACCTGCTGCTGATCGACGACCGGTCGTACGCGTCCACGCTCAAGCAGGGTGAGAAGCAGCCCACCTGGTCGAACATCAAGGCGGCCAAGGCCAAGGCGTACGTGCCCTGGCCGGCGTACTGGATGCACACCTACGGTGACTACGCCACGCAGCTGACCCAGCTCACGGCGGCGATCCAGAAGGCCGACGCCGACCTCACATGACGCTGCTCGAGACGCCGACCGCCAGTCGTGAGACCGCTCCCCGGCACCGCCCGGGAGCCGGTCTCGCGGCTGGTCTCGTCGTGCTCGTCGGCGTGCTCCTCGTGGTGTGCTTCTTCAGCATCACGCTGGGCTCGCGCGGGGTCGGCGTGTCGACGATCTGGAAGGCGTTCACCGACTTCGATCCGGGTTCGGCGTCGGAGACGGTGATCCGCGAGATGCGCGTGCCGCGGACCCTGATCGGCGTGTTCGCCGGTGCCGCGCTGGGCCTGAGCGGGGCGATCCTGCAGGGCGTGACCCGCAACCCGCTGGCTGATCCGGGGATCATGGGCATCAACGCCGGCGCCGCGGCGTTCATCGTGGCCGGCATCATGATCCTCGGCGTCCAAGGGGTCATCGGGTATGTCTGGCTGGCCTTCCTCGGCGCCGGCGTCGCGACCGTGACGGTCTACGGCATCGCGTCGTTCGGCCGCGAAGGGGCGACGCCGGTCAAGCTCGCCCTCGCGGGCGCGGCGGTGACGGCGGTCCTCACGTCGCTCACCTCGGCGATCGTCATGACGAATGTCGATGCCCTCAACGAGCTGCGCTTCTGGCAGGTCGGCTCGCTGGCCGGTCGCTACATGCCGGTGTTCTGGCAGACCGCGCCGTTCATCGCGCTCGGGTTGATCGTGGCGATGGGCACCGGCCGCGCGCTCAACGGCCTGGCGCTGGGCGAGGACCTCGCACTGGCGCTCGGCCAGCGACTCCGGCTGACCCGGCTGCTGCTGTTCGTGACCGTCGCGGTGCTGTGCGGCGCGGCGACGGCGGCGTGCGGGCCGATCGTCCTCGTGGGGCTGATCGTGCCGCACCTGGCGCGCTTCATCTGTGGCCCGGACTACCGCTGGATCCTGCCGTACTCCTTGATCCTGACCCCGATCGTGCTGCTCGCCGCCGACATCTTGGGCCGCCTCCTGATCTCCCCGGGCGAGCTGCAGGTCGGCGTCGTGCTGGGCGTGCTCGGTGCCCCGGCGTTCATCGTGCTCGTCCGCTATCGCAATCTGGCCGAGCTGTGATCAATCACCGTCTCGACTGACGCGGCCTCCTCCAAGACGTACGGTCCGAGGCGTCGCGTCCGTCCCGCTCGGCGACCGCCGCGCTCGTGGTGGTGGCGTTCGCCCTGTTCATCCTCACGATGATGGTCGGCAGCTTCTACGTGCCGGCGTGGGACGTCATCACCTCCGCGTTCCACCTGCGCGACGAGCCGTCGGTCGACTTCATCGTGCGTGACCTGCGGCTGCCCACCGCGACAGCCGGCCTCGCGGTCGGCTTCGCGCTCGGGGTGTCTGGGCTGCTGTTCCAGAAGCTGCTCGGCAACCCTCTCGCATCGCCCGACTTCGTCGGCATCTCGTCGGGCGCCAGCATGTTCGCGGTGTCCTCGATCATCCTGTTCGGCGCCGGCAGCTCGATGATCTCCGCCTCGGCCCTTGCCGGTGCGCTGGTCAGCGCGTGCATCATCTATCTGCTGGCGTGGCGGGACGGCATCTCGGGCTACCGGTTCGTGCTGATCGGCATCGGCCTGTCCCAGTTCATGATGTCGATCGTCGGCTACATCGTCGCGCGGGCCGAGCTCTACGAGGCGCGGCAGGCGATGACCTGGCTCGTCGGCACGGTCGGCCAGGCCGGGTCGACCGAGCTGCGGGTGCTGATCGCCGCCCTGCTGGTGCTGGTCCCCGCGGCGCTCCTGCTGCAACGACCGCTGCGAGTGCTCGAGCTCGGCGACGACACCGCCAAGGCGCTCGGCGCTCACGTCGAGATGAGCCGCCTGGCCCTCATCGCGGTCGCCATCATCCTGATCGGCTTCGCCACCGCGGTGGCCGGGCCGATCATGTTCGTCGCCCTCATTGCCGGCCCGATCGCCCAGCGCATCGTCGGCCACAACGGCGGCGGCATCATGGCGGCCGGCCTCGTCGGCTCCATCATCGTGCTGGGCGCCGACCTGGTGGCCCATCACGTCGTACCGGTCGACCTGCCGACCGGTGTCATCACGGGCATCATCGGTGCCCCATACCTGATCTGGCTCCTCGCCACGGTCAACCGGGAAGGACGCGGCGGATGACCCACGACCTGCGTGCCAACAACCTCACGCTCGGCTATTCAGATGTCGACATCGTGCGTGACCTCGACGTCGTGATCCCCGACGGACGGATCACGGTGATCGTCGGGGCCAACGCCTGCGGCAAGTCGACGCTGCTGCGTGGCCTCGCCCGACTGTTGCGCCCCCGCAGCGGCCAGGTGATCCTCGACGGCAAGTCCGTGCACGACCTCAAGAGCATCGACGTCGCCAAGGTGCTCGGCCTGCTGCCGCAGTCGCCGGTCGCGCCCGACGGCATCACGGTCGGCGACCTGGTCGGCCGCGGCCGCTATCCGCACCAGGGCTGGTTCCGTCAGTGGAGCGCCGAGGACGACCGCGCGGTCGCCGGCGCGCTGGAGGCCACCGGCACGGCCGACCTGGCCGACCGCAACATCGCCGAGCTCTCCGGTGGTCAGCGCCAGCGCGTGTGGGTCGCGATGGCGCTGGCGCAGGACACCGATCTCCTGCTGCTGGACGAGCCGACGACATTCCTCGACATCAACCACCAGGTCGAGCTCCTCGACCTGCTGACCGATCTCAACCGCGAGTCGGGCAAGACGATCGTGATCGTGCTGCACGACCTCAACCTGGCCTGCCGCTACGCCGACCACATCATCGCGATGAAGCAAGGCGTGATCGTCGCCGAGGGCTCGCCGATCGACGTCATCGACGCGGCGGTGGTGACCGACGTGTTCGGTCTGGCATGTGACGTCGTGCCCGACCCGGTCAGCGGAACGCCGATGATCGTGCCGCGCGGCCGTCATCACGCCGCTCGCAAGGTGCGCCGCGGTCTCCTGGGCCTGACTACGCCGGGCCGAGCGCCTGGTCGACGGCGTCTGCGTAGGACCCGCGCCACGGTGCGCCGTGTCCCGGCAGCAGCACGTCGCCGCTCAGCGGTCGCAGCAGCTCGAGGGACTGACGGTTCACGGCGATGTCGTGATGGAACATCGTCGGGAGCAGCTGAGGTCCGGTACGTGTGACAGTCGGGTGTCCCGTGACGAGCGCATCGCCGGTGATGAGGACCCCGGCGTGTGGCAGGTGATAGCAGGTGTGGCCGCTGGTGTGCCCCGGCGTCACGAGAGGAACCGGCCGGCCGGGCACGTCGAGCGGCCCGTCCGCGAACGCTCGCGCCTCCGGCACCCCGGCCTTGGTCGTACCTCCTGATGCCACGACGTGCAGCGACCAGGCGAGCACGCGCGGCCGCCACGCGGCGGCGGCGACCTGCAGCGGCGTTGCCTGCTCGAGGAACTCACGCCGCGCGTGCCGGGCCTCGGTCGTGGAGGTCAGGACTGGCACGTCGCGCCCCGCGAGAAGCTTCGGCAGCGAGCCGATGTGGTCGACATGTGCGTGCGTCACCAGGACCGCAGCGAGCTGGTCGATCGAGCGGCCGATCTGGTCGATCGACGACAGCACGGCTTCGAGGTCACCGGGATAGCCGGCGTCGACGAGTGTGAACTCATCGCCGTCGGTGAGCAGGGTCCAGTTGACCGCCTTGCCCTGCACGAAGTGGACGCCGTCGGCGACCTCGGTGACGGTCTGTGTGCTCATCCGGTCACGTCTCCGCGATCAGTCACTCGACGGACGGCACTGCGTCCTCCTTGGCCGGCGCCTGCTTGAGGCCCTCTGCCCAGCCGGGAGCCGCGGTAGCCGTAGAGGAAGTAGACGACGAACCCGATCACGAGCCAGACGAGGAACCGCACCCACGTCTCGATCGAGAGATTCACCATCAGCCACAGGCACGCCAGGATCGACAGGGCCGGGACCCACGGGACGGCCGGCACCCGGAACGGGCGGTGCAGGTCGCCGCGAGTGCGGCGCAGGATGATGACGCCGGCCGAGACCAGCACGAACGCGAACAACGTGCCGATGCTGACGAGCTTGGACAGCTCCGACAGCGGCACGACGCCGGCCAGGACCGCCACGAAGAGGCCCGTGATGATCGTGATCCGGTACGGGCGTGCCGAACCGCGGATGCACCTTCGCCAGCGCCACCGGCAGCAAGCCGTCGCGGGACATCGCGAACAGCACCCGCGCCTGGCCCAGCATCAGCACCAGGACAACCGTGGTCAGGCCGGCCACGGCGCCTGTCGAGATGATCTTCGAGGCCCACCCGGCACCGTTGGCGTCGAACGCCTCGGCCAGCGGTGCGGCGGTGCTCATGCGGTCGTCGCTGTACTTGAGCATGCCGGTGATGACGAACGACACCAGCATGTAGAGCACGGTGCAGATGGCCAGCGACCCGAGGATGCCGCGCGGGACATCGCGTTGCGGATTCTTGGTCTCCTCGGCCGAGGTCGCGACGATGTCGAACCCGATGTAGGCGAAGAAGACGACCGAGGCGGCGGCGATGATGCCGTACGCGCCGAACGCCGTCGGGTCGACGCCGAACAAGCCCTGGAGCAGCGTCTGATCGGCGCCCTTGCCACCGGCGGCCGGCTCGGAGTCGGGGACGAACGGCTGGTAGTTGGCCCACTTGACGAAGAACAGCCCCGCGATCACCACGAACATCACGACGCTGACCTTGAGGATCACGAGCGCCCCGGTGAACCGGCCGGACAGCTTGGTGCCCAGCACGCCGATGACGGTGAGCCCCAGCACGATCGCGATCGCACCGATGTCGGGCTTGGCGTCGTCGCCGGCCAGCCAGGTCGGCAGGTCGAACAGGTCCTGCAGGTACGCCGACCAGCCCCGGGCCACGACCGCCGCGCCGAGGGCCAGCTCGAGCACCAGGTCCCAGCCGATGATCCAGGCGATCAGCTCACCGAGAGTCGCGTACGAGAACGTGTACGCACTGCCGGCCACGGGCACCGTCGACGCGAACTCGGCGTAGCAGAGGGCCGCGAGCCCGCAGGCGATGCCGGCCAGGACGAACGAGATGACGATCGCGGGGCCGGCGTTGTCGTGCGCCTGCTGGCCGGTCAGCACGAAGATGCCGGTGCCGATCACCACCCCGACGCCGAAGAACGTCAGGTCCCAGGCCGACAGCTCCTTCTTAAGCGTGTGCTCCGGCTCGTCGGTCTCCTCGATCGAGCGTTCCACGGACTTGGTGCGGAAAAGATCCATGGCCACCATCCTGTTGCCGGTGGTTGGCCGCCGCAACCGCGCGGGTCAACGCGTACGGACGTACCTCGCCCAGGCGAAGCAGAACAGCCCGAATGCGGCGAGGCCGATCGCCACGAAGGTCAACAGGTACGGCCCGTACGCCTGGTCGCGAACCGTCTTGAGTGCGTCGTCGAGGCCGCCGGCCTTGTCGGGGTCGTACGAGAGCGCGGCCCAGCCGAACAGCACGCCGACCACGCCGATCGCCGCGCCCTTGCCGGCATATCCGACCCGTCCGGCCAGCAGGACGCCGATCCAGAGGAGCCGCTGGTGGCCTGGGGTTGCAGGTCATGGGTGAAGTTGTCGCTGAGGCCGCGATGGACGTGCTTGACCGCGATGACCAGGATCACGACGCCGATCGCCGCGACGAGGGCACGGCCGGCTGGTGCTGACAGCAGATCGGCGGTGAGTCCCTCGCCCTTCTTGTCCTGACTCTTGCCACCCGATCCCATGGCGGTGCGAGCTGCTGAGACGCCGACCGCGGCGTACACGACTGCCCGACCGAGGGCGGCGAGTCGTTTGGCAGTTCGGTGCTTGTCGTCGAACACGGACTGGTGTCCCCAGAGCGCGGTCATGACCTGCCAGACCGCAAGCGCCCAGAGCCCGAACGCCGAGACCCACAGCAGGACCTCGCCGAACGGTTGCTTCGCCAAGGCATGCAGGGCGCCCTGGCTGCTGGCGTCGCCGCCGTTGCCCCAGGCGACCTGCAGCGCGATCCACGCGATCAGCAGGTGCACCAGGCCGAATGCCACCAGGCCCACCCGGGCCGCAGCTCGCATCGCATCGCTGTGCCGCGCTTCCTCGCCGGCGGCAGTCATGTCACCCATGTCCGCGCTCCCTCTCCCCCGAGCCGATCGTCTCAAAGGTTGCGCGGTTCCGCCTTTCGAGCGGCTCTACTCCTCCAGCGCCTCGGCGGCCTTGGCGATGTTCTTCTGCATCGAACCGAAGATGATGCCGTGGAACGGATAGATCGACCACCAGTAGAGGTGGCCGAGGAGTCCCTTGGGATGGAACAACGCCCGGTGGTGGAACGTCGTCGTACCGCCGTCGGTGGACCCGACCCGGAGCTCGAGCCAGGCAAGGCCGGGCAGCTTCATCTCGGCTCGAAGGCGCAGGAACGTACGGTCGTCGGTCTCCTCGACCCGCCAGAAGTCGAGTGCGTCGCCGACCACCAGGTCACGATCGTTGCGCCGCCCTCGCCGCAGGCCCGGTCCGCCGACGGCCCGGTCGAGGAGGCCGCGTACCCACCAGGCAAGCGCCCATGAGTACCAACCGTTCCGGCCGCCGATGCCCTCGATGATCGTCCAGAGGTGCTCCGGGCTCGCGTGAACCTCGCGGGATCGCTCGTCGGTGTAGAGCGAACCGCCGGCCCAGTCCGGATCTGTGGGCAAGCCCTCCGCCGGGGCCCCGGCCGTTGATGCGGACGACCAGCGGGTCGGCACGTCGAGGTCCTGGATCTTGGTGAGGGCGAGCTCGACCGAGCGGTCGAATCCGATCAGCCCCTCCGGCGGGTCCGGCACGTACGACGTGATGTCGGACTCCGCCGCCACCACCGTGTTGCGGAGCGACTCGACGAGCGGCCTGGCGAGGCCGGCCGGCACCGGGGTGATGAGCCCGACCCAGTGGCTCGACAGGGCCGGCGACAGCACCGGAACCGGGAGCACCCGTCGCCGCGGCAGGCCGGCGACCGCGGCATACCTCTGCATCATGTCGAAGTACGTCAGCACGTCGGGACCGCCGATGTCGAAGCGTCGGTTGACGTCGGCAGGCAGTGCAGCGCACGCGACGAGGTAGCGCAGGACGTCGCGGATGGCGATCGGCTGGATGCGGGTGTGGACCCATTTCGGGGTCACCATGACGGGCAACCGCTCGGTCAGGTAGCGGAGCATCTCGAACGAGGCGGAGCCCGAGCCGATGATCACGCCGGCCTGCAGCACCGCGGTCGGCACTCCCGAGCTCAGCAGGATCTCACCGACCTCCTCGCGGGACCGCAGGTGCTCCGACAGCTGTTCCCCAGCGGGAGACATGCCGCCCAGGTAGACGATGCGACGGACACCGGCGCGTTTCGCCTCGGCTGCGAACGTCTCCGCGATCCTGCGTTCGGTCGTGGCGAAGTCGGCACCGCTGCCGATCGAGTGGAGGAGGAAGTAGGCGACGTCGATGCCCTCCAGCGCCGCCGCCACCTGGCGCGCATCGGTCGCGTCCGCGGCGGCGATCTCGACTTCGGCCGACCACGCGTGGGCTTCGGCCTTGCGCTCGTCGCGGACCATCACGCGTACGGCGTGGCCGGCCTCGAGGAGCTGCGGGACCAGGCGGCCGCCGACATAGCCGGTGGCCCCGGTGACGAGGCTTGTGGTTTCGGGCACCCCACCAGTGTTCGTGCGTTGCTGCGATGCCGCACGCCCAACGGGTCAGGCCAGCAGGTGGATGCCGGCGTCCTCGTACGCGAAACGGTTGGGGAACGCATGCGGTGTCAGCGGCCGGCCGGTCGGCGTGGCTTCGCCGGGGTCGGTCGGGATCGTGGCACACGGGCGCTCGTACCAGTCGTTGCGGCGCACGAACCGGTCGTCGACGACGGTGCCGAGGTAGTGGCCGTCACGATCGACGGCGTCGTGGTCGTCCCACGGGAACCAGCCGATCCAGTGGCCGCTCAGGTCGAACAAATAGGGGTCGGTCCAGGTCTGCCTGAACGCGATGGGGTCGCCTTCCATGTCGAACAGATACACGCTCATCCGAGATAGTCCTTCCAGTGCTTCTCCTTCGACCGTACGACTGACAGCCTGCGATTGCGGGGATTTGTTGCGAGCCAAGCAAAAATGACTCAAAAGGACTAGTACGCCCGTGGGCGCGCCCTCAGATGGACAAGGTCACCGCCGCGGGGTAGGACTTGGACATGAAGCTCAGCCGGGTGCTCGGAGGGGTCGGTGTCGCTCTCGGTGCAGTCGCGGTGCGCGACCTGACGCAGAAGCGGCACGCGTTGCTGCGCAACTATCCGGTGATCGCGCACGCGCGCTACTGGCTGGAGACGATCGGCCCCGAGCTGCGGCAGTACATCGTCACCGGCAATGACGAGGAGCGGCCGTTCAGCCGCGACCAGCGCTCGTGGATCTATGCCTCGTCGAAGCAGGAGAACAACTACTCGGGCTTCGGCACCGACAACGACATCGAGCACATGCCGGGCTACGCGATCATCAAGCACCGGACGTTCGCGGACTCGCTGCCGCACGACCACGCCGAGAGGGTCGGCCTGCCCAGCGCCAAGGTGCTCGGCGGTTCGCGCGGGCGGGCGAAGGCGTTCCGCCCTGACTCGCTGATCAACGTGTCGGGGATGAGCTTCGGCTCGATGTCGGGCAACGCGATCCAGGCGCTCAACAAGGGCGCCAAGCTCGCCGGATGCATGCACAACACCGGCGAGGGGGGTCTCTCGCAGCATCACCGCCAGGGCGGCGACATCGTGCTGCAGATCGGCACCGCGTACTTCGGCTGTCGCAATGAGGCCGGCGAGTTCTCCCTCGAGAAGCTCAAGGAAGTCGTCGACTCGGCGCCGGTCAAGGCGATCGAGATCAAGCTCTCCCAGGGCGCCAAGCCCGGGCTCGGCGGCCTGCTGCCGGCCGCCAAGGTGACCAAGGAGATCAGCGAGATCCGCGGCATCCCGATGGGCAAGGACTGCGCCAGCCCGTCGCGGCACACGGCGTTCACCGACGTGGACAGCCTCCTCGACTTCGTGGAGACCATCGCGGGCGAGACCGGGGTTCCGGTCGGCATCAAGAGTGCAGTCGGCGAGATGGAGTTCTGGTACGAGCTGGTCCGGCTGATGTCGAAGGGCGATCGGGGCGTCGACTTCGTGACGATCGACGGCGGCGAGGGCGGGACCGGTGCCTCTCCGCCGATCTTCGCCGACTCGATCGCGCTGCCGTTCCGGATGGGGTTCTCGCGGGTCTACGGCACGTTCGCCGAGGCGGGGCTCACCGACGACGTCACGTTCATCGGATCCGGCAAGCTCGGACTGGTCGACAACGCGGTCGTCGCGTTCGCGCTGGGTGCTGACATGGTCAACGTCGCGCGCGAGGCGATGATGTCGATCGGCTGCATCCAGTCGCAGAAGTGCCACACCGACCGGTGCCCGACCGGTGTCGCGACCCAGGATCCGTGGCTGACGCACGGCCTCGACCCGGCCTCGAAGTCCGAGCGCTGCGCGCAGTACATCCGTACGTTCCGCAAGGAGATCGTCAAGGTCTCCGAGTCGGTCGGGGTCGCCCACCCCGGCCTGATCACCGCCGATGACGTCGACATCATGTGCGGCGACTACGAGGCCCGCTCGCTGCGCGGGGTCTACGGCTACAAGGACGGCTGGGGTGCGTTGGGCAGCCGGCTCGCCGACGAGATCACCGAGCTGATGGCCCCGGGTGGCTCCCGTCCGGAGACCCGCTCGATCGAGGAGGGCGAGGGCGAGAAGCCCATGGGCACGGACAACACGACGGGCATCACCTGAGCCGGTTCGCTGGCGCCCGGGCAGCGGCCGTACGAGATAGCGTCGGGGTATGACGACTGACACCGAGCGATCCGTTGAGCTGACCCGCACCGGCAAGGCGCGATTCCGCGCCACCAACGTCCGCGGCAAGACGCTGGACTTCGGCGAGGGCAATGACGCCGACTTCACGCCGATCGAGCTGCTGCTGGCCGGCGATCGCCGGGTGCAGCGCGATCGACGTCGACTACCTCGTCGGCAAGCGCGTCGACCCGGAGTCGTTCGACGTCTCGATCCGCGCCGACAAGATCCGAGACGAGCTCGGCAACCGGCTGACCGACATCCGCGTGACGTTCGACGTGACGTTCCCCGAAGGCGCCGACGGCGATCGCGCAAGGAGAGCCTGCCGCGCGCCGTCGCCCAGTCGCACGACCGGCTGTGCACCGTCACGCGTACGGTCATCGTCGGCACTCCGGTGGAGTCGAGTCGTCAGTCTAGGAGGCCGACATCCACCGCGGCCGGCGGATCAGGCAGAACGGGTGGCCGGCGGGATCGGCGTAGACGTCACCTTCGAGGTGTCGTGCGCCGAGGGCGATGACCTCCGGACCCGCGGCTGCAGGATCGTCGACCGCGACGTCGACGTGCACCTGCTGACCGACGATCGGGTCGGGCCAGGTCGGCTCGACATGGTCGGGCGCCCGCTGAAAGGCGATGCCTGAGGTCTGGTCATCGACCGAGACGACCACGAAGTCACCGTCGTCGTACGTGATCGGCTGCCCGAGCAGCGCAGACCAGAACGCCGCCGAGCCCTGAGGGTCGGCGGCGTCCAGGATGATGTGGTGGAGCCGGCCGATCATGCGGCCAGCGTACGACTCATATGCCGTCGTGCGCGTCCTGGAGAGCCTGCAGGTTGAGGCGCTTCATCTGCATCATCGCCGCCTGGGTGCGGCCGGCCTTCTCGCGGATCCGGGTCGCTCAGCAGGCGCATCAGCAGGGTCGGGACGATCTGCCACGAGAGACCGAACGCGTCGACGAGCCAGCCGCACGGGCCCTGCTCGCCGCCGCCCTCGATCAAGCGCGTCGGAGATCGCGTCGACCTCTTCCTGCGTCTCGACGCTGACCGACAGCGAGAACGCGTCGGTGAGCTTGTGCATCGGGCCGCCGTTCATGAGCGTCAGGGTCTGGCCCTGCAGACGGATCGTCCCGACGAACAGCTTGCCGTCATGCAGCCGGTTCTCCTCGACGAGCTCGGCGTCGTCGAACACCTTGAGGTAGCGCTCGATCGCCTGCTCGGCGTTGTCGTCGAACCAGAGGAACGGGGTGATCGTGGTCATGAGGCATCTCCCTCGAAGTCGTCAGGGTTGTTGCGGTACTTGGCCGGGGTGGCGAGCAGGGCGTCGAGCTTGTAGAACGACTGGTTCCAGCCGACGGCGCTCATCTCGCGCATCTCCTCGGGGAACGGGCCCTGGCGCAGCTCGAGCCGCGTGCCGTCACCCTCGGGGATGAACTCGATCGACAGCGACATCTTGGTGCCGTCCTCGATGCCGGGAACCGACTCCGCGGTCTCGTAGCCGACGATCAGCTGGTTCTCGACGACCTCGGTGAAGGTCGCATGGATCGGCGCCCGCCACTCGGGGTTGTCCTTGCCGACCATCGTCATCTTCCAGTGACCGCCGGCCCGGACGTCGACGTCGACCGTGTCGCGCGGCACGACGAACATCAGCGGTCCGAACCACTGGGCCAGCTGCTCGGGGTCGGTGAACGCCCGGTAGACGAGCTCGGGCGAAGCGTCGAAGTAGCGCGAGATGTTCACTTCGAATGTGGTGTCAGTCATCGTTCTGGTCCTCTTCCTTGTCGGTGTCCGTGGTGTCGTCCTGCAGTGCCTTCATGGCGGCGAGATGCGCGTCGAGACGGGAAAACCGGTCGTCCCACAGGTGGCTGAGGTGTTCCATCCACGTCGTCGCCTCCTTCAGCGGCGCAGCCTCGAGGCTGTTCGTACGCCACTGCGCCCGCTTGTCCCGGCTGATCAGGCCCGCGCCCTCGAGCACCTTGAGGTGCCGCGAGATCGCCGGGAGGCTGATCGGGAACGGGTCGGCGAGCTCGGTGACGGTGGCATCGCCCTGGCCGAGCCGCGTGAGGATGTCACGTCGGGTCGGGTCGGCGAGCGCCGAGAACACCCTGCTGAGCTGATCGGTTGCCATGCATTTAACGTACTCGTTAATTAACCGATACGTCAAGTACTACGGACGGAGCTTCTTCGCAGACTCGGGCGGAGACCGGATCAGTGCAGCGTGAGCTCGGGGTTGTGCGGGCCCTTGGGCTCGACCCAGAAGTCGAGCGCGAGGTCCTCCTCGGCGCCGCCGTTGAGGTAGACCGAGAAGTCCGTGACGCCGGCGTCCTCGAGCACGTCGTCGTCGATCAGGAACTGACCGGTGAACTCGCGGCTCGGCTTGGTGAGGATCTCGTATGCCGCGTCGGCCATGATCGCGGCGTACGGGAGTGGCTGACGAGCCCCGCGCCGACGACGTTGCGGACGGCGGCGGTGTCGATCGCGGTGCGGGGCCACAGGGAGTTGGCCGCGATGCCGTACTCGCGCAGCTCCTCGCTCAGGCCGAGCGTCACGAGGCTCATGCCGTACTTCGCGATCGTGTATGCCGTGTGCTTCGTGAACCACTTGGGGTCGAGGCTCATGGGCGGCGACAGGGTCAGGATGTGCGCGTTGTCGGACTGCTTGAGCCACTCGATCGAGGACTTGGCGAGCAGGAACGAGCCGCGGGTGTTGATGTCGTTCATGAGGTCGTACTTCTTCATCGAGACGTCCTCGGTGCTCGACAGGTCGATCGCGCTCGCGTTGTTGACCACGATGTCGATGCCGCCGAACGCCTCAGCGGTCTTGGCGACGGCGTCGACCACGAAGTCGTCGTCGCGCACGTCACCGACGAGCGGCAGCGCCTTGCCGCCGGCCTCCTCGATCGCGGCCGCGGCGGTGTAGATCGTGCCGGGCAGCTTGGGGTGCGGCTCGGTCGTCTTGGCGAGCAGGGCGACGTTGGCCCCGTCCTTGGCGGCGCGCAACGCGATCGCCTCGCCGATGCCGCGGGATCCGCCGGACATGATGATGGTCTTTCCTGCAAGTGACATGGTCACACCTTAGGTAGTCGTGCGATGGGCTGCGAGGGTGAAGCGTGGTTCGGGGCTGGCTGAGCCGGCGACGAGATCGGCGACCATGCGTCCCGACGAGCGGGACGAACTTGAAGCCGTGGCCGGAGAATCCTGCGGCGACCGTCAGGCGGCCGGTG
The DNA here is from genome assembly GCA_963761965.1 of uncultured Actinomycetota bacterium. Classification (GTDB taxonomy): domain Bacteria; phylum Actinomycetota; class Actinomycetes; order Propionibacteriales; family Nocardioidaceae; genus Aeromicrobium. The sequence continues at coordinate 93,341 of CAVXIX010000018.1, forward strand.
CGATCGATGATGAAGTCGTCCTCGGCGAGACCGCCGTAGAGGCACGTGCCCGCGTCGAGGGTCTCCGGGTCGACGCCGGGCACCCACTCGCCGGACGTACGAACGGAGGGCGTCGACCTCTTCGTCGACGACGGTGAAGTCGCGGTCGTCGGGGTCGACGACCTTGCCGCCGCCGTGGAAGCCGACCTTGATGCCGTCAGGCGATGGGAGTCCGTACGCCTCGGGCATCGGGCTTGCCGTGCTCGTCCGCCCAGCGGTGGATGAAGGTCGGCCACGGCGTTGCCGGGTCGGTGGCCACGAAGTGCGACGGCTGCACCTGGGTCGCGATGTCCGTCGGCAGGTCGGCGAGCTGGTGGCTCCACACGCCCGCGGTGAGGACGACCTGGTCGGCCGTGAACGTACGATCGCCGGCCACGACGCTCACGCCGTCGGGCGACTCCTCGATGGCGTCGACCCGCGTGTGCGGGTGCCACTCGGCGCCGTGTGCGATGGCGTCGCGCTGCAGGATCGTCAGGGTGTTGTCCGGATGGGCGACGCCGCCATCGGGCTGGAACAGGACGGCCTCGTCGAATCGCAGCCCTGGCCAGCGGTGCGACTGCCTCGTCGGGCGTCAGCCACTCGTACGCTGCGCCGGCCTCGTCGAGGGCCGTCGCGAACGGTTCGAGCAGCTGCCGGGGGCCGTGATCGACACTCCCGGTGCGGCGGAACACCTCGAGGTCGGCCTGCTGCTGGAGCTCGTCCCACATCGGCCGTGCCGTCATCGCGAGACGTACGTAGAACGGGTCGTCGTACACGATCCGGATGATGCGGGATGATCCGTGCGAGCTGCCGTACGGATGGAGCATCTCGTGCTGCTCGAGGACCGTCACGGGATGACCACGCCGGGCCAGCTCGCAGGCAACGCTGGAGCCCATCGCGCCGCCGCCGACCACGATCACGCTCGGCAGGGCCATCCCTCGATCCTGCCGTGGGTGCTACTTACGGTCAAGACTGACGGTAAGTGACTAAGGTCGCCCTGAACGCAGCGCTCACAGCTCCTTGATCTTCGCGGAGTTGGAGGAGCAGGACCGACCTGATGCGTAGGTCGATCGATCGGCCGTGACGCACACTGAGATTTTGTGCCCGACGTCCGCCCGCTTGGGGGAGTACACCCAGTCGCTCGTCCCGCTCACGACGAGCTTGCCGTCCCGGTACCAGTCGTAGAGATAGCTCGTCGGCTTGGCAGGTGACCAGGTGCCGTTCAAGGCGGTGATGCTCGAGTGCTTGCGGTACTTCACCGTAGGGCGCTTGGTCACCTTGAGCGTCTTGTAGTGGAACGTCATGGTGCGCTCGGCGGTCTCACCCGAGACCACGTCGATGACGCTGGCCTTCGCGAACGTGGGCGCGCCGCCGTACCACTCGTGGTATCCCCCGACGCTGAACGGGTGGGCGACGACCTTGTAGGCGCCGGGATGGAGTCCAGTGAAAGTGATGGTGCTGAGATATCCGTTGAAGCCCGCGTAGATCTCGCGACCGTCGGCATCGTAGAGCTGGGCGTCGCTGTTCGAGGGTGTCCCGTCGGGGTTGCAGCAGATTGATCGTGATCGTGCCCGTTCGCGTCAGCGTGATGTCACGTCCGCCGACTGCCTGTCCGGTCTCGACTGTGATCGGTTCGGCGGCGTTCGCACTGCTGGCCGCGGGATACCACTGGTTGGTGTAGATGGGCCAGCCGACCTCATCGATCTGCAGCTTGTAGGTGCCGGCAGGCAACTTCGCGATGCTGAAGTAGCCGTCGGACCCCATGTTGGAGAGGTAGTTGCTGTCGGAAGCTGTCTTGCCGGCAGAGTCGACTCGATAGGCCCGTATGCTCCCGAAATTGATCGTCGGTGCGCCATCGGGAGGGGTGATGTGTCCAGAGATCCGTGCGCCCCGCACGAGCGCGAAGTCGGCGGTCACTTTCGTGGTGCTCGTGAAGGTGAACGTCTTACCGGCTTGGTAGTCCTGCTGCACCCAACTTCCGTAGAGATAGGGCTGCTCGGCTTCGAGCGAGAACTTGCCCTTGGTGAGCTGGATCGCATAGCTGCCGTCCGCCGCAGTCTCCGCGCAGGTGCGCTGGTTGAGGTTGGCGCCGTCGCGTCGAACCGCGCACACCTCGATGCCGGCGATCGGACCGGAGCCGTCGGCGGCGGTGACGATGCCCTGCACGCTGGGAGTGGTGGCGGCCTCCGCAGGTGCCGCGAGAACGGCGGCGGTCAGTGCGGCAACGACCGCGAGGACAAGAGCTGCAGGCGTCCAGCGACGCGTACCCCGAATGATCACCAGAGCATCCTGCCGTAGCGACAACGTGCTCGTACGGCAAACGGTGACATCCTGCCGCAAACTTGGCGCGACCTGAACCAGGTTCGGCTGGGGCTCTCACCTAGAGTCCCTTGTTGAGGGAAATGAGGAGAGTCGCTATGAGCCAGGAGATCCCGGCGTGGTTCGCCGATGCCCTCGGGCAGTCGTACGACTCTCGTGAGGTCGAGGTCGACGGCGTGCGAGTCGCCTATCGCGTGTGGGGCAAGAGCGGCGACCCGGTCGCGGTTCTCGTGCACGGCGGTGCCGCACACGCCGGCTGGTGGGACCACGTCGCGCCGCACCTCGCCGCCGGCCACCGCGTCATCGCGATCGACCTGAGCGGCCACGGCGACAGCGGCCACCACGAGTCGTACTCGCTGGACGGCGTGGGCCGACGAGGTCATGGCTGTCGCCCGTGCCGAGTCCGATCAGCCGCCGGTCCTGCTGGGACACAGCATGGGTGGGTTCGTGGTGCTGACGGCCGCGCAGCGCTACGGCAACGCGATCCGGGGCGCTGCCGCGATCGACTCACCGGTCCGCGAGATGTCGCCCGAGGCGCAAGGCATGGGTCGCGAGCAAGCACGTGCCCGGCAACAAGACGTACCCCGACCGCGAGACGATCCTCGGCCGGTTCCGTACGCTCCCGGCCGACGACGCATCGCTGCCCTACGTCCACCGGCACCTGGCCGAGGGATCGATCCGTGAGGTCGACGGCGGGTGGACGTGGAAGTTCGACCCGCGCATCTTCCTGCGCGCCCGGATGGAGCCCGAGGACCTGGCCGAAGCGGTGTGCGACATCGCCCTGATCCGCGGTGAGCGCGGGATGGCGACGACCGACATCACCGATGTCGTCGCCGAACGCCTCGGCCGCGACGTCCCGGTCACCGTGATCCGCGACGCCGGCCACCACATCATGCTCGACCAGCCCATCGCGCTCATCGCGGTGCTGCAGACCCTGCTCGGCCAATGGAGGAACCCATGAGCGAGCGCCAGCGAGCGAGCATCGAGTACGTCATGACGATGCTCCCGTACCGTTTCTTTCCTCAAAGGGGGCATTGGCATGACAGCTCGTAGTCATCGACACGACCGACGGTGTCCTGACCATCACGTGGAACGAGCCGGACCGGCTCAACGCGCTCACCGCCGACATGCTCAACGCCGCGGCCGCCGCGATCGAGGAGGCGTCCGACGTACGGCTCGATCGTCATCACGGGCAACGGGCGGGCGTTCAGCTCCGGCGCCGCCCTCGGACCCGACTTCGACGGTGCAGCAACCCTCGACGGAGCGAACCGCCTGGTCCGCGCCATCACGCGTACGCCGGTGCCCGGTCGTCAGCGCGGTCAACGGCATCGCTGCGGGCGTGGGTGTGTCGATCGCGATCGCCGCCGACATCACGTTGGCCAAGAGCTCGGGCTACTTCCTGCTGGCGTTCGTCAACATCGGCCTGATGCCCGACGGCGGAGCGACCGAGCTCGTCGCCGCGTCGATCGGCCGGGCCCGCGCCAACCGCATGGCGATGCTGGGCGAGCGGCTCTCCGCCGACGACGCCGCGGAGATCGGCCTGATCTACAAGTCGCTCGACGACGAGGCGTACGACGCAGAGCTCGCGATGCTGGTCGACAAGCTCGGCAACGGCCCGACGGTCGCCCTCGCCTCGATGAAGGCGGCGATCACCGCGACGACGCTGAGCCACCTCGACGAGGCGCTCGACCGTGAGCGCGAGGGTCAGATCGCGCTGTTCGCGACGGCCGACTTCGCCGAGGGCGGGCTGGCGTTCATCGAGAAGCGCAAGGCCGAGTTCACGGGTCGTGAGCAACGGGGTCTCGATACACCCGCTCGTTCCTCGCGGGCACTCGACCAGCTTCACCCGCGCTGGTCGAGAGTCTGCGAGGACGTATCGAGACCACTAGCCCCTCAGCGCGCCGACGCCGAGCACGGCGGCGAGGCCGAGGGCGCTGCGCGGGTGATAGGCGCTGGTCCACAGCCCGCCGTGCGCGGCGTTGATCGCCTCGTCCCGCCACGGCTCGGACTGCGGAGCCGCGCCGGACCGCAGGTCGTACGCCATGAGCGCGGCCATCAAGGTGTTGCTCGTCGCCGGCTCGAACACCTCGACGCCGAAGCGGTGCGCGCCGGCATACGCGGCGGCGAGCGCCTTGTTCTTGACCACCGACCGCGTACGCGTCGCGGGCGCGACGTTGAGCGACACCGTCGTCCCCTCGTGGCGGGCGGTGGTCGCGCGCCAGCGCTGGAGCCGCTTGGCGAGTGCGTAGTTGGGGCCCTGCTGCGGCACCAGCGCATCGCACACGCCGGGGTCGGCGCCAGGCGGATAGTTGCGCTGCAGCAGCCGGCCACCGCTGATCATCCGCAGCGGGGTTCGGAGCACCTTGGAGGACTCGGCGTAGGCGCGGTTGGCGAACGCGACTTCGGCGGCCGGCACGGCGAACGTGTCGGTCGGCGTCGCGAGGAAGGCCAGCGCGGTGTCGGGGCGCTGCCGGGTCAGGTGCGCCGCGAGGGCGTCGGCTGCCATCGACACGCGTACGTGTGAGGCGCCGTCGGCGTAGCAGTAGTTGCCCAGCACCAGGCGGCCCTCGAAACCGTCGAGCCAGTGCGCCACGGCGGAGAGCTCGGTGACGAGGTCGGCGCCGGAGTCGTCGTCACCGTTCGTCACGATGCGAGCCGGCAGGTGGACCCGGCTGGCCGAATCCTCGGCGTACGCCCGCACGCGCTCCTGCATGTCGGGTCGCGGGAGGTCGATCGCGACGACCTCGGCACCCCAGCGCAGCAGGGCCCGGTAGGGCGCCATCTCGGCACCCGCACCGAGCACCACGACGACGTCGCCCTCGAGCCGCAGCCAGTCGGGGTTCTCCTGCACGGTCTGGATCGCCTCGGAGCAGGACTGCGTGATGACGCCGTGCTCGACCCAGGTGTTCAGCTGGTCCAGCAACGCCTTGCCGCGCAGACGCTCGCCGCGATAGGGGATCGAGAGCTCGGTCTCCGGCTCGGCGGACCCGGTGATCGTCCGGGTGTGGAAGACCTGCGACAGCGCCGTGCCGGTGATCGCGTCGTCGAGGGCGACGTCGCCGAACCGCATCAGCTCGTGAGCGCTGCGCAGGCCGTCGGCGGCGATCGACTGCGCGGCCGTCGCCTCGCCGATGCCGGCCTCGAGGGCGCGGCGGAAATGGTTCAGGTAGTTGCGGCGCCAGTTGGTCTCGTTCTCGACCGCCCGGGCGCCGACCGGATCGGCCTTGCGCAAGGCGTCGGACAGGATCGTCCGGGCTGCTGCCGACGTGCTCTCAGTTGGAAACGACACTCCCTCAGTGTTCATCGCCCCACCCTAGGAGCGAATTTCGGTTACCGACGAGTCAGGTGACCCAAACTTTGCTGCGGAGTGCCCCGATAGGCTCCGGGCATGGGATCCGTCCACCTCATCCGGCACGGCCAGGCGTCGTTCGGATCCGACGACTACGACCAGCTCTCGCCGATCGGCATGCAGCAGTCGACCGCGCTCGGTATGTCGTGGGAGGCGTCGGGGTGGGCGCCGACTGCGGCGGTCGCCGGGTCGATGAAGCGCCACGCCGCAGACCGCCATCGCGGCGATCGACGCGTGCGGGCAGGGCGACGGCTACGACATCGACGACGGCTGGAACGAGTACGACCACCTGGCGATCGCCAGCGCGCACGATCCGGCCGCGCTGACCAAGGACGCCAAGGAGTTCCAGCGGCACCTCAACGCCGCCCTCGACGGATGGATCGCCGGCGAGGGCGAGCACGCTGAGACATACCGCGACTTCGTCGACCGGGTCATGACGTCGTTCGGCAAGGTCGTGGCCGATGCCGGGCCGGGCCGCTCGATCGCGGTGTTCACCTCGGGCGGGCCGATCGCGATGGTCGCCTCGCACCTGCTGACGGGCGACCGACTCGGCGTTCCAGCGGATCAACGACGTCATGATCAACGCCGCCGTCACGACGGTCATCGTCGGCTCGACCGGGCCTCGCTTGCTGGCGCTCAACGAGAGCACGCACCTCCCGCGCGACCTCGTCACGTACCGCTGATTCGGGATACCGCTAGTATCTGAGCATGGCCATCGCCCCGAATTCCCGCGTCCTCGTCACCGGAGCCGCCTCCGGTCTCGGGCTCGCACTCGTACGCCAGCTCGCCGATCGCGGCTGCCGGGTGCTCGCCACCGACGTGCACGCCGAGCTGCCGGACGTCGCTGCGTGACCTCGACGGCGTCTCGTACCTGAGCCTCGACGTCACCCAGGACGTCGACTGGGCCAAGGCCCGCGACTGGGTCGTCGAGCAGTGGGACGGCCTCGACTACCTGTTCAACAACGCCGGGGTCGCCGCGGGCGGTCGCATCGAGCTGTCCGAGATGGACCAGTGGCAGTGGATCGTCGACATCAACCTGCTCGGCGTCGCGCGCGGCTGCCGCACGTTCGCGCCGATGCTCAAGGCGCAGGGCAGCGGCCACATCGTCAACACCGCATCGGCGGCCGGGCTCGTCCACCCGCCGCGGATGAGCGAGTACAACACCGTCAAGGCCGGGGTCGTGGCGCTGAGCGAGACGTTGTTCCACGAGCTCAAGCCGTACGGGGTCAAGGTCTCGGTGATCTGCCCGACGTTCTTCAAGACCAACCTCACCGAGTCGCTGCGCGGCAAGGACGAGTCGGCCAACAAGTCGGCGGCCAAGCTGATCGACGGCGCCAAGCTCAGCGCCGATGTCATCGCCGGCCGGGTCATCAAGGGCGTCGAGAAGGGCAAGCACATCATCCTGACCGACCGCGACGGCAAGATCGCGTATGCCGCCAAGCGCTTTGCCCGCCCGCTGTACTACTCGATGATGAGCAAGGCCTCCGTCCAGATGTCGAAGAAGGACTGACTGACATGCGCAAGAACGTTCTCATCACCGGAGCCAGCTCCGGGCTCGGCGCCGGCATGGCCCGCATCCTCGCCGCCAAGGGCCACCACCTCGCGCTCACCGCCCGGCGCCTCGACCGCCTCGAGGCGCTGCGCGACGAGCTGCTGGCGGCACACCCCGACATCGAGGTCGTCGTGCACGAGCTCGACGTCAACGACCACGACCGGGTCTTCGAGGTGTTCAAGCAGGCGATCACGGACCTCGGCGGTCTCGACCGGGTCATCGTCAACGCCGGCCTCGGCAAGGGTGGCCGCATCGGCACCGGCAAGTTCTACGCCAACAAGCAGACCGCCGAGACCAACTTCATCGCCGCGATCGCGCAGTGCGAGGCGGCGATGGAGCACTTCTACGAGCGCAAGGCCGGGCACCTCGTCGTCATCTCCTCGATGTCGGCGATGCGCGGCATGCCGTCGTCCATGACGACGTACGCCGCGACCAAGGCCGGCATCGCGGCGATCGCCGAGGGCATCCGGTCGGACCTGATCGGCCGCAAGGGGCTCGACATCAAGGTCACGACGCTCTACCCCGGCTACATCGCGTCGGAGATGAACGAGGGCGTCCAGCAGGAGGCCAGGATGATGGTCGACACCGAGACCGGCTGCAAAGCCCTGGTCAAGAACATCGAGAAGGAAGTCGTCGACGCCGCCGTACCGGCCTGGCCCTGGGCGCCGCTCGGCCAGGTCATGAAGCACGCGCCGCTCAGCGTCGTACGCCGGATGGTCTGACTATGACCTCGGGCTGAACTGCCTCTGCTTGGGCGAGCCCGAGAACACGATCCGGCTGACCACGAACGCGACGGCGGCGGCGTGGGTCGCCAGCACGACGGCGCCCAGCACCACGATTCCGATCACGATCCACTCGAGCATCCGCCCATTTTACGTGGGTCGCGCACGTATCGCGCAGGATCGGACGTACATCACATGGGCCGGTGATGCGACAGGTTGTGCGCCGTGCCACGGTTGGTGCCCTGTCAGTCTCGACCGAAGGAGATCTCATCGTGGGCGACGCTGCCCCGCTCGCGAGCCTCGAGGACCTCGCCGCGCGCATCGAGATCCTGAGGCGCGCGCAGCCTCGTACGGTCGTGGCGATCAGCGGCTACGGTGGCTCCGGGAAGTCGACGCTGGCCAAGACGCTCGCCGCACAGATCGAGGGCAGCACGCGCCTGCGCGGTGACGACTTCCTCGATCCGATCCGCTCGCACCATCGCTCGACGGACTGGGACGGCGTCGAACGTACGCGCATGCGTGACGAGGTGCTCGACCCGTTCAGGAGCGGGTGAGCCGGTCCGCTTCCGGCGGTTCGACTGGCACGCGCGGGCGTTGGCGACCGCCGACGGACCTGCCGGACGCCGACGGTGCTCCTGGTCGACGCCATCGGCATCCTGCACCCCGACCTCGACGGATGCTTCGACCTGTCGATCTGGGTCGACGTCGACCTGGAGACCGCGGGCGAACGTGGCCTGGAGCGGGACCGGAGGAACGGTCACGACCACGACCGGCTCTGGACCGACGTGTGGCTGCCCAACGACCGTGACTTCGCGGCGAGGTTCGACCCCGATGGGCCGAGCCGATGTCCGATACGTTCCCGCCGATGTCGCGCAGCAGGGAATGCCGGACGCCTGAGGCTTGTTGACAATCGTTGTCAATCAACGAGAGGTGGCCACCATGGCTCGTCATGCCGATCTCAGGCCCATCATCAAGCTGCGCTCGACCGCCGGCACCGGGTACACGTACGTGACCCGCAAGAGCCGCCGGAACGACCCCGATCGCATGGGGCTGCGCAAGTACGACCCCGTCGCGCAGCGCCACGTGGAGTTCCGCGAAGAGCGCTGAGCTACTGGCGACGCACGGCACGCAGCACGGCATCGACCGCGACGGCAGGACGCCCGTCGCGGTCGATCCATTCCCGCTCCGGCCGCAGCGCGTCGATCGTCACCCACTCAGCCGGGTCGAGGGTCGCGGCGACTTCGTCGGCGGTGAAGCGGATCTCGTCGAAGGACGGCCCTCGGGCGCGTGTCCCACGTCGTCAGGGTGGTGGCCGACGATGAGCAGGGTGCCGCCGGGGGCGACCGATGCGGCGAGCTCGCGGTGGAGCCGGATCACGGCCGGCCGCGGCAGGTGCATGAACTGGGCCGACACCAGGTCGTACGTCGCGCTCGCCGACCACTCGAACGCGTCGGCCTGCTGCCACGTCACCTCGACGCCGGCCTGCGCCGCACGCGGCAGGCCGCACCCTCGAGTGCGACCGGTGAGATGTCGACGCCCGTGACCTGCCAGCCCTGCTGCGCGAGCCAGATCGCGTCCGCGCCCTCGCCGCTGCCGTAGTCGAGCGCGGTGCCGGGCTGCAGCTGCGACCCGTACGTGACGAGGTGCGGGTTGGGCTTGCCGCTCCAGACCTGGTCGCCGGCGTAGCGCTCGTCCCAGTACTCGCGGGTGAAGTGATCCTCGGGCAGTTCGGTGTGCTGGTGCGTCATGCCACCATCGTGCGGCACTCGGGCGTCGACGACAAACAGCGTTTGCCGCTTCGGCAACGCTAGCCCTGGCGCCCCTTGAAGCGCGGGTTCTGCTTGTTGATCACGAACGTGCGGCCGCGCCGGCGTACGACCTGGGCACCCGGCTGGTTCTTGAGCGAGCGGAGAGAGTTGCGGACCTTCATGAGTGCTCCTTGGGGACGTAGAGACCGCGCTGTATGGCGCGGACGAGGCGACGGGGGACGCGGTGCTCGACCCCGTCGACCGTGATCGGGACGAGCTGGACCGGGTGGGCCTTCCAGCTCGACCGGCGATGGCGGGTGTTGCTGCGGGACATCTTGCGCTTGGGTACGGCCATGCGGTGCTCCTTCGATTCAGGCGGCGAGGCGGACGGGACCGAGCCACGGCTCGAACCCGTCCTGGTCGGACTCCCAGATGACGCCGCGGGTCGCGAGCTCGTCATCCGTGAGCAGGCAGTGCTCGAACAGGGCCTGGAGCGAGTCCCGGCCGTCGTCGATGCCGGTCACCAGGATCCGGGTGTGGGTCTCGAGCGTGTCGTGGTCGCACGGCCCGACGCTGAGCTGTCCGCCCGCGCCGTCCCACTGGCAGATCGTGTCGGGGCGGGTCGGCAGCCAGAAGCAGCCGCGCGAACGACGGGCTCCGCCGCCCAGCCCTTCGATGTTCTCCATCAGGCGATCGGGGTGGAACGGGCGGTCCGACCTCAGCTCGACGGTCCACACCTCGCCGATCTCGACCAGGCCGACCGGCTCCGCGTGCGCCGGGTCGACCCATGCCTCGGCCTGCTCGTGCAACCGGCGGCGGGCGATCAGGTCCACGACGTCGATCGCGAACTGGTCGGCGAACACCTCGGCACCGGGCCGCAACATGGCCGTGGCGAGGGCGCGATCGGTCTCGTCGATGTCGCCGACGATCACGACGGCGTCGGCGTACTCGATCATCGCCGCGTGCGTCTCCGCGACGCCGCGGCCGTCCTCCGCCGAGGTGTGCAGGTGGCGCTCCCGCAGCAGGTCGTCGCCGAGCAGGTCGGCGCGGGCGGTCGGCCCGTTCACGACAGCCAGCACCGCGGCGACGTGCAGCACCGAGCCGATCGCGTGGTCGCTCGAGAGGATGCGGCAGACCTGGGTCGCCTCGGCGGCGACCGGGAGGTGGGCGATGATCGATCCCCAGCGACCGTCGCGAGCCAGCCGCTCGAGGGTCGGCATGACGTCCTCGCGCAGCGCGCAGCCGACGCACGCATGGTCGAGGTCCACGTGCGTACGCTCGACGACTCCCGCGGCGTCGCTGACGATGCGAGTCAGGACCTGGCGGTCGACGTCGATCGTGTGGCGCACGGTGACAGCCTGCGGCGCGTCCCACTGCAGGCCGATCATCGTGCTGGCCATCGCGTCGGCGTCGACCCCGGTGATGCAGCACGAGCGGCGTCGTCATGCCTTCGCCCCGTAGCGGCGGTTGAACTTCTCGACCCGTCCCTCGGCGTCGAGCACCCGGCCCTTGCCGGTCCAGAACGGGTGGCTCGCGGTCGAGATCTCGACATCGATGACCGAATAGCTCACGCCGTCGATCTCCACGGTCTCGGAGCTCGTCAGCGTCGACGAGGAGACGAACATGAGATCGCCCGACTTGTCGCGGAACGCGACGGGCGCGTAGGGCGGGTGGATGCCGTGCTTCATGAGGCCGAATCTTTCAGGTAGGCTAAATGGGAATGATTGTCAGTCTACATAAGGAGTCCGGAATGTCGCGCGTGTGTCAGGTCACTGGGGCCGAGGTGGGGTTCGGGCGCAACGTCTCGTTCTCGCACCGGCGGACCAATCGGCGGTTCGACGCCAACATCCAGCGCAAGCGCTACTGGGTCCCCAGCCTCGGGCGGCACGTCACCCTGCGGGTCAGCACCCGCGGCATCAAGACGATCGACGTGCGCGGCATCGACGCCGTCGTCGCCTCGATCCTGGCCCGGGGAGGGCGGGTCTGATGCGCAAGGGCAGCGAGCTGCGCCCCATCGTCAAGCTGCGGTCGACGGCGGGCACGGGCTACACCTATGTCACCCGCAAGAACCGCCGCAACGATCCCGAGCGGATGGTCATCCGCAAGTTCGACCCGGTCGTACGCCGCCACGTCGAGTTCCGCGAGGAGCGCTGATGGCAAAGCGCAGCAAGGTCGTCGCCAACGAGCGGCGCAAGCGTGTGGTCGAGCGGCTCGCCGAGCGGCGGTCGGCGCTGCGGGCTGCGAGTCGCGACACCAGCCTGAGCCTCGAGGACCGGATGGCCGCGAGCCGGGCGCTGTCGCGGCTGCCGCGCGACTCCGCTGCCGTGCGAGTGCGCAATCGCGACCAGGTCGACGGTCGGCCGCGCGGCTTCGTCGGCAAGGCCGGACTGTCGCGCATACGGTTCCGGTCGGCGGCGCACCGCGGCGAGCTGCCGGGCGTCACCAAGTCCAGCTGGTAGTCAGTCCTTCGACCGAGGCTTCGCGCGTACGTGCATGCGCTCGCCCTGGGTGCCGAACAGCGTGAGCAGCTCGAGCGGCCGCTTGCCGGCATTGCTCAGTCCGTGCGGCAGCCGGGTGTCGAACTCGGCGGCCTCGCCGGGCCGAGCACAAGGTCGTGCTCGCCGATCCGCAGGCGCAGGCGACCCGACAGGACGTAGAGCCACTCGTAGCCCTCGTGGGTCTTGAGGTCGTCGTTGTCGGGCTCGTGGCGCGGCGGGATGACCACCTTGTACGCCTGCAGGCCGCCGGCCTGCCGGGTCAGTGGCACGAATGTGCGGCCGTGCCGGATGATCGGCTCGGCCTGGATGCGCGGATCCTCGCTGGGTGGCGCCTCGACGAGCTCGTCGAGCGTGACGCCGTGAGCCTTGGCCAGCGGCAGCAGGAGCTCGAGCGTCGGCTTGCGTTGGCCGGCCTCGAGGCGGGAGAGCGTGCTGACCGAGATGCCGGTCGTGGCGGAGAGCTGCGCCAGGGTGGCCTCGCCGCGCTGGCGAAGGGCCCGCAGGCGCGGGCCCACGGAGGTCAGGGCATCGGCGAGGTCGTCGGTCATGCCCGCCATCTTGCCATACTGGCAACGATGTTTGCTCGACGCTTGATCGCGACGAACACTGGAGGCATGAACCCCCACGCATACGACGCCATCGTCATCGGAGCCGGCGCGGCCGGCCTGTCCTCCGCTCTCGTGCTCGGGCGCGCCCGTCGGCGCGTGCTCGTGCTGGACGGTGGCCCGCCACGCAATGCGGCGGCCGCCCACGTCAACGGCTACCTCGGGGTCGACGGGCTCAGCCCGCTCGAGCTGCTCGAGGTCGGGCGTACGCAGGTCGAGAAGCTCGGCGTCGAGGTGCGCGACGACGTCGCCTCGCGTGTCGAGGCCGTCGACGACGGCTTCGTCGTGCGGGTCGGGCAGCGAGCAGCTCCATGCCAAGCGGCTCGTGCTCGCGGCCGGGATCACCGACTCGTTGCCCGAGATCCCGGGCCTCCGTGAGGGGTTCGGCGTCGACGTCTTCCACTGCCCGTACTGCCACGGCTATGAGGTCGCCGGGCCAGCGCCTCGCCGTCGTCGCCACGCACCCGATGTCGAACCATCAGGTCCGCATGGTGCGGCAGTGGTCCGACGACGTCGTGTTCTACCTCAACGACACCGTCGAGCTCGATGCCGACGAGCGCCGGCTTGTTCGCCGCCCGAGGTGTGGAGGTCGTCGATGGCGCGGTCAGCGAGATCGTCCGACGCGACGGCGCACTGCGTGGCGTACGTGCGGCGGATGGCACGGTGCGCGAGGCCGACGCGGTGTTCGTGGCCCCGGCGATGGTGCTCAACCTGGACGCGTTCGCCGGGTTCGACCTGGAGATGACCGAGACGCCGCTCGGACCAGTCGTCGCCACCGACCTGACGGGTGCGACAAACGTGCCCGGTCTCTGGGCCGTGGGCAACGTCGCCGACGCCGGGTCTCAGGTCATCTCGGCATCAGCCACCGGCGCCAAGGCCGGCGCGATGATCAACGCCAGCCTGATCGAAGAAGAATGGGCTGCGGCGGTGGGTTAGTCGCCCATCGCCTGGTGTAGCGGTGGGCAGTCGCCCTTGCGCTGCCGGGATGGGCGCCAGGTCACCGCTCGGCGAGGAGTCAGCACATGCTGAACGGCTGGGCGGTGCTCTCGAGGACTGACAGCCAGAGGTCGCCGTCGGGGGAGACGCTGTGCGAGCCCGAGGTGACGAACGGGATCGGCACGTGGACGAAGCGGTGGCGGCGACGGCCGACGACCATGTCCGTACGGCCGGCCATCGCGGCGTGGACCGCGGTCTGCGCCAGGCGTGCGCAGTAGACCGAGTCCGATGCATCTGCCGGTACGGAGCGGATCGCGTAGCCGGGGTTGAAGTAGCGCATCGTCAGCGGCTGGTTGCGGTTGGCGAAGTCCTTGGTGATCTGCTCGCGCAGGAAGCCGGCGATGTCACCGAGGACCGCGTTGCCGCTGGCGTCCGTACGGTCGCTGGCCGGGATGAGGTCCTGGCCGGCGCCTTCGGCCAGCACGATGACGGCGCTGCCGCGCTCGGCGACGCGTCGCTCGAGCAGGGCCAGCAGGCCGTTGTCGCCGTCGAGCGAGAACCCGACCTCGGGGATCAGGACGAAGTCGGCGTCGTGGTTGGCCAGTGCGGCGTAGCAGGCGATGAAGCCGGCATGGCGGCCCATGACCTTGACGATGCCGACACCGCCGACGGCCGCCTCGACCTCGACGCGGGCGGCCTTGATGGACTCGGCGGCCTTGGCGAACGCCGTGGAGAACCCGAAGCTCTGGCCGATGTGCGGGATGTCGTTGTCGATCGTCTTGGGCACGCCGACGACGCCGATCGTGAGGCCACGTGCGGCGATCTCGGCGCCGATGTTGTGGGCACCGCGCATCGAGCCGTCGCCGCCGATGACCATGAGGATGTCGATGTCGAGCTCGACCAGCCGGTCGACGATCGCGACGGGGTCCTGGGCGCCGCGCGACGAGCCGAGGATCGTGCCGCCGCGCTCGGTGATGCGGGACACGAACTCCGGCGTCAGCTGCACGACGTCGTGGCCGTTGGACTCGATGAGTCCGGCGTAGCCGTGCTGGAACCCGACGACGTCGCGTACGCCGTAGTGGGTGTCGAGCTCGAGCACGATCGCGCGGATGACGTCGTTGAGCCCGGGGCACAGGCCGCCGCAGGTGACGACGCCGACCTTGGTCGTGGCGGGGTCGAAGAAGATCTTCTGGCGCGGGCCGCCGGACTCGAAGGTCGGCAGCTCGGTGAGCGGGACGCCGCGCGACTCGATCAGCTCGAGGGTGTCGTCGTAGAGGATGCGATCGGTCTCGCCGACGTAGTACTCATTGGTCGTACGCCCCTCGACATAGAGCGCGAGCGGCGAGTCGACGGTGCATGCACCGAGCGAGCGGACCTGGAGATCGGAGAGCGAAACCACCCGACAATGGTATCCGAGGAAATCCTCAGGTTTTACCGCGATGACGGCTGCGTATCAGGGAGTGAACACGAGACAGGTTGACGTCGCGGTGGCCAGCACGCGGCCGGCGGCGTCCTTGATGTCGGCCTCGACGAACGCGGCCCGCGACCCGGGCTTGGTGACCCGGCCCTGCGCCGTCACGCGCCCGGTCTCGCTGGTCATGCCACGCAGGAAGCTGACGCTGAGGTCGAGCGACGTGTATGCCATGCCGGCCGGCAGCGTCGTCTGGACGGCGCACCCGCACACCGAGTCCAGCAGCGTCGCGGCGAAACCGCCGTGCACCGAGCCGATCGGGTTGTAGTGCGACTCGTCGGGGGTCGCCGCCATGTTGGCGACGCCCGGGGCGACGCTCACGAGCTCGAGGTTGATGTGGCTCGCGATCGGGGGCGCCGGGAACGTGCCGTCGATCATGGCCTGCAGGTAGTCGATGCCCGGACATCGTCAGGGCCGCCGCGGCCTGAGGCCTCGGGTCGACCCAGGTGATGGTCTTGTGCTGGGTGGCCTGGTCGAGCTCGGTCATGGCGTGCCTCTTCTCGTACGGAGAGGATGAGCGTACCATCTGAGTTGGAAATCCAGACTCAGACCTTGGAGCACGCATGCCCCTGACCGACTACGACTCAGCGACCTGCTCGATCGCCAAGACGGCGCAGATCCTCGGTGACCGTTGGTCCGTGCTGGTCGTGCGCAACCTGTTCAACGGCGTACGCCGATTCGATGCGCTGCAGCAGCACCTCGGCATCGCCCGCGACGTCCTCACCAAGCGCCTCGCGCTGCTGGTCGACGAGGGGATCGTCGAGCGCCGGGCCTACCAGCCCGAGGGCGAGCGGCGCCAGGCACGAGTACGTCCTCACGCCGGCCGGGCGCGACCTGCGCACCGTCATGGTCGCGCTGATGGACTGGGGCGACGCGCACCGCCCGGGCGCGACGGTCCGCCGATGTCGCTGCGTCACCGCGACTGCGGCGCCGAGATCCACGCCCACCTCACCTGCGCTGCGGGTCACGAGATCGAGACGACGACCCGCGCCGAGCTGGTCCCCCTCGCCGGCGCCAAGCTGGCCACCGCCGGCTGACTCAGGCGTACGCGTAGTCGTCGAGCGGGAACCTGGCGGCTTCGCGGAAGGCGTTGAGCGTCGAGGTCGGGCGCAGCAGCGTCGCCATGCCGTGCTGGTTGAAGTAGTACGACCGCGACGTCGCGCAGCTGCCGTTGACGAACACCGAGTCCTCGACGAGATCGGTCATCCGGTCGAGGAACTCCGCGTTGGCCCGCTCCGTGACCTCGAACGTCGTCGCGCGCCGCTTCTGCGACCTCGCCGAGCAGGCGCTTCATGTGCCGCATCTGCGACTCGATCGTCGTGAAGTACGACAGCCCCGAGTACGAGTACGGGCTGTTGAGCGAGATGAAGTTGGGGAACCCCGGCACGGTCACGCCCTCGTACGCCTGGAACTGCTGGTCGCGCCAGAACTTGCCCAGGTCCTTGCCATCGCGCCCGATGATCTCGAACGCCGGGAAGTTGGTGTCCCAGAGGTTGAAGCCGGTCGCGAGCACGAGCGTGTCGATCTGGGTCTTCGTGCCATCGGCGGTGACGATGCCGTCGGGCTCGATGCGCGCGATCGGCGTCGTCTCGAGGTGCACGTTGTCGCGGTTGAACGTCGGGAAGTACGTGTTGGAGAACGTCGGGCGCTTGCAGCCGAACGTGTAGTCGGGCGTGAGCTTCTTGCGGGTCTCGGGATCCTCGACCTGCCGCTCGAGGTGCCGCAGCGCCATCTTCTCGACGCTGCGGTTGAGCAGCTTGGTGCGCCGGTACTTGAGCACGCCGGCGACCATGATGAGCTCGAGGATGCTGCTGCCGATCGTGCGCACGGCGCGCTGCGCGAGGGGCACGCGGGCGTACAGCTTCTGCACCCGCTTCGGGCACCGCGCCGTCGCGCTTCGGCGTCACCCAGATCGCGGTGCGCTGATAGACCGTGAGCTCCGCGAGCCGGGGCGCGATCTCCGGGATCAGCTGCACCGCCGTGGCGCCCGTGCCGATGACGGCGGCGCGACGGCCGTCGAGGTCGACCGAGTCGTCCCAGCGCGTCGTGTGGATGACGGTGCCGGCGAACGAGTCGATGCCCTCGATGTCGGGGAACGCCGGCTGCGACAGGAAGCCCGTCGCGGTCAGCAGCATGCGGGCATGCAGGCGCTCGCCGCCGGCGATGTTGACCGTCCAGTGGTTGCTGTCCTCGTCCCACACGGCACCCTCGACGACGGTGTCGAACCGCATGTGCCGGCGCACGTCGTACTTCGTCGGCGACGTGCGTGGCGTACGCCTTGAGCTCCGGCCCGGGCGCGTAGAGCCGCGACCAGTACGGATTGGGCTCGAACGAGTAGGAGTAGGTCGAGGAGGGGATGTCGACCGCGAGCCCGGGATAGCGGTTGACGTGCCAGGTGCCGCCGAGGTCGCTCTCGCGCTCGAGGATCACGAGGTCGTCATGGCCGAGCCGCCGCAGCTGGATCGCCGCGCCGATGCCGCCGAAGCCGGCGCCGATGATCGCGGCGTCGTGGATGGTCTCGGTCATGGGTTCCCCCGGTCGGTTTCAGATAATCGTGACTATCTGAAACCAGTAAACCAGCCAGACCGCTCATGTGACAACCCCGATGTCATGTCCGGGTGGGCGCGCCGGCGTTGGCTCTCGCTAGAGTCCTTCGTGACAGCGGATCGCAAATAGGAGAACTCATGAAGCACCGTCACCTCGTCCCGGCCGCTCTCCTGGGGCTCGCCCTCACCCTCGCCGGGTGCGGCGGCGGGTCTGACGACGGCAAGGACACGTCCAAGCCCACCGCAAAGGCCGAGACGACGGCCGCGCCCGGCGGCGACTTCTGCGCCGAGCTGAAGTCCAACGGCGCCACGGGTGCCTCGTTCGGCCCCCTGGAGATCTACCTTCCGAAGGCCGACCTCATCGAGAGGTCGGAGAGCGCCCTCGCCGTGATGGGTGACGCCACGCCGCCGGACGAGATCGCCGCCGACTGGAAGGTCCGCAAGGACTACCTCACGGAGTTCAACACGGCGGCAGAGAAGCTGCCCGAGGGTGGCAAGTTCAGCGATCCGTGCTGTGGCCGGCGACGAGACGACCAACGCGGCCTCGAAGAAGATCACCGACTATTGGTTCGCCACCTGCGCGGCTGATTCACCGCCACGACTGCTCCGATGGGGCACGATGACGACATGACGCTCGACATCACCGTGCGCGGCTCCGCCGAGCATCGCCACCCCGCCGAACGCGCGATCGTGTCCATGGCCGCCGCCGTCGAAGGGGCGGAGCGGCAGCAGGTCTTCACGGACGCGATCGCGATCCACGATCCGCTGGTGTCGCAGCTCCGGGAGCTGGTCGAGCTTCGCGCGGTCGGCCCGTGGTCGAGCGACCAGGTGCGGGTCTTCAGTCACCGCCCATGGGAGCCCGACGGCAGGCGCGGGGCGACGGTGCACGTCGCGCGCGTGCAGGTCGTCGCTGAGTTCACCGACTTCGAGCGGCTCAGCGGATTCCTCGACTTCTGGTCGGGCACCGACGGCGTCGAGGTCAGCGGCATCGCATGGGACGTCAGCATCAAGAACCGTCGATCGTACGAGGCCGAGGTCCGCAAGGCGGCCGTCGACGATGCGGTCGCCAAGGCGCAGTCGTACGCCAACGCGGTCCGCCGAGGCAAGGTCGTGGCGGTCCAGCTCGCCGACCCGGGCATGCTGACGGATCACGTCGAGGGCGCCGGGCCGATGCCGATGATGGCCAAGGCCGGGTTCGCCGACGTCGTCCGACGGTGGGCCGCAGCTCGAGCTCACGCCGGCCGAGATCGTGATCCACGCCGACGTGGACGCCCGCTTCGTCGCCGAGTGACGCTAGTCGAAGAACAGGATCTTGACGAGCGCGAGCACGCCGATCACCAGGATCAGCGCGCGCAGCACCGTCGGCGGGAGCCGTCGGCCGATCCGGGCGCCCGAGGTAGCCGCCGACCAGGCTGCCGGCGCCGATCAGCCCGACGATGCGCCAGTCGATGCGGTCCCACGCCACGACCATGAAGGTCGAGGGCGGCGACCGCGTTGACGATCGTCGCCAGGACGTTCTTGATGCCGTTGAGCTCCTGGAGGCCGATCGTCAGCATGACCCCCATGAGCCCCATCAGCAAGATCCCTTGGGCCGCGCCGAAGTAGCCGCCGTAGATCCCCAGGGCGTACACGCCGGCAGGCAGCGCCCAGCGAGACGTGGGCGGCGCCGCGCCCAGCTCGGCGTGCCGCTTGGCGGTGCGGCGTTGCATCGCGGGCCCGATGACGACCATGACGAGACCCAGAGCGATCAGGACCGGGACGACGGCCTGGAACGCGCCGTCCGGAAGGACCAGCAGCAGGAACGCGCCGGTCAGGGCGCCGAGGACCGAGGCGGGTGCGAGCCTCAGCAGGAGGGACCGGTGACGCAGGGCCTCCGCCCGATAGCCGTGGACGCCGGACAGGCCGCCGGCGACCAGGCCGATGTTGTTCGACACGTTCGCGGTGAGCGCGGGATAGCCGAACAGCAGCAGGGTGGGGAACGTGATGAGCGTGCCGGAGCCGACGATGACGTTGATCGTGCCGGCCCACACGCCGGCCGCGAAGATGGCGATGGCCTCGAGCATGCGCTCACCTCCCGTCGACGTGCTGCCCGTACGAGTCTCACTCATCGCGCTGAGCGGCTGTCACCGGGCTCACAAATCGGCCCCTGACCTGCGCAAACGTCGGTCGTCGATTTGAGCCGCATGCCATACCGAGAGTACGCTCGAGGTATGTGGTCCTCCGTTTTCGACCGGCTCGCCGCGCTCGTGAGCGTCACGAAGCGCCCCCGCAGCCGGCCCCGGCTGCGCCTTCCCGGTCGCGGTCCGATGCGGGTCGTCTACGACAAGGCCGTGGTCCACGAGAGCTACAGCGTGAGGGCGCGGGTCCTGCAGCGCACGATCCGCATGGTGTTCAAGCCGGTGCTCCGGTTCACCCCGATCAGCGAGCGGACGTTCGCCGCGATCCGTGCGATCGACGGCCTGCAGACCCACCGCAAGAGGTCGCCCCACGTCACGTTCGAGGTGTCGGAGCTGGGCGGCGTGCGGGTCGAGAAGATGGTGCACCGGCATGCGCCAGACAGCGACATGACGCTGCTCTACCTGCACGGCGGCGGGTTCTTCTCCGGCAGCATCGAGACGCACCGCCGCATCTGCGAGCGGCTCGCCCTCAAGACCGGCGCGACGGTCATCTCGGTCGACTACGTCCAGCTGCCCGAGGGCACGATCGCCGAGTCGGTGCAGGACGCCATCTCCGCGTACGCCGCGCTGGTCGAGTCCAGCGACCATCCCGACAAGATCGTCGTCGCGGGTGACTCCGCCGGCGGCTACCTCACGATGAAGGTCGCCGAGCTCGCCACCCGCCGCGGCCTGCAGGCGCCGGCCGCCTTGATCGGGTTCTCGCCGCTGCTCAGCGTCGACCCGGACCGCGAGGACAAGGCCGTCGAGCGCATCATCCCTGCGCGCGACGCCTACCTGCCGATCCAGCGGATCGCGCACATCCGTGAGCGCTGGCTGCCCGAGGACGGCGCCCCGATCGAGGGGTACGCCTCGCCGCTGCACGCCGCGGCATACATCTCGTCGCCGACGTTCCTGGTCGCGGTCGAGGACGAGCTGCTGCGGCCCGAGGTCGAGGCCATGGCGCTGCTGCTCTCAGAGCGCGGGGTCGAGGTCGAGACCCACCTCTGGCGCAAGCAGGTCCACGCCTTCCCGGTGCTGGTCGACCTCGTGCCCGAGAGCGAGATGGCGATCCAGCTCGCCGCCGACTTCGCCCGACGCTCGGTCGGCGAGCTCGACCGGGCCCCGATCGAGGACCCGGCCAGCCACGAAGAGGTCATGACCGGCGAGCTGATGCCGGACGAGGACGACTCCGCGGCCTGACCGCGTCACCTCACTTCGCGAAGGCGACCCGCATGCTGAACACGGTGTGGTCGCCCTTCTTGCCGTACGAGAAGCCGACCGCCTTGAGCGCCTTGGCCTCCTCGAGGTCCTTGGCGTCGCTCTCCGACATGTCGGCCTTGCTCAGCTTGTCGAGGATCGTGCCGACGTTGACGTACACGCCGTAGAGCGTGTCGTCGCCGTACGGCATGACGGACGTGAACGTGTCGTCGGCGCCGAGCCTGCCGGTTGATGCGTCGATCGCGTCGGCCGCGTCCTGGTTGGTCGCGAGGACCGCGCCGTCGTCGGTCTGCTTGGCCGGGAGCTCGATCCCGGCCTGGCCTGCAAGGGCGGCCAGGCGCTTGGCGAGGTCGTAGGCCTTGGCCGGGTCGGTCGTCATCTTGAGGGCCACGTCGAGTCCGGCGATGTCGTCGGGACCGGAGAGGGTCGGCAGGTTCTCGAGGTTCTTCGAGCCGACCGCGATGGTGAGCTCGTCGCCGAACAGGGTCTCGAGGTCGTCCGGCAGCTTGAGCCCGGTCGACTGCTCGAACTGCGCGATCATGGCTTCGGGGTTGAAGATGCCGCCCGGGTTGTCGTCGAGGTAGTCCTCGTACGCCGCCTTCTCCTCGGGCTCATGCCTGCGGTGAACGAGTCGTCCGACGCTCGGCGCGAATCCCTCGGTTGATCTGCTTGAGGATCGCGTCGTACTGGGCGCCGATCTGCTCGCCGAGTCCACCGACCGACAGCGCGGCCACGGTGTCGGCGGGCAGCTTGCCCATGCGCGCAGGCTTCTGCTTCTTGACCGAGTCGGTCAGGCCGGAGAGCCCGGCCAGCTCGAGCGTCGAGCCGTCGGCGCGCAGCGTGAACGCCGACGTCCCAGCCTGCTTGAGCTCCTTGAGGTTGCCGGCCGCGGCGCTGCCCATCATGTCCTTGAGCTCCGGGAAGGAGTCGATGATCTTGCCGGCGTCGAACCACGCCGAGGCGACGCCCTGCTCGCCGAGGTCGTCGAAGTCCTTGGCGAACGCCTTGTTGTCGGCCAGCGGCGCCTTCTCGGCTGCCTTGACGGCGGCGTCGGCCTCCTTCTGGTGCTCGGCGACGATCGCGTAGCCGTTGAGGAACGCGACGGCGGCCTTCTCGTCGCCACACTTGAACAGCGCCTTGATGCCGGTCTTGGCCTTCTTCTCGTTCGAGACCTGGATCGCGACGAGCGGCGTCTGCTTCTTGTCGAGGGCCACGCCGATCCGGCTGCCGAGCCACGGCTTGAC
This sequence comes from uncultured Actinomycetota bacterium, assembly GCA_963761965.1. Taxonomy (GTDB): domain Bacteria; phylum Actinomycetota; class Actinomycetes; order Propionibacteriales; family Nocardioidaceae; genus Aeromicrobium. The sequence continues at coordinate 115,723 of CAVXIX010000018.1, forward strand.
GTCCTTGTCGTACGTCAGGTCGCAACCGCTCTCCTTGAGGATGTCCTCGACGAGCAGCTTGCGGACGTCCTGGTTGGCGCTCTTGATGCCGATCTCGTCGGCAGCTTCGGGGAACTTGCGGATCAGCTTGAACAACGCGATCTTCTGGCTCGCCGAAGGGTCGACGTCGACGCGGGCGTAGGCGATGACGGATGACGGCAGCACGTCGTGCGGCTGAGGTCCGCCGCCATCGAGCTTCTTGACGACGGCGAAGGCGCCGCCGGCGAGCGCGAGCACGACGACCGCGGCGATCCCGCCGATCACGAGGCGCTTGGTGTTGCGAGCCTTCGCCTCCGACTCGACCGCCGGCAACGTCTCCGTCGGCGTGGCCGACTCGGACGCTGCGGGCGGCGTGGACTCGGGCGTGGACGGGGGCTGCTCGGTCATGCGGGGTCCTTCGAAGATTCAGGGGGAGTCCGAGGAGACTATCGGAATCCTGACGGCTCCGAGGCGGCTTTGGCAGCCATCGGTACGCCCTGTCTCGTGGCTGTCGATCACGCTCTGGACGCACCGACCCGCCGCCCCGATGGAGGCGGCGGGTCGAGGCTGGGTTCAGCGGTCGAGCTTGGTGACCTTGAAGGACTGGTCGAGCTCGACGGTGACGTCCTCGCCGCTCGGGAGCAGGACGTCGACCTCGTACACGTGATCGGCGTCGTCGCTGCCGCTGGTCTCGGTGATCTTGCCTCCGTCGGTGGCCTTGAGCGCCGCGTCGGATGCCTTCTTCAGCGTCTCTCCGGTGAGGGGGCGGTCGTCGTCGGCGGTCAACGTCGGGGAAGGCGTGGCGGCCGACTCGGTGGTCGTCGCCGATGCCGTGGTCTGGTCGCTGCCGGTGGCCTTCTCGTCGTCGCCGCCTCCGCAGGCGCTGAGGGCGAGGGCTGCTACGAGGGTCATACCGATGAGGGCGCGAGGGGTACGCATGTCACTCCTGTGAGTAGGTGATCAGTTGCCTACAGCACAGCGGTGCAGCGTGAGGTGCGAGTGAGGGACGGGTGAGAGATCTCTTATGGGCGCTTCGCCCAGTCGGGCTTGGCCTTTGCCGTCCGTCTTGGTTCTGGGCTGGGTCTTGCCGACGGCATCCGCGTAGACGATCACCGTGGTCTCGAAGCGCTTGCCGTTCCAGTCGCCGCACGTCATCAGGACCAGGCCGCTCGGACCCGTCCTGCGATAGATCTTGTCCGATTCTGGCGCGAACTTCGCGACCTCGATCTCGCGCTCCGACGTGACGCGATAGGTCACCTTCCCCTTCGTGCCGCGGACCGTGATCAGGTCGTCCTTCTCGAGGTCGGCGAGGTGGTCGAACACGCCATCGGCCTTCGACGCGGTATGGCCGACGATGACGGCGTTGCCGGGTTGGCCGGGCTGCTGCCCGTCCTTCCACCAGCCGGTGTCCTTCAGGCTGTTGGGCACGTCCTGCGCCCCGGCCTTCGTCGTGCCGACCTGCAGAACGGCGGCATCGACCTTGACGTCAGGGATGACGACACGGGTCGGGACGCCGGTCGGCTTGATGACCGCGTTGGCCGGAGCCGTCGGCCTGGGGTGTCGGCGAGGTCGATCTGGCGGCGTGTGGTGTCGCGGCCGGGTCGTCGTCACGCGTCAGCACGTACGCGGTGGCGGCCCGGCCACGAGGACGATGGCCGCGGCGGCTGCGAGTATGCCGAACCGGCGGCCCCTGGAACGGGGACCGCCGGCTCGTCGTTGACCTGGTGTCACTTAGCGCCCGGTGATGCCGGCAGCCGGAGCGGTCGTCGGGTGATCGGACCCGTCGCCGCTGCCGTTGCCGTCTGCCGCCGTCACAGTCCTGCGGAACTTCGAGGACGCGGATCTGTGTCGGGAAGTCGTCGTCGTTGGCCTCGAAGGCTCCGAAGATGATGTCGGCGAAATCGGTCTCCACCGTGTGGGAGGCGCCACCGGCGAGGGTGAAGGCATCGACCGGCTCGAAGTCGACGTCCTCATCGAATCCGTAGACCTCGACGTCGAGCGACTCATCGGTGGTGTTCGTGAAGGTGATCGAGCCACATTCGATCGTGGTGGTGACCAGGCTGGGTCCCTCGTCGCCATCCTCGAAGCACGAGTCGGGCGCGGTGTAGTTCCACTCCGTGACCGCGTTGCTGTCGAGCTCGAATCCGTCGTTGGCCTGTGGCGAAGAACGTGACCTCGTCGCCGCGGAGAACTCGGTGCCGTCATATGTGCCGGCCGTCGAGCTCCTCGATGTCACCGCCGCCGAAGTCGACGAAGATACGTGATGTTGGGCGTTGTGGGGATGACGACCGTGCACGGGTCCGGGAACGTGACGGCATTCGGCGTGACGGGATCCGGGCGTCCGAGACAGTGACCGTGACCGCAGTCGGTCGCGGTTGCACCTGCCGGCATCGGTCGCGGTGATGGTGTAGGTGAAGGTTCCGGTGCTGGAGGGCGTCACGGTGTCGCCGCCGCCGGGGATGCTCTTGTTGCCCGTCCAGGCGCCGGTGGCGACGAGGGTGACGGCGTCGGTGGTCGACCAGCTGATGTTGAAGCTGTCACCGAGCGGTCATCGTTGATCTGCTTGCGACGAGATCGACTCCCACAGCCGCTTGGGCGGGGCTTGCCACGAAGAACATCGCCAGCATCATGCCGAGGGCGGCTACGAGCGAGCCGGCGCGGCGAGGGGTGCTGACGGGAGGTCTAAAGCATGGGCGTGACTTTCGAGTCAGGATCGGTGACGGGCAGTCGCGCGCCGTGAGAACTGTAGCGTAGTTGAACGATCCACCAGACGAGGTTTCACCTAATCGGCGCTCGCGACCCTTCACAACGCTCAGTCGGCCGCGAGGATGACGAAAACCGGCGGCCCCTGTCAGGGACCGCCGGCTCGTCGTTGACCTGGTGTCACTCAGCGCGCGGCGATGCCGGCGGCCGGAGCGGTCGTCGGGTGATCGGACCCGTCGCCGCTGCCGTTGCCATTGCCGCCGTCACAGTCCTGCGGAACTTCGAAGTAGCGGATCTGGAGCGGGTCTTCTTCTTCGTTCTCGAAGTCCTCGAACACGGCGAACGCGGTGTCGACAGCGCTCGTCTTGACCGTGCGGGATGCCCCGGCGGCCAAGTTGAACTCGGCCAACTCCTCGAAACCGTCGTCGAACGACACGAACTGCACGTCGAGGGGGCCGTCGGTCGTGTTGGTGAACGTGACCGAGCCACACTCGATCGCGGTGCTGACGAGCTCGGGTCCCTCATCGAGGTCGGAGCACGACTCGGGCGCGGTGTAGTCCCATTCGGTGACGGCGTTGTCGGCGAGGGTGAACCCGTCGTTGGCCTCGGCGAAGAAGGTGACCGGGTCCCCGTACGAGAAGTACCCACCGTCGTACGTGTCGGCGTCGAGCTCCTCGGTCTCACCGTCGCCGTAGTCGACGAAGTAGGTGACGTTGGCCGTCGTGGGGATGACGACGGTGCAGTCGTCCGGGAATGTCACGGCATTCGGCGTGATCGGCCCCGGCGCGACCGTCACGGTGACCGAGTCGGAGTCGTCCGGATCGGTGTCGTTGCCCGCGGTCAAGGTGTAGGTGAAGGTGCCGGCCTCGGTCGGAGTGAGCTGCTGGACGCCGTTCGGCAAGCCCTTCGGGCCGTCCCAGGCGCCGCTCGCCGTCAGCTCCGTCGTGTCCTGCGAGGCCGACCACGAGAGCGTGACGCTCTCGCCGAGGGTGATCGTCGTGTCATTTGCCGAGAGGTTGACGGTCGGGGCCGCCTGGGCCGGGCTGGCGACGAGCACCATGGCCAGCAGCACCCCGAGGGTGGCAACGAGAGAGCCGGCGCGGCGCGCCATGCTTTGAGAGGTCAAGAGCATGAGAGCGTGACTTTCGGTCGGTATCGGTGACGGCTGGCGCGCGCCACGTGAAGAGTAGCGACAACCGGTCTGTGATGCGACAGGTTTTCGAGATGTTCGTTGAACTTTCTCTCACAGAAACAATCAGGCTTGACTGTTTGTGAGAATGTCCGCATGCTGGTCCGGTGACGACAGATTCCGGCACCGCCATGCGTACGCCCCAGGGTGAGCGCACCCGAGCGATGCGCCTGCGACTGATGGAGGCGACGGTCGAGTGCCTCGTCGAGCTGGGCTGGGCGGGCACGACGACGACCGTCGTGAGCAAGCGAGCGGGCGTGAGCCGTGGTGCGCAGCTGCACCACTTCCCCAGCAAGCAGGACCTCGTGGTCGCCGCGGTCGGCCACCTGACCGAGCGTCGCCGCGAGGACATGAAGCTCGCCGCGGCGGAGCTGCCCGAGAGCGGTCGCACCCGGGCGGTGCTCGAGATCCTCAGCCAGCAGTTCGTCTCACCGGTCTTCTTCGCCGCCCTCGAGCTGTGGGTCGCCGCCCGTACGGACGCGGGGCTGCGAGCCGAGGTCGCGCCGCTGGAGCGTCGAGTCGGTCGCGAGACCCACGCGTACGCCGTCGAGCTGCTCGCGATCGACGAGGCCCGCGGCGACAACCGGCGTCTCGTGCAGGCGACCCTCGACCTGCTGCGCGGCCTCGGCCTCGCGGCATCCCTCAGCGACGACACCAAGCGCCGGGCCGACGTGCTCGACTCCTGGGCCGCTCGTCCTCGACCACGAGCTGGAGACCTGGCATGACTCTGCTGGAAGACGTACTCGCCGATCTCGCCGACGAGAGCCTGCAGCTCGACACCTGGGTTGCCGGTCTGACCGCCGACGGCTGGGCGACCGTGACGACGCCCGAGGGCTGGACCGTCGCGCACCAGATCGGCCACCTGCACTGGACCGACGCGGCGTCGCTCGCGGCGATCACCGACCAGGACGAGTTCGGCCGCGGCATGAAGCGGGCCGCGGCGAACCCCGAGGGCTACGTCGACGAGGGCGCCGAGGAGATGGCGCTGCTGCCGCCGGAGGAGCTGCTCGCAACCTGGCGCGAAGGGCGCGTCGCCCTCGACGCTGCGCTGCGCAGCGTGCCTGACGGCGAGCGGATCCCCTGGTACGGCCCGCCGATGAGCCCGACCTCGATGGCGACGGCCCGGATCATGGAGACCTGGGCGCACAGTCACGACGTCGGCGAGGCGCTCGGCCTGAAGATCCCGCAGACCTCGCGGGCCAAGCACGTGTGCCACATCGGCGTACGCGCACGCGGTTATGCCTACCTCGTCCGCGGGCAGCAGGTGCCGGAGGTCGACGTACGCGTCGAGCTCACGGGTCCCGACGGCGACCTGTGGACGTGGGGTCCCGAGGATGCTGACGAGCGGGTGACCGGCTCGGGCTACGACTTCGCGCTGCTGGCGACGCGTCGCCGGCACGTCGAAGACGTCGACGTACGAGCCGAGGGCGAGCACGCGGCCCACTGGCTGACGATCGTGCAGGCGTTCGCCGGGCTGCCCGGCAACGATCCCGCCAGGTTGGCGGAGCGATGAGCGCTTCGGGCTCAACCATCAGGGTCGGCAACTGCTCGGGCTACTACGGCGACCGGCTCTCGGCGATGCGCGAGATGCTCGAGGGCGGCGAGCTCGACTACCTCACCGGCGACTACCTCGCCGAGCTCACGATGCTGATCCTCGGCCGCGACCGTATGAAGGACGAGTCGCTCGGCTATGCCAAGACGTTCGTCAAGCAGATGACCGACTCGATGGCGCTGGCCAAGGAGCGCGGGGTCAGGATCGTCGCGAACGCCGGCGGCCTCAACCCGGCCGGCCTCGCGGCGAAGCTGCGCGAGATCGCCGAGTCCCAGGGCCTCGAGATCGCGATCGCCCACGTCGAGGGCGATGACCTGATGGGTCGCACCGACGAGTTCTCGTTCGGCGACGTGATGACCGCGAATGCCTACCTCGGTGCGTTCGGGATCGCGTCGGCGCTGGCGGGCGGCGCCGACGTCGTGGTCACCGGTCGGGTCACGGACGCGTCGGTCGTCGTCGGGCCCGCGATCGCGCACTTCGGCTGGGGGCGAGACGACCTCGACCAGCTGGCCGGAGCCGTCGTCGCCGGGCACGTCATCGAGTGCGGCACGCAGGCGACGGGCGGCAACTTCTCGGGCTTTCGCGAGATCGACACGAGCCTCCCGTTGGGCTTTCCGATCGCGGAGATCGACGCCGACGGATCGGTGGTCATCACCAAGCACGAGGGCACCGGCGGTGCGGTCACGATCGACACCGTCACGGCGCAGCTGGTCTACGAGGTCGGCGGTCCGGCATACCTGGGGCCCGACGTCTCGACCCGGCTCGACACCGTCACGCTGACGCAGGAGGCGCCCGACCGGGTCGCGATCACCGGTGTCGTCGGCGAGCCGCCACCGGCGAACGCCAAGGTGTGCCTCAACGCGTTCGGCGGGTTCCGCAACAGCGTCGAGTTCCTGCTGACCGGGCTCGACATCCCGGAGAAGGCCGAGCTGATCCAGCGCCAGATGGAGGCCGCGCTCGCCGCGGGCACGGTGCCGGAGACGGTCGAGTGGCAGCTCGATCGCACCGACACCCCCGACCCGGCGACCGAGGCGCAGGCCACGTCGCTGCTGCGCTGCCACGTCAAGAGCGCGTCGGCCGACCCGGTCGGCCGGGCGTTCAGCGATGCCGCGATCCAGCTGGCCCTCGCGTCGTACCCGGGATTCAGCGTCACCCGGCCGCCCGCGGCCGCCGCGCCCTACGGCGTCTATCGCCCCGCGTACGTCCCACAGTCCGAGGTGCCGCACGTCGTCGTGCACGCCGACGGCCGGCGCGAGGACATCGCGCCGCCATCGGTGGTCAGCAGCCCGGAGCCCGACACCGCGTGGCCCGAGGCCGCGGTGCAGGAGTCGGCGCCGCCGCTCGGTGACTGGGTCGGCGAGACCGTACGGGCACCGTTGGGTCGACTCGCGTACGCACGCTCGGGCGACAAGGGCGGCGATGCCAACATCGGCGTCTGGATCCCCGCCGGCCATCCGTACCGCGATGATGCGTATGCCTGGCTCGCCGGCTTCCTCGACGAGTCCACGGTGCACGAGCTGATCCGCGAAGCCGCGATGCTCGACGTCGAGATCCACCCGCTGCCCAACCTCGCGGCGGTCAACATCGTGATCCACGGACTGCTCGGCGAGGGCGTGGCCTCGTCGACCCGCCTCGACCCGCAGGCCAAGGGTGTCGGGGAGTGGCTGCGGGCCCGCGACTGCGCGATCCCGGCATCGCTGCTGCCCGACTCGGTCGCGGAGGCAGCGCTGTGAACGCCTGGTCGACGCCGGAGCGTCAGGCGCTGCGCGAGATGGTCACCTCGTTCACCGAGAAGGAGGTCGTCCCGCACCTGCCGTCGTGGGAGGACGCCTGCGAGGTGCCGCGCGAGCTGCACCAGAAGGCTGCCGAGGCCGGACTGCTCGGCGTCGCGTTCCCCGAGGAGGTCGGCGGCCAGGGTGGCGACCTGATCGACTCGGCGATCGTCAGCGAAGCCGTGCTCGAGGCCGGCGGCTCGACCGGGCTCATCGCCGCACTGTTCACCCACGGGATCGCGCTGCCGCACATCGTCGCCTCGGGCAACGCTGACCTGATCGACCGCTACGTACGCCCGACGCTCGCCGGCGAGCTGATCGGCTCGCTCGGCATCACCGAGCCCGGCGGCGGCTCCGACGTCGCCAACATCCGTACGAAGGCCGTCCGCGACGGCGACGAGTTCGTCGTCAACGGTGCCAAGACGTTCATCACCTCGGGCGTGCGCGCCGACTTCGTGACGACCGCCGTGCGTACCGGCGGCGAGGGCTACGGCGGCATCAGCCTGCTGGTCATCGACAAGGGCACGCCCGGATTCACCGTCGCGCGGCCGCTCAAGAAGATGGGCTGGCACTGCTCCGACACCGCCGAGCTGAGCTTCGACGACGTACGCGTGCCGGCGGGCAACGTCGTGGGCGAGGTCGACGGCGGGTTCGTCCTGGTGATGCAGCAGTTCGTCAGCGAGCGGCTGAGCCTGGCGGTGCAGGCGTACTCGACCGCGCAGCGCTCGCTCGACCTCGCCGTGGCGTACGCCCGGGAGCGCGAGACGTTCGGCAAGCCGCTGATCACGCGCCAGGTCATCCGGCACAAGCTCGTCGACATGCACCGGCGTACGGCCGCGGCGCGGGCGCTGACCCGGCAGGCCGTCGAGCGCGCAGTCGGCGGCGACCGGACCGATCCGGCCGTCATCCTCGACGCGGTGCTGGCCAAGAACCAGTCGGTCGAGGCGTGCGAGTGGGTCGTCTCCGAGGCCGTGCAGATCTTCGGCGGCATGGGCTACATGCGCGAGTCCGAGATCGACCGGCACTACCGCGATGCCCGCATCCTCGGCATCGGCGGCGGCGCCACCGAAGTCCTGAACGACCTGGCCGCCAAGCTCCTGGGGTATTGAGATGCACACGACTGTCGACCCGACCACCGAGACGTACGAGACCAATCGCGCGCTGATGCTCGAGCGGCTCGCCGACCTCGCCGAGCAGCACGCCAAGGCGCTGGCCGGTGGCGGCGAGAGGTACGTCGAGCGCCACCACGAGCGCGGCAAGCTCACCGCCCGCGAGCGCATCGAGCTGCTGATCGACCCCGACTCGCCGTTCCTCGAGCTGTCGACGCTCGCGGCGTGGGGCACCGACTTCGCCGTCGGCGCCTCGCTCGTGACCGGCATCGGCGTGGTCGAGGGCGTCGAGTGCATGATCGTCGCCAACGACCCGACCGTGAAGGGCGGCTCGTCCAACCCGAGCACGCTCAAGAAGGGTCACCGCGCCGCGCAGATCGCCGCCGAGTGCGGGCTGCCGACGATCAACCTCGTCGAGTCCGGCGGCGCCGACCTGCCGACGCAGAAGGACATCTTCATCCCCGGCGGCGGCATCGTTCCGCAACATCACCCGCGCCAGCGCGGACCGGCGGCCGACCGTCGCGCTGGTGTTCGGCAACTCGACGGCCGGCGGGGCATACATCCCGGGCATGAGCGACTACGTCGTCATGGTCAAGGGCGGCGCCAAGGTGTTCCTCGGCGGGCCGCCGCTGGTCAAGATGGCGACCGGCGAGGAGTCCGACGACGAGTCGCTCGGCGGCGCCGAGATGCACGCGCGTACGTCCGGGCTCGCCGACTACCTCGCGGTCGACGAGAAGGACGCGATCCGCATCGGCCGGTCGATCGTCAAGCGGCTCAACTGGCGCAAGCACGGCTTCACCCCCGAGCCGACGTACGCCGAGCCGGTCTTCGACCCCGAGGAGCTGCTCGGCATCGTGCCGACCGACCTCAAGATCCCGTTCGACCCCCGCGAGGTCATCGCGCGGATCGTCGACGGGTCCGAGTTCGACGAGTTCAAGCCGCTCTACGGCTCGTCGCTCGTGACGGGCTTCGCGCAGCTGCACGGCTATCCGATCGGCATCCTCGCCAACGCGCAGGGCGTGCTGTTCAGCCAGGAGGCGCAGAAGGCGACGCAGTTCATCCAGCTCGCCAACCAGACCGACACGCCGCTGCTGTTCCTGCACAACACGACGGGCTACATGGTCGGCGCGGAGTACGAGCAGGGCGGCATCATCAAGTACGGCGCGCAGATGATCAACGCGGTGTCGAACTCGACGGTCCCGCACCTCTCGGTCGTGATCGGCGCGTCGTACGGCGCGGGGCACTACGGCATGAGCGGCCGGGCGTACGACCCGCGCTTCATGTTCAGCTGGCCCAACGCGAAGTCCGCCGTCATGGGTCCGGCCCAGCTCGCCGGCGTCATCTCGATCGTCGCGCGCGGTGCCGCCGAGGCGAAGGGCCAGCCGTACGACGAGGAGGGCGACAAGGCCATGCGGGCGTACGTCGAGGAGCAGATCGAGAAGGAGTCGCTGGCCTACTTCACCTCGGGGATGCTCTACGACGACGGGGTGATCGACCCGCGGGACACCCGCACGATCCTCGGCATCTGCCTGAGCGCCATCAACACCCGCCCGGTCAAGGGCGCCGAGGGATACGGGGTGTTCCGCACGTGAGCGCGACCCATGGTTTCGAGCACTGTCGTGTACGCGCGAGCGCCCACTTCACCTCCACAACTCGCCGACATCGTTGGAGGCGCCATGATCCGCACGATCCTCGTGGCCAACCGGGGGGAGATCGCTCGGCGCATCTTCCGGACGTGCCGCGAGCTCGGCATCACGACCGTCGCGGTGCACTCCGACGCCGACGCGGGTGCACCGTTCGTCCGCCGAGGCCGACCTCGCCGTACGCCTGCCCGGCAGCTCGCCGACGGACACCTACCTGCGCGGCGACCTGATCATCGCGCGCCGCGCTCAAGGCCGGCGCCGACGCGATCCATCCCGGCTACGGCTTCCTGTCCGAGAACGCCGCCGTTCGCCCGCGACGTCGTCGAGGCCGGCCTGACCTGGATCGGTCCCGCACCCGAGACGATCGACGCGATGGGCTCCAAGATCCGCGCCAAGGAGCTCATGGCTGCCGGCGGCGTGCCGATCCTGTCGGTCGACGCCGCCACCGCGACGCCGAGGACTTCCCGCTGCTGGTCAAGGCGTCCGCCGGCGGCGGTGGCCGCGGCATGCGCGTCGTCACCGACCCGGCCGACCTCGAGGGCGAGCTCGCCGCTGCTGGCGCCGAGGCGCTGTCGGCGTTCGGCGACGCCACGGTGTTCGTCGAGCCCTACCTGCCGACCGCCCGCCACATCGAGGTGCAGGTCCTCGCCGACACCCACGGCACGTGCTGGGTCGTCGGCGACCGCGACTGCTCGATCCAGCGGCGCCACCAGAAGGTCGTCGAGGAGGCGCCCGCCCCGGCGGTCAGCGATCCCGTACGCACGACGCTCCACGATGCGGCGCGAGCCGCGGTCAAGGCGGTCGACTACGTCGGCGCCGGCACGGTCGAGTTCCTCGTCGCCGACGCGCACCTCGACACCGGCAAGGCGTACTTCCTCGAGATGAACACCCGGCTCCAGGTCGAGCACCCGGTGACCGAGGAGGTGTTCGGCGTCGACCTGGTCGCCCAGCAGATCGCGCGTCGCCGAGGGCGCGCAGCTCGGCGAGGAGCCCAGCGGTCCGCAGCGGTCATGCGATCGAGGTGCGCCTCTACGCCGAGGACCCCGCCGACGAGTGGCAGCCGCAGACCGGCACCGTCCGTACGTTCGAGGTGCCCGACGGCCGGTGTGCGGGTCGACTCCGGCGTCGAGTCGGGATCGGTCGTCGGCATCCACTACGACGCGATGCTCGCCAAGATCGTGGCGCACGGCGCCGACCGGGCCACGGCGCTGCGCAAGCTCGGCGACGCCCTCAGGCGTACGCGCATCCACGGCGTCCGGACCAACCTCGACTTCCTGCGGTCGATCCTCGCGGACGAGGAGTTCGCGGCCGCCCGACTCCACACGGCGCTGCTCGACGAGCGGCTCGCCGAGTGGACGAAGCCGACGCTCGATCGGGAGGCCCTGCACCGGTTCGCGCATCGCCGCGGCGCTGGCCGAGGCCACGACCGCCACCGCCGATGCCAAGGTGCTGGGCCGGATCCCCACGGCGTACCGCAACGTCCCGAGCCAGCCGCGCACGCCGGACGTACGAGGGCGACATCACGGTCTCCTACAGCGCCGGGCTTCGTGCAGCACGACCTCGACGGCGTCACCGTCATCGAGGCGACGCCGACGCGCGTCGTCCTCGAGGTCGACGGCATCACCGAGACGTACGAGGTCGTGGTCGGCGACGGGTGGGTCGACGTCGACGGGCCGCACGGCTCGATCACGCTGAAGCCCGTGCCGACCTTCGTCGACCCGGCCGATGTCGTCGCCGAGGGATCGCTCCTCGCGCCGATGCCGGCCGCCGTCATCAGCGTCGCCGTCGCCGACGGTCAGCACGTCAGCAAGGGCGACGTCGTCGTCGTCCTCGAGGCCATGAAGATGCAACACACCATCACCGCGCCGACCGACGGCGTCGTGTCCGGGCTGTCCGTCACCCCGGGCGCGCAGGTCGAGTCGGGCGCCGTGCTCGCAGTCATCGAAGGAGACGAGTCATGAACAACTTCACCGAGTCCGACGAGCGCCTGGCGCTCCGCAAGGCGGTGGCCGATCTCGGCGCGAAGTACGGCCGCGACTACTTCGAGCAGGCGGCGAAGGAGGGTCGCAAGACCACCGAGCTGTGGGAGGAGGCCGGCAAGCTCGGCTATCTCGGCGTCGCGGTCCCCGAGGAGTTCGGCGGTGGCGGTGGCGACATCGGCGACCTCGCGGCGGTCTGCGAGGAGCTGGCCGCGGCCGGCAGCCCGCTGCTGCTGATGGTCGTCTCGCCGGCGATCGTCGGCACGATCATCGCGCAGTACGGCACGCAGGAGCAGAAGGAGCGGTGGCTGCCCGGTCTCGCCGACGGCACGTCGACCTTCGCGTTCTCGATCACCGAGCCGGACGCCGGGTCCAACTCGCACCGGATCACCACGACGGCATACCGGGAGGACGACGGCTGGCGCCTCAAGGGCACCAAGACGTACATCTCCGGCGTCGACGAGGCGAGCCACGTGCTGGTCGTCGCGCGCACGGAGGACGCCAGGACCGGCAACCTCAAGCCGGCGCTGTTCCTCGTGCCGACCGACGCCGAGGGCTTCACCTACCAGCAGATCGACATGGGCATCACGTCGCCGGAGAAGCAGTTCACGCTGTTCTTCGACGACGTACGCGTGCCGGCCGACACCCTGATCGGCAGCGAGGACGCCGGCATCGACCAGCTGTTCGCCGGGCTCAACCCCGAGCGCATCATGGGTGCGGCGTTCGCGACCGGCACCGCGCGGCTCGCGCTCGCCAAGGCCTGCGAGTACGCCAAGCAGCGCCAGGTCTGGAAGGCGCCGATCGGCTCGCACCAGGCGATCGCCCACCCGCTCGCGCAGACGTTCATCGAGATCGAGATGGCTCGACTCATGACGCAGCGGGCCGCGGCGCTGTATGTGTCCGGCGACCTCATGGCGGCGGGCGAGGCGGCCAACATGGCGAAGTACGCCGCCGGCGAGGCCGTGTGCAACGCGGTCGACCGCGCGATCCAGACGCACGGCGGCAACGGCCTGGCCAACGAGTACGGTCTGGTGCAGATGCTCGCGGGCTCGCGCCTGTCGCGCATCGCACCGGTCAGCAAGGAGATGGTGCTCAACTTCATCGCCCAGTTCTCCCTGGGCCTCCCCAAGTCCTATTGAGAGCCGCGCTGAGCGTGACGAGTTGCAGGCGACACGCCGCACGTGAGCCTGCAGACTCGTCACTCCCAGCGGAGCGAAAGGAAACGCATGACTGAGCTGGTGCACCTTGAGGTGGCCGAACAGGTCGCCACGATCACGCTCGACAGCGAGCGCAACCGCAACGCCCTGAGCAAGCAGCTCGTCACCGAGCTCGCGGCGCACCTCGCGACGGCCGATGCCGACCCCGAGGCCAAGGCGATCCTGATCCGGTCGGCCGGCACGGTGTTCTGCTCCGGCGCGGACATGACCGAGGCGGTCAGCGGCGGCATGGCCGAGGGCGCCAAGGCGATCGTCGCCCTGCAGCGGCAGATCGCGACGGCGACCAAGCCCGTCGTCGTCGAGCTCGGCGGACCGGTACGCGCCGGGGGCCTCGGCATCGTCGGTGCGGCCGACATCGTGATCGCTGCGGAGTCGGTGACGTTCCAGCTGACCGAGGTACGCCTGGGGCTGGCGGCGGCGATCATCTCGCTGAGCCTCATTCCGCGGTTCAGCGACCGTGCGGCCGGCGACCTGTTCCTGACCGCCCGCACGTTCGACGCAGCCGAGGCCGCACAGGTCGGCCTGGTCACCCGGGCCGTGCCCGACACCGAGCTGCAGGGCGAGATCGCCCGCGTCCTGACGGATCTCTGCAAGGCGTACCCGCAAGGTCTCCGCGAGAGCAAGAGGATCCTCAACCACGACCTGGTCGCCCGCATCGACGCCTTCGGCGACGAGGTCGCGGCGACGTCCGCCGAGCTGTTCGCCAGCGACGAGGCCCGCGAGGCCATGAGCGCGTTCCTCGGCAAGAAGTAGGTACGGCTCCCGGCTGGGCTACGCCGGCTTGATGCCGATACGTCCCCGCCCGGCCCGATGCAGCAGCGGCGGATTGTCCATGGTCGAGAAGAACTCGTCCGTGGCTTCCTTGGATCCCTGCCACGAGCCGTAGTCGTCGATGATGAGCACACCACCGGGAACGAGCCGGTGGTAGAGGTGCTCGAGCTCGGCCACGGTCGACTCGTACCAATCGGTGTCGAGCCGGAGCAGCGCGATCTTCTCAGGCGCGTTGTCCTGCAGCGTCTCCTCGACTGGACCTTCGACGAGGTGGAAATGCTCCTGCGGGTAGGGCAGTGTCGCCAGGCCGTTCTCGACGTCCTCACGGGAGGCGATCGCCCAGATCCACTTGGTCTTGGTCGAGCTCTCCATCATCTCGGCCGCGGGCCGGCCGTCGTCGATCCGGACGTCCCTCTCGGTCGGTTCGGTCATGCCGGCGAACGTGTCGAACAGATAGAGGTCGCGATCGGTCACGCCCTGCTGCGCCAGGGTTCGGGCGACGGCGTGCATCGAGCCGCCGCGCCAGACCCCGCACTCGACGATCGCGCCGGAAAGTCCGGTGCGCGCGATGTGGCGCGTGGCGAAGATCAGCGCTATCAGCTTGTCCTCGCTGGTCATCGTGAAGGGGCGGACCAGCTCGATGATGTCGAAGACGTCGGACTCGATGTCGTCGAATCGTTTGGCGTAGGAGGCAGTCTCCTTGCCGAGCTTGGCGATCGTCCGCTCGTGGGCTGAAATCATCTGGCGCGCTTTGGCGAGCTCTGCATGGTGGCGTCCTCGCCGGACCTGGCCCAGGACGCGCCGGACTCGAGTCTTGGTGGTCATTGAATCCCCCTGATCACGGCCGACACAGCTCGACTCTGAGTAGGAGACAACCACACGCACCCAAAACGCGTGGCGCCCTCAGATCGGTGTGTCACTGGATGGACCACGCAGCAGATCAGGCGGGACAGGGATTAGTGTCGCGGTATCGGGGAAACCCTCGGTGGTTCACCACCTAGGAGAATCAATGCGCCGTGCCGCGAGGCTGCTCGTCCTGGCGTTCGTGGGGTCTGTCGTCCTGCCGGCCGGCAGCGCCGTCGCGACCACGACCCAGCTGTCCCAGGCCGATGACCGGCCGGTCGTCCGCGTGGGCACCGAGGGCACGTACCCGCCGTTCACCTTCCACGAGTCCAAGAACAGCAAGCTGACCGGCTACGACATCGACGTCATCAAGGCCGTCGCCAAGAAGGCCGGTTGGCGACTGGAGTTCGTCGAGACCCAGTTCGACGCGATCTTCGCGGCACTCGAGGCTGACCGCATCGACGTCATCGCCAACCAGGTCTCGATCAACCCCGAGCGCGAAGCCAAGTACGGGCTGTCGACTCCCTACACGTACTCGCACGGCGTCATCGTCGTGAAGAAGGGGACCAAGGGCATCACGTCGCTGGCGGACCTCAAGGGCAAGACGACGGCCCAGTCCCTCACCAGCAACTGGTCCGCGGTCGCCAAGAAGGCCGGCGCCAAGGTCGAGGGGGTCGAGGGATTCGCCCAGGCCGCCGCCCTGGTGTCGCAGGGCCGCGTCGACGCGATCGTCAACGACAACATCGCGGTGCTCGACTACCTCAACACGACCGGGTCGGACAAGATCGAGATCGTCGGCAATGCCGGCGACGAGGTCAGCAAGCAGGTGCTGGCGTTCCGCAAGGGCGACCCACGGCTCGCCGAGGCCGACCGCGCGCTGCAGGAGCTGAGCGCTGACGGCACCCTCGCCAAGATCTCCGAGAAGTACTTCAAGGCCGACGTCTCGAAGGCGAACGACGGCGAGGTCGAGGTCGCCGGCCGCGCCGCCAGGACCGATGCCGAGATCGTGAAGGACACCGCCTGGCCGATGTTCAAGGGCCTGCTCAAGGTGACGATCCCGATCACGATCATCAGCTTCGCGATCGGCCTGGCGATCGCGGTCGCGGTCGCGCTGGCGCGGATCTCCGGCAACCGCATCCTGTCGGGGATCGGCCGCGCGTACGTCTCCGTCATCCGCGGCACACCGCTGCTCGTCCAGCTGTTCATCGTGTTCTTCGGCCTCCCCGAGGTCGGCATCGACTTCCCGTCGTACGTCGCAGGCGATCGTCGCGCTGAGCCTCAACGTGGGTGGGTACGCCGCAGAGGTCGTGAGGTCGGCGATCCTCTCGGTGCCCAAGGGCCAGTTCGAGGCCGCTTCGACGATCGGCATGGGCTACTGGCAGACCCTGCGAAGGATCGTCTTCCCGCAGGCGGCCAGCGACGGCCGTTCCCCCGTTGTCCAACACCCTGATCTCGCTGTTCAAGGACACCTCGCTGCTGTCTGTCGTGCTGCTGACCGACCTGTTCCGCGCCTCGCAGATCGCGGCGTCGGAAGCCCAGGTGTTCATGCCGCTCTACACGTTCGCTGCGCTCTACTACTGGCTCGTCTGCGTCCTGATGTCCTCCGTCCAGGGCAGGGTCGAGACCCGACTGAACAGGTTCGTGGCCCGATGACCGAGCTCCTCGTCCGCGCCAGCGGCATCCACAAGTCGTTCGGCGACCACCACGTTCTCCGCGGGATCGATCTCGAGGTCGACGCCGGGACCACTACGGCCATCATCGGGCCGTCGGGCTCCGGCAAGACCACGATCCTGCGCTCGCTCAACGTGCTCGAACGGCCTGACTCCGGCACGATCCGCATCGACGGATGTCGAGGTCGACTTCGGCACGCTGCCTGACAAGGGCACGTCGGTACGCCAGCAGATCGCGGCACTGCGGGCGCAGAGCGGCATGGTGTTCCAGTCGCACAACCTGTTCCCGCACAAGACCGTGCTCCAGAACGTCATCGAGGGACCCGTTCAGGTGCAGAAGCGCCCGCTCGACGAGGCGGTCGACGAGGCCGATGCCTGCTCGACCAGGTCGGCCTGAGCGACAAGGCAGACCAGTACCCGTTCCAGCTGTCGGGCGGTCAGCAGCAGCGCGTCGGCATCGCCCGCGCCCTCGCGCTCAAGCCGCGGGTCATGTTGTTCGACGAGCCGACCTCGGCGCTCGACCCCGAGCTCGTCGGCGAGGTGCTCTCGGTGATCAAGGAGCTCGCCGCCGAAGGGTGGACCTCGGTCCTCGTCACGCACGAGATCCGCTTCGCCGAGCACGTCGCCGACCAGGTGTTGTTCCTCGATGAGGGTGTCGTCGTCGAGCGCGGCACCAGTGCGCAGGTCATCGCGGACCCGCGCGAGGAGCGTACGAGGCAGTTCCTCAAGCGGATCCTCGACCCGGCCTGAGCCCGGAGGTCAGCGCAGCTTGGCTTTCGCCGACTCCGGGCGGGTGTGCTTGCTGCCCGAGTAGTCGACCGATGACCTTCTTGCTGAGCGTCGGCGAGCCCTTGGCGGAGCCGAGCAGGGTGATGGCCGTACGCCCGTTGGTCAGCGGCAGCTCGGTGCCGAACAGCTTGGTCGAGACCCGGACCGAGCCCTCGGCGGGTGCGCCAGTGGCGCGGTCGGTCACGGTGATCGCGACGACGGCCTTCTTCTTGCGGACGTCGACATCGAGGTCGATCGCCGCGGCCGAGACGAGCGTGACGCCGGCCTTGCGGCGGGTCTTGCCTTCCTTGACCTTGATCGAGTCGGCCTTGGCGAAGGACGTGCCGCCGTGCCAGCCGGGGGCGAAGTCGCCGTCGGCGTCGTCGCTCGCGATCAGACGATAGGAGCCGGCCGGCAGGTCCTCGACGACGAACGCGCCACCGGCACCGGACACGGCCGTCCCGATGACCAGCTCGTGGTCGTTCAGCACCGTGATCTGCATGCCGCGCAGGCCGCGGCCGCGGGAGCTCTGCACCGTGCCACTGATCGCGCTGGTGTGCCGGCGGTGCTTGCCCTTGGCCTTGTCCTTCTTCTTGCCCTTGTCCTTGTTCTTCTCCTTAGGTCGCTTGGCCTTGTCGGACTTCTTGTCCTTGGGCTTCGCGCTGGCCGGCTCCTCGACGATGGCGGGGTCGGGTGTCGGCTCGGGCGGCTCGACGAGCTCGTCCACGGGAGCCGGCTCCGGCGTGATCGGGGTGTCCTCGACGGGAGGGGCGGTCAGCCGGAGCGACCGTACGGGCTCAGGCTCAGGCTCGGGTTCCGGCGGCTCCGCGACGGGCTCGCTTGCAGATTCTTCGGCTTCCTCTGTCGACGGTTCGACCTGCTCGGCCTCCGGCTGCTCCGAAGCGGCCTCCTCGGTCGCCTCGTCGACCTCGTCGTCATCGTCGAGGTCCTGCACGAATGCAGCGGCAGTGCGTACCGACTTGGGCATGACCACGGGCGCGGCCGGCGCCACGTCGTCGCGGCCCTCGGGCTCATCGCCGGATGGCCGCGAGATGACCGGCATCTCGGCGGCCGGCTCCCGGCGCCGCGGTTCGGAGCGGAAGCCGATGCCGTGCGACGGAGCCACGAGCGGGGTGGGTCCGAACTCGTGACCGGGTGCGGCCTGTGCCGCGATGACGCGATCCTCGCCGGCTGTGTCGATGCGCATGGGTGCCTCGGCTGTCAGGTGCGTGGGTGGCTCGAGGAACGCGGGCGCGGCGGGACGATCCAGAGCGGGAGGCGGCGCCGCCTCGGCGAGCAGCTTGCGGACCGACTCGGCAGCGCGGGAAACCGCAGATGCGGCCATCGCCGTGGCCACCATCCGAGCCGTCACCCGCCACCCGCCAGCCATCGTCTTCCTCACGCCGTGTCTTGGGCCTCAGTATGGCTTGTGATCCGAGCGCTCGACGCCGAATTCGCCCGTGTCGAAGGGTGCAAAAGCCGGGCAACCTGTCACGGTTCCCCCGGGAGAATGCCGGCAGACCGAGCGACTGCCTGCGGAATAATTCGCGCACGCAATAGACTTGTGAGTTCTCTAGGACGAAAAGGAGTCTGGTGAGCTCGAACAACGCGGAGCAGCGCGAGATCGACGCGGAGCAGACGTATGTCGACGCCGTCTACGAGCGACTCGACGCGTCCGCCAAGGTTGCCCAGTCCCTCGTCGTCGAGGGAATGGCGCGCGGTCACGTCGGCAACGAGGGTGGCCTCGTCGAGCGTGACGCCATGGTCTACCAGGCCTCGCTCCGCCTCTCCGCGCTCAATGCCGCCCATGATGGGCTGGTGTTCGGCCGGCTCAACATGCTCGACGGCGAGTCGCGCTACATCGGCCGCATCGGCGTACGCGACGCCGACCGCGAGATCATGCTCATCGACTGGCGCGCACCGGCCGCCGCGATCTTCTACCAGGCCACGGCGCAAGAACCTGCCGGTGTCATCCGCCGCCGGGTCCTGCGCTGCGCCAACGACAAGGTCATCGGCGTCGAGGACGATCTGCTCGATGCCGACAACGCGCCCGACGACCTCGTCGTGATCGGCGAGGGCGCCCTGCTCGCGAGCCTGACCCGCGCGCGCGACAGCTCGATGCACTCGGTCGTCGCGACGATCCAGAAGGAGCAGGACGAGGCGATCCGCGCTCCCAGCCGTGGCGCCACCACGATCGGTGGCGGGCCCGGCACCGGCAAGACCGTCGTTGCGCTGCACCGCGCGGCATACCTGCTCTACACCGACCGGCGCCGCTTCGAGTCCGGCGGCGTGCTGGTCGTCGGGCCCTCGACGGTGTTCATGAACTACATCGAGCGGGTGCTGCCCAGCCTCGGCGAGACCAGCGTGACGCTGCGGTCGCTCGGCGAGGTCGTCGACGGCCTGCGCGCTGCGCGCCATGACGAACCCGTCGCCGCGGCGGCCAAGGGCTCGTCGCGCATGCCCGCATTCCTGGCCCGCGCTGCGGCGGCGCCGATGCCCGGAGCGCCAACTGAGTTCCGCTACTTCTACAAGGACGACGTCCTGCGGCTCGACATCGAGCAGCTCGACCGCATCCGCCGAAACCTGTTGTCGGGCGGCAAGCGCAACCGCGCCTATCTCAAGGCGCCGGCCGCGCTCGTCGACGCCCTGTGGGCACAGGTTGCCGGCGAGCGTGCGCTCGAGAAGGGCGAGGAGGAGTTCGTCGAGACCATCACGACTGACGACCGCTTCGTCGACTTCGTCGAGGACTGGTGGCCTCCGGTCGAGCCGATCGACGTATGGCGGACGCTGCCTGACGTGATCGAGCCGCTCGCGCGCGGCGCGTTCAGCGCCGATGAGCTCGCTGCGCTCAAGGCCTCGTGGCAGATCGGTGAGCCGAGCATCGAGGACGTGCCGTTGATCGACGAGCTCCGCTACGTCATCGGCGAGGTGCCGGCGACGGGTGGCGACGAGGACGACGCGCCCAAGCAGCTGATGAGCTTCGAGCGGCGCGAGCGCGAGGACCGCAACGACCGCTTCCGCTCGACCCAGAGCATCGAGGACGACGGCTTCGCCCACGTGCTGGTCGACGAGGCCCAGGACCTGTCGCCGATGCAGTGGCGCATGTTGGGTCGCCGCGGGCGCTACGCGAGCTGGACGATCGTCGGTGACGAGGCGCAGTCGTCGTGGCCCTATCCCAAGGAGTCGGCGGCGGCGCGCAAGGCCGCACTCGAGGGCAAGCCCGAGCACGCGTTCCGGCTCTCGACCAACTACCGCAACTCCGCCGAGATCTACGACATGGCGGCCAAGGTCGCGGCGGTCGCCGTGCCGCACCCTGACCTCGCCGACGCGGTCCGCCGCACGGGCGAACAGCCCGCGCACCTCACGGTCCGCGCCGATGAGCTCGTCGACGCTGCCCGCCGCAGTGCCGAGGAGATCCTTGACCGGGTCGAGGGCACCGTCGCGATCGTGGCGCCGACAGCTCGTCTGACCGAGCTGGGTGAGCAGCTCTCCGGTCTGCTCGAGCAGCACCCCGATCGGCTCCGGCTGCTCGACGGCCTCGACACCAAGGGCCTTGAGTTCGACGGCGTCGTCGTGATCGAGCCTGACGGCGATCACCGCCGAGTCCAGCGCCGGCTGGCGCACGCTCTACGTCGTCCTGACCCGCGCGACCCAACTGCTGACGACAGTCGGCACGACAGACCGCTGGTTGTCGCGCATTTCATGAACCGGGCTCTCAAGGTCCTGTTGCTCGTCCTCCTCGCGGTGGGCGTTGCCTTGCCGACCGCCTATTCGACGTTCATCCACAGTGAGCGCGACGTGGTCATCGGCGCCCACGACGCGACGGTCCAGCCGACGTTCAGCGGGTATGCCCGCATCGACTTCGGCACGTTGATCCCGCAGATCCGGGTCCCGGCGGAGGCGCCTCTCGGTTTGGGCGTGAACATCCGCCTCGGCGACAGCGAGATCACCAACCTCGATCAGCTGGTCGCCCGCGACGCCGCCATCGCGGCTCAGCCGCAGGGCGAGATCGCGTCCGTACGGTCGACGATCAGCTCGATGCTGATCGACGCTGCGATGCGCGCGCTCGGCGCGGCCCTGCTCGCGGTGCTGGTCGCGGTGCTCGCGTGGCGCGCGATCGGCCACGCCCGCCGCCGGGCGATCTGGGCCGCCGCCCGGCATCCCGACCGCCGCCAGGGTCTGGCTGCCGCAGGAGCCGGCGCTCGTCGTTGGCGGTCGCCTTGGTCCTCGTCGCGGCGCCCGAGCGGCCGCGTTCTGACGACCAGGCATGGGTGCCGATCGACTCGGTCTTCCCCGAGCTGCCGTCCGACGAGGTGCTCGACAAGGTCGAGATCGTCCAAGGGGCGTCCACCAGTGGCAGCCGGGCGCTGGTCGAGGGTGCGCTCTCGACCTATCGCACCTCGGTGTCGTTCTACGGCCAGCTCGCGGTCAACGCTGCGTCGGCCGACGTCCGTACGCCGTCCAAGGGTGAGACCACGGCGCTCGTCGTGACCGATCGCCACGACAACATCGGCATGGATCCGGTGGCGCGGGCGATCGCCGACCGGGCTGGTGCACGGACCCTGATCGACCTCGGCGACGACACGTCGAACGGCGGTAGCTGGGAGGCGTTCAGCATCAACTCGCTGGCGCGAGAGTTCCGTGACTTCGACATCGTGTCGGTCGCGGGCAACCACGACACCGGACCGACGGTGCGCAAGCAGATGGAGGACAAGGGCTTCACGGTCCTGGACGGCAAGCCGGTCACGGTCGGCGGCGTCCGCTTCCTCGGCAGCAGCGATCCGCGCAGCTCGGGGCTCACGGCCGGCTACAGCGGCAGCGCCTCCGACAACAGTGTCTCGCTGCGCCAGCAGGACGAGGCGCTGGAGAAGGCGGCATGTGATGACGGCAAGGTCAGCGTCATCGCGGTGCACTCGCCCTCGTCGGCGACCCGCGCGGTCGCTTCGGGATGCGCTGACCTCGTGCTGTCCGGACACCTCCACCGCCAGGTCGGGCCCAGCAGGACCACCGGCGCCAACGGGCGTTCGACCACGCCATGACGACCGGGTCGACCGGCGGTGCCGTCTACGCGTTCGCCCTGGGCAGCAAGCTTCGCCGCGAGGCGCAGGTGACGATCGTGACGTTCGCCGATGGCAAACCGGTCGGGCTGCAGCCGGTCAGCTTCGAGCCGGGCGGGATCATCCAGGTGGCCGACTACACGCCGATCACGACCTCACCCCGCTAACGACAGCGGGCGAGGATCAGCTCGGCGTACGCCCGGGCGCAGGTGACGACCTCGTCGATCGCGACGTGCTCGTCGACCGCGTGAGCGTTGGCGATCCGGCCGGGTCCGTACTGCACCGTCGGGATGCCGGCTGCTGCGTACTGCCGCAGGTCTGAGCCGTACGGCGCGCCGGTCAGGTGCGGCCGCGGCTCGCCCGCGGCGATGACCGCCTCGACGACCTGGTCGCCGAACGGGTCGCCCTCGGGCAGGCGGCCCGCGGCGAAGTGGCCACCGGGCCAGGTGACGGTCGGCGGGTTGTCGGCGAGCCACGGATCGGCGGCCGCAGCCGTGGCGAGCGCGTTCTCGAACGCGGCCTTGGCGTCGGCGAACGACTCCCCGGGCATGACCCCGTAGCGGCCCTCGGCGACCAGCAGGTCAGGCACGGTGCTGGCCCAGTCGCCGGCATGGATGATGCCGACGCTGATGGGCCAAGGCAGGTCGCCGAACGGGTACGGGGGAGCGGCATTGCGTACGGTCTCGAGCTCCGCGAGCGCACGGTGGAGCCGCTCGAACGCCGCGATCGCGCTGTGGCCGGTCGCCCGCATCGAGCCGTGGGTCGCCCGTCCGACGACCTCGATGCGGAAGGTCAGCGAGCCGGCGTTGGCGGCGACGACCTGCCCGTCGGTCGGCTCGGCGATGACACACGCGTCACCGACGTGACCGCGGCGCAGGGTGGCGTACGTGCCGAGGCCGCCGTCCTCCTCGCCGATCACGGTGTGCAGGGCGTAGGGGCGACTGAGCTGGATGCCGCTGACCGCTCGTGCGGCCGCGATGATCGCCACGACTCCGCCCTTCATGTCGCAGACGCCCCGGCCGTACCACTTCTCGTCGACCTCGCGCACCAGCCACGGGTCGGCGTTGGCCCAGGTCTCCGGGTCGCCGGGCGGCACGACGTCGACGTGACCGTTGAGGATCAGCGCCGGCGTGCCGGGGCCGGAGACGCCGACACAGCCCAGCGC
The DNA here is from genome assembly GCA_963761965.1 of uncultured Actinomycetota bacterium. Lineage (GTDB taxonomy): Bacteria > Actinomycetota > Actinomycetes > Propionibacteriales > Nocardioidaceae > Aeromicrobium. The sequence continues at coordinate 139,179 of CAVXIX010000018.1, forward strand.
CTCCTCGCGCTCGACCTCCTCACCCGGATAGTCGGTCGAGCCGCGGAGCTCGTCGAGGTCGAGGTTCCACTGGTCGACCTCGAGGCCCAGGCCCGTGAGTGTCGCTGCGCACCAGCGCTGGACCGCGACCTCGGCATCCGAGCCGCCGACGCTGGGGATGTTGACGATCTGCGCGAGGTCGCGCCGGATCAGGTCGACGTCGATGTCCATGCGGCCAGTCTGGCAGCCGACTCCTGGTAGGTCATGGCGCCCGTGGCAACCGCGATGACAAGGTCGTAGGCGTGGTCCAGCGGCGCGTCGACTCGGAGTCCGTTCAACTCGAGAAACATGACTGCAGCAATCCACCCGAGCCTCTTGTTGCCGTCGATCAACGGGTGGTTGCGCACGATGGATTCGAGCAACACAGCGGCTTTCTCGTCGATCGACGGGTAGGCGTCTTCACCGAGCAGGCTCGTCTGTGGGCGGTGCGCCGCAGAATCAAGTAGACCGAGGTCGCGCACCGCTTGGAGGCGATATCGCTCGACAATCGTGAGCAGGTCCTCGAGCGAGAGGTAGTCGATCACTCTGCAAGGCGGTCAAGGAGCGGCTCGTAGCGCTTGACGATGTCGTCGGTGGCGCTCTGGATCTGCGCGCGTCGTGTGTCCCGGTTGGCCCGATCGAGAATCGCGCGCACGGCGGCCTCGTTCTTGCTGATGCCCTGAACCTCCGCAAGGCGGGTCAGAGCCTCGTCGGCTTCGTCGGTCAGGCGCAACGTCATGCTCATACCTCGATGGTATCGCCGTGATACCACTCGGACAAGGATGCCAAGGCTGCGGAGCCCTGCGCTAGGCTCATGCCATGACAGTTCAGCACTCCAGCTGGTGGCTCCACCTGTAGGTGGACTGTCGACTCTTGCCCAGACCGCCTCGCCGGCTCTGGGCAATTTTTGTCTTGGCCCGGTCGAGACTTTCCCAAGGACCTTCATGACCCAGCTCGACGAACTCCTCGCGCAGCCGGCCTTCGCGCTGATCCGCGTACGCGACTCCGACACCGTGACGCTCATCGGCGGTCCCCGCACGGACCTCGACAAGCTCGCTGACATCCCTCTGGTGCCGGGCGACGATCGCGCCTGGAACCACGTGGTGCTGGTCCCGTACGCCCAGGTGCGTGAGCGCGGGTTCGAGGCGCACCAGGACGGCACGCCGCTGACCGCGATCGAGGCCGCATACAGCGCCGAGGTGCCGATCGCCGAAGTCCTCGAGCAGCTCCCGGACCTGCCGATCGAGTTCACCGACCGCGGTGGCTTCGAGACGTCCGACGAGGCGTACGCCGGCATCGTGCGCAAGATCATCGACGAGGAGATCGGCCAGGGCGAGGGCGCCAACCTCGTGATCGGCCGGCACTACCGCGCGCAGGTCTCCGACTGGGGCCACGACCGCGCACTGACGGTGTTCCGCCGGCTTCTGGAGCGGGAGCGCGGTGCGTTCTGGACGTTCTGCATCTTCACCGGCGACCGCTACCTGATCGGCGCCAGCCCCGAACGCCACGTCAGCGTCGAGGACGGCCAGGTGCGGATGAACCCCATCAGCGGGACGTTCCGCATGCGCGGCCTCGAGACCCATGCCGACCGCAAGCGCGAGCTGCTGCGGTTCCTCAAGGACGAGAAGGAGATCTACGAGCTCTTCATGGTCGTCGACGAGGAGCTCAAGATGATGTGCGACATCTGCCACGAGGGTGGCCTCGTGCTCGGGCCCTACCTCAAGCCGATGACGCACCTCGTCCACACCGAGTACCTCCTGGCCGGGCGCACCAACCGCGACGTACGCGAGGTGCTGCGCGACTCGATGTTCGCCGCCACCGTCACCGGCAGCCCGGTCGAGAACGCGTGCCGCCTGATCAAGAAGTACGAGCCAGAGGGCCGGGGCTACTACGCCGCGGTGGCCGCCTTGATCGGCCGCGACGACGACGGCACGCCGCGGGCTGACGCGCCGATCCTGATCCGTACGGCCGACGTCGACCTCGACGGCAACCTCAAGGTCACCGCCGGTGCGACGCTCGTACGCGACTCCGATGCGATGTACGAGACCAAGGAGACGTGGGCCAAGGCCTCCGGCATCCTGAGCGCATTCGGGCTGGTCGAGGCGGCGCCCGAGCCGGTCGAGGGGTTCGACGCGTTCACCCGCGAGGACGAGGTGCTGATCGCGCTCGGCTCGCGCAACCAGCGGCTCAGCCAGTTCTGGCTCACCGACCAGTCCGGCGCGGCCCCCGTGCTCGACGCTGACCGGCAAGCGGGTCGTGATCGTCGACGGCGAGGACGACTTCGTCAACATGCTCTCCCACGTGTTCGGGGTGCTCGGCATGACGACCGACATCATCCGCCACGACGCGTACGCAGATGGTGACCTCGACGGCTACGACCTCGTCGTCGTCGGCCCGGGCCCCGGTGATCCGCGGGACCTCTCCGACACCAAGATGGCGACGATGCACGGCGTCGTCGCGGGGCTGCTCGAGACCCAGCGGCCGTTCCTCGCGGTGTGCCTCGGTCACCAGGTGCTGAGCCACAACGTGGGACTCGACATCGTGTTCAAGGACATCGTCTTCCAGGGCACGCAGAGCCGGCTCACGGTGCTGGGCCGCCCCGAGACGGTCGGCTTCTACAACACGTTCGTGGCGCGAGTGCCTGACTCAGGCCTGCCCGAAGGTGTCACGGTCGAGACCGATCCGGAGACCGGCGACATCCATCTGGTTGCCGGTCCGCACTACCGCGGTGTGCAGTTCCACGCCGAGTCGATCCTCACGCAGAACGGCTTCGGCATCCTGCGCGACCTCGTCACGGACCTCATCGGCTGATGCGCACGATCGGACTGATCGGCGGCATGAGCTGGGTCAGCACGGCCGAGTACTACCGGCTCGCCAACCAGGAGGTCGCCTCCCGGCTGGGCGGTCTGCACTCAGCGAAGATCCTGCTGGAGTCGGTCGACTTCGCGGAGATCGAGGAGCTCAAACTCGCGGACCGTTGGGACGAGATCGGCGTACGCCTCGCGGCCGCCGGTTCGCGCCTCGAGGCGGCGGGCGCCGAGTTGATCGTGCTCTGCACCAACACGATGCATCATGTCGCTGCGCCGATCGAGGCAGCAGTGACGGTTCCGTTCGTGCACATCGCCGACACGACCGCGGCCGCGATCAAGGCCGCGGGCATCGCGCGCGTGGGACTGCTCGGCACGGCGTTCACGATGAACGAGGCGTTCTACCTCGACCGTATCGCTTCATCCGGGATCGAGGTGCTCGTGCCTTCGGGCGATGATCGCCGTCGCATCAGCGAGATCATCTACGACGAGCTGTGCCTCGACGTCGTACGGGACGAGTCGCGGACGTTCTACCTCGAGGCCGTCGACCGCCTCATCGCCTCTGGTGCTGAGGGCATCATCCTCGGCTGCACGGAGATCGAGCTGCTGATCGACCAGTCCCACCTCGCGGTCCCGGCATTCCCGACGACCCTCCTGCACGTGCGCGCCGCCGTCGACCTCGCCCTGTCCTGACCCCACGGGGGGTCGGGTCAGAGCTTGGTGGTCGCGAGGGTCACGCCGAGACCGGTGAGGACGCCTCCGGTCGCGCGGTCCCAACGTCGGCGCACGGTGGGACGTGAGAACCACGAGCTGAGCCCCGCCGCGGTCGCGACGAGCAGGGCGTAGAACACGAGGCCGGTCGCGACATCGACCGCGCCGAGGGCAAGGACTTGAAACGTGGTCGAGGTTCCGCCAACCACGAACTGCGGGATCACCGAGGCGAAGAACAAGATCGCCTTGGGGTTGAGCAGGTTGGTCAGCATCGCCTGTCTGAATGCCCTGGCGGTGGACACATCGGGCGTACGGTCCGCGCCCTGCTCGGCCCGGAAGCTCGAGCGAATGAGACTGATCCCGAGCCACACGAGATAGCCGGCGCCGGCCCAGCGGATTGTCGCCAAGGCTTCAGGTGAGCGGGCGAGGAGCAGCGAAAGCCCGATCGCCGCGAGGAGCATGTGGACGCACAGGCCGCTCAACGCGCCGAGGGCGGCGGCCATGCCGGTGCGCCAGCCGCGCGTCGCCGAGCGGAGGATCACTGCGAAGTCGGGCCCCGGGATGGCATACGCGACCAGGACGACGCCGACAAATGCCCACCAGTGAATGCCCACGTCAACCCCCGAACCTCATACCGCCAGTCTCCGTCAGGTAGCGCGAGCCCGCGACCGCTAGCGTGGCGCCATGCGCGCGATCCCGGACTCCTTTGCACCTGCGGTCGTGGCTGAGATCGACCGGCGATTGGCCGGGCTCGAGGAGTCGCAAGGTGTCCGCATCCCGTGGGCGATCGAGAGCGGTAGCCGCGCGTGGGGATTCCCGTCACCGGACAGCGACTATGACTGCCGCTTCCTCTACATCCGGCCCGAGAGCCAGTACCTCTCTCCGTGGCTCGGCCGCGATGTCATCGAGACTCCGCTTGACGAGATCTACGACGTCAACGGGTGGGACCTCCGCAAGGCGCTGCAACTACTGGTCAAGGGCAATGCGGTGGTCGTCGAGTGGCTCAGGTCGCCGTACGTGTACGCGGGTGATGTCGAGTTTCGGCGCGAGTTCCTGGCGCTCGCGGATGACGTCGCCGACCGGTCGGCTGTAGGCCGGCACTACGTGCACGTTGCTCTCGGCCAGTGGGAGCGCTACGGCGACGAGCAGGAGATGTCGCTCAAGAAGTTGTTCTACGTCCTTCGGCCCGCGGCGACGGTCAGGTGGCTCGAGGCGCATCCGGACTCGGCCACACCGCCGATGGAGATCACGCCGTTGCTCGTCGAGGGTGGTGCGACCAGTGAGGTGCTCGATCTGGTCGCCGATCTGGTGGCGCTCAAGGCGCAGACGCGCGAGATGGGTGTCGGCGTCGCTCCTCCGCAGCTGCTGACATACGTCGAGGAGACTCTTGCGCGCGGCGAGGACATGTTCCCGCGAACCGCCGAGACGAATGTCCAGGCGAGACGGGCTCAGGCGGCCGAGTTCTTCCGCCATGCCGTACGCGCCTACGGCCGCAGCTGACCCGACCCCGGCGCTGGGAGTGAGGGTCAGTTCGCGGAGGCTTGTTCGTCGACGGGTGCGGCCTTGGGTGTCGACTTGATGCGGGTGATCGCGACGCCGATGAGGCAGAGGGCGCCGCCGACGAACGCGAGCGCGGCCGGGACCTCGTCGAGGATCGCCCACGAGATCAGCGTCGCGACCGCCGGGACGAGGTAGGTCGTCGACGCCGCCTTGCCGGTCGAGATCCGCTTGAGCGCGTAGGACCACGTGCTGAAGCCGATCGCGGTGGGGAACACCCCGAGGTAGGTCAGCCAGAGGATGTCGTGGAGCGAGGCGCCGCTGAGCTCGTCGATCAGGGCGGGAGCGAACGGCAGGCACACCACGACGCCGACGATGCAGCCGAGCCACACCGACATGATGGGCTGCATGTGCTTGAGCGCCGGCTTCTGCGCGAGCGCGCCGAACGCATAGAACGCGGCCGCGGCAACGCACAGGAGCACGCCGGTCGTGCTCGCCGTGTTGACGGCCGTCGAGTCGCTGTCGGTGCTGAGGGCGATCAGGGCGACGCCACCGAACGCGATGCCCATGCCGATCATGAGCGGTTTGGGGAAGCCCTCCTTGTAGAGGACGCCGGCGACGATGGCGGCGAAGATCGGCCCGACGTTGACGATCAGCGCGGTGGTGCCGGCGTCAAGGTCCTGCTCGGCGGCGTTGAGCGCGATGTTGTAGGCGCCGAACCACACGACGCCGTAGAGCACGACGAGCAGGAGCGGGCGGCCGGTGGGCAGAGCCGTGGTGCGGGGCCGGGCGAAGAACGTGAGGGCGATCGCCCCCACGACGAGGCGCCCGAGCGAGAGGGAACCCGGCGAGAACGTGTCGCCGACGGCGCGGATGCCCACGAATGCCGAGGCCCAGAGGACCACGGTCACGAGCATGGCCGGAAGGGACAGGTCGCGTTCGGTCTTCACCCCTTCACGGTAGTGAGTGACGGTGACAGTTCACGAGCGAAAATCGGCCATCCTCGCGCACGATTCGGCCGAACATGGATGGGCGCCACCTCGTCAGCGTGTGATTGACGAGATGGCGCCCGGACCTGGGACGGTGCGGTGGGTCAGCTGCGGAGCCGCCGTCAGAGCCGAGGGTCACCTGGACGTCGTGCTTCTCGCCGCCACGCGTGTAGGTCAGCGTGATCTTCTCGCCCGGCTGGAACCCGCGCACCGAGGCGACGAGGGCATCGTTGCTGGCGACGAGGTCGCCGTTGACGGCCGTGATGATGTCGCCCTTCTTGAGGCCCGCCTTGGCGCCCGCGCCACCGGCGGTGACGTCGGCGATCTCCGCGCCGGTGCCGGTGATGCCGTCGTTCGACACCGCGGCCTTGACCGTGACGCCGATCTGCGCGTGCTCGACCTTCTCGCCCTTGACGAGGTGCTTCGACACGTTCTTGGCCAGATCGATCGGGATCGCGAAGCCGAGGCCGATCGATCCGCCCTCGCCGGTGCCGGAGGCCTTGATCGCCGAGTTGATGCCGATCACGTTGCCGTCGATGTCGACCAGCGGGCCGCCGGAGTTGCCCGGGTTGATCGCCGCGTCGGTCTGGATCGCGGGGAACGTGTTGGACGCGCTGGGGTCGTTGCTGCCGTCCGACGACGTCACCGGGCGGTTGAGCGCCGAGATGATGCCCTGCGTCACGGTGCTCTCGAGCCCGAACGGTGAGCCGATCGCGACGACCTCCTGGCCGACCTCGAGGTCCTTGGAGCTGCCGAGCGTCGCCGGGGTCAGGCCGCTCTTGCCGCTGGCCTTGATCACCGCGAGGTCGGTCTTGGCGTCAGCGCCGACCACGGTCGCCTTGGCGTTGGACCCGTCGCTGAACGCCACCGTGATGATGCCGTTCTTGCCGGCCACTGCGGTGACGTGGTTGTTGGTCAGGATCTGGCCGTCACTGCTGATGATGATGCCCGTGCCGGAGCCGGACTCCTCGTCGCCCTTGACGTTGATCTGGACGACGGAGGGCAGGACCTTCTTGGCGACCTGCTCGACCGCACCGGCCGGCACGTTGGTGTTGGTGGCCTTGGTGGGATCGAGCGAGCTGACCGTCGTGCCGTTGTCGTCATCGCCCTGGATCTTGTCCTGCAGCCAGGCGCCGCCATAGCCGCGCACCGCCGGCGAGGAGGATCAGCGCCAGCGCGCCGGCGAGGGTGCGACCGACGCGGCGCTTCTTGGCCGGCGGCTCGTCGCCACCGTTGCCGCCTTCGGCCGGGAACGCGATGGTCGGCTCGGCGAACGGAGGGAGCGAGTCGGTCCGCGTGTCCGTCGGCCAGGACGACGCGGCCGGAGCGTCCGCGTAGCGGTGCGTGTACGCCTCGGCGGGCGGGGCTGGCGGCGCCGGTGTCGGCGCGGCTGCGGGCGGGTCGGAGGTGGTGGCGGCGGGCTGCTCGACGGTGGGCGGGTCGGACGCCGCTGCCGGCGCAGGTACGACCGGGATGGTCGGCTCGGTCGGCTCGAGTCGGGCTCGGGCTGAGGGGTCGGCGACTCGACCGCGGGTGCCTCCGGCTCGGCCTCGGGCGTCTGCGCGGACGGTGCCGCGTCGCCCGGTGCGGGCTCGGAGGAGGCAGGCTTGGCCGGGCTGGCGTCGTCGCGCTCCGTCGGGGGGACGTAGGGGCGCTCGGCGAACGGGTCGTTCGAATCGGTCATGGAAGTAGATTCTCGCGCATCGCTGAGACGGATCTAAGAGCGGCGTGTGAGCGATCGAAGAAACCCGCAGGTCAGGGCTGGTCCGAGCTGGGCAGCACGAGCGTGAACGTCGTGCCACCGCCCGGTGGCGACTCGACGTCGACGGTCCCGCCGTGACGCTCCGCTGCGCGCTTCACGATCGACAGCCCAAGTCCCGAGCCGGGCAGCGTACGCGCCTCGCTCGAGCGGTAGAACCGGTCGAAGATGTGCGGCAGGTCGGCCGGGTCGATGCCGGGTCCCTCGTCCGTGACGGTGAGTGCGCCGCCGGAGAGGCGTACGTGGACCGTGCCGTCGGCGCGGGCTCCACTTGGCCGCGTTGTCGAGCAGGTTCGTGACGCCGCGCTCGAGCAGCTGCGGCTCGCCGAACACCATCCACGGCTCGAGCTCGACGTCGAACGTGACGCTGTGCGCGCGCAGGCGTACGCGGTCGATCGCCTGGGTGACGACGTCGGCGAAGTCCGAGCGGTTCGGGGTCGCGAGTCATCGGCTCGTCGCGGGCGAGCTCGACGAGGTCGCCGACCAGGGTCGTGAGCTCCTCGAGCTGCGACCGGACGTCGCCCATGATCTCGTGCCGCTGGTCGTCGGTCAGCGATCGATCGACGTTGTCGGCGGCCTGGCCGATCAGCTCGATGTTGGTGCGCAGGCTCGTCAGCGGGGTGCGCAGCTCGTGCCCGGCGTCGGCGACGAGCTGCCGCTGCCTGGTCTGCGAGGCGTCGAGCGCCTGGAGCATCGCGTTGAAGGACGTCGTCAGCCGGGCCAGCTCGTCGTGGCCGGTGACCTCGATCGGGGTCAGCTCGGACGTACGCGCGACGCGCTCGGTCGCGGCGGTGAGGCGTCTGACGGGGCGCAGGCCGTTGGCGGCGACGGCCCAGCCGGCGACTCCGGCCAGGGCGACGCCGGCGGCGCTGCACAGCAGCAGGATGACCTTGAGCCGTTCGAGCGCGTAGTCGATCGACTCCATCGACTGGGTCATGACGAGCGCCGTGCCGCTGCCGGCCTGCACCGCGACGACCCGGTAGGGCGTGCCCTGGATGCGTACGGTGCGCATCGACTGTGACGCCTGGCCGATCGAGACCTCGATCTCGTGGTAGCTCTTGAACGGCTTCTCGCGCGTCGTTGACCGTGGCGGTGGGGGAGAACAGCTCGCCGCCGTTGACGGCGAAGATCTGGACGTCGGCAATGCGCTGACACGTCGAGGGTTGAGCCGGGTGAAGTACTGCGGCTTCGCCAGGCCGGCGTCGACCGCCGCGTGGGCTCGCCGCAGCATCGACTCGTCGAGCGAGCGCTCGAACTCGGCCCGGACGACGACGAACACGATCGCGCTGACGACGCCGAGCGTCGCGGCGACGGCCATCGTGGTGAGCACCGCGACCCGCAGGGCGAGCGTCATCCGCTGGGTGAACGGCTGAAGCGAGCGGTGCAGGACGTCGATCACGGAGGCGTCTCGCGCAGGACGTATCCGACGCCCCGCACGGTGTGGAGCAGCCGGGGCTCACCCTCGGCCTCGAGCTTGCGGCGGACGTAGCCGACATACACCTCGAGGGAGTTGGCGGTCGTCGGGAAGTCGAAGCCCCAGACCTCCTCGAGGATGAACGAGCGCTCGAGCACGCGCTTGGGGCGCTGGAGGAACAGCTCGAGCAGGGCGAACTCGGTGCGGGTGAGGGACAGCGTCCGGTTGCCGCGCTTGACGTCGCGGGTCACCGGATCGAGCGACAGGTCGGCGAACTCCAGCGGCGCCTCGTCGGGCTCGACGGCGGCGGCCCGGCTCGACCGGCGCAGCAGCGAACGTACGCGGGCGAGGAGCTCCTCGAGGGCGAACGGCTTGGTCAGGTAGTCGTCGGCACCGGCGTCGAGGCCGTCGACCCGGTCGGACACGGCATCGCGCGCGGTGAGCACGAGGATCGGTACGTCGTTGCCGGCGCCACGGAGCGCGCGGGTCGCCTCGAGCCCGTCGAGCCGCGGCATCATGACGTCCATGATGATCGCGTCGGGGTTGATCTGGGGGACCCGCGCCAGCGCCTCGGCGCCGTCGGAGGCGAGATCGACGGAATAGCCGTTGAACTCGAGGGACCGGCGCAGTGAGTCGCGCACAGCACGGTCATCGTCCACGACAAGGATGCGCATGGCGATCAGTCTGCCCCGGATCCCTGAGACTTGGCTGAACTACGCGGCCTTGCCGTCGAGGAGACCCTGCGCCGCTGCAGCAGCCCGGGCGCCGTACGTGCCGCCGAACAGCATGGCGTGGACCAGCAGCGGGTGCAGCTGGTGCAGGCCGACGCGATCCTTCCACCCGTCCGGCAAGCGGCGCTGCTTCCTCGTACGCGTCGATGACCCGCTGGAGGTGCGGGATGCCGAACAGCGCCAGCATCGCCAGGTCGGTCTCGCGGTGGCCGCCGTGCGCTGCGGGGTCGATGAGCCAGACGTTGCCGTCGGAGCCCCAGACGATGTTGCCCGACCACAGGTCGCCGTGGATGCGTGACGGCGGTTCCTCGGGACCGGCGAAGTCGTGGATGCGCCGCATCGCCGCCTCGATCGTGGCGGCCTCCTCGGAGGTCAGCGCCTGGCGGTCGACCGCCGCTCGTACGTAGGGCATGACCCTGCGGGAGGCGAAGAACTCCGGCCAGGTCGGCAGCGAGCGGTTGGGCAGCGGCGCGAGCCCGACGAATCCGTCGACGGGCCCGCCGAACGCGTCGGCGCCGGCCTGATGGGTCTCGGCAAGGGCGCGGCCGAACCGCTCGGCGACGTCGGTCGTGGGCTTGCCGGGCTCGATCCAGTCGAGCACGAGGCAGTCCTCGGCGACCGCGAGGACGTGAGGCACGTGGGCGCCGCCGGCCTCGCGCAGCCAGCGCAGCCCTTCGGCCTCGCGCTCGAAAAAGCCTTCAGGCGGATGGGGCCGGGTCTTGATGATGGCGCCGCGGCCGTCGGTCAGCCGGAGCCTGGTCGACGTGCAGATGTCACCGCCGGCGACCGGCGTGGTGGAGACGACACCGATGCCAAGGAGTGCCTCCGCCCGCGCGGCGGTCCCTGTCATGCGTGCCATGACGATGACGTTACCCCGTGGAGGACCGTACGTTCAGCGGTCCATGAGGTCAGGCAGCTGGGCGACGAGCTGGTCGGTCGTACGCTCGATCATCGCGAGGACCGCGGCGAATCCGTCGTCGCCGCCGTAGTAGGGGTCGGGCACGTCGACATCCGCGTCGGAGACCTCGGGGTCGAACTCCCGGAACATCCGGACCTGCTGGACCTGCTCGACGGTCGGGGCATGGTCGACGACGTCGGCGTAGTTGCTGGCATCCATCGTGAGGATCAGGTCGTTCTCGGCGTACCAGTCCGGTGAGAACGTACGCGCGCGGTGCCGGGTCGGGTCGTATCCCGCGGCGGACAGTGTCGCCGCGGCGCGTGGGTCCATGGGGTGACCGACGTGCCAGTCGCCCGTGCCGGATGAGACGACCTCGACCCGGTCGTCGAGCCCCGCCTCGGCCAACCGGTCCTCGAGGACGACGTGCGCCATCGGGGACCGGCAGATGTTGCCGAGGCAGACCAGGGCGATGCGGTAGGTCAACGTGCCGAGTGCGTCTTCTTGCTGGTGAATCCGCCGAGCACCGCGTTGACGATCGAGATGACGATCGAGCCGAGCACGGCCCACCAGAACCCGTCGACGTGGAATGCGACGCCGAACTTGCCGGTGATCCACTCGGTCAGCAGGAGCAGCAGGGCGTTGATCACGAGCAGCGCGAAGCCCAGCGTGATGATGATGAACGGCAGCGACAGCGTCTTGATGACCGGAGCGACGAAGGCGTTGATCGCCGTGAAGACCAGCGCGACCAGCGCGATCGCCACGATGCGCTCGACAGTGGAGTCACCGGACTCACCGATGTCCATGTGGTCGCCGAGCAGGCCGGCGGCGGCAGCGAGGGCGAGCCCGCTGAGGATCCATGCAGTCACAAACTTGGGCATGGCCCGATTGTTGCACTGTTGCCGGAGGCTACGGCTGAGGCAGGACGGTCTCGACCTTGCGAGACGTCTGGGCGAGGACGATGCCCGCGAGCACCGCGACTGCGCCGAGCACTTGGACGGGTGTCAGGGACTCGCGGAACCACGCCCAGCCGAGGACGTTCGCGAGCACGGGCTCGAGCATCGCGACGACGATCACGATCGTCGCCGGCAGGTGCCGCAGCGCCACCATCTCGAGGAAGAACGGCATGACCGTGCCCGGCAGGACGACCACGGCGATGACGAGCCATGGGTTGACTGTGTAGTCGTCGAGTCGTCCGAGCAGGGAGGTCGATCCGTCGAGCTCGGGCGTCGTCCAGATCGGCTGGATGAGGTTCATCGCCACGGTCGCCACGACGAACGCCCACAGGATGACGCGCAGCGGGTCGTCGAACCCGACATTGTGCTCGCCGAGCAGGAAGTACGACGCGAAGCTCACCGCGGCGAGGAGCGCCATGATGACGCCGAGCCCGTCGAACGTCAGTCCGTTCCACACCCGGCTGACCACAGCGAGGCCACCGATCGCGAGGCCGACGGCGAGCCACATGCGGCCGCGGACCGGCTCTTTGCGGACGAACCGGACCCACAGCACGACGAGCACCGGCGCGAGGTACTCGATCAGCAGCGCGATCCCGAGCGGCAGTCGGTCGATCGCGACGTTGTAGGTGAGCTGCAGCGCCGTGACCCCGACCAGCCCGAGGGCGATGATGAGCAGCATCGAGCTGCCCTTGGGGCGGACCAGCGCAGAGCGGCGGAAGCATGCGGCATAGGCCACGAACACCAGCGTTGCGCCGGTGATGCGCAACGTCGTGAACAACTCGGGGCTCAGCCCCGACCCCATCGCGACACGTGAGACGCCGCCGTTGAGGCCGAACAGGACTGCGGCCAGGATGACCAGCGCGTAGCCGAGCCGGGCGTTGCGAGTAGTCACACGGTCGATCATGTCAGCGGCGTCGGACGTGTTCGTTCGCGGGCGTTGGGTACGAGCCCGGTATGACCCGATTCGGCTACACCCTCATGTGTGAACAGTCCGACCCACGTTCGCTCGTACGCGATGCTGCCGCCGCCGAGGACACCGGCTTCGACCTGGCCGTCATGAGCGACCACTTCAACCCGTGGCTCGACGAGCAGGGCCACAGCCCCAACGCCTGGCCGACACTCGGCGCCGTGGCACAGGCGACCGAGTCGATCGAGCTCATGACGTACGTGACGTGTCCCATCGCGCGCTACCACCCCGCGGTCATCGCGCAGCAGGCCGCGACCGTCGGTCTGCTCAGCGAGGGACGTTTCACGCTGGGACTGGGCGCCGGCGAGAACCTCAACGAGCACGTCATCGGCGAGGGCTGGCCGCCGGTGAACGTTCGCCATGAGCGCTTCGTCGAGGCGCTCGACATCATCAACCTGCTGTTCGACGGTGACTACGTCGACTATGTCGGCAAGCACTATCGCGTCGACTCGGCGAAGCTGTGGGACCTGCCCGACGCCCGGGTTCCGATCGGCGTCGCGGTGAGCGGAGAGCAGTCGATCGAGGTGGGCGCGCCACGAGCTGATGTCATGATCGCGGTCGAGCCAGATCCGGAGCTCGGCCCGGCGTTCGATGCGAAGACCCGGGCTGGCGCTCCCGCGCGCAAGGTCGGCCAGCTCCCGATCAGCTGGGACTCCGACGTCGACGCCGCTCGTACGCGAGCCCATGAGCAGTTCCGGTGGTTCGCGGGCGGCTGGAAGGTCAACGCCGAGCTGCCCGGCCCATCGGGGTTCGCGGCGGCATCGCAGTTCGTACGTCCTGAGGACGTCGCGGAGCAGATCCCGTGCGGCTCCGACGTGGACGCGATCGTCAAGGCCGTCACGCCATTCGTCGACGCGGGCTTCACGGATGTCGCCCTCGTGCAGATCGGTGGGGAGCAGCAGGCGCCGTTCCTCGACGCCGCCAGGTCCGAGATCCTGCCGGCACTGCGGGAGCAACTCACCTGACCGATCGGTCAGGTATTACGCTCAGTGCATGACCGAGCGCAGCGAGGGAATAGTCAAGGCACTCATGACGGCGCCTCCGTATCGTGGGCTCTTCTTGGAGGTGACGGCATGACATCCCCTCGCGCCCGCCGGGCGCTCGACGACATCCCGGTCTACCGCCCTGGTAAGGCTGCCGCGAGCGAGGACCACAAGCTCTCGAGCAACGAGAATCCCTACGACCCGTTGCCTGGCGTCATGGAGCGTGCCGCCGTCGAGCTCGGGCGCATCAACCGCTATCCCGACGCCGGCACGACGGCGCTGTACGACGCGCTGTCGGCCAGGTTCGGGCTCTCGCCGGATCACTTCGCCGCGAGCACCGGGTCGGTCGCGGTTCTGTACGCCCTGCTCAACGCCCACCTCGAAACCGGTGACGAGGTCATCTACGCGTGGCGGTCGTTCGAGGCCTACCCGATCGCCGCCGACCTGACCGGAGCGACGACTGTACGCGTGCCGCTGCGGCCGGACGCGACCCACGACCTCGAGGCGATGGCAACGGCCGTCACCGATCGCACCCGCGTCGTGCTGGTCTGCACGCCGAACAACCCGACCGGGCCCGTCGTCAAGGCCGCTGAGCTCGACCGGTTCCTGGCGACCGTGCCCGAGCGTGTCCTCGTCGTGGTCGACGAGGCATACGTCGAGTTCATCCGCGACCCTGATGCGGCCGACGGGCTTGCGGCGCTCGCGGCCCACGACAACGTCGTGGTGCTCCGCACGTTCTCCAAGGCGTACGGGCTCGCTGGGCTGCGGGTCGGCTATGCGATCGCCCGGCCGCAGGTCGCCGAGGCGATCCGCAAGGCGTCGCCACCGTTCGCCGTCACGGATCTGTCCCAGGCTGCTGCCGGTCGCCTCACTCGACTCGGAGGCTGCACTCGCCGAGCGGGTCGAGGCGATCGTGCAGGAGCGCGGCGCCATGGTCGCGGCCCTGCGTGACCAGGGCTGGGACCTGCCGGAGACGCAGGCCAACTTCGTCTGGTTGCCGCTCGGCGACGACGCGATGGACTTCGCCGCGTGGTGCGACCCGGTCTCGGTGAGGCCGTTCGCCGGTGACGGCGTACGCGTCAGCGTGGGCAGCCCGTCGGTCAACGCGACGTTCCTCGACCGCGCGGCCGCCTGGCGCAAGGAGCACTGAACTCCACGAACGTCTGTCACCTATCCGGTGCTCGCACCGTGACCATCGGCGGATCGGAGCGTTGTTTTGGTCACGCGGACGTTGCCGGGATACGGTGGGATCAGATGTGATGCCAGTCACGTCATGTGAGTCCACCAACGTCCACCACCCCTGTGACAGCGGTGTCTCGCATCTTCGACATCGGAGCGGCAATCCCGTACACCGATCGATTGAGGGAGTCGTATGAGCGCCACCATGCCCGACGCATATGTTGCGGACGATCCAGCGCGGAGTCTTCCCGCTCGTCCAGCTCCTCACCCCTGAGGGAGAGCGAGTCCCCCACGCGGACTTCTCCTACGACGGTGACGACGACAGCATCCGCGCCTTGTTCCGCGACCTGGTCCTGAGCCGGCGCATCGACTTCGAGGCACACGCCCTCCAGCGCCACGGCGAGCTCGGCCTGTGGCCGCCCGCCCTGGGCCAGGAAGCCGCCCAGATCGGTTCGGGCCGCGCGCTCAAGCCCCAGGACTTCGCGTTCCCGACCTATCGCGAGCACGGCGTTGCGCTTGTGCCGCGGCGTCGACCCGGCGCTGCTCCTCGGCCTGTTCCGAGGCGTCGAGCTCGGCGGCTGGGATCCGGCCGAGCACGGCTTCGCGCTCTACAGCATCGTCATCGGCGCCCAGACCCTGCACGCGACGGGCTACGCGATGGGCCTGACGCTCGACGGCGAGGTCGGCCGCAACGACCCCGAGCGCGACGCCGCCGTCATCGCCTACTTCGGCGACGGCGCGACGAGCCAGGGCGACGTCAACGAGGCATTCGACTGGGCCGCGGTCTTCAACGCGCCCGTCGTGTTCTTCTGCCAGAACAACCAGTACGCCATCTCGGCCTCGACCGAGCGCAACACCCGTGGACCGATCGCCCAGCGCGCTGGCGGCTTCGGCTTCCGCGGCATACGCGTCGACGGCAACGACGTCCTCGCCTGCCACGCCGTCACGACCGCAGCGATGCAGAAGGCGCGCAACGGCGAGGGCCCGACCCTGATCGAGGCCTACACCTATCGCATGGGCGCGCACACGACGTCCGACGACCCGACCCGCTACCGCGACAGTGCCGAGGTCGAGACGTGGAAGCTCAAGGACCCCATCGAGCGGGTCAAGCGCTACCTCCTGACCCAGGGCACGCCACAGGAGTTCTTCGACGAGCTCGACGCCGAGGCCGATGAGCTGGGCAAGCACCTGCGCGAGACCTGCAAGGCGCTGCCGGAGCCTGACCTGGCGGCGCTGTTCGACCACGTCTACGTCGACGGGTCGCGCCGAGCTCGCCGAGCAGAAGGCCCAGTACGTCGCCTACAGAGACGGCCTCGAGCCCGAGGGGAGTGACTCATGACGCGCATGCCGCTCGGCAAGGGCCTCAACGCCGGCCTGCGCGCCGCGATGGAGGCCGACGACAAGGTCCTGATCATGGGCGAGGACGTCGGCAAGCTCGGCGGCGTCTTCCGCATCACCGACGGGCTGCAGAAGGACTTCGGCGAGAGCCGCGTCATCGACGCCCCGCTCGCCGAGAGCGGCATCGTCGGCACCGCCGTCGGTCTCGCGATGCGCGGCTACCGCCCGGTGCTCGAGATCCAGTTCGACGGGTTCGTCTACCCGGCGTACGACCAGATCGTCAGCCAGGTCGCCAAGCTGCACTTCCGCAGCAGGGCCGGGTCAAGATGCCGATCGTCATCCGCATCCCGTTCGGCGGCGGCATCGGTGCGGTCGAGCACCACTCCGAGAGCCCCGAGGCGCAGTTCGCGCTGACCGCCGGCCTCAAGGTCGTGTCGTGCTCCAACGCCAACGACGCCTACTGGATGATCCAGCAGGCCATCGCGAGCGACGACCCGATCGTGTTCATGGAGCCCAAGCGCCGCTACTGGGACCAGGGCGAGGTCGACCTCGACGCCGAGCCGCTCCCGCTGCACGCCTCGCGCGTCGTCCGCGAGGGCACCGACGCGACCCTCATCGCGTACGGCCCGATGGTCAAGACCTGCCTCGAGTCGGCCGACGCAGCCGCTGAGGAGGGCACGAGCCTCGAGGTCATCGACCTGCGTACGCTCTCGCCGCTCGACCTCGAGCCGGTCTTCGAGTCCGTGCGCCGCACCGGCCACGCGATCGTCGTGCACGAGGCGGCGCAGACCCTCGGGCTCGGTGCCGAGGTCTCGGCGCGCATCACCGAGAAGTGCTTCTACTCCCTCGAGGCGCCGGTCATCCGGGTCACGGGCTACGACCTGCCCTATCCGCCGAGCCGCATCGAGGAAGAGTTCCTGCCCGGCCTCGACCGCGTGCTCGAAGCCGTCGACCGTTCGCTGGCGTTCTAGGAGTCTGTGATGAGTGAGTTCAAGCTGCCCGACGTGGGCGAGGGTCTGACCGAGGCCGAGATCGTCAGCTGGAAGGTGTCGGTCGGCGACGTCATCAAGGTCAACGACATCATCGTCGACATCGAGACCGCCAAGTCGATCGTCGAGCTGCCCAGCCCGTACGAAGGCACGGTCGAGGCACTGCTCGTCGACGAGGGCCAGACGGTCGATGTGGGCACGCCGATCATCCGGATCACCTCCGCTGACGAGCCGGCCGCGCCCGAGCCGCCGGCGGAGACCCCGTGCCCACGGCGAACGCTGCCCGGACGCGATGACGGCGGGTCAGTTCGCGGCCGCCGAGAGACCTGGTTCCCGATGCCGTCACCGAGGCCGCGCCCGCGACGCAGGCTCCGGCCAAGGAGGAGCGGCAGTCCGTCCTCGTCGGCTACGGCCCGCGTACGACCTCGACCAAGCGCCGCGCCCGCAAGGGTGCCGTGGCATCGGTCGACACCGAGAAGGTGCCACAGCGCTCGATCCGGGCGCTGGCCAAGCCGCCGGTGCGCAAGCTGGCCAAGGACCTCGGCATCGACCTCGACTCGGTGCCTGCCGAGGGCGACATCATCACCCGCGCCGACGTCGAGGCGTTCGCCGGCCTGCGCCAAGGCCGCAGCCCGCGCCGCAGAGCGAGCACCGTCGACGTCGCTTGAGGACCAGCGGATCCCGATCAAGGGCGTCCGCAAGATGACCGCCGAGGCGATGGTGTCCTCGGCGTTCACCGCGCCGCACGTCACCGAGTGGATCACCCTCGACGTCTCCAAGACCATGGAGCTCGTCGCACAGCTCAAGACCGACGACCGGTTCGCCGGCGTACGCGTCTCGCCGCTGCTGATCGTCGCCCGCGCCGTGTGCCTCGCGATGCGTCGCACGCCCGAGCTCAACGCGACGTGGGACGACGCCGCGCAGGAGATCGTGCTCAAGGGCTCGGTCAACCTCGGCATCGCCGCGGCGACTCCGCGCGGACTCGTCGTGCCCAACATCGTCGGCGCTGACTCGATGACCCTGCCGGAGCTGGCGCAGGCGTTCGGCGAGCTGATCGCGACCGCCCGCGAGGGCAAGACCCAGCCGGCGCAGATGTCGGGTGGATCGTTCACGATCACCAACATCGGGGTGTTCGGCATCGACGCCGGCACGCCGATCCTCAACCCTGGCGAGTCGGGGATCCTGGCGGTCGGCGCGATCAACAAGCGGCCCTGGGTCGGCGACGATGACGAGATCGTGGCCCGGTGGGTCACGACGTTGGCGCTGAGCTTCGACCATCGCGTCGTCGACGGCGAGCAGGGATCACGATTCCTGGCCGACGTCGCCGCGATCCTGGGCGACCCGGCGCTGGCGCTGACGTTCTGACAATCCGCTGCAACCGCAGCGAATTATTCAGGAATTTTTCAGAATCTGGCCTTGATCGGTCGGTCGAAGTCGATCTACTTTTTCTCTCGTAAAGAGTTGAGTCCGATGGACTCAAGTTTGCGAAAGGAGATCTTCGATGATGAACATGTCCTTTGATCCTTTCGGCGACTTCGATCGCCTGGCCTCTCAGCTCTCCGTCGCAGTCGACCCGACTGATGCCGGTCGACCTGTTCCGTGAGGGTGATCGCTACGTCCTGGCCGCGGACATGCCGGGCATCGACCCGGGATCCGTGGACGTCGATCTCGACGGGCACATGCTGACCATCAGGGCCGAACGCACGCCGGCGTCACACGAGGGCGCCAAGTGGCTGGCCAGGGAACGTCCATACGGCAGCTATGTCCGCCAGTTCAGCCTGGGCGACGGCATCGACACCGAGGGGATCTCGGCGCACTACGACAACGGCGTCCTCAGCGTCGTGATCCCCGTGAGCGAGCGTGCCAAGCCGCGCAAGATCGACATCCTCAACAGCAAGTCCGAGCAGACGTCGATCTCGGCCTGACAACGGCGACCGGGTGCTGGACCAGGCTCAGGGTCCGGCACCCGGTCGCGCTTGTCAGAGCCGCTCGCCGGCCTCGACCCGCGCCGCGATCGTGTTGCCCGGCGGGGCCAGCGGGCACTGCCAGCGCGGGTTGTAGCGGCACGACGGGTGGTAGGCGTAGTTGAGGTCGAGCGTCAGCGACTGCTGCGTCACCGCCCAGCCACGACCCCTTGGCGGTGTCGAGCAGGTAGCGCCCCCCGCCGTAGCTGCCGTCGCCTGACGTGCCGTCGCGCAGCGGGATGAAGATCCCGCCGCCGTACTGGTGCAGCCACCACACGTCGAGGCTTCCGCCGACCGGCTCGGGCAGCTCGACGCGGCCGATCAGGTGCATCTCGATCGTGCCGTCACCGCCGGCGTCCACGAGCCGAGGCTCGGTGGGCTCGGCCGGCAGCAGCGCCGCATCGAAGCGCAGCGCAGGGTCGTACGGCCAGTAGGGCAGCCCGGTCTCGCGCAAGCGGATCGTCCTCGAGCAACGGCGTCTGCGGATGGTTGCGGAAGAGCTCGTCGCGGGCGGCCCGCCATCGCGCATGGCCGGCTGCGTGGTCCGGTTCGGCGCGCACGTCGGCATACATCTCGTTGACGCGGCGGCGCCAGTCGACGAGGGTCAGTTCGGAGCTCGGCATGGTGTCCACGGTGGCACAACCGCGAAAACCTGGCGCGATGGCAGCCGTAGAATGAATTCAGTGAGCCAGCCTGCCAAGTCGCGCCATTCCGGTGCGTACGCGGTGTGGGTCGTCGCCCTCCTCGTCTATCTCCTCGCGGTGTTCCATCGCTCCTCGCTCGCCGTCGCCGGACTCGCCGCGACCGAGCGGTTCGACATCTCGGCGGCGCAGCTCGCGACCTTCACGATGCTGCAGCTGCTGGTCTACGCCGGCATGCAGATCCCGGTCGGGTCTGCTGGTCGACCGCTTCGGGCCGCGACGCGTACTGCTGACGGGTGCCGTCACGTTGACGCTCGCACAGGTCGGGTTCGCGTTCGCCGACACGTACGCCTGGGCGCTGCTCGCCCGGACGTTCGTCGGCGTCGGCGATGCCATGACGTTCATCTGCGTGTTGCGGCTGGTCAACACCTGGTTCGCACCGCGACGGGTGCCGCTCGATGACCCAGCTGACGGGTGTGACGGGTCAGTTGGGAGCGATCATCGCGGCGGTGCCGATGACGGTCGCACTGCGCGACCTCGGCTGGACCAAGTCCTACCTGATCGCCGCGTCGCTCGGGGTCGTGCTGACCATCGCGCTCGTCATCTTCGTGCGTGACGCGCCGGCCGCGCGGTCGCTGAGTGGAGCGGCGCTGTCACTCAGCGGCATACGGCGAAGCCTCGGTGCGTCGTGGGCGCAGCCCGGGACCCGCCTCGGCTTCTGGATGCACTTCACGACGCAGTTCAGCGCCACGACGTTCGGCCTGCTCTGGGGCTATCCGTTCTTCGTACGCGGCGAGGGTCGGTCCGACCACGTCGCCGGCCTGCTGCTCACGCTGATGGTCGTGGCGGTGATGTCGGCTGGTCCCGTGCTCGGCTGGGCCATCACGCGTCATCCGTGGCAGCGCTCCACGATCGTGCTCGGCATCATCGGCGCGATGGTCGCGGTGTGGACCGTCGTGCTGGCGTGGCAGGGACCTGCGCCGACCGTGCTCCTGGTGCTGCTCGTCATCGTGATGGGAGTCGGCGGCCCGGCATCGATGATCGGCTTCGACCTCGCTCGTACGTCGAATCCCGCCGATCGGCTCGGCAGCGCGACGGCGATCGTCAACCAGGCCGGGTTCGTCGCGAGCCTCGTGCTTGGTCGTGGCGATCGGCCTGATCCTCGACTGGCGCACCCCCGGCTCGTCGACCGCCTACACGCCGTCGGCATTCCGCTGGGCGATGTCGTTCCAGTACGTCCTGTGGTTGCTCGGCCTGATCCAGATCTGGCGCTACCGGGTCAAGGCTCGCGCCAAGATCATGGCGGAGGAGCCCGAGGCGTACGGCCAGACCCGCGAGCTCGGCTGACCGTTTCGGCCGCTTCGTGACCTGTGGATAACCGCTGCAACGGCAGGAAAAGTGAGTGTCAGTGGTGGCCTCTAGGTTGGAGGTATGTTCGAAGCCGTGACCGCCACCGATCTGCTCGGTGAGCTGCGTGCGCACGACTTCGCGGCGGATCCGGCGCATGAGTGCGGTGCGTCGCGGATCGATGCGATCGTGGCGTTCGACCGGGTCGCTGCGGCGGCCAAGGCCGGGCAGCTGCGGCAGATCGCTGACCTGTATGCCGAACGGGTCGAGCAGGTCGGTCTGGCCCAGGGTGATCCGGCGCTGTCGGTGATCGGTGAGATCGCGATGGCCCGCAACATCTCGCCGTCGGCGGCGGGCACGTTGTTCGGTCTGGCGATCGGGATGGCCCGGCTGCCCAAGACGTTGGCGTTGCTCGAGTCCGGTCAGATCTCTGAGCTGGTGGCGAGGGCGGTGGTCAAGGAGTCCTCGTCGTTGTCGGTGGACGACTTCGACATCCTCGATGGTGAGATCGCGCCGGTGTTGCCGGGCCTGACGCATGTGGCGGCCGGTCAGCTGGTCGCGCGGGCGGTCATCCGGATCGACGCCGAAGCGGCGCGGGTTCGCGCCGAGCGGAATCGGGCTGATCAGCGGGTGTCGATGTTCCCCGACACCGACGGTGTCGCGGTGTTGCAGGTGCGTGGTCCGGCTGAGCAGATCGTCGCGACCTACAACAGCCTGGACTCCTACGCCCGTGGGCTGCGGTCCACCGGTGATGAGCGCACCGTCGGGCAGATCATGTCCCAGACGCTGGTCGAACGCGTCACCGGCCGCGCCCATGCCGACACCGCCGACGTCGAGGTGCAACTGGTCATGGACGCGCCCACGCTGGTCGGCGCCGACGGTGAACCCGTCGACCTGGTCGGCTACGGACCGATCAGCCCAGACATCGCCGACGACATCATCGCCCACGCACCGAACCCCTCGATCCGACGCCTGCTGGTCGACCCGGTCGACGGCACCCTGCTGGTGCGTGAACCGCACCGGCGCCGGTTCGACTCACCCACCCGCCAGCACATCCGCACCCGTGACCGCAGATGCCGCCAACCAGGTTGCGAGGCGCGGATCCGCGACGACGACCACATCCACGACCACACCCTCGGCGGACCCATCAACCGCCGACAACGGCCAAGGCCTCTGCAAGAGATCCCACACGCTCAAGCACCAACCCGGCTGGAACGTCATCGCCGACGGCAAAGCCACCATCTGGACACACGCCCACCGGCCACACCTACCGCTCCAACCCGCCACCACTCCTACCCCGAGACGCCCCCGGCCACCAACGCCAATAGGCCGGACCGGGACACAGACGGGCTTGAGTCAGCCACGCGGAAAGTCGCGCGGAATTGCCAAAGTCGCCGACTGTCTGCGAACTCAGCAGGAAATCAGCAACCTGCGACAAGATGGACGTCATGAACAGCGGTGAAAATCCAGGCCCATCCGCGGGGGATCAACCGCCACGAAGTCATCGCGAGCCGGGACCGGCTGTCTACAGGTTCCCTACGGAGCCACGATTCTGGGAGAGCGTGCGGGAGAACCCACGGGAACCGATCGACCGTCACTTTGGCCGTTTTCGTGGCATTCGCCTTTGGGGCACAGGAGGTCACCGCGGGGGATTCCCTCGACGTGAAGCTCTTGGCGTCGTCGCAGCAGGAATCGGTCTTCTGCTTTTGGTGTCCTACGTCTTGCGCTTCCGTCCTCCGCTCTCGAAGGCGAACGGTGGGCGCGGTCCCGACGCGGCGAATAGCGCGGGTCGTGCTCAAGCACTCGTGGGCGACGTTCAATGTGATCGCGCTGCTTGCGCTTCTGGCCTGGCTCTTGAGCAGAGTCGTCGAACAGGTTCTAGGTCGGCGACTTGAGCGCTCCAGATCGGCGTCGGGAGCTACGCGTTGTGGACGAAGATCTCGCGGCGGGCTCGCTCGATCGCGCCGGTCAGGCCTGCGTACGTGATCGTGGCGAGGACCCACCACTCGATCGAGTTGTGGACCGCTTCGACGCTGGGTGAGGCATCGGCCGGAAGGGTCAGCTCGAACGGGATCTGGGTCGTGACGCCCTGCGCCAGCGTGAGGTCCTTGGCGACCGTGACGTGCGGACGACTGAACCATTCAATGACGGGCGACGGCGGCTTCTCGAGCGGGTGCGAGACCTGCGGGCGATAGAACCGTACGTCGGCGGTCGCCGACTTCGTGACCGGCTCGGTGGGAGTCACCGAGATCGTGCCGCGGACCACGTCACCGGCCCGGTACGCCAGCGCGTCGGTGACGACGTCGAAACGGATGCTGTTGGCCATGGCGCTCTCGCCCTGGACAAGTCGAGACTCGGTCGGCAGCGGGTCGGGTGCCGGCACGATCACCGTGAACGGCGCTTCGGCCTCGGGCGCCTTGCCCTTGCGCTCGACCCGGAGCCGGGCCTGCCAGGCCACCGCCGGGTCCGACGTGCCGGGTGACCACGACGGAAGTCGTACGGTCGCGGTGTGCGTGCCGGCGGCGAGCGTGCCACCCGCGAACACGATCGGCGAGTCTCCCGCACCAACCCACTCCGTCGCGTCGCTGCGCCCGCCGGCGCTCGTGGGGCCGACCAGGTCGGTGGTGTTGTTGCGTGCCCACTCGTACTTGAACGTGTTGAGGTAGCCGATCTCGATCCGGGCGTCGGTCACGTCGTCGAGCGGCTCGTCGAGAGTGACGGTTGCGGTGATCGACTCGGTCGGCAGCAGCCTTCGGGACTGACCGACATCGTGACTCCCGAGCGTCGCCTCGGGAGCAGCCTCATCGTACTGCTGGGCGTTGCTGTCCGCGAGCTGGCTGCGCGTCCTGGTCGATCTGGGCGCGCGCTCCTTGGCCGGCTTCTCGCCGCCGAGACGCTTCCAGAACCAGCCGGTGCAGAACCACCAGATCGCGAACAGGACCTTGCCTACGAGCTTCAGCGATCATGATGACCGGCCACGCGACGATCGACGGCCATCAGCCAGAACGGATAGAGGATGCCCAGGCACAGCCAGAGGAACTGCTTGGTGCCGGCCGGGTACTCCTTGACCATGCCGAAGTAGAGCTTCGGGTTGGCCGCAGCGAGCAGCTTCTGCGGCATGGACCGGGCGTCGAGCACCTCGCGCTCGATGTCGCTGACGTTGGGGCCGCGCTCGGCGCCGGTCTGTCCCCGTTCGGGTCGCGGCGGTTCCTGGAATGACATGCGTTCACATTAGGGCTCGCGCACGCCGCGGCGCCGAGATTTGGTGAGAATTCACCTACGACGACGGGCCACCAACCGGTGTCCGGTTGATGGCCCGCCGCGTCGTGGGTTCGGGTTCAGCTCTCGTCGGGTTCGCGGACCAGCATGAGGTTGGTCTTGCCGTCGTGGGTGAGGGCGCCGACCTCCTCGAAGCCGCGGCTCTCGTGGAAGGCGAGGGACACGTCGTTGGTCTCGTAGACCTCGAGCGCGACCGGGGCATCGCCCTCGATCTCCTCGTAGAGCTTGGAGGCCACGCCCTTGCGTCGGTGCTCGTCGGAGACCACGATGCGGTCGAGGTAGACATAGTCATCGACGAGCTTGTCCTCGAACCACCGATAGCGGCTCGAGTCGTACTCGGCGCCCGGGGGCAGCGTGATGACGAAGCCGGCGATGTCGCCGTCGTCTTCCGCGACGAGGGCCTGGTCGGACATCTTCACGAGGAGCGAGAGGCTCTCGTTGTCGAGTGGACCGACGCCCTCGAGGGCGTTCTGGTTGAGGTGGACGATGCTGTCAAAGTCGCTGTGCGTCATTTCTCGGATCATCAGGCGTTCGACGTTACGTCAACCTGGCGGCGAAGGCACGCCACGAGGGGGTGCGTGTGGGCGATCCCACACGCGCGAAAACCGGCCGAATCCGCGGTTTGCGCGGGCATCGCAGCGCGATTGCGGTCAGACGTCGAACGTCGCGCCGATGGCCGACTCCGACGCCGACCACAGGTCCCGCGCGAGGTCCTCGTCGCGCGCGGCATGCGTCATGTTGACGAGCTTGGGCCGCCCGCGCAGCCCTCGCAAGCCGGACGGTCCGACGTACTCGCCGCCGGTCAGCGACGGGTCTGTGGCGGCCATCAGCAACGGCAAGGCGCCGAGGGCGGCGGGCTGCGCGATGATCCGGGAGATCTGGTGCATGCCGATGCTGGGCAGTGACAGCCCGCCGCCTGTGGGGCCGGTCTTCGTGATGTTGGTGGAGGCGTATCCGGGGTGCGCGGCGACGCTGACGACCCCGAGGCCGGCCGCCTTGGCGCGCCGATCGAGCTCGAGCGCGAAGAGCAGGTTGGCGAGCTTGGACTGCCCGTACGACTGCCAGCGCCGGTAGCGACCGGCCGGGTCGTCCGGTGTGAGCGAGGTCAGATCGACGCTGCCGACCGCTGTGTGCGCGAGGGAGGAGACCGTGACGATTCGGGCGTCGCTGTCCTTGAGCACCGGCCAGAGCTCGGCGGTCCAGGCGAAGTGGCCGATGTGGTTGGTGCCGATCTGCAGCTCGAAGCCGTCCGCCGTGGTCTCGTACTTGGGCGGCACCATGATGCCGGCGTTGTTGACCAGCATGTCGATGCGGTCGTACGTCTTGGCGACCTCGGCCGCGGCACGTCTCACGTCGGCGAGGTCCGCGAGGTCGAGCGACACGACGTCGACGCTGCGCTTCGGGTGCCCGCTCGAGGATCCGGGCGACGGCCGTCTCGGCCTTGGCCTCGTTGCGGGCCGTGACGACCAGCTCAGCGCCGTGCCGGGCGAGCCCGATCGCCGTGTGCAGGCCGAGCCCGCCGGTCACTCCGGTGATCACGGCGCGCTTGCCGGACAGATCGGCGATGTCGTGGGTGCTCCAGCTCATCGCGCCAGCCTAGAGCCTCGATCCAGGCCTCAGTCGGGATTCAGTACATGATCGACATGGCCGAGAGCGTCGCCCGGCCAAGGTCCTGGTCGCCATCGATCTCGACCTCGACCTCGTCAGGCTTGCGACGGCCCGCGGTCAGCACGGTGAACGTCTCGGTCGTCATCGTCAGCGTGACCGACGGCTCCTCGAGGCTCTGGATAGCACTGGCCCGACCGTCCTCGCCGACATGGACCGCGAGCTCGAGCGGCGTCTCGCCGGTCACGATCCACTGCACCGTCGACATGGCCGGCGGCTTGACCCGCTTGCCCACGACGTACGGCAGGGAGAGCGAGAACGTCATCACCGCGACGTGTGCGCCCGTGCTGTCGAGCCCGCCGGGCCGGCCGGTGGCCCGGCGGATGTCCTGCTCATGGACCCAGACGTCGATCGAGCGGTTGCGCAGCAGAGTGTCCCAGCTCCAGGCGACGCCGCCCGGAGTCACCGGTGCCAGCGCGGAGGGGTCGTCCGGCAGGTCGGCCAGGCGGCTCGCTCGCAGCTCGACCGCCGCGGCGAACTCGGCGACCAGCTCGGCCGGTGTGCGATCGCGCCGCGCTGCGACACCGGCGCCGGTGTAGGCCGACACGACGTCGGTGCCGCCGACCTGCTCGCTGCTGTTCTGCTCGGTGTTGCACAGCTCGGTCTCCAGGTGAGCGAGGTGAGCCACGATGTCCTTGACGGTCCACTCGTCGCAGTCGGTCGGCCGCGCCCAGTCGTCGTCATCGAGCTCGCCTGCCAGGGCCACGATCGACATGGCCGACTCGTGCCAACCTCGGACGTACGTGTCAAGCAGGTCCACGGGCGGTCTCCTTGCGCTGTTGACGACGGGAGTAGAAGACATACCCCGCGAACCCGGCTGCGAACGCGACTCCGAGGATGCCGATGCCCTTGCCCGTGTTGGCGCGGGACTCGAATCCGGTCACGGTGGCCCAGCCATATGACGCGTTGTCGACCCGTTTGTCCCGCGGCGCGCACTGCACCGACATGTCGTGCGTGCCCTCGGTGAGCAGGCCGATCAGGTGCCACTGGTTGCCTTCGTTGTCGACCGTGATGTCGAGCGCGGCGGGCGGTATGTCGACAGGCTTCTTGTCGCGGCCGGTGGCCCGGCAGGTGATGTCGCGGTCGGGCTGCACGGATGTCGGTGAACACCACGAGCGTCTTGCCCTGCGCATCCGCGCGGGTGGTCGTCGGGGTCACGGTGACGACGCGGATCGGGATCCCAGGCGCCGGCGGCCACGACGGTTCCGATCACCACGCTGACCAGCGCGAAGAAGAAGGCCGCCAGGTACCAGAGCGGGTTGACCGGTTTCACGCAGTCACCTTCCCACACGACCGCGCGGATTCCCGTCAGAACATGAGGAGAAGCGCTATGACGGTCGGCACCAGGGACACGAGGGACCACATGGCGGAGAAGGGCCGTGCGCCGAGGATCGCGCGGGTCGCGGCGCAGACGATCAGGGCCACGACGCCCGACATGAGGGTCAGGAGCATGGCGTCGCCGCGCCGGTCCTGGCCCAGCAGGACGTACGAGACGCCGATCAGCCCGAAGACGCCGTGCGACGCGACGGCGAAGAACCCGATCGCGGTGACCCGGCGGCGTACGCGGTCGAGCGCCTGGGCCTCGCGCGTCGTCGTGGTCATGCGGGCACCGCTTCTGCGGCGGCGATGATGCGCTGGAGGACGGCGTTGGTGGCGTGCAGGTCGTCGAGGCTCATGCCGAACCGCGCGAGCATCGTCGGCGGGACCTTGAGCGCTCGCCTGCGCAGAGCTCGGCCGGCCGGTGTGAGCGCCACGTCGATCGACCGCTCGTCGGCGCTCGACCGCGCGCGCGTCACCAGGCCGGAGTGCTCGAGCCGTTTGACGAGCGGCGAGATCGTCGCCGGCTCGAGGTGCAGGAGCTCGCCGAGCGCCTTGACGCTGAGGGTGCCGTGCTGCCAGAGGGCCAGCATCGCGAGGTACTGCGGATGGGTCAGGCCGAGGGGCTCGAGCACCGTGCGGTAGCTCGCGACGACACTGCGGGACGCGACGGCGAGGGCGAAGCACACCTGCTCCTCGAGCGCGAGAGGATTGTCCATATGATGAGTGTACTAATCGTTAGTGCACTAACCAAATCGCGGTAGAAAGACGAAGGCCCCCACCGTCGCTGGTGGGGGCCTTCGTCGTGGACGTGTCCGGGAAGGATCAGAACGCGGACTCGTCGAGCTCCATGACCGAGTCGTCGATGTTCTCGGCGATCGCGCGCTCGCCGGCCAGCTTCGGCAGGACGTTGCGTGCGAAGAACTGAGCCGCGGCGACCTTGCCCTCGTAGAAGCTCTTGTCGGCGGCGGAGACCTCGCCACCGAGCTTCTCGAGCGCGACCTCGGCGCCGCGCAGCAGCAGCCACGCGACGGTCAGGTCGCCGAGGACGTACACGAGACGCGTCGTGTTGAGGCCGACCTTGTAGATGTTCTTGAGGTCGCCCTTCTCGTCGGCGGGGTTCGAGGCCATGAGGTCGCTGAACATCGCGCCGATGATCGCGCTGGCGTCGTCGAGACCTTGCTTGAGCAGCTCGCGCTCGACCTTGAGGCGGCCGTTGCCGGCGTCGCCCTCGGCGAACTCCTTGACCTGCTCGGACAGGTAGCCGAGTGCGGCGCCCTTGTCCTTGACGATCTTGCGGAAGAACAGGTCCTGGCCCTGGATCGCCGTGGTGCCCTCGTAGAGCGTGTCGATCTTGGCGTCGCGGACGTACTGCTCGATCGGGTAGTCCTGCAGGAAGCCCGATCCGCCGAACGTCTGCAGCGACTCCGTGCCCAGCAGGACCCACGAGCGCTCCGAGCCGTAGCCCTTGACGAGCGGCAGCAGCAGGTCGTTGATCGCCTCGGACAGCGAGGCGTCCTCGCCGGCGGCTTCCTTGATGATGACGTCGTCCTGCCACGTCGCGGCATACATCGCGAGCGATCGCAGTCCCTCGGCGTACGCCTTCTGGGTCAGCAGCGAGCGACGCACGTCGGGGTGGTGCGTGATCGTGACGCGCGGGGCCGCCTTGTCGGAAGCCTGCGTCAGGTCGGCGCCCTGGACGCGCTCCTTGGCGTAGTCGAGCGCGTTGAGGTAACCGCTCGACAGGGTCGCGGCGGCCTTGAGGCCGACCATCATGCGGGCGTTCTCGATGACGCGGAACATCTGGTTGATGCCGTCGTGCACCTCGCCGAGCAGCCAGCCCTGGGCCGGTGCGCCGTCGCCGAACGTGACCTCGCACGTCGTGGAGACCTTGATGCCCATCTTCTTCTCGACGTTGGTGACGTAGGCGCCGTTGCGCTCACCCGTCAGCTCGCCGGTCTCGTGGTCGAAGTGGAACTTCGGCACGAGGAACAGGCTCAGACCCTTGGTGCCGGGGCCGCCAACACCCTCGACGCCCACCGGGCGGGCGAGGACGAGGTGCATGATGTTCTCGGCCATGTCGTGCTCGCCCGAGGTGATGAAGCGCTTGACGCCCTCGATGTTCCAGGAGCCGTCCTCGTTGGGGAACGCCTTGGTGCGGCCGGCGCCGACGTCGGAGCCCGCGTCGGGCTCGGTCAGGACCATCGTCGCGCCCCAGCTGCGGTCGACCATGTGCTGCGCGATCGTCTTGTCGCGCTCGATGCCGTTCTCGAACACGATGCGGGCGAACGCGGGGCCGCAGGCATACATCCAGATGGCTGGGTTGGCACCGAGCACGAACTCGGCGCTGCCCCAGATCAGCGACGCCGGGGCGACCTGTCCACCGAGCTCCTCGGGGATCTGCAGGCGCCACCACTCGGCGTCCATCCAGGCCTTGTAGGACTTGGCGAAGGTCGGGTTCATCGTCACGGACTTCGCGGCCGGGTCGTAGACCGGCGGGTTGCGGTCGGCGTCCTCGAACGATGCCGCGAGGTCGTCGCGGGCGATGCGGTCGATCTCGGCCAGGATGCTCTTCGCGGTGTCGGTGTCGACCTCTTCGAAGGGTCCGGTGCCGAGGATGTCCTGCCGGTTGAAGAGCTCGAACATGTTGAACTCGACGTCACGGAGGTTGCTCTTGTAATGGCTCATGCCAGCAATCCTTTGAGGGGTATGCGCTGCACTCGGGCAACTCTTGCTACTGGGTAGTAACTTAAGTATCCGTCCGAGCCGGGCTTAAAACAAGTCAAACGCCGGATGCGCGTCTGTCTGTCCTGTCACACCGTCCGCGCAGGTCAGCGCAGGTCGAGCCAGGCCGGGAAGTCCTCGAGCGTCGTCAGCACGGTGTCTGCCCCGGCGTCCCGCAGGTCGTCGGCCGTGCTCGGCCCGGTCGTGACGCCGACGCCCGCTGCGCCGGCCAGACGCGCGGCCTCCATGTCGTGCACATGGTCGCCGACGTACGTCGTCGCGCCCTGCTCACGGAGCACGACCCCCTTGGCCTCGCGCCAGGCGCCGCCGAAGACCTCGCCGAGCGGCAACCCGAGGCGGTCGACGTGCAGGCGCGCGTTGGGCGCATGCTTCGCGGTGATCAGGAGAGTCCGGCCGCGCTTGTTGGCGGCCTCGACCGCGTCGTATGCCCCGGGCATCGCCGTGACGAGGTCCAGCGCGATCGACGGATAGAGCTCGCGATAGCGGTCGGCCCAGCGCTTCACCTCGTCCTCGGGCAGCCAGTGGGCGAGCTCCCACTCGACCGGCGGGCCGAGCCGGGAGACGACCAGGTCGGTGTCGATCTCGGCACCGCTCTCGACGACGAGCTGGTCGTACACCGCCTTGATGCCGGGCCGGGAGTCGATCAGGGTCATGTCGAGGTCGAAGCCGGTAATCACGTCTTCGACCCTATCGACCGGTTCAGCCTGCGTGCTTCTTGTCGTATGCGTCCACGTTGGCGTCGACGTCCTTGACCAGCTTGACTGCGGTGGCGAGATGGTCGCCCGTAGCGTCCGGACCGGGCGAGTAGACGAGACGGACCAGCCGTTTGGGGAGCAGCACATTGAGCTGGAGCTGCCCATTGGCCTGCGTGCAGACGTAGCCCGTGCCGAGATCGGTCACGCTGGTGGGCTGCGAACAGTCGGTCTTGCTGGCCAGCTCGTTGTCGAGCATCTTGGTGGTGGCCGCTTGGGCGCTCGCGTCAGGCTCCTCAGCCACGACGACGAAGATCGTGGTCTTGACGCGCTGGTCGTCGACCACCTCGCAGTCGATCGTGTCGTTCGTGCGCTTGGCCGCATCGCCGATGCCGGAGCCGCGAACCGCGACATCCTTGTGCCCGATGACGGTCACCACGAGGTCCGGGTCGAACAAGCCGCAGACCTTGCCGTCGACCAAGGTCGAGTCGATCGGAGGCTTGGGATCACCGGAGCTGCCGTCGCAGGCCGCCAGGATCGAGCCGACGAGCAGCGCGCCCGCGATGACCGTGGCGGCACGGCGGACCTGGCTCACTCGCGCACCGCACGGTCGAAGCCGTTGAGCACCGAGGCGCTGAGGGTCTCCGAGAACGCACGTGGATCGCTTTCCTGCCACTTGCGCCAGTCCTCCCTGATCTGCGCCACCTGTGCGTCGGTGAGGCCCTTGGTGTCGAACTTCTCGATGCCGTCAGCATCGTAGAGGTCAGGGCGGATGACCTGGTGGCCCCCGGCCCCGGTGAGCAGCGAGTCGGGCACGCCGGCGTAGTCGCCCTGCTTGCCGAGGTAGCCACTCTGGTGCAGCTGGTTGACCAGGCCGTACTCGATCTGGTTGGGCAACGCCTTCGACTGGTCCTCGGTGTACTTCGAGGACAACGCATCGGGCGTGCTGCCGACCTTCTCCCCGAGCAGGCTGAGCGCCTCGCCGCTGAGCGTGTCGTACGCCGTCTGGCTGGCCTGGCTCGCGGTCGCGCCCAGCACCTGGCTCGCGCCGGGGGCGAAGCTGGTGGCGATGTCGAACGCCTTGGAGACGTACGCCGCACGGGTCTCGGCGAGCTTCTCGTCGTCGATGTCGACCAGCACGGACTTGTCGAGCAGGTGCTTGAGGATCTCACCGTTGGTCGAGCCCTGGCCCTCGAGCAGGCTGCCCAGACCGGACTTCGACAGCGCCTCCATCGTGAGGGGTTCGCCTGGGTGGTCTTCCTTCCAGTCGCGGATGTGCTCGCCGATGCGGTTGTTGCCCTCCATGACGGCGGCGGCGGTGAGCGTCTCGATGCCGGTCTTGTCCTCGCCGCGGCCGATCTCGCCGAGAAGCTTGTCGAGGTTCTCCTGCGAGATCTGCAGATGCGGGCCATCGCCGGGCGGGTTGTTGTCGATCGTGTCGTAGATGTCGCCGACGTATCCGGCGGCGATCGTGCCGAGGCTGTCAGTGAGGCCGGGCCAGGTGTGCCACGTGCCGTCGACCGGGCTCCAGCCCGAGTCTCCGGAGCCGCTCTTCTCGGCGATGATCGTGAACGCGTCGGAGGCGAGGTCGGCGCCGAGCTGGTTGCGCTCGTCGTGGCCGACCGTCGCCGCCTCGAGCGCGAGCCCGAGGCCGTCGCCCTCGTCGCCGGACTTCCAGTCCGCCAGGTCCTTGCTGAACGACCGCTCGGTGAGCAGGTACTCCAGACGGCTGTTGTCCTTGGAGGTGTCGCCATCCGGGTAGCCGGCTTCGAAGAACATCTGCGCCGCGTCGGGGCTGCTCTTCATGGCGCCCAGGACGTTGGACATCGCGTCGAAGCTGCGGACACCCCAGAGGTTGTCGTCGTTGTTGCCGATCTTGGCATCGGGGTCGATGACCTGCGATCCGCGCGAGCCCCACGGTTGGTCGTCCTCGTGGTCGCGTTCGTACTCGTAGACCGTGTCTGCGACGTCGGACAGGAACTTGCCGTCGAACTCGTGCTTCTCGCCGCCCTCGCGCAGGAGGAGGCTGAGCGCGCCGGCGTTCTGGGGGTGGTCCTCGTCGGTGATCGCCTTGCCCCACGTGATGCCGGCGTCTGCCGGCGGCGCGTAGTCACCCGTGCCCTTGGAGTACGTCGCAAGGGTGCCACCGGCGGCGGAGAGGAAGTTCTTGTAGAGGTCGATCTTGCCCTTGTCGAGCGGGTCGGCACCGGTGCTGCTGACACCCGAGTGGAAGGGCCCGTTGGGGTAGGCATCCTTCGACAGCTGCTCGATCGCGCCGGTCATCTGGTTGGGCGTGACCTGGCTGTAGAAGGCGTGCGCGAAGGGTGCCGAGTTCTGCATCAGGCCGAGAATCCGGACGGTCTCCTCGTCGACCGTCTTGTTGTGGACGTCGTCGGCGACATCGTTGGCCAGGATCGTCTGGGCCTCGGGGGAGAGGACTCCGGCCGTCTTGGCGTCGATCTCCTTGTGGTCCTTGACGTACTGCGCCTGCTGCTCGGGCGTCATGCCCTTGATCGTGTTGGCCAGTGCCTTCTGCTTCTCGGCGTCGGTCAGCTTCACGCCCGGGAACAGGCCCGCGGCGCTGAGCGGGATCAGCCCGGCCACCATGAGGTCCTTGACGTTGGCGTCGGTGGGGCCCTGCTTGAACATCGACGCGACCTCGTCGGCGGCGTCATCGATGACGCCCTCGGCCTTGTGATAGCGCGCCATGAGGTCGGCCTTGATCGACGCGGCGACGGCGGCGTAGTCGATGGTCTCCTCGCCGGAGCGGTACTCAGGCTGGTGGTGCATGCCGAAGATCGTGTTGTCGTAGCGCGTGTTGTAGTCGATGTTGATCTGGTTGACCGTCTCGTCGAACGTGTCGACGTCAGCGCCGAACTGCTTGAGCAACCCGACGGCGTACTGGCCCTTGGCGGCGAGGTTCTGCGCGGCGGTCCTGGCGGCGGTGGTGTTGGCGGTGACGCCGGCCTCGATGTCGCCCTCGATCGACGCGGCGGCGTTCTTCTCGTCGCCCTCGAGCTCGCCGGCCAGCGACTGGATCACGTCCGCGTCGGACCCCGGAGCCTCGGCGGCAGCACGCACCGCATCCCCAGTGACTTCCCAGTACTCGAACGGTCCATCAGTCCGCGCGACCATGTCTCTACCCCCGTGTTCGGCATGTCTTCGAATGAGTCTAGTAGTAGCGCCGTGCGTTCCCACAGCGCTGGCGACAGGGTGACTCGACCATCAAGGTCGGTGCTTGGCCCAGCCGGGGCACTTGGCTTCGAACGGGTTGGAGTCGCGGACAGGTCCGGCGTTGTGGCGGCTGACCTTCCACACGGTCTTGCCGTCGTAGTCCTTGAGTCGCTTGAGCTCGGTGTACCAGGCCTCGGCGCGGAACTTGGCCGGCTTCGTGGCGCCTTCGGGCTGGAAGTAGCCGACGTCCGCGCAGCCCCTGACCACCGCGTGATCGCCGTTCTCGACGGCGGAGTCGAGCCAGATCCAGAGCGGTCCGGATCTCGTCTCCCCCTTGACGTTGCCGTCGAGAAGCTTGAGCCTCGCGATCGAGTCCCAATTGCCCTCGGCGACGCTGCCCACGAGCTTCACGTCTGGATTCGTCCCCGGAGTGCCGCCCTGCCCGTAGAGCGCAAGGAATCGCTGGGTGACCCCCACCGGACTCGTGGGCGTGGTGTCTGCCGGCAGCTTCCAGGAGATCGGAGAGCCGTTGCCGCCGTCGACCGTCGATCTGTGCCAGCCCCTCGGCCTGCGGCACCTCGGCGGTGAGATCGTCGCTCGTGGTGGCCGTCGGTGTGGTGGTCGGGCCCGGTTCGGGTTTCCCGTCGCTCTCGGTGCATCCTGCCGCGCAAGCGATCAGGAGCGTGGCTACCGCGATGCGGCTTCCTCTCACGAATTCGCCCCCACTGTTGTGTCGTAAGGAGTCTCGCGGTCCGAGGGCCCACGCGGCTGCTGGGGCAGCGGGTTTGCCTGGTTCCAGCGATCCCAGTCGCGCTGGTTGTCGCCGTAGAGCAGCAGCCGAACGCGTTCGGCCTCAGCGTCGCGCTCGGCCTGCTCGCGCTCCTCCCGGTCTTCTTCGCTCTCGCCCGGATTGACTTCATGGGGGTTGTACGTGGCACCTTCGATGATCTTGCCGAAGGCTTCGTCATAGGTCTCCGCCCGGCTGACGGGACTCTGGCCGGGATGCGCCTCGCTGAAGTCCTCGTAGAGGTTGTCGCCGAGGTTGCCGAGCATGTTCTTGTCAGTGCCGGAGAGCTCGTCGAACGGGCGGAGCGTGCCGTCGGGCCTGTAGAGACCGGCGTACTCCGGTGTGCCTGAGTACTGCGGGGAGACGAGGCCGGCGAAGCGGTAGTCGCGCGAGAACTCGGCATCCTCCTTTGCCGTCGCGATCATGCCGGCTCGCGTGTTGTCGTCGTACGACTCGTAGTCGGGGACCGGGTCCGCCTCGAAGATCGAGTCGATGATCGGGCCAGTCGTCGCCCCCAGACCGGCGCCGATGAACGGCCCCGCGCCTGGGATCGCGCCCAGGCCGCTGCTGGCGAGGCTCGTGACGAACGTCGCGGCGGCCTTGTTGGAAGCTGTCTCGCGGTTGGCGGCGATGGCCTGCGCCACCTCCTCGGCATGGTCGCCGCCGATCTCGTTCATGGCCGACTGGATGTTGGCGACCTCCATCCGCCCCTCGGCCCGGCCCGCCCAGGTCAAGGCGCTCTTGAGCTGGTCCGACTGGGCATTGGCCGACAGGTGGGCATCTGGGTCGGGGTGCAGGGCGTCGTGGATCAGCTGATTGCCGTAGTGGGTGAGGCCGGCCTGGAAGCGGACTGCCTGCTCGTCGCCGGTGCCGGCGGCGAACAGCATGAAGTTCTCCTTGGCCTCGTCCGTGAGAGCGATGGTGGGGCCCACGTCGCGGCCCAAGATGTCGTGGCCGTCGGGGGTGACTGAACCCGCGGTGTCGCCGGTGACACCGAAGGTGTCCACCCAGCGCAGCCCGGTGTCGAGGACGGCGTCCTCCATCGGCTCGTTCATGCGTTCGCCCCATTGCTCAGGCGCCTCGCTGACATCGGTGAGGATCGCAGCAGCCGCGTGAGCCTGGAGCGTCGTGTCGCCACCGCCGGAGGGATCGCGATCCGTGCCGGACGTGATGACGTCCGTGGCGCCTTGGCTGTTGCTCCAATCGAGCGCGAGCAGCGACTGACGGTTGTCCTCGTTGAGGAGCAGCCGGGAGGAGCCGTCCTCGCTGCGAGCGGTGACCCCGAGCATGTCGCTCATCGGACCGTCGTTGAAGGCGAACGTGTCGAGCTCGCCGAACTCGGGACTCTGGCCGCGGCCGGATGGGGGCGACGTGTAGCCCGTGACGGTGTCCGATGCAGTCTCGGCAATGGCGTTGAGGTCCTGGCGAGCCTGGATCGCCTGGTCGCCGAGCGCTTCGCTGAAGTCGGCGCCACCCTCGACTCCGTCCGACGCACTCGACATGAGTTCGGCGTAGCCGCTGTATGCGTCGTAGTTGGCGATCGACGAGAACTGCTCGTCGCCGATGATCTCGCGCGTCCCACCGTTGCGCCCGATGGTGGTGTACTCGTCCGGCTCGACCCCGAGTCGGCTGCCCGGCTCGTTCTCGTAGCCGAGACGCATGGCGGTGAGGTCCTGGATCGCCTGCGGCATCTCCGAAAGCGTGATCCTGCCGTCGGCAGGCGTGGAGGCGCTGCCCTGAGAGCCGGCGGTCTGATCGATGCCGGCGTCGTCGCGTTGCACGGCGGGATTGCTGTAGTTGAGGACCGCGTCGGCGATCGGTGCGAGCCGCGCCTGCACCATCGAGTCGATGGCATAGGACGGTGCGCCCGAGGGGATGCTCGAGCGAACATGATCGGAGACCTTGGCGAGATTGTCGGCGCCGACGGTGTTGAGCCACGTCTCGATGTAGTCGCCCTGGGCAGCCGTCATCAGATGGCCGTCGGCGATTGACTCGTTGATCGCGGCGAGCCGCTCCGTCGCGGCTTCGACCTCGGCGAGGGTGTCCTGGTCCGGATCTTCATCCAGCGCGCTGTTGAGCAGATCGGCGTCCACCTCGGCCTGGGCCTTGACCAGGTTCTGCAGCGCCGGCGAGAGCTGGGTCGCCGTCATCAGGGCGAGCATGCTGTCGGACACCTGCGGGTTGTCGTCGAGATAGGTCTTGATCTCGTCGGTCGTCATCGTCGCGAAGTCGGGCATCGTGCCGTTGTCGATGGCGCCCTGCAAGGCCTGACGCACGTCGTCCTCGGTCAACGTCAGGCCGGGCCAGAGGCCCGCCGACGTCAGCGGAATGAGGCCGGCCCGGATCAGCTCCCGGACATTCTCGTCGGTCGGTCCCTGCTTGAACCTCGAGGCGATCTGGTCGGCGGCGTCGTCGATGGCTGCCTCGGCCTGCTGGTAGCGCGGCATGAGGCCGGCCTTGACCGAGGCCGCGACGCCGGCGTAGTCGATCGTCTCCTCGCCGGAGTGATACTCGGGCATGTGGTGCAGTCCGAAGATCCTGGACTGGTACTGGTCGTTGTAGTCGACGTTGATCTGGTTGACCGTGGTGTCGAACGTGTCGACGTCTCCGGCGAACTGGTTGAGCAGTCCGACTGCGTACTGGCCCTTGGCGGCGAGACTCTGTGCGGCGGTCCTGGCTGCCGTGGTGTTGGCCGTGACGCCGGCTTCGATGTCGCCCTCGATCGCCGCGGCGGCGTTCTTCTCGTCGCCCTCGAGCTCGCCGGCCAGCGACTGGATCACGGCAGCGTCGGACCCAGGCTTCTCGCCGGCAGCCCGCACGGCATCGCCCGTGACTTCCCAGTAGTCGAACGGTCCGTCAGTTCTCGTCACCATGTTGTTGCCCCCGGTTCACCATCACTGTGCTTCGAATGACTGACGCCAACGGGACTCGCATCCCGTTGGCGTCAGCGTCGTACGTGTGCGGTCGTCGGACCGGCCGGAGCCGGCGTCAGACCTGCCGATTGATGCGGTCGCCGACCTCGGACGTCGTGGCGATCGGCGTCGAGAGGTTGGCACCGCCCTGCTCGTCGCTCCCGCGTGCTGTCGAGGCCACGTTGGACACGTTGTGGCCACCGTCGGTGAGCAGGTTGCCCAGCTTGCCCGAGTCGTCGAGCACATGATCGGTGACGAAGCTCGTGAGCGCCGTCCCGACGATGGGGTGCCCGAGGCTGCCCGACGCGGAGTCGAGACCTTCCTTGAGCCCCTTCGCCGCGGCGTGACCGGACGTCGAGCGACCCGAGACCGTGGTCCCGACCTTGTGCAGCTGACCGACTTCGACGCCTGTGACGTCGCTGGATCCACCCATGGCGAGCCTCAGTTGATCGTGTTGAGCGACTTGTTGGCCGCGCTGCGGACGTTGGCGATGAACTCGTCGGTGTTCTCCGAGGTCTTGCCAGCGAGCTTGTTGACGTTGGTGTCGATCTCGTCGCCGTGGTGGCGGCTGACCGAACGCGTCTGGGACTGCAGGTCGGAGCCGACGCCGCCTTCCATCTGGTTCTGGAGGTGGGCCTGCTGGCGGTCGGCGCCTTCGTTGGTCTCGCGGAACGTCGCCATGTTGGAGCGGGTGTCGTCGACGTGCTGCTGGACGGAACCGCGGTCTACGCGAAGCTGATCACTCATGATGTCTCCTTGAACGTTGAAGGGGGCGCTCAGGCCCGGTTGATCTTGCTGGTGAGGTCGGACGCGGCGTTCTCGACGTTGCGCGACTCGCCGGCCTGCTCGTGCGATGCAGCGTCTTCGTGTCCGGCGGTGCGGCGCAGGTAGTCGGCGCCACCAGCAGCGTTGTTGGTGTGCATCAGGCCGCCGGCCGAAAGGCTGTTGGCCGCGGCGGTCGAGCCGTTGCCGGCCTGCGTCGCGAGCGAGCCCTTGTTCTGGCCCAGCAGGTCTGCCGTGTGGTTGTGCTGCTTCTTGGAGAGACCGTGTGCGTTCTCGCCTTCGGTGGCGAGGTTCTTGTTCTGCTGGAGAGCGCCCTCATAGCCCTCTGACAGTGATACGCGATCTGAAGTCATCGTGAAATACCCCCTGTTGAGTCAGTCAGTGCCGTCAGGATATGGCATTGGCCTGAATAGCGACATCCTTGCTCATAATGCCGAGCTTCAGCTGCTCGCGGGGTCGTCGTCGACCCTCGCCGTCTGGACGAGCGAGGTCGCGCCGTCGCGCGTGACGTACATGGCGCGGCCCTTGGGCAGGCGGCGTGACGGGTGGCCGCCCACGAGCCGGCCCTCGAGCCGGTCGCCGGAGAACATGAATCCGGGTGCGCTGAGGTCGATCAGCCGCTGGATCATCGGCTCGAACACGGCGCGCGACATGCCGCCCGTCCGACGCGCCAGCACGAAGTGGAAGCCGAGGTCGCGGCCCTGCGGCAAGTAGGTCGACGAGCGGCGCGAGCGGGTTGCCCTGGGACGTCGAGACGAGGTCGTAGTCGTCGACGATCGACGAAGACCTCGAGGCCCGACCACCAGGTGCGGTTGCGCAGCTGCTCGGACGTGACGTCGGGTCCGGGCACGCGCGCCGCGGATCGCGCCCGGACATCTCCGCGGCCATCGCAGCGGCCTGCTCCATGCCGGTCGCGTAGTCGAGCAGGTACTCCTCGGGCACGACGTCGAGCAGGAGCGCCGGTAGTCGACGACGACGATGCCGATCTCGTCCGGCGTGTGGCTCGAGACCAGGTTGTGGATCAGCAGCTTGAGCAGGTTGGACTTGCCGGTCTCGCCGTCGCCGTAGACCTGCAGGTGCGGGTCGGCGCCGAAGAGGTCGATCTCGGCCGGGCCGAGGTTGAGCTCGGAGACGCCGACGAGGATGCCCTTGTCGCCCAGCTCGACGGGCGGCAGGTCGCGCGAGCGTCACGAGCGCGCGGCAGCACCTCGACCTTGGTGACGCTGCGGTCGCCCCACTTGGCGAGCGACGGCGTCGATCAGGTCGCGCTGCGCCGACGTCGTCGTCGGACGCGTCGGGCACCTCGAGCACGCGGCAGCGCCGTCTGGAAGAGCAGCGCCGAGTTGCGCGTGCCGGTGATGCCGCGGCCGTTGGCGTCCTTGGGGATCTGCTCCATGACCTTGCGGTCGAACTCCGAGTCGAACGCGTCGTTGAGGCGCAGCTCGAGCCGTCCGCCCATCGAGCCGGCTGCATGCGCATGCGGACCTGCATCGTCTGGGTGACCGTGACGACGACGTGGACGCCGAAGTTGGTGCCGCGCGCGGCGATGTCGGCGATGGCGTAGTCGAGGTCGTCGAACTCGTCGCGGAACGTGCCCCAGCCGTCGACGACGAGGAAGATGTCGCCGGGCTCGTCGTCCGGCGATCCGGCCGGCGGCCCGGGCGCGGCGGAACGCGGCCATCGAGCTCGAGCGCCGTGCTCGCGGAACAGCGCCTCGCGGCTGTTGAGCTGCGGCGCGGACGTCGTTGACCGTGCGGCTGATGCGCTCCGGGTCGATGCGCGGCGGCGACCGACGGCGACGTGCGGCACGTCGCTGCAGGGCGCGGAGGGTGCCGCCGCCGTAGTCGAGGCAGTAGAAGACGACGTCGCCCGGCGCGTAGCGCAGGCACATCGACGAGGATCAGCGTGCGGAGCAGACGTCGACTTGCCGGACTGCGGCGAGCCGGACGACCATCAGGTTGGCGCCGCCGCCGGTGAAGTCCCACTCGAGCGGGAACTGGCTCTGGTTGGCCGGGTCGTCGACCAGGCCGAGGACCGCCGACGCAGGTCGTCGGGCTCGGACGTGTCGTCGAGCGAGATCAGCGTCGCCGAGCGGCAGCTGGGCCGGCAGCGGGTCGAGCCAGACCGGCCGGACCTGCGGCCGAGCCGGAGTGCGGCGATCTGGTCGCAGAGCACGTCGAGGACCGATCGTCGTCTGGCCGACAGCCTCGTCCGGCGAGCACCTCGCCGTCGAGCTGCGTCGGCCGCAGCCTGCTGTCCGCGATCCAGGCGCCCGAGGCCGTTGACGGCGAGGTAGGGGACGACCGGGACCGACGGTCTTCGGGCCGTCGCTCGGCGGGATGTACGGCGACGAGACGAGGGCGGCCTTGAAGCGGTCGAACACCGTGGTGTCGACCTTGAGGTAGCCGGATCCGGGCTCCGGCGGCAGGTGGAAGGCGTCCGGGTACGCCGATCGCGTCGCGGCTCTCGCCCTCGGAGAACGTGCGCAGGCTGATCCGGTAGGACAGGTGCGACTCGAGTCCGCGGATCTTGCCCATCTCGAGCTTCTGGGTCGCCAGCAGCAGGTGCACGCCGATCGACCGGCCGATGCGGCCGATCGCGACGAACAGCTCGGCGAAGTCGGGCTTGGCCGTGAGCAGCTCGGAGAACTCGTCGACGATCACGAGCAGGTGGGGCAGCGGCTCGAGGTCCTCGCCGGCGTCGATGCAGGTCCTGGTAGGCCGTGACGTTGGGCAGGTTGCCGGCCTCCTTGAGGATCTCCTGACGGCGCTGCATCTCGCCGTACAGCGCGTCGCGCATCCGGTCGACGAGGGTCAGGTCGTCCTGGAGGTTGGTGATCATGCCGGCGATGTGCGGGATGTCCTCCATCGCCGCGAACGTCGCGCCGCCCTTGAAGTCGACGAGCATCAGCGCGAGCCGGTCCGGGCCGTGGCCGATCACCAGCGAGCTGACGCAGCGTGCGCAGCATCTCGGACTTGCCCGAGCCGGTGGCGCCGACGACCATGCCGTGCGGCCCCATGCCGCCGTGCGCGGACTCCTTGAGGTCGAGCAGCACGGTGCTGCCCGTCGGCGCCGACGCCGATCGGCACGCGCAGCAGGTCGCGCAGGGCGCGCGGCCGCCAGGTGCGTCCGAGGTCGAGCGTCGCCGGGTCGGCGACGCCGAGGATGTCGGGCAGGCCGACCGTGCTCGGTGAGCTCGTCGTCGCTGGCGTCCTCGACGGTGAGGCGCAGCGCCGAGAGCACGCGTGCGATGCGACGAGCAGCGACGCCCTCCGGCGGGATGTCGAGCGTGAACGGCGCCTCGCGGGAGTCGAGCTTGACCGAGCCGTCGGTCGCCGAGCTCGATGCGCTCGCTCGACGGTCTCGGGCTCCTGCGCGCGGCCGAGTCGAGCAGCGACACGACGTGGACGCCGAGCGCGGCGAGCGGCACCTGCGGGTCCGGTGACGTCAGGTGCTGGCCGGGCTGAGGCCGTCACCGTCGACGATCACCACGAGGTGCGAAGTCGGCGCGGACGAGCTCGCCGCGCGTGCGCTGCGCGCCGGTCGAGCCGGGCCTCGAGGTCGGCGGCCAGCAGCTCGGTCATCGCGGGTACGTCCGAGGTCACGCGGCGCGCCGGGAGGTCGCCGTCGAGCGCGTTGGGCGACTGGGAGTGCGGGAGCCACTTGACCCAGTCCCAGGCCGCGCGCGGAGTCGTCGGAGCGTACGAGCGGCGAGCTCGACGTCGTGCGGGCGCGTGGAGGGCCGCGAGCTGCAGGACCAGGTTGGTCGCGAGCGCGCCGGCGGTGCGCGGGCCGGCCGATGACGCTGAGCTGGCCGAGCTCGCGCAGGTGCGAGCGTGATCGGCTGGTCGCGCAGGACGGAGTAGCGCTGCTGCAGCTCCTGCGGCGGCCTGCAGGCAGACGGGGTCGAAGTCGTTGAGCGGGCCGGTGTCGGCGTCGAGCGTCAGGCCCGACGGCCAGCGGCACCTCGCCGGTGCCCAGCCGGACGGACGAGGAAGTCGACGTGCGACGGGCGACGCTCCCACCGCCGGGTGTCGTCGCGGGCAGATGTCGAGGAGCTCGTCGGTGCGCGGGTGGC
This sequence comes from uncultured Actinomycetota bacterium, assembly GCA_963761965.1. Lineage (GTDB taxonomy): Bacteria > Actinomycetota > Actinomycetes > Propionibacteriales > Nocardioidaceae > Aeromicrobium. Next base: position 181,796 of record CAVXIX010000018.1, read on the forward strand.
GCCAGGCCTGCTCGGCACGCTGGCTCGCGATCTGGTCGCGCGCCGTGTGACGGAGGGCCTCGACGTAGTCGAGGTAGCGCTCACGCCCCTCGCGCACCTGGCGCTTGGTGCCGCTGCGCTGGCTGATCATCATCATCGCGCCGATCGCGATCGAGCCGATCAGCGCCAGGAGCGCGGCGACCGCGACGATCGGCCTGCCGCGCTGGGTGATCGGCGACCGTGACGGAGCCGGTGCCGCTCATGATCGGCATCATCATCATGCTGGCGCCGGCCATCGCGGGCGCGGCCTGGCCCTGTCATGGGCGGCGCCTCGATCGACAGCGGCGCGGACTGGGTGCGTCGGTGGCTCGATGCGTGCCGGACGTTTCACCAGTGCGGTCGTCATGAGTCCCCGGGTTCAATGAGCGGATGTGTGGTCGCGTGGGTCAACGATATGCTCGCAAGCGCCATCTGGAGCCCGCAAGGTGCGGCCACCCGGCATACCGTGACGTCAAGGGGGTTGACCGTTGCTGACTGCATACAGCCGGGTCACGGTCGTCACGGCCGATCGTACGATCGATCTCGCGCTGCCCAACGCGCTGCCGCTGGCCGACGTGCTGCCGCAGGTCATGCGCTACGCCGCTCCCGACAACACCGACGGCTCGCCCACGAGCTGGACCCTCGCGCACCTCGGCGGCGCATCGCTGTCGTTGGCGCAGACGCTGGGTGACGCCGGGGTGCTCGACGGCGACATCCTCGAGCTGCCGGGCCCAGGACGACGACGTACGCCCGGTGGCGGTCGAGGACGTCCGCGACACCGTCGAGGACAGCGTCGATGCCTCCGGCGGCGTGTGGTCGACGCTCACGACTCGCTCCTTCTCCGTCATCCTCGGCGTCGCGGTCCTGACCGCGCTCGGTGTGGTCTCGTGGGTCGCCGGACAGTTCGCCGGGGGCACCCGCCTCGCTGATGTCATCACCCCCGCCGCGACCCTGATCGCCACCGCGGTCCTGCTGTTCGTCGCGTGGTGGGCGTCGCGGTTCGCGCGGGTCGTCGACGCACAGGTCGCAGCCGAGCGGTGCCATGGTGTGGGCCGCGCTCGCCGGCTCGGTGGTCGGCGACCGGGCCGACGTCGACAGCTGGGAGGTCGTCGCGCTCACGGTCGTGGCGGTCGCGCTGGTCGCCGGGATCGCCCGGCTGCTCACCCCCGCCGCGACCGGGCACCTCGCCGTCGCTGCGGTCATCCTGATCGCGCGGACTGAGCTATGCGATCGTCGGCTGGACCGACGCGCCGATCGACCAGTACCGGCGCATCCTTCCGGTCGTCGTGCTGCTCGTCGTCGGGGTCATCCCGCTCGTCTCGCTGTCGGTCGGCGGACTGGCCAGCGCCGACTACCGCGTACGCCACGTCGGCCGGCTCGACCTGGTGACGCTGCGGGCTCGCTACCGCGCGAGCAACGCCGTGCTGATCGGGTCGCTCGTCGGCATCTCGCTGGTGGTCGCCTGGGGCGGCGTCGCGCTCGACCTGGCCGGCAGCTCGTGGGACCGCACCCTCGCCCTGACGCTCGCCGCTGCCGCGCTCCTGAGGTCGCGGCTGTTCTCCCGCACGCCGCACATGCTGCCGTTGCGGGTCGCCGGCGTCGCTGTCGTGGTGTTCGCGATGGCTCGCTTCGCGGTCGAGGAGGAGTCCACGACGCCGTGGCTCGTCGTCGCGATCTCTTTGATCGCTGGTCGCGGCGATCGCCGCTGTCGACGCTGCAGATCTCCGACATCACCCGGGCCCGGGTCAAGCGCTGGCTCAACGTCATCGAGTTCCTCGTCGTCGTCGACCTGCTCGTCGTCCTGTTCGGTGCACTCGGGGTCTACGAGAAGATGGGAGGGGTCTTCTGATGGCTGACGATGACGGCCAGGACCAGCCCGACCAGTCCTTGCGCGATCGCCGCCAGGCCCAGTCGGCCGCGGGCGACCTGAGTCGCATGGGCATCGACCCGCGCAGCCTCGGTCTCGGTGACCCCGAGCCGCGTACCCGCCGCCCCCGGCCGAGCCCGAGGAAGTCGACGAGTCGCGCGGCGCGGGTGGTGCCCATCCGGCCCGAGTTCAGCTGCGCCGCCTCCAGCCGCCCGGACGCCCGTCCGGACGACTCCGTACGCCCACCGTCGGCCGCCGAGCAGCTGCTGTCGCGGGCCAGCAACCCCGAGCCGGCTCCCCGGCAGACCGGGCGCATGCTGCGCACCGTCGCGCGCGGCCTCACCACCCCCGACGCAGCCCTCGCGGTCCAGGGCGAGCGCCAGGCCGTCGACGCGATCCGTCACCGGCAGACCGACCGCCGCATCGTCGCCTTCGTCGCCGGCAAGGGCGGCGTCGGCTGCACGACGATCGCCGTCGGCGTCGGCACCGCGTTCATGGCGATGCGCGAGGACCACTCCGTCGTCGTCGACGTCCAGCAGGGGTCGCCGTCCCTCGGGCGTACGTTCGGCGCCGGCGAGCCGCGCACCGTGACCTCGTTGCTCTCCGAGGTCGAGGCCACCGATTCCGCCGGCCGCGCCCACCGGCCTGGGCCTGGTCGACGGGTCGGGACTGGGACCAGGGCCTGAGCCGCGGCGATGTCGCAGGCGTGCTCGACCGGCTGCGTGCCGACCACACCTTCAACCTGCTCGACGTCGGGCGACGACGCCGGCGAGGCGGGCCACGCCGCGCTGGCCCGGGCCGACCAGGCCGTCGTCGTGACGAGCCCGGGCGAGCTCGGTGTCGGTGCGCTGCGATCGGCGCTCGACCGCATCAAGGTCGTCAACCCGCAGGCTGCGTCCTCGGCGGTGCATGTCGTCGTGTGCCCGCACGAGCACGCATACCGGGAGGCCCACCGCGAGTTCGCCGGAGCGCTCGGCGTCTCGGTCGTCGTGGTCCCGCCGGATCCCTACCTGCAGGCCGGTCATGCGTACGACCCGGCGCAGCGTGGCGCCCGCGACGCGCGAGGCGTTGCTGCGGGTCGCCGGGCTGGTGGCCGGCCGGAGCGCACGGGCATGACCGAGCAGCCGAGGGGCCATCGGCCCGCCTCCGGTCGGGCCGCGGACGGCGATGCAGAACACCCCCAACGCCGAGCGCTACGTCCTCGAGGCCGACGCGATGCGCCGCCGCCAGCTGCGGTCCGCCCTGCTGCACGGCAGCCGCCGCACGTGGCGCGAGCACCGGCGCATCTGGCCCGCGCTCGTCGTCGGGCTGATCGTCGTCGCCGTCATCGTGGCTGCGCTCGCCGTCACCGAGGCATTTCGCAAGACCGAGGAGAACGAGAAGAAGGAGCAGCAGCAGCAGGACCGCCCGCCCTCGTCGGCGCCCTGCAACGCCCGGCCCGAAGGCCACTCGCTGACGCTCCGGCCGCTGTCATTCGGCGTATGTGAGTCCGTGTACCGTTTGACCCGAGATCCACGTCGGGGGACGGATCAGCTCCCCCTCGCAGGATGACCCCACGTTGTTTCCCCGAGAGGTGCACCACATGGCCACATCGAGCGCGAACCAGGCCACCGCCTCGCGACTCCCGTCGACCCGGGAGTCCCGTCCGGCGCTGATCGGCCTCGCCGTCCTGCTGATCTTCGGCGGCGCCCTCGCCTCGGCCTGGCTGGCGATCCAGTCGGGCAACCGTTCGTACTTCGTGCAGGTCGACCAAGAGGTCGCTCAGGGTGCCACGATCTCCAAGGACGACCTGACCCGTGTCAGCCTGCCTGAGGGCTTCAAGGGCGGCGTCCCGTCGTCCGACTCCGACAGCATCGTCGGCAAGTCCGCAGCCGCGCGGCTGCTGCCCGGCACGGTGCTGATGCGATCGATGGTCTCCGACAAGTCGGGCGTGGGTGAGAACCAGACCCGGCTCACGATCACGGTCGACGCGTCTCCGTTCATCAGTGGCTTGCAGTCGGGTGACCAGCTCGCCCTCGCCATCGGATCGTCTGACGGCGGCGACCGGCAGACGATCCGCGCCGAGCTGATCTCGGTCGGCGACGAGCAGGGCGGAGCGATCGGCGGATCAGGTGGTGACGAGGTCGCGATCGTCGTGTCGATCGACCTGTCGTGCCTCTCGGTGGTCTCGCAAGGCCTCGAGGATCGGTCCATCACGCCGGCGCTGATCGGCGGCGACAGCAACCTCGTCAAGCAGACCTGCGGGGCCTGACCCCATGGGAATGGTTGCCGTCGCTTCGGCGAAAGGATCGCCGGGCGTCACCACGGCGGCGCTCTTGTTCGCCGCCCTGTGGCCACGCCCCAGCGTGATGGTCGAGTGCGACCCGTCGGGTGGTGACGTCGCCCTGCGCATGCCCGGCATCGACGGCGAGCCGCTCGACCCCAACCCCGGCCTGCTCAACCTGGTCGCGGCCGGCCGCAAGTCGCTCTACCCCGAGCTCGTCTCCCAGCACACCGAGCAGATTGTCGGCGGGCTGGACGTGATCTCCGGCATGACGGCGCCCGAGCAGGCGTCCGGCCTTGGTCAGTGGGGTCAGCTGGGCCTGCTGTTCGCCCACCTGCCCGGCACCGACACGGTCGTCGACCTCGGCCGCATCGGCGCCGAGACCCCGCAGAACGCACTCCTGGCGTCGTCGTCGGCCGTCGTGATGCTGGTCGACACCGTGCCGAGCAGCGTCGTGCACCTGCGCGAGCGCCTGCGCAAGGTCAGCGACAGCCTCGGTGGGATCGCTGGAGCGCCGCTGTACGTCGTGGTCGTGGCGCCGCCCAAGCGCTCCCGCACGGTGGGTGAGATCCGCGACGCGATCGAGCGCTCGGCGACGCCGGTCACGGCAGTTCACCACCTCGCCGCAGACGAGGCCGGAGCCAAGTTCTTCCTCGGGCAGGTCGTGGGCAACCCGGCCCGTACGCAGCTCGTACGCTCGGCGCAGCCGATCGTCGACGAGCTCGCCGCCCGCACGGCCGGCGCGTTCCGGCCGGCCGACCAGGCCAGCCCGGAGGTGGCCTCATGATCGACCACGATCTCGTACGTACGCTCCGCGGTCCAGGTCGCCGACCGGCTCAACGAGCAGCGTCGCCGCGACCAGATCAGCGGCGTCTCGCCGATGAACGCCGAGGACGAGCGCGAGTACGCCCGCTCGCTGATCATCCAGGTCCTCGAGGACCACGCCCGGCTACGAGGTCGCCGAGGGCCGACTCGCCGATCCCCGCGGAGTCGAGGGCCAGGTCGCGTCCGCGATCCACTCGGCGCTGTTCGGCGTCGGTCGGCTCAGCCGCTGCTCGACGACCCCGAGGTCGAGAACATCGACATCAACGGCTGCGACCACGTGTTCGTGCAGTACGGCGACGGCCGCGAGGAGCGGCACCCGCCGGTCGCCGAGACCGACGAGGAGCTGGTCGAGCTGATCCAGGTGCTGGCCGCCCACACGGGCCTGTCGAGCCGGCCGTTCGACTCGGCCAACCCGCAGCTCGACCTCCGGCTGCCGGACGGCTCGCGGCTGTCCGCCGTCATGAACGTCTGCGCGCGGCCCTCGGTCTCGATCCGCAAGGCGCGGCTCGGCCGGGTCTTCCTGGACGAGCTGGTGGCCAACGGCACGATGTCGCCCGAGATCGGCGTCGTTCCTGAAGGCAGCGGTCGAGGCCCGCAAGAACATCATGATCGCCGGCGCCACCAACGCCGGGAAGACCACGATGCTGCGCGCCCTGGCCAACGAGATCCCGCCGACCGAGCGGCTCATCACGGTCGAGCGCGCCCTGGAGGTCGGGCTCGGCGAGTACGAGGACCTGCACCCCAACGTCGTCGCGTTCGAGGAGCGGCTGCCGCAACTCCGAGGGCCTCGGCGGCGTCTCGATGGCCGAGCTCGTCCGCCGCTCGCTGCGCATGAACCCGTCGCGGGTCATCGTCGGTGAGGTCCTCGGCGACGAGATCGTCACGATGCTCAACGCCATGAGCCAGGGCAACGACGGCTCGCTGTCGACGATCCACGCCAACTCCTCGCTCGAGGTGTTCAACCGCATCGGCACGTACGCGATCCAGAGTCGCGAACGGCTGCCGCTCGAGGCGACCACGATGCTGATCGCCGGCGCACTCGACTTCGTCGTGTTCGTCCGCAAGCACAACGACCACGCGACCGGCGGCGGCCAGGTCCGCGTCGTCGAGAGCATCCGCGAGGTCGTCGGGCACGACGGCCAGGTGCTGTCCAGCGAGGTGTTCGCGCCCGACGCAGACGGACGTGCCGTGCCGCACGCGCCGGTCGGCTGCATCGCGGACCTCGCAGGACCACGGCTACCAGCCGCTCAAGTGCACGGTCGGTGGGCTTGATGCTGGAGGACTACCGCGTCCCGCTCGCGGTCACGACCGGTGCGCTGCTCGGCCTGGGTTGCGTGCTCCTGATCTATGCGCTCGAGGCGTGACTCCGGCAAGATCGACGGCGCCACGCCGCAGCGCCGCCGGCTGTCCTCGCGCACGACCCGTCGTCGGGGCCAGCAGCTCCTGGCCGGTGCGCTGACAGGCGTCGTGGTCCTCGCCGTGACGCGCTGGGTCGTGCTCGCCGTGGTCGCTCGGCCGCGCTGGTCGCGTTCTGGGACCGGGTCTTCGGCGGTGCTCGCCACGAGCGCGCCGCGATCGCGCGCATCGAGGGACTCGCGGCCTGGATCGAGGCACTGCGCGACACGATCGCCGGCGCGGTCGGGCTCGAGCAGGCGATCCCGGCGACCGCCGATCAACGCCGCCCCGTCGGTCCGGCCGTCGCTCAACCTGCTGGTCGACCGGCTCCGCGTACGTGAGCCGCTGCCCGACGCGCTGATGAAGTTCTCCGAGGACCTCGACGACCCGTCTGCGGACCTCGTCGTCGCGGCGCTGATCCTCAACGCCCGCCTGCGCGGCCCCGGCCTGCGCGACGTCCTGACGGCGCTGTCGGGTCTCGGCGCGCGACGAGCTCGACGTACGCCGCCGGGTCGAGTCGAGCCGGCGCAGCACCCGCCGCAGCGTCCAGGTCGTCGTCGGCGTCATCGCTGGCGTCGCGACTGCTGCTCGTGCTCTTCAACCAGCGAGTACGTCAAGCCGTACGGCACGCGTCGAGGGCCAGATGGTGCTGGCCGCGCGTGCTTGCGGTGTTCGCGGCTCAGCGTGTTCTGGCTCCGCAGCCTGTCCGGCGTGAGTGAGCCCGAGCGCTTCCTCGATCACCCCCACGACGAAGGCGCCGGACGCATGATCCTCGAGCTGCTCGCCGGGGCGAGCGTCGGCGTCGGCATCTTCATCATCGTCGTGCGTGCTCAGCCGTCCGGTGCCAGGTGTTGCGGCGACCCTCAGCCGGCTCGATCGCACGCCGACACCCTCGCCGGTCGCTCACGGCGAGTGCTGCCGGTGCCGGCGCCGACGGCCGGCTCGAGCGGATCCGCGAGACCGTCGGCGAGCGCATCGAGGCCGAGGTGTCCGCCCGCGGCTGGCAGCTCATCCGTACGCGCGAGGATCTCGCGGTCATGAACCGACCGATGACGACGCACCTCGGCACCAAGGTGTTGCTGGGACTGGCGGCGTTCGTCTGGTTCCCGGCCGTCGTCTACCTGTTCGGGTTCGGCGGCAACGGCGGCCTGCCGATCGTGTTCGCCATCGCTCGCCGGCGTGTTCGGGTTCTTCCTGCCCGACCTGAGCCTGCACCGCGAGGCCGAGGCCCGTCGCCGCGACTTCCGGCACGTCACCGGCGCGTTCCTCGACCTCGTGGCGATGAACCTCGCCGGTGGTCGCGGGCTGCCGGAGGCGCTCATGGCGGCGTCGTCGTTCGGCGACCACTGGGCGATGGTGCGCATGCGGCAGGCGCTGTCGAACGCCCGCATCATGGGCTGGACGCCGTGGGAGGGCATCGCGAGGCTCGGTCGTGACCTCGGCGTCGACGAGCTGCGCGACCTGGCATCGGCCCTGGCCCTGGCCGGTGACGAGGGCGCGAGGATCCGGCTGTCGCTCATGGCGCGCGCCGAGAGCATGCGCCGCAAGGAGATGGTCGACATCGAGGGCGCGGCAGGCGAGAGCTCGCAGTCGATGCTGATGGCGCAGCTGCTGATGTGCGTCGCGTTCTTGGTATTCTTGGCCTATCCAGCCGTCAGCCAGCTCAGGTAGGCGACGGTTTCCATGTGTCGGGGGAAGATTTCGTGTCAGCAGAACTGTTCTACGCCAGGGCAATCATCGCGTTCGTCCACGCCCGCGCAGACCGGGCTCGGCGCGAAGGCTTCAACGAGCGCGGTGCGTCCGCCATCGAGTGGGCCATCATCTCGGCCGTCGTCGTCGTCCTCGCGCTGGTCGTCGCACGGGTCATCCAGGGTGTTGTCGAGGACAACTCCAACAAGATCGAGCAGGGCTCGAACACCTGACCCCAGGGCGTCCGCCGCGAGCGTGGCACCAGTGCGCTCGAGTTCTCGATCATCGCGCCGGTCTTCCTGCTGCTGATCTTCACGATCATCCAGGCGGGCCTCTATCTCTACGCGCGCAACACCGCGCAGTCGGCGTCGCGCGAGGGCGTGTCCTACCTTCGGCTGGCGGGCAACAACTCCGACCCGCGTACGTTCATCGCCGCTGCGGAGGACGTGACCGAGGGCTACGCCACCAAGATCGGCCGGCTCAAGAACGTCACGGCGGTCGGCACGCATCAACACCAAGACCGGCCGCGTCGACGATGCTCGTGATCGGCGACGCGGTGCTGCCACTCGGTGGCTCTGTCGAGATCCAGCAGTCCTCGGAGGCGACCCTCGAGCAGTTCCGCGGCGACATCAGGGACTCGCCTTGACGCGCGACGACCGAGGCACGGCGAGCCTCGAGCTCGTCATCGTCGCGCCGTTCCTGCTGGCGCTGATGATGCTGATCATCGCGTTCGGCCGCTACGCCCAGACCGAGAACCTCGTCGACCAGGCGGCGCGCGACGCGTGCCCGCGCGGCGACCGCCCAGAACGTACGCGGCGGATGTGCCCAAGACCGTCAACGAGGTGGTCGCGCGAGGCCATGGACGGACGCACCGGCCTCGTGCCGCGACAGCGCTGTGGCCGATCCGCCGGTGCTGTCCAAGACTGCGTTCGACCTGCCCGATCCCGACAACCCGCTGGCGATCGACACCGTCACGGTGACGGTGCACTGCACGCTCGACCTCAGCGATCTCGCAGCGCTGCCGCTCAAGTCCGTCGCACATCACGCGTACGTTCACCAGCCCGCTCGACCGCTACCGGGGCTACCGATGAAGCGGCGCGAAGAGACCGGATCGATCACGCCCTTCGTCGTGATCGTCTCGCTGGCGATCGTCCTGCTGGCGGCCCTCGTCGTCGACGGCGGGCGCCAGCTCAACGCCAGAGGGCGCGCCGTCGCGTACGCCCAGGAGGCGGCGCGCGCCGGGGCCCAGGGCGATCGACGTGGCCGACCCGCGGCTCGACCTGGTGCCCGAGCGACGCCCTCAAGGCGGCGCAGCGAGTACTGCCAGCAGGCAATGGCCGCCGACCCGCAGCTCGTGAAGTGCCGCGCCGAGATCGCCAAGATCGACGATCCGGCCGGCACGTTCAACGCGGTCACGGTGTCGACGCAGGTGCGGATCAAGGCGATCCTCCTCGGCATGATCCGCAAGTCCGTCCTCAACGCCAGCGGCCAGGCACTGGCTCGTCCGGTCAGTGGCATCTCGGAGCCCGACAGCGGCAAGACCCCGACAGTCGGCCCGCCGTCGGTCGCGCCGCCGGACGGCGGCAACCCGACCGCGACGGCCCCGCCGACGCCGCCGGAGATCGAGGTGACGCCGTGCACGCCCAAGCCGACGAAGACGCCCAAGCCCGGGCGACGCCGCAAGCCTGGACGACGACGACAAGCCCGAGGAGTGCAAGAAGCCGCCGGGATCTTCGTGACGTGGTCGGTTTACCGGCAATGAGGGTTTCTCGGTATGCTGACGGGGTTCTGTAACAGGATGTCCGGGGGGATTTTTTCGTGAGACGGCAATCGCTGGCGGCTGGTGTCGCTGTGGCAGCCCTGCTCCTGAGTCTGGCCGCGTGTGGCGGCAGCGACGGCGAGGCTGACCCGAAACCCACGAAGACGACGGCCTCTCCGACCCCGACCACGCCGGTCCAGCCCCAGGGCGCGTACGGCGTGACTGTCAGATCCAGAACTGGGAAGCCTATGCCGAGGACCCGGCTGTCCTGGCGTGGAAGACGACGGTCGAAGGCGTGTCCGGTGCCGTCGAGTCCGGCAAGGTCAACAAGCCCGCTCGTGAGGGCCTGAGCAAAGAGCTCCTTCGTCAGTACACGGATGGGCTGAGGCTCGCGTGGAAGAACGACTGGCACGTCAAGGGCGTCGCCTACGCGAAGGTCGATTCTTCGAAGATCGACGGCGCGGAGGCCCAGCTGTCGGTCTGCCTGTGGAATCCATCGATGTCCTTCTACAAGAAGGACGGCAAGGCTTCCGGCCCGACGAGCCAGAGGTGGGACAAGCAGCTGATCGAGATGAAGCAGTCAGCAGGTCGGTGGATCCTGACGTCGTCTGAGTTCAAGGGGACCTGCACAGGGGATGCGCCGGCATGACGCGGACGATTCGGCACTCGACGATCCTCGCCGCGCTGGTCGCCCTCGTTCTGGCGGGCCTTCTCGCTGTGCCGCATCAGGCCGCGGCCGGTGAGGACACTCTTCCGCCCTGCACGATCTACGTCACGACCAACTGCGGCGGCGGTGGCGGCGGGGACAGCGGTGAAGACGACGACGAGAGCGACGGCATTTCAGGGGCGAAGATCAACACGCCCACGACCTCGTGCTCGGTCTACGCCAACGGCGCCGGCATGGGGATGTACTGCAACACCTTCGGCGGCGACGCCAAGACCTTGCGTGAGAGGTTCGGCGACCAGAAGTTCCAGCAGTGCCGCTACAGCGAGCTGCCCGCCGACGGTCCAGGCGCCGCACAACCCCAACCCCGACAAGGGTCATTTCATGTTGATGACGTGCCTCGAGAACATCGACTTCGACACCTTCAACGGCGGGACCGATCGCACGCTGTCGCCTGTCGACCGTGTTCGTTCCCAATGGCACCGACATCGGTGACCGCCACAACGGCATCACCGACTTCTTGTGGAACCAGGCCGAGAAGAACAAGCCGATGCCGGTGCCCTACATGGTGACGCGTCCCAACATGACGCCTTTGGTCGGCACCCCCACGTTCTTCACGTTCCGCTGGATGGACCCGATCGAGCACACCGTCGTCAAGCAGGGCCCCTACGAAGGCAGCGCGAACGGTGGAGCATACCGAGAGCTCGTCACCGGCGACGTGATCATGAAGGCGCGTGCCACCAAGGTCGTGATCAATCCCGCAGCAGGAGGGCATCCCCGCGACGACGTGCGTCCCGGACGCCCCCTACCGCGAAGGCGCGTTGCCCAAGAACCAGCCGGCCAATGCCTGCTCGATCACGTTCCGGCGTTCGTCGGCCTCGGCCCGCAAGTACGCCACCAAGCCGATCCCGGCCAACATCAAGGACGCGTTCTACGCCGACGTCACGGTGACCTGGGAGGTCACCTACGGCCAGGTCGGCGGGGCCGCGCGCAACCTGGGCAACGGTTTCGTCATGCGGATGCGCCAGGTCCTGCCGGTCCAAGAGGTCCAGGCCCCCAACCAACCCCCCGCCGTCATCTACTGAGTCGACAACAGGAGAGAACGATGACATCCACCATCGAACGATCTCCGCAGAACCGCCTGCCTGCGATCACCGAGAAGCCGAGCCGGTTCAAGCAGGTCGCCACGGGCCTCGCGGCGCTGATCGGCACCTTGGCGATCGTCGTGGGAGTTCCGATCGCGCTCTTCTCGGCCTTCGGCACGCCGTGGCCCGACCAGACGCCCAGCGTCGAGTGGCTGAGCACCCCGACGACCGTCGACACGGTCCTCAGCGTCCTGGCGGTCGTCGTCTGGCTGGCGTGGGCGCACTTCGTCGTATGCCTCGTGGTCGAGGCGGTCGCCGAGCGTCGCAAGAGCGGCCTGGCGCCACGGATCCCCGGCGGCGGCATCGGCACTCAGGGCCTCGCCCGTCGACTGGTCAGCTCGATCGTGCTGATGGGCGTCGCCACTTCAGTCGGCATGTCATCCGCGTCAGCGGTCGAGTCGGCGGCCCCGGTGAGCAGTCAGAGCCAGTTCGTCAGCCAGGTCATGCACGCCCCGGCTGTGCACACCGCCGACGCCGACCGGGCCGACGGCGAGCTCCCAGCAGTCAGCACACTCGACGACGCCACCCCGGTCGACATCGCCGACGGCGTCACCACCTACTACGACGTCAAGCCGCCGGACGGTCGTCACTACGACACGTTGTGGGACATCGCGGATCGCTACCTCGGTGACGGTTTCCGCTACAAGGAGATCTGGGACCTCAACAAGGGCGTCACCCAGCCCGACGGCCGAGTGCTGGAGAAGGCCGACCTGATCTATCCCGGCTGGGTCATGAAGCTGCCCAACGACGCCAAGGGACCAGGGCCTCAAGGTCGTCGACCACGCCGCCGACGCGCCCATCGTCGACAGCGCAACCGACGCCTCAGGCGCTGCGGCCGCCGCCGAGACCCAGGCCGCAGCAGCCGACCAGGCCGACGTCGCCTCCGTGGAGGACGCTGGAGGCGGCATCCAGCTCGGCGCCTGGTCGCCGCTGTTCGGTGTCGCGGGCGGACTCGTCATCGCCGGCGCCTCGCTCGCCCTGCGTCGTCGCCGCGCCTCGGCCCCGGCTGCAGCGTGGTGGTCCGCCCGTACGCCGACCGAACCCGACCCGCACGACCCGATCCCGAGCTCGCCGCCCCCCGGCGCCAAGCTCCGCAACGAGGCCGACCTCGAGACCTCCAGCTGGCTCAACCGTGCACTGCGGTCGCTCAACGGCAGCCCCGGCATGCCCGCGCCCCTGAGGGCCTCGGTGAGTGGAGGCGGCATGGCGATCGCGTTCGACCAGGTCCCTGACGTGGCCCCGCCTGCTGGCTGGTCGGCGCGCGGCCAAGGTGTGGACGCTCGATCGTGACGTCGACCCCCCGGCTCGGGTCTGTCGCCGCTGCCGGGCCTCGCGAGCATCGGCCGCCGCGACGACGGCAGCATCCTCCTGCTCGACCCGGAGTCGATCAGCGGCGTGCTGTCGCTCGACGGTGACAGTGAGACCGCACGCGGCGCCGCCCTCAGCATGGCGATCGACACCGCGACGCACGCATGGGCCGACGACCGCCTGGTCACCCTCGTCGGCTTTGCCGGCGACGTCGACGAGCATCGGCGAGGGCGCGATCCGCCGCACCGACGACCTCGAGCCGGGTCATCGAGAGCCTCGACAACGTCGCCCGCTACCAGCGGACGGCGTGCCGCGACGCGGATGCCCGAACCGTACGCGAAGCGCGCGCCACCGCACCCGACGCCGTCGACTGGACCTATCACCTGGTGGTCTGCTCGGGCGTGCCCGACCGCTGACGAGCTGGCTCGCCTGGAGGCGCTGGCCGCCGGATCCGCAGGTCGCCCTCGGTGTCGTCGTCGTCGGCACGGTGCGCGACGCCGCCGTACGCCTGACCGCTCGGCCCGACGGCCGCATCTCGTCGCCGCTGCACAGTGTCGACGTGACGGCTCAGGTCATCACCCCGGCTGCGGCCGAGGCGCTGGCCGACGCTCTACGAACCCGTGCAGCAGGCTCGACGGGTCACGCATCGACCAGCTCATCGACACGCTCGAGTCCGAGCAGCAGGTCACAGCGGCGCACGAGGCTGTCGCAGGCGTCCGCATCCTCGGGCCCATCCAGGTCGAAGCCAAGGGTGAGGTCGATGCCGAGCGGGTCGAGTTCCTCACCGAGCTCGCCTGCTTCCTCGCACTGCACCCGACGGGTGTGCACGCCAACCGGATCAGCGCCGCGCTGTGGCCGCGGGGCGTCGACCCGCAGGTTCGCGATGCGTGCACTGCGTCAGGTGGCCACGTGGTTCGGCACGACCGCCGACGGGGGTCCGGTGTTGGAGCAGGAGACTGGCGTGTGGCGGTTCGCGCCGGGTGCTGTCGACCTCGACTGGGACTCGTTCCGTGAGGCGCTCAACCGCGCAGCCGAGGACGGCGCGCGTCGCGAGACGCACATGCGTACGGCTCTGGACCTGGTTGCCGGTCTGCCGTTCGACGGCCTGCCGGCCGGTCGCTACGCGTGGCTGGAGTCGATGACGATCGAGGGTGACATCGCGATGGCGGTCAGCCTGACCGTCCAGGCGTGTGCCGAAGCGGCCGCGGCCCGCGACGACGAGCCGGCCGCACGAGCAGTCCTGCTGCAGGGCCTCACGATGCTGCCGGCGAGCGAGGAGCTGTGGCGTTCACGGATCCGCCTGGCCGCGCACTTCGGAGAGCGTGCCGACGTTCAGGCGATCGTCGACGACATGTACGCCGCGATCGCGGAGCACGGCTCGGTCGTCGGCTCGTCCGCCGAGACCGACGTACTCGTCGACGAGCTGCTGCCGGGCTATCGGTCCCACGTGGCCTGAGCCTCAGCCCCAGACAGACAGGAAGGCCCCCGCGAGATGCTCGCGGGGGCCTTTCGTGTGTGGTTCAGCGCAGGTTGAATGCGTGGGGGTAGGTGCGGGTGGGCACGCGACCCTGGCCGTCGGTGAGCGACGGTGCGGACTGTGCGGCCGACCCCGATCACGGTGATGGCTGCAATGGAGATTCCGAGGGCGATCATGGTGGCCTCCTTCAAGGCTGTGGTGGCTTCGTACCTCAAGTATGCGCGGCGCAACTGTCAAGGACAAGCCAATAGAACTACACCTAACGTGTAGCATTACTACATGGACGTGAATCGCCTCGCCCTCCTGCGGGAACTGGCCGAACGAGGCACCGTCGGGGCGGTGGCGGATGCAATGCACGTCACACCGTCGGCGGTGTCGCAGCAGCTCAAGGTGCTCGAAAGGGAGGCCGGATACACCCTCGTCGAGCCCGCCGGACGTGGCGTGGCGCTGACGGTCGCGGGTCGCGCGCTGGCCCAGACGGCGACCGAGATCGCGGTCGCGATCGAGCGTGCCGAGGGTCAGTGGCGGGAGTTCATGCAGCGGCCGGCCGGTCAGGTCACGATGGTCACCTTCCCCACCGGTGGGGAGATGCTGCTGTCCGGCGTGCTGACCCGGCTCGCGGACGTACCCGAGGTCGAGCTGCTCTGCTCCGACGAGGACGGCATCACGACGGACTTCGCCGATCTCACCCCGGACCACGACATCGTGCTGGCTGACTCGCCGACGACGTCCGCCACGTGGCACGAGCGGGGGATCCAGGTCGTCCCGCTGATGAGCGAACCCCTCGACGTCGCTCTGCCTGAGGGGCATCCGCTCGCGCGCAAGGCGAGCCTGTCGCCCAAGGACGTCGTGGGCGAGAAGTGGATCGGCGTGCCCAACGACTATCCGTTCGACCGGGTGCTGAGCCAGGTCGTCGCGGCGACGGGTGAGCCCGTACGGATCACCCAGCGCATCGCCGACAACGGGATCGTCGAGTCACTGGTCGCCGGCGGGCACGGCATCGCGATCCTGCCGCGCTTCACGACGCGCGAGCACGGCAACGGGCTCGTCACGCGCCCGCTGGTCGGCATTCGCGCCAAGCGGGAGATCTCGGCGCTGCTGCGACCGGACCGGTTCGAGCGGCCGTCCGTACGCCTCGTCGTGCAGGCGCTCCGTGACGAGGCGCGGGCCGTGGCCGACGCGCACGAGGGAGTCTGATCGGCTGACAGGCCGGTTCCGGAGTCATACTCTCATGAGGTCGGGGACCGCGTGATGTGAGGAATTCCCATGGCAGCGAAGTTCGAGCTGAAGAAGTCCAAGTCGGGTCAGTACCACTTCAGCCTCAAGGCGAGCAACGGTCAGGTCGTCGCGTCCAGCGAGATGTACAAGAGCAAGGCGTCCGCGCTCAACGGCATCGAGTCCGTCCGCACCAATGCCAAGGGTGCGGTGCTTGACGACCAGAGCTGAACGCGCTGGGCCAGCCCGCATGAAGGTCGGCGCCGTGACCGAGCTCTGGCGCTATCCGGTGAAGTCCATGGGCGGCGAGAGGTTGCCTGCGTCGGTCCTGGACCGCCGCGCCCTGCATGCCGACCGCATGTGGGCGGTCCGCGACCTCGAGCTCGACGCTGTCACGACCGCGCGCCGGCTGCCGGTCCTGCTCGGCTGCAGCGCACGGTTCATCGACGAGCCACCTGCGGGCGTCGGCCCCGGAGACGTCGCCGATGTCGTGGTCACCTTTCCCGACGGCGCCCAGATTGCGAGCACGGATCGCGAGGCCATGGATGCCCGGCTGAGTGAGCTCGCCGGCAAGCGGGTTGCACTCGTCCCACTGCCACCGCTGCACGACAAGGCGGCATACCGGGGCGTGCTCACGTCGAAGAAGGACGTTCGACAGCAGTTCGGGGTCGCCCCCGATGAACCACTGCCGGACTTCTCGATGTTCCCGTTGCGCAAGCTCGCCGAGCTGGCGATCTACGCGACGCCGGTCGGGATCTTCGCGGACGCGTACGCGCTGCACATCGTCACGACCTCGAGCCTCCGGGCGATGGCGGCCCATGGCGGCGACTTCGACGTACGGCGGTTCCGGCCGAACATCGTGATCGACACCGAGACGGACGGGCTCGCCGAGCAGGAGTGGATCGGCGGGACGCTGCAGATCGGCGAGGTCAGCGCAAGCGTCGAGATTCCCACCATCCGATGCACGATCCCGTTGCGCGAGCAGGCCGGAGTGCCGGCGGACCCGGAGGTCATGCGTACCGTGTCCCGGCACGGCGAACGGTGCTTCGGTGTGTACGCCGACATCGCCTCGACGGGAACGCTGCGGGTGGGGGACGTGGTCGACCTGGACCCGCCGCGGACCCACGGCGCTGCCGCCGCTTCGTTGGCGCGGCTGGCGAGCCGGGTCAAGCGCAACGCCGTCAAGACCGGCAACCGGATGCTGCCGAGCTGAACCCCGCTGACACATGCTGAGGCTCGGCAGGTCGAGCGAAAACCCGGGGGAGGCCGCGAGTCGACCAGACGTCTTGTCCCGACATCGCACTGCCTGACTCCTCGGTCCTGGGGGTTGACGGATCCGAGCGACGAGTGAGACTGTCGTCACACCGCCCCAATGTTTACGCAAACAAGGAAGGCTCTCCTCGATGATGTTTACGCAACCATCCCTCCAATCCCAGCACAGTGCTCGTTTCAGAAGGGTCCGACACCGTATCGCCTCGGGGGCGATCGCGGCGTCAGTCCTCGGAGCCGGTGTGCTGGTCGCTGCCACCCTCTCCGCGCCCGCCGAAGCGTCGACGCCGAGCAAGGAGCACGGGAACACGCGTGACTTCCGCGGCGTGAACTGGGCGGACCCGCGTGACAACTACGCGGCCGACGAGGTCGTCCCGTCCGGACTGAGCAAGACCGACAGCTACGCGACGACGTACCGCAAGGCCACCGGCATCGTGTCGGAGTTCCGCAAGGAGCTGAAGGCCAACACGATCCGGCTTCCGATCAACCCCTCGAGCGTCGGGACGCAGTGGTGGAAGTCGTACCAGGCCGCCATCGACGCCTCGGTCCGCCAGGGCAACAAGGTCATCCTGAGCTACTGGGAGGCCAACAACGCCAAGGACGGTCGGGTCGACGACCCCAAGGCATACGACGCGATGTGGGACACCGTCGTCCGCAAGTACCGCCACAACCCCAAGGTCTACTTCGAGCCGATGAACGAGCCGTTCGGCTACTCGCTCGACGAGTGGGTCTCGCTCACCTCGACATGGCTGAAGCGGCACGACGACGTTCCGCGCAAGCGCGTCGTCATCTCGGGCACGGGCTACAACGACAACGTGACCGGAGTGGGTGCGGCCAAGGAGCTCAAGGGCACGCTGCTGTCGCTGCACTTCTACGGGTTCTGGGGCTCCGACACGACCGAGGCGGCGTGGCTGGCGAACCTGCGGCCGCGGATCGGCGACGTACGGCTGGCGCACGATCATCGACGAGGCCGGCTCGCCGATGACGACCGGGCTCAACTACGGCAACCACGAGGGCAACATCTACACGTCATACCTCGGCGCCCTGACCCAGACGGCACGCGAGCAGCAGATGGGCCTCGTCTACTGGCCCGGGCTGCGCAACGGTGATGCGTACTCGATGACGACCCAGGTCGGCCCTCGGGACCTGACGGTCAACAGCGAGAGCGGCCTGGCGCAGCTGCAGTGGGGCTGGGGTCTGCTCAAGAAGGAGCCGACGAACGACGATCCGCCGGCGCCTCCGGGCGAGGTGCTGCGCGGCGTGGCCAGCAACCGATGCGTCGACGTGCCCGGCTACTCGACGACCAGTGGGACGGCCCTGGACCTGTGGGACTGCAACGCGGGCGGCAACCAGTCCTGGAACTGGACGGCTGACAAGCAGCTGACGGTCTACGGCAACAAGTGCCTGGCGATCGGCGGCGACGGAGCGAGCGCGGGCAGCCCGGCCGTCATCGCAGACTGCACCGGCGCGGCCAACCAGAAGTGGGAGCTCAACGCTGACCTGTCGGTCACGAGCGTCCTCAACCCTGACCTGTGCCTCGACGCCGCGGGCGCCGGCACGGGCAACGGGACTGCGGTCGACGTCTGGCACTGCAACGGCGAGGCCAACCAGCAGTGGGCCCGTTCGTAGATCCCCCATGACGTGGCCGCCCCCGGACTCCTCCAGCCGGGGGCGGCTGCACTTTCAGGGCTCCGTCATCGCGTGTCTCCTGCTGGGTCGGTGCGGACCGGGAGATCATCGTGGGATGCCTGACGACTTCCTCATGCGTATCGACAGCCCCGAGTTCAAAGCCATGTCCGAGCGGGTCCTGGAGGTCACCGCGCTGACGTCGCGCCTCAACGTCCTGCCGTTCGAGGACGAGGACGGCAAGGCCGAGCTGTTCGAGCAGATCCTCGGGCGGCCGCTGCCGCCGCGGGTCACGATATATCCGCCGTTCTACACCGACCACGGCCTCAACCTCGACATCGCGGAGCGGGTGTTCATCAACCAGGGGTGCACGTTCCTGGACTACGCCGGCATCCGGCTCGCCGAGCGGGTGATGATCGCGCCGAAGGTCACCTTCATCACCGGCGGACATCCGGTCGACCCCGTGGATCGGCGGGTATGGCTGACCGGCGGGCCGATCGACGTGGAGGAGAACGTGTGGATCGGCGCCGGTGCGACGATCCTGCCGGGGGTCACGATCGGACGCGACGCCGTGATCGCCGCCGGTGCGGTCGTCGCTGAAGACGTACCGGCGCAGAGCCTGGTGACCGGTACGAAGGCGGCCGTGCAGCGTACGTGGTGACCGCTACTCGCTCTCGATGTCGACGACGGCAACGTGCCGTAGGCATGGCTTGAGCAGGTCGACGGCGGCAAGGTGCTCTGGTGCGGTGAGGTAGTGATCCCGGTCAGCGTCCGTGGCGAACACCGCGACCAGCGCATGCGTGTAGCCCTGCGCGAGACCTTCGGGGCTGACGTTCGACCCGACCGTCATCGAGGTCACGCCGGGGAGTGAGCGAAGCTCGCGCAGAGCCTCGACGCCTGCGGCGATGGCCCCTGTCTGCTCGGGGTCGAGGTCGAAGAGAACTGTGTGGACGATCTGGGCCATCCGGTCATCCTCGTGCATGTCGGCTGGCGTTCCTCGCTGCGCTCGGAGCCGATGACGGGATCCCTTCATGGGAGCCGCTGGCGGGGCGGCTTCGCCGCGGGGCAGCGGCTCGACGGAGGGGCCCACTCGATTCCCGCCCTCGTCTCCTGGCGCCTGCGCTCGGAGCCGATGACGGGAATCGAACCCGCATATCTTGCTTGGGAAGCAAGCGCTCTACCACTGAGCTACATCGGCGCGGTCGCCGCAGCGACCGATCACAGACTACCGAAGCCGCATGCGTTAGTTTCGACTCGTGCTCCTCTCCGACCGCGACATCCTCGCCGAGATCGACGCCGGGCGTGTGGCGCTCGACCCCTTCGACCCGGGAATGATCCAGCCGTCCAGCATCGACGTGCGGCTCGACAAGTTCTTCCGGGTGTTCGACAACCACAAGTACCCGCACATCGACCCCGCGGCCGACCAGTCCGACCTCACGCGTGAGGTCGAGGTCGGCAGCGACGAGGCGTTCATCCTGCATCCCGGAGAGTTCGTGCTCGGTTCGACGTACGAGCTGGTGACCCTGCCCGACGACATCGCCGCGCGCCTCGAGGGCAAGTCCTCGCTCGGCCGCCTCGGCCTGATGACCCACTCGACGGCCGGCTTCATCGACCCGGGGTTCTCGGGCCACGTGACGCTCGAGCTCGCCAACGTCGCGACGCTGCCGATCAAGCTCTACCCCGGCATGAAGATCGGCCAGGTCTGCTACTTCCGGCTCACGTCGCCGGCCGAGAACCCTTACGGTTCGGCGAAGTACGGCTCGCGCTACCAGGGCCAGCGCGGCCCGACGGCCTCACGTTCGCACGCCAACTTCCACCGCACCGAGATCTGACGCACGAAAAGGGCCCCGCACCAGGTATTGCACCGGGCTCAGGCCCTCGAGCTTTGTGGAGATGCGGTGGTTGTTGTACCAGTCGATGTATTCGTGCAGCGCCATCGTGAGCGCTTCGATGCTGAGGTAGCGGACGTGGTGGAAGCAGCTCTTCCTTGAGGTGGCCGAAGAAGTTCTCGATCACCGCATTGTCGAAGCAGTTGCCTTTGCGAGACATCGATTGGGTCGCACCAGCGCTCGTGCAGCAGCGCCGCCACGACGTGTGCTGATACTGAAACCCTTGATCCGAATGCACCAGCGGGTGTCTGCCCGATCGAGCGGTCGCGAGCGCGGCGCGCAGCGAGCTGTTGGTCATCTGCAGGTTCGGTGAGCGGCTGATCGAGTAGGCGATGATCTGCCGGTCGAACAGGTCCATCACCGGTGACAGATAGACCTTGTCGTTCACCGACACGGAACTCGGTCACATCGGTGACCCATTTCTGGTTCGGCTCGGTGGCGGCGAAATCGCGGTCCAGGACGTTCGGGGCGACCTTGCCGGTCTGGCCTTGGTAAGACATATTAGCGTTTCCGCTGCCGCACTTGGCAGGCCAGGCCGAGCTGACGCATCAGCTTCAGCACGGTCTTCTTCGCGACCTGCCACCCGGCCTTGACCAGTTCCCGTGTGAACCCGACGGTGCCCGTATCGGCCGTGGTTCTTCGCTGAAGACCTCGGCGATCGCGGCTTTCAGATCCGCGTGCGGGTCTGGGTGCCAGGAGCCGGGCCTGGTGATAGAAGAACGTGGACCGGGCAAGACCCGGCGACCTGCAGCAGCACGTCCAAGCGGATGCTCAGCCTTGAGGGAGACGACGGCGTGGACCTTCACCGTCGTTCTTGCGCCCTCAAGGCCCGCAATTTTCCCAGGTAGGCGACCTCAGCTCTCAGCCGCTCGTTCTCGCGCCGCAGCTGCTCCAGCTCGGCCAGCCTCCGCAGGCGCACAACCGTCGACCTCCGAGGACGGCCTCCGGGCTTGGGTCGTTAGCCCGTCCTCGCCCTCATTGCGGTACTTCCGCGCCCACGTCTCGATCAGCTTCGGCGAGGACAAATCGAACTCTCGGCCGCCAGATCCATCTTCGTCTCGCCCGCCAGGAAACGACGCACCACGTCTCGTTTGAACTCAAACGAGAACGAACGCTTCGTCGGCTTGGTCATCAACGCTGCCTTGCCCCGCACCCGCCATCGCCGTTGTAGATCGCCTTGGCCGCCCACTGGCGTCACGCCCAGCACGCCTCGCGACGCCCGGATCCCCAATGGCCCTCGAACAACGCTAACGCCTGCTCACGCTGCGCCTGCGACAACGAACTACTAGCACGCATAAAACTGCTCCCCAGGAGTCGGAACTGAATTTCTCAGTGGTGCGGGGCCCTTTCGTTGCGGGTCAGGCGGTCTGACGCTTGCGGGCGCGGAGTGCGACGGCTGCGCCGGTGGCGGTCACCAGGGCTCCGCCGGCCAGCAGCCAGGCGAGCTCGAGGCCGCTGTCGGACTGCTCGGCAGCCTGACCGGCGTCGACCCGGGTGGGCACGTCGACGGTCGAGCTGTCGTCGCCACCGCCGTCGTTGGGTCCGTCCTTGTCGTCGCCGCAGTCGCCGTGGGTCGGGCAGGGCGTCCGGGTTCGTGAAGTCGTCCGGTCCGTCGGGCTGGACGGGCTCCGGCTTGGGGCCGACCTTGTCGTCAGGTCCGACCGGGCCCTTGGGCTCGGGGAGAGCGATCTTGTCCTTGGGCTCGACCGGGGGCTTCGGGCTTGGGGATCGCGATCTTGTCGATGTTCGGCTGCGGATCGGTGTGCGGCTTGACGATGATGTCGACCGGAGCGTCCGAGGCCATGGCGCTGGTCGGCACCATCGTCAGGGCGGCGGTGGCCAGCGGGGCGGCGATGATCATGTTGCGGATGATGCTGTTCATGTCGTTCTCCTGTGGGTGTGTGCTGCTTGTGGAAGTCGGTGTTGTTGCTTGCTCAGAGGTAGGAGCATCGGGCCCGACAGGTCTTGCAACTTTTCCCGAGAAATCTTTCGGGAGATGTTGAAGCGGCGGCATCGCCGCAGGTCAGCGCCTACGTGGGCGCCGCGATGGCTAGGGTGAGGGAGTGACCTTGCCCCTCAGCATTTCGCCCGACGTCGCTGCTGCCCTGGAGGCCGGTACGCCGGTCGTCGCGCTCGAGTCGACGATCATCTCCCACGGTCTGCCGCGTCCCGACAACCTCGAGGCGGCGCGCCGATTCGAGTCGATCCTGACGCGGTATGGGCGTCGTCCCGGCGACGATCGCGGTGCTCGACGGTCAGCTCAAGGCCGGGCTCACCGACGACGAGCTCGTACGCGTTGCGGGTGAGGACATCCCCAAGCTCAGCGTGCGGGACCTGCCGATCGTGCTGGCGCAGGGCGGCAGCGGCGCCACGACGGTGGCCGCGACCTCATACATCGCGAACCTCGCGGGCATCCGCGTCTTCGCCACGGGCGGCCTCGGCGGGGTGCACCGCGGCGCGGCCGAGACGTTCGACGAGTCCGCCGACCTCAAGGTGCTCTCGGAGGTGCCGATCACCGTCGTGTCGGCCGGCGTGAAGTCGATCCTCGACATCCCGGCGACGCTCGAACGGCTGGAGTCGCTCGGTGTGATCGTGCTGGGGTTCGGCACCAAGCAGTTCCCCAGCTTCTGGCTGACCGACTCGGGATTCGAGCTCGACTGGTCGGTGCCCGACGCCGCCGCGGTCGCCGACGTCATGGCGTCCCGCGACGAGCTCGGGCAGCCGGCCGCGATCCTGGTGGCCAACCCGCTCCCGGTCGCCGAGCAGCTCGATCCCGCGGTGCACGACCGAGCCCTCGCCGACGCACTGCGCATGGCTGACGAGCAGGGCCTGACCGGCAAGGAGGTCACGCCGTTCCTCCTGCAGACGATCGTGGGCCTGACCGGTGGCGAGAGCCTGGCGGTCAACCTCAAGATCGCCGAGAACAACATCCGCGTCGCCGGTGAGATCTCCCGGTCCTGGACGTCCCGATGAGGTCGCACTGATCCTCGTCGTCGGTGACCTCGTCGACGACATCGGCGTACGCCCGCTCGGCACCGTCAATCCCGCGAGCGACACAGTCTCGGAGATCCGGATGACCGCGGGCGGCTCGGCGGCGAACGTCGCGGCGTGGCTCGGCCACCTGGGCGCGGACGTACGCTTCGTCGGTCGCTGCGGGGCCGACGGCGTCGAGCGGCACACAGCGGCCCTCGAGGCGTACGGAGTGGACGCGCGGATCAGCGGCGACCCGGACCTGCCGACGGCGACGATCGTGCTGACGCTCGACGCAGAAGCCGACCGGACGATGTATGTCGACCGGGCCGCCAACACGACCCTGACGGCTGCGGACATCCCGGACGACGTGTGGGACGACGTGACGTGGCTGCATCTGACCGGCTACTCATTCTTCGACGACGGCGTTCGCCCAGTCGTGCTCGACCTGGTTGCCGAGGCCAGGCGGCGGACGATCGGCGTGAGCATCGACCCCAGCTCGCTGGGCTTCCTCGAGGCGGCGGGCCGCGACGCGGTCCTGGAGTGGCTCGCCGGCGCCGATCTGGTGTTTCCCAACGAGGACGAGCAGGGCTTCCTGGCCCTCGATGGCGATCGGGTCGTGCTGACCCGCGGCGCCGCCGGGGCGACGTTCCGTGGTGAGAAGGTCGCGGCGCACCCGGCCGAGGTCGTCGACACCACGGGCGCGGGTGACGCCTTCTGCGCGGGGTTCCTCAGCGAGTGGACGACAAGCGGCGGGGCAGAGTCGGCGTTGGCCGCCGGCGCCCGTGCGGCGGCCAGGTGCGTGGCAGCCCGTGGGGCACGGCCGCTCTAGCCGAGCGCGGCCTTGACCTGAGCCAGGCCGGCGGCGAGCTGGTCCACCTTGCGGTCGGCGAGTGGTGCGGCCAGACGTGACTGCAGCTCGCGCTCGAACACCGTGAGCCCGGCGGTCACCACGTGCTCGCCGGCAGTCGTGAGCTCGACGATCGACGACCGCCGGTCGTCGGGGTTCGCTCGGCGAGCACACTGACCGGCAGCCTCCAGGCGATCGACGATCTTGCTCGCACCGCCAACCGTGATCGACAGGCCCTCGGCGATGTCCTGGACACGACATGAAGGAGTGCGACGCACGATGCGGAGCGAGAGAAACGTGCCGATGGTCGTGTCGGCCTCGCCGCGCAGCGCTTGGTCGACCGCATTCCACACCCGGATCTCCACTGTGACCAGATCGTCGAACAGCTCACCCAGATCGATCATGCATCCAATCTATCTGACCAGGAATTAAATTCCATGGAATGGAGTTTCCCTGCTATACATACATTCCGCGGAATCTATCTGGCAGGAGCAACGACATGAGCGAACAGCGAGAAGCGTTCGTCCAGGCGCAGCGTGAGGCGCCCGCAATCGAGGGCACCCTCGCGGAGCAGCGGGCCGGCTTGGAAGCGTTGCTGACCTCCGTGCCGATCGGTGACGATGTTCGCCTCGCACCGAGCGAGGTCGCCGGCATACCGGCGCTCGACATCACGATCGGGTCGGGCACCACGGACCACGTGCTCCTGCACCTGCATGGCGGCTATTACAGGCTCGGCTCGGCTCGTGCCTCTGCTGGTCTGGCGGCGGGCCTTGCTCGGTACGCCGGCACGAACACCGTTGCCCTCGACTACCGGCTCGCGCCCGAGCACCCGTTCCCGGCCGCGATCGACGACGCCCTCGCGGCATACCGCGCGTTGCTCGAGCGTCACCCGGCCGAGCGCATCGCCTTCTCCGGTGAGTCTGCGGGTGGTGGACTCGTGCTGGCCACCTTGCTGGCGGCGCGGGACGCCGGGCTCCCACTGCCGGCCGCCGCTGTCGTGATCTCCCCCTGGGCGGACATGACGCTGTCCGGACAGAGCGTCGGCGGGAAGGCTGACGCGGACCCGATCATCACGGCCGCTGACCTGCATTCCGCACGTACGGACTACCTCGGCGACCAAGACGCGAGCCATCCGCTGGCCAGCCCGGCCCTCGCAGACCTGCGCGGTCTGCCGCCGCTCCTCATCCAGGTGGGCTCATACGAGGTGCTGGTCGACGATGCCGTGCTGCTCGCCGCAGCCGCCGCGCGGGACGACGTCGAGGTCGTTCTCCAGGTCGAGCCCCACCTGACGCACGTCTTCCAGGCGTTCGCGCCGTTCCTCGACGAAGGCGATCGCGCGCTGCGCAGGGCAGGCGAGTTCCTGCGCGAGCGTCTCACCGCTACGGCAGCAGATCGCGAAGTCGCGCTTCCAGCGAGTCCTTGACGGCCTGGGTGACGGCCACCTCGATCTGTTGCTCGAGCGCCTGCTGATCGTCCACGTTCGCGAGCAGCGCGCGCAGGTCAAGGTCGTCGATGGCCCGCTCGAGGACGTCGTCGGTCTTGAGCGTGGCGTCGATCGCGGAGGCCGGGAGGGCGCGGATCAGCCGCTTGAGCAGATTGTTCAGGTCCGCCGACTCGAGTGCCTCATCGACCAGCTCGGATGCCGGAGGCAGGGATCCGTCGCCCTTCATGCGCCGGACGGCGGATTGCAGGCCGGCACGTAGTGCGTTGATCTGGGCGTCAGTCGGATCGTCGGCCTGTGCGAGCTCCAGGGTGAGCGCTTCACGGCTGACGTGCAGGCGGCAGGCCGCGCCGTCGATGCCGATCAGCACGAGACGCTCGGTGAGGCCGTCGATGCCGTCGGCGCGGGAGGTCACCGTACGTTCGACGCACGGGTCGGCCGGTCGGAGCGGCTCGTACGCCCCGCCGCCGTTGGCAAGCTGCACCCCGACCACACCGCCCACGAGGACCAGAGCGGCGACCGGCATGCCGACCCAGCGAGGCAGCCCGCTCATGGGGTCCTCCGCCGGCGGAAGGGGATCACGGCGACGAGGGCAAGGAGTGCGAGGCCGGCGCCGATGAGGAACGAGTCGCGGAACGCCCGCGTGGCGGCGCGCTCGACCTGCGCGTTGAGGTCGCGCTCGAGCCTGGCTGCGGCCGGGCGCTCCTCGGGAGCGAGGCTCAACGTCGCAAACGCCCGGTGCAGGTCCGGGACCTGCTCCTGCTGCTCCGACAGCTCACTCCCGAGCGCCTCGGCGACTGCGATCTTGTCCTGCGGAGCCAGCGGAGCGTCGAGCACGAGGGACGTGATGGCCTGCTGGGCAGGTGGCCTGGGCGTCCCTCAGGTCAGCGGTGAACACCGGAGTGAGGATCGCCAGCCCCAGAACCACGCCGATGTGGCGAGCGCCGATGGTCCATCCGGCGTGGTGCGCCCGTGGCAGCCGCATCTCCATCGCCCGCGTCGTGAGCCGGTCGACGGTCAACCCGAGCCCGAGGCCCACCAGCGCCTGGGGCGCCACGGTCCAGGCGAGAGAGGCCGAGGGCGGGATCGCGAGGCCGAGCAGGCCACCCGCGACGAGGAAGCAGCCCACGGCGACCTCGACCTCGGCCGGCGGGCGAAAGAAGCGGGCGAGTGGACGCGCGGCGATGGCCGCGAGAGGCACGACGGAGACGGTCGCGGCTGCGGTCGCTGGAGACCGGCCCCAGCCCTGCACCAGGAGCAGGACCAGCAGGAACAGTGCGGCGGTGAGCGCGGCCGACATCAGGGCCAAGGTCACGTTGGCGCGTACGGCCGGGCGATGCCGATCCGGCAGGAGCGTTGGCACGGCTCGTACGGCGAGTGCTGCGGGTACGGCCAGGACCGCGAACGGCACCTGCACCACGAAGATCGCCTGCCACGAGATCGCCTGCGTGAGGAGTCCGCCGGCGACCGGTCCGAGGGCCGTCCCGACCACGCCGGCGGTGACCCAGGACGTGACGCCGCGACGCTCGCCGTACTCCGCGACCAGCTGCTCCAGGCACCCGATCAGGGCCATCGCGCCGCCGATCGCCTGCACGCAGCGAGCCGCGATCAGCACATCGATCGAGTCCGCCAAGGCGCACATGGCCGACGAGCCGGCGAACACCGCGATGCCGGTGGCGCTGAAGATGCGCGGCTGCGTCCGGAAGAACCCCATCGCCGCCGGCACGGCGGCGAGACCCAGCACGAGGTTGTAGGCGATCAGCACCCACGCGACCTGTCCGACGGAGGCGTCGAGGTGCAGGAGGATGTCGGGCAGCGCGAGCGTCACCACCGCGGAGTCCGCGAGCACCAGGGCGACCGTCAGGATGAGCAGAGGAGCCATGGCGCGACGCACGACCCCATCGTGGCAGCGCGACGTGCCGAGCGCGACCACTGGCCGAAGCTAGGGCGTGAGGTCGGCGGTGTTGGGCGGATCGGCTCCCGGTCGCGAGCACGTGATCGCCGCGGCGCTGCAGGCATACATCCCGAGGTCGGTGAGCTCCGTGACGTCGAGCTCGTCGGCGGCGGGCCACGAGTAGGCAGCGCACCACGACAGCACGGCCGCCATGAACGAGTCGCCGGCGCCGATCGTGTCGACGACCGTGATGGTCGGCGCCTCGATCTCGGCGACCACCTGCGAGTTGGCGATGACCGCGCCGTCGCCGCCCAGGGTGATCGCCACGAGGGTGCCGCCGGCCGCGAGCTGCTGGGCCAGCGCGCCGGCGTCCTTGCCGGGGAACAGCACCGCGGCGTCCTCGTCGCTCATCTTGATGATGGTGGCGTGCGGGGCGATCGACTCGAACGTACGCCGCCACACGGCGTGATCGGGCTCGACCGTGAGCCGGACGTTGGGGTCGAACGAGACGGGCACACCCAGCGCGTCGGCCATCACCACGAGGTCGGCCACGAGCGTCGGCGCCCGGCTCGAGGGCCGTGCCGAGCGAACCGACGTGCACGACCTCGAACTCGCCGGGATCGGGCAACGCCGCGGGGTCCCAGGTCAGGTCGAACTCGTACGTCGCGCTGCCGTCGTCGGCGAGCGTCGCCAGGGCGGTGGACGTACGGGCGGGGGCGGGTTCGAGCGGCTCGAGGACGACGTCCGACTCGTGCAGCCGGGAGCGCAGCAGGTCGCCGTGCGCGTCGTCGGCGAGCTGCGCGGCGAGCCTGGTCGGTACGTCGAGGCGGGACAGCCCGACCGCGACGTTGAACGGCGATCCGCCGGCGTGGGGCTCGGGCTCCGCGCCGGGCCGCTGCACGACGTCGACCAGCGCCTCGCCGACGATCAGGGCCGTCATGCGTGTGCGCCGATCGTCAGTGCCGCCGACGGCGCGAGCGGCAGGTCGGGCAGGCGTCAGCGCGTTGAACGCGTGATAGGCATCGGGCTTGCCGCGCCACGTGCGGGTGGTCAGGCGCATCGCCGGCGAGAGCTCGTGGTGCCACGCACCGGTCTCGTGGTCGATGTAGTGCTCGTCGATCTCGGCCCACCAGCGCCCGGCGAGCCCGGCGTAGATCCGCTTGCCGGTCCACGCGTGCAGCGCCTCCGCGGCGAGGACGGCCTCGGCGATGACCCAGTGGAAGCGCTCCTCCACGATCGCCTCGCCGTGCCAGTTGGTCGTGTAGGGCAGCCCGGGGTCGTCGTCGCTGACGGTGTCGTCGACGGCCTGGGCGAACAGCGCCTCGGCCGCCTCCTCGATCCACGGCCGCGGCGACTCGAGGCTCGCGGCGAGCTGGAGCAGGAGGCGGGACCACTCGAACGCGTGCCCCGGCGTGGCGCCGAACGGGCCGGAACGGGTCGGCGGGCTGGTCCTCGTTGTACGACGGCAGCGGCGTCCAGTCGTGGTCGTAGTGCTCCGGGATCCGCCAGCTCGTGCGCGCGGGCGTGGATGCCGACGATGCGCTCGCAGATCGAGAGGGCGCGGCGCCGCCAGATCTCGTCGCCCGTGACGTCGGCGGCGAACAGATAGGCCTCGACCGCGTGCATGTTGCCGTTGGCGCCGCGATAGCCGTCGACGAGCGACCAGTCCTCGCTGACCTCCTCGATGCAGCGGCCTTCGTCGGGGTCCCAGAACCTCTGGCCGTGCACGCGCGCCGCCTCGGCCAGCAGCTCGTCGGCGCCCTCGACGCCGGCGGCCTTGGCGCTCGAGGCCGCGAGCAGCACGAACGCGTGGCCGTAGCAGCCCTTGGTCGTGTCGGCGACGTCTCCGTCGAAGTCGACCCGGTCGTACCAGCCGCCGTTGACGTCATCGTGGAACAGCGTCGACAGCGCGCGTACGCCGTGGCTGGCCATCCGCAGCGCGTCGTCGTCCCCGGCGAGGTGCGCGAGCGAGAACACGTACGTCATGCGGGCGTTGATCCAGAGCTCGAGGACCTTGTCGCGATCGGGGCTGCCGGTGTCGTCGAGCCAGTAGAACCCGCCCTCCTGGCGCCACGACTGCCGGGAGAACGCGAGCAGCTTGCTGCGGGCCTGCATGTCGCCACGTGGCGCTTCCCGGGTCGCTCGCTCGCTCATGGCCCCAACCTATCCGTCTTCAGGGTGTGGTCAGGGGTCGCCGGGGGTCGGTCCCCTGATGTGGTGAGGGGGCTGGCCGCCAGCAGGCTGAGGCCATGACATCGACACGCACTGCTCACGACACACACGGGGCGGCGGTCCGCATGATCCGCGCCCAGGGACTCACCAAGACGTACGACGGCAAGGTCGCCGTCAACGGCATCGACTTCACCGTCGAGCCCGGCCGCGTCACCGGCTTCCTCGGCCCCAACGGCGCCGGCAAGTCCACGACCATGCGCATGATCCTCGGCCTCGACGCCCCGACCAAGGGCACGGTGTCGGTCAACGGTCACCGGTACGCCTCGTCGCCCGCGCCGCTCCGCGAGGTCGGCGCACTCCTCGAGGCGCATGCGGTGCACCCGGGCCGGTCCGCGCGCAACCACCTGCGCTGGCTGGCGGCGAGCAACGGCATCCCGACGACCCGCGTCGGCGAGGTGCTCGAGCTGGTCGGCCTCGACTCGGTGGCCGGCCAGCGCGCCGGACGCTTCTCGCTCGGCATGGGCCAGCGGCTCGGCATCGCCGCCGCGCTGATCGGCGACCCGCCGGTCGTCGATGCTGGACGAGCCGGTCAACGGCCTCGACCCCGAGGGGTCCGGTGGGTGCGGTCGCTGGCCCGGCAGCTCGCGGACGACGGCAAGACCGTCTTCGTGTCGAGCCACCTGATGTCGGAGATGGCCCTGATGGCGGATCACCTCATCGTCATCGGTCGCGGGACGATCCTCGCGGACAGCCCGATCCAGGAGTTCATGGCCGAGCACGCAGCGGCGTACGTACGCGTGAAGGCTCCGCAGTCGACCGACGTCGAGGCCCTCCTCGTCGGTCGCGGCCTGGACGTCACCCGTACGGACGACGAGCTGCGGGTGCAGGGCCTCGACGCCCCCGCGATCGGCGAGCTGATCGGCAGCAACGGGCTGCTCCTGCACGAGCTGACCCTCGTGCGTTCCTCGCTCGAGGACGCGTTCATGGAGCTCACGGCCGACAGCGTCGAGTACCACGCACGGACGAGAGGTCGCGGCATGAGCGCACGATTCTCCATGACCGCGGCACCGACCAGCGATCTCGCTCGGCCGGACCGTCAAGGCGCCGAGTGGATCAAGCTCGTCCAGCATCCGCTCGACCTGGTGGACCACCATCGCGATGGTCGTCCTGGGCGCCGGGCTTCACCACGATCATCTGCTGGGGTCGACGCCGACTGACATCGCCAGCGAACGGCACCGACGATCACCCGGCGAGTTCATCACCTAGGGCCTGATCTTCAGCCAGATCTCTGCCGTCGTCATCGGTGCGCTGGTGGTGACGTCGGAGTACGGCACCGGGATGATCCGCTCGACGCTGGCGGCGACGCCGGTACGGGCGAGGGTCCTGGCGGCCAAGGCGATCGTCATGGCTGGCTTCCTGTTCGTCGTCGGCACCGCGACGGCGTTCCTCGGCTACTTCGGCGGCAACGCGTTCTTCCGAGAACGAGGGAATCGGCATCTCGCTGGGCGACGAGCACATCCTGCGGTCGATGTTCGGCGCCGGGCTCTACATGGCCGGCCTCGCGCTGCTCGCCGCGGCCGTCGGCCTGCTCGTTCGCCACACGGCGGCGGCGATCTCGATCGTCCTCGCGCTGGTGTTCATCATCGGCAACAGGTCGTGCAGCTCATCCCCGGCACGTTCGGCGAGTGGGTCATGAAGCTGATGCCCGGCAACGCCGGTGCCCGGCATCGTCGTGCCGGTCTCGTTCGGCGACGACATGCTCGACGCCGTGGACCGGTTTCGCCGTGTTCGTCGGCGAGATCGCGGTCTGATGGGCTTCGCCGGGTTCCTGCTCCAGAAGCGCGACGCCTGACGCCACAATCAACGACAAGGCCCCGCCACTCAGCTGAGTGGCGGGGCCTCGTGCGTCGGGCTACTTCACGACCGGGAGGGTCAGCGCCTGTGCCGTGCTGCCGGTCGTGATGCTGACGGGGTTGGGGGTCAGGCCACCGCGGTAGTTGGTGGAGCCGCCGGCCACCACGAGACGCAGCTGGTGGCCCACGGCGAACCGGTGGGCGATGGCCGGCACCGTCACGGTGAACGGCTTGGTGACGTCCGGCACGCGTACCGGCGCGATCAGGTTGTGGATCAGCGTCGCCTTGCCGGCCGGATCGACGTCGAGCACCTTGACGAAGACCACGAGCTGGCCGGTCGAGCCGAGACCCTGCGTCAGGGCCGCGGTCGGCGAGCTGACCTGGAGCCGCAGGCTCGGCGAGCCGACCACGTCGACGTTCTTGGTCAGCGCGGCAGTCGTCCACGTCGCCGTCGTGCCGGGCAGGTCGGTCTCGGGCAGCGGGAGCGGAGCTGCCGACGACGTCGAGCGGGTCGGTCGATGTCGGTATGCCGGCGATCGGCGTGAGGAAGCTCTGCGTGGCGGCCTGCGAGTCCCGACGCGCTCGTCGTCAGGGCTCGACCCGGACAGGTAGTACTTCGTCGCCGTGCCGACCGGGTAGGTCGAGGCGGAGCCGTATGCCGGGGTGGCGATGCCGGTGTAGGGCACCCAGTCGCGGAAGTAGGCGAACTCAGGACCGGTGCCGACCGACGAGCCCTTGAGGTAGTGGTCGAGCCAGTCCGAGACGCGCTGCGGTCACGTGCTCGGTGGCGGGGTTGGGCGATCCGAAGCGTGATGTCGCCGGGGGCGTTGGGCCCGGAGTGGCCGCCGCTGAACCAGATCATCTTGGTCGGCGTGCCCTGGTTCTGCAGGGCCCGGTAGTTGGCGATGCCCTCGTTGAGGTTGAACAGCGTGTCGTTCTCGCCCTGGATGACCAGCGTCGGGATCGTGACCTTCGAGACGTAGCTGCTGACCGAGGCGTGCCGCAGCGAGGCCGTCGTGGACGCGTCGAGCGTGCCGGTCGCGGCCGCCGTCACGAGCGCGGGGCAGACGAAGAAGGCGAAGTTGGGGCAGCCGATGAGCCGGCCGGGATCGCCGGCGACGTTCGTCACGCCGTCGGCGACTCCCTTGCCCGAGAACCCGAGGGCCCAGACCAGCTTGGCCGCGCCGGGCGTCGAGGTCTGGACGCCGGTGGTCTGCGAGGTGTTGTTGGGCGCGAACGAGTACGACAGGTCGCTCCAGGTGATGATCGGGACGATCGTGTCGACGCGCTTGTCGACGGCGGCGGCCGCGAACTGCACCTGGCCGCCGTAGGACCCGCCGACCATGCCGACCCGAGGATCGTTGGCGGCGGCATGGCCGGCGTGGTCCTTGGTGTCGCGCTGCACGACGTCGAGCGTCGGAGCGGGAACTCGTGTGCGCGGCGTCGGTGAACGCGATGCCGTCCTTGCCGCCGAGATAGCTCACGAGCTGGCTCGCGGCCTTGCCGTCCCAGTCGGGGTCGTCGAGCGTGATCTTGCAGCCCGAGCCGCCGAAGCCGAGGCCCGAGTAGCTCAGCACGGCGTAGCCGCGGGCGGCGAACTCGCTGGCCGATGCCGGCCTGGTCGTCCTTGGAGCCGCCGAAGCCGTTCGTCGTGAGGATCGCCGGCACGCGGTTGGTCGGCGTGGCGCGTCGACGGGGTGTAGAGGTCGCCGACGATGTCGCACACCTCGGAGCCGGTCGGGCCGATGTTGACCTTGAAGTGCAGCGGCGTGACCGTCACCGTCACGGCGGCCTGGGCGCCGGTCGGTGCGGCGACGAGCGGGGCGGCGGCCAGCGCGGCCGCCAGGAGGGCGAGGAGGGGGCGGCGCATGCGCATGGCGACTCCTAGGTTCGTACCGGTCGAGTAACCCAACGAGCCAGGTGTGGTCCGGGTCACGTACGGCGGAGTCGGCGGGCGATCTCCGCGGCTGTCGCGCGTACGTCGTCGACCAGGTCGCCGACCGGTTCGCGGCTCTCCCAGGTGACCGCGACGGACGCGTGGATCGTGCCGGCGTCGATGGGCGCCGCGATCGACGCGAAGCCCTCGGTGACCTCGCCGTCCTCGGTCGCATAGCCCCGCTGGCGCGTCGTGGCGAGCAGCCGACGCAGCTCGGTCGGCGACCGCGGCCCCGCGCCGGTGCGCGACGTGAACGCGTCCTTGCCGGGATAGAGCGCCGTGACCTGCGCGGCCGGGAGCGAGGCCAGGATCGCGCGACCGGATGCGGTCAGGTGGGCCGGCAGGCGTACGCCGACATCGGTGACGAGCGGCGGCCGGCCGGGCGCCCGCTCCTCGATGACGTAGAGGACGTCGGCCCCATGCAGCACGACGAGGTGCGCCGACTGGCCGACCCGGTCGACCAGGCGGGCGAGCGGCATCCGGGCGAGCCGGGCGAGCGGCTCCTGCCGGGCGAAGCCGTGGCCGACCTCCCACGCCGCGATGCCCATGCCCCAGGTGCGGTCCTCGGGGTAGTGGACCACGAAGTCCTCGTCGGCCATCGCGGTCAGCAGGTGGTACGCCGAGGAGCGCGGCAGCCCGAGCGCTCCGGCGATGTGGGTCGCCGAGACCGGCACCGGCTGGCCGGACAGGAAGCGCAGCACGCGCAGGGCGGCGGTCGCAGCGGGGACGGGTCGGGCCATGGCGCCAGTGTCTCGTATGCGAGACAGGTTTGGCGCGTCGAGAGGTAGCGCGGCGAGCCGCGCGGGCGTGCAATGGACACATGGCACATGTGACGGTTGGAGTGGGCGCGATCGCGCCGGAGGATGTCGTGCGCGTGGCGCGCGAAGGTGCCACGGTCGAGCTGAGCCCGGAGGCCCGCGACGCGATCAAGCGCGCACGCGCGTGCGTCGACGAGCTGGCCGCGTCGGACGTCCCGGTCTACGGCATCTCGACGGGCTTCGGCGCCCTGGCGACCCGGCACATCGAGCCCGGCCTGCGCACGCAGCTGCAGAAGAGCCTGATCCGCTCGCACGCCGCCGGCACGGGTCCGCGCGTCGAGGACGAGGTCGTGCGCGCGCTGATGCTGCTGCGCCTGTCGACCCTCGCGAGCGGGCACACGGGCGTACGCCTGGAGACCGCCGAGGCATACGCGTCGATGCTCAACGCCGGGCTGACGCCGGTCGTGCGGGAGTACGGCAGCCTCGGCTGCTCCGGCGACCTCGCGCCGCTGGCGCACTGCGCGCTCGCGGTGATGGGTGAGGGCGAGGTCGACGACCACGGAGTCGTACGCCCTGCGGCCGAGGCGCTCGCTGCGCACGGGCTCGAGCCGGTCGAGCTCGCCGAGAAGGAAGGCCTCGCGCTGATCAACGGCACCGACGGGATGCTCGGCATGCTGGTCCTGGCGCTGCACGACCTGCGCCGGCTGCTGGACACCGCCGACCTCGCCGCGGCGATGAGCATCGAAGGGCTGATGGCGACCGATCGCGTGCTCGCCGCCGACCTGCAGGCGCTGCGCCCGCACCCGGGCCAGGCCGCTTCGGCGGCGCACATGGCGGCGCTGCTCGCCGGGTCGCCGATCGTCGCGAGCCACCGGCACGGCGACGGCCGGGTGCAGGACGCGTACTCGCTGCGGTGCGCCCCGCAGGTGCACGGTGCCGCCCGCGACACCCTCGAGCATGCGGCGACCGTCGCCGGTCGCGAGCTCGCGTCGGCGATCGACAACCCCTCGGTGCTCGACGACGGGCGCATCGAGTCGCACGGCAACTTCCACGGAGCGCCGCTGGCGTACGT
Organism: uncultured Actinomycetota bacterium; assembly: GCA_963761965.1. GTDB lineage: Bacteria > Actinomycetota > Actinomycetes > Propionibacteriales > Nocardioidaceae > Aeromicrobium. Next base: position 217,151 of record CAVXIX010000018.1, read on the forward strand.
CCTGGACTTCCTCGCGATCCCGGTCGCCGACGTCGCGAGCATGAGCGAGCGACGTACGGACCGGTTCCTCGACGTGTCGCGGAGCCAGGGGCTGCCGCCGTTCCTCGCCGACGATCCCGGCGTCGACTCGGGGCACATGATCGCGCAGTACACGCAGGCCGCGATGGTGTCCGAGCTCAAGCGGCTGGCGGCGCCGGCCAGCGTCGACTCGATCCCGTCGAGCGCGATGCAGGAGGACCACGTCTCGCTGGGCTGGTCCGCGGCGCGCAAGCTGCGTACGTCGGTCGACCTGCTGACCCGCGTGCTGGCGATCGAGATCATCACCGCGGCGCGTGGCATCGACCTGCGGGCGCCGCTCGAGCCTTCGGCGGCGACCGGTGCGGCGATCGCCGTGCTGCGTACGCGGGTCGCCGGCCCCGGCCCCGACCGCCACCTCTCACCCGACCTCGAAGCCGCCACGGAGCTCGTCCGCGACGGCTCCCTGCTCGAAGCCGCCCATCGTCCTTGAGCCTGTCGAAAGGACTCACTCATGACCCGTCCCACCGTCCGCGCTGCACACGGATCGACCCTGACCGCGAAGTCGTGGCAGACCGAGGCGCCGATGCGCATGCTGATGAACAACCTCGACCCCGAGGTCGCCGAGCGCCCCGAGGACCTCGTCGTCTACGGCGGCACGGGTCGCGCGGCGCGGAGCTGGGAGGCGTACGACGCGATCGTCCGCACCCTCGAGACGCTCGAGGACGACGAGACGCTGCTGGTGCAGTCCGGCAAGCCGGTCGGCGTCTTCCGCACGCACGAGTGGGCGCCGCGCGTGCTGATCGCCAACTCCAACCTGGTCGGCGACTGGGCGACGTGGCCGGAGTTCCGCAAGCTCGAGGCCGAGGGCCTGACGATGTACGGCCAGATGACCGCCGGCTCGTGGATCTACATCGGCACGCAGGGCATCCTCCAGGGCACGTACGAGACGTTCGGTGCGGTCGGCGCGCAAGAGGTTCGGCGGCACGCTCGCCGGCACCCTGACGCTGACCGGCGGGGCCGGCGGCATGGGTGGCGCCCAGCCGCTCGCCGTGACGATGAACGACGGCGCCGTGATCGTCGTCGACGTCGACGAGACGCGGCTGGAGCGCCGGGTCAAGCACGGCTACCTCGACGAGTACTGGACCGATCTCGACGAGGCCGTCGACCGCGCGGTGGCCGCCAAGAACGAGGGCCGGGCGCTGTCGGTCGGCATCGTCGGCAACGCCGCGACGGTGTTCACCGAGCTGCTCGAGCGCGGCGTGCCGATCGACATCGTCACCGACCAGACCAGCGCGCACGACCCGCTGAGCTATCTGCCCGAGGGCATCTCGGTCGCCGACTGGCACGCCGAGGCCGAGCGCGACCCGGCCGGGTTCACCGACCAGGCGCGCGCCTCGATGGCCAAGCACGTACGCGCGATGGTCGGCTTCATGGACGCCGGCGCCGAGGTCTTCGACTACGGCAACTCGATCCGCGAGGAGGCCCGCCTCGGCGGGTTCGAGCGCGCCTTCGAGTTCCCCGGATTCGTGCCGGCGTACATCCGGCCGCTGTTCTGCGAGGGCAAGGGCCCGTTCCGCTGGGCCGCGCTCTCGGGCGATCCGGCCGACATCGCCGCGACCGACCGGGCGATCCTCGAGCTGTTCCCCGAGGACGAGCACCTGGCGCGCTGGATCACCAAGGCGCAGGAGAAGGTGCACTTCGAGGGCCTGCCGGCCCGCATCTGCTGGCTCGGCTACCAGGAGCGGCACCTCGCCGGGCTGCGGTTCAACGAGATGGTGGCCTCCGGCGAGCTCAGCGCGCCGGTCGTGATCGGCCGCGACCACCTCGACTCCGGCTCCGTCGCGTCGCCCTACCGCGAGACCGAGGCGATGGCCGACGGCTCCGACGCGATCGCCGACTGGCCGCTGCTCAACGCGCTGCTCAACACCGCGTCGGGCGCCACCTGGGTGTCGATCCACCACGGCGGTGGCGTCGGCATCGGCCGCTCGATCCACGCCGGGCAGGTCATCGTCGCGGACGGCACGGAGCTGGCCGCGCAGAAGATCGAGCGCGTGCTGGTCAACGATCCGGGTACGGGAGTCATGCGGCACGTCGACGCCGGCTACGACCGCGCCGCCGAGGTCGCCAAGGAACGAGGCCTGCGAGTCCCGATGTCTGAGCGAGCGAGGATCCTAGCGACGAAGTCGCGTGAGGGAGCGCAGCGACCGAAGGATCGGAGCGTTGATGCTTGACGACATCGCTGCCATCGGGCGCGATCCGCGGACCGGCGGATATCGGCGGTTCGCGTGGAACGATGCCGACATGGAGCTGCGCGAGTGGTTCGCCGGCGAGGCTGCCGCGCGCAGCATGGAGCTCGTCGAGGACGGCAACGGCAACCAGTTCGCGTGGTGGGGCACGCGGCGACGACGCCCTGCTGATCGGCTCGCACCTCGACTCGGTGCCCGACGGTGGAGCGTACGACGGACCGCTCGGCGTCGTCTCGTCGTTCGCCGCGGTCGACCGGCTCCGCGCCGAGGGCTTCACGCCGAGCCGGCCGGTCGTCGTGGCGAACTTCGCCGACGAGGAGGGCGCCCGCTTCGGCATCGCGTGCGCCGGCTCGCAGCTCGTCACCGGTGCGCTGACCGCCGACAAGGCGCTGAGCCTCAAGGACCGCGACGGACTCACGCTCGCCGAGGTCATGACGGCCCGCGGGCGTGACCCGCGCGCTGTCGGGCGTACCGATCTGCTCGACAGCATCGGCACGTTCGTCGAGCTGCACGTCGAGCAGGGCAGGTCGCTGATCCACTCCGATGCCGCCGTCGGGGTGGCGACCGCGATCTGGCCGCACGGGCGCTGGCGGCTCGACTTCTGCGGCGAGGCCAATCACGCCGGAGCGACGCTGATGGAGGACCGGCACGACCCGATGCAGGCGTACGCCGCGACGGTCCTCGCCGCCCGTCGCCTCGCGACCGACGCCGGTGCGCGGGCGACGTTCGGGCGGCTCGAGGTCGAGCCCGGCGGCACCAACGCGATCCCGTCACGCGTACGCGCGTGGCTCGATGCGCGCGCCGCGGACGAGGGCCAGCTCGACCAGCTCGTCGACGACCTCATCCACCAGGCGCGCGCCGCGGCGGATCCCGACGGCACCACGGTCACGCTCACGACCGAGTCGGTCAGCCCGGCCGTGGAGTTCGACGTGCCGCTGCGCGACCGGCTCGCGAGCCTGCTCGACGCACCGGTGCTCCCGACCGGCGCCGGCCACGACGCCGGCGTGCTCAGCCCGCACGTGCCGACGGCGATGCTGTTCGTCCGCAACCCGACCGGCGTCTCGCACTCGCCGGCGGAGTTCGCCGAGGACGCGGACTGCGAGGCCGGCGTCGAAGCGCTGGCCGCAGTGGTCAGGGACCTCGCGTGACGACGGTCCCGGCGTTCGCCAACTGCCACAGCCACGTCGTTCCACCGCGCGCTGCGTGGCCGCATCACGGGCGCCGACTCGTTCTGGACGTGGCGCGACCAGATGTACGCGCTCGCGGCGGTGCTCGACCCCGACCTGCTGTTCGACCTGGCCCGGGCGACGTACGCCGAGATGTACGTCGCCGGGCATCCGCAGCGTCGGCGAGTTCCACTACGTCCACCACCGCCCCGACGGCCGGCCGTACGACGACCCGAATGCCATGGGCGAGGCGCTGATCGCCGCCGCGCGCGAGGCCGGCGTGCGCATCGCGCTGCTCGACACGTGCTATCTCGCGGCGGGCTTCGGCCGGGAGCCCGAGGGCGTGCAGCGTCCGGTTCAGCGACGGCGATGCCGAGGCGTGGGCCTCGCGGGTCGAGCGAGCTGGCGCAGAAGCACGCCGGCGAGGACGACGTCGTGATCGGCGCCGCGATCCACTCCGTACGCGCGGTGCCCCGCGACCAGCTGGCCACGGTCGCCGCCGCGTTGCCGGACGCGCCGCTGCACGTCCACGTCTCGGAGCAGCCGGCCGAGAACGAGGAGTGCGTCGCCGCCACCGGCCTGACCCCGGTCGCGCTGCTGGCGGAGGCCGGCGCCTGGACCCCGCGCACGACGGCCGTCCATGCCACGCACCTGACGCCTGACGACATCGCGACGCTGGGCGACGCACGGGCGTACGTGTGCTTCTGCCCGACGACCGAGGCCGAGCTCGCCGACGGCATCGGGCCGAGCGTGGCGCTCCGCGAAGCCGGGGCGAGGCTGACACTGGGCTCGGACAGCAATACCGTGATCGACATGTTCGCCGAGGCCCGCGCCGTCGAGATGCACCAGCGGCTGGCCTCTGGCGTGCGCGGTGCGTGGACCGCCGAGCAGCTGTGGCAGGCCGCGAGCGCGACCGGGCACGAGTCGCTCGGCTTCGCCGGCGGGCGACACGATCGAGATCGGCGAGTCCGTACGCACGGCCGGCGCCGACGAGCTGCTGTGGGCCGCGAGCGCCGAGGACGTCGTGGGCGATCGCAGCGACATCGCCGAGCAGCTCGAGGCCGCGATCGACGCGTGCTGGAGCCGCACATGACGCATCGCACCTGGTCACGCAACATCGGTGAGCTCGTCACGTGGGACGCCGACCGGCCGATCCTGCACGACGCCGCGTTCATCGTCGAGGGCGGGCGCATCGCGTGGTTCGGCCATCGCCGTGACGCCCCGGCCGCCGACTCCGTGCGCGACGTCGGCGGCGCGGCGGTGATCCCCGGCTTCGTCGACTCGCACACGCACCTGGTGTTCGCCGGCGACCGCTCCGCGGAGTTCGAGGCCCGGATGACCGGAGAGCCGTACGCCGCGGGCGGCATCCGCACGACGGTCGCCGCCACGAGGGCCGCGCCCGACGAGCAGCTCGCCGCCAACGTCGCCCGCCACCTCGCGGAGATGCGCGCGCAGGGCACCACGACCGCCGAGATCAAGAGCGGCTACGGGCTCACGGTGCTCGACGAGGCCCGCTCGCTCGCGATCGCGCAGGAGTTCACCGACGAGACCACGTTCCTCGGCGCGCACGTCGTGCCCGACGGGCACGGACATCGCGGCGTACGTCGACCTGGTCACCGGCCCGATGCTCGAGAAGTGCGCCCCGTACGCCCGGTGGATCGACGTGTTCTGCGAGGACGGCGCGTTCGGCGAGGACGAGGCGCGCACGGTGCTCGAAGCCGGCATCGCCGCCGGGCTGCTGCCGCGCATCCACGCCAACCAGCTCGGCCACGGGCCCGGCGTGCAGCTCGCGGTCGAGCTCGGAGCCGCCGCGGCCGACCACTGCACCTACCTCAGCGACGCCGACGTCGACGCGCTCGCCGGCTCCGACACCGTCGCGGGGCTGCTGCCGGGCGTCGAGTTCTCGACCCGCCAGCCATATCCCGACGCGCGCCGCCTGATCGACGCCGGCGTCACGGTCTCGCTCGCGACCGACTGCAACCCCGGCAGCTCCTACACCTCGTCGATGCCGTTCTGCATCGCCGTCGCCGTCCGCGACATGGGCATGAGCCCGCGCGAGGCGCTGTGGTCGGCGACCAAGGGCGGTGCGCTGTCGCTGCGCCGCGACGACGTCGGTCATCTCGCCGTCGGCGCCAAGGCCGACTACGCCGTGCTCAACGCCCCGTCCTTCGTCCACCTCGCCTACCGCCCCGGCGTGCCGCTGATCGCCGCCGTGGGCTGAGCCGTCGTCGACTCTCGTCACTGCGGCAGGCAGTTCGGGCGCACGGCGGTGCACACCTGAGGCGATGAGCAGGCAGCCGTATGCGAGCACGGCCGCGAACGTGCGTACGGCGTGAGCCACCTGCCAACGGTCACGGTCCCCGGCCCAGTCGCTCGGTGGGTTGCCGATCGACCAGTCCCTCTGGTCGGCGTTGATCGGCAGGTTGATCACGACGGTGACCATGAACACGACGAGCAGCATCACGAGCGCGACCGACTGCAGGCCCAGCCCGAGCCGCCCCGACCTCAGGCCCATGCAGACCAGCACGATCGTCGCGACTGTGGTCGGCGCAAGGGCCGCTGTCGCCAAGGTGTCCAGCCGGTCGAGCTCGACGTGCCGCACCTGGGTGAAGGCCGAGGCGCCGAGGTCCCGCATGGACAGCTCGAGCACCATGACGGTGACGAGGAAACCGGTGAACACCCCACCGAACGCCGTCACCACGATCCGCGCGACACCTTCGAGACTCATGCGGCCGCCTCCTGCAGCTCGTGGGTGTTCGTCGTACGCAGGCCGATCACAGCTCCCGCGACGAGGAACAGGCTGCCGACCAGCAGACCGCGCTGGAAGCCCTCGACCATGGCGTCTGGCGCTGCGGCGTGAGCCTCCAGCAGGCTGGTGGTGCGCGAGGTGGCGATGGCGGAGAGCACCGCGAGTCCCAGGGCACCGCCGACCTGCTGCGACGAGTTGAGCAGTGCGGCGGCAAGGCCGGCCTGGTCACTCGGCACCCCGGCGTTGGCGGCGTTGATGACCGCGACGAACACCGCACCGATGCCGAGCGACATGATGACCATCCCCGGCAGCAGGTCCGAGACGTACGAGCCGTCGACCGGGATGCGCGAGAACAGGCCCACGCCGATCGCCGTCACGAGAGCGCCGACGACGACCAGCGGCCGCGTGCCGACCTTCGCGATGAGCTGTGACGCGATGCCGGCAGAGATGCCGATCACGAAGCACACCGGGAGGTAGGCCAGCCCGGTCTCGATCGACGAGTAGCCCAGCACGGTCTGCATGTAGAGCGTGAGGAAGAAGAACATCGCCAGGAAGCCCGCGAAGGCGATCAGCTGGGTCGCGTTGGCAGCGGCGAGGCCGCGGACGCGGAAGATCGACAGCGGCATGAGGGGGCTGCGGTGACGCCGCTCGTTGACGAGGAACGCGACGAGCAGCGCGGCGGCTCCGGCGAGACTGCCGATCGTACGGACGGAGCTCCAGCCCTCGTCGGGTGCCTCGACCAGCGCGAAGACCAGCAGCAGCATCCCGGCCGTGGCCAGGAATGCGCCGGGGAGGTCGAAGCTCGTACGCTCCGCGGCGGGCTCGTCGTTGTCGATCAGCCGCAAGATGGCGGGCAGCAGGACGAGGCACACCACGGGGTTGATGAACATGACCCAGCGCCATCCGGGCCCTTCGGTGAGGGCGCCACCGGCCAGCACGCCGACGGCCGACGCGAGCCCGCCGACGCCAGCCCATACGCCGAGTGCCTTGTGACGGTCGGGGCCGTCGGTGAACGTCGTGGTCAGGATCGACAGCGTCGCGGGGAGGGTCATCGCGCCGCCGATGCCTTGCACCAGGCGGGAGCCGACGAGCACCTCGGAGGTGTCGGCGAATCCGCCGATCAGCGAGGAGATCGCGAACACGACGATGCCGGCGACGAGCAGGCGTTTGCGGCCGAGGAGGTCGGCGGCGCGGCCGCCCAGCAGCATGAAGCCGCCGTAGGTGAGGAGGTAGCCGCTCGGCACCCACTGCAGCTCCTGCACGGAGAAGCCGAGGTCGTCGCGGATGGCCGGCAGCGCGATGTTGACGATCGTCGCGTCCACGAAGTCGAGGAAGCCGACGGAGCACAGCAAGAAGAGGATGAGCTTGCCCCGCGGCGTGGCGAGGACTGACGGTTGAGCGGTGATGGAAGACATCCAGAAACCCCTTTATTGAGTTAACACTCAGAATAAGATGACATATCCTGAGTTGAAACTCAATAAAGATCGAGAAACATGTCCCCGACCGATAGGGTGATGTCGATGACAGTGACCGGGAAGCGCCGCGGCCGCCCACCTTCAGGAGGGCGGGAAGAGATCCTCCGCGCCACGCACGACCTGTTGCGCGAGCGTGGCATGGCCAAGCTGACGACCCGTGAGGTCGCTGAGCGGGCCGGTGTCTCCGAGGGCAGCGTGTTCTATCACTTCGAGGACCGGTTCGGGCTGCTCAAGGCCGTCTTCGAACGTGCCCTGGGGCCCCTGCACCTCGATGAGATCGACCCGACAGCAGACGACGACCTGCGTACGACGATCACCAGGATGTCGGAGTCGATCGAGACGTTCCTCAACGCGAGCCTCGACGTCATGATGGCGGCCCAGTCCGACGCCGGGCTCCGCGACTCGTTGCACGCGTACATGCTCGAGAGCGACTACGGGCCGCATCGAGGCATCGCGGGCATCGGCGCATACGTCGCGATGAAGCAGCAGGCAGGAGTCGTCCGGGCGGACGTCGATCCCAAGGTCATCGCCTCGATGATCGTCAATGACGGGTTCCAGCGGGCCGCCGTTCCCAAGCTCATCGGCAGTCGCAAGGGCATCCAGCCGCGGCCCACGTTCATCGACACCCTCATGGCGATGCTGACCCCGACTGCCTGAACTCCTCTCGTCAGTCCCGTCGCACGACGATTGCCAGGACCCCGGCACCGAGGAGCATCGAGACGACCGCTCCCGTGGTGGTCGGCGAGATCAGGATCGGCGCGGTGGTGAGAGCCAACACGTCGAATCCGCGAAGCAGGCTGAGGGCCAGACCGGGCGGGATGCCACCGCCGGGCGACGACACGAGTGGCTGGGCGTAGTTCGGCGGTGGTGCGAGCAGCCAGCGGGCCATCGCCGCCAGTCCCGACACGGCCATGGCGATCGCGATGCAGGCACTGGCTGGCCAGGTGGCGGACGTCGCTCCCTGAACGGCTGGAAGCGTCACGGCCGACCAGATCAGAGTGAGCGCGGCCGGCACCACCAGGCAGGCGGAACGAACCGTGACCGGCGACATCGGGAAGCACCTGACCAGGCCCGGGTTGCGGCTCGTCGTACGCAGGGCCGAGCAGAGCGGGACGCCGGTCACGAACAAGGTCAATGCGCCAGCGAGTACGACGAGGGTGCCGAGGTCGACCGCCTGGACGAGGTAGGGCACGACTGCCGCACCGGTCAGGATCAGCAGCGAGGGGGCCGAGCGGCGGAGCCTGACGACGTCCCGCCACACCAGGGCCCACGGCCCTTTGGGTCCGCCGCGGACTGGCTTCACGGTGGCCCGCGTGAGCCACTTCTGGGCGACCAGGATGTCGTACATCATCGTGAGGTCGAGTCCGGCCAGTGCTCCGGACAGGCTCGCCAGCAAGGCGCCTCCGGGAACGAGCCGGTTGCGGTGGATGCGCGCGAGGTTGCGGGTGCTGGCGACCAGAAGGGCGATCGCGCCGATCCAGATCGCGCCGGCGATGGCGATCCCGCTCGTGGCGGTCAATGGTCCGGACGTCGGAGCGGCCGGTATGACGCTGGCAGCGATGAGCAGCAGTCCCACCCACGCGGCGATGCCGAGGACCCACGTGAGGACGCGGGTGGCCCACCCGGCGTGCGACTGGGACAACGCAGCGAACATGGTCGCACCAATGCCACTGGCCGTCGCCGCAGCAGCGACGAGCCCGATGGCGGGAGGGTCGAAGCCGGCGAGGGTCGACGCGATCGATCCGACGACGGCCGCGCAGAGGGCGGTGACCGATGCCACGAGCCACAGCCGGGGCCGCAGCACGGCGGAGCGGTCCACCGGGGTCGTGAGCAGCCATGAGCCCTCGGCCGGCGACACCTGGACCGGACCGACCGCGCGCCCCGCGGCCAGGATGACCGCGAGCATCGCCGTGATGCACACCCATGCTGACGAGAACCGGGCATCAGAGCACTCCGTGGTGGTGCAGCTGGCGGAGATGCTGAGGCGGGTCTGGTGGATCGCGCTGATCGCCATCGCCGACAGCATGCAGGTCGCGAACAGTGCGATGTAGGCGTCTGACAGGACCTCCATCAGCGTCGTGTCGGCGCGCCCACGGCGCCACTCGCGGACCTGGCGGCGAAGGTCGTGGACCTCGCGCCGAGAGGCTCGGGTCACCGAGGCTCCAGCGCGTGCACCTCGTCGGCCACGGCGTCCACGAGCGCGGTGTCGTGACTGACCAGCAGGATGCCCAGACCCTCTCGCTTCTCACCGTTGAGCCGGTCGGCAAGCCAGGCGAGCCCGGCGGTGTCGAGTCGCTGCTCCGGTTCGTCGAGGATCAGCAGCCGCCGGGGACGTACGAACGCGGTGGCGAGCGCGAGCCGCCGCCGTTGGCCCGACGACAGCGTGCCGGGGAGCTGGCCGGCCTGCGCGAGGAGGCCGACGTCGGCGAGAACCGCATCAACCACAGCCTTCGACGTCCTCGATGCGATGTGCTCGGGCGAGCAGGTCCAGGTGCTCGACCACGCTGAGGTCGGGGAAGAAGCTCATGTCGTCCATCACGACGGCCAGGTCGCGCCGCACGACCGGCGACTTCTCGTCCAACGGGGCGCCGTCGAGCTCGACAGTCCCGTCGGTCGGCTGGTCGGCGCCGGCAATGCAACGCAGTGCGGTCGACTTGCCGGAGCCGTTCGGCCCGGTGATCGCGAGTGCACGGCCCGCCTCGACGTCGAGGTCGAGGCCGGAGATCACGTCCAGGTCACCGAAGCGGCGATGCAGCCCGCGGACTCGGAGGAGGGGTGCCAGCGTGGACTCGGACATGCCGTCACGGTATCGGGGCGGTGCAGAGGTCTGGGCCCAGGACGTACGAGGAGCGCCGATCCCCGCATCGGCGCTCCTGGTTCAGAGGTTTCAACGAACGTCGAACAGCTCCGCATCGGCTGACTCATGAGCGTCAGCCGCCCCGAGGCAGGCGATCGACAGCATGGCGACGACGATGACCGAACCCATCACGCTGAGGGCCGACCAGCGCGACAGCACGCCGGCGAGCGGTCCGCGGTCGAAGAGCCCGGCAGCCGCGGCAACGGCGAGGCAGAGTGCGGCGAGCACCGCGACCCGGGTGGCGATGATCCGGATGAGGTGTCCGGCGGCATGGATGGTGTCCGCGGCGGCGGAGCTGACGGGGTAGTTGATGGTGACCATGTGAATCTCCTGGTGTCGAGGTGATGTCGACACCATCCGAGACGGCCCTTGAGAGAACTTTGCGAAAGGTTTGAGACCGCCGTCAGGCGGCCATGTCCTCCCAGCTCATCGACGGCACGCCGATCTCGCGCATCCGCAAGACGTACGCATGGTGGTGGCGCCGTGCCTCGCCGTGCCGGCCCGCCGCCGTCAGGACCCGCATCAGCGCGGCGTAGATCGATTCGTCGAACGGGTCGTACGACAGCAGGCGAGCGAGCCAGGGGACCGCGCGTCCGGGATCGGGACCGTCCTGCAGAGCGAACGCGAGCACGCGGATCACCTCGACACCGAGGGACTCGATCTCGTCGCGGATCTCGGCTCGGCCAGTCCTCTGCCAGGTCCTCCTCGAGGAACTCGCCGGTATGCATCGCCGCCGCGGCCTCGAGCATCTCGATGGCCTCGTCGCTCGCCGTGACTCGCCGCCGCGAGGGACTCCTGCGCGGCGACGACGAAGTCCGCGACGTCGACCGCGACATGGTCCATCTCGAGGCGCACGCTGACCCGGTCGGCGTGCACGAAGTGGTCCGGCCCGTACGCCTTGCCGGGATCCAGCACGCGCTTCAGCTGGGACAGGGCGACCGAAAGCTTGCTGCCGGGATCCGGGTCGTCGGGCCACAGCAGGTCGGCGAGCGCCTCGCGGCGGATCCCCTTGGCGCCGCGGCCCGCCAGCACCTTGAGGATGTCCCGCGCCTTGCGAGACGGCCACTCCGAGCTCGTGACGGGACGTCCGTGCAGCGACAGCACGAACGTGCCGAGAACGTGGACGTGCACGGGGTGCTCCCCGGCGCGCGGGCCGATCGCGTGGAGCGGCCCGGCGATGCCGTACGCATCCTCCTGGACGCCCGAGCGACCGCAGTCCCGAGCGGGCCAGCTGCTCGATGAACGGGCTGCCGAACAGGTGTGCCTGGACGATGCGGTTGACCTGCAGCCGGATCGGGTTGCCGATCTCCTGCCAGATGGAGGCTGCTTCGTGCAGCTGCGCCTGGCGGTTGTCGTCGCCCGACAAGGCGGACAGCTCGAGCGCCTCGGCAAGCCAGGCGCGCGCGTGGCGCTGCGACGCCTCGGCCAGGGCCCGCTTCGCGAATGCGGCGGCCGTCTGCCGCGTCGCCGCTGTGCAGCACGACCCAGCCGACCGTCAGGTTGCCGGGCAGCAGGCCCACCGCCGAGGGGAGCGAGAGCAGGCGCCGGGCGGTCTCCTCCGCCGCTGCCGGATCGGTGGCGACCTGGATCAGCGCCGAGCCGGTGAGCGCGGGTACGAGCGTCTGGGTGTCGCCCGACTCCTCGGCGACGGCCACGGCTTCGCGGTACGCCATCGCAGCTTGGGCGGTGTTGCCCCGCGCCCGCTGGATGTCGGCGAGCAGCTGCCATGCCGCACCCACCATCGGTGACTCGAGCCCGGCCCAGATCGCCCGCGCCGCCTCCACCTCGACCAAGGCCTCGTCGATGCGTCCGAGGTTGAGCATCACGTCGGCGACGTTGTGCCGGATGAGCGCGATCGACGACAGGTGGCCGACGCCGTTCGCCAGCCGCAGGGCGTGCTCGAACTGGTCCAGCGCCTCGGCGTAGCGAGCCTGGTCGAACAGGACCGAGCCGAGGTTGTTGCGGATGCGGGACTCCATCAGGGTGTCGCCGGCGGCTTCCGCGTGGTCGAGGGCGCGCTGGTGGGCATGCAGGTTCTCGCGCGGCTCGCCGTGGATCGACGCCAGCATGGCGCGGCTCTCCCATGCCCAGGTCAGCGCCGCGTCGTCGCCGCACCGTTCGGCCGCCTCGAACGCCTCGAGGCCGAGGGCCTCGCTGCGGTCGGCATCGCCCGATCCCCAGGCGCTCGACGCCCAGGCCGCGCAGAACTGGGCGCGCTCGGCGTCGTCGAGCTCCTCCCGGTCGGCATGCTCGAAGAAGTGCTCAGCGCGTTCGGTGTGGCCCAGGTGATAGAGCGCATACCCGGCGCGCCAGGCCATCGCCGCCGGGATAGCGATCACCGGACCACAGGACGACCGCCACGCGCTTCCCAGTCGTCGGCGGTGCTCGTGGCGATGGCGTACGGGCCGAGCTCGATCACGGCGTGCAGCAGGGGCTCGGCGTCACGGTGCACGTCGAGGAGGTCGCGGACCGAAGCGGGTCGCGGCGCGTCAGGCATGGGCACCTCCTGCGCTGCCCTCCTGTCATCAGGGTAGGGCGCGGCGGCCGCGTCTTGTCCGGAATCAGCCTGTCTCGTCAGCGAATATCGCTAGCCTGCACACAAGAGGGACGATGGAAGGTGCGCCATGAGCTCGTCCCCGTTCTCCCGTTTCCTCCGCGGTCTCGCCAAGTCCCCGATCATCGGGAGCCTGCTCCCCATGTGGCGCCTGAGCGTCTCTGCGCCGGACACCGTCGTTCCCGACTCCGAGGTGCCGGTCACCGTCACCGGCGTCCCGCCCGGCGAGGACTGCGTCATCGCGATCGGCAGCCTCGCGACGCAGACCGTCACGGCGCCTCCGTCGGGTCCGGTCTCGGCGAACCTGACACTGGCCGCACTGGCCGCGCCCGGCGACTACACCGTGACGGCCACGTTGCCGGCGTCGAACCGTACGGTCAGCCGCAAGATCACGGTCGTCCGCAACCTGCAGACGTACACCAAGCAGAAGTAGGGCTCAGCCGACTCCGTCGACATACAGCCAGCGGCCGTTCTCGCGGACGAACCTGCTGACCTCGTGCTGGCTGCCCTTGCCTGCTGGCGAGCGGTGGTACGCGCGGAACTCGACGACGCCTTCGGTGTCGAACGGGCCGCCTCGCTCGGTGCGGAGGACGTCGAGCCGATACCAACGCCGGTCGGGGTCCAGCGTGAGCGAGGTCGGCCGGGTGCTCGGATGCCACGTCGCCGACAAGTAGTCGGCATCGCCCACGGCGAAGGCGCAGTAGCGCGAGCGCATGAGCTGCTCAGCGGTCTGCGCGGACGACGTCCCGGCATGCAACGGTTCGCAGCACGCGTCGTACGTCAGTCCGCTCAGGCAAGGGCAGCGGGTCATGGCACTACGGCTTGGGCTGTTCGTCCTCGTCGTCCGTCTCGCGTCGCCGCCGGCCGCCTTGCTCAGGTCGGCGCCGCTGGGGTTGGCGTCGCTCAGCGGGGCGGCGTCCTCGGAGACCGGGTCGGCCGTCGACTCGACGTCCTCGACCGCGATGATGCTGGCGGCCTCCTCCTCGCGGGCGTCCTCGTCGACCGGCTGGGTCTCGTCGGGCACGTGGGTGATGTGCTCGGACGGCGAGTCGTCCGGCGTCTTGGTCGCGGGGATCTCCGGATCGCGGTCCGACTTCTGCGGCACGAGCTCGGTCTCGGGGTCCGTCGTGTCGCCGGGATCATGGTCGACCGGGCCCGACGTTGGCCCAGGCGGCGGCTTCCTTGTCGCTGGCGGCCCGGTCGTCGACCTCGTCGACCGTCTCGGTCGCCTCTGCGGCCGGTCCGACGTCCTCGGTCTTCGTGATCGATTCGTCGGCCTTGTCGTCGGCGTCCGGCTCGGCCTCTTCGGCGGGGTCGGCCTTGGCCTCGGGCTCGGGCGCCGTCACAGGCTCCGGCTCAGGAGTCGCGGGCGCGGTCTCGTCGGAGCGCTCGAGCGGAGCGTCGCCCGTACGGGATCCCGCGTCGTCGACCTCGATGTTGCTCGCGGCGGCGGCTGCCTTGTCGGTGTCGGTGACCTCGTCGGGACCACCGGAACCGGAGGCAGCACCTGCAGGCGCGTCCGTGGCAGCCTCGGCCTCAGCGGACGTCGCGGCCTCCGCCTCGGCGACGACCGCAGCAGTCTCCTCGACCGACGGCGCACGCTTGACGCCGGCGAGCAGCATCTGCGCGACGTCGAGCACCTCGACCTCTTCGCGGGCGGCGCCCTCGGACTGCTTGAGGGTCAGGCCGTCGGAGAGCATGACGCGGCAGAACGGGCAGCCGACGGCGATCTGGTCGGCGCCGGTCGCGATGGCCTCCTCGGTGCGGTTGACGTTGATGCGCGATCCGAGGGTCTCCTCCATCCACATACGGGCACCGCCGGCGCCGCAGCAGAAGGACTTCTCGGAGTTGCGCGGCATCTCGGTGAACTCGGCGCCGGGGATGACGCTGAGCAGCTCGCGCGGCGGCTCGTAGACCTGGTTGTGGCGGCCCAGGAAGCACGGGTCGTGATAGGTGATCTTCTTGGTCTCGGTCTCCGCCGTGGGCGCGACCGGGGTCAGCTTGCCCTCGCGGACGAGCCGGTTGAGCAGCTGCGTGTGGTGCACGACCTCGAGCTCGACGCCGAACTCGGCGTACTCGTTCTTGAGCGTGTTGAAGCAGTGGGCGCAGGTCGAGACGACCTTCTTGACCTTGGTCTCCTTGAACACCTCGGCGTTCTGCATCGCGAGCTGCTGGAACACGATCTCGTTGCCGGCGCGACGGGCCGGGTCACCCGTGCACGTCTCGCCGTCACCGAGCACCGCGAACGTCACGCCGGCCATGTCGAGCAGCTCGGCGACGGCCTGCGTCGTCTTCTTGGCCCGGTCCTCGAACGCGCCGGCGCAGCCGACCCAGAACAGCCACTCGACCTCGTCGAGGTCCTCGACGTCGACGCCGACCTGCTTGACCTCGAAGTCGAGCTTCTTGGCCCAGTCCATGCGGCCCTTGGGGTCCATGCCCCACGGGTTCCCCTTGCGCTCGAGGCCCTTGAAGATGTTGTTGAGCTCGGCGGGGAAGTTGGACTCGACGAGCACCTGGAAGCGGCGCATGTCGTCGATGTGGTCGACGTGCTCGATGTCGACGGGGCACTGCTGCACGCAGGCGCCGCAGTTGGTGCAGGACCACAGCACGTCGGGGTCGATGACGCCGTATGCCTCGGCGTTGCCGATCAGCGGGCGCTCGAGCTCGGTCTTCTGCTCGTCGGTGAGCGTCTCCTCGTCCTGGCCGAGGATCGGCAGCTTGGCGTACGCGTGATCGCGCAGGCCCATCATCAGCAGCTTGGGCGACAGCGGCTTCTCGGTGTTCCACGCGGGGCACTGGCTCTGGCAACGCCCGCACTCGGTGCACGTCGTGAAGTCGAGGATGCCCTTCCAGGTGAAGTCCTCGACCTTGCCGACGCCGAGCTTGGCGAAGTCCTCCTCCTCGAGGTCGTCCATGTCCTCGAGGTCGAGCGCCTTGCCCTTGATGTAGATCGGCTCGAGGCCGCCCAGCGCGGTCGATCCGTCGGACTCGCGCTTGAACCAGATGTTGAACCACGCGGTGAAGCGGTGCCAGGCGACACCCATCGTGATGTTGCGGGCGATCGTGATGAGCCAGGTCATCGACACGACGATCTTGATCATCGCGATCGTGTAGACGAGGGTCTCCATCGTGTCGACCGAGAGGCCGTCCCACAGGTCGCCGAGGAAGAACGTCATCGGGTAGTGGAACGTCAGGTCGTCCGCGCCGTGCGCCTTCTCCATGGCGTACTCGAGCGTGCGAAGCGTGAAGCCGCACAGCACGACGGTGAAGATGATGGCCTCGACGAAGTACGCCTGCCAGAACGTCGAGCCGAAGAAGCGCGACTTGCGGCCGAGGCTGCGCGGGTGGTTCTTCTGGCGGACCGCGATGAGGAAGACGATGCCGATCAGCGTCAGCCACGACAGGACCTCGGCGGGCCATTCGTAGATGACCCAGTGGCCGATGATCGGGAGCGCCTGGTGCGCGTCGAAGATCTGGAAGTAGGCGCCGAGCACCATCGAGCTCAGGAAGATGAACCCGGCGAACACGAACCAGTGCATGATGCCGATCCACGTCCACTGGAGCATGCGGGTGTGGCCCAGCGTCTCCTTGAACATGTTGGCCCAGCGGGCGCCCTTGTTGTCCGTGCGCCCGATGGCCGGCTGACCCTTGCGGATCACGGCCGTCATGTCCTTGACGGCCTTCACCGCCAGAGCAACCGCGACGGCGGTGATGGCAAGTGACACGACTATGGCGACGACACGCATGGGAGCCCTTTCCCCTGAACAGCGGATTGACCGTGACAGTACGGGTGACATTAACCCGTCAGTAACCATGATGCGCAGTTAGGCCAGCCAAAGGACAGCCCGATGAAGCGCAGATCACACCGTCTCAGAAAGCCTCGGGATCGGGCAATGAAATGGCAAGGCCTTTGACCGAGTAGTCGCCGTCCTTGGTCTTCTTGACCAGCAGGCTGCCGTCGGCCACGACCCGCTTGCGGCGCTTCGTGGCTGTCCGAAGGATCGTGTCGGCCCACAACGGGAGGGTCGTGTGGCCGGCGATCTCGCGGCCCACCATGACGTATGCGCGCCCGGGTGTCGCCTGCGGATCCACCCAGACCGGGATCTCCCGTGAGCGGCCGTCGTCGTCGCAGGCCTCCCACCAGCCGGCAGCTCGTGCGGCAAACGTTCCGGCCGGGACGAACTCCAGGTCGCTC
The DNA here is from genome assembly GCA_963761965.1 of uncultured Actinomycetota bacterium. Lineage (GTDB taxonomy): Bacteria > Actinomycetota > Actinomycetes > Propionibacteriales > Nocardioidaceae > Aeromicrobium. The sequence continues at coordinate 234,411 of CAVXIX010000018.1, forward strand.
TCGTCCGAGTCGCCCCAGCGGCTGCTCCGGGCGAACTCCTTGGGTATGGCCATGTGCTCGGGCGTGTGATCGCGGAAGATGTCGATCAGCTCGCCCGGCGCCGACAGCGTGCTGCGGAGGCGATAGCGAAGGATGACCCCGTGCATGCGCTTGGGCTTGCGGCCGCGCTCCCATGACTCGAACAGCGCGCGATGCAGGAGCGTGCCGTCGGCGTACTCACTCTTGGGCACGCGGCGCGCCTTCAGCGCCGAGACGAGCAGCGACGGGTCGGACGAGCCTGAGCGCTCGCGTTCGCGCCAGGCGTCCTCGTACGCCGCGAACGCCAGCTGGTCACTGCTGCCGGGCCCGTTCGGGTCTTCGAAGTCGGGCGGGACGTAGGGATCCCAGTTGCTCATGCGTCGACCCTAGTGCGGCTGCTCCCCGCGGACCGGGACCAGCGGTATCGCCAGCAGCGGGAACACCGCGACCAGGGCGAACGCGAAGCCGTACCCGCGACCGGCGACGAGGGCGCCGACGACCGGAGGCACCAGTGCGGAGGCGACGTACTGGCCGGTGTTCTGCATGCCCATGGCCCGCCCGGACCAGTACGGTCCGCCGATCTCGGCGACCGCGGTGAACGCGAGCCCGTTGTCGGCGACGGTCACCGCCGTCGCGATGACGATCAGCGCGATCGCCAGGGGCGTGCCCGGAGAGCAGGCCCAGCGAGAGCATCGTCGCCGTGGCCGCGATCGCGACCGTGCGCATGGGGCCGAGCCGGCTGCCGACCCGGTCGGACCACCAGCCCGCGCCGATCCGGCCGGCCGCACCGAGCAGCTGCGTCGACGCGACCAGGGCGCTGGCGGCGAACGTCGACCAGCCCTTGTCGTCGATCAGCCACACCAGCATGTAGGTCCACACCGTGAACTGCGGGACGACGAGCAAGGCCGAGGCGAGGTGGATGCGCCACAGGCGGGAGTCGCGGGTGTAGGGGTTGTCGAGGTGCCCGAGGTCCGCCGCCTCGCTGCGGGTGGGCCGCGGCGGGTCGACGATCAACACCGCGCAGAGGAGCGTCGCGGCCGCGGTGATGCCGGTGATGAGGAGCAGGGTCGTGGCCAGGTCGTACGCCTTGACGACGTTGGGCACGAGCAGCGCCGCGAGGCCGACGCCGAGCGGCAGCCCGGTCTGCCGGATGCCCATCGCGGTGCCGCGGCGATGTGCCGGGAACCAGCCGACGACGACGCGGCCGCTCGCCGAGTTGGTGCTGCCGGCGCCGATGCCGCCGACGAGGAACCACAGGCCGAGACCGAGCAGCGAGTCGCTCTGGCTCGCGCCCAGCGCGCCGATCGTGACGATGACCAGTCCGGCCGTCATGGACGCTCGCTCGCCGATGCGGTCGACGATCATGCCCCAGAGCGACGAGGGTGAACATCGTCCCGGTGAGCGGTGCCGCGGCGATCGTGCCCGCCTCGACAAGGCTGAGGCCGCGCTCGAGGTGCAGGTACGGGATCAGGAACGGCGCACCGTTGACGAAGATCGTCCCGGCGATCTGGCCGAGCATCGAGACGCCGAGCATGAGCCAGCGGTTGGGCACGCGCAGTTCGGTCATGTCCACATCCTGATACGAATTGTCTCAGGATGCAGACTACTCCTCCCGCCGAGGACTGCGTCGAGGTGTGCTCAATACACGGAATCCGGCGCGCCGAGCAGGAGGCCGTGGTGATCAGCGACGAACTGCTCGACCCGGTCCTCGCGCATGGCGTCGAAGAGCTTCCGGCTGGCCGGTTTGTCGACGACGACGATGCTGCCTGCCACAGGATCGCTGGCGGTGCCCTTCGTCGGCATCGTCATGAACGTGACGTCGGAGGCGCGGATGTTGCGCATCGAGAGCGCCAGCGACCGGATCTGCCCGGAGCTCCAGTTCTCGTCGACAGCCAGGTTTGACGTGACCGATTCGACCGTGCTCCTCAGCTTGAAGGGGTTGGTGAGGGTGCCGCGATCGACCAGCTTGATGATCACGGCGCGCAGGAAGTTCTGCTGCCGTTTCACCCGGTCGAAATCCCCACCCGGCACGGTGTAGCGATCCCGGACGTACGTCAGCGCTGCCTTGCCCTTCAGGTTCTGAGTGCCGTGGCCCCGCACCGCGACGGAAACCCCGCCCAAGGAATCGGTGATCTCCTCGAAGCCGTCCCAGTCGACCATGGCGAGGTGGTCGATGCGCAGCCGTGTCAGCTCCTCCACCGTGGCGATCGCTCCGGAGGGTCCGTAGAGCGAGAGGGCGGCGTTGACCTTGGTGGTGGAGCGCTGCTGGCCTGTCGCGTCGAGGACCTTGACGTAGCTGTCGCGCGGGATCGACACCACGTACACGGATTCGCGATCTGCCGATATGTGGACCACCATCGTCGCGTCACTGCGGTACTTGCCGACCGGCCACTTTCCGGAGCTGGCGTCGTCGAGGATCGACTTGTCATCCGAGCGTCTGGCCGAGCCCGCGTCCGCCCCCAGCATCAGGATGTTGAGGGCCTCGTTCGTCGTTGGCGCCGGCCGCTTCGCCTCGGGAAGGGTGACTGGCACATGACGGATGTTGCCAAGGCTGTTGTTGAGCAGCAGCGCGAATCCCGCCCCCGAGCCCACCAGCACGGCGACCAGAGCAGCGAAGGCAATGAACCAACCGCGATAGCGACGAACGAAGCCGGGCCGCTTCTGGCGGTCCGAGCCCACGTCGTCATCGACACGTGTCGGGCTCTCGGGATGGCGGGCCATGGGCTGCCTCCTCGAGCCGCGCTCATTCCCCGAGGTTTGTCGACGGCTCTCGGCCGAGTCGCGGAGCGTGTCCAAGACCTGAAACTTCGGATCACCGTCAACAACTTCCTGTCATATCAGGTGTTGGCCGGCTGAATTGGCGTTTTGCTACAGGTACTTCTTCATCCCGACGTGGCTGGCGACGAAGCCGAGCCGCTCGTAGAACTCGTGAGCCCGTACGCGTTCGCGGTTGGTCGTCAGCTGCATCCGCGCGGCTCCGCGCCGCCGGGCCTCGTCCTCGATGTGCGCCATGAGGGTCGCCCCGATGCCCTCGCCCCGTCGGGCCGCCGAGGTCCGTACGGCCTCGACCTGGCAGTAGAGCCCGCCATCAGCACTCAGCATCCGCATCCAGGTGACCTGCGCGGTGCACACGACGGTGCCGTCGATCTCGCCGACGAGCAGGTCCTGGTGCTGGTCCGAGATGATCTCGTCGATCGCCGCGCGCTGGTTGTCGGTGACCTCGGCCGGCTCGGTGAAGTAGTGCATCGAGTCCTCGGCCGTCAGCCCCAGGATCGCCTCGAGGTCGTCCGGGGTGGCCGGACGGATCCGCAGCGCGCTCACTGGGGCAGGGCGCCGACCGACGCCAGGGCTTCCTTGAGCAGTGCGCCCCGGCCGCCCTCCATGTCGCCGAGCACCTCGGGAGTTGCCGCCTCCTCAGGCGTCAGCCAGGTCAGCTCGAGGGCGTCCTGGCGCGGGTTGCACTCGCCGCTGACCGGCACGACGTACGCGAGGGAGACCGCGTGCTGCCTCGGGTCGTAGAGCGTCGAGACGCCCGGCAGGGGGAAGTACTCGGCGACCGAGAACGGCACGGTCGAGGCCGGCAGCTGCGGGAACGCCGTCGGCCCGAGGTCCTTGGCGAGGTTGCGCAGCAGCGCCTCGCGTACGGACTCGCCGTGCATGACCCGGCCCGACACGAGCGTGCGGGTCATGACGCCGGTCGTCGACGAGCCGCGCAGCAGGATGCCGATCGACTCGACCTGCCCGAGCGCGTTGATGCGGACCGGCACGGCCTCGACGTAGAGGATCGGGACGCGGGCCCGCGTCTCGTCGAGGGCGAAGTCCGGGAGCCAACCCGGATTGGGATCAGGTGTGCGCACGGACATGCGCACATTCTGTCCTACTGCCGGTCGCGGCGGGTCAGCTCGACCCGGCCGCGCCCGCAGCGGTGGCCGCGACGATGCCCGCCGTGACTGCCGACTGGGCCGCCTGGATCGCCTTGCGTACGCCTTCGCTGGCCCAGTCGCCCTCGGCGATGACCTTGGCGCGGGCCTTGGCGAGCCTTGCGGTCGGGCTTGTCGACCAGCAGCTTCGTGAGGTCGGCGGCCGACAGCAGGCCGATCAACGGTCCGGTCTCGGCGTCGGCCGGCTGGTCGTGCAGCAGGCTCGCGCGGACGCGATTGACCAGGTCGTGGCGGCGGGCGCTGTCGACGACCTCGTAGCGACTCACGGTGAAGATCCCGAGCGCCTTGGCGGGCCGGCTGCGCATCTTCCCCTTCTGCGACGAGGGCGGCGTACGCGTGCTTGCGGCCGTGCTTGCCGAGCTTGGTGACGGTGTTCTGCGGCGTCTGGCGACCGCGATTGCGTACGCGCGCGAAGGCCTGCTCGAGGACCGGGTCGCCGACGGGGGCATGGCTGGTGACGACGACCCGCGCCTTGCGACCCGTCGCCGTCGAGGGCGAGGTGGCCGGCCGCGACGAGGTCGAGCAGGTGAGCGCCGCCGATCACGGGGTCGGCCTTCATGGAGTCGAGCTGCGGCTTGCCGCTCACCGGGTCCGTGACGATCAGCAGCAGGTCTTCTGCGGTGGTCATGCCGCCACGCTATCCATGCGGGGTGCGAGCATGGAACCGTGATCAACGGCGGCGTCTCGTTCTGGTGGCAGCAGGTCGGCATCCCGGAGCCGCGGCCAGGCCTCGACGGCGACCTCGACTGCGACGTCTGCATCGTCGGCGGCGGGCTCACGGGACTCTGGACGGCGTACTACCTCTCGGCGCTCGACCCCGGCCTCGACATCGTGGTGCTGGAGGCCGAGTTCGCGGGATACGGCGCGTCGGGTCGCAACGGCGGGTGGCTGTCGGCGGAGCTGTCCGGCAGCAAGGAGCGGTATGCCGCGACGCACGGCCGCGAGGGCGTGCAGGCGCTGGTGTCGTCGATGGAGTCGGCGGTCGACGAGGTCATCGAGGTGTGCCGCACCGAGGGCATCGACGCCGACATCGTCAAGCCCGGCGTCCTCTACGTCGCCCGATCGGCAGCGCAGCTGAAGCGTATGCACGAGGGCCTCGTGGGCGACCGGGCGTGGGGGATCGGCGAGACCACCAGCGCGAGCTGACCGCCGCCGAGCTGGGCGACCGGCTGCGGGTCGAGGGCGCGCTCGGCGCGACGTTCAGCCCGCACTGCGCCCGCGTGCAGCCGGCCAAGCTCGTGAGCGGCATCGCCGCAGCCGTCGAGCGGCGGGGCGTACGCATCCTCGAGCAGACCCGCGCGACCAGCATCGAGCCCGGCGTCGTGACGACCGAGCGGGGAGTCGTGCGGGCGGGCCGCATCCTGCGGTGCCTCGAGGGCTACACCGCGGGCATACGCGGACAGCGCCGCACCTGGCTGCCGATGAACTCCGCGATGATCGTGACCGAGCCGCTGCCCGACACGGTGTGGGACGCGATCGGCTGGCGCGGCGCCGAGCTGCTCGGCGACAACGCGAATGCCTATTGCTACGCCCAGCAGACGGCCGACGGCCGCATCGCGCTGGGCGGTCGCGGCATTCCCTACCGCTACGGCTCGGGCACGGATGTCGACGGGCAGACGCAGGAGTGGACGATCGAGTCGCTCACCGGGATCCTGCACGGGATGTTCCCGGCGACCCGCGAGTCGCGCATCGACCACGCGTGGTGTGGCGTGCTCGGCGTCCCGCGCGACTGGTGCGCCAGCGTCACGTTCGACCCGTCGACAGGCCTCGGCTGGGCCGGCGGCTACGTCGGCAGCGGGCTGACCACGACCAACCTCGCCGGGCAGACCCTCGCCGACCTCGTGCTGGGTCGCGACACCGACCTCGTACGCCTGCCGTGGGTCAATCGCGACGTACGCCGCTGGGAGCCCGAGCCGCTGCGCTGGCTGGGCGTACGCGCGATGTACGGGCTCTACCGCGAGGCGGATCGCCGTGAGGACAAGGGCCTGGCCCGCCCCAGCCGGCTCGCCCGGATCGGCGACAAGCTGACCGGAAGGTAGGCGCTGGACCGCGTGCTCGACGCGGCCTGAACAGCGGTAGAGTCGAGTCACCAAGACAGGGGAGCGCCACGCAGAGGGCGCTGAGAGTGCGGATCAGCCGCAGACCCTTGAACCTGCACCGGTTAGTACCGGCGAAGGGAGTCACGATGAGTTCTGCAACCACGTCCAAGACCGGGTTCAACGTGCATTACCGCACGATTGACCTCGTCACCATCACCACGCTCGCAGTCGCGTTCGGCGTCATCTTCTGGGGCTGGGGCAAGCTCTACGAGCCGCTCAGCGGCCTCGCGATCTTCTCCTACCCGCCGAGCTCAGGGCTGCTCGCCGGCCCCTGGCTCATCGCCGGGGTCGTCGGCGGTCTGATCGTCCGCAAGCCCGGCGCGGCATTCGCCACGGAGTTCCTCGCCGCCGCGGTGTCGACGTTCATCGTCGGCGGTACGCAGTGGGGCTTCAGCGTCTTCGCCTCAGGCTTCTGGCAGGGGCTCGGCGCCGAGGTCATCTTCCTGCTGATCTTCTACCGCCGGTTCGGCGTCGCGGTCGCTGCGGCGGCCGGCGCCATGGCGGCTGCGTTCGAGTCGGTCTACGAGTGGAACTCCTACTGGACCGACTGGGACATGGGCTACAAGCTCGCCTACCTGGGCTTCTTCGCCGTCTCGGGTGCCGTCATCGCCGGTGTCGGCGGTTGGGCTCTGACCTCGGCGCTGGCCAAGGCCGGCGTGCTCGATGCCTTCCAGGCAGGGCGCGAACAGGTCTCCGAGGTCTAGGTGGCTCTGGGTGGAGCCCGCTTCAGGGGCTTCACGTGGCGCCCCCTCGGCCGACGCAACCCCGTCGTCGCCGGGCTCGATCTCACGATCGAGCCCGGCGAGCGGGTGCTGCTGGTCGGCCCGAGTGGCGCCGGCAAGTCGACGCTGCTGTACGGCCTGGCCGGCGCGCTCGGCACCACGATCGCGGGTGAGCTGAGCGGCACCGCGGAGGTCGACGGGCGGCTCGGGCTGCTCCTGCAGAACCCCGCGGATGCGATCGTCGCCGAGCGGATGGGTCGCGATGTCGCGTTCGGCCCCGAGAACGCCGGTATGGCCCGCGACGAGATCTGGTCACGGGTCGACGAGGCGCTGGCGTCGGTCGGTCTGGCGTACGGCCGCGAGCACTTCAGCGCTGCCCTCTCCGGCGGTGAGCAGCAGCGGCTCGCCCTCGCCGGTGTGCTGGCGATGCGGCCCGACCTGCTGCTGCTCGACGAGCCGACGTCGATGCTCGACACCGACACCTCCGCCGGCGTGCGCGACGCGATCCTGTCGGCCGCGGACGGTCGCACGCTGCTGATCGTCGAGCACCGCATCGAGCCGTGGCTCGACCACGTCGACCGGGTCGTCGTGCTCTCGGCCGAGGGCACCGTGGTGAGCGACGGCACGGTCCGGGCCTTCCTCGACGGCCCGCCGCCGGCGGGGGTCTGGATGCCCGGCATGGCGACGCCCGCACCTCTGGACATACCGGCCGAGCTCGTGCGTCCTGATGACGAGCCGCTGTCGATCGCCGCGACCGACGTGTCGGTCGAGCTCGTCACCCGTACGCTTCGCGGCACGCAGCGCACGCAGGCGCTGACGGGTCTGACGGCATCGATCGACCCCGGCGACCACGACCGCATTCACCGGGCCCAGCGGTGCCGGGAAGTCGACGGCCCTCGCCACGCTCGGCGGGCTGCTCAAACCGCAGAGCGGAACCGTCAGCCCCGAGCTGCGGCGGTGGCGTTCGCCCCGGCTCGCCGGCGCGGTCGGCTGGGTGCCGCAGAACCCCGAGCACGGATTCCTCACGTCGACCGTCGGCGACGAGGTCCGCCACACGGCGCGCAAGCTCGGCCGGACCGTCGAGGTGGAGCAGGTGCTCGAGGTGTTCGGGCTGGCGCGCTTCGCGATGTCCAATCCATACCGGCTGTCGGGCGGCGAGCAGCGGCGGCTGGCCCTCGCCGCCGCACTGGCGCATCGGCCCGGCGTCGTCCTGCTCGACGAGCCGACGGTCGGCCAGGACCCCAGCACGTGGGCCGCCGTCGTCGGCTGGATCGAGGCGGCCAGGTCTGCCGGTGCGACGGTCGCGCTGTCGACCCACGACGCCGATCTGCCGGTCGACGTCGAGCACCGCATGCGCGCGGGGGTGCTGCAATGAGGATCGCTCTGGTGCTGCGGATCAATCCGCTCGTGCAGCTCTCGGTCGGCATGTTCTCGCTGCTCGGCTCGTTCTGGATCCGCAGCCTGCCGGTCGCGCTGATCGCCCTCGGCGCATACGTGATCGCGGCGCTGCTGCTCCTGCCCGGATGGCGCTACCCGCTGGTGTGCCTGGGCTTCACCGCGATCGCCGCCGTCACGATCGTCTACTCGACGTGGCGGCTCGGCGGCCATGACGTCGAGGAGGCGTTCACCGCCGGCCTGCGGATCGTCGTGCTGGCCGGGCCGGGATCGGTCATGGCGGGGTATGTCGACCCGACCCGGCTCGCCGACTACCTCGCGCAGACCCTGCACCTGCCGGCCCGGCTGATCGCCGCGTTCGCCGCGGCGTTGCAGAAGTTCACCGGGTTCGGCCTGGCCTGGCAACAGCTCGAGCGCGTACGCCGCGTGCGTGGCTTCGGGCCGTCCCGCAACCCGCTGGCCAACGGTCGCTATGCCGCCAACATGTCGTTCGCGCTGCTCGTCCAGGCGCTGCGCGGCGCCTCGGCGGCATCGATCGCGATGGACGCGCGGGGGTTCGCGACGGCGCATGACCGTACGTGGGCCGAGCCGGCGCCGTGGACGCGGCTCGACCAGGCCGGGCTCGTGGTCGCTGCCCTGATCGGCTCCGCGCCGATCATCGCGCGCCTCGCGGGGGTCTCTGACCTGCTGCTCGCTGAGCAGGCGGATCTCGGTGATGACGTCCTGCCCGGCGTGGAACAAGCGGCGACAGCGGATGGCGACCGAAGCCGAGGTCGTCCACAGCGGCCTCGGCCGTACGACCGCCGCCGACCGTGAGCAGCTGGAACCGGACTCGCCCGAGGTCGGGCAGGTCGAACGTCGTCGGCCGGCTCGGTCTGTCCGACGAACACCTGGGCCATGGCGACGAACGCTCGCGTGGCCTCGGCGACCGGCTCGTGCTCCCCGGCGCCGATGGTCCCGCCGCCGGTGCTGACGTACATGCTGGTCGTGCCGTCGATCAGCGACACGATCGTGACGACGGCTGCGTCGTACCCGGTCTCCATGAGCACTCCGTAGACCCGATCGGGGTCGGCGTCGACCATGAGGCCCAGGTCCGTCGGGAGAGGTCGACAGGACGAGTCGCCGCAGGCCGGCGCTGCCTTCGGATTCGGTCACCCGGTCACTCCACCACGTGCTGGAAGCCGCGGCGCTCCACGTGCTGGCGCCACAACAGCTCGGCGATGTCGGCCGGGTCGTGCTTGAGGTTGCGGCCGAGGCCGCCGACGATCGCGGTGTGGGCGACGTGGATGCCCGCGCGCGCCCAGCGAGTCGTGGAGCAGCCGGGCGTACGCCACCTCGGCGGCGTTGGAGACCGCTGAGCTGGCCCGTTCGGCATTCGGCGCGACGGCGCGCCGCCGGTCGTGAACAGCAAGGTGCCCTTGCCGCGCTCGCGCATCGACGGGAGCACGGCCTCGACGGCGTCGATCGCACCCGAGGACGCTGAGCTCCAGTGCGGCGCCCATGTCGGCGGATGACGTCTCGGCGACGGGCTTGATCCAGTCGACGGAAGCCAGCGGGCTGTAGAGCAGCACGTCGACCGGGCCGAGCGTGTCGGCGAGATGAGCGAGGGCAACGGTCGCCTCGGCGAGATGGCGGAGGTCTGCGGGCTCGGTGGTCGTGGTGATGCCGCCTGGTCATCAGCGTCTCGGCGAGCGCTTGCAGGTGGCGAGCGTTGCGGGAGACGAGTCCGACGTCGAATCCCTCGGCTCCGAACCTCTTGGCGGCGGCCATCCCCAGATTGGGTCCGGCTCCGACGATCGCGAGAGTGGGCATGCCTTCGACGATAGCCCCGTGCATGAGGGCCTCTGGCGCGTTGGCGGTCGTACGTACTAGGGTGCCGAACTAAGCAAGCGCTTAGTTGACCCCGGAGGTTCTTCATGCCACGCGTGTTCGACAGTCTCGACGACTTCAAGGCAGCCGCCGGGGAGGTGCTCGGCACGAGCGACTGGATGACCATCACCCAGGAACAGGTCAACACCTTCGCCGATGCGACCCACGACCACCAGTGGATCCACGTCGATCCGGAGCGCGCCGCCAAGGGCCCGTTCGGCGGGACGATCGCGCACGGCTACCTGACGCTGGCGCTGCTGCCGGCGTTCGCCGAGCAGATCTACACGATCAACGGCCTGGCGTTCGGGATGAACTACGGCGCCAACAAGCTGCGCTTCCCCAACCCGGTGCCGGTCGGCTGCCAAGCTGCGCGCCACCGCGACGCTCAAGGAGACGTCCGACATCGCGATCGGCACGCAGGGCGTCGTCAGCTTCGTGATCGAGATCGACGGCGCGGACAAGCCCGCCTGCGTCGCCGAGGTCGTCTACGTCATGGCAGGTGCGTGAGATGGAGTTCGCCTACGACGCCAAGACGCAGGACCTGATCGGCCAGATGGAAGCGTTCATGGACGAGGTCATCTACCCGGCCGAGCCCACGGCGCACGAGCAGATCGCAGGCCGCGATCAAGGACGACTCGTGGTCGCCGCCCGCGATCCTCGAGGACCTCAAGGCCGAGGCCAAGAAGCGCGGGACTGTGGAACTTCTTCCTCCCCGGTGACGAAGGTGCCGGGCTGACCAACCTCCAGTACGCCCCGCTCGCCGAGATCACGGGTCGCAGCATCCAGCTCGCCCCGGCGGCGGTCAACTGCGCCGCCCCCGACACCGGCAACATGGAAGTGCTGCACATGTTCGGCACGCCGGAGCAGAAGAAGCAGTGGCTCGAGCCGCTGCTCGCCGGCGAGATCCGGTCGTCGTTCGCGATGACCGAGCCCAAGGTCGCCTCGTCGGACGCCACCAACATCGAGACGTCGATCGTCAAGGACGGCGACGACTACGTCATCAACGGCCGCAAGTGGTGGATCACCGGCGCGATGAACCCCAACGCCAAGATCTTCATCGTGATGGGCAAGACCGACCCGTCGGCCGAGCGCCACCGCCAGCAGTCGATGATCCTGGTCGAGCGCGACACCCCGGGCTTCGACATCGAGCGCGGCATGCACGTGTTCGGCTACAACGACCGCGACCACGGCGGCCACGCCGAGATCTCGTTCAACGACGTACGCGTGCCGGCGAGCAACCTGATCGGCGCCGAGGGCGAGGGCTTCGCGATCGCCCAGGCCCGCCTCGGGCCCGGCCGCATCCACCACTGCATGCGCTCGCTGGGCATCGCCGAGCGCGCGGTCGAGATGATGAGCAAGCGCGCCCTCGACCGCGTCGCGTTCGGCAAGCCGATCGCCGACCAGGGCGTCGTACGCGACTGGATCGCCGAGTCGCGCGTACGCATCGAGCAGCTGCGCCTGCTGGTGCTCAAGACCGCATGGCTGATGGACACCGCCGGCAACCGCGGCGCCCACACCGAGATCCAGGCCATCAAGATCGCGACGCCGCAGACCGTGGAGTGGATCCTCGACAAGGCGATCCAGGTGCACGGCGCCGGCGGCCTGAGCCAGGACTTCCCGCTGGCCGAGTGGTTCGCGGGCATCCGCACGCTGCGGTTCGCCGACGGGCCCGACGAGGTGCACAAGAACTCGCTGGCCAGGGCCGAGCTCAAGAAGCACGCCTGACGATGGAGCTCTCCGGCGCCAGCGCGATCGTCACGGGTGCGGCCAGCGGCATCGGCGAGGCGATCGCGCAGCGGCTGCTCGAGCGCGGCGCCTCGGTCGTCATCGGCGACCTCGACGCCGCGCGGCTGGCGGCGACGGCCTCGCGGCTCGACGCCGACCACCCGGGCCGGGTCTCGCACGTCGCCGGCGACGCGTCGGATGCCTCGCACGTGGCCGCGTTGATCGAGGCGGCCGGCGAGGTCGACGCGTTCTTCGCCAACGCCGGCGTCTTCAAGGGCTTCGGGCTCGAGGCGACGGACGACGAGTGGGCGCTGTCGTGGGACGTCAACGTCAAGGCGCACGTCGTGGCGGCGCGGGCGCTCGTGCCGGGTTGGGTGGAGCGGCGGCTGCCGGGCTGCTTCGTCAGCACGGCGTCGGCCGCGGGTCTCCTGACGCAGCTGGGCTCTCCGACGTACTCGACGACCAAGCACGCGGCCGTCGGCTTCGCGGAGTGGCTCGCCGCGACGTACGGCGACCAGGGCGTGCAGGTCTGCTGCCTGTGCCCCATGGGCGTACGCACCGACATGCTGGTCGAGGGCGAGACGAGCGCCGATCGGCGATGCGCGGCTCGGCATGAAGTCGGTCGTCTCCGCCGGCGAGACGCTCTCGCCGCTCGCGGTCGCCGACGTGCTGCTCGCAGGCGGTCGAGGCCGGCGCGTTCTTCGCGCTGCCCGCACCCCGAGGTCGGCACGATGTATGCCCGCAAGGCCGCCGACACGGATCACTGGATCGCCGGCATGCAGCGGTTCCGCACCAGCCTGGAGTGACGGCGTCCGCGCTCAGGAGCCGCACGAATGTGGAGTACGGCGATGACGCCGGCCAGGTCCGCACGCTGGGTCTGCCGGACGGTCGGGTCGTCCTCGTGACGGGCGAGGACGTGCGCTTCTTCAGGCTGCCGTGACGGTTGTCCACAGCCGGGATTGCAGTCGAAAAGGCGTGTCAGTGGTGGCGTCTAGGTTGGAAGTATGTTCACCGAAGTCGCCACCGAGGACCTCCTGCGGGAGGTCCGTGCGTATGACTTCGAGGGCGAACCGGCGCATGAGTTCGGTGCTTCCCGGATCGACGCGATCGTCGGTTTGGACCGGTTGATTCGGGCTGCGCAGGCTGAGCAGCTGGCGCAGATCGCGGCCCTGCATGACGAGCGGTCGGAGTTCATGGGCATCAACCGGGGTGACCCGACGCTGTCGGTGATCGGTGAGGTCGGCATGGCCCGCAACATCGGCCCCACCGCTGCCGGCACCCAGGTCGGATCTGGCACTCGGGCTGGAGGGCTGCCCGGGTCAAGGAGCTGTTCATGGCCGGGCAGATCAGCGAGCCGGTGGTGCGGGCGGTCGTCAACGAGTCGGTGTCGCTGGGTGTCGGACGACTTGGTGGTCCTGGACGGTGAGATCGCACCCCAGCTGCCCGGGCTGACGCCCGTGCAGGCCGGGCAGCTGACCGCGCGGGCGGTGATTCGGATCGATGCCGATGCTGCCCGTGAACGGGCCGAACGGAACCGGGCCGATCAGCGGGTGTCGATGTTCCCCGACACCGACGGCGTCGCGATCTTGCAGGTCCGTGGACCGGCCGAGCAGATCCTCGCCACCCATACGGCGTTGGATGACTACGCCCGGGCGTTGCGGGCTGCCGGTGACGAACGCACCGTGGGCCAGATCATGACCCAAACCCTGGTCGAACGGGTCACCGGTCAACGCTACGCCGACGACACCAACGTCGAGGTCCAGCTCGTGATGGACGCACCCACCATGCTCGGCGCAGGACGGTGAACCGGTCGACCTGGTCGGCTACGGACCCATCTCCCCGGCGGTCGCCGACGACATCCTCGCCCAAGCCCCGGACGCCACGATCCGGCGGCTGTTGGTCGACCCGGTCGACGGGACCCTGGTGGTGCGTGAACCCCGCCGCCGCCACTTCGACGCCCCACCGCCGGCCACATCCGCACCCGCGACCGGCGATGCCGCCAACCCGGCTGCGACCTGAAGATCCGGCACAACGACCACATCCACGCCCACATCGACGGCGGCGTCTCAACCACCGACAACGGCCAAGGGCTCTGCGTCCGATCCCACACCCTCAAACACCTACCCGGCTGGTCCGTCACCAGCAAAGGCAAAGCCACCATCTGGCAAACCCCCACCGGCCACACCTACATCTCCCACCCACCACCACTACTCCCCAAAGACCAACCCCGCCACCTCCGCCAATAGGCAGCGTGGTCACGCGGCTCAGAACCACGTTGCCGCTCAAAGCTCGCACATCGTGACACGAGTCAGTCGGGCGGTAGCCACTCACGGCCATCACACCTCCGGCGCCTCCCACGAGCTGAAGTCGCCCAGTCGACGTGGGAAGAACGTCGCGAGCGCTGCGCCGACGGTCCACCAGCCGCGGTGCACCAGAGCCCGGCACAATGCGGGTTCGAGCTTGTCGAACACCGTCGGCACCAGGGCCAGATCGCGACCCTCGTACGTACGCGATTCGGGGAAGGCAGCGCGCCAGGCCCGCAACGGTGCCGGCCCGGGGTCGGGCAGCGCCGTGACCAGGCCGGTCAGCACACCGCGACGCGCGTCGGGCGGCAGCGGGCCGGCGCCCGCCTTGCGCCCGCGCTGGAACTGCGCCACCAGGCTCGTGGTCCGCAGCGCGACACTCTGCCGATAGAGCAGCGAGTTGGCGCGCGCGAGGTCGCGGATGACCGGAACCCGGCCGTACGCTCCTGGCCGCAGCAATCCGCCGGCGTTCAGCGCCACCAGGAACACGTCCCGGTACGCCTTGTCGTCCAACGCCTGCAGGCCGGTGTTGTCGTACGTCCCGCCGTCCATCAGCACCGGGGCGTGATCGGCGCCGGGGAACTCCGGCGACTTCAGCACCACCGGCGCGAAGGCGCCCGGCACGGCAGCCGAGGCGGCGGCGGCCGTGCTGAGCCGCAGGCCGGTCCCCGTCGTCGGCACGTGCCCGATCGTGTAGTCGCCGACCTGATCGCGCTCGAACCCGAAGCGGACGCCGGTCGTCAGGTTCGCCGCGTTGATGATCCAGCGCACGCCCCGGTCGAGCTGCTCGAGCTCGACGCCGTCGAACCACCACTCGTCGAACCGACGTGCCAACAAGTCGGTACGCGTCGACGGCCCGACCGTGCGCCAGATCCCGCGCACCAGCGACCACTTCAGGGACTGCGACGAGATGCGCTCGACGAACGGGTCGATCAGGTGCTCCTGCACCGCGGCACCGGTGAACCCGGCATCCCGCAGCAGCGGCCAGCGTGACGCCAGCAGACCGTTCGCGAGCGAGCCGCCCGAGACCGACGAGACATACCGGAGATCTGCGAGCATCCCGGCATCGGCGATCAGCCGGATCGCACCGAGACCCGCGAGCGTGGCCCGGAAGCCGCCGCCGGAGATCGTGAGCGCGACCGGCGCCGCCGAACGCGGCGGCTTGCGTGGCGGTTTGTCACCGCGGAATCGCGTGGGCTGGAGCCCGGTCCCGACCGCTGGTGAGTCGACGACCCACTGATCGGGATCCTCGAGCTCCGCCATCTGGACACCCTCTCACCAGGCGGCAGCGGCGTCGAGGTCATACGGAGGCGAGGTCTTGCCCGTCCCGGCGTACGCTTGGCGCCGATGAGACGACACGTGAGGCAGGGCGTATGAAGGGCAGTCGTGCCTTGCTGGTTGCGACGATCGCGGGATCGGTCGTGCTGATCGCGTACGTCGTCGACCTGGTCGCCGGCGGCGACCTCAGCAAGCAAGCCGCAGGCACCGGCCGCGCCGCCGTGATCGTCGGCGCCGTCGTCTGCGCAGGCGTCATCTACCAGTCGTGGAGCGTCCGCACGCAGCACACGCCACGCGACCACGCCGCCGTCGCCGCTGCCCTGCTGGGTGGTGCGCTCGCCGCCTCGTCGGCGTTCAGCGCCCCGGCGGGACAGATCTTCGGCAGCTCGCTCACCGCCGCCGCCGGAGTCGCGGGCCTTGCGCTCGCCCTCGTCGGCTCCCGCCCCACTCCCATCAGCAAGGAAGGCCGACGATGATCGAGCTCCTCACGCCCACCCAGATCGACGAGATGCGCCCCGCCGGCAGGTTCGTCGCATCCGTGCTGACCGCACTCTCCGAGGCCGCCGACGTGGGCGTCGACCTGCTCGACCTCGACGCCCTCGCGCACAAGATGATCCGCGAGCGCGGCGCCGAGTCCTGCTACATCGACTACCACCCGTCGTTCGGCGCGATGCCGTTCGGCAAGGTGCTCTGCACCTCGGTCAACGACGCCGTGCTGCACGGGCTCCCGCACAAGTACAAGCTCCGCGACGGCGACCTGGTGAGCTTCGACTTCGCCGCCTCGGTCGACAACTGGGTCTGCGACTCGGCGGTCAGCGTCATCGTCGGCACGCCGCGCGAGGAGGACGTACGCCTGATCGACCATGCCCAGGAAGCGCTCGACGCCGCCATCAAGGTCGCCCGCGCGGGCAACAAGGTCGGCGACATCTCCGCCGCGATCGGCGACGTCGGCCGCTCGCACGGCCTCAAGATCAACACCCAGTTCGGCGGCCACGGGGTCGGCCGCACGATGCACGGCGACCCGCACATCCCCAACGACGGACGGGCCGGCCGCGGCTTCCCGCTCAAGCCGGGACTCGTGATCGCGATCGAGCCGTGGTTCCTGCACACGACCGACGAGATCGTCATGGACGACGACGGCTGGACGATCCGCAGCGCCGACGGCTCGCGCGGCGCGCACGTCGAGCACACGATCGCGATCACCGATGGCGACCCGATCGTGATGACCGCGCGCGACTGACCGATCAGCCGAATCCCGGCGGCCGGCGGTCGTGCCACGGGGCGGCCGCCTCGACCTGCGCGCACAGGCTGAACAGCGGCCCGTCCTGGCCCGGCAACCCCGCGAGCATGACGCCGACCGGAAGCCCGTCAGCAGTCCAGTGCAAGGGCAGGCTCGCCGCCGGCTGCCCGCTCATGTTGTAGAGCGCGGTGTACGGCGTGAACAGCAGCTCCCGGCGGTGATCCTCCATCGGATCGCCCGACTCGTTGAACCACTCGACCGGCTGCGGCGGCAGCGCCAGCGTCGGCGTCAGGAACGCGTCGTACGCCTGAAGGTCCGTGACGACCTGCCGCGTCGTGAGCTCGAGGAACTGCAGCGCCTGGGTCAGCTCGATCGCCGTCGACGCGCGCCCGCGATCACGCCAGTAGCGCGTGTTGGGGCGCAGCACGGCCTCGGCCTCGGGCGGGATCGCGGCCGAGGCGATGCCGCTGGACCAGATGACGTTGAACTGCGGCTCGAGCTCCTGCGGGAACGGGTTGTCGATGTCGACGACCTCGTGACCCAGCGACTCCAGCAGCCGGCTCGCCGACTCCCACGCGTCGACCGCGTCAGGGCCCGGGCGCGATGCCGTCAAGGTGCGTCCGCGACCAGCGGGCGATGCGCATGCGCCGCGGCGCCCGGCGCGCCCACTCGGCGTACGGGACGGCGGGCTCGGGCAGCGGGCGTACGTCGCCGGGCTCGGGGTGCGCCATGGCGTCGAGCAGGGCGGCCGCGTCCCGCACCGTGCGCGTCAGCGGGCCGTCGCCCGCGAGCCCGCTCCAGTCCGACCCGACCGGCCCCGCGCTGACCCGGCCCCGGCTGGGCTTGAAGCCGAAGATCCCGCAGGCGCTCGCCGGTATGCGGATCGAGCCACCGCCGTCGCTGCCCTGCGCCACGGGCACCAGGCCGGCCGACACCGCGGCCGCGGCCCCGCCGCTGGACCCGCCGGCGTTGCGGGCTCGGGTCCCACGGCGTACGGGCCGGGCCGATCACGTCGTTGTCGGTGTAGGACGAGAGGCCGAACTCCGGGGTGTTGGTCTTGCCGAGGCTGATGAACCCGGCCGCCTCCACGAGGTCCACGACGTACGCGTTGACGCCCGGCACGAAGTCGCGCATGCCCGCCGAGCCCATCGAGGTCGGGATGCCCTGCGTGAAGGTCAGGTCCTTGAACGCCGTCGGCACCCCGGCGAACGGCGGAGCCTCGCCGGAGGCGATCTGCGCGTCCGCCTCAGCCGCCTGTGCGAGCGCCTGCTCCGCGCGTGACCGTGACGAAGGCGCCGAGCGTCGTGCTGTGTGCGGCGATGCGGTCGAGGTGGTGCTGCGACGAGCTCGACCGACGACACCTCGCCGGACCGGAGAGCGGCCGCCTGCGCCGTCGCGTCGAGCTCGTGGAGCTCGCTCACGCGGTGAGGCCGGAGCGGCGTTTCACCGAGGTGAGCAGGACCGTCGCGTCGGTCTTCGCCAGCAGGTGGTGGCGGGCGTCGGGCACGTCGAGCAGGTCACCCTCGGACCCGGACCACACCGAGTCGCCGGAGCCCAGCTCGACCTCTCCGGACAGCACGAGGACCGTCGCCTCGCCCGGGTTCTCGTGCTCGTCGAGCCGGAAGCCGCCGGCCAGCGCGATGACCGTCTGGGTCATCTCGGTGCCGGGGCCGCCCACCGGCATGTAGGCCGCGCGGCCGGCGCTGCTCTCCTGCGCGGTCTCGAGGAGCTCTGCTGCCTGGGTGTGCACGTTGAAGGGGTCCATGGCGCTCATTCAACTCCCCTTGGGGCGGCGAGGCCATCCGCGTGATCGCCCGACCCGTCGCGAGCCTCGTAGAATTGCCCCGTGGCCACCCCGAAAGTCCTGCTGTTCTACGCCTTCACGCCGCTGGCCGACCCCGAGGCGATCCGGCTCTGGCAGCACACGCTCTGCGACTCGCTCGGCGTTCGCGGCCGCATCATCATCTCCAAGGACGGCATCAACGCGACGCTCGGCGGCGACGTCGTCCAGCTCAAGAAGTACGTCCGCGGCACCCGCGCCTACGCGCCGTTCAAGGAGATCGACTTCAAGTGGAGCGAGGGCCGGGCGCTCGAGGACGGCACGACCGCCGACTTCCCGCGGCTGTCCGTCCGGGTGCGCGACGAGCTCGTGACGTTCGGAGCGCCGGATGAGCTCGAGGTCGACGAGAGCGGCGTCGTCGACGGCGGCACGCACCTGACGCCGGCCGAGCTGCACGCCCTCGTCGAGTCCAAGGACGTCGTGTTCTTCGACGGCCGCAACCAGATCGAGTCGGCGATCGGGCACTTCGCCGGCGCCGTCCGCCCGCCGGTCGAGACGACGCGGGAGTTCATCGCGGCGCTCGACAGCGGCGCGTACGACCACCTCAAGGACCAGCCGGTCGTCACCTACTGCACCGGCGGGATCCGCTGCGAGGTGCTCACGCCGCTCATGAAGCACCGCGGCTTCCAGGAGGTCTACCAGCTCGACGGCGGCATCGCGACGTACGGCGAGGCGTACGGCGACGACGGTCTCTGGGAGGGCTCGCTGTATGTCTTCGACGACCGGATCACGATGAACTTCTCGGACCACACCGCGCTGGTCGGCAGCTGCGACACCTGCGAGACGCCGACCAATCACGTCGCCGACTGCGGCGACGTCTCGTGCGTACGCCAGATGGTCCGCTGCGACGGCGTGCCTGCAGGGCGACCACGATGTGCGACGCCCACGCGACCGTCGCGTCATGACGCTCGTCGGTTTCCCAAGCAGGTCTTCGACGACGGCGAGGAGCCGGACCCGCGGCTGTCCCAGTCCAACGAGCGCACGTTCCTGGCCTGGGTACGCACCGCGCTCGCGCTGCTCGCCGGTGCCGTCGCCGTCCACACGCCGGCCGTCGACCTGGACGGTCTGGGTCAAGACCATCGCCTCGCTGTGCCTCCTGGCCGCGGCCGGGCTCGCGATCGCCCAGTCCTGGACGCGGTGGCGGGCGACCGAGCGGCGATGCAGGACAGGCGAGCCGTTGCCCGGCTTCGGCGGCCCGGTGATGCTGGCGTCGGTGCTCGGCGTGCTTGATCGTCGGGGTCGCCGATCGGCGTCATCGTCGTGCGCCGTGCGCTGAGCGCGTCCGGGCTCGACTAGGGCCGGATCATGTGGATCAGGCCGACGATGTCGTCGACCACACCGCGTACGCCCGGGAGCCGGGTGAGCCGCAGCATCCGGTCGATGATCGGCACCGCCTGATCGACCAGGTCGCGGGTGCGCTGCTGGCCGTCGCTGGTGTCGTGCACCCAGAACAGCACGATGCCCATCTGCAGGAGCCACAGCAGCTCGGGCAGCTCCTCGCGCAGGCCCTTCGCGAGCTTGAGGTCGGAGCCGTCGATGACCCGCCGGTGCAGCTCGATCGCCGCCTCGCGGGCCGCCGTCGAGTCCTCGCTGAACGGTGACAGCGGGCTGCTGGGCTCCGCGGCGTTCTTGAAGAACTTGCCGGCGAACTCGTGGTACGGCTCGGCCACGTCGACCCACGCCAGGAGCACGCCGCGCAGCCGGTCCGTGAAGCCCTCCGCGTCGGTCAGCGGCGCCTCGGCGGCCTCGGCGTGCGCGGCCTGGATCTGGTCGTAGTACGCCTGGATCAGGTGTTCCTTGGACGAGAAGTAGTAGTAGGCGTTGCCGACCGAGACGCCCGCCTCGTCGGCGATGGCCCGCATCGTCGCCTGGTCGTAGCCACCCGACCGGAACAGCCGCATCGCCGCGTCGATGATCGACTGCCTGGTCTGCTCGGCCTTGGTCGAGCGCGCTGGGGTGTCGGTCACGATGGCCAATCTAGTCGCCCCCGGCCGACTCAGCGCTGGGGCTGCGGCGGGTAGGGCGCGTACGGCTGGTTCATCATCGCCGGCGGCATCTGCGCGCGGCGCGCGTCGGCGCGGCCCCGGCGGCGCATCGACGAGAACACCATGACGTTGACGAAGTGGACCACGCCGAGCACCAGCATCACGATGCCGATCTTGACGCTCAGGGTCTCGAACAGCTCCGTCAGGTCGGCGACCTCGCCGCCTCCGCGCACGTAGAGCATCACGAAGCCGAGGTTGATCAGGTAGAAGCCGACGACCAGCAGCTTGTTGACGGCATCGGCGAGCGCGTGGTTGCTGTCGAAGACATCGGCGAGGAAGACGCGGCCGTTGTGCGACAGCGTCGAGGCGACCCACACCGTGATCGGCACGGCGATGAGGAGATAGGCGACGTACGCGCCGACGGTCCAGTTCATGGTGATGCTCCCTGTATTGAACGTGTTCAACTCTGACGTCTCTGACTCTAGACCACAATTCTGAACATGTTCAACTTTTGTGGCGCACGTCTCCCGGAAAAGTTTTGAAGATTCTTTCGAGGCCATGTCGAAATCAGGACGCCACCGGCGACGTATGAGTGAAAGGCTGGTCCGGACGGGCCGCCACCGACACAAGGAGACATCATGCGATTCCTCAGCTACATCGAGTCCGATCCCGCCCAGCCCTGGGGCCCGCCGCCGCCTGAGCTGTTCGAGGCGATCGGTGCCTTCGGCGCCGAAGCGGTCGCCGCGGGCGTCGTCGTCGACCAGGGCGGCCTCGCCGCGATCGAGACGAGCCCGCACATCCGCATCTCCGGCGGCAAGCTCACGGTCACCGACGGCCCGTTCGCCGAGGCCAAGGAAGTCATCGGCGGCTACGGGATGTACGACTGCCGGTCCGTCGAGGAGGCGGTCGAGTGGTCCCGTCGCTTCATGCAGATCCACCTCGACACCTGGCCCGGCTTCGAGGGCACGAGCGTCGTCCGCCAGGTCTTCGGGCCTGACGACGCCCAGCCGGGGCTCTGATCGGGATGCGATACCTCGTCCTGATCCACGTCGACGAGAACGTCGGCGAAGAGCCTCCGGCCGAGCTGATCGACGCGATGTTCGCCCATGTGGCGGACGAGCGGCACGCCAAGGTCGTCACCGATGCCGGTCTCGCACCGACCTCAGCCGCGATCCGCGTCGCGTCACGGGGCGGCGAGGTCATGATGACCGACGGGCCGTTCGCGGAGACCAAGGAGGTCGTCGGCGGATTCATGCTGATCGAGGCGCCGACATCCGAGGACGCCACGGCCTGGACGCGCGGCTTCGTCGACCTGCACGTCGAGCACTGGCCCGACCTCGAGGTCGTGACCGAGCTGCGGCAGGTGGCCGGCAGCCTCACCGACAACTGACGCGGCGCCGTCCCAGGAGTAGTACCCGCCGCCGGGCGGTGGTGGTTGGATCGGTGTCATGGCCGATGCAGACCTCCACCGCTCGGTCGAGGCGGTGTGGCGACTCGAGTCGACCCGGCTCGTCGCCGCCCTCGTACGGATCACCCGCGACGTCGGGCTCGCCGAGGACCTCGCGCAGGACGCCCTCGAGGCGGCGCTCGCGCAGTGGCCGGAGTCCGGCATCCCCGACAAGCCCGGCGCCTGGCTGATGGCGGTGGCCAAGCGTCGCGCCATCGACACGTTCCGCCGCCGCGAACGACAGGACCGCGCCTACGGCGAGATCGAGCAGCGGAAGGAGGACATCGTGGCCGGCATCGAGTCGTCGATCGACCACGTCGAGGACGACGTGCTGCGACTGATGTTCATCTGCTGCCACCCGGCGCTGTCGTCGGACGCCCAGATCACGCTGACCCTGCGGCTCCTCGCGGGGCTGACGACCAAGGAGATCGCGCGCTCATTCCTGACGTCCGAACACCACGATCGGCGCGCGCATCACCCGCGCCAAGAAGACGCTCGCCGAGGTCGGTGCGCCGATGGAGGAGCCCGCAGAGGACGAGCGCGCCGCCCGGCTCTCGGCGGTGCTCGGCGTGCTCTACCTGCTGTTCAACGAGGGCTACTCGGCGACGGCCGGTGACGACTGGCTGCGGCCGGCGCTGTGCGACGAGGCCGTACGGCTGGGGCGGATCCTGGCGACGCTGGCGCCGAGCGAGCCGGAGGTGCACGGCTTGATCGCCCTGATGGAGATCCAGTCGTCACGCACGACCGCCCGCACCGACTGCCGACGGCACCCCGGTCCTGCTGCTCGAGCAGGACCGTTCGCGCTGGGACCACCTGTTGATCCGCCGCGGCCTCGCCGCGCTCGAGAGAGCCGAGTCGCTCGGCCGGCCGCCCGGCCCGTACGTCCTGCAGGCCGGCATCGCCGCGTGTCACGCCCGGGCGCGCACGGCCGACGAGACCGACTGGGCCCGCATCGCGGGCCTCTACGAGTCTGCTCGCCATCCTCTCCGGATCGGCGGTCGTCGAGCTCAACCGCGCCGTCGCCCTGGCGATGTCCGAAGGCCCCGCCGTCGGCCTCGCCCTCGCGGACGAGCTGCTGGACGTACCGGAGCTCGCCGGCTATCACCTGCTGCCGAGCGTGCGCGGCGACCTGCTGGCCAAGCTCGGCCGCACCGAAGAGGCGCGGGCCGAGTTCGAGCGCGCGGCGGGCCTGACCCAGAACGAGCGCGAGAGGGCACTGCTGCTGCAGCGAGCCGCGACGATGACTGATTGACGCGGCATGGCGGGGGTATTGAGGGCACCATGTCCACCGCTGAGAAGCCGTCGAAGAGTCCCGAGATCGGTCGCATCACGACCGACATCCCCGCCCGTATGGACCGGCTGCCGTGGGCGCGATGGCATTGGCTCATCGTGATCGGGCTCGGCACGGTGTGGATCCTCGACGGGCTCGAGGTCACGATCGTCGGCAACCTTTCCGACGTACTCAAGGACGGTGAGAACGGCCTCGGGCTGAGCAGCTCCGACATCGGGCTCGCCGGCGCGGTCTACGTTGCGGGCGCCTGCCTCGGCGCGTTGTTCTTCGGCCAGCTGACCGACCGGTTCGGCCGCAAGAAGCTGTTCATGATCACCCTGCTGGTCTATCTCGTCGGCACGGTCCTGACGGCGTTCTCGATGAACCCGGCGTGGTACTTCGTCTGCCGATTCATCACGGGCACCGGGATCGGCGGTGAGTACGCCGCGATCAACTCCGCGATCGACGAGCTGATCCCGGCGAAGTATCGAGGCCGCATCGACATCGCGATCAACGGCTCGTTCTGGGTCGGCGCGATGGCCGGCGCCCTGCTCACGATCCCGCTGACCGACCCCGCCATCGTCGACCAGGGCATCGGCTGGCGCTTCGCATTCGGCCTGGGCGCGATCCTGGGCTTCGCCGTGCTGTGGGTGCGCCGCAACGTGCCGGAGAGCCCGCGCTGGCTGTTCATCCACGGGCGTGAGGAGGAAGGCGAGCGGATCGTCAAGGAGATCGAGCGGACGGTCGAGGAGGAGGACCACCTCGAGCTCGAGCCGGTCGACGAGACCATCACGATCCGCCAACGCCGGACCATCCCGTTCACCACGATCGCGCACACGGTGTTCGCGCTCTACCCCAGGCGCACGATCCTCTGCCTCGCGCTGTTCGCCGGCCAGGCGTTCCTCTACAACGCGTTCTTCTTCACGTACGGCGACACGCTCTCGACGTTCCTCGACGTCAAGCAGACGGGTTGGTACGTCGCGGTGTTCGCGTTCAGCAACTTCGTCGGCGCCCTGGCGCTGGGGCCGCTGTTCGACAAGGTCGGCCGCGTCCCGATGATCGCCGGGACCTACATCCTGTCGGGAACGCTGCTCGGGATCGCCGGGCTGTCGCTCGGGGACCTGACGGCGACGACACTGACGATCTTCGGCGCCGTGATCTTCTTCTTCGCGTCGGCCGGGGCCAGCGCGGCATACCTGACGGCCAGCGAGGTCTTCCCGATGGAGACGCGCGCGCTGTGCATCGCGTTCTTCTACGCCGTGGGCACCGCGATCGGCGGCATCGCCGGACCTTTGCTGTTCGGCAAGCTGATCGACGACGCGACCGAGTCCAAGGACATCACGCAGATCGCGATCGGCTACTTCATCGGAGCGGCGCTGATGGCCGGCGCAGGTGTCGTCGCGATCTTCCTGGGCGTCAAGGCTGAGGGTGAGTCCCTCGAGAACATCGCCCGACCGCTCACCGCCGAGGACAGCCGCAGCTGACCTCGGCGGTGCGGCTCGTCAGCCCTTGTAGGTGACGCAGGGAGCGACGCCGTCCATGACGCCCTTGCGGAACGCCTCGACCCGGCCGTATCCCGCGCCCTGACGGTTGACGTCACCCTCGCCACGGAACACCAGCAGCGCCTTGATTCCCTCGTCGAGGTCACCAGGCGAGATGCTGAACGTGCTGGTCTTCGGCGCGGTCGTGCAGGATCACGCTGGCCGTGTAGGCGCCGGCGAAGCAGTCACCGCGCAGCGTCGAGACCTTCGCGTCCGACTCGTCGCCGAGCCGCGCCAGCGCCGCCAGTCCCCACTGCGTGGCCAGCAGCGTGGTGACCGCGTAGTCGCCGCCCTGGCGGTAGATCTCGGGCATCGTGCTCACGTTGTCGAAGCCGATGTAGTCGTCGGGCACGCAGTAGAACAGCGAGAACTCAGCGGTGGAGTCGCCGCCGCAGGCCGGCGCGTTGGCCGGGTCGAACGGCACGTAGTCCTTGAGCGGCGTCCACGCCTTGCCGTTGGAGATCTTCGGGAAGACCTGGGTCCAGTAGTCCTCGATGTCGTAGGGGACCTTGTTGACGATCGTGTCGTACGGCGCATCGCCACCCGCGGCGGCGTCCTCCTCGCTGTTGAACGGCAGCTCGAGCACGATCGGCGTCCCGTCCTCGTACGACTTGCACTTCTTGGCTCCGGCTGTCGAAGCCGTCCTGGAACGCGCTGACGCGGTCGAACCCGCTGCCGTGCGCCGAGGCGTCCTCGGCGCTGGTGCCGGGTGTGTCCCGCAGGTCCAGGATTCCGGCCAGTGCCGTGTCGAGGTCTGCTGCGGTGACCTTGAACGCCTTCGTCTTCTGGGCGTGCTTGGACCAGGCGCCGGCGAAGCAGTCCGCCTGGAGCTCGGACGAGACCGTCAGCTTGTTGTCGTCGAAGAACCCGGACCGCTGCTGCATCGCGTGCCCCCACTCGTGGGCCAGCACGACGGGGATGACGAAGTCGCCGTACTTCTTCTGCAGGTCGGGCAGCAGCTCTTGTGCATCCCAGGCGACCGAGTCGTCGAGCTTGCAGTAGAACGCATTGCCCTTGACGTCCGAATAGCTGTTGGCGCACTCCGGGCCGGCGGTCGGCCTCGGACGTCGAGGCGAAGAGACCACCCTTGACGGCCTTGTACTTCTTGCCGTAGAGGTCGGGGTACTCGTCGGTCCAGTACGCCTGCAGGTCGGCGATGGCCTTGATGGCCAGCTTGTTGACCGGGGCCGACGCGTCGCCGTCGATCTTGACCTTGCTGATGTCGGGCTTGGTCGCCGTGGGTTCCGCCTTCTCAGGCTTGCCCCCGCCGCAGGCTGTGAGGAGCAAAATCGCCGTGATGGCGGACCACATTCTCAGATTCATGCCCGAAACCTAGTGGCGGTTCAGTCAGGCTGTCCCGAGAACAGTGAAAAGTTAATCAGTTGTTGCGGTCGTACTCGGCGACGTCCGGGGCGTCGGACTCGTGGCCGTACGTGCGCTGCATCGCTGCGTTGAGCGACGAGACCATGTGCGCGATGACGACGGCGACATAGTCGTTGACCTGTCCGCGCGCCTGCGTGCTCGGCTCGGGCTCCAGGTCCGACGCAGCGAGCTCGAGGACCCGGTCGCTGCCGACACGCGTCAGCAGCACGGCGGGCTCGTTGGGCTCCTTGGCGACCCAGACGGCGACGCGCGTCTCGACCGTGGCTTCGGGGACGTCGCGCGATCGGGCGAGCACGTGGGTCGTGATGACGCCTGAGGGCGGTGCTTGATATCCCTCGGGCGGCGCGACCGCATGGATGCCATGGCTGTCGACCTCGATCTCCGCCAGGTGCGCGATGTCCCGGGAGATCTGGCGTGACGCGGTCTCGGTGACCAGCTCGTGTGCAGCACGCGCCCAGGCGTCGCTACGGTCGTCGGCCTCATTCATGCCAGCACAGTAGACCCCACGAGGTGCATGGTCACAGGCCGCTGGTCAGGACTTCCATTTCCACGTCGTGAGGATCGACTCACTGACCTTGTCGCGCTCGGCCTCGGGGACGGACGTGCTGAACGACACCGTCACGACGTAGCCCGCGTCGTCGTGAGCGACGACATACTGCTTGGTCCGGTACTTGGTGCCGTTGAGACTGAAGATCGCCTCGACGTGCACCGCTTCCTCGCCATCGATCTGGAGGCGGTCCTTGATCGCGACGTCGGCGGCCTTGGCACTGGTCAGTCCCGACTTCACGGCGTCCTCGAGCTTGTCGCCCTTGAACTGGGTCAATGTGTCGTCCTTGACCACGTTGACGTTGTCGGCGAAGCCGTCCTTGTCGCTCAGGTCTGCGGCGAACGCGTCCGGGTCGAATCCCGCGATACCCCCAGGCGGCGTGCCCCAGCCGGACGGGACCTTGACCGAGTAGCCCGTACCCCTGAGCGTCTTGCCGTCAGCGGGCTTGGCCGATGACGTGCGCGCCGGCTTGGACTCGTCGTCCGAGCCGCTGCCTCCGCACCCGGCAAGGGTCGCGACCAACAACGCAAGGACCGCGAGTGATCGCGCGAGTGTCTTCATGGCCGAGAAACGTAGCAGCGCGATGCGGCTCAGGACTCCCATTTCCAGGTTGTCAGGATCGACTCGCTGATCTCGTCGCGCTCGGCTGTGGGCACATCGGGACTGAACGACAGTGTCACGACATAGCCCGTCTCGTCGTGTGCGAAGACGTACTGTTCCGTGCGGTACCTCGTGCCGTTGAGATCGAAGACCGCACCGACGTGCACGGCCTCCTCGCCGTCGACCTGGACGCGGTCCTTGATCGTGATGCCGGTCGCGTTGGCGCCCTCGAGCGACCTTCTCGACGGCGTCCTCGAGCTTGTCGCCCTCGAGCCCGACCACGGTGTCGTCCTTGATCACGTTGATGTTGTCGGCGAAGCCGTCGGGGTCCTTCGAGTCGACGGCCAAGGTGATGGCGCTCGAGTTCGGGGACTCCTTCCAGTCCTCCGGCACGGTGTAGGTGAAGTCATCCGTGGAGATCGTGTCGCCGTCGGCGGGCTTCGCGTCCAGCCCCGACGCCGTGCTGCTGCGGCGACGGCTCGCCGGTCTTGTCGTCGGATCCGGTGCCCCCGCAGGCGGTCAAGAGCGAAACGGCCAGGGCGAGGACCGCGATCGGCCGCACAAGTGACTTCATGTCCCGAAAACGTATCGGATCGTTTCGTCGTGACCCGGAATGAATCGGCTCAGGTCAAAGTTGATAACATCAGACTCAAGTCAGTTGACACACATTCTTGAAGTCACCAAGCACCCCAACAGCAGGAGGAAACACCATGGCCAGAGCGGTCGGAATTGACCTCGGCACGACCAACTCGGTCGTCGCCGTACTCGAAGGCGGCGAGCCCACCGTCATCGCCAACGCCGAGGGCGCCCGCACGACCCCGTCGGTCGTCGCGTTCGCCAAGGACGGCGAGGTGCTGGCCGGTGAGGTCGCCAAGCGCCAGGGCGTGACGAACGTCGATCGTACGATCCGTTCGGTCAAGCGCCACATCGGCACGGACTGGAAGACCGAGATCGACGGCAAGACGTTCAACTCGCAGCAGATCTCGGCATTCGTCCTGCAGAAGCTCAAGCGGGACGCCGAGGCCTACCTCGGTGAGCCCGTCACCGACGCGGTCATCACCGTGCCGGCGTACTTCAACGATCACCAGCGTCAGGCGACCAAGGAGGCCGGCGAGATCGCAGGCCTCAACGTCAGCCGCATCATCAACGAGCCCACCGCGGCCGCGCTCGCGTACGGCCTCGACAAGGGCGACGACCAGACGATCCTGGTGTTCGACCTCGGCGGCGGCACGTTCGACGTGTCCCTGCTCGAGATCGGCGACGGCGTCATCGAGGTCAAGGCGACCAGCGGTGACAACCACCTCGGTGGTGACGACTGGGACGAGAAGATCGTCGACTGGATCGTCACGCGGTTCAAGAGCAGCACGGGCCTCGACCTGACCAAGGACAAGATGGCCATGCCGCGCGTCCGCGAGGCCGCCGAGCGCGCCAAGATCGAGCTGTCGAGCTCGTCCTCGACCTCGATCAACCTGCCCTACATCACGGTCGACGCCGAGAAGAACCCCGTGTTCCTCGACGAGACGCTGACCCGCTCGGAGTTCGAGAAGATCACCGCTGACCTGCTCGAGCGCACCAAGGCGCCGTTCAACAGCGTGATCAAGGACGCCGGCATCGCGCTCAGCGCGATCGACCACGTCGTCCTGGTCGGCGGCTCGACCCGTATGCCCGCCGTCGTCGGCGCTCGTCAAGGAGATGACCGGCGGCAAGGAGCCCAACAAGGGCGTCAACCCCGACGAGGTCGTCGCGATCGGCGCGAGCCTGCAGGCCGGCGTGCTCAAGGGCGAGGTCAAGGACGTGCTCCTGCTCGACGTCACCCCGCTGAGCCTCGGCATCGAGACCAAGGGCGGCGTCATGACCAAGCTCATCGAGCGCAACACGACGATCCCGACCAAGCGGTCCGAGGTCTTCACGACGGCCGACGACAACCAGCCGTCCGTCGCGATCCAGGTCTACCAGGGCGAGCGCGAGATGGCCGCCGGCAACCAGCTGCTGGCCACGTTCGAGCTCACCGGGCTGCCCCCGGCGCCGCGCGGCGTGCCGCAGATCGAGGTCACGTTCGACATCGACGCCAACGGCATCGTCAACGTGTCCGCCAAGGACCGTGGCACCGGCAAGGAGCAGTCGATGACGATCACCGGCGGCTCGGCGCTGTCCAAGGACGACATCGACAAGATGGTCAAGGACGCCGAGCAGTACGCCGAGGAGGACCGCAAGCGCCGCGAGTCCGTCGAGGTCCGCAACCAGGCCGAGTCGCTGGCCCACACCACCGAGAAGTTCCTCGCGGAGAACGGCGACAAGGTCGGCGACGACGTCAAGACCGAGGTGCAGGCCGACCTCGACGCCCTCAACGAGGCGCTCAAGGGCGAGGACGCGGACGCCGTGCAGGCAGCCGTGACCAAGCTCGGCGAGTCGAGCTCCAAGATGGGTGAGGCGATGTACGCCGCCGCAGCCGCCGAGGCCCAGGCCGCCGGCGCTGACGCTCCGACCGCCGACGCGGCCGACGACGACGATGACGTCGTCGAGGCCGAGATCGTCGACGACGAGCCGGCCGAGGGCGAGTCCAAGGACGAGTCCAAGTGACCCAGCCCGACGAGGGCTCGGCCCCCGAGCAGGAGACGTCGGTCGACTCAGGGACTGAGGAAGCCCCTGAGCCGGCCGCGGCTCCGGCCGAGCCAGAGCCGAAGGAGCCGACTGCGGAGGAGCAGCTGGCCGAGCGCACGGCTGACCTCCAGCGGCTCCAGGCGGAGTACATCAACTACAAGCGTCGCGTCGACCGCGACCGTGAGCTCGTACGCGCGCAGGGTGAGGCCGCCGTGCTGCAGTCGTTGCTGACGGTGCTCGACGACATCGCCCGGGCCGCCGACCACGGCGAGCTCGAGGGCGGCTTCAAGGCCGTCGCCGACGCGCTGCAGCAGGCCGTTGCCAAGCACAAGCTCGAGGCGTTCGGCGCCAAGGGTGAGCCGTTCGACCCGTCGCTGCACGAGGCGGTGTTCCACGCCGGCGAGTCCGCCGAGGTGGACACGACGACGGTCGACACCGTCATGCGTACGGGCTACAAGGTCGGCGACCGCGTGCTTCGTGCCGCAACTGTCGGCGTGGTCGACCCCGCAGCGGCGGTCGCACCGGAAGAATCAGCAGAACAGAAGCAGAAGCGGCAGGACGTCCTCGCGGACGAAGCGCCTGACGAGTAATCGGAGAGGAGGACGGGATGGCAGCCAGTGACTGGGCGACCAAGGACTTCTACAAGGTCCTCGGCGTCAAGAAGGATGCGTCGCAGGACGAGATCAAGAAGGCCTATCGCAAGCTCGCGCGCGACAACCATCCCGACTCCAACCCCGGCAACAAGGCGGCCGAGGAGCGCTTCAAGGAGGTCTCCGAGGCCTACGCCGTGCTGTCGTCCAAGGACAAGCGCAAGGAGTACGACGAGCAGCGCACGCTGTTCGGGCAGTTCCGCGGCGGCAACGCCGGATTCCGTCCTCCGGGCGGACCGGGCCAGCCCGACTTCGACGTCAGCGACCTCTTCGGTGGCCTGTTCGGCGGCCGGGGTCGTGGTCGTCAGCGCCAGCCGCAGCCGCGCAAGGGCGATGACCTCGAGACCGAGGCGACGATCACGTTCGAGCAGGCCGTCGAGGGCGCGACCCTGCCGCTGCGGATGACGAGCGACGAGGCCTGCGCCAACTGCCACGGCACCGGCGCCCGGCCCGGCACCGTGCCCAAGGTGTGCAGCAAGTGCGAGGGCAGCGGCATGCAGACCGGCGCCGCCGGCGGCCTGTTCGCGATGACCGAGCCGTGCGACCAGTGCCGCGGCCGTGGGCTGATCGTCGAGCACCCGTGCGACGTCTGCCGCGGCTCGGGTCGTGCTCCGTCGAGCCGCACCCTCAACGTCAAGGTGCCGGCGGGCGTCAAGGACGGTCAGCGCATCCGGCTCAAGGGCAAGGGTGGCAAGGGCGATGCCGGCGGTCCTGCCGGTGACCTGTTCCTCGTGGTGCACGTCGAGCCGCACAAGCTGTTCGGCCGCAAGGGCGATCACCTGACGATCACGGTGCCGGTCGCGTTCGACGAGGCTGCGCTCGGCGCGCAGATCCAGGTGCCGACGCTCGACGGGCCGCCCGTACGCATCAAGATCCCGGCCGGCACGCCCAACGGGCGTACGTTCCGGGCCACCGGCAAGGGCGGTCTCAAGAAGACCGGCGGCCACGGCGACCTGCTCGTCACGGTCGAGGTGCAGGTGCCGACCGAGCTGCCCGACGAGGCCAAGGCCGCGATCGAGACCTTGCGGGAGCTGCGCGGCGCATCCTCGCCACGTGACGGATTGTTCGAGGCGGTGACGTGATGAGCTCCAGTCCGTTCAGCCCTCCGGGGCCCGAGGCCAAGGTCTTCGTGATCAGCGTGGCGGCCGAGCTGTCCGGCCTGCACCCGCAGACCCTGCGGACGTACGACCGGCTCGGCCTGGTCGAGGCGGGGCGCACGGGTGGCGGCGGGCGCCGCTACTCGCTGCGTGACATCGAGCTGCTGCGCACCGTCGCCCGGCTCACCGCCGAGGGTCTCGGCCTCGAGGGCGTCAAGCGCGTCATCGAGCTGGAGAACCAGGTGCTGGCGCTGCAGGAGAAGGTCGCCGAGCTGCAGGCCGAGCTCGCGCAGAGCAGGCTCCCGCAGAACCTCCCGGCGCTGATCGCCGACCAGCACGTCGTGATCTGGCACAAGAAGCGCCGTTAGCGCATCAGTCGCCGCTACGGTGTCCCTTCAGGATGACCGAAGGGGGACGCTTCGCACCGGTCCATCGGTCCCGGCATGACGTTCGTGCGCCAGATCGCGCACGTTCTCGACTTCCTGCCGTGCTTCCTCGGCTACCTGTGGCCCGCGTGGGATCGCGAGAAGCGGACATTCGCCGACATGATCATGGAGACCCGCGTCCACCGCGTCTAGGTGCCGAGCTCGGTTAACCTGACACGGAACGTACGGGTGGGACAACGATCGGGGCGGACGTGAAGAGCAGTCGGGCGTGGGTACGACTTGCCGTGGTGGCAGTCACGGGAGCGATGCTGGCCGGATGCGGGGGAGGCTCGGACGATGGGTCGGATGGTGTCTCCACGGAGCCGCCGGCATCCTCCGCCGCTACGAGCGACGCCCCGACAGAGGCGGTCACGAGCGGCACGTTCGGGGTCAGCGGATCCGTGAAGGGCCAGGGCCCGCTGTCCGACATCGTCTGCGCGCCCGAGCGATGGCGGCGTCCAGGCGACTGCGAAGTTCTCCGCTTCCGGCAAGACCGGGAGCCTGACCGTCATCTCGGGTCCAGGGCCCGGCGACCACGAACGAGGGGACTCGTTCACGGTCAAGGGCGACAAGATTCTGATGTACAGCAGGATCTCGGCCGACTCGCTGCCGTACGACATCAAGGACGAGGGGCCCAAGATGACCGGCTCGGTCACGCTCGCCGAGATGGGCGACATCGCCAAACCCGACGTCAACGACCGCAAGCAGGTCAAGCTCACGGTCGACATCGACTGCGGCCGGACCGGGACAACCCGTCCCGAAACATGAGGGAACCCTCGCAATGTGCTCGTGAACACGCGGACGATAGGTTGACCCCGACGCTTCCGCCGAGCAAGGACGATCCCGTTGTTCCAGAAGATTCTCGTCGCCAACCGTGGTGAAATCGCCATCAGGGCGATCCGTGCTGCCCAGGAGCTGGGCGCCCAGACCGTTGCCGTGTTCCCGCTACGAGGACCGTGGCTCGGAGCACCGGGTGCGTGCCGACGAGGCGTACGAGATCGGCGAGCGGGGTCACCCCGTACGCGCCTACCTCGACCCGGAGGCGATCGTCGAGGCTGCGGTCAACGCAGGCGCCGATGCGATCTACCCGGCTACGGATTCCTGTCGGAGAACCCCGACCTCGCCGAGGCGTGCGAGCGGGCCGGCATCACGTTCATCGGCCCGCCGCGGCAGGTCCTCGAGCTGACCGGCAACAAGGCATCGGCGATCGCCGCGGCCAAGGCCGCCGGGGTGCCGACCCTCAAGTCCGTCGAGCCGTCGGCCGACGTCGACGAGCTGATGTCGGCGTCGGACGTGCTGACCTACCCGCTGTTCGTCAAGGCCGTCGCCGGCGGTGGTGGCCGCGGCATGCGCCGGGTCGACGATCCGGCGAAGCTGCGCGAGTCGATCGAGGCCGCGATGCGCGAGGCCGACGGAGCGTTCGGCGATCCGACCTGCTTCATCGAGGAAGCCGTGGTCGACGCCCGGCACATCGAGGTCCAGATCCTCGCCGACCAGCAGCGGCAACGTCGTGCACCTGCGCGAGCGGGACTGCTCGGTGCAGCGCCGGCACCAGAAGGTCGTCGAGATCGCCCCGGCGCCCAACCTCGATCGGGCGACCCGCAAGGCGATGTGCGCCGACGCGGTCAAGTTCGCCGAGTCGATCAACTACTCCTGCGCCGGCACCGTCGAGTTCCTGCTCGGCGCCGACGGCCGCTACGTCTTCATCGAGATGAACCCGCGCATCCAGGTCGAGCACACCGTGACCGAGGAGGTCACCAACGTCGACCTCGTGCAGGCGCAGATGCGGATCGCCGCCGGCGACGACCCTGGCCGAGCTCGACCTCGCCGACCAGTCGACGATCAAGGCGCGAGGCTTCGCGCTGCAGTGCCGCATCACGACGGAGGACCCGGCCAACGGCTTCCGCCCCGACACCGGCACGATCACCTCCTACCGCTCGCCGGGCGGACCGGGCGTACGCCTCGACGGCGGCACGACCTTCACCGGCGCCGTCGTCAGCGCGCACTTCGACTCGATGCTGTCCAAGCTGACCTGCCGCGGCCGCGACTTCGAGGCGGCGGTGACCCGCGCCGAGCGCGCGCTCGAGCGAGTTCCACGTCGGCGGCGTCTCGACCAACATCCCGTTCCTCAAGGGCCTGCTCGCCAACCCCGACTTCCGCGCCGGCCACGTCACGACGACGTTCATCGAGGGCCACCCCGAGCTGCTCGAGGCGCACGGCGCGTCCGACCCGGCCGGCAAGATCTTGTCCTGGCTCGCGGACGTCACGGTCAACAAGCCCAACGGCGCCGCGCCGACCATCGATCGACCCGCGCTCCAAGCTGCCCGCAGGTCGACCTCTCGGTCGCCGCCGCCGGACGGGTCGCGCCAGCTGCTGCTCAGCTCGGGCCCGAGGGGTTCGCCGCGGCCCTGCGCCAGCGCGAGACCGTCGGCGTCACCGACACGACGTTCCGCGACGCGCACCAGTCGCTGCTCGCGACCCGCGTACGTACGCGCGACCTCGTGACGGTCGCCCCCTATGTCGCCCGGACGACTCCGCAGCTGCTGAGCATCGAGGCGTGGGGCGGTGCGACGTACGACGTGGCGCTGCGGTTCCTCAAGGAGGACCCGTGGGAGCGGCTCGCCGCGATGCGTGAGGCGGCGCCCAACATCTGCCTGCAGATGCTGCTGCGCGGCCGCAACACCGTGGGCTACACGCCCTACCCGACCGAGGTCACCGACGCGTTCGTCCACGAGGCGGCCGAGACCGGCATCGACATCTTCCGCATCTTCGACGCGCTCAACGACGTCGACCAGATGCGGCCGGCGATCGAGGCCGTACGCGCGACCGGCACCGCCGTCGCCGAGGTCGCGCTCTGCTACACCGCCGACCTGTCCAACCCCGACGAGAAGCTCTACACGCTCGACTACTACCTCGAGCTCGCCGACCGGATCGTCGACGCCGGCGCCCACGTGCTGGCGATCAAGGACATGGCCGGGCTGCTGCGCGCGCCCGCCGCTCGTACGCTCGTCGCGCGCGTTGCGCGAGCGGTTCGACCTGCCGGTGCACCTGCACACCCACGACACCCCCGGCGGCCAGCTCGCCACGCTTGGTCGCGGCGATCGAGGCCGGGGTCGACGCGGTGGACGCCGCCTCCGCTGCACTGGCCGGCACCACGAGCCAGCCGCCGATGTCGGCGCTGGTCGCGGCCACGAACCACTCCGAGCGCACGACCGGCCTCGACATCGACGCGGTCAACGCGCTCGAGCCCTACTGGGAGGCCACCCGCCGCGCTCTACGCGCCGTTCGAGTCCGGCCTGCCGGCGCCGACCGGCCGGGTCTACCGGCACGAGATCCCCGGCGGCCAGCTCTCCAACCTGCGCCAGCAGGCCATCGCGCTGGGACTCGGCGAGAAGTTCGAGCAGATCGAGGACATGTACGCCGCCGCGAACGACATCCTCGGCAACGTCGTCAAGGTGACGCCGTCGTCCAAGGTCGTCGGCGACCTCGCGCTGCACCTCGTCGCGGTCGGCGCGGACCCCAAGGCATTCGCCGAGGACCCGGCGTCGTTCGACATCCCCGAGTCCGTCATCGGCTTCCTGTCCGGCGAGCTCGGCGACCCGCCCGGCGGCTGGCCCGAGCCGTTCCGCACCAAGGCGCTCGAGGGTCGCAACGCCAAGCCCAAGGTCACCGAGCTCGACGGACGACGATCGTGCCGGACTCGCCGACGACCGGCGCCACACGCTCAACCGGCTGCTGTTCCCCGGGCCCGACGCAGGACTTCGACAAGGCGCAGGCCGAGTTCGGCGACCTGTCGTCCGTGCCGACCGGCGCGTTCCTCTACGGACTGCGCAACGACAACGAGACCGAGGTCGAGGTCTCCGAGGGCAACCTGCTGCTGTTCGGCATCGAGGCCATCGGCGACGCCGACGAGCGCGGCATGCGCAACGTGCTCGGCACGATCAACGGCCAGCTGCGGCCGACCGAGATCCGCGACCGCTCCGTCGACTCCAAGGTCGCGGCGTCCGAGAAGGCCGACACCGGCAACCCGCAGCACGTCGCCGTCCCGTTCGCCGGCGTCGTCCACGCGATCGTCGCCGAAGGGTGACACCGTCGAGGCCGGGCAGACCGTCGCCACGATCGAGGCCATGAAGATGGAGGCCTCGATCACGACCCCCAACGCCGGCACCGTCGCCCGCCTCGTCATCCCCGACACCCGCCAGGCCGAAGGCGGCGACCTGCTGCTCGTCCTGAGCCTCGACCGACATCGTGCCACGCGGCCGGTGTTCTGCCGGACGTACCTCGGAGTCACAGCGCATGCGTCGAGCAGGGGCCTCGTGCCGGCAAGCTCGAGCGCGCGAAGTCACGCGAACTTCACAGGTTCCGAAGCGTGCGCACGCGTGAGCGTGCCACGATGGACAGGCGTAGACAGTCCGCGGCGGCAGGCCCCGACGATGCGTGCACAATCCGGCGGAGGGGCCGCACATGACGCAAGAAGCCCAGGTCGACACTGCGCCCAACGACCAGCTACGTCAGTCACTTCACCGAGCTGATGCAGGACGTCAAGGCGGCAGGCCTGCTGGAGCGGGCGCACATCTATTACTGGCTGCAGATCGGCGCGCATGTCGGCGCGTTCTTCGCGATCTGGGCCGGGTTCTTCTGGCTCGGCAACTCGTGGTTCCAGCTGATCCTGGCCGCGGCGCTCGGCGTCATCGTGACGCAGTTCGGGTTCCTCGGTCATGATGCGGCGCATCGGCAGATGTTCACCTCGGCGGCATGGAACTCCTGGACCGCGCGCATCCTGGCCGGCGCGTTCGCGGGGCTGAGCTTCGCGTGGTGGCGGGCCAAGCACAACATGCACCACAAGGGCCCCAACCTCGAGGGCTACGACCCCGACATCGGTGCCGGGGCGATCGCGTTCACGCCGGGCATCGTGGCGCAGCGGACGGAGGGATTCGCCGGTTGGTTCGTCAAGCGCCAGGGCTGGTTGTTCTTCCCGCTGCTGACGCTCGAGGGCCTCAACCTGCATGCCGAGTCGATCCGGGCGGCCCGGGACAAGCAGTCCAACCAGCCGTGGCGACGTCTGGAGCTGTTCCTGGTCGTCTCGCGCCTGACGGCGTACGTCGCGATCCTGTTGACGTTCCTGCCGCTGGGCAAGGCGGTGTCGTTCTTCGCGATCCAGATGGCGGTGTTCGGGTTCTGCCTCGGTGCGTCGTTCGCGCCGGCCCACAAGGGGATGCCGATCATCCCGGAGGGGATGAAGCTGGACTTCCTGCGCCGCCAGGTCATGGTGTCGCGGAACGTGCGGGGCAATCCGGTGGTGGACTGGGCGATGGGTGGGTTGAACTATCAGATCGAGCATCACCTGTTCCCCAACATGCCGCGCTGCAACCTGAAGAAGGCCCAGCCGTTGGTGCGGGCGCATTGTGAGCGTGAGGGCATCGACTACATGGAGGTCGGGTTGTTCCATTCGTACGCGATCGTGGTCGACTACCTCAACAACGTCGGGCCTGCGTGCCCGTGACCCGTTCGACTGCCCCCTCGCCGCCCAGCTCCGCGGCTAGCTCGGACACCGGCTGCGAAGCCGCTGCGAATTCACCGCAAGCGCCTCGAAGCGATTTCGCAGCGCCATGATCGAACGTCTCTGTCGTGCCGGCGACACACCGTCGCCGGGCCGGACAGAGGAGAACGACATGAACGCAAGAAACAGGGCCTTCGGGGGCCGGTCCGTTGTGACGATGCCCCGGCCCCGCAGGATCGCCAGTGCCGCCGTGCTGGCGCTGACCCTCAGCGTGGGCGTCGGCGCGCCCGCGATGGCCGCATCGGGCGGCAGCGGCGGCGATGTCTCGGCACCGGGAGCCCAGTTCGCCGACAACCAGGCCAGCATCGACCAGCTGCAGCTGACCAAGCTCTTCACCAAGATGGAGCAGGGCAAGATCTCCGAGGCCACGTACGCCGCCGCCCAGCGCTCGTACGACCAGCAGTACGGCACCGCGACGAAGTCGGCCGCCAAGACCAGCTCCGCACAGCTCATGCCGCCGCCGGACATCCCGCCGCCGCCGCCGGCCGCGCGCTCCCTCAGCTACACGTACTACGCCCAGAACAAGGGCTACTGGTGTGGACCCGCCTCGGGCAAGATGATCGTCAAGATGATCGCCGGGGACATCACGAGCAGGTACAACGGTGCGGCGTTCACCCAGGACAGCTTTGCCGGGCCCAATCACATGCAGACCGAGGCCGACGGCGCGACCACGTGGGGCAGCGGCAACTTCACCCGCGGCGTCAACCGGTGGCTCGGCGCCGCCTACTACCAGCAGGTCGACAGCCCGAGCGCAGCCACCGTGAAGTCGGCGCTGCGGTCGTCGATCGGCAGCAGCGGCCGTCCGGTCGCAGCTGACACCGTCGAGTTCGCCGGTGGAGCGCACTACAACGGCCATCCGACCAACCAGACGATCGGTCACTGGATCGTCGCCTACGGATACAGCAACGACGGCGCGAACGTGAAGTTCCTCGACCCGTCCACCTCGGTGTGGAGCACGGTCGACAAGACCTTCTCGGCCAACACCGGCACGTTCACCAGCAACTACCTGCAGTCCAATGGCATTGCGTACTAGCCAGCACTCGCGGCTCACCGGCACTCGCCGGTGGGCCGCGGCCTGCGCCGCCGCAGCAGTCGTCGCGACGCTCGGCGGCTGCGGGTCGTCCGCACCGACGGATCGACCGGCCGCCACGAGCTTCACGGCCGACAGCTGGGTCGACGCCCTGACCGCGGCCGACGATGCCGGACCGGCGCAGGTGGACTCCGCAGCGCATCACCGACCACGCGTGACGGCGTGCCGCACACGGTGCTCGGGCGTCGGCGACTCCGGTCGGCTGCTGGTCTCGCAGGTCACGGGCCGGAGCACCGACCAGCTCGGCACGCCGCAGCGTCGGCTGGCTCGGCGCATCGGCCTTCACCCCCTTGGACTACGACGCCGCGCAGTCGCGTGGTCACCAGGTCACGGCGGCCGACCACGACGGCTCCGATGTCGTGTGGGTCGAGACGACGAGCACGGATCCCGGGCTGTTCGACTGGACCGTCTGGGCGAGCAGCGGCAAGGGTCGACGCCAGGTCGACAGCTCTGCTCGCCTCGGACCCGGCGGACCGGCAGAAGCGGGTCTTCGGCATGACCGAGCCAGTCGTCGCCGCAGGGCGTACGTTCTGGGCGGCCGCGACGGCCGGGGCCGATGCTGCGGTGCTCAGCGCTCCGATCACCGGAGGCAAGCCCGCGGCCAAGGGCATCGGCGACGCCGGGCTTCCAGCCATCTCGCAGGACACCCTCTACTTCGTCCGGTCGTCGTCGGTCGGATCCGACGGCCGGACGACGCGCATCGTCGCCCGCGACCTCGGGTCGAACGACGAACGTGTCGTGGCTCAGGCCGATCTCGGCTCGGCCAAGGTCGTGACCCGGCTGGTCGCGTCGGACCATCACCTCGCGTGGGTCGTGTCCGACGCCGAGGCGGGTGTCGTCGCAACTGTTCGTGAAGGACCTGCGATCAGGAACCACACGCGGCATCCGGATGAACCATCCGGGCCTCCAGACGATGGCGCTGGGGCTCTCGGACCGGCTCGTGGTGTGGGGCAACGGCAGCGCCGAGGGTGACGCCGGCGAGTACGCACTCGACCTCGGCGACGGGTCGATCTGGCGCCTCGGCGACCAGCCCGGCTTCAGCGTCGCTTTCGTCGACGGGGACACCGTGGCGTGGGCTGACCTGCCGAAGGACCCGAAAGCGGCGGCAGACTTCCGGGTCGCGCGATGGAAGGGCGCCGCGAAGTGACGGAGGTCAGTTGACCTGGCGGTCGTGGCCCTCCCAGATACGGCTGGCGCAGCTTGAACTTCTGCAGCTTGCCGGTCGCCGTGCGGGCGAGCTCGTCGCGGAACTCGATCTTCTTGGGGCACTTGTAGCCCGCGAGGTGCTCGCGGCAGTGCGCGATGAGGCCGGCCTGGTCGACCGGTTCCTCGTCGGGATCGAGCACGACCAGCGCAGTGATGAGCTCGCCCCACTTCTCGTCGGGGATGCCGATCACGGCGACCTCGCGGACCGACGGGTGCGAGCTCAGGGCGTCCTCGACCTCGATCGACGAGACGTTCTCGCCGCCGGTGATGATGACGTCCTTCTTGCGGTCGGCGATCGCGATGTAGCCGTCCTCGAACGTGCCGCCGTCGCCGGTGTGGAACCAGTTGCCGGCCTGCGCCTCGGCGGTGGCCTCGGGGTTGTCCCAGTACGCCTCGAGGTTGTGGTTGGACTGCGCCAGCACCTCGCCCTCGTCGTCGATCATCATGCGCACGCCGATCGACCGGCGCGCCGGCACGGCCCAGGTTGAGGGCCTGCTGGTGCGGGTCGAGGTCGTCCCACTCCGCGCGCATACGGGACATCGTCAGCAGCGGAGCGGTCTCGGTGAGCCCGTAGATCTGGATGAACTCCCAGCCCAGCTCCTCGCGTACGCGCTCGATCGTGCGGGTCGGCGGCGGTGCGCCCGCGACGATGATGCGTACGCGGTCGCGGCCGGGGATCTCGCCGTCCCACGTCTTCGCGCCGTCGAGGGCGGCGGTGACGACCGCGGGCGCGGCGCACAGGTAGGTGACGCCGTGCTGCTCGATGCGCTTGAGGATCTCGGTGCCGTCGACCTGGCGCAGCACGACGTGCTTGGCGCCCATGCCGGTCGCCGCGAACGGGTGACCCCAGCCGTTGGCGTGGAACATCGGCAGCGTGTGGAGGTAGACGTCGCGGTCCGACACCGACGCCTGCCAGCCGAAGACCGTCGCGTTGAGCCAGTTGTTGCGGTGCGTCAGCTGGACGCCCTTGGGTCGCGCGGTCGTGCCGGACGTGTAGTTGATCGTCGCGGTCGCGCCCTCGTCGCCCTCCCACGGCTGCGGCTCGGCGGTCGATCCCCAGATCTTGTCGTCGTCCTCGCCGAGCACGAACGTCCGCTTGCACTCGACCTCGTCGACCAGGTGCCGCAGGTCGGGGTCGACCATCAGCACCTCGGCGCCGGAGTGCTCGACGATGTAGCGGATCTCGGCGACCGCGAGCCGGAAGTTGATCGGCACCAGCACCCGGCCCCAGCCCGAGACGCCGAAGAACGACGTCAGCAACCGGGCGGAGTTCTGCGACACGACCGCGACCCGGCCGCCGACCGGCACACCCATCTCGTCGAGCGACGCGGCCTGCGCGCGGGCGCGGCGGCCCAGCTCGGCGTACGTGATCTCGCCCCACGACTCGGCCGGCTGGTCCGGCTCGTCGACCACGGCGATGCGATCGGGATAGACCGTGACAGCGCGGTCGAGGAAGTCCATGACGGTCAGCGGAAAGAGCACGAGTGCCTCCAGGTGTGGCGTGGGTCAACTCATGTCTATCGTGCACCCCGCTGCGCCGAGGTTGCACGTCCAGCGTCGGCCCTCTCCTGCGGAGAAGGTGGGCGATACGGTCTGATCATGTTGATCGAGCACCGTGGATCCAGCCCTCGCATCGACCCGTCCGCGTACGTCGCGCCGACCGCCGTGGTCAGCGGAGACGTCACGATCGGCGCCGACGCCCGCATCCTGCACGGCGCGGTCGTCAGCGCAGAGGACGGCAGCGTGACGATCGGTGCCCGGGTCGTCGTCATGGAGCACGCCCTCGTACGCGGTCGAGCGAGCCACCCCGTGTCGATCGGCGACGACGTCATGATCGGACCGCACGCGCACGTCAACGGG
Organism: uncultured Actinomycetota bacterium; assembly: GCA_963761965.1. Lineage (GTDB taxonomy): Bacteria > Actinomycetota > Actinomycetes > Propionibacteriales > Nocardioidaceae > Aeromicrobium. Next base: position 276,103 of record CAVXIX010000018.1, read on the forward strand.
GCGACGATCGCCGATGAGGTGTTCATCGCCACCGGCGCGTCCCTGTTCCCGGGATCGTCCGTCGACACCGGCTCGGAGATGCGCATCAACAGCGTGCTCCAGGTCAACTCCCGGATCGGCTCAGGGGAGTCGCTGCCGATTGGCTGGGTCGCCGTGGGCGATCCGGCGCAGATGTTCTCGCCCGACCGGCACGACGAGATCTGGGCGATCCAGCGCGAGCTCGACTTCGGCGGCACGGTCTACGGCGTGCCCAAGGGTGCAGGCATGCGGGACATCATGACCCAGCAGGCGGAGTTCTTCGCACCCCACCGCGACGACCGCGTCGTCGACCCGTAGGGCTACTTCTCGTAGCCGTAGAAGCCCTGTCCGGTCTTCTTGCCGAGCAGGCCGGCGTCGACCATGCGGTCCAGCAGCGGCGGAGGTGAGTAGAGCGGTTCCTTGAACTCGTCGTACATCGACTGGCCGATCGCCTTGAGGGTGTCCAGGCCGATCAGGTCGGACAGGGCGAGCGGTCCCATGGGGTGGCCGCAGCCCAGCACCATGCCGCGGTCGATGTCCTCGGCCGAGGCGTAGCCGGCTTCGTACATGCGGATCGCCGAGAGCAGGTAGGGCACGAGCAGGCTGTTGACGACGAACCCGGCGCGGTCGGTGGCGTCGATGGGCTTCTTGCCGAGCGTGTCGGTGACCCACGAGCGCATCCGCGCCAGGGTTTCCGGGGAGGTCGTGAGCGACGGGATCAGCTCAACGAGCTGCATGACCGGCGCCGGGTTGAAGAAGTGCACGCCCATGACGTGGTGGGCGCGGCCGGACACCGCACCGAGCTTGACGATGGGGATCGACGAGGTGTTGGACGCCAGGATCGCGTCGTCCTTGTCCAGGATCTGCCCGACCCGGCGGAACAGGTCGAGCTTGGTCTGCTCGTCCTCCGATGCGGCCTCGACGACGAGGTCCCTGTCAGCCAGCGCCTCGAGGTCGTCGGTGAACCTGATCCGGTCCAGGACCGCGGTGACCTCGGCGGCGTCGATCTTGCCGCGGGACTCGGCCCGTCTGAGTGAGCCCTCGACCCGCGCTGCCGCTGCCTTGGCTGCGTCGGCGTTGACCTCGACCACGACGACGTCGAGCCCCGCACGTGCTGCGACCTCGGTGATGCCCGACCCCATCAGCCCGCCGCCGATGACCCCAACCCTGTCGATCCCGCTCATGGCGCTCCTCAGTTAGTAGGACGTCATAGTATCTCGCCCGTGTGGGACGCCTTGACGCGCGCCTCCGGCCCGGCGCCGTCGGTGCGTGATGGGATGACCCCATGCGTACGCTCGCGGTGGCCCTGCTCCTGGTGCTCGCCGGATGCGGCGGCTCGGCCGACCAGCCGTCCACGCCGACCAAGACGTCGGTCGCGGCGACCAAGGCGACCGCCAAGGCCACGCCCAAGCCGACGGTCGCTCCACCCAAGGGAACCCCAGCGCCCGAGGCGCTCTCGAAGTTCCATTGCGCCAAGGACAAGGGGAAGTGGAACGCCTCGGGCTACCTCGCCAATCGGAGCAAGGGCAAGGTCACGTTCCAGGTCACGGTCTACGTCGGCGAGGCGGCCGGCGCTGCCGAGAAGGCCAAGACCCATCAGGTGGCCAACGTCGCAGCGGATGCGTCCACGCGGTTCACGATCGACGACCTTCCCGCCCCCGACGACGGTGGCGCCTGCCACGTCCAGGTACTCGCGCAGCAGCGCTGACGGTTGCCGACAGCCCACGACCCGCCCGGCCGATGGCCATGACGGGTCGCGGGCAACGCGTGGCGCTCAGTGCGCCATGACGGGAGCCGCATCGGGGTCGACCGCAATCGGTCCCGGGCGGAGCAGCAGGCCGCAGATCACGGCGCCGACGGCGAAGATCCCGGCGCCCCACCAGAACACGGTGGTGTAGCTCTCCATCGCGGCGAGGGCCTGGTTCTGCGGGGTCGGCGTCTTGCCGTCGAGGTAGTTCGTCGCGGCTGTCGCGGCAAACGCACTCAGCACCGCGGTGCCGATGGATCCGCCGATCTGCTGGAACGTGTTGACGGCCGCCGATGCGACACCTGCGTGCTCGGGATCGACCCCCGACGTCGCAGCGCTGAACGCCGGCGCCATGGCCAGGCCGACACCCAGGCCGGTGATGACGAGTCCGGGCAGAATGTTGGCGGCGTACGTGCTGGTGAGGTCGAGCTGGGCGAACAGCACCAGGCCAACGGCGGCGAGCATCATGCCGGCGAACACCGGGATCTTCGGCCCGATGCGGGCGACGACTCCGGAGAAGCCAGTGGCGGTGGCCATGATGCCGAGGATCATCGGGGTGAAGGCGAATCCGGTCTTCAGCGGCGAGTAGCCGAGGGTCAGCGAGACGTAGTAGGTCAGGAACAGGAACACCGCGAACAACCCGAGGCCGATGATGGCGACGGTCAGGAACGATCCGCCGCGCGTACGGTCCCAGACGATGTGCAGCGGTAGCAGCGGGTTCTCGACGCGCCGCTCCACGACGGCGAACACCGCGAGCAGGGCCAGGCCGGCACCGACGCAGATCAGCGTGGTGGCGCTGGACCAGCCGTCGGACTCGGCGTTGGCGAGACCATAGACGAGCGACACCAGGCCGGCGACGACGACGGCGGTGCCGGGGATGTCGAGCTTGGGCGGGTTCTCTTCGCGGGCCTGCTTCTTGAGCATCAGGGCCCCGCCGATGACGGCGATGACGGCAATCGGCACGTTGACGTACAGGCACCAGCGCCAGGACAGGTACTCGGTGAGCGCTCCACCGAGCATGAGTCCGATGGCGCCACCACCGCCGGAGATCGCGCCGAAGATCGCGAACGCCTTGGCGCGCTCGGCGGCATCGGTGAACGTCACGGTCAGCAGCGACAACGCCGCCGGAGCCAGGAGTGCGCCGAAGATGCCTTGTGCGACGCGAGCGGAGACGAGCATCTCGAAGTTCTGCGCCGTGCCCCCGATGGCCGATGCGCCCGCGAAGCCGATCAGGCCGACGATGAACATCGGCTTTCGGCCGATCAGGTCACTCAGCCGGCCGCCGAGCAGGAGGAGGGACCCGAACGCGAGCGCGTAGCCGGTCACGATCCATTGCCGGTTGTCGTTGGAGAAGCCGAGCGACTCCTGCGCGGTGGGCAGCGCGATGTTCACGATCGTCGCGTCGAGCACGACCATCAGCTGGGCCAGGGCGATGACGCCGAGGATCAGCCATCTCGTCGTGTGGTGCGGGTTGTCGGCGTGTTCGGGCGGCGTGGGTCGCGGTCGGTCGACGACCAGGGTGTCAGTCATGGGATCTCCGCATCAAGAAGTGGAAAGTCTCTTCCGTTTCACTGTAGAGCATAAGCGGAAACAACTCTCCATTTGATCGGTGTGACGTGCCGCACTCCGGTTGCCGGATCGGCCGTGGAGGCTCGGCACTATCGTCAGGAGCGTCGTGGGAGATCAGCGGGCAGCGGAGCGGGCGTCATATCGCCCCCGACCAGGCCTGCCCAAGCGCGGCAGAATCGCCGGTCTGGCCATCGCCGCCGTCATGATCGCCGCGTTGGCGTGGGCGGCGTCCCCGGCCGAGAAGGTCGTGCGCTGGGTCTCGCCCGACGGCCGGGGCGGCGCGTGCACCTTCGAACAGCCATGCGCCGTCTCGACCGCTCAATCGCAGGTGCGGGCCGCCGCCTCGTCGATGTCCGCCGACGAGGTCATCCGGTTCATGTCGGGCACCTATCCCGCGATCACGATGGGCGGAGACGACTCGGGCCAACGAGGTCACGCCGTCCGCTACGAAGCGGCACCCGGTGCGCAGCCGATCATCAGCGGTGCCCGTCAGATCAAGGGTTGGACGCTCCACGACGGCGGAAAGAACGTCTGGCAGGCGCGGGTGCCCAAGGCCTTCACGTCGCGGCAGCTGTATGTCGACGGCGTCCGCGCGACCCTGGCGTCGCGACCAGTCGCGGACGTCCTCGGATCGCTCACCACGACGGCGACCGGTTACACGTCCAGCGTTGCCGGGATGGCCGGCTGGCCGAACCCGGTCGACACGGAACTGGTGTACGCGGCGGGCGGCAGCGATCCCGTACCCGGGGCTGCTCAGTCGGCCGCTCCGTGGACCTGGACGATGTGCGGGATCTCCGCTGTGACCGGAGCCGACATCTCGGTCGACCCCGCCTGCTGGAACAAGGCGGCGACGATCCTCGGCGGAACTCGCTTGATCACCAAGCCGACAACGCTGCAGAACAACTACGCCCTGCTCGGCACGCCTGGCCAGTTCTACCTCGACGACTCCGCGGACACGGTCTACTACGTGCCGCGGACCGGGGAGGACCTCCATGCGGCGACGGTCGTGATGCCTGAGGGAACGTCCCTGCTGTCGGCCGTCGGGACAGCAGGGTCGCCGGTCCATGACATCCAGGTCGCGGGGCTGACGTTCGAGTACGCCACCTGGATGCCCAGCGAGACAACGGGCCTGGTGGACGTGCAGTCCAACGTCATCGCCGATGACTCCACCGGTCTCACGATGATCCCGAGCGCGGTGAGCTTCGTCCGCAGTCGGAATGTCGTGTTCGAGCGCAACGTCCTGCGCCACCTCGGCGGTGGGGGCGTGTCCTTCGCGGCCGGGACCGGCGCGATCGTGCGTGGCAACGTCGTGACTGATGTGTCGAGCACCGGCATCAGCATCGGCGACGGAGCCGCGTGGTCATCACCGAAGGTCTACGACACCGGTGCGACGGTGTCCAACAACCTCGTGAGGAACGTCGCCGTCGAGTATCAGGGCGGTGTCGGGATCTTCGCCGGATGGGTCAGGAGCGCCCGGATCACCCACAACGAGGTGTCGGACCTGCCGTTCATCGGGATCTCGCTCGGCTGGGGCTGGAACAACCCCAGCGACATGGTCGACAACCACATCGACGGCAACCTCGTCCGCGATGTGCACGGTTCATCGCTCTCTGACGGTGGTGCGATCTACGTCCTCGGCGGCCAGGGCGCCTCGCCGGGCTCGACGATCACAGCGAACCACGTGTCAGGGGACGCCCGACCATACGGAGCCATCTACCTCGACGCCGGTGCGTCCAACTGGACCGTCCGCGACAACGTGGTCGAGCGGGCGCCGCACGGCTGGCTCTACCTGCAGAACATGGACAACGCGACGTCGTCGTCGAATCTCATCGAGTCCAACTACGCCGACACCGCGGCTCAACAGGCGGCGCCGAAGGGTGCCAACGCGACCAACACGGTCCGCGACAACCGGCTGGCCCTCGTGAGCTGGCCGGCGGCTGCGCAAGCCGTCATCGACGCAGCCGGGCTCGAGCCGGCATACGCCGACATCCGCGAGTGAGACGCCCGGCTATGGCCGACCTGTGAATTGTGGGGCCCACCTGTGAGTTTCGAGGTTTTGCCTCCGGCACCAGTGGTTGAGCCCTATCGTCAGGAGTGTTGAGGGAGTTCAACACACATCGAATCTCGCGTTGAGGGAGCAACCATGATTCACATCCGATTCAGCCTGCTCAAACGCGGCCGAGCCATCAGTCTGAGCCTTGCGGCAGGCATCACCGTCGCGCTTGTCCAGTCGTCGTCTCCGGCCGCTGCGGCGCCGGTCGTGCGCTGGGTCTCGCCGAACGGCTACGGCAACTCGTGCAGCTCGACCATGCCGTGCTCGGTGTCGACGGCGCAGTCGCAGGTGCGAGCCGCCGCCCCGACCATGTCGGGCGATCTGATCATCAGGTTCACCTCAGGGACCTATCCGGCCATCACGCTGCGTGACACGGACTCGGGGGCGAAGGGCTACGTCGTGCGTTACGAAGCGGCCGCGGGTGCTCAGCCGGTCGTCAGTGGCGCTCGGCGGATCACCGGGTGGTCGTTGCGTGATGCCAGCAAGAACATCTGGCAGGCGAAGGTGCCGCGGACGTTCACGTCGCGACAGCTGTACGTCAACGGCGTACGCGCGTCCCTGGCGTCGAAGCCCGTCGCAGGGATCCTCGGATCGCTCACCAAGACGTCGACCGGCTACACCTCCACCACCACCGGCATGAGCGGTTGGCGCAACCCGACCGACACCGAGATGGTGTTCCCGGCGGGCGGCAGCGATCCGGTCGCGGGTGGGGACCAGTCCGTCGCCCCGTGGACCTGGTCGATGTGCGGTGTGTCGGCTGTGTCCGGGACGAAGGTCACGGTCGACTCGGCCTGCTGGAACAAGGCGGCGACGATCCTGGGTGACGTCACCTTGATCAGCAAGCCCACGGCTCTGCAGAACAACTACGCGCTGCTGGGCACGCCGGGCCAGTTCTACCTCGACGACCCGGCGGACACGGTCTACTACGTGCCCCGAGCCGGGGAGAACCTCCAGTCGGCCACTGTCGTGATGCCTGAGGGGACGTCGCTGCTGTCGGCGGTCGGGACGGCATCGTCGCCGATCCATGACATCCAGGTCGCGGGGCTGACGTTCGAGTACGCCACCTGGGCCCCCAGCACGACCGTGGGCGTGGTGGACGTGCAGTCAAACGTCATCGCCAACGACTCCGGCGGGCTCACGATGATCCCCAGCGCCGTGGCGTTCACTCGCACCCGCAACGTCGTGTTCGAGCGCAACGTCCTGCGCCACCTGGGCGGTGGCGGGGTGTCCTTCACGGCCGGAACCGGCGCGATCGTGCGCGGCAACGTGGTCTCTGACGTGTCGAGCACCGGCATCACCATCGGCGACGCGGTCACCTGGTCCTCGCCATCGGTGTACGACACCGGCGCGACGGTGTCCAACAACGTGGTCCGCAACGTTGCCGCTGAGTACCTGGGAGGTGTGGGGATCTTCGCCGGCTGGGTCAAGAACACCCAGATCACCCACAACGAGGTCTCGGACCTGCCGTTCATCGGCATCTCGCTGGGCTGGGGCTGGAACAACTCCAGCGCCATGGTCGACAACCACATCGACGGCAACCTGGTCCGAAACGTGCACGGCTCGTCACTGTTCGACGGCGGGGCGATCTACGTTCTGGGCGCACAGGGCGCGTCGCCGGGTTCGACGATCTCGGGGAACTTCGTCTCAGGCGACGCGCAACCGTACGGAGCGCTCTACCTCGATGCCGGTGCGTCGAACTGGACCGTCCGCGACAACGTGATCGAGAAGGCGCCGTACGGGTGGCTCTACCTGCAGAACATGGACAACGCGACGTCGTCGTCGAACAACGTCGTGTCCAACTACAGCGACACCGACATCCAGCAGCAGGCACCGAAGGGAGCCAGCGCGACCAACACGGTCAGCGACAACCAGCTGAAGCTCACGAGCTGGCCGGCCGCTGCACAGGCCGTCATCGCAGCTGCTGGGCTCGAGCCGGCGTACGCCAGCATCCGAGGGTGAGCTCCCCGGCTGCTCGGCGTCGCCGGGCGACAAACCGGAGCCAGATTTCCGATTCGCTACCATGGAAGGCATGACCACGGAACCCGCAACGCAGGAGAAGCCGCTACGCAGCGACGCTGCGCGCAATCGCGAGCTGATCCTGGCGACCGCGGCCGAGGTCTTCGCCGAGCACGGTCTCGACGCCGGCTACGACGAGATCGCGCGACGCGCAGGCATCGGCGTGGGCACGGTCTATCGCCGGTTCCCCGAGCGCTCGGAGCTCGTCCAGGCGCTGTTCGAGTCCCGGATCGAGGAGATGGTGGCGATCGGCGAAGAGGCGGCGCGCCAGCCCGACGCCTGGACCGGTCTGACCTGGTTCTTCGAGAAGTCCGTCGAGAAGCAGGTCGCCGACCGGGGCCTCAAGGAGGTCATGGTGCAGACCCTCCACGAGGGCGGCCAGATGACGGTGGGCCGCGAGCGGATCGGTCCGATCGTCGAGAGCCTCATGCAGCGGGCGCAGGCCGACGGCGCGCTTCGTCCGGACGTCGAGGTCACGGATCTCGGCATGCAGCTCATGCTGCTTGGATCGTTGTCGACCCCAGAACAGCCCGATCTGTGGAGGCGCTACCTGGCGCTCCTCTTCGACGGGCTGCGTGCGCGCCCGGACTCAGCTCCACTGCCCCTCGAGGCACCTCCTGACGAGGCCCTGCACATGCTGATGTGCAACCTGCAGGGCCGCCGAGCCTGAGCGACTAGCTGCGCGAGATGCGCACCATCTCGTCGCGGGGCACGACCTTGACGCGCGTACGCCCGGCGGCTTCGCCGAGAGCAAGCTCGTGCTCGTCGAGCTGCTCCCAGCCCTCCCAGGTCGTGAACTCGATGCCGCGGCCTGCGAGATAGCGGTCGACAGCCCCACGCTCGGGCTCCGGCGGCGCGACGAGCTGGTCGACGTCCGAGAGCAGGAGCTCGATGGTCTGGGCGGCGTCGGACTTGGTGTGGCCGATGAGGCCGACGGGTCCGCGCTTGATCCATCCGGTGACGTACGCGCCGGGCAACGGGTCGCCCTCGATGTCGATGACCCGGCCACCGTCGTTGGGTACGACCGCTTGGGTGTCGTCGAACGGTATGCCGGCGAGGTTCTCCGACCGGTAGCCGACGGCTCGGTAGATCGCCTGGACCGGCCAGTCGACGAACTCGCCCGTGCCACGGACGTTGCCGGTGCCGTCGAGCTCGGTGACCTCGGTGCGCAGGCCGACGACCTGGCCGTCCTCGCCGAGCACCTCGACGGGGTTCTGGCAGAAGTGGATGTGGATGCGGTGGGGGGCGCCGGATGGTTCCTTGGCGAGGTAGTTCTGCAGCACGTCGACCACGAGCTTGACCGACTTGGAGGCGCGGATCGCATCCATGGATCCCTCGTCGAGCTCGAAACCCTCGGGGTGGACGACGACGTCGATGCTCGGCGAGTGCGAGAGCTCGCGCAGCTCCATCGGGGTGAACTTGACCTGAGCCGGGCCGCGGCGGGCGAACACGTGGATGTCCTTGGCGGCGTTGGCCTTGAGCCCGGCGTAGACGTTCTCGGGGATGTCGGTGACGAGCTGCTCGTCAGCGGTCTTGGCGAGCATGCGGGCGACGTCGAGGCCGACATTGCCGACGCCGAGGACTGCGACGGTCTCAGCGCGCGGGTCGAACGGCCAGTCGCGCGGCGCATCGGGGTGACCGTCGTACCAGGACACGAAGTCAGCGGCGCCGAACGAGCCCTTGAGCTCGATGCCAGGGATGTCGAGGTCGCGGTCGGCACGTGCGCCGGTGGCGAAGATGACGGCGTCGTAGAACTGCTGCAGGTGGTCGAGCTTGAGGTCGGTGCCGTAGTCGACATTGCCGAAGAACCGGATGTCGTCGTTGGACAGCACGCGCTTGAGGGCCTTGACGATCTCCTTGATCCGCGGGTGGTCCGGCGCGACGCCGTAGCGGATCAGGCCGAATGGTGTGGGATCGCGGTCGAGGATGTCGATCGTGACGTCGACCTCGGACTTGGTGAGGATGTCGGCCGCGTAGATGCCCGCGGGGCCGGCGCCGATCACGGCGACACGCAATTGCCTGCTCATACACAACTCCTGGGAAAGATTGTCACCACGTCTCTTAGGCAAGGCTAAGGACGCGAAACAAGCGTCCCGGAGGTGTCTTGCCATACGAACGGCAAACGTGTGGGGTGGGTCACACCTGAACTGGGTTCAGGTGTGAGGAGAGTGTATGCGCGGCAGTGACCGGCGTGCCGAGGTTGTGGTGCGGCTCACATGTCGTGCGTCTGCTGCCGCGTGAGGAAGGCATCGACGAGAGCGTCGACCTGGTCTGGCACCTCGATCGCGGCGAGGTGGGCGGCGCCGTCGATCACGACGAAGCTGGAGCCGGGGATCGCCTCAGCCATCACGCGGGTCTCGGCGACGGGGAACGTCGCATCCTCTGCGCCGGCGACGACGAGCACCGGCGTACGGATGCGTCCGAAGAGCTCGCGTTGGTCCGGGCGCTCGGGAACGACGCTACGCACGGCCCACGCGGCGGACGCCATGTCGACTCGCGAGAGCGATGCGCGGACGGTGTCGACGACATCATGGCGAGTCCGAAGGCTGGTCGGTCCGAGGAACGCCTTGAGCACGGAGCGCATCAGCGGAGGCTTGATGCCGCCGAGGAGCCGGGCGGCTCGCAGCATCGCCGCGTACTCGATTCGTTGGTGGCGCCCGGCCGTGGATGCCGTGGCGTTCATCAGGACCGCGACGCCGACGCGATCCGGGTGCAGGGCAGCGAACGTACCGCCGATCATGCCGCCCCATGAGTTGCCGAGGATGTGGGCGCGCGGGATGCCGAAATGGTCGAGGATCTGCTCGATGACCGTCGCGCACTCGTCGAACGTGAAGCCTCGGGTCAGTGGTTCGCTGCTGCCGTGGCCCGGAGGATCGACGACCAGGACCGTGTAGCGGTCAGCGAAGTGCACGGCCTGCGCAGCCCAGAGGTTGCCATCCATCAGCAGGCTCGGCCACATGAGGATCGCCGGACCGTCGCCGTCGGATCGGACGCGGATCAGCCCGAGCACCGTGGGCACATCGTGGTCGACCAGCACCTGCCCAGTGTGACGCCGTTCCGCGTGCGTGACCATGCGCGGCCGGGCACTAGGTTGGACGCATGACCACTGCCGTCGTCGTGGGCTCGGGACCCAACGGGCTGGCCGCCGCTGTCGTGCTGGCCCGGGCCGGGATCGACGTCACGGTGCTGGAGGCCGAGGACGAGATCGGCGGTGGCACACGCTCGGCCGAGCTCAATGTGCCCGGCGTCCTGCACGACATCTGCTCCGCGACGCATCCGACCGCGGTGGCGTCGCCGTTCTTCCAGTCGCTCGACCTCGGTCGTCACGGGCTCGAGTGGCTGTGGCCAGAGGTCGACGCGGTGCATCCGCTCGACGGCGGTCGCGCCGGGGTGCTGTTCCGCGACCTCGACCGTACGGTCGAGGGTCTCGGCGTCGACGGCGAGGCGTGGCGCAAGCTGTATGCCCCACTGGCCGCGTCGAGCGACGAGCTCATCGGCGAGCTGTTCCGGCCGATCGTGCACGTGCCCAAGCATCCGATCCTGATGGCGAAGTTCGGGCTGCGCGCCTTGCAACCTGCGTCGTGGATCGCCCGACGGTGGAAGACGGACGAGGCGCGCGGACTGTTCGCCGGCCTGGCCGCGCACGCGATCCATCCGCTTCACCGCCCGACCACCGGCGGCCTCGGGCTGATGTTCGGCATGACCAGTCACGCGTACGGCTGGCCCGTCGCCAAGGGCGGCTCCGCCGCGATCGCGCGGGCCCTCGCGGCCGACATCGTCGAGCACGGCGGACGGATCGAGACGGGCCACGAGGTCACCGATCTGCCCCAGGCCGACATCGTCATCTTCGACACCTCGCCCCAGGGCGCCCTCCGCATCGCGGGCGACCGGCTGCCCGGCCGCGTCCGCCGGCCGCTCAAGCGCTGGCGCTCGGGACCTGGCGTCTTCAAGGTCGACTACGCCGTCGAGGGCGGCGTGCCCTGGACCAATGAGTGGGCGCACAAGGCCGGCACCCTGCACCTCGCCGGAACGTTCGAGGAGCTCAACTGCCGCCGAGCGCGACGGTCCACGCCGGCCGGATGCCCGACCGCCCGTTCGTCCTGCTGTGCCAGCAGTACCTCGCCGATCCGGGCCGCTCGGCCGGTGACGTGCACCCCGTGTGGTCGTACGCCCATGTGCCCAACGGGTTCACCGGAGATGCGACCGAGGCGATCACGGCGCAGATCGAGCGCTTCGCGCCGGGCTTCCGCGACCGGATCGTGGCGCAGACCAGCACGGGCCCGGCCCAGCTCGAGGCGCACAACGCCAACTACGCCGGCGGCGACATCGGAGGCGGCGCCAACGATCCGTGGCAGCTCGTCATGCGACCCCGGCTGTCGGCCAACCCCTACTCACTGGGCGCCAAGGGCCTCTACATCTGCTCGGCGTCGACACCACCAGGAGGCGGCGTCCACGGCATGGGGGGCTTCCACGCCGCCACCGCGGCCCTGGCTGACCTGGTCTGACGGTTGCTGTGGCCAACCTGTGAGTCTGTAACAACCCTCACAAGGAGGAACTCCGTTCGCGAAGACCCCGTTCATACGGTTGAACGTTCAGCCAACCTGTTCCGTTCTACACATTGCACGCTGATTCCATACCCTCGAGCCCAGGAGCCCGACCGATGAAACTTCCAGCGCACAAGAAGATGCTCTCCGCGGCCGCCGCCGCATCCGTCATGCTGCTGACCGCCGCCTGCGGCAGTGGCAGCGACGACGCAGCATCCGACACCCCCAGCTCGTCCGCGACGTCGTCGTCCGACGACTCGTCCGACGCCAGCGCCACGGCCTTCAAGGACGGTGACTACGACGCCGAGGCCAGCTACTCCAACCCCGGCGGCCAGTCCAAGGTCAAGGTCGACGCTCACGCTCGCCGACAACAAGATCACCAAGATCACGGTGACGCCCGAGGCCGAGAACGCCACGTCGAAGCAGTTCCAGACCAAGTTCGCCGGCGGCATCTCCGACGCGGTCGTGGGCAAGAGCATCGACGAGCTCAACGTCTCCAAGGTCGCCGGCTCGTCGCTGACATCGACGGGGTTCAACGCCGCGATCGACGACATCAAGGCTGATGCCAAGGCCTGAGCCGGCCGCCTGGCAGTTCGAGGCGATCGGCACCGCGTGGCAGATCGACACCGCGGAGCCGCTCGCCCCGGACCTCGCCGCCGCTGTGACCGCCCGCATCGACGACTTCGATGCGGTGTGGTCGCGGTTCCGGCCCGACTCCGTCGTCTCACGGATCGCCGCCGAGGGCGGCGCGTGGGTGCTGGACGAGGACTCACGGCCACTGCTCGACCTGTACGTCGAGCTGCACGACGTCACCGAGGGCGCCGTCACGCCGCTGGTCGGGCGTACGCTCGCCGATCTCGGCTACGACGAGGCCTACTCGCTGCGGGCCGTCGCCGAGCCGGCCGCCATGCCGGCGTGGGAGTCGTTCGACTGGACGTATCCCACGCTGGACGCGCACGAGCCACTGCTGTTCGACGTCGGCGCAGCCGGCAAGGGTCACCTCGTCGATCTCGTCGCCGACGTGCTGACCGAGCACGGTGTCCGGCACTTCACGGTCGACGCGAGCGGCGACCTGGTGCACCGCCAGGACCAGCCGTTGCGCGTCGCCCTCGAGCATCCGGGCGACGCGACCCGCGCGATCGGCATCGCCGAGCTGACGTCCGGTCGAGCCCTCTGCGCCTCGGCGACCAACCGCCGCGCGTGGGGCGACGGGCTGCACCACGTGCTGGACGGGCGTACCGGCCGGCCGACTGACGACGTCGTCGCGACCTGGGTCGTGGCCGACTCCTGCCTGCTCGCCGACGGGCTGGCCACCGCCCATTTCCTCACCGATCCCGCCCGACTCGTGTCACGCTTCGACCACGAGTTCGTACGTATGCACGCTGACGGCCGGGTCGAGTGGTCCCCGGACTTTCCTGGAGAGGTGTTCTCATGCATGCGAAGCTCGACCCCCGAGACCTGCTGGACCGCCAGCTCGGCCGGGTGACGATGTACCGACTCATCACGATCGTGCTGCTCGTGCTGGCGGCGGTCTACGTCGATCTTCTCGGCGACCGGCGTCATCGACGGCCTGTCGACGAAGGACCAGCTCCTCACCCTCGTGGTCCTGCTGGTCGCGTCCTATGCGAGCAGCCGGCTCTTCGGCGCGATCTGGCGGGTTCGTCCGCACGGGGAGTCGTCGATCATCACGGCGCTCCTGCTGTTCTTCCTCTACGTCCCGCTGCTCGAGACCGACGTCACCAACCTCGCCTGGCTCGCCGGTGCGGCGGTCCTCGGCAACGCCTCGAAGTACGTCCTGGCGTGGCGCGGGCGGCACATCTTCAACCCCGCAGCGGCGGGCGCGTTCCTGTCCTCCTCGTGCAGGACGTCGTCGGACGCGAGAACCCGATCAATGCGATCTGGCAGACCGCCGCGACCGAGAAGCTGTTCCCGTTCGTGCTCGTCGGCGCGTTCCTGGTGCTGTGGCGCACGCGTCGCCTCGACATCGGCGTGCTCTTCATCGTCCATCGCCGGCGTGCTGATCGTCGGCTATCTGCTGGACGTGAGCACGGACCAGTCGTTCGTCGACGTGCTCAAGCCGGCCTTCTACTCGTACCCCATCGTGTTCCTCGCCGGCTTCATGCTGAGCGAACCGCTGACCCTGCCGCCTCGCCGGCACCAGCAGCTGGCCGTCGCCGCGCTGACCGCGGTCGTGTTCTCGTATCCGAGCTGGATCCTCATGCTCACGGACACGCCGCCGAGACCTCGGCGTCTTCGCCATCACGCCGGAGCTCTCGCTGCTGATCGGCAACCTGCTGGCGTTCGCGTTCGCGCGTCGTCACGGCGTCACGTTCGTGCTGGAGAAGAGCCGCGCGCTGACGCCGGAGACCAGAGAGCTGACGTTCCGGGCCAAGCGGCCGGTGTCGTTCGAGCCCGGCCAGTTCGCCGAGCTGACCGTGCCGCACGCCGGCGTCGACGGCCGGGGGAGCCGTCGCTCGTTCAGCATCGCCTCGCCGCCGAACGCCGACGGGCGCGTCTCGTTCGCGCTGCGGGTGCCGGAGAACTCGTCGAGCTTCAAGAAGGCGCTGCTCGCGCTGGAGCCCGGCGACACGGTGCACGCGACCGGGATCGGCGGCGACTTCCTGCTGCCGTCGGACTCGCGCGAGCCGCTGCTGCTGGTGGCCGGCGGCATCGGCATCACGCCGTTCCTCAGCCAGCTGCGGCACGAGTCGTCGCGGGATGCGGTGCTGGTCTACGGCGTCTCGTCGCCCGACGAGGTGCCGTTCGTCGAGGAGCTCGCGGGTGTGCGCGTCGTGCTCGTCGGCCCGGCGCGCCCGAGTGGCCTGCCGGAGGGTTGGACGTACGTCGAGGCGCCGTTCCTGTCGCCCGAGCTGATCGCCGAGGCCGTGCCGGACCTGGCCGACCGCAAGGCGTACATCTCGGGTCCGCCGGCCATGGTCAACGCCGTGCGTGCTGGGCTCGCGAAGCGCTGCAAGGGCGTCAAGACGGACTACTTCACCGGGCTACTGACCCTCGCCACGTCCTTGCTGATCGCTCGCGCCCGACCTAGTGTGACGCAGGACACATCAGTTTCGCGAGGAGGTCGCATGTCCGAGATGCCGGCCGAGTTCCTGGAACCCGGGTTGGGGGAGGACCAGGAGGTGCCGAGCCTGCGTGACCGCGGCGGCGACGAGCCGCTGCGCGACCCCCGCACGTCGAGCCAGCCCGACACCGACGTGGCGTACGGCGACGGCTGACCGACCCCGCTCGGCTCACCTTTTGGCAAAGTTGATAGGAATGGACTCAACTTCAATGGCGTTGAGATGAGTGACACTCGTTCCATTCCAGGAGAACCACCATGGACCTTGCCAAGTTCACGACGCGCAGCCAGCAGGCGCTGGGCAGCGCGATCTCTGCTGCCGCCGCTGCGGGCAACCCCGCCGTCGAGCCGGCTCACCTGCTCTCCGCCCTCCTCACGCAGGACGGCGGCACCGCGGCTCCCCTGATCCAGGCTGCCGGCGTCGACGCCCAGGCCGTACGTGTCGGGCTCAAGTCGGCACTCGAGTCGCTGCCGTCGGCCAGTGGCGCCAGCGTGCAGAACCCCGGCCTGTCGCGCGCGAGTCACGAGGTGCTGCAGCGCGCCCAGGACCTGGCCGACCAGCTCGGTGACGACTTCGTCTCGACCGAGCACCTGACGGTCGGCATCGCGACCGTCGAGTCGGCCGCCAAGACGATGCTGACCGACGCCGGTGCGACCGCCGAGTCGCTGCAGGCCGCGTTCGCCGCCGTACGTGGCACGGCGCGAGTCACCAGCGCCGACGCCGAGGACACCTACCAGTCGCTCGAGAAGTACGGCGTCGACCTCACCGCCGTCGCGCGCGAGGGCAAGCTCGACCCGGTCATCGGCCGCGACAGCGAGATCCGGCGCGTCGTCCAGGTGCTGTCACGGCGTACGAAGAACAACCCCGTGCTGATCGGCGAGCCCGGCGTCGGCAAGACCGCCGTCGTCGAGGGGCTCGCGCAGCGCATCGTCGCGGGTGACGTGCCCGAGTCGCTGCGCGGCCGCCGGCTCATCTCGCTCGACCTGGCGTCGATGGTCGCGGGCGCGAAGTACCGCGGCGAGTTCGAGGAGCGCCTCAAGGCCGTCCTGACCGAGATCAAGGAGTCCGAGGGCCAGGTCATCACGTTCATCGACGAGCTGCACACCGTCGTGGGTGCGGGTGCCGGCGGCGACAGCGCGATGGACGCCGGCAACATGCTCAAGCCGATGCTGGCGCGCGGTGAGCTGCGGATGATCGGTGCGACGACGCTCGACGAGTACCGCGAGCGCATCGAGAAGGACCCGGCGTTGGAGCGCCGGTTCCAGCAGGTGTTCGTCGGCGAGCCGAGCCCCGAGGACACGATCGCGATCCTGCGCGGGCTCAAGGAGCGCTACGAGGCGCACCACAAGGTGTCGATCTCCGACGCCGCACTGGTCGCTGCCGCGACGCTGTCCGACCGCTACATCCCCGGCCGCCAGCTGCCCGACAAGGCGATCGACCTGATCGACGAGGCCAGCAGCCGGCTCCGGATGGAGATCGACTCGAGCCCCATCGAGATCGACGAGCTCCGCCGCGCCGTCGACCGGCTCCGCATGGAGGAGCTGCACCTCGACAAGGAGGAGGACGCCGCGAGCCGCGATCGGCTCGACAAGCTCCGCGTCGAGCTGGCCGACAAGCAGGAGGCGCTGCGTGCCCTCGAGACCCGGTGGGAGCGCGAGAAGCAGGCGCTCAACGCGGTCGGCGAGATCAAGGAACGCATCGACGAGGTCCGCAGCCAGGCCGAGCGCGCGCAGCGCGAAGGGGACATGGACACCGCCAGCCGGCTGATCTACAGCGAGATCCCCGCGATGGAGCGCCAGCTCGAGGACGCCCAGGCCGCTGAGGCGGCGCAGGAGGGCGACTCGATGGTGCACGAGGAGGTCGGCGCCGACGATGTCGCCGAGGTCGTGGCCGTCGTGGACCGGCATCCCCACGGGACGCCTGCTCGAGGGCGAGACCGGCAAGCTCCTGCGCATGGAGGAGGAGCTCGGCAAGCGACTCGTCGGCCAGAAGACCGCCGTCACGGCGGTGTCCGATGCCGTACGCCGTTCGCGCGCCGGCATCTCCGACCCCGACCGGCCGACCGGCTCGTTCCTGTTCCTCGGCCCCACCGGCGTCGGCAAGACCGAGCTGGCCAAGACGCTCGCCGAGTTCCTGTTCGACGACGAGCGGGCGATCATCCGCGTCGACATGAGCGAGTACTCCGAGAAGCACTCGGTCAGCCGGCTCGTCGGTGCCCCTCCGGGCTATGTCGGGTACGACGAGGGTGGCCAGCTCACCGAGGCCGTGCGTCGTCGGCCGTACTCGGTCGTGCTGCTCGACGAGGTCGAGAAGGCGCACCCCGAGGTGTTCGACATCTTGCTGCAGGTGCTCGACGACGGACGGCTGACCGACGGCCAAGGTCGTACGGTCGACTTCCGCAACGTGATCTTGATCCTCACGTCCAACCTCGGCTCGGCGTTCTTGAGCGATCCCGCGCTCGACGATGCGGCCAAGCGCGCGGCGGTGATGGACGTCGTCAAGGCGTCGTTCAAGCCCGAGTTCCTCAACCGGCTCGACGAGATCGTCACGTTCGACGCGCTCGGCACCGACGAGCTCGCGCACATCGTGGACCTGCAGGTGTCGGCGCTGGCCAAGCGGCTCGCGGTCCGGCGCATCACGCTGGACGTCACCCCGGCCGCCCGCGAGTGGCTCGCGCTGACCGGGTGGGACCCGGCGTACGGTGCCCGTCCGCTGCGCCGCCTGGTGCAGCAGGCGATCGGCGACCGGCTCGCGCGTTCGCTGCTCAGCGGTGAGGTGCGCGACGGCGACACCGTCGTGGTCGACCGCGCACCGGAGGCCGACGAGCTGACGGTCAAGGCCGCCTGACCGCTCCCCTTGGCCAACATGGTGGGATGGGCGCATGACCGAGCACCGTTCTGAGCGCCCGCCGCGGCTGGTGACGACGTGCGCCTACCTGGGCGTGATCGGCGCGTTCCAGGTCCTGCAGGTCATCATCGTGCTGACCGGCTGGTACTCCGAGAGCGGCGAGGAGCAGGTCAAGCGGTTCACCGACCCGCTCGTCGACGACGGCATCAATCGCGGCGACGCGGAAGCGGTCTACCGGGTCTATCTCGCGATCCTGGCGATCCTTGCCGCGTCGGTCCTGGTCTTCGCGGTCTACACCGCGATGGGCCACGCCGTCAGCCGCATCATGCTGACGATCACGGCGCCACTGATGGCGCTGCTGGGCATCACCCAGGGGTCGTTCGTGTCGATCCTGCTGAGCGTCGTGACGCTGACCTGCGTGCTCCAGCTGTGGAACGCCGACGTACGCCGGTGGTTCGCGCGGCTCGCGGGCCGCGAGGAGCCGGCGCCGGTCGCGGCCTCCGGCTGGCCTCCGCCCATGCCGCCGGCACCGGCCGAGCAGGGCCAGCACCCGGCGCCGCAGCAGCAGTGGGCCCCGCACCACCAGGCGTACGCCCCGATGCCTCCGAAGGCGCCGACGGACGTCATCAAGGTCTTGTCGCTCATCACGTTGATCGGCGCTTCGATCGTCGCGGCCGGCTGCGCGTTCTACCTCCTGATGTACGAGTTCGCGCGCGACGAGCTCGTACGTCAGCAGCTCGACTCGGGCATGAACTGGATGAACCTGACCGAGGCCGAGGTCCGCGACAGCTATCACGACCTGGCCATCATGTCGTGGGTCGTGCTGCCGCTGTGCCTCGTGGCGATCGCGGTCTCCACGGTGCTGCTGGTGCGCCGCCGGCGCCGCAGCTGAGTCTTCCGTTTTGTCCGGACATGAGAGTGGTCACAGCGACCGCTCGCGATGTGCGTCAGGCGTGTGCCGGTCGATAGACTGAAACCATGCCAGAGAGCACCGTTGCCGGTCAGAAACGTCCCCATGTCGTCGTCGTCGGAGGCGGGTTCGGCGGTATCGCTGCCGTCCGCAAGCTCAAGCGAGCCGACGTCGACGTGACGCTGATCGACCGTCACACCTACAACACGTTCCAGCCGCTGCTCTACCAGGTCGCGACCGCCAGCCTCAACCCCGGCGACATCACCTGGTTCCTGCGTGCGATCCGCTCCAAGCAGAGCAACGTGCGATTCCTCAAGGGTCTCGTCGAGTCGATGGACCACGAGACCAAGACGATCAAGCTCGACGGCGGCGTCGAGGTCAAGTACGACTACCTGGTCATCGCCGTGGGAGTGACCGCCAACTTCTTCGGCATCCCCGGCGCTGCCGAGCTCGCGATGCCGCTCTACCGCCGCTCGCAGGCGCTCGCGGTCCGCGACAAGATGTTCGCCGCCCTCGAGGAGGCTGCGGTCAACGGCCAGGACCGCGACCTGCGCATCATCGTCGTGGGCGGTGGCGCCACCGGTGTCGAGACCGCCGGCGCGTTCGCCGAGCTGCGCAACAACGACATGCCGGTCACCTATCCCGAGCTCGATCGCAAGCGGGTGCACATCACGCTGATCGAGATGATGCCGCACGTCCTCGGCCCGTTCCACCCCAAGCTGCGCGACTACGCCAAGAAGTCGCTCGACAAGCGTGACGTCGACCTGCGCCTCGAGACCGCCGTCAAGGAGGTCCGTGAGGACGGTGTGCTCGTCGAGCACAACGGCGAGCAGGAGTTCCTGCCCGCCAGCATCGTCGTCTGGGCCAGTGGCATCACGGCCCACCCGACGGTCCAGGACTGGTCCGTGCCGCAGGGTCGCGGTGGACGCATCGAGACCGACGAGCACCTGCGGGTCAAGGGCATGAGCGACGTCTTCGCGATCGGCGACGTCTCGGTCAGCCCCGACGAGCCGCTCCCGCAGCTGGCCCAGCCCGCGATCCAGGGCGGCAAGCACGTCGCGAAGTTCATCAAGGCAGAGCTCAAGGGCAAGACCGTCAAGCCGTTCAAGTACAAGGACAAGGGCACGATGGCGACGATCGGCCGTTCGTCGGCGGTCGCCGAGATCAAGTTCCTGCCGCGGCTCACCGGCTTCCCCGCCTGGGTCATCTGGGTCGGCCTGCACGTCGCGACCCTGCTCGGCAACCGCAACCGGTTCGCCACGATGATCAACCTCACCGCCAAGTACCTCGTCTGGGGCAGTCACAACGCGATCGTCGGCGAGACCCCGCCGGTCGTCGCGCTCAAGCCCGTCATGGTCGAGGCGCGTGAGCCCCGCAAGGCCGTGTCGCGTGCCGCCGCCCGCAAGGCGGCCGTGGCGAGCGCGGCCAAGGGTGTCGAGGGGCTCGGGCAGGACGAGCCCAAGAGCTAGTCGAGCGTCGACTCGAGCTCGGCGCGGGCGGTCAGCATCGACGGCCCGTACCAGGTCAGGGAACGCCCCGACACGAGTCGGGTCGGCGTGTGCGCGAACGCCTCAGGCCCGTCGTCGGCGGTGAAGACGTATGGCTCGTCGGGCAGCAGGACGAGGTCCACGTCCGGTGAGTCGATGTCCGCGAGGTCGACCTTCGGGTATCGCTCATCGCCGTCGCTGAAGGCGTTGACGAGTCCGAGCCGGCCGACCAGGTCACCGGTGAACGTACGGCCGCCGACCACCATCCACGGGTCGCGCCAGATCGGTATCGCCACGCGTCGTCCGGACTCCGGGGCCGGCTCCGCCCAGACCGCGCGCGCCTGGTCGAGCCACTCGGGCACGTCCCAGCCGAGCGCCTCGGTGAACATCCGCTCCATCGACGCGAACGCCTCGTCGACCGTCTCGATCACGGTGACCCACACCGCGATGCCGTCGTCGCGGAGCCGCCGAACGTCGAGCTCGCGGTTCTCCTCGCGGTTGGCGAGCACGAGGTCAGGCCGGAGCGCGGCGATCGCGGCCCGGTCAGGGTTCTTGGTGCCGCGCACGCGTGGGACGTCGAGGTCGGCGGGGTGGGTGCACCAGTCGGTCGCACCGACGAGCGCCTCCGGCCGGGTCGCCGCGATCGGCCTCGGTGAGCGACGGCACGAGCGACACGACCCGCCGCGCCGGACGCGCCAGCCTCGACCTGGTGGTCGAGGTCGTCCGTCGCAGGCGGGGTCATGCGTGTCACTTTAGGCAGCCCTACGGGAGCGTCCCGCCGGGTCTCCCGTACGTGCTCGCCAGCGGGCCGGTCGTCGCCGACTCTCTCGTCTGTCGGGCGCTCACCATCGAAGCCATGCGCGTCGTTCGTGGTGGTCCGATCGGTGCGCTCACCATCGATCCCCCTCGCGTCGTCCGGGGCGGTCCGATCGGTGAGGTCATCGTCGAGATCCGGATCGATCTCGTCGGCCTTGGCGAGCCGCTCGCCGGCCTCGGCGCGTACCTGGCCAGCATCACGTTCGTGCTGCTGTGCCTGGCGTTCGAGCTGCTCGGCAGCGACCCGTGCCTGCTCGGCCTCGGCTCGCGCATCAGCAGCGTCGGCCTCTCGGCGGCTGGCCTCGATGCCGCTCATCTCGGCCTCCTCGCGCAGCTCGCCTGCGCGGAACCGATCGCGCTCGACCTTCTTGGCGTTGGCCCGGTTCCGCATCGTGATCCCGATGATCGCAATCAGCGCTATGACGGCCAGGGCGATCAACGCCCAGACCCACCAGTTGCTGTCGTCCATGTCGGTATCTCCCTCTTCTCGAGCGGCTGGGCGTGCATCATCCATCGGGCGCTCACCATCGATGCCTCGCCGGTCGTCCGCGGGAGCTCGATCGGTGAGGTCATCGTCGAGATCCGGGTCGATCTCGTCAGCCTTGGCGAGCCGTTCGCCGGCCTCGGCGCGTACCTGACCGGCATCGCGTTCGTGCTCCTGTGCCTGGCGCTCGAGCTGCTCGGCGGCGACGCGCGCCTGCTCGGCCTCGGCCCGTGCAGCCGCGGCGTCGGCCTCTCGACTGCTGGCTTCGACGGCACTCAGCTCGGCCTCCTCGCGGAGCTCGCCGGCGCGGGAGCGGTCACGCTCGACGGCCTTCGCGTGGGCCCGGTTGCGCATCGCGACCCCGATGATCGCGATCAGCGCGATGACGGCCAGGGCGATCAGCGCCCATACCCACCAGTTGATGTCATCCATGTCGGTCTCCCTCTGTCGGGCGGCTCGCGTCCTGACGGATGCGCGCCGTATCCCAGGGGGAATACCCGGTTCCGGCGTCGCCACACCTGTGGCGTACGCGTTCAGCTCCCGAGGGACCCGACCGCTCGGGCGATGACCAGCAGCGAGGTGAACAGGGCAGCCGTCGCCTCGACGCCCATCAACACCTTGGCCCGCGCGCTGAGCGGCATCGTGTCGGTCGGGCTGAAGGCGCTGGAGTTGGTCAGCGAGACGTAGAGGTAGTCGACGAAGGTCGGGATCCAGCCGGAGTTGCGGCTCGGCGCTCACCGCGACCTCCTCGAACGGCGTCGTGGTTCTCGTCCTGGGAGAACCGCCAGTCCGCGGCCGCCATCTGCTTGTGGGTCTTGACCCGCCGGGCGACCGGACCACCGCGGTCGAGCTCCCAGAACAGCAGCGCGAAACCGATGACGTTGGTGACCCACACCTGCATGGCGGCGAGGAGCAACGGCTCGCCGGACGAGCTCTTCTCGGTCATCGAGTGGACCAGCATGCCCAGCGCGACCATGTTGGCGAGGATGACGAGGCAGGCGAGGGCGATCGACGCGATGCGTGACCACCGCGTCTCGCGGGTCATGCGCCGGGGGTTCGTCGCGATCAGCGAGACGAGCAGCGCGAGCTCGATGCCGGGGATGACGTATCGCGGACCGACGAGCAGCGACGCGGGCAGCAAGGCGTACGCGAGTCCCGCGACGATGACCGCAGCCGCGGGCGGCAGCCGGTTCTCGCCGTTCGCGTTGCGACGAGCCTTGAGCTCCTTCTTCGCCGCGTCCTCGGAGGTGGCCATGCAAGAACGCTAAGCCCGGTCGGGCAGGTTCGCTCGTCCGCGCGGTCGCCGTAGTCTGGAGTCGCCGCCGATCCCGATCAAGGAGCCCCATGCCTGCCACTCGCCTGATGCCGTCTGAGGAGTCCTCCGACCTGATCGCGTTGACCCGCGACATCGTGGCCAAGGAGCTGGCACCGCAGGTCGCGCAGATCGAGGCGTCAGGGGAGTTCCCGCGCGAGGTGTTCCGCACGCTGGGCCGGGCCGGGTTGTTGTCGTTGCCCTATCCGGAGGAGTTCGGCGGTGGCGGTCAGCCGTACGAGGTCTACCTTCAGGTGCTCGAGGAGATCGCGGCGGTCTCGGCGTCCGTGGGTGTGGGGGTCAGCGTGCACGCGTTGTCGTGCTTCGGGCTGTTCACCGCCGGCACCGATGAGCAGCGCAAACGGTGGCTGCCCGAGATGCTGTCGGGCGAGCAGCTCGGGGCGTATTGCCTGTCCGAGGCGCATGCCGGGTCGGATCCGGCCGCGATGAAGACCCGCGCGGTCCGCGACGGCGACTCGTACGTGCTCAACGGTGCGAAGGCGTGGACCACGCACGGCGGCAAGGCCGACTTCTACAAGGTCATGGCGCGCACGTCCGACGACGGCGGCCGCGGGATCTCCTGCTTCCTGGTCCCGGCGGACACGCCCGGACTGTCGGCCGACAACCCCGAGCAGAAGATGGGTCTGATGGGGTCCACGACCGCGACGATGCTGTTCCAGGACGTACGCATTCCGGCCGAGCGGCGGCTGGGCGATGAGGGCCAGGGCCTGCCGATCGCGTTGGCCGGACTGGACTCCGGGCGGCTCGGCATCGCCGCTGTGGCGACCGGCCTGGCGCAGGGCGCCCTGGACGCGGCCGTCGCGTACGCCAAGGAGCGCCAGACGTTCGGCAAGGCGATCATCGACCACCAGGGCCTGGGCTTCGTGCTGGCCGACATGGCCGCGGCGGTCGAGTCAGCCCGCGCGACATACCTGGCGGCGGCGCGGATGAAGGACGCCGGGCAGAAGTTCTCGCGGCAGGCCTCGATCGCGAAGCTCGTGTGCACCGACAACGCCATGAAGGTGACGACCGATGCCGTGCAGGTCTTCGGCGGTGCCGGCTACACCCGCGACTTCCCGGTCGAGCGCTTCATGCGCGAGGCCAAGGTCATGCAGATCTTCGAGGGCACCAACCAGATCCAGCGCCTCGTCATTGCCCGCGACCTCGGCCGCTGAGGCACCTCACGAGGTGCGGATGACGTGCGCCCTTGCGACGAGGCGGAGCGCCCATCCGCGATGCGGCTGGGCGGGAACGCGTTCGAGCATTTGGCGGCGCTCCTCGAGCCGGCGTACGAGCTCGGCTTCGCGCTGCAGATGGCTGCGGTGTGCGAGGTAGTCGGAGTGCATGAGCGGTCCTTTCGTGACGCTTCAGCCTCTCCGGCGCGGGCACCCTCCCACATCGGTCACGTTCCCCATATCTCTGTGATACCGGTGCGATCCGCAACATAGGGAGAACGCCCGATGCCCGCGATAGGCGTTCTCGTATGTCCTTGAGGAGGCAGGCACCGTGCTTGCCTTGATGAAACAGGAGGACACTCATGGCACTGTTCATGGACGTGCACCACATGGAAGGCACCGTCACGCTCGACGACGTGAAGAAGGCCCACGCGGCTGATCTCGAGACGCAGACGGCGCATGGAGTCGACTACCAGCAGTACTGGGTCGACGAGGCGAACGGCAAGATCTTCTGCCTCGTCGAAGCCCCCGACGCTGAGGCGGCCAACACGGTTCACCGTGAGGCCCACGGGCTCGTGGCTGACGAGATCTACCCGGTTGCCGAGGGTAGCTGACTCCGACCCCCGGTTGCTGGCGCAGTCGGGTCGTGGTCCCGCGTCGGCGGGGCGTCCTCCTGGACTCCGCCGACGCGGGATTCCTTGTGTCTCCCGGTCCTGAGAGGTCACAATCGGGCTGGGTGTGAAGGAGCTGAGATGAGCAACGACATCGATGGCACCCTGTCGCGTGCCCCTGTGGTGGAGCGCGACGACATCCTCGAGCAGCTCGCCGGCATCGCGGACCGGGCAGCCCGAGGACACGGTGGCCTCGTCCTGCTGAGCGGCGAAGCCGGCGTCGGCAAGACAACCCTGGTCGAGGCGTTCATCGACTCGATGGCGGACCCGTTGACCATCCGGCGTGGAGGCTGCGACAACGTCACGACGCCGGCGCCGCTCGGGCCGTTCCTCGAAGCTGTCCCCGAGCTGGTCGACGTCTCCGTCCCGGCAAGCGGTGAGGACAGCTCCGCGTTGTTCACGACTGCCGCCGGTGTCCTGTCATCCGCGCCGTCGGTCGTCGTGCTCGAGGATCTCCACTGGGCAGACGGTGCCTCCCTCGACCTGCTGCGTCACCTGGGTCGCCGGGTGGCGCGTATGCCGTTGATGCTCGTGGTGACGTTTCGCAGCGACGAGCTGGACGACGTGCACCCGTTGCGGGTGATCCTGGGCGATCTGGCCACGGCTCCCGGAGTCGCCCGTGTCGCGGTGCCGGCCCTGACGCTGGAGGGGGTCGAGCAGCTCGCCCTGGCGGTTGGCTCGGGTCTCGACGCGGCCGGTTTGCACGATCGGACCGGTGGAAATGCGTTCCACGTGACCGAGGTGCTGGCGACCGGCGGAGACGACGTGCCGATCACGGTGCGCGACGCGGTGCTGGCCCGGACGTCTCGGCTCAGCGACGGTGCGCGCCGGACGCTCGAAGCCGCGGCAGTCCTCGGCCCGGGCGCCGATGTCGACGTGCTGACGGCCGTGGCAGGTCGTCCGCTGTCTGACGTCGACGAGTGCGTTGCTCGCGGGATGCTGCGCGCCGACCGGGACACCGTGACGTTCCGGCACGAGCTGGCTCGCCTTGCCGTCGAGGAGACCTTGACCTTCGAGTCTCGGCGGACCCTGCACGCCCGTGCTCTCGCCGAGCTGACGCAGCGCGGCTGCACGGATGACCGCCGGCTCGCACACCATGCGCAGGAAGCCGACGACCGGGAAGCGCTCCTCGATCACGCGATGCGCGCCGCCGAGCTGGCGGCCGCCCACGGTGCGCATCGCGAAGCCGCCGAGCACCAGCGAACCGTGCTCGACGTGGTGTCGGCTGACTCCCCCGTGCGCCCGAAGATGCTCGACAGCCTGGGCAATGCGCTCTATCTCCTGGGCCGTGCCGAGGAGGCACTCGCCATCGAGCACGAGGCTCTGGAGCTGCACCGGTCGTCGCAGAACCCCGGCGGCGCGGGGCGGTCCATGCGCAGGATCAGCAGGTTGTCGTGGATGCTCGGCCGCGGTGCTGTTGCCGATCAGTTCGCACGTCGAGCGATCGAGGTGCTCGAACCGGAAGGGCCGTCGCACGAGCTTGCGATGGCGTACAGCAACCTGGCCCAGATCCACATGCTGAGTGACGACGCTCGTGGCGCCGGCCAATGGGGCGAGCGCGCCCTCGCCATGGCGTCGGACCTCGGGGACGAGTTCGTACGCGCGCACGCCCTGAACAACGTCGGCAGCTCGATCGCGACGGCAGACGATCTCGAAGGCGGCTCCGCGATGCTGGGCGAAAGCCTGCGCATCGCGCTCGACCACGGCTTCGTCGATCACGCAGCACGTGCGTACTGCAATCTGAGCGTGTCGCTCTCGATGCACCGTCGCTTCGACGACGCCGAGCGGGTCATGGCCGAGGGGATCGCCTACTCGGCCGACCGCGACCTCGACTACTACAGCGACTACATCACCGCGATGCTCGCGAAGTCCGCCGCCGAGCGGGGAGACTTCGACGAGGCGCAGCGGCTCGTGGAGCAGGTTCTCGCGATCCCGCACCTGGCGACCGTGAGCCGCATACCGGCCCTGGCGACGAGGGGCCAGCTCGAGGCGCTTCGAAACGGGGGCGGCGAAGACCTGCTCGATGAGTCGATGCGGCTGGTCGAGCAGACCCGGGAGCCGCAGAGGTTGGCGCCGGTGGCTCTCGCCTGCGTCGAGCTCGCGTGGATCCAGGGTCGACGCGACGACGCGGTGCAGACCCTTGACCGACTGTGGGAGACCAACGCGCAGCACCCGCATCCGTGGCGCACCGGCGAGCTCGCCTGGTGGAGCCTCGTGATCGACGAGGAGCACGAGCTTCCCGGACCCGCCGCTGGGCCGTTCGCGCTGATGCTGGATGGCCTGATGCTGGAAGCAGCAGAGCGGTGGCGGTCCTTGGGATCGCCGCTGTGGGCAGCCCGCGCGCTCGCCGCCTCGACCGAGATCGATGACGTCAGGCACGGTCTGGCCGAGCTCGAGGCCATGGGCGCGTTGGGCCTGCGCGACGCGATCCTGCGAGACCGCCAGCGCCGTGGCCTCCCGGCCGTACGGGGGCCACGTGCGATGACGGCCGCGCACCCCGCTGGTCTGACCGCGCGGGAGGTCGAGGTCCTGAAACTTCTCGGCAAGGGGCTGACCAACGCGGAGATCGGTGAGTCGTTGTTCGTCTCGCCGAAGACCGCGGGTCATCACGTCTCTGCCGTCCTGCGCAAGCTCGACGCACCCAACCGGGCGCGCGCTGCCGCGATCGCGCTCGAGCGGGGTCTAGTCGGCGAGTAGCGGCCGGGTGGTGGGAGTCGGTCGGTCGGCCGTCACCCGCGTCTTCGCCGGCTCGCTGGGCGACCCGTCGTGGTTTGCCCGCGCCTGACGGGCCAGGGCAGCGATGAGGGCGAGGCGATCGCCGCCGAACGCCGCAACCGCGGTCTTCGCGGTCCGCCTGCGACGGTCGATCCGTGCCGCGAGCTCCGCCTGCTGCTCGGTGGTGCTGATGTCGGTGGTGGTGGTGAACATGTCGGTCCTTTCGTTGCCCTCCAATCTCCGGTAGACGGGGCTGGCGAGGCATCGGGCGATCGACCCGTTCTGGTGCGCGAAGATTTCTGGCCCAGGTCCCGGCGCCTAGGGAGAACTGCCCAGATTGGGCGTCCGGAGGCGGCTCTTGGCTGCGAATGCTGAAGCCCGGGACGCGGGGCGGTAAGCCGATAGCGTCGCGGGCAATCGGCGGTGCGCATGGTGCCGTCCTCGGTCTCAGGGGAGCCCATGATCCGTCGCCCGAATGTCTCGCTGCGCTCTGTCGCCATCTCGGTGATGGTCGTGCCGCTCTTCGTCCTCGCCGGCTGCGGAGGCTCGGGATCGGATCGGACAAGTCCGCAAGGACGAGCCCAAGAAGACCGACCTGAGCTCGCTGTCAGTCCGATGAGCTCTACAAGAAGGCCGTGAAGGAGATGAAGGCCGCTCCGGGGTTCAGGATCAGTGGCGAGCTCGAGGATGAAGAGGACGGCCTCGTCAAGATGGACATGACCTTCGCGGAGAAGGACGTCTACGGCACGCTCGGACTGGAGGGCGCCGAGGTCGAGATGCGGGTCATCGACGCGAAGTTCTTCATGAAGGCCGGAGACGAGTTCTGGGCCGCCATGGCCAAGGAGGACGGTGATTCCGCGGGTGACGTCAAGGCGATGCAGCAGCTGCTCAGCAACAAGTGGATCACGATGGATCAAGAAGCACTCGGGGACGACTTCAAGGACTTCAGCCGCGAAGGGATGCTCAAGGAGCTCGTGGCGGACGGTTCGGCCAAGAAGGCCAAGGGCAAGACGATCGACGGGATCGAGTGCCTGGCCCTGGCCGTTGACGACGGCACGTTGTACGTCGATCGTGAGACGGGACGCCCCGTACAGTTCGCCGGCGACGAGCGAGGTCGCAGCGAACGATCGGCTTCGACCTCGGGAAGTCGCCGGGCGCTCCCGATCCAGATGACGTGCTCGACTTCAGCGACTTCGCTTCCTAGACGTTGCGGCGGTACTGGCCGCCGACCTCGAAGAACGCCTCGGTGACCTGCTGCAACGAGCACACCCGGGCGGCGTCCATGAGCACCGCGAAGACGTTCTCGTGGTTGATCGCGGCCAGCTTGAGCCGATCGATCGCCTCGGCGGCCTCGTCGCGATGCGTCTTGTGGAACGTCTGGACCCGTTCGAGCTGTGAGGACTTCTCGGCCTCGGTCGCCCGTGCCAGCTCGACGGTCGGCGGCTCGAGGTCCTCCGCGTGCGGGTTGCGGAACGTGTTGACGCCGACGATCGGCAGCGAGCCGTCGTGCTTGCGCTGCTCGTAGAGCATCGACTCGTCCTGGATGCGGCCGCGCTGGTAGCCGGTCTCCATCGCGCCGAGCACGCCTCCGCGCTCGTTGATGCGGTCGAACTCCGCGAGCACGGCCTCCTCGAGCAGGTCGGTGAGCTCGTCGATGATGTAGGCGCCCTGGGTCGGGTTCTCGTTCATCGCCAGGCCCCACTCGCGGTTGATCACGAGCTGGATCGCCAGCGCCGGCGTACCGACTCCTCTGACGGGGTCGTGACGGCCTCGTCGTACGCGTTGGTGTGCAGGCTGTTGGCGTTGTCGTAGATCGCGATGAGCGCCTGCAGCGTCGTGCGGATGTCGTTGAAGCTCATCTCCTGCGCGTGCAGCGAGCGGCCGGACGTCTGCACGTGGTACTTGAGCTTCTGCGAGCGCTCGTTGGCGCCGTACTTGTCGCGCATCGTGATGGCCCAGATGCGGCGGGCGACGCGGCATAGGAGTACTCGACGTCCATGTCGTTGGAGAAGAAGAACGACAGGTTGGGCGCGAAGTCGTCGATGTCCATGCCACGCGCGAGGTAGGCCTCGACTTACGTGAACCCGTTGGCGAGGGTGAACGCCAGCTGGCTGATGGGGTTCGCCCGGCCTCGGCGATGTGATAGCCCGAGATGCTGACGGAGTAGAAGTTGCGCACCTGGTTGTCGATGAACCACTCCTGGATGTCGGCCATCATCCGCAGGCTGAACTCGGTGGAGAACAGGCACGTGTCTGGCCCTGGTTCTCCTTGAGGATGTCGGCCTGCACCGTGCCGCGTACGTTCTGCAGCGCGTACGACAGCACCGCGTACTCCTCGGCGTCGGGCTCGCGGTCGTGCTCGGCGCAGCGATACGGGGTACTGCCCTGTTCTTCTGACCGGT
>CAVXIX010000019.1:0-42329 GCA_963761965.1 uncultured Actinomycetota bacterium
GATCGGGCGGTGAAGCGTTCAGTCTCGGCCCATCTCCAGCTCCACCTGCACGACAAGGCAGACCTGATCTTCTCGATCGCGGTTGCCGCAGGGTACTACCTGACCAAGACATTCACGATCCGGTCCGGTGGCGCCGAGCTCGAGGCGCACGAGATCGCCGGGGGTCACGGCACCCGGCTGCACCGTCTGACCGGTCCTGCCGGGCACATGACGATCGACTATGCCGCCGAGGTCGTGGGCCAGGCCCGAGCCGGCAGCGGTTGATGAGCTCGACCTCATCGAGTACCGCAGGCCGAGCCGCTACTGCGAGTCGAACACGTCGCTCTCGACCGCCATCTCCAAGTTTGCCGGTCTGCAGGGCAAGGAGCTGCTCGATGCCGTCACCTCCTGGGTCGGTGCACACCTGTCGTACGTGCCGGGGGCGAGCCAGCCGACCGATGGGGCGGTGGCCACGATGCTGGCCCGCGAGGGCGTGTGCCGCGACTACGCGCACCTCGTCGTCGCGCTGCTCCGCGGCCTGGACGTCCCGGCCCGACTGGCACGGTCCGACGGCGCCTGGGGCTCTACCCCATGGACTTCCACGCTGTCGCCGAGGCGTTCATCGAGGATGCTTGGCACGTCGTCGATGCCACCGACTCTGGTGCCCCGGAGCAGCCTGCTTGCGCATCGCGACCGGCCAGGACGCGTCCGAGACGGCGTTCCTGTCCCAGCACTGGGCGCGGGTCGACCTGCTGTCGATGAACGTCACCGCCGTGGTCGATCAAGCTTGCCGGTCGATGACCTCACTACAGCTGGACCGAGCTGCGCTGAGCGTCAGACGCCGTGGGGGAGTGCGTGATCCTTGGCTGCGGCGCGCAGTCCATCCGCGGTGAGCCGCGGACCATAGCCCGGAGTGTTGGGCTGGGCAGGTCGGCCAGCCCTCGGCGAGCGGCTCGAGGTCGACGACGTCGAAGCCGATCGCATCGATCAACGACGCGACGGTCGCCTTCGCCGCCTCGTCGTCGCCCGCGACCGCGAGCGCCCTGATGGTCGGGCGTACCGGCCGGCCGCGCCTCGGCTGTGATCGCGGCGGCCTGGATGTGGTTGAACGCCTTGACGACGTGGGCGCCGGCAAGGTGCCGCTGGGAGAAGCTCGGCGCTGGTCAGCGAGCCGTCCTCGAGATCGTCGATCACGCCGTCGCGCTGCGAGTAGTAGTTGTTGGTGTCGATCACCGGCTTTCCGGCGAGCTCGGTGGGACAGGCACGGAACCGATCGCGCTGACCGGCGTCGTGACGACGGCGATGTCGGCCGCCGCAGCGGCCTCCACCGGGGAGCTGCTGCACCAGCAGTCGGGCACCAAGCTCAGTGATGAGGTCGGCGGGGCTCTCAGGTCCTCGGGAGCTGCCGAGCACCACGGTGGCGGTCCTCGGCGATGGCGGCGGCGGCGAGCCGGGCTGCCCACGGGGTCGGTGTGGACCAGCTTCCTGATGGTGGTCATGACGATGACAACCGGCTGGGTGAGCGTACGTATTTCCGGTGCCGTTCCCGCACACTGGCAACGCGGAGGCAGGGAGTGCCTCCGCGTCGGACGAACCACCCGTGAGCGAGTAACTCAGAAGGACTAGATCCGCGTAGCCCTAACTAACTACATTGTGCGCTAATGTCAAGACTGCACTTTGGCGGCATCAGTCCGTTAGCGTGTATGTCACAGGTTGTCAGGTCCGAACGATTCGGGGGGATGTTCGGGCCGTTTCGCGCCACCGACGCCGCGGCGATCGATGAAGGTCGGCCATCTCGGGGGGATGGCCGGCCTTGATGCGTCTACTTCATCTCGAGCTGCGCATAGTCGTACGTCCCGCGGCTGATCCGCCAGCCGCCGATCTTCCATGCCGATCCGCTGTCCCGGCGCAGGAAGAACTGCGCGTGTGTCGGGATCGTCGCGCACGTCCTCGTCCGCGTCGCTCGGCGGTGTTGAAGACCGGGATCGGCCGTGGATATGCGGCCTCAAGTCTCGCCACGATCCTTGGTTCGGCCTTGGACTGGTCTGCCGACACTGATCGTGACCTTCGACCACGAAGGGTTGACCCAAGCCGCACGGTCCCGGTAGCCGTCCGTCGAGAATGCCTTGCCGTAGAAGACCCGGCCGTCGCCGGCGGAGGTGTGCTCGGCGCCGGGCGGGGTGCCCTCGCCGCGGAGAGCGATGAGTCCGAGCTCGTCGCGGGCGTCGACGCTGTCGGGATAGGCCACGAACGTGTTGACGCGGGGGCGGAACGCGTTGACGGTCGAAGAGGCAAGCGCCGGCAGCACGAAGTCGAGGTCCTTCGCGTGGGCAACCAGGCGCGGAATCGCGAGGCGCGAGTAGCGCTTCCCTGGGACGAACTGCACAGCGGTGCATGCGGCCTTGTCGACGGCCGCCCTTGCCGAACAGCTTCTCGGCCTCCGCCGCGCCGGTCGTACGTACGGCAGGGCACCAGTCGATCGATGAGCCGTCGCCGGTGACTGCTGCGGGACGCCCGGGCCACGACCCCGCGAGCGAGGCGGGCGCGAAGCTCAGCGCTGGGCGTGCTGTCCGGTGTCGGCGTCGGGGTTGGGGTCTGGGACGGTGTCGGGCTCGCGGTCGGAGTCGCGCTCGGCCTCGACGAAGGTGTCGCCTTGGCGTCGTCTGACCTTGCCGTCGGGTGACGACAGTCCGATGGCCACGCTGGCCAGGACCACGGCAGCGATGACACCGGCAAGCATCGTGATCGATTTTGACCGCACGGCGCTCAGCATAGGCGAGTGGCTGGGCGATTCTCTGGAGTCATGGGCTGACGTTCTCGCCCTATCGTGACGCCCATGGATCAGACGGCGTTCTACGGAGTCGTGTCGGGGATCAACTTCACGCTGCTCGGATTGTGGTGGGTCGCGGTCAAAGGATCGTCTCGATCTGGCGTCGGGCACGGCGTCGTTTCGGCGCATGGCGTACTTCGTCTCGACCCTGCAGTTCGTCGTTCCGGCGACCATCGCGCTGTTTGCCGGGAGGTCGCACCCGACGTGGCCGATGTGTGGCGCTCCGCGTTCGCCACTCGCCGGCCTCGTGGGCATCGCCGGGACGCTGATGCTGGCGTACGAGATGTCGGTGCAGACCGACGCCAAGATCCTGCCGGCCGTGTTCGCCGTTGTCGGCGCGCCCCTGTATCTCCTGGTGTTCGTCGTCGCGCTCTGGCCCGGGGTCGTGGGGGACCTCGAGCTGAAGCTCACGCTGATCGAGGTCGAGGGCGTTCTGCTCGACGACCTGGGTGTTCCTCGGCGTCCAGGCGGTCGGTTCGTCGACATGACGCCGAGCAGGACCCAAGAGTCCCTGAGCGTACAGGGCTCGCGTGGCCTTGCCGTCGAGCCACAACGTGTCGGACTCGTCGCGATGGGTCCGGTCGAGCCGACGTGCTTGCCGCTGATCTTCGCGCCCTTCTTGATGACGGGCACCAGCGCCATCGCGTGGCCGCGGCCGAGGTCGTGGTCGGCCTTCGAGCCAGTCGACGATGACACGGCCTTGGTTGCCGGAGGGTCGTGGCCGCGCTCGTGGGCTTGCGCGACGAGCTCGCGCGGGGTGAGTCCGGTCTTGTCCTCGATGGCGTCGAGATAGGCCTGGAACGACATGGTGGTCTCCTTCTGATGGGTGGGTTCACCCGTACGTCGAACGGCGCCGGCCGGATTTCGACATCGGCCCGGAATGAGTTGCCGCGTGGTTCAGGCCAGCTTCTCGATCAGGAGCTCGACGCCGTCCAGGAAGCGGGCGAGGCCGAACTCGACCTCGTCGCCGGCGGACCGGTCGAAGGCTCCCGGACTCCCAGATCGCGGTCATGGTCGGGAAACCGCTCGGCGTGTAGTACGTGCCCCAGAAGCTGCTGCGCGACTCCCAGTACTCGTCGGCGGTGATGCCGGTGTTGGACGACACGCTCGTGTCGGTGATGACGCTGCGGGCCACCCCGAAGACGTGCGACTCGACGAGGCCGGCGACGCGGGCCACCTCGCGCGAGGGGAGACCCGTCAGCAGGACTGCGCGGTAGAGGTCTTCCTGCAACGTCCATGACATGTGGGCCCAGCGGCATCCGCCAGAGGTTGGAGCGGATCAGCCAGGGATATGACTGGTACATCGCCCACGCCTCGCGGGCGTGGAACTCGACCTGCTCCCGCCACGGCAGCGACTGGTCCGGCAGCTTGCGGGCCGCCCACGCCCGGTCGATCATCAGCTCGAACAGCTCGTCACGCCCCGGGACATACGTGTAGAGGCTCATGGCGCCGACGCCGAGCTGAGCGGCGACGTTGCGCATCGAGAGCTTGTCGACGCCCTCGGCGGCGGCGACCGCCATGCCCGCCTCGACGACCTGGTCAAGCGTGAGCTTCTGCTTGGGCCCGCGGCCGGCAGGCGTCGGCGGGTCCCAGAGGAGCCGGATCATGTGGCGGCCCTCCGGCGTGCCCCACGTCAGCGGATCCGTGGCGGGGATTGCCGGTCGCTCGTCGTTCATCGCGTGTCCTTTTTCCTCGCCAGTTCTTGTCACACCGTACACCGTATGATGTAATAGTCAGAATTCAGTACGACGTACGGAAAAGGGACTCACATGATTCACACCCATCAGCTCACCCGGACGTTCGAGTCCGGGAAGGAGAGCGTCGAGGCAGTGCGCGGGATCGACCTGGACGTCGCCGAGGGCGAGCTCGTTGCCTTCCTCGGCCCCAACGGCGCGGGCAAGTCGACGACGCTGCGCATGCTGACGAGCCTGCTGCCGCCGACCTCGGGCACCGCGACGGTCGCCGGCATCGACGTCACCGCCGACCCCGCCGGCGTACGCAGCCGCATCGGCTACATCGGCCAGAAGGACGGAGCCGGCCACAACTACCGCGTCTGGGACGAGCTCCTGATGCAGGGCCGCTTCTACGGGCTCGACAAGCATCGTGCCGATCGAACGGGCCGATGAGCTGCTCGGCACGCTCGACCTCGAGGGCATGAAGATGCGCAAGGTCAGCACGCTGTCGGGTGGCCAGAAGCGGCGCCTGGACATCGCGCTGGGCCTGATCCACGAGCCGGCGCTGCTGTTCCTCGACGAGCCGTCGACCGGCATGGACCCGCAGAACCGGGCCAACCTCTGGGACCACATCCTGCGGCTGCGCGAGGAGTTCGGCACCACGATCGTGCTGACGACGCACTACCTCGAGGAGGCCGACACGATGGCAGAGCGGGTCGTCGTGATCGACCACGGCAAGATCATCGCGGACGACACTGCCGAGGCGCTCAAGGCCGAGCAGGCGGGTGACCGGATCACCGTCACGGTCGGTGCCGACGACCTGCCGACGACCCGCGAGGTCGTGGGCCAGGCCGGGACCGAGATCGAGGAGGTGCCGGCCAACGGCGACACCGCGATCTCGTTCCGGGTCGATGCCGGACCGGTCGCCCTGCCCGGCGTGCTGCACGCGCTCGGCGACAAGGGCGTGGCCGTCAAGGCGGCGACGCTCAAGCAACCCACTCTCGACGACGTCTTCCTCAACCTCACCGGACGCAGCCTGCGCGAAGGAGCAGAAGCATGAGCACCATCATCGATTCCGCCGCCACCTCGGCACGCATCGCCCATCGCTCGCTGCTGGGCGACATCAAGGCCGTGTGGACGCGAGAGACCCTGACGATCCTGCGCGACCCGTTCTCGCTGGTGTTCTCGCTGATCCAGCCGCTGGTGTTCCTCGGCCTGTTCGGCCCGTTGCTGTCAGGGGTCGCTGGCGAGGGCGGGCTGGGCTTCGGCTCGACGCTGCAGTTCTTCCTGCCCGGCGTCGTCGTGATGATCACGATGTTCGGTACGTCGATGACCGGCGCGAACCTGCAGTTCGAGATCATGACCGGCGCGTTCGAGCGGATCCTCGCGACGCCGCTGGCCCGTCCGGCCCTGCTGATCGGTCGGGCGCTCAAGGAGCTGACGCCGCTCGTGGTCCAGGCGGTGATCATCACGCTGGTCGCGGTGCCGTTCGGCTTCGACCTGTTCCCGGCGCACGTGGTCGTGGGACTGCTGATCCTCGGCGTGTTCGGTGTCGGCGTCGGCGCGCTGTCGTACGCCCTGGCGATCGCGACCCGCAAGAACGAGTGGGCGTTCTGGGCGGTGCAGCAGTCCTTGCTGTTCCCGCTGCTGATCCTCTCGGGCATGATGCTGCCGCTCGAGACCGGACCGGACTGGATGCAGGCGCTGTCGAAGGTCAACCCGCTGACGTACATCGTCGACGCCGAGCGGGTGCTGTTCTCGGGCACGTTCGACGACAGCGCAGTGGTCTACGGCGTCATCGCCGCGATCGTGACCGCGGCCGTCGGCCTCTGGGTCGGCGTCCGCGCCGTCACCAAGACCGTCCTGTAGACAGACGCGAAGCGCCCCTCCCGAGTTCGGGGAGGGGCGCTTCGCAAGTGGGGCCGAAGGCAGGAACCGCTAAGCGCTCGCCCAGGCGGGGTCCCAGCCCTCGACCTCATCAGCACCGCGCGAGGCCGGACCCGTGTAGATCGCCGACGGGCGGATCAGGCGGCCCGTGCGCTTCTGCTCGAGGATGTGTGCGCTCCAGCCAGCCGTGCGGGCCGAGGTGAACATCGACGTGAACATGTGCGGCGGGATCTCGGCGTAGTCGAGGACAATCGCGGCCCAGAACTCGACGTTGGTCTCGAGCACCCGGTCGGGACGGCGTTCGCGAAGCTCCTTGAGCGCTGCCTCCTCGAGCGCGATCGCGACCTCGGCGCGCGGAGCGTTGAGCTCCTTGGCGGTACGTCGCAGGGTGCGAGCGCGCGGGTCCTCGGCGCGGTAGACGCGGTGGCCGAAGCCCATCAGACGCTCTCCGCTGTCGAGGAGCTGCTTGACGTACGCCGTGGCGTCGCCGGACTTCTCGACCTCTTCGATCATCGTCAGGACGCGGGCCGGGGCGCCGCCGTGCAACGGGCCGGACATGGCTCCTACGGCTCCGGAGAGCGCAGCGGCGGCATCGGCGCCGGTCGAGGCGATGACCCGTGCGGTGAAGGTCGAGGCGTTCATGCCGTGCTCGGCGGCCGAGACCCAGTAGGCGTCGATCGCCTTGGCGTGATCGGGGTTGACCTCGCCGCGCCAACGGGTGAGGAACCGCTCGGTGATCGTGCCGGCCTTGTCGACCTCGCTCTGCGGGACGAACGGCTGGCCGACACCTCGCGCGGCCTGGGCGACATAGGAAAGGACCATGACCGCGGCGCGGGCAAGGTCCTCTCTGGCCTGGACATCGTCGATGTCATAAAGCTGCTTCATGCCCCACGCGGGAGCGGTCAGCGCGATGGCGCTCTGTACGTCGGCGCGGATGTCGCCGGAGTGGACGGGGATCGGGAACGGCTCGGCGGGCGGGAGGCCCGGCTCGTAGGCGCCGTCGACCAGCAGGCCCCAGATCTTCTCGAACGGCACGCGGCCGACGAGGTCGTCGATGTCGACACCGCGATAGCGCAGTGCGGACCCTTCCTTGTCGGGTTCGGCGATCTCGCTCTCGAACGCAACGACGCCTTCAAGTCCGTGGTGCACTTCAGTCATACGTTGCATTCTGCCCTGCGTGGTTACCGTGGAGTCATGGAGACCCCCGATTTGGCGCGGATGCGTGAGGAATACGCCCGCGACGGGCTCGACGAGGCGGCTGCCGGTGACGATCCACTGGCGTTGCTGGGCCGCTGGCTCAACGAGGCGATCGATGCCGGGGTCTACGAGCCCAACGCCATGGCACTGGCGACTGCGTCACCCGACGGACAGCCCTCGGTGCGCATCGTGCTGCTCAAGGGGCTCGACGAGCGCGGGCTCACGTTCTTCACCGGCTATGAGTCCCGCAAGGGCTTCGAGCTCGAGGCCAATCCGCGAGCGGCCGCGGTGATGCTGTGGCACCCGTTGCAGCGACAGGTACGCGTCGAGGGTCGCGTGACGCGGATCGACGAGGCGGAGTCCGACGCCTACTTCGCCTCGCGTCCGCGAGGATCGCAGATCGGCGCCGTCGCCTCGCCGCAGTCCCGCGTCATATCTGGCCGCGAGGTGCTCGAGCAGAGGGTCATCGAGGTCGCGCAGGTCTTCGACGACCAGGACGTCATACGCCCGCCGGTCTGGGGCGGCTATCGCATCGCGCTGCAGTCGGTGGAGTTCTGGCAGGGTCGGCAGAGCCGCTTGCACGACCGCCTTCGGTACATCAGCACCGGCGACGGCTGGCGCCGCGACCGCTTGGCGCCCTAGGACGTACGCGGTGCCAGCGTGCTGTGCTGTGGACGCGGGGCCAGCTGCTTGTCGGCGCCGTAGGACTCGGTCGACACGCCGATGACGTCGGCTGGGTCGCGGCCTTCGGCGGCGAACACCTCCCGCGCGATGTCGGCCCACGACTTCGGCTCGCCGCCGCCGGTGATGTGGTGGATGCCGTAGGGCGCGCCCGTCGACAGCAGTCCGACGATGTCCTCGCGCCAGCTCCTGGCCGTCGTGAGCCGGCCGAACTGGTCGTCGACGACCTGCGGGCGTACGCCGTCACGGGCCAGGCGCCGCATCGTCGCGACGAAGTTGGCGCCGTCGCCGACGACCCAGCTCGTACGCACGATGTAGTGCTGCGGGACCGTCGACGTGACGGCCTCACCTGCGGCCTTGGTCTGGCCGTAGACGCCCAGCGGCGACACCGGCTCGTCGATCGGGTGCTCGGGCTGCGTGCCGTCGAACACGTAGTCCGACGAGACCGTGACGAGCGTCAGCCGGTGTTCGATCGCGATGCGTGCGAGCGCCGCGACGGCGGTGACGTTGACCGCCCACGCCTCGCGTCGGCCTTCGGGGGTCTCGGCAGCGTCGACTGCCGTGAATGCCGCGGCGTTGATGATCGTGTCGATGTCGTCCCACGGCACGGTGTCGTACGTCGAGGGGTCCTCGAGGTCGAGCTCGGCGCGAGTCAGGGCCAGCGCGTCGGGCAGGAGCTCGCGCAGTGCCCGGCCGAGCTGGCCGTCGGCGCCGAGGATGACGGTGCGCTTGGCCGGCGACCGGGACGACGTCTGCAAGGCGAGGGTGGTCCCGATCCTTGTCGGAGATCTCGAGCAGCGGCAGGGGCCAGGCGATGTTGATGGTCTCGTCGGCGAGGTTGACGTTGGCGTACTCCGCGTCGGGGCTCCAGTGCGCGTTGACGAGGTAGGAGTACGCCGTGCCGTCCTCGAGCGTCTGGTAGCCGTTGGCGACGCCTCGCGGGATGAACACCGCGGTCGCCGGCGTCGAGCTCGGCCGTGAACGTCGTGCCGAACGTCTCGCCGGTGCGCAGGTCGACCCACGCGCCGAAGACCCGTCCGGTGGCGACCGACACCAGCTTGTCCCACGGCTCGGCGTGGATGCCGCGCGTCGTGCCGGCCGAGGTGTTGAACGCGATGTTGTGCTGCACCGGACCGAAGTCCGGCAGCCCGGCGGCGACCATCTTGGCGCGCTGCCAGTTCTCCTTGAACCAGCCGCGGTTGTCCGCGTGCACGGGCATGCGGACGACCAGCAGGCCGGGGATCGGGGTCGTGCTGACCTCGGGTCCGGTCATGTCAGATCGCCGTGGCGCTGTGGAACACGTGGTCACTGACCCTGACGTGCGTACATCGACTCGGTCGCAGCCTTGCTCGGCCGCCACCAGTGCTCGTTGGCCCGATACCAGTCGACCGTGTCCGCCAGGCCTGTCGTGAAGTCGGCGAACTGGGGCTGCCAGCCCAGCTCGGTGCGAAGCTTGCCCGAGTCGATCGCGTAGCGGCGGTCGTGTCCGGCCCTGTCGGTGACGTGCTCGAAGTCGTCGGGCTCCCGGCCGAAGATCGCCAGGAGCTGGGCGACGACGTCGCGGTTGTTGTGCTCGCCGTCGGCGCCGATGAGGTACGTCTCGCCGATCGCCCGCGCTCGAGGATCGTCAGGACGGCGCTGCTGTGGTCGTCGACGTGGATCCAGTCGCGGACGTTGAGCCCGTCGCCGTACAAGCGGGGCTTGAGGCCGTCGATGAGCTGGGTGATCTGGCGCGGGATGAACTTCTCGACGTGCTGGTAGGGGCCGTAGTTGTTGGAGCAGTTGCTGATCGTCGCGCGTACGCCGAACGACCGCACCCACGCGCCACCAGCAGGTCCGAGCCGGCCTTGGTCGCCGAGTAGGGGCTCGACGGGTTGTAGGGCGTCGCCTCGGTGAACCGCTCCGGGTCGTCGAGGTCGAGGTCGCCGTAGACCTCGTCGGTCGAGATGTGGTGGAAGCGCACGTCGTGCTGGCGCGCGGCCTCGAGCAGCGTGAACGTGCCGACCAGGTTGGTCTGGACGAACGGGCTCGGATCGTTGAGCGAGTTGTCGTTGTGCGACTCCGCCGCGAAGTGGACCACGGCATCGTGCGTCGCCGACCAGCTCGTCGACGAGCGCCGGGTCGGCGATGTCGCCGACCACGAGCCGGCAGCGGCTCTCGGGCAGGTCGTCGAGGCTCTCGCGGCTCGCGGCATAGGTCAGCTTGTCGAGGACAGTGACGTCGAGGTCGGTCGGTCTTGACGAGGTGACGCACGAAGTTGGAGCCGATGAAGCCGGCTCCTCCGGTCACCAGGACGTTTCGCATGGGGCCACAGTAGTAGTGCCCGAGTGCAGCGGTGACCGATCCCTGGGAGAGGGCACCCTAGGATGTGCCGCATGCGCGGAATCATCCTGGCCGGCGGCACGGGCTCACGGCTGCACCCCGTCACACGTGCCGTGAGCAAGCAGCTGCTCCCGGTCTACGACAAGCCGATGGTCTACTACCCGTTGTCGACGCTGATCCTGGCCGGCGTCACCGACGTCCTGGTCATCACGACTCCGCACGACGCCGCTCAGTTCGAGCACCTCCTGGGTGACGGCTCGCAGTTCGGCATCTCGATCACGTACGCCGTGCAGCCCAGCCCCGACGGGCTCGCCCAGGCATTCATCATCGGCAAGGACCACATCGGCAGCGAGCCGGCCGCCCTCGTCCTCGGCGACAACATCTTCTACGGCGCGGGTCTCGGCACGCAGCTGGCGAAGTTCACCGACATCGACGGCGCGGTGATCTTCGGCTACCGCGTCGCCGACCCCGAGGCGTTCGGCGTGGTCGAGTTCGGCCAGTCCGGTCTCGCGGTCTCGCTGGAGGAGAAGCCGGCGGTCCCCAAGAGCCACTACGCCGTCCCGGGCCTGTACTTCTATGGCAACGACGTCGTCGAGCTGGCCGCGCGACCTCAAGCCGTCGGCGCGCGGAGAGCTCGAGATCACCGACCTCAACCGCCTCTACCTCGAGGCCGGCCGGCTGCGCGTCGAGGTGCTGGAGCGCGGCGTGGCGTGGCTCGACACCGGGACGTTCGACTCGCTGGGCGAGGCGGGGGAGTTCATCCGCACGGTCCAGAAGCGACAGGGCCTGTCGATCGGCTGCCCGGAGGAGGCGGCTTGGCGCAAGGGGCTGCTGAGCGACGACGGCTTGCGGCTGCAGGCCGAGGCGTAC
Source organism: uncultured Actinomycetota bacterium (assembly GCA_963761965.1). Lineage (GTDB taxonomy): Bacteria > Actinomycetota > Actinomycetes > Propionibacteriales > Nocardioidaceae > Aeromicrobium. The sequence goes on from CAVXIX010000019.1 coordinate 11,440, forward strand.
GCCAAGAGCGGCTACGGCGACTACCTGCTGGGTCTCCTCGAAGGCGACTGATCGCCGCCGGCCGTTCACGCCGCATCCACCTCGGGGCGGTCGTCGCTTCACGTCGCCTCGCCACTGTGGGGGCATGACGGCAATCGTGCTGACGCTCGCGCTGGGCTTCGGCCTCGCATTCGCCGAGTCGGGGTTGGGCCTTGGCATCGTGCTGCCCGGCGAGACCGCGGTGGTCGTGCTTGCCGCGACGATGGGCTCCCCGGCAGAGATGGTGATGCTGGGCATCGCGGTCATGCTCGGAGCCAGCCTCGGCGACCACGTCGGCTACTTCCTCGGCCGCCGATACGGTGACACGCTGCGCGAGACCAAGGCGGTCAAGCGCCTGGGCGTCCGCCACTACGACCGGGCGACCGATCTGCTGCGTCGGCGCGGCGGTCTTGCCGTGTTCGCGACCCGGCTGGTGCCCGTCGTGCGTACGCTCACGCCGGCCGCTGCCGGCGCGTCCGGTCTTGAGTACCGCCGGTTCGGGTCGGCATCACTTGCCGGCTCCGCAACCTGGTCGGCGGCGTATGTCGGAGGAGGCTCGATCTTCGGAGCCCTCGCCGCAATGACGACCGACACGTTCGGTCGCGCCTCGTGGCTGTTGCTGGTGCTGCTCGCGCTGGCCCTGATCCCGGTGCTGATCATTCGCACCGTCGTGGGCGTTCGTCCGGTGTCTGCCGCACCGGACGTGGCGTCCCTCGAGCTCGCTGCCCGGCGGTCGAGGTTCTCGCCGCTGGTCAGCGACCTCCAGCACTAGAGAACGAGGAAGCCCGCGGCGACGGCGGGCGCGACTCCGAGCAGGATCCACGGAGCGAAGGCGGGCTTGCGGTGGACCAGGCGGATGGCGCCGAGAGCCACGATCCCGATGACCGCCATGACGGCAAGCAGGATGATCCCGTCGCCGCGACGGCCATCGTCGACGATGCTGCGGATGACCGCCATCAGCGCGCCGAGCGGAAATGCGGAGACCGCGAGGATCAGGAACGAGGTCACCCAGCGCTGAACCTGCTCGATCGTGAGCTCGCGACGTACGCGTGTCGTGGCCATCCGGTCAGTATGGGCCCGGGCCGCGAAGCACCCGACCCCCGGACCCGGTATGGGTCAGCCGTGCAGCTGTCGGCTGATCCGATAGCGAACGAAGGACGGAACGAGAAGCGACACGAGCACGACGCCCACCACGACCAGCACGCCACCGCCGGCTGAGGCCACGGCGGTGCCGGTGGCGGCGGCAGTCGCGCCGTGCAACGTGTCGGCGATGCGTGGTCCGCCGGCCACGACGACGATGAACACGCCTTGCAGTCGTCCCCGCAGGGCGTCGTCCGCGGCCGACTGCAGCATGCTCATCCGGAATGCCGCTGACGCCATGTCGGCGGCACCGCCGATCACCAGCATCAGCAGGGCCACGACCAACATCGGCGTACGCCATTGGTCGGCGAGGGCGACCGCGACACCGAAGCCGGTCATGGCCAGCCCCCACAGCGCGATCGAGACCACGACGGCCCGGCCCTGGTGCTCGACGTGGGAGACCCAGCCGCTGAAGACACCGCCGATGACCGCGCCCGCCGGGATCGCGGCGAACAACAGGGCGAACGCGATGCCGCCGCTGTCGGGCCCGCCGAAGTCGACGTGGGCGATCTCGGGGAACAGGGCACGGGGCATGCCGAACACCATCGCGATGAGGTCGACGACGAACGACATCATGAGCACAGGCTGTGTGCGCAGGTAGCGGAACCCGTCGAAGACCGCGCGAACGCCGGGTGTGCCGGAGGTCGCGTCGAGCACCGGGAGCCGCGGCAGGCGTACGACGGCCCCGAGCGTGGCGAACAGCGTGAACGTGTCGATGAGATAGAGCCACTTGAAGCCGATGACGGGGATCAGGATGCCGGCGACAAGCGGTCCGGCGATGCCACCTGCCATGCCGACGGTCATGTTGAGCGAGTTCGCGGCCGGCAGCAGGTGCGGCTCGACGATCTTCGGCAGCACGGCACTTCGGGTCGGTTGGTTGACCGCGAAGAACGCCTGTTGCACCGCGAACAGGGTGAGCAGGAGCCAGACGTTGGTGCTGCCGGCGGCCGCCTGCAGCCAGAACAACCCGCTGGTCACGATCAGGCCGGTGGTCGTGATGATCAGCAGCGTGCGCCGGTCGAACACGTCCGCGAGCGCACCGCCGTACAGGCCGAACACGATGAGCGGGACGAGGCCGAACACGCCGGCGAGGCCGACGTACGCCGAGGACCCGGTGTCGGCATAGATCTGGGCCGGCACCGCGACCACGGTCAGCTGGGCGCCGATGACCGTGACGATGTTGGCGAGCCACAACCGCCGGAAGTGCTGGTTGCGCAGGGGACGCGTGTCAGCGAACAGCCGCGAAAGGGGACGCCGTGTCACGCGTCGAATTTACGCCACGGGTCCTGCGGCCCTGCGCTCAGGAGAAGGCAGCGATGTCGATCAGGATCCAGGTCTGCTCGGCACGGCCCAGCAGGTCGCCGTCAGTGGCGTAGAGCGCTGTGTCGGTCAGGAACTTGCGGCCCTCCTGCGCGTGCAGGTGGCCGACCGCGATGTACGCCTCTCCGACGCGCGGACGGCGATCGACCTGCGCTGTCATGCGACCGAGCACCATGGTGTTGCGACTGAAGTCGGCGGCCCACCCTCCGGGGCAGTCCAGTGCCGCCCAAGCGACGGGCAGGTCGAGGGCGCCCTCGTGGTCGCCGAACGCCTTGTGGGGGGACCAGGGGGCTGCCGTGACGCCTGGCCTCTCAGGACCGACCGGACCGGCGAACAGCCGCAGGCCGTCGCCCTCGTCGCGGGCTGTGCCGCACGTGAAGCAATGGTCGAACGGGTGATGCTCGAAGCCGGGATAGTGCGCGAGCCCGGCCGCGGCCTCCTCTGGTGTCGGGCACGGCGTCACGTCGCGCGCGAAGCTGCCGGGTGAGGCGCTGCCCACGACCGCGCCGCCAGCCGTCAGGAGTCGCACCTCGCTGCCGTCGTGCTCCCAGCTCAGCGGCACGTCGAGCGGCGGCGGTATGCGCAGGGTCGATGTGACGGGTTCCTGGCCACCGAGCTCCTGGGCGAGCAGGCCGGCGACGTAGCCGCCGTTGCCGGAGTGCTGGGGACCGTTGAACTGCCCGGGAATCATGACCACGTGACCACCCTAGGACGTACGTCGCGGCGATCTGCGGCCCCGCTCCTGGCCTCTGGGCGGCGCCGGGCGTCGGACCGTCACGACGATGTCGCGCGACGTGGAACAATGGCGTGGTGAGCGACCTGATCGACACCACCGAGATGTACCTCCGCACGGTCTACGAGCTGGAAGAGGAGGGCATCATCCCGTTGCGCGCGCGCATCGCCGAGCGCCTCCACCAGAGCGGCCCGACGGTCAGCCAGACGGTCGCTCGCATGGAGCGCGACGGCCTGCTCACCGTCGAGGGGGATCGCCACCTCGAGCTGTCGCCCAAGGGCCGGCAGCTCGCGACCCGCGTGATGCGCAAGCACCGTCTTGCCGAGCGCCTCCTGACCGACATCATCGGCCTCGAGATCGAGTTCGTCCACGAGGAAGCCTGCCGCTGGGAGCACGTCATGTCCGAGCAGGTCGAGCGCCGCCTCGTCGAGCTGCTCGAGCACCCGACCGAGTCGCCGTACGGCAACCCGATCCCCGGGCTCTCCGAGCTCGGCGAGCTCGGCAAGGACGCCGACTTCCTCGAGGGTGTCCAGCCGATGACCAAGGCCGTCAGCGGGGCAGTCGAGCCGGTTCGCCTCGTGGTGCGCCGCATCGCCGAAGAGCTCCAGAAGGACACCGAGGTCATGTCGGTGCTGCGCCGGGTCGGAGCGCTCCCCGGCAACGACATCCTGGTGTCGCAGGGCCACGACGGCCTGGTCGTCGCACGCCAGGGCGAAACGGCCGAGATCGACGCCGAAGCGGCCGTCCACGTCTTCGTCTCGCTCTGATCCTCGGGGTCGCCCCGCAGTCGGCCCCCCGACCTGGTCGGGAATGACCCTGGTTCTCGGAGATCTGGTCGAGTTCGGGCGTTTCTGTCGGACGGCGAATGGCAGAATTGAGCCATGGGCGTCGGAACCTCGATCAAGAGCACGTTCGAGCGTCTTGGCGTGGAAATTCTGGGGTGGGCGCTCATCCCCATCGGCATCGTCTTGATGCCCCTGCCCGGGCCCGGCATGTTGATCGTCGTCGCCGGTGTCGGTCTGTTGTCCCGCCGCCACGCGTGGGCCCAGAGGTTGCTGGATCCGCTGAGGCGCAAAGCCGTTGATGCGGCGAAGTACGGCGTCGCCACCTGGCCACGGATCGTCGTCAGCTTTCTCGGCGGGGTGTGGCTCGTCGCGCTCGGCGTCGTGTGGTGGATCAGCCCCAACATCCCGAGGTTCTCGATCCTCGGTTTCGGCTTCGGACCGGAGCTTCCGGCCCACGGTTGGGGCACCGCGATCGGCCTGTGGGCGTCAGCGATCGCCGCCTGGTTCCTGCTGGCCTACAGCGTCGTCCGCTACCGCGAGCCGGGCCATGAGCCGCAGCCCAGGAGTCACTCGAACGCGTAGCGGCTGATCTCCTTGCCATCCAGCGTGAACGTCCAGTAGCCGTTCTCGCTGTACTTGTTGGACACGTAGACCGAGAACGACGGCTCGCCGCCTGTGTCGTGGATGACGACGTACGTCGACGTGATGTCCTCGACGCCCAGCACCGAGGGTGAACGCTTGACCGCCCGGGCGTACGCGACAGGGTCGACCGACGCGAGATCGATCGTCGCGGCATCGGCCGGCCGCGTGCCCTTGGTCGGGTCGCCCTCGAAGCCCTTGGCGAAGTACCAGTTCTCTGCGCGCCGCGGGTTGTCCTTCATGACGACCTCGATGCTCGCGTAGTCGGGGTATATCGCTGCAGAGTCGATGATCGTCGTGCCGAACTTCGCCTTGGTCAGGGCCACGAAACGCTCGAACCCCTCCGCGGTGTGCAGCTCGAGCCGCTCCTTGGGGACGGACTGCTGGCCGGCCGGCCCGGTTGTCGCCTGGTCGTCGTCGCCGGCATTCGATATCCAGAGGACCACCGCGATGACCGCCGCGACGAGAGACCCACCAGCAGGTTGCGCAGGAATCGCGGTGAGAGTGAATCGGCGGAAGGAGGCCCTTCTTGGGCGACAACACGGCGGCGACCTTCGTCGGCAGCTTCGCGGCCGGCCCCAGGTCGGAGACGAGATCGGGAGCTCGGCGAGGGTCGTCGCCTGCAACGCCGCCTGCGTACGCGCCTCGCGTTCGGCGTCGTTGATGCGACCGTCCGCGAACGCAGCTTCGATGTCCTCAAGGCAGCTGTCGCGGTCGGCGTCACTCGCTCGGGTGGCCACCATGCCGAGCACGATATCGGCAACCGGCGTCGTGGCGGCCGGTTTCAGTCCGGCTGGCGTCGTCCGTACGTAACTCCCGGTGGTATCGCAACGTTGTTCACTCAGCGACGAAGGGTGATCAGAGTGCGCATGCGAGACGGGCGAATTGTCGCGTCGGCGGTGTTGGGCATGGCGCTGTTGCCTCGGGCGCCACCAGCGCCGGGGCCACCGACGATCCAGGAACAGGTGCCACCCTCCAGAAAGCTGCGCAGAAGATCCTCGCGTCGGCGACGTCCGGCGGCCAGCTCAAGGTCGTCACGACGACGCGCACCTCGGGCGCGCCGCAGATCACGACCGCGCTCGTGTCGAGCCGTTCGAGGGCGCTCGACCTGATCATCTCGGGACTCAGGAAGCCGTCCACGATCGGCGTCGACATCGCGCACGAGGTGAGCATCGACGTCTCGAACGACACCTATCGCAAACAAGCAGTGGGCACTCACACGACTCGGTGCGGAGTCGGCGTGGAAGACCTCGACCGGCAGCGGGGTTGTCGTCGCCGTCATCGACACCGGCGTGCTGGCCCACTCCGAGCTCGCGGGCCACCTCTTGACGGGCCGCGACTTCGTTGCGCCTGGCACGTCGGCGACGGACGAGAACGGCCATGGCACCCACGTGGCCGGCATCATCACGGCGATCGCCAACAACAGGCGCGGCATCGCCGGTCTCGCACCCAAGACCAGGATCCTCCCGGTCCGGGTGCTCGATCGCTCTGGTCTGGGTGACTCCGCGAACGTGGCGAAGGGCATCATCTGGGCCGTCGACCATGGCGCCAAGGTCATCAACCTGTCCCTCTCCTCGACGCAGGCCGACAGTGCGGGTCGCGCCGCAGTGGCGTACGCGGTCTCGAAGAACGTCGTCGTGGTGGCTGCCGCCGGCAACGACGGTTGCGCCTTCCTGTTCGGCGCGCCGCGGAGCTATCCGGCTGCGTACGACGGGGTCCTCGGGGTCGGTGCGATCACGTCCGCGCGGAGCAGTTGCGTCGTACTCCAGCTGCGGGACTGGGTCGACGTCGTCGGCTCCCGGCAGCGGCATCGTGTCGACCATGATCGGCGAAGCCCGCACGCCGACTCTCGGGTGCCCGCCGCACTACTGCACGCTCTCCGGCACGTCGATGGCTTCGCCCTACGCTGCCGCTGCGGCGGCGCTCGAGATCGCCAAGCTCGGCTCGGGCGCCAGGCAGGCGACCGTACGCTCGCTGATCCAGTCGACCGCCGACGACATCGGCTCCAAGGGCTACGACACGAGCTCGGCTACGGGCGTCATCAACCCGCGCAGGATGCTGGCTCGCTAGTCCTTGACGTCAGGGTGCCTTGTACTTCGTGATCGTCGTGCCGTTGAGCTTCATGGTCCAGTAGCCGGTGTCGTTCGACGGGTTGATGACGTAGACCGACATCACGTTGCGACCCGAGCGGTTGTCGAAGATCAGGTAGGTCCGGTCGGCGTCCCGTACGTTGAGCTGCGCCGGAGCGCGCTGGATCGCGCGGGCCAGCGCCGTCACGCTTGACGCTGCGCAGGTCGGCAGACTTCGAGCCGGCCTTGCGAGGGCTCTCGATGGGGTTGTAGGGGAAGCTGCCGTTGTAGTACCAGCGCTGTGAGTGATCGGGGTCGCCCGTGACGGGGACCTCGATCGTCGCGTAGTCCGGATAGATCACGGCACTGAGGTAGCGGGTGTTGCCGATCTTGGCCCGCATGTCGTTGCGGAGCTTGGCGAACCCGTCGCTGGTCAGCAGCTCGGGATGGGCCGGCGCGGTGCGTCGGCTGCGTCGGCCGGGTGGCGCCCGGGCCGCACGGCGGGTTCGAGGGGCCGTCGTCGGCGGTCACGAAAAGCGACGTGGCGAATGCCGCGCCGCCCGCGACGGCGAGGCCGACCACCAGAGGATCACCCGCCGCATGCCGAACACCGTGGCGAATCGTCCGACGGACCGGCCGAGCTCCGGGCTCGTGATGGCGTCGCCCACGACCGTGCCGAACGACTGCTTCGCCGGTGCAGCTGTGGCACGGGGCGCGGCCGTGGTCCGTCACCAGGGCGGCCAGCTCCGACAGCGTCGTGGCGTCCGCGATCTTGGAGGACCGGGTGGCGAACTCGGCAGCGTCGATCCGCCCGCTGGACAGCAGCTCCTTGAGCTCGTCGAACGCCCCGCGTCGATCCTCGTCAGTCGCCGGCACGGCCTCCATGCAGCGCAGCGTAACCACGCGGCGACCCCCGCGGAGGCGAAATCGCCGCACAGGTTCTCTGGCACCCGGGCGTCGCGCATGCCAGAGGATGGGCGCATGAGTGCTCACGAGTGTGACGTCGTCGTTGTCGGTCTCGGGCCCGGAGGAGAGGCGCTCGTCGCGCGGCTCGCCAAGGCCGGGCTCGCCGTGGTCGCGGTCGAGGCCGAGCTGGTCGGCGGCGAGTGTCCCTACTGGGGCTGCATCCCGTCCAAGATGTTCATCCGCGCCGGCAACCTGCTCGCCGAGGCGCGGCGCATCGCCAAGCTGTCGGGCAGCGCGACGGTCACTCCCGACTTCTCGGTCGTCGCCAAGCGCATCCGCGACGAGGCCACCGACAACTGGGACGACACCGTCGCGGCCGACCGGATCACCGCCGCCGGCGCCACGCTCGTTCGTGGCCACGGCCGGCTGGCCGGCGATCGTACGGTCGAGGTCGACCGGCGAGACGTACGTCGCCTCGAAGGGCGTCGTGCTCAACACCGGCACCACGGCAGCCGTTCCGCCGATCCCGGGCCTCGCCGACACGCCGTTCTGGACCAACCGCGAGGCGCTCAAGGCCGAGCAGGCGCCGGCATCGCTGATCGTCATCGGCGGCGGCGCGATCGGCCTCGAGCTGGCGCAGGCCTACGCGCGCTTCGACACCGAGGTCACGGTGCTGGAGGTCGCGCCGCGCATCCTCGCCCCCGAGGAGCCGGAGTCGTCGGAGCTGCTGGCCAAGGTCTTCGAGGCCGAGGGCATCGGCGTGCACGCCGGCATCACGATCGACCGGGTCGACCACGACGGCAGCCGGTTCACCGTGACCTGCGGCGACACGACGTACGAGGCCGAGCAGCTGCTCGTCGCCGCCGGCCGCACGTCGCGCCTCGACGACATCGGCCTCGACACGGTCGGCGTCGAGGTCGAGCGGTTCCTGACGGTCGGCGACGACATGCAGGTCAAGGACGGCCTCTGGGCGATCGGCGACATCGTCGGCCGCGGCGCGTTCACCCACCTGTCGATGTATCACGCCGAGCGCGCCGCCAAGGCGATCCTCGGCGAGCCGCTGGCGGAGTACGACGCCAGCTTCCCGCGCGTCACGTTCACCGATCCGGAGGTCGGCGGCGTCGGCGTGACCGAGGCGCAGGCGCGCGACAAGGGCCTCAACGTACGCGTCGGGCTGACCGACGTCTCGGCGAGCAGCCGCGGGTTCGTCCACGGCATCGGCAACGAGGGTCTGATCAAGCTCGTCATCGACGCCGACCGCGACGTCATCGTCGGCGCGACGAGCGCCGGGCCGACCGGCGGCGAGACGCTGTCGGCCCTCGCCGTTCGCGGTGCGCGCCGAGATCCCGCTCGCGACGCTGCGCAACACGGTCTACGCCTACCCGACGTTCTGGCGGGCGATCGAGTCGGCGCTCTGACCCCACGCCCGCTCGGGCAGACTGGGCGCATGCGAATCACGGTGCTGTCAGGCGGAGTCGGTGGCGCCAACTTCCTGTCGGGTCTCCTCGACGCGGTCGGACCCGACGACGAGGTCACGGTCATCGGCAACACCGCGGACGACATCTGGCTGTTCGGCCTGCGCGTGTGCCCCGACCTCGACACCGTGATGTACACCCTCGGCGGCGGCATCGACCCCGAGCGCAAGTGGGGGCGCACCGACGAGACGTGGAACGCCAAGGACGAGCTGACGGCGTACGGCGTCGACAACACCTGGTTCGGCCTCGGCGACCGCGACCTGGCGACCCACCTCATCCGCACCCAGCTGTGCACGAGGGCGTCGGCCTCGCCGCCATCACCGAGCGGCTCTGCGAGCGGTGGAAGCCCGGCGTACGCCTGCTGCCGATGACCGAGGACGAGGTCGAGACGCACATCGGCATCGACGGCGAGGACGGCCTCGACGTGATCCACTTCCAGGAGTACTGGATCCGCCTCGGCGCCAAGGTGCCGGTCCGCGAGGTCGACGTTCCGCGGCGCGGCGGAGGCCACGGCCGGTCCGGGCGTGGTCGAGGCGATCCTCGGCGCCGACCGGGTCATCCTGCCGCCGTCCAACCCCATCGTGTCGATCGGCGCGATCCTGTCGGTCCCGCAGATCGCGACCGCCGTACGCACGACGCCGCCCCGGTCGTCGGCGTCTCGCCGATCATCGGCGGCGCGGCCGTGCGCGGGATGGCCGACCAGCTGCTGACGGGCCTCGGTATCGAGATCAGCGCCGGCGGGGTGGCCCGCCACCACGGCGCCCGCAGGTCCGGGGGAGTGCTCGACGGCTGGCTCGTCGACACCGCCGACGCCGGCGAGCTCGGCGCGATCGAGGCGGCCGGCATCTCGGCCCGCGCGGTGCCGCTCTACATGACCGACGCCGCGACCACGGCCCAGCTGGCCCGCGACACCCTCGACCTCGCCGACTCGCTGGCGGCCAAGGCCTGACGATGGCCTGCGCGCGTGGCCGCTGGAGGGCATCGGCGAGATCACGGCGGGCGACGACCTCGCGCAGGATCATCGTCGAGCACCTGGGCGAGCCGCTCGCGGACGGCGACGTGCTGGTCGTGACGAGCAAGGTCGTCAGCAAGGCCGCCGGGCTGGCGACGGCCGGCGATCGCGAGTCGCTGCTCGAGGCCGAGACCGACCGGGTCGTGGCTCGCCGCGGGCAGACGCGCATCGTCCGTACGCACTCCGGGCTGACCCTCGCCGCGGCGGGCATCGACGCGTCCAACCTCGAGGCCGGGCACGGTCATCCCGCTGCCGCGCGATCCGGACGGCGCCGCGCGCGACCTGCGCGCCCGCCTCGAGGCGCTCACCGGCGTACGCCTCGGCGTCATCGTCAGCGACACCGCCGGCCGAGCCTGGCGGATCGGGCAGACCGACATCGCGATCGGCGCCTCCGGCATCGCGCCGTTGCTGTCGTTCGCGGGCGTCGAGGATCCGTACGGCAACGTCCTCGCCGTCACCTCGCCCGCGGTCGCCGACGAGATCGCCGGCACCGCCGACCTGGTGGCCGGCAAGCTCGACGGGCATCCGGTCGTCGTCGTGCGCGGGCTGCCGGCCGAGTGGTTCGGCGCTCATGACGAAGGCGCGGCCGCGCTGATCCGTGACGAGGGCGGTGACCTGTTCGGGCTCGGCGCGCGCGATGCCGTGCTGGCCGCGGTGTCGCGCGGCGACCTGCCGCGCGGCTTCCCCGCCGCCGAGGACGACGACGACCTGATCGCCCTCGCCCGCGCCGGGGCCGACCTCTCGCTCGCCGACGTGACGGTCGCGGCCGACGGCTCGCTGGAGGTGCGCGCGCTGAGCGAGGACGGTGCACCCGAGGCGTACGTCGAGGCCGGTGCGCTGGCCGAGCGCCTGCGGATCCTCGCCCGCGCCCTGCAGCGCGAAGTCGTGATCGCCGTCGTCAGCGACTGACGAGCCGACTGGTCCTGTCGTGAGGTCGGGCGTATGCCTGCCGGGTGTGCGGACCAAGACCCAGCCGGTCGGCGGCGACGAGGTCGTCGAGGGTGTCGACGTCCTGGCGCAGGGCATCCGCGGCAGCCAGCTCGTAGGCGCCGAAGCCGCGGTGCCGCTCGGCCGAGCCGGGTCCGTAGCCGGCGCGCATCAGCTCGGGCGTGCGGCTCGTCAGGATCGTGGTGCCGTCGCCGTTGGCATCCGCGCACGAAGGCGAACGGGTGTGCAGCGGCTGCGCCCAGCAGCTCGGCCAGCGCGTCGGGGGTCAGGGCCGGGCAGGTCCGACGGCACGACCGCGAGCGGGGCGTGCGGCCGGTGGTCGGCGGCCCAGGCGATGCCGTGGCGGATCGCGGAGCCCAAGGTGTCGAGCGGCCGGTCGGCGGGCTCCTGGATGACGTGCGCGCCGGCGTCGCGCACGGCGTCGACGACCAGGTCGCCGCGGGTCACGACGACGACCTCGCCCACCGCGGGGCACGCCAGCACCGCGGCGAGCGTGTCGCGGGCGAACGCCTCGGCGAGGGCGCGGCGCGTGGCCGGCTCGACGTGCAGCCGTGACTTGGCGCGGTCCCACGCCTTCATCGGCATGACGACGGTGAACGACGCCGTCATCCTGCGGCCCTCACCGGGGACAGTCGGTCGTACGTCGTGGTGCGCTGGACGGCCGGGCGACCGGCCAGCGTCGCCATGGCCTCGAGCTCCTCGATCGACTTGCGGGAGCCGTTCGTCGAGCCGGCCATGCGGCTGATCGTCTCCTCCATCAGCGTGCCGCCGAGGTCGTTGACCCCGCCCTGCAGCACCTGGGTGCAGGTCTCGGGGCCGAGCTTGACCCACGAGCACTGGATGTTGTCGATGAGCCCGTGCAGCATGATCCGCGCCAGCGCGTGCACCGCGCGGTTGTCGCGCACCGAAGGGCCGGGCCGGGCGACACCGGCGAGGTAGATCGGCGACGACTGGTGCACGAACGGCAGCGGCACGAACTCGGTGAACCCTCCGGTCTCGCGCTGGAGGTTGGCGATCGTGCGCAGGTGGCCGACCCAGTGCCCCGGGTGGTCGACATGGCCGTACATCATCGTCGAGGTCGTCGGCAGGCCGACCTCGTGCGCCGTGCGGATGACGTCGAGCCACTCCGACGTCGGCAGCTTGCCCTTGGTCAGGACCCAGCGCACGTCGTCGTCGAGGATCTCCGCGGCGGTGCCCGGGCAGCGAGTCGACGCCGGACTCCTTGGCCTGCACCAGGAAGTCGCGCACCGACATGCCGGTGCGCGTCACCCCGTTCATGACCTCCATGGGGCTGAACGCGTGGACGTGCAGGCCGGGCTCGCGGCTCTTGACCGCCGCGGCGATGTCGAAGTACGCCGTGCCGGGCAGCTCGGGATCGATGCCGCCCTGCATGCAGACCTCGGTCGCCCCGAACGCCACTGCCTCGCTGGCCCGGTCGCCGATCTCGTCCAGCGACAGCGTGTAGGCATCGGCGTCGGTACGCCGCTGGGCGAACGCGCAGAAGCGGCAGCCGGTGTAGCAGACGTTGGTGAAGTTGATGTTGCGGTTGACGATGTAGGTGACCTCGTCGCCGACCGCCTGCCGGCGCAGGTCGTCGGCCAGTGCGGCGACGGCGTCGAGGTGCGCGCCCTCGGCCGTCATGAGCGTCAGCGCGTCCGCGTCCGACAGGCCGGACGGATCGCGCTCGGCCGCCCGCATCGCCGCGGCGAACCCGCCGTCGCCGATGCCGACCAGCGCGGCATCGCGGCCCGGCTGGCTCGTCGCGCAGCACCGACCAGTCGCCGTAGACGTCCTCGAAGTCGCTGCGCCGGTCGTCCGTGCGCCCGATCGTGTCGATCTCGGTGTGCAGGTCGGTGCGGCCCCGTGACAGCCAGCCCGTCGTCGACCAGCCGCCGTCGGGCTCCTGCCACGGCAGGCCCTCCGGGATCGCGTCGGCGCGGGCCAGCCCGTCATCGGCGACCAGGGCGTCGACGTGGGGGCGCAGGCGCGGGTCGAGCCACGGCTCGGACAGGAACTGCGGGTGCGCCGTGAGCCGCTCGGTCAGCGCGAAGCCGCGCTCGGCGCACAGCTCGGTCAGCGCGGTGATCTGGGGCCACGGCTTCTCGGGATTGACGTGGTCCGGCGTCAGCGGGCTGATGCCGCCGAAGTCGTCGACGCCGGCGTCCAGCAGCGCCCGGCAGTCGTCGAGGCCGACGAGGTTGGGCGGCGCCTGCACGCGCATCGCCGGGCCCATCAGGATGCGGGTCGTCGCGATCGCCGCGAGGTACTCCTCGACCTCGAGGTCGGGCGTCAGCCGCATCGCGGTGTCGTCCTTGGACACGAAGTTCTGGATGATGACTTCCTGGATCGACCCGTACGTCCGCGCGATCCGGCGCAGCTCGAAGATGCTCTCGACCCGGTCGTCGATCGTCTCGCCGATGCCGATCAGCAGCCCCGTCGTGAACGGGATGTTGAGCCGGCCGGCGTCCTCGAGCACCCTCAGGCGTACGGCCGGATCCTTGTCGGGGCTGGCGTAGTGCGCCTCGCCCTTCTCCTCGAACAGCCGCCGGCTCGTCGTCTCGAGCATCATGCCCATCGACGGCGCGACGGGCTTGAGCCGCGACATCTCCTTCCAGCTCATGACGCCGGGGTTGAGGTGGGGGAGCAGCCCGGTCTCCTCGAGCACGCGGATCGCCATCGCGCGGACGTACTCCAGCGTGCTGTCGTAGCCGGCGGCCTCGAGCCATTCCTTGGCGTCGTCCCAGCGGTCCTCGGGGCGGTCACCGAGCGTGAACAGCGCCTCCTTGCAGCCCATCGCGGCGCCCTTGCGGGCGATGTCGAGGACCTCGTCGGGCGACAGGAACGGCGCGGGCAGGCGGCCGGGCGTCGTCGCGAACGTGCAGTAGTGGCACCGGTCGCGGCACAGCCGGGTCAGCGGGATGAAGACCTTCTTGCTGTACGTCACGACGCCCGGCCGCCCGGCCGACTCCAGCCCCGCGTCGCGGACCCGCGCCGCCGCCGACATGAGCCGGCGCAGCTCGTCGCCCCGGGCGCTCAGCAGACCTGCGGCCTCGCGGGCGTCGATCGTCTTGCCGGCGACGGCGCGCGTGACGGCCCGGCTGATCTCGCGGTCGCTCGGAGCACTCATTCAACAATTGTGGTCCCCACCTCCACGCGCGGAGTCGCCGACCCGGTCAGGGCATGCTTCAGGCCCGCCGCAGGATGCGCAGGACCTGGCGCTCCAGCGTGCGGCTCATGGGGGCACCCGGGCGCGACGCGTCGGTGGTCGGCGCGCACCGTGATGCCGTCCTCGTACAGGTCGATGATGCGCGGGTCGACGTACGACGACCGGGCGATCGCGGGGGTGTTGCCGAGGTGCTCCGAGACCTCACGCATCGCCGCCGCGACGGACTTCTTGCGCCGGGCCGGCGTGCTGCGGTCGCTGCGGGCCAGCGCCAGCGCGGCGATCGAGGTGCCGCGCCAGGTCCTGAAGTCCTTGGCCGTGTAGAGCTCGCCGACGATCTCCTTGACGTACGCGTTGACGTCGTCGGCGTCGAGATCGCGCCACTGGCGGCCGCTCTTGTAGGCGAGCAGGCGATCGCCGCCGCCGCGCCGCCGGCGGAGCACCTCGATGACCTCGCGCACGCGCTCGTCACGCACCGTGACCTCGACGAGCTGTCCCGACTTGGCCGGGTAGGAGAACGTCATGTCCCGGCCCGAGCCGTGCACGTGCCGCTTCTCCAGCGTCGTGAGCCCGTAGCTCCCGTTCTCCTCGACATACCGCTCCGAGCCGATGCGGAACATGCCGAGGTCGAGCAGGCTGAACGCCGTCGCGGCGACGCGTTCGAGGGTCAGCTCGTCGACCGGCGAGGTGGCGGCGCGCCTCGAGCCGGTGCTTGAGCAGCGAGGCGGCGAAGCCCTCCATCCGCTCGAACTTCTCGGTGTCGCGGCGGGCCCGCCAGTCGGGGTGGTAGATGTACTGCCGTCGGCCCGCCGCGTCGGTGCCGACCGCCTGCAGGTGGCCGTTCTCGACGGCGCAGATCCAGACCTCGTTCCACGCCGGCGGGATGACGAGCTTCTTGCACCGCAGCACCTGCTCGGGCTCGAGCGGCCGGCCGTCCTCGTCGAGGAACCGGAACCCGCGACCGTGCCGGACCCGCGACCAGCCCGGCGAGCTCGGGGACGTACGGCGGAGGCGGACCATGGTGAGATCACGCTAGGTGACCGGTGCGGAGCACGCATGTCGTAGCGGCCCTCGCGTCCCGCCGCGCGACCTCCTGGCCGGCCGACCCGGTGGCCGTGCCATGGTTCAACCATCGGAACACCGTGAGGAGAGCCACGTGGAGCTGAGAATCGGTTACAAGGCATCGGCCGAGCAGTTCGCACCCAGGGAGCTCGTCGAGCTCGGCGTCCTCGCCGAGGCGGCCGGCATGGACACCGCCGTGGTGAGCGATCATTTCCAGCCGTGGCGGCACGACGGCGGTCACGCGCCGTTCTCGCTGGCGTGGCTGACCGCGGTCGGTGAGCGCACGTCGTCGATCCGTCTGGGCACGTCGGTCATGACCCCGACGTTTCGCTACAACCCGGCGGTTGTCGCGCAGGCGTTCGCGACGATGGGCTGCCTCTACCCGGACCGCATCCTGCTGGGCGTCGGGACCGGCGAGGCGCTCAACGAGGCGGCGTCAGGCTTCGTGGGCGAGTGGCCGGAGTTCAAGGAGCGCTTCGCGCGGCTGCGGGAGGCCGTCGACCTGATGCGGCAGCTGTGGACCGGTGAGCGGGTCGACTTCGAGGGTGACTACTACCGCACGGCCGGCGCGTCGATCTACGACGTACCGGACGGCGGGGTCCCGGTCTACGTCGCCGCCGGGGGACCGGTCGTGGCGCGATATGCCGGACGCAAGGGCGACGGCATGATCTGCACGTCCGGCAAGGGCATGGAGCTCTACGAGGACAAGCTCATGCCCGCGCTCGCTGAGGGAGCGGAGAAGGCCGGCCGGTCGACCGACGACATCGACCGCATGATCGAGATCAAGGTCTCCTACGACCCGGACCCGCAGGTCGCGCTCGAGAACACCCGGTTCTGGGCGCCGCTGTCGCTGACCGCCGAGCAGAAGCACAGCATCGACGACCCGATGGCGATGGAGGCGGCCGCAGACGCGCTGCCGATCGAGCAGGTGGCGAAGCGGTGGATCGTCAGCTCGGACCCCGACGAGGTCGCGGCGCTGGTCAAGCCCTACACCGACGCGGGCCTCAACCACCTGGTGCTGCATGCGCCCGGTCATGACCAGCGGCGTTTCCTCGAGCTCTTCACGACCGATCTGGCGCCCCGGCTGCGGGCTCTGGGCTGAGGACGAGGGGCGCCATGAGCAAGGGCATCGACGAGCCGGACGACCGCGGACGCACGGGACTGCACCTGACCGGGCTGGACCTCGACCGCAAGCCCCGAGTCGTCGTCAAGCACGTCGACCTGCTGGCCAACGACTGGTACGTACTCCGCGCCACGACCTACGACATCCGCAAGTCCGACGGCCAGCTGGCACACCGAGCGCCGGGAGACGTACGACCGCGGCAACGGTGCGACGATCCTGCTGTACGACCCGGACCGCCGCACGATCCTGCTGACCCGGCAGTTCCGCTACCCGGCCTACGTCAACGGCCACCCCGACGGCATGCTGCTCGAGGCTGCGGCCGGGCTGCTCGACGAGGACGACCCGGAGTCGGCGATCCGCCGCGAGGCGGTCGAGGAGACCGGTGCTCGAGATCGGTGAGGTCGAACACGTCTTCGACGTCTACATGAGCCCCGGATCCGTGACCGAGAAGCTGCACTTCTACGCCGCTCCCTACCAGGCGGACGAGCAGCGCGGCACGAACCGGCTACGGGATCGCCGAGGAGGGCGAGGACATCGAGGTCGTCGAGCTCGGCATCGACGAGGCGCTCGCCGCTGATCGGCGACGGACATCGCCGACGCCAAGACGATCATGCTGCTGCAGTGGGCGCTGTTGTCGGGCCCGTTCGCGCGCTGATCAGTTGCCAGCGGTCAGGACTGCGCGTCGTACGTCTCGCGCGCGGCCATGACGAGCTCGATGTTCGTCTCGGCCCACGCGCCGAGCGCCTGCAAAGGGGCGTGCAGCGTGCGGCCGAGGGCAGTCAGCTCGTACTCGACGCGGGGCGGCATCTCGGCGTACGCGTGCCGGGCGACGAGCCCATCGCGCTCCAGGTCACGCAGCGTCTCGGTCAGGACCTTGCCGCTGATGCCCTGCACCGTGGCGCGCAGGTCGCCGAAGCGCATCCGCTCCTTGCCCAGTCCGATGACGATCATGGCGGTCCACTTGTTGGCGATCCGGGCCAGCGACGTACGCGACGGGCACGTCGCGTCATCACATTGAAGTCCGGGTGCTGTGACATGGACCACACATCCTTTTAGTTACGTTGAGGTAACTGGTTACCAAAAGTGAGTATAGGGCTCCTAGTCACTCTCACGAAGGAGCATCACTCATGGGAACCTCCACCACCGCTCGTACCTACGCCGATGCCCTCACCGCCAAGGACTTCGCCACGGTCGCCGGCCTGTTCGCCGAGGACGTCGTGTGGCACCAGCCCGGCGCTCACCAGTTCGCGGGTACGTACCGCGGCCAGGCCGAGGTCAACGGGCACCTCGGCGCGCTGATGACCGCGTCGCAGGGCACGTTCGAGCTGCCGTCACGGGCGAGCCGATGATCAACGGCGACCTCGCGGCCATGCAGGTCGAGTTCGGTGCCCAGCGCGAAGGCGCGGCGATGTCGATGGCCGGCGTCGATATCGTCCGGGTCGCGGGCGACCGGATCGCCGAGGTGTGGCTCTACTCGGCGGACCAGCAGGCCGAGGACGACTTCTGGGGCGCGTCCTGCGAGGGCTGAGGCCGCGCTCACGCCGCTTTGCGGAAGGCGCCGGGCGTGAGCCCGGCGCGGCTGCGGAAGTAGGCCGAGAAGTTGGAGGGGTCGTCGAAGCCCAGCTGCTCGGCGATCTCGGCGACCGGGGCGTCGCCGTGGCTCAGCAGGCGCTTGGCCTCGAGCACGACGCGTTCGTCGATGAGCTGCTTGGCTGACCGGCCGGTGTGCGCCCGCGCCAGCCGGTTGAGCGTTCGCGGGGAGTAGCCGAGCCGGTCGGCGTAGTGGGTCACCTGGTGCCACTCGCTGAACCGGCGGTCGATCTCGTCGCGGAACCAGACGTATGCCTCGTGGGTCGCGGTCGGCCCGGCCGTCGCCGTCGGCGGGCTGCACCAGCGCGAGCTGGGTGAGCAGCGCGCCACGGCGTGCGCGAGACGCGCGTCGCGCAGCGGTGCGCGGCGGTCGTGGCTGGGCGCCGCAGGCGAGCAGGAGCGCCCAGGCCTCGGCGACAGGCGATCCCTCGACGCGGCGGCCGGCCAGTGGTTCGGATGGCCGGCCCGCGGACCGGACCAGCTCGCGGGTGCGGTCGTCGATCGCGTGCGGGGTGAACAGGACGACCGGGCCCGTCGATGTCGTCGATCTGTCCCCACTGATGCATCTGACCGGCGCGCACCCACAGCACGTCGCCGGGACCCAGCGGATGCTCGGTGAAGTCGACCGTGTGGACGGCGCTGCCCTCGTCGATGCGGATCAGCATGTCGAAGTCGAGGCGCTGGGGCGTGAGGAACTCCGTGCGGCCCGCTCCGTACGCGCATCCGCTCCAGGCTGAGGACCTCGATGTCGCCGATCTCGGCGGGTCGGCGGGTCGAACCGCACGCGGCCGGATGGCCCGGCCACTTTGTCCAGTTTTCACCATGAGTGTCCTGTCGTGACCGTGTGCCGTGCGGCGTCGAGCCTATTTTTACAGGTGACAGCGAAATCCGTACACAGATCGGAACACCCATGACCCTCACCTACACCGTCTTCGACGCGGCGCCGAGCTCGCTCAACAAGACCAGCGTCGTCGTCACCGGCGACACCGAGGCGCTGGTCGTCGACGCCGGCTTCACCCGCGCCGACGGGCACCGCCTCGTCGCCGAGGTCCTCGACTCCGGCAAGACGCTGACCACGCGTCGTGATCACCGCCGGCGACCCCGACTTCTACTTCGGCGCCGAGGTCATCGCCGACGCCTTCCCCGAGGCGCGTTCTTCGCGCCCGCCGACGTCATCGAGCACATCCAGCACTCTACGAGGGCAAGCTCAAGGCCTGGGCCCACCTCGGCGCGAACCTGCCCACCCGGCTGGTCGACATCGCCGCGCTGACCGAGACCGTCCTGACCGTCGACGGCACCCCGATCGAGGTACGCCGCGGCAGCGACCTGCTCGGCGACCGCGCCTGGTACCTGTTCGAGCCGGCGTCGCGCTCGCTCTCGGCGGCGTGCTGCTGTTCGAGGGCCTGCACGTGTGGACCGCCGACAGCGCCACGCCCGAGCTCCGCGCCGCGTGGATCCGCGTGCTCGACGACCTCGAGGCCCTCGCCCCGACGTTCGTCGTCGCCGGCCACCGCGTCGCCGGGCACCCACCGACCTGACCGCCATCACGCACACCCGCGACTACCTGCTGGTCTTCGAGCAGACGGTCGCCGAGGCCGCCGACCGCCGCGGACGCCGAGGCCGCTGCTCGCGGCCTACCCGGACGCCGGGCTCGTGATCGCCGCCGAGCTCGGCACGAAGGTCGCCAAGGGCGAGATGACATGGGGCTGATCGACGGGTCGTCGCCTGCCGACGTCGTACGCCGCCAGTACCTCGCCTCCGCTGCCGGCGACCTCGAGGCGCTGCGGGCGACCCTGGCCCCCGACGTCGAGTGGACCGAGATGGCCGGCTTCCCGCTCGCCGGGACCTACCGCACGCCCGACGGCGTCACCGCCAACGTCATGGAGAAGCTCGGCGCGGACTGGGACGGCTGGACCGCGCACGACGACACGTACGTCGTCGACGGCGAGAACGTCGTCGTCCTGGCCCGCTACACCGCGCAGACAGGCGACCGGCAAGGCGCTCGACGTCCGCGTCGCCCACCACTTCGTCGTGCGCGGCGGCCTGATCGTCCGCTTCGAGCAGTTCGTCGACACCGCCCTCGTCCGCGACGCCGCGACTGCGTGAGCACCCGGGATCAGGATGTCGAGAACGGTGACTTCAGCAGGAAGCGGCTGGTCGGCACGGTGTCGATGTTGTCGGTCGCCCCGAAGGCCGACGTGCTGGCCACCATCCTCGTCATCCGGTCCTGGAGGTCGGCGTCGTCGGCGGCTCCGAAGAACGCGTGGAGATCGGTGGTCGCGGCATCGGGGAACAGCTCCTCGACGATGCCGTCGATGACCGGCGCGTCCGGGCGTGAGCGGGCGGACCACGACGTTCTGGGTGTAGCCGAACGTCGCCTGCGTCTCGATCGCCACCGGCGTGTGGTCGATCTGCCACCTCGTGAGCCACGTGGCGTGGTCCAGGTCTGCCGGCCGGCGCAGCAGCGCGACGTTGGCGAAGCCGGGGCAGCGTTCGCCGAGCCGATCGGGTGGCGGGATCGGCACCGACTCGGTCACCAGGTAGGCCGCGAGGGACTCGCAGTGGTCAGCCAGCAGCTCGACGGCCGCCGTGACCTGCTTCCCGTACGACTGCTGCGTCCAGATGCTGACGACCGCGGCCACCGGGGGAGCCAGTGTCGTCAGGGTCATCAGCGAGTCCCGGACGGTGCTGTCGCGGACGTTGACGGCGAGACCCGCCACGCCCAGGTCGAGCAGCTCAGTCGGCCACTGGTCCGCGGATCCGTTCGCACCACTGGTCGTCAGGCTCCGCGACGCGGAGCAGCACGACGACCTTTTCCACGGCTGCGCGTCAGGTCGCGGAGACGAGGGTGTCGGTGTCGGTCGCGATCCGGCCGAGCAGACGCAGCAGCAGGTCTCGCTCGTCCTTGCTCACGCCGTCGAGGGCGCGGGCCTCGGCCGCGTCACGAGCGGTCGCGAACGTGGCGAACATGCGCCGGCCGGCGTCGGTGATCTGCGGGATGCGGACGCGACGGTCTGACGGATCGACCGTACGCACGATCAGCTCCTGCCGCTCGAGCCGGTCGAGGACCGTGATCAACGTCGTCTTGTCGACGCACACGACGCGGCTCAGCTCGAGCTGGGTGCGCTGCTGCCCGTCCTCGAGGGCGGCCAGGACGAGCCAGTCGCGGGCGTCGTTGAGGCCCATCTCGGCCGCTGCGCGGTCGAGGTAGATCGTCACCCGGTTGACCGCGGCGTGGAGCAGGATCGTGAGGTCGGCGGGGTACGCCGCAGCACAGGCGGCCAGCGATTGCGTCTCGGCCTCGTCCGTCAGCGAAGTTCCCATGCTCGGAGGGTATCGCTGCCGCCACATATGTTCAACGTCGGATAAGTCACACTCGGATCGTCTGGACTCGGATGATTGCGTCTCGTACGTTATGGGATGTCGATGAACGCCATCGCATCACAGACCTGTGAGGGAAACCCCATGACAACGATCCAGACCGAGACGCCCACCGGCGTCGACCCGCGTCGGTGGCTGGCGCTGGTCGTCATCGCCGTCGCCCAGCTGATAGTCGTGCTCGACGCGAGCATCGTGAACATCGCCCTGCCGTCCGCCCAGGACGCGCTCGGCATCTCCGACGCCAACCGCCAGTGGGTCGTCACGGCGTACGCGCTCGCCTTCGGCGGACTGCTGCTCCTGGGCGGCCGCATCGCGGACTTCGTCGGCCGCAAGCGCGCCTTCATCATCGGCCTCGTCGGGTTCGGCGTGGCCTCCGCGGTCGGCGGCCTCGCGCAGAACCAGGGCGAGCTGTTCGCCGCCCGTGCCCTGCAGGGTGCGTTCGCCGCCCTCATGGCGCCCGCTGCGCTCTCGCTGATCAGCGTGACGTTCACGGAGCCCAAGGAGCGCGCCAAGGCGTTCGGCGTCTACGGCGGCATCTCGGGTGGCGGCGCCGCACTGGGCCTGATCCTCGGCGGCGTCCTCACCGAGTACGCGTCCTGGCGCTGGACCCTGCTCGTCAACACGCCGATCGCCATCGCGACGGCCGTGGCCGCTGCGGTGCTCGTCCGTGAGAGCCGCGCCGAGGGCAAGCCTCGCTACGACATCCCCGGCGTCGTCACCAGCACCCTGGGCCTGGTCGCCCTCGTCTACGGCTTCACCAAGGCCAACGAGAGCGGCTGGTCGGCGACCAGCACGATCGTCCTGCTGGGTGCAGCCGTCGTCCTGCTCGTCTCGTTCGTCCTGATCGAGCGCAACACCGCCGAGCCGCTGCTGCCGACCCGGGTCTTCCTGGAGCGCAACCGCGCTGCGGCGTTCCTCGTGTCGCTGCTGCTCGGACTCGCGCTGTTCGGCATGTTCCTGTTCCTCGTCTACTACATGCAGGGCACCTTGCAGTACTCGGCCGTGAAGTCCGGGTTGGCCTTCCTGCCCTTCAGCATCGGCGTCGTGGGCGGAGCAGGCGTGGCGAGTGCACTGCTGCCTCGCATCGGGCCGCGTCCTCTGATGGTCGGTGGCACCCTGGCGGCCGCGGTCGGCATGTTCCTCTTCGCCCAGATCACGGTCGACGGCAGCTACGTCACCACGGTCCTGCCGGCTCAGATCGTCATGAGCCTCGGCGTCGGACTCGCGTTCGTCGCGCTGTCGAGCACGGCGCTCATCGGTGTCGAGGACCACGACGCGGGTGTCGCCAGCGCGCTGGTCAACACGACGCAGCAGGTCGGCGGCTCGCTGGGCACGGCGTTGCTCAACACGATCGCCGCCACGGCGACCACCAGCTACATCGCCGCCCACGGGGTCGCCAAGACCGCAGAGGGCCTGGTGCACGGCTACACGGTCGCCTTCAACTGGGGACTGGGTGCGCTCATCCTCGCCGCGCGTGCTGTCCCTGGTGCTGGTGACCAAGCAGCGCCCGCCGGTCACGGCCGAAGGTGACGAGACCCCGTTCGAGCACGCTGAGGAGCTCGTGCTCGTCTAGTCCCGTTCGACCCGTCGAAAGACGACCGAGGTCCCCGGCGAACACGCTTCGCCGGGGACCTCGGTCAGGTGCGGGCACGTATGTCGTAGTCTCTGGCGCCATGACCTCCCGTCGCGGCGCCCGGCGAGCGGCGGCATTCCTGCTGGTAGTCGGCGCCACCCTGCTCGCGGCGTGCACGAGCTCCGGCGGGAGCGACCACCAAGGGCCGGACTGTGGCGCCACGGTCGACAAGCCCAGCGGTGGGCACTGGACCTGCACCTTCGTCGACGACTTCCGCGGCACACGCCTCGACCCCGACAAGTGGCTCATCCAGAGCACCGCGCTCACGGGGTTCCGCAACAACCAGGAGTGCTACGGCTCAGACGGACAACGTCGTGGTCGACGGGGGCGTCCTCAGGCTCACGGTGCGAAGCGAGGCGGCGCCCTTCGTGTGCCAGGACCCACGCGGCGCATTCTCCACGCAGTACACCGGAAGCATGGTGACGACGTGGAAGCGCTTCTCCCAGACGTACGGACGCTTCGAGATCAGGGCACGGATGCCGGACGTCAAGGTTGCCGGCATCCACAGCGCGCTCTGGCTCTGGCCGCAGGATGAGGCCAAGCGTGGCGGAAAGCCGATGGCGGGCGAGATCGACGTCGCCGAGTACTACTCGGTCCATCCAGACCGGCTGATCCCCTACATCCACTACACGCCGGCCGCGGCGGACCCCAACGTCACCAACAACGAGTGCCTCGTCGATGATCCGGCCGGCGTGGCACACCTACCTGCTCGAGTGGACGCCCAAGAAGCTGACGATCTCGTACGACGGCAAGACGTGCTTGGTGAACAGGTGGAACCCCGCCGCGCCACTGTCCAAGCCGGCGCCGTTCGACCAGCCGTTCATCATCGCCCTGACCCAGTCGCTCGGTGTCGCGACGACAGCCAACCAGCCCGATGCCGGCCACGCCGTTGCCGGCCACCATGCAGGTCGACTACGTGCGCGTCTGGAAGTGAGCGGCCCGGTGGTGCCCTCGACAGGAATCGAACCTGTGGCCTACCGCTTAGGAGGCGGTCGCTCTATCCGACTGAGCTACGAGGGCGTGAGGACTCAGGTTATCCAGTCTTGGTCCCAACCCATACGATCGCCTCTATGTGCCGCCACCTCCGACGCCTGTGCGCCGCCGGATCCGGGCAGTGAGGCGGCTGCTGGTCCTCGCAGCGATCACGGCCCTTCTGGCCACGGGGATGGCGTCGTGCGGCAGGGCCGAGACGATCCGGGAGCCCCGCGACGAGTGCGCCCGGCGCGGTCGCTGCCGCGGGAACGACCGAGCGGACGATCGAGTCCGGCGGCCAGCAGCGGCGCTACCTGATCCACGTGCCGCCGGGATACGACGGCTCCACCAGGACCCCGCTCGTGGTGCTGTTCCATGGTCTTCGGCGGCAGTCCGCAGGCGGTCATCGACACGACGAGCATGGACACGCTCGCCGACAAGCACGACGCGATCCTGGTGGCGCCGCTGGCTCGCGGGCGAGTCACCGGAGTGGGACTTCCGTACGCCGATCAGCGACCCGACCTCCGACCTGGCGTTCGTCCGCGACCTGGTCAAGGAGCTCAAGTCCGATGCCTGCGTCGACTCGTCGCGGGTCTACGCGGCCGGCTTCTCCAACGGCTCGGTCCTCGCGCTCGCGCTGGCCTGCGACGGGACGACGAAGTTCGCCGCGTACGGCGCGGTGTCCGGTCCCTACTGGAACGACACCTGCCGGACGTCCCCGCCGGCCTCGATCATCTACTTCCACGGGCTCCGCGACAAGGTCGTCCCGTATGCCGGCGGCCGAGACCGTGATCGGGCCGCTGCCGCCGGTCAACGACGTCATGGCGAGCTGGGCGGCGCACGACAGCTGTCCGGCCGCCAGCGCGACGACGACGGTGGCCCAGCACGTCCGCCACTTCACCTGGAACACGCTGCAAGGACGGCTCGGACGTCAACGTGTACGTCGTGGACAACGGCGGTCACCGCTGGCCGGGAGGCGAGCCGGTTCCGTCAGGACGCGTCTCCGGTGTCATGACGCAGGAGATCGACGCCAGCACACTGATCTGGCGATTCTTCGAACAGCACGCCGCTGGTGGACAATAGGAGCATGACCAAGCCGATCGAGACGTGGCTGACCGACATGGACGGCGTTCTCGTGCACGAGGAGAAGGCCATCCCCGGAGCGGCGGACTTCATCGCTCGCCTGACCGAGACCGGACGCAAGTTCCTCGTCCTGACCAACAACTCGATCTTCACGCCGCGGGACCTGTGCGCCCGCCTGCGCGTCGCCGGCATCGACCTGCCCGAGTCGGCGATCTGGACGTCGGCCCTGGCCACGGCCAAGTTCCTCAGCGAGCAGCGTCCCGAGGGCACGGCGTACGTCATCGGCGAGGCCGGCATGACGACGGCGCTCCACAACGTCGGCTACATCATGACGAGCCGCGAGCCCGACTACGTCGTCCTGGGGGAGACCCGGACCTACTCGTTCGAGGCCATCACGCGGGCGATCCAGCTGATCGAGAACGGTGCGCGGTTCATCGCGACCAACCCCGACCCGACCGGCCCGTCGCCCGGCGGTTCGCTGCCGGCCACGGGATCGGTCGCGGCGCTCATCACCAAGGCGACCGGCGTCGAGCCCTACTTCGTCGGCAAGCCCAACCCGCTCATGATGCGCAGCGCGCTCAACCAGATCGAGGGTCACTCCGAGACCACGGTCATGATCGGCGACCGCATGGACACCGACGTGCTGTCGGGTCTCGAAGCCGGCCTGCGTACGTTCCTGGTGCTCACCGGATCGACCGCGCCGGCCCAGATCGAGCGCTTCCCGTTCCGCCCGACCGAGATCTTCGACTCGATCGCGGACATCGTCCCGCTCGTTCAGTAACCGTAAAGTTACCCGTAGGTAATACGCGCGCCGGGAGAATTGTTATCCTTTCGTAATCTCCGGTCGGCCCACAGGCCGCCACCGGCGATTCCCCGGCAGATCGTGCTGCGGGATCCTCCACCAGGGAGAGAACGTGAAGGTTTTTCTCACGGGTGCGAGCGGAGTCATGGGCCGATCGTCCATCGCCGCATTGCACCTAGCGGGCCATGAGGTGGTCGGGCTCGCCCGTACGCCGGCAGTGCCGAGCAGATCGCCGCGACCGGCGCCGAGCCGTGCCTCGGCGACATCTTCGACCTCGACGCGCTGACCGCCGGGATGCGCGGCTGCGACGCCGTCGCCAACCTCGCCACCAAGGTGCCGGTCGGCACGGCCGCGCTGCGTCCCGGATCGCTCAAGGCGATCGACCGGATCCGCCTGCACGGCTCGAGGATCGTCACCGACGCCGCACAGCGCGCGGGAGTCGGCCGCATCATCCAGCAGAGCCTGAGCTTCATGTACGCCGACCAGGACGACGACTGGATCGACGAGCACAGCCCGATCGACGTGACCCATGCGACCGAGCCGGTCGTCGTCGCCGAGGACAACGTCAAGGCGATCGAGGCGTCCGGCGGCACCGCGGTGAGCCTGCGGTTCGGCCTCATCACCGGCAACGACCGCAACACCGCGTGGCTGTTCCGGCGCGCTGCGGCGGGCCGGCCGATCGGCCTCGGCGCGGAGAGGTCCTGGATGCACGTCATCCACCCCGACGACGTCGGCTCGGCGGTCGTGCACGCGCTGACCGCGCCGGGCGGCGTCTACAACGTCGGCGCGGAGCCCGTCCAGCGCCGCGACTACGTCGACATGATCGCGATGGCGGCCGGGCACGCGGTCGGGCCAGTTCCTGCCGGGCTGGGTCCTGCGGCTCGGCGGCGAGAAGCTCGAGATCCTGACGCGCTCGCAGCGGGTCAGCTCGCAGCTGTTCAGCGACCGTACGGGCTGGCATCCCGAACACCCCAAGCTCACTCCGGACTGGTTCGATGTCCTCGTCTGAGCGACGCCCTAAGCTCAGCAAGGCCGAGGTCGAGCGCCGACGTCGGGCCGCCGAGCTGCTCGGCGACCTGCTGCCCGACACCACGAGCGACGAGACCGCCGAGGGCTGGGGCGAGAGGGACACCTCGTCCCGCGACGACGACTACCTCCGCGACGTCCCGCCCCACCACGGTTAGACGCGGTGGCGCGGCGCAGCAGCGCGTCCCTGATCTCGCGCAGCAGTGCGGTGTCCTCGGGCACGGCTTCGGGCTCGTCGGCGCCCGGTCCGGCTTGCGCATCGCCTGCAGCTTCTGCACCGGCACGACGATCGCGAAGTAGATCGACCGCCATCGTCACCACGAAGACGATGCAGCGCATTGATGATGCCGCCGATGTCGACGAAGGTCGCCCCGCTGTCGGTGATCTCGAATCCGAAGCCCTCCTGCTTGTCCGCCGCCGACCGACAGCGACGATCGGCTTGATGAAGTTGGTGCCGAAGGCAGCCACGAGAGTCGTGAACGCGACGCCGATCGCGATGCCGACGGCGAGGTCGACGACGTTGCCGCGCATCACGAAGTCCTTGAAGCCCTTGATCATGTTTCCCCCTACTGGTTGGGTGTGAACCCTTCGACCATAGCGAGCGCGCGACGCAGGCGACTAGGACGACGTGATGACGCTGAACCGTGCCTCGAGTGCGGCAGTCGCCAGGGCGAGGGCGACCTTCTCGGTCGTGACGATGCCGACCGACACGACCTCGGCGTCGCCGCTCGCCGGCGGGAGGGTCACGACCTCGACGGCGCGAGCGACGACCTTGGCCTTGCTCTCGCCGTCAGGGTCCACCGCGATGACGTCGATGCGGTCACCGACGTGCAGGCCGGTCAGGCCGTCGGCGCGGTCGACCCGGATCGTCGTGAGGACGGCATCGTCGGCATACCCGGATAACGCGTCGTCCTGCAGCACGCGGTAGTCGGTGATCGCCTCGCCGGCCCGCATCGGCCGGCGACCCGCCGGCCGACCGCGGCCTCGCGGCCGAGGGCGTTCGACGGCGCGAGCGCCGGCGGCACCGTCGTCGTACCCAGGTCGGAGGCCGCGAGCACGTGACCGCTGCGAAGGTCGTGCCGCGCGACGAGCACGGAGGTGCCGGCGGGTTCCTGACGCAGCGCCGAGAGCGCGGTCAGGACGGCGAGGCCGGCGAAGACGGCGGCAAGCGGGCGGCGGTGCTCGAAGACGAAGCGGTGGATCCGGTCCATGCCCGGACTCTAGGAAGATCCGGCCGACAGCGCTCAGCGCTGTCCACAGCCGGACCGAGGTCAGGCCGCGGATTCCTTGCCGGACTTCTTGGCCGGGGTGGAGCTCGTCGTCGACGACGAGTCAGATCGAGCTCGAGGACGTCGAGCTCTCCTTGGCGGCCGGCTTGGCGGCGTCGCTCGACGACGAGCTGGACCGGCTGTCGTTGCGGTAGAAGCCGGAGCCCTTGAAGACGACGCCGACCGCGTTGAAGACCTTGCGGAGGTCGCCGCCGCAGTTGGGGCAGACGGTCAGCGCATCGTCGGTGAAGCTCTGCTGGACTTCCAGCGCTTCTCCGCAGTCCTTGCACTGGTACTGGTACTTCGGCACGTCTTGCTCCCGCTCGATCGATGAGGCACCCCAAGGGTACAGTTGCCCGCACCGTGACCGATCCCGTCCTCCTGTTGGGCTAGTCCTCGTCGACACAGTCCTCCGGAGCGCAGCGATGACCGAGTGGCTGCTCCTGGCCATGTCGTTGCTCCTGATGCTGGCGTGCGGCGTGTTCGTCGCCGCCGAGTACTCGTTCGTCACGGTCGACCGGGCCACGATCGAGCGCGCCGCCGAGGCCGGTGACGCGGCGCCCAGGGCACGCTGCTGGCGCTGCGTACGCTGTCGACCCAGCTCAGCGGCGCGCAGCTCGGCATCACGATCACCAACCTCGCGATCGGGTTCCTCGCCGAGCCGGCGATCGGCAAGCTGCTGCACGATCCGCTCGAGGCCCTCGGACTCGAGGGCGGCGCGCTGAAGGCGTCGCGTACGCCATCGCGCTCGTGCTCAGCACCGTCGTCACGATGCTGGTCGGCGAGCTCGTGCCCAAGAACTTCGCCCTGGCCCTTCCCCAGCACGGCCGCCGCGACCCAGTGGCCGCAGCGGGCGTTCACCGGCGATGGCCTGGCCGATCCGGGCGCTCAACGGGGTCGCCAACGCGATCCTGCGATGCTCGGCGTCGAGCCGCAGGAGGAGCTCCGGTCGGCCCGGTCGCCGGTCGAGCTGCGCTCGCTGGTCCTGCGCTCGGCCCAGCAGGGCGCGATCGACGACGAGACCGCCGACCTGGTGGCCCGCAGCATCGCGTTCGGCGACCGCACCGCGGCCGATGTCCGTACGCCGCGCGTACGCGTGCACTTCCTCGAGGGCCGGACACGGCGCTCGACGTCATCGAGGCGGCGCGCCAGACCGGCCACTCGCGGTTCCCGGTGATCGGCAAGGGCCCTGACGACGTCGTCGGCATCGTGCACATCAAGCAAGCCGTCAGCGTCGAGCCGGACCGGCGGCGCAACGTCCGCATCACCGAGATCGTCGACCCGGCGACGACCGTGCCCGACAGCATCGAGCTCGACCCGTTGCTCACGCTGCTGCGCGAGCAGGGCATGCAGATGGCCGTCGTCGTCGACGAGTACGGCGGCACCGACGGCGTCGTCACGCTCGAGGACCTCGTCGAGGAGATCGTCGGCGACATCGCCGACGAGCACGACCGGCTGTCGTCCCGCAGCCGGCACCGCAGCGACGGCACGTGGTCGCTGTCCGGTCTGCTGCGTCCCGACGAGGTCGCGGAGCAGACCGGACTCGTGCTGCCCGAGAGCGAGGACTACGAGACGATCGGCGGCCTGGTCCACGCCGACCTCGGCCGCATCGCCGAGCGGGGCGACAACGTCACGCTCCGCCTCGACGCACGCCCGACGACGACGAGGACGACCCCGAACCGCTGGTCGTGACGCCTCACCGTCGAGCGCATGGAGGGCCGGCGCATCGACCGGGTCTCCCTGACGGTCGACGACGACGGCACGGGCGGTGCGCGCATGAGCGCCGTCTCGGCGATCCTCCTGACGGTCGTGCTGCTGGCCCTCAACGCGCTGTTCGTGGCGTCCGAGTTCGCGCTGATCTCGGCCCGCCGTACGCAGCTCGAGCCGCGCATCCAGGCCGGCTCGCGCCCCGCCCGCATGGCGATGCGGGCATCGAGAACATGACCCCGGTCATCGCCGCGGCCCAGCTGGGCATCACGATCTGCTCGCTCGGTCTCGGCGCGGTGGGCGAGCCGGCGATCGCGCATCTGCTCGAGCCGGTGTTCGAGCGCTCGGCATGCCCGAGGCGCCGTGCACCCGTGTCGTTCGTCATCGCCATGACGATCGTCGTGTTCGCCCACGTCGTGCTCGGCGAGATGGTGCCGAAGAACCTCGCGCTGGTCGGTCCCGACCGGGCGGCGCGCATCCTCGGGCCGTTCATGCTGGCCGTCGTCGCGTTGCTCAATCCGTTCGTCGTCGCTGCTCAACGGCACGGCCGACCTGATCGTCCGGATGATGGGCATCGAGCCCAAGGGCGAGGTCGCGTCGACGTTCACGCACGACGAAGTCGCCGGCCTCGTCGAGGAGTCACATCGCGAAGGGTTGCTGGACGAGCACGAGTACGAGCTGGTCACCGGTGCGCTGGAGTTCCACGAAGGCACGGTCGACGGGGTGCTGCTGCCTCGAGAGGGGCTGGTGACGATCCCGCCGAGCGCGACACCGGTCGACGTCGAGCGGGCCTGCGCCGACACCGGCTTCTCCCGGTTCCCCGTGGTTGACGCGTCCGGCGACTTCGCCGGGTACCTGCACATGAAGGACGTCCTCGAGACCGACGACGAGTCGCGGCTCGAGCCGATCGCCGACAAGTGGGTGCGCCCGTTGGCGACGGTGAGTCGCGACGGCCTCTCGGCGGCGCTGCGCACGATGCAGGCCCGCGGCTCCCACATGGCACGCGTCGCCGACGAGACCGGCGACGTGCTGGGC
>CAVXIX010000020.1:0-41982 GCA_963761965.1 uncultured Actinomycetota bacterium
TGATTTCCTGAGACGAATCGGCCTGGTCCCGACATCATCAGGTATGCGGTTGGTCGGTTCATTGCTCGCGCTGGCGCTGCTGGCTGCCTGCGGCGAGGGTTCCTCGCAGGAGCCGAAGGAGAGCCAAACGTTCGGCACCACGGAGTATGTCGCCCGCGCGACAGTCCTGCAGAGCCCGGAACATGGCCCGCAGCTGTGCTTCGCGGTCGCCACGTCGATGCCCCCGCAGTGCGGCGGGCCCGACATCTCCAACTGGTCGTGGAAGGAGGCACCCGCCGAGGAGAGCGCCAACGGGACGACCTGGGGCGAATACGTCGTCCACGGGACCTACGTCGACGGGGACTTCACCCTGACGCGCCCGCCTGCCGATCCGGACAACACCGCACTCGAACCCCCGCCGGAGGACGACCTGGACTTCTCGACGCCGTGCCCGGAACCCGAGGGAGGCTGGTTCCCCGCGGACCGGTCGAGGATCGACGACGAAGGGGAGGGGCAGACCGTTGATCGCGCCGCGACATTCGCCCAAACCATTCCTGGCTACTCCGAGCTGTGGCTCGATCAGATGGCGGACGAGCAAGCGCACGAGAATGATCCCAACGGCATCATCCTCAACGTCCGCGTGACGAAGGATGAGGCGGGCGCCCGAAAGGCGATGCGCACGGTGTGGCCTGGGGCATTGTGCATCAGCACCGCCAAGTACTCATCGACGGAGCTCCAACGGATCCAGGAGGAGGTCCACGAACGTGCCGGAAAGCTCGTTCTGAGCTCGTCGCCCGGTCAGGACCGCGTGGACCTCGAGGTCATCCTTGACGAGGGCGGCACGCTCCAGAAGGAGTTCGACGAGGAGTACGGCAAGGGCACGGTCAGCGTGAGCTCGGCCCTGAGACCGGCACGACCTGGCGTGTGAAACGATCGGGCAGTGAAGCGATCAGTCTCGGCCCACCTCCAGCTCCACCTGCATGACAGGGCCGACTTGATCTTCTCGATCGCGGTCGCCGAGGGGCATGACCTGACCGAGACGTTCACGATCCAATCCGGCGGCGAAGAGCTCGAGGCGCACGAGATCGCCGGCCGGCACGGCACGCGGCTGCACCGCCTCACTGGTCCCGCCGGCCACATGACGATCGACTATGCCGCCGAGGTCGTGGGCCACTCCGAGCCGGCCGCGGTCGACGAGCTCGACCTCATCGAGTACCGCAGGCCCAGCCGCTACTGCGAGTCCGACACGTTGTTCTCGACCGCCAACTCCGAGTTCGCCGGTTTGCACGGCAAGGAGCTGCTGGATGCCGTCACCTCGTGGGTCGGTGCTCACCTGTCCTACGTGCCGGGTGCGAGTCAGCCGACCGATGGTGCGGTGGCCACGATGCTGGCCCGCGAGGGAGTGTGCCGCGACTACGCGCATCTCGTCGTTGCGCTGCTCCGGGGCCTGGACGTCCCCGCCCGGCTGGCATCGGTCTATGCTCCCGGGCTCTATCCGATGGACTTCCACGCGGTCGCTGAGGCGTACGTCGAGGATGCGTGGCACGTCGTCGACGCGACGACGCTCGCGCCTCGGAGCAGCCTGCTGCGCATCGCGACCGGCCAGGACGCATCCGAGACGGCTTTCCTGTCCCAGCACTGGGCGCGGGTCGACCTGCTGTCGATGAATGTCACCGCGGTGGTCGACGAGCTGCCGACCGACGACCTTGCGCAGCTGACCGAGCTGCGCTGAGCGTCAGACGCCCTGGGGGCTTGCGGATGCTGCTGCGGCCCGCAGTCCGTCCGCGGTGAGTCGCGGACCATAGCCCGGAGTGTCGGGCTGGACCCGCCAACCCTCGGCGAGTGGGCCGAGGTCGACGACGTCGAAGCCGATCGCATCGACGAATGACGCGATTGTCGCCTTCGCCGCCTCGTCGTCGCCGGCGACAGCGAGCGCCCGACGGTCGGGCGTACCGGCCGGCTGCGCCTCGGCTGTGATCGCGGCCGCCTGGATGTGGTTGAACGCCTTGACGACGCGGGCGCCGACCAGATGCCGCTGCAGGAGCTCGGCGCTGGTCAACGAGCCGTCCTCGAGCTCGGCGATCACGCCGTCGCGCTGCGAGTAGTAGTTGTTGGTGTCGATCACCGGCTTTCCGGCGAGCTCGGTGACAGGCACGGAACCGATCGCGCTGACCGGCGTCGTCACGACGGCGATGTCGGCCGCTGCAGCGGCCTCAGCCGGGGTGCCCGCACGAGCCGTGGGGCCGAGCTCGGCGATGAGGGCCGTGAGGGTCTCAGGTCCGCGGGAGTTGCTCAGCACCACGTCATGTCCTTGGGCAATGGCGGCGCGAGCTAGCTGGCTGCCGATGTGTCCGGCGCCGATGAGTCCGATGGTGGTCATGAGAGTGACAACCCGCCGGAGAGCGTACGTATTTCCGGCACGCCTCCCGCGACACGGCAACGCGGAGGCTGGGAGAGCCTCCGCGCCGAAACGAATCACCTTTGAGGGAGTAACTCAGAAGGACTAGATTCGCGTAGCCCTAACTAACTACATTCTGCGCTATTGTCAAGACTGCACTTCGCGCCGTCACTCGGCTAGCGTGTATGTCACAGGTTGTCAGGTCCGAACGATTCGGGGGGATGTTCGGGCCGTTTGTGCGACCGGCGCCTGGGGCGTCAAAGGGCCGGCCATCTCGGGGGGATGGCCGGCCTTGATGCGCTATTTCAGCTTGAGCTGCGCGTAGTCGTACGTTCCGCTGGTGATGCGCCAGCCGCCGATCTTCCACGCCGATCCGTTGTCGCGTCGCAGGAAGAACCTCGCGTGCGTCGGGATCGTCAGCATGTCGTCGCGCCGCTCTGCGGTGTTGAAGACCGGGATCGCAGCGGATGCGTCGAGGGTCGCCACGATCCTCGGCTCTGCCTTGGACCGGTCGACACTGATCGTGACCTTCGACCACCTGGGGTTGACCCACGCGGCACGGTCCCGGTAGCCGTCCGTCGAGTACGCCTTGCCGTAGAAGACTCGGCCGTTGCCGGCGGACGTGTGCTTGGCGCCCGCCGGGGTGCCCTCGCCGCGGAGCGCGATGAGTCCGAGCTCATCGCGTACGTCGACGCTGTCGGGATAGGCCACGAAAGCGTTGATGCGAGGGCGGAATGCGTTGACGGTCGAGGAGGCCAGCGCCGGCAGCACGAAGTTGAGGTCCTTCGCGGCGTACGACTTGCGGGGGATCGCCAGGCGCGAGTAGCGCTTGCCGAAGACGAACTGCACCGCGGTGCATGCGGCCTTGTCGACTGCCGACTTGCCGAAGAGCTTCTCGGCGTCTGCGGCACCGGTCGTGCGTACGGCAGGGCACCAGTCGATGGACGAGCCGTCGCCGGTGACCTCGTCCGGTCGTCCGGGCCACGACCCGGCGACCGACGCCGGCGCCAGATCGGCGCTGGGACGGCTGTCCGGAGTCGGCGTCGGGGTCTGCGAGGGTGTCGGGCTCGCGGTCGGGGTGGCGGTCGGCTTTGCCGACGGTGTCGCCTTGGCGTCGTCGTTGATCTTGCCGTCGGGCGACGTCAGCCCGATGGCGACGCTGACCAGGACTACGGCGGCGATGACTCCCGCAAGCATCGTGATCCACTTTGACCGCACGGCGCTCAGCATAGGCGAGTTGTGTGGCTGTTCCTTGGTCACACGCGACGCGCTCGGCATATCGTGACGGCCATGGATCAGACGGCGTTCTACGGAGTCGTGTCGGGGATCAACTTCACCCTCCTCGGATTGTGGTGGGTCGCGGTCAAGGATCGCGTCGATCTGGTGTCGGGCACGGCGTCATTTCGGCGCATGGCGTACTTCGTCTCGCTGCAGTTCGTCGTTCCGGCGACCATCTCGTTGTTCGCTCAGGTCGCACCCGACGTGGCCGATGTGTGGCGCTCGTCGTTCGCCATCGCCGGCCTCGTGGGTATCGCCGGGACGCTGCTGCTGGCGTACGAGATGTCGGTGCAGACCGACGCCCGGATCCTGCCGGCGGTGTTCGCCGTCGTCGGCGCGCCGCTGTACGCCCTGGTGATCATCGTCGCGCTGTGGCCCGGGATCGTGGGCGACCTCGAGCTCGAGCTCACGCCCATCGAGGTCGAGGGCTTCCTGCTGACGATCGTGGTGTTCCTCGGCGTGCAGGCGGCGTGGTTCGTCCACATGACGCCGAGCAAGACCGACCAGCTCTGAGCGTCAGGGCCGCGTGGCCTTGCCGTCGAGCCACAACGTGTCGGACTCGTCGCGATGCGTGCCGGTCGAGCCCACGTGCTTGCTGCTGATCTGCGGACCGTTCTTGATGACGTGAACGAGTGCCATCGCGTGGCCGCGGCCCAGGTCGTGGTCGGACTTGAGCCAGTCAACGATGACGCCGGCCTTGGTCGCCGGGTCGTCGTAGCCGTGCTCATGCGCTTGTGCGATGAGCTCGCGGGGAGTGAGTCCGGTCTTGTCCTCAATGGCGTCGAGATAGGCCTGGAACGACATGGTGGTCTCCTTTTATCGGTGGTCTCACCCGTACGTCGATCGGCTCGGCTCGATTTCGACATCAGACCCGGAGAAGTTTGGCGAGAGCTCAGGCCTGCTTCTGGATCAGGAGCTCGACGCCGTCGAGCAGACGGGCGAGGCCGAACTCGATCTCGTCGCCGACAGCCTGGTCGAACGCACCTGATTCCCAGATCGCCGTCATCGTGGGGAACCGCTCGGGGCTGTAGTAGGTGCCCCAGAAGCTGCTCCGTGAGTCCCAGTACTCGTCGGCGCTGATGCCGGTGTTGGATGACACGCTGGTGTCGGTGATGACACTTCGCGCCACTCCGAAGACGTGTGACTCGACGAGCCCGGCGACGCGGGCCACGTCCACGTGGGGGAGCCCCGTGAGCATGACCGCGCGGTAGATGTCCTCCTGGACGTCCATGACGTGCGGGCCCAGCGGCATCCGCCAGAGGTTGGAGCGGATCAACCACGGATATGCCTGGTACATCGCCCACGCCTCGCGAGCGTGGACCTCGAGCTGCTCACGCCACGGCAGCGTCT
This sequence comes from uncultured Actinomycetota bacterium, assembly GCA_963761965.1. Lineage (GTDB taxonomy): Bacteria > Actinomycetota > Actinomycetes > Propionibacteriales > Nocardioidaceae > Aeromicrobium. The sequence continues at coordinate 5,006 of CAVXIX010000020.1, forward strand.
GGTCCGGCAGCTTGCGGGCCGCCCACGCCCGGTCGATCATCAGCTCGAACAGCTCGTCGCGCCCCGGGACGTACGTGTAGAGGCTCATCGCGCCGACCCCGAGGTGCGCGGCGACATTGCGCATCGAGAGCTTGTCGACGCCCTCGGCCGCGGCGACGGTCATGCCTGCCTCGACAACCTGGTCGAGTGTCAGCTTCTGCTTGGGCCCGCGGCCGGCCGGGGTCGGCGGATCCCACAGGAGCCGCAGCATGTGGCGTCCCTCGGGGGTGCCCCACGTCAGCGGATCGGTGTCCGGGACTGCCGGTCGCTCGTCGTTCATGGATGTCCTTTTTCGTGGCCAGTTCTTGTCACACCGTACACCGTATGATGTAATAGTCAGAATTCAGTACGACGTACGGAAAAGGGACTCACATGATTCACACTCACCAGTTGACCCGGACGTTCGAGTCCGGGAAGGAGACGGTCGAGGCGGTGCGCGGGATCGACCTGGACGTCGCAGAGGGCGAGCTCGTCGCCTTCCTCGGGCCCAATGGCGCGGGCAAGTCGACAACGCTGCGGATGCTCACCAGCCTGCTGCCGCCGACCTCGGGAACCGCGACGGTCGCGGGCATCGACGTCACGGCCGACCCCGCGGGCGTACGCAGCCGCATCGGCTACATCGGCCAGAAGGACGGAGCCGGTCACAACTACCGCGTCTGGGACGAGCTCCTGATGCAGGGCCGCTTCTACGGGCTCGACAAGCAGCGCGCGATCGCACGGGCCGAGGAGCTGCTCGGCACGCTGGACCTCGACGGCATGAAGATGCGCAAGGTCAGCACGCTGTCAGGCGGCCAGAAGCGGCGCCTCGACATCGCGCTCGGCCTGATCCACGAGCCGGCTCTGTTGTTCCTCGACGAGCCGTCGACGGGCATGGACCCGCAGAACCGGGCCAACCTCTGGGACCACATCCTGCGTCTGCGCGAGGAGTTCGGCACGACGATCGTGCTGACGACGCACTACCTCGAAGAGGCCGACACGATGGCCGAGCGGGTCGTCGTGATCGACCACGGCAAGATCATCGCGGACGACACCGCCGAGGCGCTCAAGGCCGAGCAGGCGGGTGACCGGATCACGGTCACGGTCGGTGCCGAGGATCTGCCGACGACCCGCGAGGTAGTCGCTCAGGCCGGTTCTGAGATCGAGGAGGCGCCGACGAACGGCGACACCGCGGTCTCGTTCCGGGTCGACGCCGGACCGGTCGCCCTGCCCGGCGTCCTGCACGCGCTCGGCGACAAGGGCGTGGCCGTCAAGGCGGCGACGCTCAAGCAACCCACTCTCGACGACGTCTTCCTCAACCTCACCGGACGCAGCCTGCGCGAAGGAGCAGAAGCATGAACACCATCCTCGATTCCACCGCCACCTCGGCACGCCTCGCCCATCGCTCCATGCTGGGCGACATCAAGGCCGTGTGGACGCGCGAGACCCTCACGATCCTGCGCGATCCGTTCTCGCTGATCTTCTCGCTGGTCCAGCCGCTGGTGTTCCTCGGTCTGTTCGGACCGCTGCTGTCCGGCGTCGCCGGTGACGGGTTGGGCTTCGGCTCGACGCTGCAGTTCTTCCTGCCCGGTGTCGTCGTGATGATCACGATGTTCGGCACGTCGATGACCGGCGCGAACCTGCAGTTCGAGATCATGACCGGTGCGTTCGAGCGGATCCTCGCGACGCCTCTGTCCCGACCGGCCTTGATGATCGGACGAGGGCTCAAGGAGCTCACGCCGCTCGTCGTGCAGGCGGTGATCATCACGTTGGTCGCGGTGCCGTTCGGCTTCGACCTGTTCCCCGCACATGTGGTCGTGGGTCTGGTGATCCTCGGGGTGTTCGGCGTCGGTGTCGGTGCCCTGTCGTACGCCCTGGCGATCGCGACGCGCAAGAACGAGTGGGCGTTCTGGGCGGTCCAGCAGTCGTTGCTGTTCCCGCTGCTGATCCTCTCGGGCATGATGCTGCCGCTCGAGACCGGACCGGAGTGGATGCAGGCCCTGTCGAAGGCCAACCCGCTGACGTACATCGTCGACGCCGAGCGCGTGCTGTTCTCCGGCACGTTCGACGACAGTGCCGTGATCTACGGCGCCATCGCCGCGATCGTCACCGCAGCGGTCGGTCTCTGGGTCGGTGTCCGCACCGTCACCAAGACCGTCCTGTAGCGAGCACCGCTCCCGTGTGGGAGGTGCGCTCGTGGTTGCCGATCAGGTCGGAAGGCGACTTCAGAGCCGGGGCGACATCAGGCGAAGTCAGGAACGGTCACGCGCTCGCCCAGGCCGGGTCCCAGCCCTCGACCTCGTCGGCGCCGCGCGAGGCCGGGCCCGTGTAGATCGCCGACGGGCGGATCAGGCGGCCCGTGCGCTTCTGCTCGAGGATGTGCGCGCTCCAGCCGGCGGTGCGGGCCGAGGTGAACATCGCGGTGAACATGTGCGGCGGGACCTCGGCGTAGTCGAGGACGATCGCGGCCCAGAACTCGACATTGGTCTCGAGGACCCGGTCGGGACGACGCTCGCGGAGCTCCTTGAGCGCGGCCTCCTCGAGCGCGATCGCGACCTCGGCGCGGGGAGCGTTGAGCTCCTTGGCCGTACGACGGAGGGTGCGAGCGCGCGGGTCCTCGGCGCGGTAGACGCGGTGGCCGAAGCCCATCAGCCGCTCGCCGCTGTCGAGGAGGCCCTTGACGTACGCCGTGGCGTCGCCGGACTTCTCGACCTCTTCGATCATCGTCAGCACGCGGGCCGGGGCGCCGCCGTGCAGCGGGCCGGACATCGCGCCGACAGCACCGGACAGCGCAGCGGCGGCGTCGGCGCCGGTCGAGGCGATGACGCGGGCGGTGAAGGTCGAGGCGTTCATGCCGTGCTCGGCGGCCGAGACCCAGTAGGCGTCGATGGCCTTGGCGTGATCGGGGTTGACCTCGCCGCGCCAGCGGGTGAGGAAGCGTTCGGTGATCGTGCCGGCCTTGTCGACCTCGCTCTGCGGGACGAACGGCTGGCCAACACCGCGCGCGGCCTGCGCGACATACGAAAGGACCATGACCGCAGTGCGGGCAAGGTCCTCTCGAGCCTGGACATCATCGATGTCATAGAGCTGCTTCATGCCCCACGCGGGGGCGGTCAGCGCGATGGCGCTCTGTACGTCGGCGCGGATGTCGCCGGAGTGGACCGGGATCGGGAACGGCTCGGCGGGCGGGAGGCCCGGCTCGTAGGCGCCGTCGACCAGCAGGCCCCAGATCTTCTCGAACGGCACGCGGCCGACGAGGTCGTCGATGTCGACACCGCGATAGCGCAGTGCGGACCCTTCCTTGTCGGGCTCGGCGATCTCGCTCTCGAACGCAACGACGCCTTCAAGTCCGTGGTGCACTTCAGTCATACGGTTGCATTCTGCCCTGCGTGGTTACCGTGGAGTCATGGAGACCCCCGATTTGGCGCGGATGCGCGAGGAGTACGCCCGCGACGGACTCGACGAGGCGGCTGCCGGCGACGATCCACTGGCATTGCTGGGGCGTTGGCTCAACGAGGCGATCGACGCCGGGGTCTACGAGCCCAACGCCATGGCGCTGGCGACGGCGACGCCCGACGGGCAGCCCTCCGTGCGCATCGTGCTGCTCAAGGGCCTCGACGATCGCGGACTGACGTTCTTCACGGGCTACGAGTCGCGCAAGGGCGCTCGAGCTCGAGGCCAACCCGCGGGCGGCAGCGGTGATGCTGTGGCACCCGCTGCAGCGCCAGGTACGCGTCGAGGGCGGGGTGACGCGGATCGACGAGGCGGAGTCGGACGCCTACTTCGCCTCGCGGCCGCGGGGCTCGCAGATCGGCGCCGTCGCCTCGCCGCAGTCCGGGTCATCTCGGGCCGCGAGGCGCTCGAGCAGCGGGTCGCCGAGGTCGAGCAGGTCTTCGACGGCCACGACGTCGTACGCCCGCCGATCTGGGGTGGCTACCGCATCGCGCTGCGAGTCCGTCGAGTTCTGGCAGGGCCGGCAGAGCCGCCTGCACGACCGCCTCCGGTTCGTCCGGAGACGGCGACGGGTGGCGCCGCGAGCGCCTGGCGCCCTGATCACGGGAGCAGGGAGGCAAGCAGTCCAAGGACCACAGCAGCCACCACGAACGCCGCACCGGGCGACGGCAGGTGGTTGGGCAACGTCCAACCGTCAGGTGGCCGGCCTCCTCGGGCAGCCGCAGAGCTGACGACGCGCGTGACCTCGTCGATCCTGGAGCGGGTTGCGTCGCGGGAATCGAGGATCAGCCCAACGCGTTCCTCGGGATCCTTCAGCCGGATTGCCACGCTGCGACGTCCTGCCGTGGCGTCGACGAGACGGTGGTCGGGCAGCAGACGGTCGAACAGCGTCCCTGACACGAGGGCGCCCCATCGCCCGAGACGCACCAGTGGACGTCCAGTCGAGTGCCATCTGGCCAGCGCCATGCCGAGCGATGCGCCGGCGAAGACCGCCAACGCCGCGTCGAGCCAGGGATTGATGTCTGCTCCAATCGAGAGCCACCGAGCGACGAACCACGACGCGACGAGGCATGCCAGTGGTCCGATCAGCGACGTCCGTCGAGCGACGCGTGCGAGCAGCGCTGCGGCGTTCTCCGACAGCGGCGCAGCGGCTTTGTCGGCGCGTCCGGCGAGATTGGCGGCACGTTCGCTCGCGCGCGTCAGGCTGATCGCACCAGAGACGGTGCGGGACGCCATCGCGCGGACGGTGTACGGATCTCGCACGGGCCGCCCGGGCAGCAGGGTCGTCGTCCCGTTGTCGTGTGTCACCTCGATGATCACAGGCCGGCCGTAGCGTTCGAGCCCGAAGACGAAGGGCCAGTTGTTCGCTCGGAGCATGGAGGTTCTCCGAGACGTATTCGTCCGGGTCCTCGTCCAGCCAGGCATCGAGGTCGACATCTGGCGGCAACGTGGAGAGGTCCACCTCGAATGCACCGTGGGCGCGTTCACTGAGGATCGGCAGGGAGCCGTCGGGGCCGTCGAACTCCTCGAACTCCTCTAGGTCGTCGAGCTCGTCGAGGTCGTCATCGTGAGCACCGTCCTCCACCGCGAGGACCTCGCGCGCGATCGCCACGACCTTGCCGTCGAGAGTGAGGATCTCGATGTCATCGTCCGATCGTGGCCGGACCCGTGCGAGCACCGGCCGATCATCCTCCAACAGTCGCAAGCGGGAGCGGTCGCGATGACGGGGAGTGCAGATCAGGAGGAGAGCGAGCAGCATCAGCGGCCCGGCAAGCGGTCCGATGTCATCGATGCCGTGGGGGTCAGCGTCCTCTGGCCCCATGGGTGGGTAGTCGCCGGTCGGGTCGATCCGTACCGGCAGCCGGTCGCCGACGGTGTACGCGGAGGCGTCGTTGACCCAGAAGTCATACGACTTGCCGCCGACCTTCGCCTGCAGGAAGTCCGAGAAGGTGTCCACCTCGGTGATCCGACCAGAGGCTGGAACCGCACGCTCGTCGAACGCGATGAGGTCGCCGCGGGCGTTGATCCACCATCCGAGGCACATCACGGCTGCAGCGCCGGCCAGGGCACCTGCTCCCAGTGACTCCCACCGCCACATCCCCATGAACGCCTCAACGCGGTCCTTGATCGGTGGACCCACCGGCACCGGGTTCCACTCGGCGGCCAGGGTCGATTGTCGCAACGCGAGGACTCCGTCGACGATCGCGACGACGAGCCACACTGCTCCGGCGACGACCTCGTACGGATCTGTCGGAACGATGGCTCCGACCACGCAGACCGTGGCAAAGACCCACAGACATACCCGTGGTGCCGCCCAGGCGAGGACCGCCGCACCGAGCGACGTCGCGCTGAACAAGCTGACGACCAGGTTGTGGACCGAGACGACCTGGTCGACGTCGGAGTAGTAGATGTCGTCGGACGGCAGGAACATCGCGATCAGCACGGTGAGCGGCAGCCCGATCGAGATCACGAGCTGGGGGACTCGGACGGTCCACCCCCGCACCATCTGCGAGGTCAGACCGGTCGCCATGGCAGACGAGGCTAACGGACCCAGGTCGACCGCCGGAGTTCACGTCGAGTCCACCCCGTCGCGGTCATCGCTTCACGTCGCCTCGCCATCGTGGGGGCATGACAGCAATCGTGCTGACGCTCGCGTTGGGCTTCGGCCTCGCCTTCGCCGAGTCGGGGCTGGGCCTCGGCATCGTGCTGCCGGGGGAGACCGCGGTCGTCGTGCTCGCCGCAACGATGGGCTCGCCGACGGAGACCGTCATGTTGGGCGTCGCCGTCATGCTCGGGGCCAGCCTCGGTGACCACGTCGGCTACCTCCTCGGTCGTCGGTACGGCGACACGCTGCGCGAGACCAAGGCGGTCAAGCGCCTGGGTGTGCGCCACTACGACCGCGCAACCGACTTGCTGCGCCGACGCGGCGGTCTTGCTGTCTTCGCGACCAGGCTGGTGCCCGTCGTGCGTACGCTCACGCCAGCCGCAGCCGGTGCGTCCGGCCTGGAGTACCGGCGGTTCGCGTCGGCCTCACTCGCGGGTTCCGCGACGTGGTCGGCGGCATACGTCGGAGGTGGCTCGGTCTTCGGTGCCCTCGCGGCGATGACGAGCGACACCTTCGGTCGCGCCTCGTGGCTGTTGCTGGTGCTGCTCGCGCTGGCCCTGATCCCGGTGCTGATCATCCGCGCCGTCGTGGGCGTCCGCCCGGTGTCTGCCGCACCGGATGTGGCGTCCCTCGAGCTCGCTGCCCGGCGGTCGAGGTTCTCGCCGCTGGTCAGCGACCTCCAGAACTAGAGAACGAGGAAGCCAGCGGCCACGGCGGGCACGACTCCGAGCAGGATCCACGGGGCGAACGCCGGCTTGCGGTGGACGAGACGGATCGCGACGAGCGCCACGATCCCGATGATCGCCATGACGACCAGCAGGATGATCCCGTCGCTGCGCCGGCCATCGTCGACGATGCTGCGGATGACCGCCACCAACGCGCCGAGCGGAAACGCTGAGACCGCGAGGATCAGGAACGAGGTGACCCAGCGTTGGACCTGCTCGGTCGTGAGCTCGCGACGTACGCGTGTCCTGGCCATCCGCTCAGTATGGGCCGGGTCGTGGTTGCCCCGCCGTCCGCCCTGACGTCGGTCAGCCGGACAGCTGCCGGCTGATGCGGTAGCGGACGAACGACGGCACGAGCAACGACACGAGCACGACACCCACGACCACCAGCACGCCGCCGCCGGCTGAGGCAGCCGCCGTGCCGGTGGCCGCCGCGGTCGCGCCGTGCAGCGTGTCGGCGATGCGCGGTCCGCCGGCGACGACGACGATGAAGACGCCCTGGAGCCGCCCACGCAGCGCATCGTCGGCGGCCGACTGCAGCATGCTCATCCGGAACGCCGCGGATGACATGTCTGCCGCGCCACCGATCACCAGCATGACCAGGGCGACCACCAGCATGGGCGTACGCCATTGGTCCGCGAGCGCGACCGCGGCGCCGAACCCGGTCATGGCCAGTCCCCACAGCACGATCGAGACGACGACGGCTCGGCCCTGGTGCTCGACGTGCGACACCCAGCCACTGAACACACCGCCGATGACGGCACCGGCGGGGATCGCAGCGAACAGCAGGGCGAAGGCGATCCCACCGTTCTCCGGTCCGCCGAAGTCGACGTGAGCGATCTCGGGGAACAGCGCGCGGGGCATGCCGAAGACCATCGCGATGAGGTCGACGACGAACGACATCATCAGCACGGGCTGCGTGCGCAGGTATCGGAAGCCGTCGACGACTGCGCGCACTCCGGGCGCACCCGATGCCGCGTCGAGCACCGGCAGCCGCGGCAGGCGCACGACGGCCCCCAGCGTGGCGAACAGCGTGAAGGTGTCGATCAGATAGAGCCACTTGAAGCCGATGATGGGGATCAGGACGCCCGCGACCAGGGGCCCGGCGATGCCGCCGGCCATCGCGACCGTCATGTTGAGCGAGTTCGCGGCCGGCAGCAGGTGCGGCTCGACGATCTTCGGCAGCACGGCGCTTCGGGTCGGCTGGTTCACCGCGAAGAACGCCTGCTGGACCGCGAACAGCGTGAGCAGGAGCCAGACATTGGTGCTGCCTGCCGCGGCCTGCAGCCAGAACAACCCGCTGGTCACGATCAGGCCTGTCGTCGTGATGATCAGCAGCGTGCGTCGGTCGAACACGTCCGCGAGCGCGCCGCCGTACAGGCCGAACACGACGAGCGGGACGAGACCGAAGACGCCGGCGAGCCCGACGTACGCCGACGAGCGGGTGTCGGCGTAGATCTGCGCCGGCACCGCGACCACGGTCAGCTGGGCGCCGATGACCGTGATGATGTTGGCGAGCCACAACCGGCGGAAGTGCTGGTTGCGCAGGGGACGCGTGTCGGCGAACAGCCGAGAAAGGGGACGCCGCGTCACGCGTCGAATTTACGCCACGGGTCTCGTCGCCCCGCGATCAGGAGAACGCGGCGATGTCGATCAGGATCCAGGTCTGCTCGGCGCGTCCCAGCAGCTCGCCGTCGGCGGCATAGAGCGCCGTGTCAGTCAGGAACTTGCGGCCCTCCTGGGCATGCAGGTGGCCGACCGCGATGTAGGCCTCTCCGACGCGCGGGCGCCGGTTGACCTGTGCTGTCATGCGGCCGAGCACCATGGTGTTGCGGCTGAAGTCGGCCGCCCACCCGCCGGGGCAGTCCAACGCCGCCCACGCGACGGGCAGCTCGAGCGTGCCGTCGTGGTCTCCGAACGCCTCGTGGGGAGTCCAGGGCGCCGCCGTGAGGGAAGGGTTCGCGGGGTCGACCGGACCGGCGAACAGACGCAGGCCGTCGCCTTCGTCGCGCGCCGTGCCACAGGTGAAGCAGTGGTCGAACGGATGGTGCTGGAAGCCGGGATAGTGCGCGAGCCCGGCTGCGGCGTCCTCCGGCGACGGGCACGGCGCCACGTCGCGGGTGAAGGCACCAGGTGACGCGCTGCCCACGACGGCTCCGCCGGCGGTCAGGAGGCGTACCTCGCTGCCGTCGTGCTCCCAGCTGAGCGGCACGTCGAGGGGCGGCGGTATGCGCAGGGTCGAGGTGGCCGGCTCGTCACCACCGAGCTCCTGGGCGAGCAGGCCGGCGACATAGCCGCCGTTGCCGGAGTGCAGGGGACCGTTGAACTGCCCGGGAATCGTGACCACGTGACCACCCTAGGACGTACGCCGGGGTGATCTGTGCCCCCGCTCGAGGCGTTGCGGCCACGCTGGGCGTCGGACCGTCACGACGATGCCGCACGACGTGGAACAATGGCGGCGTGAGCGACCTGATCGACACCACCGAGATGTACCTCCGCACGGTCTACGAGCTGGAAGAGGAGGGCATCGTTCCGCTGCGCGCGCGCATCGCCGAGCGCCTCCACCAGAGCGGCCCGACGGTCAGCCAGACCGTTGCTCGCATGGAGCGTGACGGCCTGCTCACCGTCGAGGGGGATCGCCACCTCGAGCTGTCGCCCAAGGGCCGGCAGCTCGCGACCCGCGTCATGCGCAAGCACCGCCTCGCGGAGCGCCTGCTGACCGACATCATCGGCCTCGAGATCGAGTACGTCCACGAGGAAGCCTGCCGCTGGGAGCACGTCATGTCCGAGCAGGTCGAGCGCCGCCTCGTCGAGCTGCTCGAGCACCCGACCGAGTCGCCCTATGGCAACCCGATCCCCGGACTCTCCGAGCTCGGTGAGCTCGGCAAGGATGCCGACTTCCTCGAAGGCGTTCAGCCGATGACCAAGGCCGTCAGCGGCGCGGTCGAGCCGGTTCGCCTCGTGGTGCGTCGCATCGCCGAAGAGCTCCAGAAGGACACCGAGGTCATGTCGGTGCTTCGCCGGGTCGGCGCCCTGCCCGGCAACGACATCCTCGTGTCGCAGGGCCATGACGGCCTGGTCATCGCCCGGCAGGGTGAGACCGCCGAGATCGACGCCGAAGCGGCCGTTCACGTCTTCGTCTCGCTCTGATCGTCGGGGTCGACCCCCAGGTGGCCCCGCTACCTGATCGGGAATGACCCTGGTTCTCGGAGTTCTGGTCGAGTTCGGGCGTTTCTGTTGGACGGTGAATGGCAGAATTGCGTCATGGGCGTCGGGACCTCGATGAAGAGCACGATCGAGCGTCTTGGCGAGGAAATTCTCGGCTGGACACTCATCCCCGTCGGCATCATCTTGATGCCGCTGCCGGGGCCTGGCCTGCTGATCGTCGTCGCCGGTGTCGCGCTGTTGTCACGCCGCCACGTGTGGGCCCGCAATGTCCTGGAACCACTGAGGCGCAAGGCCGTCGATGCCGCCAAGTACGGTGTCGCGACGTGGCCGCGCGTCTTCCTCAGCTTCCTCGGCGGGGTGTGGCTCGTGGTGCTGGGCGTCGTCTGGTGGGTCAGCCCCAACATCCCGACGTTCCATCTCTTCGACGTGTCGATCGGCCCCGGTCTTCCCGGTGCAGGCTTGGTGGGCGCGCTGGTCTTCTGGATCGCCGCCGCGACCGTGTGGCTCCGCGTCGCTATGCGCGGCGATCGGGTGAGTCGCCTCCGGCTGACCGCGACCGTCGTGCTGGTCGCGTTCGGCCTCCTGTGGGCCTACGGGCCGGACATTCCTCGCTACGACTACAGCGTCGGCTTCGGGCCTGAGCTCCCGGCTCATGGCTGGGGCACCGCGATCGGCCTGTGGGCCTCCGCGATCGCCGCCTGGGCCCTGCTCGCCTACAGCGTCGTCCGCTACCGCGAGCCACGTCCGGGATCGCAGCCCAGGACTCACTCGAACGCGTAGCGGCTGATCTCCTTGCCATCCAGCGTGAAGGTCCAGTAGCCGTTCTCGCTGTACTTGTTCGACACGTAGACCGAGAACGACGGCTCGCCGCCGCTGTCGCGGATGACGACGTACGTCGAGGTGATGTCCTCGACGCCCAGCACCGACGGCGAGCGCTTGATCGCCCGGGCGTACGCGATCGGGTCGACCGACGCGAGGTCGATCGTCGCGGCATCGGCCGGCCGGGTGCCCTTGGTCGGGTCACCTTCGAACCCCTTGGCGAAGTACCAGTTCTCTGCGCGCCGCGGGTTGTCCTTCATGACGACCTCGACGCTGGCGTAGTCGGGATAGATCGCGGCCGAGTCGATGATCGTCGTGCCGAACTTGGCCTTGGTGAGGGCGACGAATCGCTCGAAGCCCTCGGCGGTGTGCAGCTCGAGCCGCTCCTTGGGGACGGACTGCTGCGCCGCCGGCCCGTTGGCCGACGGCTCGTCGTCGCCGGCATTGGAGATCCAGAGCACCACCGCGATCACCGCCGCGACGAGAGACCCCAGCAGGAGGTTGCGCAGCAATCGCGGTGAGAGTGAATCGGCGGCAGGAAGGCGCTTCTTGGGCGACAACGCAGCCGCGACCTTCGTCGGCAGCTTGGCGGCCGGCCCGAGGTCGGAGACCAGGTAGGCGAGCTCGGAGAGCGTCGTCGCCTGCAATGCTGCCTGCGTACGCGCTTCGCGCTCAGCGTCGTTGATGCGACCGTCCGCGAACGCGCTTTCGATGTCCTCAAGGCAGCTGTCGCGGTCGGCATCGCTCGCTCGGGTGGCCACCATGCCGAGCACGATATCGGGAACTGGCACCTGCGGCGGACGCTTTCCGGTCCGCAGGAAACGTCAGCACGTAACCCCAGCCCGTGTCGAGGCGTTGTTCACCTCAGACGAAAGGTGACCGGAGTGCGCATGCGAGACACGCGGATGGTCGCGTCAATGGTGCTGGGCCTGGCTCTGTTCGCTGCAGGCGCGACGAGTGCGGGGGCCACGGACGACCCAGGGACCGGCGTCAACCTGCAGAAAGCTGCGGAGAAGATCCTCGCGACGGCGACGTCCGGCAGCGAGCTCAAGGTCGTCACGACGACCCGCACCTCGGGGGCGCCGAAGATCACCACACAGCTCGCATCGAGCCGCTCCGGGGCGCTCGACCTGATCATCTCGGGACTCAGGAAGTCGTCCACGATCGGCGTCGACATCGCGCACGAGGTGAGCATCGACGCCACGAATGACACCTATCGCAGCAAGCAATGGGCACTCACGCGGTTCGGCGCCGAGACGGCGTGGAAGACCTCGACGGGCAGCGGCGTCGTCGTCGCCGTCATCGACACCGGGGTGCAGGCCGGCCACGCCGACCTCAGTGGTCACGTCCTGTCGGGTCGTGACTATGTCGCGCCGGGGACCTCGGCGAATGACGAGAACGGCCACGGCACCCACGTAGCGGGCATCATCACGGCGATCTCCAACAATGGCCGCGGCATCGCCGGTCTCGCACCGAAGACCAAGGTCCTCCCGGTGCGGGTGCTCGACCGATCCGGTGTTGGCGACTCCGCGAACGTCGCGAAGGGCATCATCTGGGCCGTCGACCACGGCGCCAAGGTCATCAACCTGTCCCTCTCGTCGACCCAGGCCGACAGTGCGGGTCGCGCGGCAGTGGCGTACGCGATCTCCAAGAACGTCGTCGTGGTGGCCGCGGCGGGCAACGACGGGTGCCCCTTCCTGTTCGGCGCGCCGCGCAGCTATCCGGCTGCGTACGACGGGGTTCTCGGCGTCGGTGCGATCAGCTCCGGCGGTGCCGTTGCGTCGTACTCCAGCTGTGGCGACTGGGTGGACGTCGTGGCTCCCGGAAGCGGCATCGTGTCGACCATGATTCCGAAGCCACAAGCCGACCTGCAGTGCCCGGCCAACTACTGCACGCTCTCCGGTACGTCGATGGCTTCGCCCTACGCGGCGGCGGCAGCGGCGCTCGAGATCGCCAAGCTCGGCTCCAAGTCCAAGCAGGCCACGGTGCGCTCCTTGATCCAGTCGACTGCGGACGACATCGGCTCCAAGGGCTACGACACGAGCACGGGCTCAGGGGTCATCAACCCGCGCAGGATGCTGGCTCGCTAGTCGCGAGCGTCACGGTGCCTTGTACTTCGTGATCGTCGTGCCGTTGAGCTTCATGGTCCAGTAGCCGGTCTTGTTCGACGGGCTCATGACGTAGACCGACATCACGTTGAGGCCTGAGCGGTTGTCGAAGATCAGATACGTACGGTCGGCGTCCCGTACGTTGAGCTGCGCCGGCGCCCGTTGGATCGCGCGAGCCAGCGCGTCCACCTTGACGCTGCGCAGGTCGGCATCCTTCGAACCGCCCCTGCGGGGGCTCTCGATGGGGTTGTAGGGGAAGCTGCCGTTGTAGTACCAGCGCTGCGAGTGGTCCGGGTCGCCCGCGACGGGTACCTCGATCGTCGCGTAGTCCGGATAGATCACGGCACTGATGTAGCGGGTGTTCCCGATCTTGGCGCGCATGTCGTCGCGGAGCTTGGTGAACCCGTCGCTGGTCAGCAGCTCGGGATGGGCCGGTGCGGTGACCGTCTGCTCCGTCGCACCCGGGCTCGCACCCGGGGTCACGGGATCGTTCGACGATCCGTCCTCTCCAGTCACGAACTGCGATGTCGCGAACGCTGTGCCGCCCGCGAGGGCCAGGCCGACCAGCCAGAAGATCAACTTCCGCAGGCCGACCACGGTGGCGAGGCGTCCGACGGACCGGCCGAGCACGGGGCTCGTGATGGCGTCGCCCACGACCGTGCCGAACGACTGCTTCGCCGGCGCCGTCGCGGCAGGTGCGTGGCCTCGAGCCGTCACGAGGGCGGCCAGCTCTGACAGTGTCGCGGCGTCCGCGATCTTGGACGACCGCGTGGCGAACTCGGCGGCATCGATGCGCCCGCTGGACAGCAGCTCCTTGAGCTCGTCGAACGCCCCGCGTCGATCCGCGTCAGTCGCCGGCACGGCATCCATGCAGCGCAGCGTAACCACGCGACGACCCCTGCGGTGGTGAAATCGACCTACCGGTTCTCTGGCATGGGGCAGCGCACATGCCAGAGGATGGGCGCATGAGTGCTCACGAGTGTGATGTCGTCGTTGTCGGTCTCGGGCCAGGAGGCGAGGCGCTCGTCGCGCGACTCGCCAAGGCCGGGCTCTCCGTGGTCGCGGTCGAGGCGGAGCTGGTCGGCGGCGAATGTCCCTACTGGGGCTGCATCCCGTCCAAGATGTTCATCCGCGCCGCCAACCTGCTGGCCGAGGCGCGGCGCATCGCCACCCTGTCCGGCGGCGCGACGGTCACCCCCGACTTCTCCGTCGTCGCCAAGCGCATCCGCGACGAGGCCACCGACAACTGGGACGACACCGTCGCGGCCGACCGGATCACCGCGGCGGGCGCCACGCTCGTACGTGGTCACGGACGCCTGGCCGGCGATCGTACGGTCGAGGTCGATGGCGAGACCTACGTCGCCTCGAAGGGTGTCGTGCTCAACACCGGGACGACCGCAGCGGTCCCGCCGATCCCCGGCCTCGCCGACACCCCGTTCTGGACCAACCGCGAAGCGCTCAAGGCCGAGCAGGCCCCGGCCTCGCTGATCGTCATCGGCGGCGGTGCGATCGGCCTCGAGCTGGCGCAGGCCTATGCGCGCTTCGGAGTCGAGGTCACGGTGCTGGAGGTCGCGCCGCGCATCCTCGCGCCGGAGGAGCCGGAGTCGTCGGAGCTGCTGACCACGGTGTTCGAGGCAGAGGGCATCGGCGTGCATGCCGGCATCACGATCGACCGGGTCGACCACGACGGCGACCGGTTCACGGTGACCTGCGGCGACACGACGTACGAAGCCGAGCAGCTGCTGGTGGCGGCCGGCCGCAAGTCGCGCCTCGACGACATCGGCCTCGACACGGTCGGCGTCGATGCGGAGCGATTCCTGACGGTTCAGGACGACATGCAGGTCACCGACGGGCTGTGGGCGATCGGCGACATCGTCGGCCGCGGCGCCTTCACCCACCTGTCGATGTACCAGTCCGAACGCGCCGCGAAGGCGATCCTCGGGGAGCCACTGGAGGCGTACGACGCCAGCTTCCCGCGGGTCACGTTCACCGACCCAGAGGTCGGCGGCGTCGGCGTCACCGAGGCGCAGGCGCGAGAGCGGGGCGTCAACGTACGCATCGGGCTGACCGACGTCTCGGCCAGCAGCCGTGGCTTCGTCCATGGCATCGGCAACGACGGCCTGATCAAGCTCGTCATCGACGCCGATCGCGACGTCATCATCGGCGCCACGAGCGCAGGGCCGACCGGCGGCGAGACACTGTCGGCGCTGGCGTTCGCGGTTCGCGCCGAGATTCCGCTCGCGACGCTCCGCAACACGGTGTACGCCTACCCGACGTTCTGGCGGGCGATCGAGTCGGCACTCTGACCTCAGACCCACTCGGGCAGACTGGGCGCATGCGAATCACGGTGCTGTCGGGCGGAGTCGGTGGTGCCAACTTCCTGTCGGGCCTGCTCGACGCGGTGGGACCAGAGGACGACGTCACGGTGATCGGCAACACCGCCGACGACATCTGGTTGTTCGGCCTTCGGGTGTGCCCCGATCTCGACACCGTGATGTACACCCTCGGCGGCGGCATCGACCCCGAACGCAAGTGGGGACGCACCGACGAGACGTGGAATGCCAAGGAGGAGCTGACCGCCTACGGCGCGGCCAACACCTGGTTCGGGCTCGGCGACCGGGATCTCGCGACGCATCTCATCCGCACCCAGATGTGGCACGAGGGCGTAGGCCTCGCCGACATCACCGAACGGCTCTGCGAGCGGTGGAAGCCCGGTGTACGTCTGCTGCCGATGACCGAGGACGAGGTCGAGACCCACATCGGCATCGACGGCGAGAACGGCCTCGACGTGATCCACTTCCAGGAGTACTGGATCCGTCTGGGCGCCAAGGTCCCGGTGCGTGAGGTCGCGTTCCAGGGCGCATCGGACGCGGTGGCCGGCCCCGGCGTGGTCGAGGCGATCCTTGGCGCCGACCGGGTCATCCTGCCGCCGTCCAACCCCATCGTGTCGGTCGGCGCGATCCTGTCGGTCCCACAGGTCGCCGAGGCGGTGCGTACGACGGCCGCTCCCGTCGTCGGGGTGTCACCGATCATCGGTGGCGCCGCGGTGCGCGGGATGGCCGACCAGCTGCTGACCGGCCTCGGCATCGAGATCAGCGCGTCGGGGGTGGCTCGGCACCACGGTGCGAGGACGTCCGGGGGAGTGCTCGACGGGTGGCTCGTCGACAGCGCCGACGCGGCCGAGCTCGACAGCATCCAGGCCGCCGGCATCACCGCCCGCGCCGTGCCGCTCTACATGACGGACGCCACGACCACGGCCCAGCTGGCCCGCGACACCCTCGACCTCGCCGACTCGCTGGCAGCCAAGGCCTGACGATGCCTCTGCGCGCGTGGCCACTCGAGGGCATCGGCGAGATCACGGCGGGCGACGACCTCGCGGCGATCATCGCGGAGCACCTTGCCGAGCCGCTCGCCGACGCCGACGTGCTCGTCGTGACGAGCAAGGTCGTCAGCAAGGCTGCCGGGCTGGCGACGAGCGGTGACCGCGACGCGCTGCTCGACGCGGAGACCGACCGGCTCGTGGCTCGCCGCGGAGCGACCCGCATCGTGCGCACGCACTCCGGGCTGACCCTCGCGGCTGCCGGCATCGACGCCTCGAACCTCGAGGCCGGCACGGTCATCCCGCTGCCGCCCGACCCTGACGGTGCCGCGCGTGATCTGCGCGCTCGCCTCGAGGAGCTCACCGGCGTACGCCTCGGCGTGATCGTCAGCGACACCGCCGGGCGGGCCTGGCGGATCGGGCAGACCGACATCGCGATCGGCGTCTCCGGCATCGCGCCGCTCCTGTCGTTCGCGGGGGTCGAGGACACGTACGGCAACCTGCTCGCCGTCACCGCACCCGCGATCGCCGACGAGCTCGCTGGCGTTGCTGACCTCGTCGGCGGCAAGCTCGACGGCCATCCGGTCGTCGTGGTTCGCGGCCTGCCGGCCGAGTGGTTCGGGCTTCACGACGAGGGTGCGGCGTCATTGATCCGTGACGAGGACGGTGACCTGTTCGGGCTCGGTGCGCGCGACGCCGTGCTGGCCGCGGTCTCGCGCGGCGAGCTGCCCCGCGGGTTCCCGGTGCCCGAGCCGGACGACGACCTGATCGCCCTCGCCCGGGCCGGCGCCGACCTGTCGCTCGCGGACGTGACGGTGGCTGCCGACGGCTCGCTCGAAGTGCGCGCCCTGAGCGAGGACGGCGCCCCCGAGGCGTACGTCGAGGCTGGCGCGTTGGCCGAGCGCCTGCGCATCCTGGCCCGCGCCCTGCGGCGCGAAGTCGTGATCGCGGTCGTCAGCGACTGACGGCGGGCTGCTCGTCCGCCAGATCTGCGTACACCTCCGCGGTGCGCGGTCCGAGCCCCAGCCGGTGCGCGGCGAGCAGATCGGCGAGGACATCGACGTCCTGGCGCACCGATGCATGCGCGTCCAGCTCGTACGCCCCATAGCTCCGATGGCGCGCGGCCGAATCGGGACCGTATCCCGCACGCATCAGGTCCGGTGTGCGGCTGGTGAGGATCGTGGTGCCATCGCCGTTGGCGTCGGCCACGAAGGCGAACGGATGCGCGGTGGCCGCGACCAGCAGGTCGCGCAGCGTGTCGGCGGTCAGGGCCGGCAGGTCCGACGGGACGACCGCGAGTGGGGCGTCGGGACGATGCGCGGCGGCCCACGCGATGCCATGACGGATCGCGGAGCCCAAGGTGTCGAGGGTCCGATCGGACGGCTCCTGGATGACACGCGCTCCGGCCCTCGTGATGGGGTCGACGACCAGGTCGCCGCGGGTCACCACGACGACCTCGCCGACGGCGGGACACGCCAGCACCGCAGCGAGTGTGTCGTGGGCGAATGCCTCCGCGAGCGCCCGGCGGGTGGCCGGTTCGACGTGCAGCCGCGACTTGGCGCGGTCCCACGCGTTCATCGGCATGATGACGGTGAACGGTGGCGTCATCCCGCAGCCCTCACGGGGGACAGCCGGTCGTACGTCGTGGTGCGCTGTACGGCCGGGCGATCCGCGAGCGCCGCCATGGCTTCGAGCTCCTCGATCGACTTGCGCGAGCCGTTGGTCGAGCCGGCCATGCGGCTGATGGTCTCCTCCATCAGGGTGCCGCCCAGGTCGTTGACCCCGCCTTGCAGCACCTGCGTGCAGGTCTCGGGGCCGAGCTTGACCCATGAGCACTGGATGTTGTCGATGAGGCCGTGCAGCATGATCCGCGCCAAGGCGTGCACGGCGCGATTGTCGCGAACCGACGGACCGGGCCGGGCGACACCGGCGAGGTAGATCGGCGACGACTGGTGCACGAACGGCAGCGGCACGAACTCGGTGAACCCGCCGGTCTCGCGCTGCAGGTTGGCAAGCGTGCGCAGGTGGCCGACCCAGTGACCCGGGTGGTCGACATGGCCGTACATCATCGTCGACGTCGTCGGCAGCCCGATCTCGTGGGCTGTGCGGATGACGTCGAGCCATTCCGACGTCGGCAGCTTGCCCTTGGTCAGCACCCATCGCACGTCGTCGTCGAGGATCTCCGCTGCGGTTCCTGGGAGCGAGTCGACGCCGGACTCCTTGGCCTGCACCAGGAAGTCGCGGACCGACATGCCGGTGCGGGTCACGCCGTTCATGACCTCCATGGGGCTGAACGCGTGGACGTGCAGGCCAGGCTCGCGGGCCTTGACCGCTGCCGCGATGTCGAAATAGGCCGTGCCGGGCAGCTCGGGGTCGATGCCACCCTGCATGCACACCTCGGTCGCGCCGAACGCGACCGCCTCGCTGGCCCGTTCGCCGATCTCGTCGAGCGAGAGCGTGTAGGCGTCGGCGTCGGTACGCCTCTGGGCGAACGCGCAGAACCGGCAGCCGGTGTAACAGACGTTGGTGAAGTTGATGTTGCGGTTGACGATGTAGGTGACCTCGTCGCCGACCGCCTGCCGGCGCAGGTCGTCGGCCAGAGCCGTGACGGCATCGAGCTGCGTGCCCTCGGCCGTCATGAGCGTCAGCGCATCAGCGTCCGACAGCCCTGACGGATCGCGCTCGGCGGCCCGCATCGCCGCAGCGAACCCGCCGTCGCCGATGCCGACCAGCGGCTGTGTCGCGGCCCGCCTGCCCGTCACGCAGCACCGACCAGTCGCCGTAGACATCCTCGAAGTCACTGCGTCGGTCCGCGGTACGCCCGACAGTGTCGATCTCCGTGTGCAGGTCGGTGCGGCCCCGCGAGAGCCAGCCCGTCGTCGACCAGCCGCCGTCGGGCTCCTGCCACGGCAGGCCCTCCGGGATCGCGTCCGCGCGGGCGAGCCCGTCATCGGCGACCAGCGCGTCGACGTGGGGGCGCAGGCGTGGGTCGAGCCACGGCTCGGACAGGAACTGGGGATGCGCCGTGAGCCGCTCGGTCAGCGTGAAGCCGCGCTCGGCGCTGAGCTCGGTCAGCGCCGTGATCTGCGGCCACGGCCGCTCGGGATTGACGTGGTCCGGCGTCAGCGGGCTGATGCCACCGAAGTCGTCGACGCCGGCATCCAGCAGCGCCCGGCAGTCGTCGAGGCCCACGAGGTTGGGCGGCGCCTGCACGCGCATCGCCGGGCCCATCAGGATGCGGGTCGTGGCGATCGCGGCGAGGTACTCCTCGACCTCGAGGTCGGGCGTCAACCGCATCGCGGTGTCGTCCTTGGAGACGAAGTTCTGGATGATGACTTCCTGGATCGAGCCGTACGTGCGGGCGATCCGCCGCAGCTCGAAGATGCTCTCGACCCGGTCCTCGATCGTCTCGCCGATGCCGATCAGCAGGCCCGTCGTGAACGGGATGTTGAGGCGGCCGGCATCCTCGAGCACCCTCAGACGTACGGTCGGGTCCTTGTCGGGGCTGGCGTAGTGCGCCTCGCCCTTGTCCTCGAACAGTCGGCGGCTCGTCGTCTCGAGCATCATGCCCATCGATGGCGCGACCGGCTTGAGCCGCGACATCTCCTTCCAGCTCATGACGCCGGGGTTGAGGTGCGGCAGCAGCCCGGTCTCCTCGAGCACGCGGATGGCCATCGCGCGGACGTACTCCAGCGTGCTGTCGTAGCCCGCCGCCGCGAGCCACTCCTTGGCGTCGTCCCAGCGGTCCTCGGGCCGGTCGCCGAGCGTGAAGAGCGCCTCCTTGCAGCCCATGGCGGCACCCTTGCGGGCGATGTCGAGGACCTCGTCGGGCGACAGGAACGGCGCGGGCAGGCGGCCCGGTGTCGTCGCGAAGGTGCAGTAGTGGCACCGGTCCCGGCACAGGCGCGTCAGGGGGATGAAGACCTTCTTGCTGTACGTCACGACGCCCGGCCGGCCGGCCGACTCGAGTCCCGCGTCGCGGACGCGCGCCGCCGCAGCCATGAGTCGGCGGAGCTCGTCGCCGCGCGCGCTGAGCAGTCCCGCTGCCTCGTGGGCGTCGATCGTCTTGCCCGCGACAGCGCGCGTGACGGCCCGGCTGATCTCGCGCTCGTTGGGAAGGCTCATCGGTGCAGCTGGGGGAGGACGTCGCGGCCGAACAGGTCGATCCACTCGCGCTGGTTGCGGCCGACGTTGTGGAGGTAGACGGTGTCGATGCCCTCGTCGAGGAACTTCTGGATCTCGGCGCGGTGGGCGTCGGGGTCCTCGGAGATCAGCATGCGGCCGTCGAAGTCCTCGGGCCGGACCATCTTGGCCATCTCCTGCAGGTCGTAGGGCGAGCGGATGTCGCCCTTGGGGAACTTCATCCCGCCATTGGGCCACTCGGTCATCGCGTTCTGCAGGGCCTCTTCGTACGTCGGTGCCCAGGACAGGTGGAGCTGCAGGATCTTGGGCATCGTGTCGGGGTCCTTGCCGGCCTCGCGGGCGCCCTCGGCGAACTTGCCGAGCAGCCCGGCGACCTTGTCGGTCGTGGCGCCGGGCGTGATGATGCCGTCGACCTCCTTGCCGGTGCGCTTGGCCGTGATCGGTCCGGCGGTCGCGACGTAGATCGGTGGCTTCTCGTCGAGCGTCCAGAGCCGGGTCTTCTCGAGGGTGAAGTACTCGCCCTTGTGCTTGACGTCCTTGCCGCTGAACAGCTTGTTGATGATCGTGATGGCTTCCCACATGCGGGCCAGCCGTTCGGGCGCCTCGGGCCAGTAGCCGCCGACGACGTGCTCGTTGAGCGCCTCACCCGATCCCAGGCCCAGCCAGTGGCGACCCGGATACATCGCCGCCAGGGTCGCGGATGCCTGGGCGACCATCGCCGGATGGGTCTTGAACGAGGGGCACACCACCCCGGGGCCGATGTCGCCGCGCGTACGTTCGCCGGCCGCGGTCAGCACGTTCCACACGTACGGCGCGTGACCCTGTGCAGGCACCCACGGCTGGTAGTGGTCTGCCGCCATGACGCCGTTGAAGCCGGCGGCTTCGGCGTAGACGCACAGGTCGAGGAGCTCTGCGGGGTGGAACTGCTCGCCCATTGCCGCATAGCCGACGTGGACCGGTGCCATGGATTCTCCATCTGTCGTGCCGATGACCCATTGTGTTCCCCGGGTCCACACGTTCGATGACCGACCCGTTTCGAGCAGGTTAGAGGGTCGCCCTCAGGCGCGTCGGAGGATTCGCAACACCTGGCGTTCCAGCGTGCGGCTCATCGGCGCTCCCGGCGCCACCCTTCGGTGGTCGGCCCGCACCGTGATCCCGTCCTCGTAGAGGTCGATGATGCGCGGATCGACGTACGACGACCGGGCGATCGCGGGGGTGTTTCCCAGGTGCTCCGACACCTCGCGCATGGCGGCCGCGATGGACTTCTTGCGGCGAGCCGGCGTGCTGCGGTCGCTGCGGGCCAGTGCCAGGGCGGCGATCGACGTGCCGCGCCAGGTCCTGAAGTCCTTGGCCGAATAGATCTCGCCGACGATCTCCTTGACGTACGCGTTGACGTCGTTGGCGTCGAGGTCGCGCCATCGCCCGTCGCTCTTGTATGCCAGCAGGCGATCGCCCCCGCCACGCCGCCGGCGGAGCACGTCGAGCACCTCGCGCACCCGCTCGTCGCGCACCGTGACCTCGACGAGCTGCCCCGACTTGGCCGGATACGAGAACGTCATGTCGCGCCCCGAGACGTGCACGTGCCGCTTTTCGAGTGTCGTGAGGCCATAGCTCTCGTTCTCCTCGACGTACCGCTCCGAGCCGATCCGGAACATGCCCAGGTCGAGCAGGCTGAACGCCGTCGCGGCGACCCGGTCGAGGCTCAGCTCGTCACCGGCCAGATGGCGGCGTGCCTCGAGCCGGTGCCGGAGCAGCGAAGCGGCGAAGCCCTCCATCCGCTCGAACTTCTCGGTGTCGCGGCGGGCGCGCCAGTCCGGGTGGTAGATGTACTGCCGTCGCCCCGCAGCGTCGGTGCCGACCGCCTGCAGGTGGCCGTTCTCGACGGCGCAGATCCAGACCTCGTTCCAGGCCGGCGGGATGACGAGCTTCTTGCATCGCAGCACCTGCTCGGGCTCGAGCGGCCGGCCGTCCTCGTCGAGGAACCGGAACCCGCGACCGTGTCGGACCCGCGACCAGCCCGGCGAGCTCGGGGACGTACGACGGAGGCGGACCATGGTGAGATCACGCTAGGTGACGGACCTGCGGCCCGCATGTCGTAGTGTCGGGCGCCATGACCCAAGGCATCGACGAACCGGACGCTCGCGGGCGTACGGGCCTGCACCTGACCGGGCTGGACCTCGACCGCAACCCCGACGTCGCGGTCAGGAGCGTGGACCTGCTGGCCAACGACTGGTACGTCCTGCGCGCCACGACGTACGACATCCGCAAGTCCGACGGCCGCTGGCAGACCGAGCGCCGGGAGACGTACGACCGGGGCAACGGTGCGACGATCCTGCTGTACGACCCCGACCGCCGCACGATCCTGCTGACCCGGCAGTTCCGTTTCCCCGTGTACGTCAACGGTCACGTCGACGGGATGCTGCTGGAGACCGCGGCAGGCCTGCTCGACGAGGACGACCCTGAGTCGGCGATCCGTCGCGAGGCTGTGGAGGAGACCGGCGTCGAGATCGGTGAGGTCGAGCATGTCTTCGACGTCTACATGAGCCCGGGATCGGTGACCGAGAAGCTGCACTTCTATGCCGCGCCCTACCAGGCGGATGAGCGCCGCGGCACGTCCCATGGGGTCGCGGAGGAGGGTGAGGACATCGAGGTCGTCGAGCTCGACATCGACAAGGCGTTCGCCACGATCGGCGACGACATCGTGGACGCCAAGACCATCATGCTGCTGCAGTGGGCGTTGTTGTCAGGACCGTTCGCGCGCTGACTCTGCGACGTGCGCCGGCCGTCAGGACTGTGCGTCGTACGTCTCTCGCGCTGCCATCACCAGCTCGATGTTGGTCTCGGCCCATGTGCCGAGCGCCTGCAGCGGAGCGTGCAGCGTGCGGCCGAGCGCGGTCAGCTCGTACTCGACGCGGGGTGGCATCTCGGCATACGCGTGCCGCGCGACCAGCCCGTCGCGCTCCAGGTCGCGCAGCGTCTCGGTCAGGACCTTGCCGCTGATGCCCTGCACGGTCGCGCGCAGGTCGCCGAACCGCAGCCGCTCCTTGCCCAGGGCGATGACGATCATGGCGGTCCACTTGTTCGCGATCCGGGCCAACGACGTGCGCGAGGGACACGTTGCCGTCATCACGTTGAAGTCCGGGTGCTGTGACATGGACCACACATCCTTTTGGTTACGTTGAGGTAACTGGTTACCAAAAGTGAGTATAGGGCTATCCGCACCGCTCACGAAGGAGAACAACCATGGAAGCCGTCACCACCACCGCACGCATGTACGCCGATGCCCTCACCGCCAAGGACTTCGCCACGGTCGCCGGCCTGTTCGCGGACGACGTCGTGTGGCACCAGCCCGGCGCCCACCGGTTCGCGGGCACCTACCGCGGCGCAGCGGCGGTCGGCGAGCACCTCGGCGCGTTGATGACCGCGTCGCAGGGCACGTTCGAGCTGTCCGTCACGGGCGAGCCGATGATCAACGGCGACCTCGCCGCGATGCAGGTCGAGTTCGGCGCCCAGCGCGACGGTGCCGCGATGTCGATGGGTGGCGTCGACATCGTCCGGATCGTGGGCGACCGGGTCGCCGAGGTGTGGCTCTTCTCGTCCGATCAGCAGGCAGAGGACGACTTCTGGGGCGTCGACGCCTGAGAGCTTGCGTGGCGGCTCACGCCCGGGCGTACCGCAGGGCCGTGATGCCCGACCGCGTGGTCCGGCTGTCCACCAGGCGCAGCTTGCCGGGGACGCGTCCGGGGCCGAACAGCTGGCGCCCGCTGCCCAGCACGACGGGGAAGATGCGCAGTCGCCACTCATCGACCAGGCCGGCGTCCCACAACGCCCGCAGCAGCACGCCGCTGCCGTGGACCTGCAGCTCGTCGCCGGGCTGGTCCTTGAGCGCCTGAACGGCCTCGACGAGGTCGCCCTGCAGCTGGACCGCCCCGGGCCATCCGAGTGTCTGGGGGCTGCGCGATGCGATGTGCTTGGGCGATCGGTTGAGCCGGGCGGCCAACGTGTTGTCGGGGTCGGTCACGTGAGGCCAGAATCCGGAGAAGATGTCGTACGTCCGACGGCCGAACAAGAAGGCATCCGCATGTTCGAACTCCTCGACCGTGAGCCGTTGGAAGTCCTCGTCGCCGTAGGGTTCCGTCCAGCCGCCGAGCTTGAAGCCGTCCGACGGGTCCTCGGGGCGGCCGTCGGGCGCGTGGCCGGGGCCCTGGACGACCCCGTCAAGGGTCATGAACGTCGTCGCGGTCAGCTTCATGTCGGCTCCTCAGGTATTCCTATTAGGAATAAACTAGCAGGAACTACGCCGCGCCCGCGCTGCGGAATGCCCCGGGCGTGAGACCCACGCGGCCGCGGAAGTAGGCCGAGAAGTTGGACGGGTCTTCGAACCCCAGCTGCTCGGCGATCTCGGCGACAGGGGCGTCGCCGTGGCTCAGCAGGCGTTTGGCCTCGAGCACGACGCGTTCGTCGATGAGCTGCTTGGCGGACCGTCCCGTGTGCGCCCGCGCCAGCCGGTTGAGGGTGCGCGGCGAGTAGCCGAGCCGGTCCGCATAGTGCGTGACCTGGTGCCACTCGCTGAACCGGCGGTCGATCTCGTCCCGGAACCACACGTACGCCTCGTGGGTGGCGGTGGGACCCACCGTCGCCTCGGCGGGCTGCACGAGGGCGAGCTCGGTGAGCAGGGCGCCGACGGCGTGCGCGAGGACCGCGTCGCGCAGCAGGGTTCGGTCAGCGGCTGTGGACTGTCGGCCGCAGGCGAGCAGCAGGGCCCAGGCCTCGTCGACCGGCGATCCGTCGACAGAGGCTGTGGGCCAGTGGTTCGGGATGCTCGTGCCGACGGATCGGACCAGCTCGCTCGTGCGCTCATCGATCGCATGCGGGGCGAACAACACGACAGGCCCGTCGATGTCCGCGATCTGTCCCCACCGATGCATCTGGCCGGAGCGCACCCACAGCACGTCGCCCGGTCCCAGCTGATGTTCGGTGAAGTCGACCGTGTGAACGGCGTTCCCCTCGTCGATGCGGACCACCATGTCGAAGTCGAGGCGTTGAGGCGTGAGGAACTCCGTCAGCCCGCTCCGTATGCGCATCCGCTCCAGGCTGAGGACCTCGATGTTGCCGATATCGCGGGTCGGCGGCATGAACCGCACGGCCCGGATGGGCTCGTCCGCCTTGTGTCCGGTTTTCACCATGATCTGTCCCTCAGTGACCGTGTGCGGCTGCGCACTGGAGCCTATTTTTACAGGTGACAGCGAAATTCGTACACAGATCGGAAGACCCATGACTCTCACCTACACCGTGTTCGACGCGGCGCCGGGTTCACTCAACAAGACCAGCGTCGTCGTCACTGGCGACACCGAGGCTCTCGTCGTCGACGCCGGCTTCACCCGCGCCGATGGCCACCGCATCGTTGCCGAGGTCCTCGACTCCGGCAAGACCTTGACCCGCGTCGTGATCACCGCCGGCGACCCTGACTTCTACTTCGGCGCCGAGGTCATCGCCGATGCCTTCCCGCAGGTCACGTTCTCCGCGCCTGCTGACGTCATCGAGCACATCCAGCACTCGTACGAGGGCAAGCTCCAGGCGTGGGCCCACCTCGGCGCCAACCTGCCGACCCGACTCGTCGACATCGCGGAGCTGACCGAGACCGTGCTGACGGTCGACGGCACGCAGATCGAGGTGCGCCGCGGCAGCGACCAGCTCGGCGATCGTGCCTGGTACCTGTTCGAGCCGGCGTCCCGGTCCCTCATCGGCGGCGTGCTGTTGTTCGAAGGCCTGCACGTGTGGACCGCCGACAGCGCGACCCCCGAGCTCCGTGCCGAGTGGGTACGCGTCCTCGACGACCTCGAGGGCCTCGCCCCGACGTTCGTCGTCGCCGGCCACCGCGCCGCCGGCGCACCGACCGACCTGACCGCGATCACGCACACGCGCGACTACCTGCGGTTCTTCGAGCAGACGGTCACCGAGTCCGCCACCGCCGAGGATGCCAAGGCCAAGCTCCTCGCCGCATACCCGGACGCCGGCCTCGTCATCGCCGCCGAGCTCGGCACCAAGGTCGCCAAGGGCGAGATGACATGGGGCTGATCGACGAGTCGTCGCCGGCTCAGGTCGTGCGCCAGCAGTACCTTGCATCGGCTGCCGGTGACCTCGAGGCACTGCGGGCGACTCTGGCTCCCGACGTCGAGTGGACCGAGATGGCCGGGTTCCCGCTCGCCGGGACGTACCGGACGCCCACTGGTGTCACCAGCAACGTCATGGAGCAGCTCGGCGCGGACTGGGACGGCTGGACGGCGCACGACGACACGTACGTGGTCGATGGCGAGAACGTCGTCGTCCTGGCGCGCTACACGGCACAGCACAAGGAGACCGGCAAGTCCCTCGACGTACGCGTGGCGCACCATTTCGTCGTGCGTGGCGGGCTGATCGTCCGGTTCGAGCAGTTCGTCGACACGGCACTCGTACGGGACGCCGCGACTGCGTGATCGCCGGGGATCAGGGTGTCGAGAACGGTGACTTCAGCATGAAGCGACTGGTCGGCACGGTGTCGATGTTGTCGGTCGCGCCGAAGGCCGACGTGCTGGCCACCATTCTCGTCATCCTGTCCTCGAGGTCGGCGTCGTCGGCGGCACCGAAGAAGGCGTGCAGGTCCGTGGTCGCCGCGTCGGGGAACAGCTCCTCGACGATCCCGTCGATCACCGGCGCGTCGGGGGTCAGCGGCCGGACTACGACGTTCTGCGTGTAGCCGAACGTCGCCTGCGTCTCGATCGCCACCGGGGTGTGGTCGATCTGCCACCGGGTGAGCCAGGTGGCGCGGTCGAGCTCCGCCGGCCGGCGCAGCAGCGCGACGTTCGCGAACCCTGGGCACCGGTCGCCGAGGCGGTCGGGTGGCGCGATCGGGACGGATTCGGTCACCAGGTAGGCCGCGAAGGAGTCGCAGTGGGGAGCCAGCAGCTCGACGGCCGCCGTGACCTGCTTCCCGTACGACTGCTGCGCCCAGATGCTGATGACAGCGGCCACGGGGGGTGCCAGCGTCGTCAAGGTCATCAGCGAGTCACGGACCGCGCCGTCGCGGACGTTGACGGTGAGACCCGCCAGGCCCAGATCGAGCAGCTCGTCGGCCACGGGTCCCCGGATCCGGTCGCACCACTGGTCGTCAGGCTCCGCGGCGCGGAGCAGCACCATGACCTTTTCCACGGCTGCTCGTCAGGTCGCGGAGGCGAGGGTGTCGGTGTCGGTCGCGATCCGGCCGAGCAGACGCATCAGCAGGTCGCGCTCGTCCTTGCTCACGCCGTCGAGGGCTCGCGCCTCAGCCGCGTCGCGAGCAGTCGCGAACGTGGCGAACATGCGTCGGCCGGCATCGGTGATCTGCGGAATGCGGACGCGACGGTCGGACGGATCGACCGTGCGCACGATCAGCTCCTGCTGCTCAAGCCGGTCGAGCACCGTGATCAACGTCGTCTTGTCGACACACACGACGCGGCTCAGCTCGAGCTGGGAGCGCTGCTGCCCGTCCGCGAGGGCGGACAGGACGAGCCAGTCGCGGGCGTCGGTGAGGCCCATCTCGACGGCGGCGCGGTCGAGGTAGATCGTCACCTGGTTGACCGCCGCGTGGAGCAGGATCGTGAGATCAGCGGGGTATGCCGCAGCGCAGGCCGCGAGCGATTGCGTCGCGGCCTCGTCTTTCAGCGAAGTTCCCATGCTCCGGAGGGTATCGGTGTCTCGACATATGTTCAACGTCGGATAAGTCACACTCGGATCGTCTGGACTCGGATGATTCCATCTCGTACGTTATGGGACGTCGATGAACGCCATCGCACACAGACCTGTGAGGGAAATTCCATGACAACGAACCAGACGGAGACGCCCATCGGCGTCGACCCGCGTCGGTGGCTGGCTTTGGTCGTCATCGCCGTCGCCCAGCTGATAGTCGTGCTCGACGCGAGCATCGTGAACATCGCCCTGCCGTCAGCCCAGGACGCGCTCGGCATCTCCGACGCCAACCGCCAATGGGTCGTCACGGCCTACGCGCTCGCCTTCGGAGGTCTGCTCCTCCTGGGCGGCCGGATCGCCGACTTCGTCGGCCGCAAGCGCGTCTTCATCATCGGCCTCGTCGGGTTCGGCGTGGCCTCCGCAGTCGGTGGCCTCGCGCAGAACCAGGGTGAGCTGTTCGCCGCTCGTGGACTGCAGGGTGCGTTCGCCGCCCTCATGGCGCCCGCTGCGCTCTCGCTGATCAGCGTCACGTTCACCGAGCCCAAGGAGCGCGCGAAGGCGTTCGGCGTCTACGGCGGCATTTCGGGCGGCGGCGCCGCACTGGGTCTGATCCTGGGCGGTGTCCTCACCGAGTACGCATCCTGGCGCTGGACGCTCCTCGTCAACACGCCGATCGCCATCGCGACCGCGGTTGCCGCCGCAGTGCTCGTGCGTGAGAGCCGCGCCGAAGGCAAGCCTCGCTACGACATCCCGGGTGTCGTCACCAGCACCCTGGGCCTCGTCGCCCTTGTCTACGGCTTCACCAAGGCCAACGAGAGTGGCTGGTCGGCGACCAGCACGATCCTCCTGCTGGGCGCAGCGGTCGTCCTGCTCGTCTCGTTCGTCCTGATCGAGCGGAACACCGCCGAGCCCCTGCTGCCCACCCGGGTGTTCATGGAGCGCAACCGCGCTGCGGCATTCCTCGTGTCGCTGCTGCTCGGACTCGCACTGTTCGGCATGTTCCTGTTCCTCGTCTACTACATGCAGGGCACCTTGCAGTACTCGGCCGTGAAGTCCGGACTGGCCTTCCTGCCCTTCAGCATCGGCGTCGTGGGTGGTGCAGGCGTGGCGAGCGCCCTGCTGCCTCGCATCGGGCCGCGTCCCCTCATGGTCGGCGGCACGCTGGCGGCGGCGGTGGGAATGTTCCTCTTCGCCCAGATCACGGTCGACGGCAGCTACGTCACCACGGTCCTGCCGGCCCAGATCGTCATGAGCCTCGGCGTGGGACTCGCCTTCGTCGCGCTGTCGAGCACCGCGCTCATCGGGGTCGAGGACCACGACGCGGGCGTCGCCAGCGCACTGGTCAACACGACCCAGCAGGTCGGTGGCTCACTGGGCACGGCGTTGCTCAACACGATCGCCGCCACCGCGACGACCGGCTACATCGCCGCCAACGGGGTCGCCAAGACCGCCGACGGCGTGGTGCACGGCTACACGGTCGCCTTCAACTGGGGGCTGGGTGCGCTCCTCCTGGCCGCCCTGCTGTCGCTGGTGCTGGTGACCAAGCAGAGCCCGCCGGTCACGGCCGAGGGCGACGAGACGCCGTTCGAGCACGCTGAGGAGCTCGTGGTCGTCTAGTCCCGTTCGACCCGTTGAAAGACGACCGAGGTCCCCGGCGAACACGCTTCGCCGGGGACCTCGGTCGTCGCGGTGGTGGCTCAGATGGGCCGGAGGTGCCCTCGACAGGAATCGAACCTGTGGCCTACCGCTTAGGAGGCGGTCGCTCTATCCGACTGAGCTACGAGGGCGTGCGGACTCAGGTTATCCAGTCTTGGTCCGGACCCCTACGATCGGCTCCATGTGCCGCTATCACCGAAGCCTGTGCGCTGCGGGGTCCGGACAGTGAGGCGGCTGCTGATCCTCGCGGCGATGACGGCCTTTGTTGCTGCTGGGATGACGGCGTGCGGACGGGCCGAGACGATCAGTGAGCCCCACGACGCCTGCGCGCCGGCACGAGCTCTCCCGACGGGATCGACCCAGCGGACCATCGAGTCCGGCGGTCAGCAACGCCGCTACCTGATCCACGTGCCGCCGGGCTACGACGGCTCCGCCAAGACGCCGCTCGTGTTGTTGTTCCACGGCGTCGGTGGCAGCCCACAGGCGGTCGTCGACACGACGAGCATGGGCACGATCGCGGACCAGCACAACGCGATTCTCGTGGCGCCCCTTGCCCGCGGCCGAGTCGCTCGATGGGACTTCCGCGCGCCGATCGGTGACCCGACCTCCGACCTGGCGTTCGTCCGCGACCTGGTCAAGAGCCTCAAGGCCGACGCGTGTGTGGATGCTTCCCGGACCTTCGCGGCAGGCTTCTCCAACGGTGCGATGCTCACGCTCGCGCTGGCCTGCGACGGTACGACGAAGTTCGCCGCGTACGGCGCCGTGTCTGGCCCCTACTGGGACGACTCCTGCCGCAGCTCGGATCCGGCCTCGATCATCTACTTCCACGGACTCCGCGACACTGTCGTGCCGTACGCGGGGGAGGACACCGTGATCGGACCGGTGCCGCCGGCCGACGAAGCGTTGGCGAGCTGGGCGGCGCGCGACCGATGCCCGGCCGCCAGTGTGAACACGACGGTTGCCGAGCACGTCCGCAAGTTCGTCTGGAAGAAGTGCCAGGACGGCTCGGGCGTCAGCATGTATGTCATCGACAACGGCGGCCATCGGTGGCCAGGAGGCGTGGCGGTCTCGTCGGGGCGCGACTCCGGCGCCATGACGCAGGAGATCGACGCCAGCACCCTGATCTGGCGATTCTTCGAACGGCACGCCGCTGGTGGACAATAGGACCATGACCAAGCCCATCGAGACGTGGCTGACCGACATGGACGGCGTTCTCGTGCACGAGGAGAAGGCCATCCCGGGAGCGGCCGACTTCATCGCTCGCCTGACCGAGACGGGACGCAAGTTCCTCGTCCTGACCAACAACTCGATCTTCACGCCGCGAGACCTGTGCGCCCGCCTGCGTGTCGCCGGTATCGACCTTCCTGAGTCGGCGATCTGGACCTCGGCACTGGCGACC
Source organism: uncultured Actinomycetota bacterium (assembly GCA_963761965.1). Taxonomy (GTDB): domain Bacteria; phylum Actinomycetota; class Actinomycetes; order Propionibacteriales; family Nocardioidaceae; genus Aeromicrobium. Next base: position 36,120 of record CAVXIX010000020.1, read on the forward strand.
GCCAAGTTCCTCAGCGAGCAGCGTCCAGAAGGCACGGCGTACGTCATCGGCGAGGCCGGCATGACGACGGCGCTCCACAATGTCGGCTACATCATGACGAGCCGCGAGCCCGACTATGTCGTGCTGGGGGAGACCCGGACGTACTCGTTCGAGGCCATCACCCGGGCGATCCAGCTGATCGAGAACGGCGCGCGGTTCATCGCGACCAACCCTGACCCGACCGGCCCGTCGCCCGGCGGTTCGCTCCCGGCCACGGGATCGGTCGCGGCGCTCATCACCAAGGCGACCGGCGTCGAGCCCTACTTCGTCGGCAAGCCCAACCCGCTCATGATGCGCAGCGCGCTCAACCAGATCGAGGGGCACTCCGAGACCACGGTCATGATCGGTGACCGCATGGACACCGACGTGCTGTCGGGTCTCGAGGCCGGGCTGCGTACGTTCCTGGTGCTCACCGGGTCGACCGCGCCGGCCCAGATCGAGCGCTTCCCGTTCCGCCCGACCGAGATCTTCGAGTCGATCGCCGACATCGTCCCGCTCGTCCAGTAACCAGAAAGTTACCCGCTGGTAATGCGGGGTCGGCGAGAATTGTTATCCTTTCGTAATCTCCGGTCGGCCCACAGGCCGCCACCGGCGATTCCCTCGGCAGATCGTGCTGGGGGATCCTCCACCAGGGAGAGAACGTGAAGGTTTTTCTCACGGGTGCCAGCGGAGTCATGGGCCGATCGTCCATCGCCGCCTTGCATCTCGCGGGTCATGAGGTGGTCGGACTGGCCCGTACGCCGGCGAGTGCCGAGCAGATCGCCGCCGCTGGGGCCAAGCCACACCTCGGCGACATCTTCGACCTCGACGCCTTGACCGCCGGCCTCCGGGGCTGCGACGCCGTCGCCAACCTCGCCACCAAGGTGCCGGTCGGGACCGCCGCATTGCGTCCCGGTTCGCTCAAGGCGATCGACCGGATCCGCCTGCACGGCTCGCGGATCGTCACCGATGCCGCGCAGCGTGCGGGCGTCGACCGCATCATCCAGCAGAGCCTGAGCTTCATGTACGCCGATCAGGACGACGACTGGATCGACGAGCACAGTCCCATCGACGTGACCCACGCGACCGAGCCGGTCGTCGTCGCCGAAGAGAACGTCAAGGCGATCGAGGCCGCAGGCGGCACCGCGGTGAGCCTGCGCTTCGGCCTCATCGCCGGCAACGACCGCAACACGGCATGGCTGTTCCGTCGGGCGGCGGCGGGCCGCCCGATCGGCCTCGGCGCGGAGAACTCCTGGATGCACGTCATCCACCCCGACGACGTCGGGTCCGCGGTGGTTCACGCGCTCACCGCGCCGGGCGGCGTCTACAACGTCGGCGCCGAGCCGGTGAAGCGCCGTGACTATGTCGACACGATCGCGATGGCGGCCGGGCAGCGGTCCGGCCGCTTCCTGCCGGGCTGGATCCTGCGGATCGGCGGTGAGAAGCTCGAGATTCTCACGCGATCGCAGCGGGTCAGCTCGCAGCTGTTCAGCGACCGTACGGGCTGGCACCCGGATCACCCGAAGCTCACGCCGGACTGGTTCGATGACCTCATCTGAGCGACGCCCGAAGCTCAGCAAGGAAGAGGTCGAGCGCCGGCGGAGGGCCGCCGAGCTGCTTGGCGACCTGCTGCCTGACACCACGAGCGACGAGACCGCCGAGGGCTGGGGCGAGAAGGACACCTCGTCACGGGACGACGACTACCTCCGGGACGTCCCGCCCCACCACGGTTGATCGACTGAGGCCGCCTGCGGCCGAACGGCGATCAACGCTAGCGAAGCGGGAGCGTTCACGCCGAAGGCGTCCGACTGCGAAGTGCTAGACCGGAGGGCGGCGGGCGAGGGAGTCCCTGATCTCGCGGAGCAGCGCGATGTCCTCGGGTACGGCCTCGGGCTCGTCGACGCCCGGTCCGGGCTTGCGCATCGCCTGGAGCTTCTGCACTGGTACGACGATCGCGAAGTAGATCACGGCCATCGTCACCGCGAACACAACGAGCGCGTTGATGATGCCGCCGATGTCGACGAAGGTCGCCTCGCTGTCGGTGATGTGGAAGCCGAAGCCTCTCGAGTCGGCGTCACCGCCACCGACGCTGGCGACGATCGGTTGGACGAAGTTGGTGCCGAAGGCGCCGACAAGCGTCGTGAATGCGACGCCGATCGCGATGCCGACGGCCAGGTCGACGACGTTGCCGCGCATCACGAAGTCCTTGAAGCCCTTGATCATGTTTCCCCCTACTGGTCGGGTATGAACCCTTCGACCATAACGAGCGCCGGCGCGAGCGACTAGGACGACGTGATGAGGCTGAACCGGGCTTCGAGGGCTGCCGTCGCGAGAGCCAAGGCGATCTTCTCGGTCGTGACGATCCCGACGGACACGACCTCTGAGTCGCTGCTTGACGGCGGCAACGTGACGACCTCGACGGCGCGCGCGACGACCGTGGCCTCGCTCTCGCCGTCGGGGTCCACCGCGATGACGTCGACGCGATCGCCGACGTGCAGTCCCGTCAATCCATCGGCGCGGTCGACCCGAATCGTCGTGAGAACGGCATCGTCGGCGTAGCCGGCCAGTGCATCTCCCTGCATCACGCGGTAGTCGGTGATCGCCTCGCCGGCGCGCATGGGTCCCGCGACGCGGCGGCCGACCGCGGCAGCGCGGCCGAGGGAGTGCGACGGGCGAGAGGCCGGCGGCACCGTCGCCGTACGCACGTCGGAGGCCTTGAGTATGTGGCCGCTGCGGAGGTCGTGCCGGGCGACGAGCACGGTGGCGCCGTCGGGTTCTCGGCTCAGTGCCGAGAGGGCGGTGAGGACGGCGAGGCCGGCGAAGACGGCAGCCAGCAGGCGTCGGTGCTCGAAGACGAAGCGGTGAATCCGGTCCATGCCGGGACTCTAGGAAGATCCAGCCGACAGCGCTGAGCGCTGTCCACAAGCAGCCGGTCTGAGGTCAGGCGGCGGATTCCTTGCCCGACTTCTTGGCCGGCGTGGAGCTCGTCGACGACGACGAGTCAGACGAGCTCGAGGTTGTCGAGCTCTCCTTGGCGGCGGGCTTGGCGGTGTCGCTCGACGAGGAGCTGGACCGGCTGTCGTTGCGGTAGAAACCCGACCCCTTGAAGACGACGCCGACCGCATTGAAGACCTTGCGGAGGTCGCCGCCGCAGTTGGGGCAGACGGTCAGCGCATCGTCGGTGAAGCTTGCTGGACTTCCAGCGCTTCTCCGCAGTCCTTGCACTGGTACTGGTACTTCGGCACGTCTTGCTCCCGCTCGATCGATGGTGCCCCCCAAGGGTACAGTTGCCCGCACCGTGACCGATCCAGTCCCTCCCGGAGCCCAGCGATGACCGAATGGATGCTCCTGGGCTTGTCATTGCTCCTGATGTTGAGCTGCGGGGTGTTCGGCGCCGCTGAGTACTCCCTCGTGGCCGTCGATCGGGCCGCGGTCGAACGTGCGGCCGACTCCGGCGACAAGCGCGCTCAGGGCACGCTGGCGGCACTGCGTACGCTGTCCACCCAGCTCAGCGGTGCTCAGCTCGGCATCACGATCACCAACCTGGCCATCGGCTTCCTTGCCGAACCTGCGATCGGCACGCTCCTGCGCGACCCGCTCGAGTCCCTCGGGCTCAAGGACGGAGCGCTGAGGGCCGTCGCGTACGGCATCGCGCTGGTGGTCAGCACGATCGTCACGATGCTGGTCGGCGAGCTGATGCCGAAGAACCTCGCCCTGTCGCTTCCCCTGCAGACCGCCAGACGCGACCCAATGGGCCCAGCGGGCATTCACCAAGCTGATGGCCTGGCCCATCCGAATGCTGAACGGGATTGCAAACGCGATCGTGCGATCGCTGGGCGTCGAGCCGAAGGAGGAGCTGCGTTCGGCCCGTCAGCCGACCGAGCTGCGGTCGCTGGTGCTGCGGTCGGCGCACAGGGCGCGATCGACGACGAGACCGCGGACCTGGTGGCCCGCAGCATCGCCTTCGGCGACCGCACCGCGGCCGACGTCCGTACGCCTCGCGTCCGCGTCACTTCCTCGAAGCCGCGACACGGCGCTCGACGTCATCGAGGCGGCGCGTGAGACCGGGCATTCGCGGTTTCCCGTCATCGGCAAGGGCCCGGACGACGTCGTCGGCATCGTGCACATCAAGCAGGCCGTGAGCGTCGAACCGGACAGGCGACGAAGCGTACGGATCTCGGAGATCATCGATCCGGCGACGATCGTGCCGGACAGCATCGAGCTCGACCCGTTGCTCTCGCTGCTGCGTGAACAAGGCATGCAGATGGCCGTCGTCGTCGACGAATACGGCGGCACCGACGGCGTCGTGACGCTCGAGGATCTGGTCGAGGAGATCGTCGGCGACATCGCCGACGAGCACGACCGGCTGTCGTCGCGCAGTCGACATCGCCGCGACGGCACGTGGTCGCTGTCGGGTCTGCTCCGTCCCGACGAGGTCGAGGAGCAGACCGGGGTCGCGCTGCCCGAGAGTGAGGACTACGAGACGATCGGGGGCCTGATCCACGACATGCTCGGTCGCATCGCCGAGCGCGGGGACAGCGTCACCTCGGCCTCGATCGCACGCCGGATGACGATGAGGACGACCCGGATCCGCTGCTCGTGCGCTCACCGTCGAGCGCATGGAGGGCCGCCGCATCGACCGCGTGTCCCTGACGGTCGACGACGACGGCGACGGCGGTGACGAGCAGTGAGCCCGTCGGCGCGATCCTTCTGGCGACTTGGTGCTGCTGGCCCTCAACGCGCTTGTTCGTCGCCGCCGAGTTCGCGTTGATCCTGGCCCGTCGAACGCAGCTCGAACCGGCGTGCAGGCCGGCTCTCGTACGGCCCGCATGGCCCTGCGGGCATCGAGAACCTGACACTGGCGATTGCCGCGGCGCAACTCGGCATCACGATCTGCTCGCTCGGTCTGGGCGCCGTGGCCGAGCCGGCGGTGGCGCACCTCCTCGAGCCGGCGTTCCAGGCGGCATCGGGCCCGAGAGGCGACGTCCACATCGTCTCCTTCGTCATCGCCCTGGCATCGTTATCTTCGCGCACGCCGTGCTCGGCGAGATGGTGCCCAAGAACCTCGCGCTCGTCGGGCCCGACCGGGCGGCACGCATCCTCGCGCCGTTCATGCTGGCGGTCATCGCGGTCCTCAAGCCGTTCGTGGTGGCCCTCAGCGTCATCGGCGACCTGACCGTGCGATTGGTCGGCATCGAGCCGAAGCCCGAGGTGGCGTCGGCGTTCACACGACGAGGTCGCCGGCATCCTGGAGGAGTCGCACCGCGAGGGGTTGCTGGACGAGCACGAGTACGAACTGGTGACCGGCGCGCTCGAGTTCCAGAGGGCACGGTCGCCGGGGTGGTTCTTCCCCGCGACAGCCTGGTGACGATCTCACCCAGCGCCACGCCGGTCGACGTGGAGCGGGCGTGCGCTGCGACCGGGTTCTCCCGATTCCCCGTGCTGGACGCACGGTGACTTCGCCGGTTACCTCCACATGAAGGACGTCCTCGAAACCGACGAGGAGTCGCGATCTCAAACGATCGCCGACAAGTGGGTGCGCCCGTTGGCGACGGTGCGTCGCCTCGGGCCTCTCGGCGGCACTGCGGACGATGCAGGCCCGGGGCTCGCACATGGCGCGGGTTGCCGACGAGGGAGTGGTGGCCGGAGTCGTCATGCTGGAGGACGTGCTTGAAGAGCTGGTCGGCGAAATCCGCAGCGGGAGCGCCACCGAAGGCAAGCGCAGCTGACGGGTCAGTTATTGCCCGCTGAAGGGTCAGGAACGCACCGGCTGAAGGGTCAGTTATGGCCCGGTGTACGGGGTCAGAAACGTCCGGGCGTGGAGTCGAGAAGTGACCCCTCACTG
>CAVXIX010000021.1:0-52566 GCA_963761965.1 uncultured Actinomycetota bacterium
TCGCCTCCCTCCCGGCCGCCCAGGTCACCGCGCTCTATCCCGGCAAGGACGCCTTCACGTCCCGCACCGGCACGGGTCCGCGGTCGCCGACCGAGCTGCGCCGCCTGCTGGCCACGACGCGACAACGGGGCTATGCGACCGAGGACGGCGAGGTCACCGAGGGGTTCGCGTCGATCGCGGCGCCGATCGACGCCGGCACGATCCACGCCTCAGTCGCGGTCACCTGGGAGAGCCGCGTGCCGGTCGGGGACCTGATCGACGACGTACGCGCGACAGCCGCCGAGATCGCCCGCCGCCTCCGGCGTACGTGACCTCGGGCACATCTGGCTCGTTGGGTTACTCACCGGTAAGAACCTAGGAGCCCCATGCGCCCGAGCCGTACCCTCCTCGCCCTCGCAGCCGCAACGCTGGCCGCGGCCCCGCTCGTCGCCGCACCGACCAGCGCGCAGGCCGCCGTCACCGTGACGGTCACGCCGCTGCACTTCAAGGTCAACATCGGCCCCACCGGCTCCGAGGTGTGCGACATCGTCGGCGACCTCTACACGCCGTCGACCGCGACGCCGACCAACCGCGTCCCCGCGATCCTCACGACGAACGGCTTCAGCGGGTCCAAGGACGACCAGGCCGGCATCGGCAGGGAGTTCGCCGCCCGGGGCTACGCCGTGCTGAGCTACTCGGGCCTCGGCTTCGGCGGCTCGGGCTGCAAGATCACCCTCGACGACCCCGACTGGGACGGCAAGGCCGCGAGCCAGCTCGTGAGCTATCTCGGCGGCAAGAGTGGCATCGCGTTCACCGACGCTGCCCACACGATTCCCGCTCCGACGCTCGACGTCGTGCAGCGCGACACCAAGGACCACGCCGGCCATGCCGTTGCCAACGATCCTCGGGTCGGCATGGTCGGCGGGTCCTACGGCGGTCAGGTGCAGTTCGCCGCGGCGGCGGTCGACAAGCGCGTCGACACGATCGTCCCGATCATCACCTGGAGCGACCTGTCGTACTCCATGGCGCCCAACAACACCTCGCAGACCTCCGGCGTGCAGACCTCGACGCCCGGCGCCGCCAAGCTGGTCTGGGCGCTCGGGTTCTCCGGCAAGGGGATGGCCGACGGCGTGACGAACGCGGCCGGTGATCCCGGGCGGCTCATCGGCTGCCCCAACTTCGCCTTCTTCGTCTGCCCCGCACTCGTCACCGCGGCTGCGACCGGCACGCTCGACGCGGCCACGACCGCGTCACTGCGGCGCGCCTCGGTCAGCAGCTACGTCTCGAAGGTCACGATCCCCACGCTGGTCATCCAGGGTGAGAACGACACGCTCTTCAACCTGAACGAAGGCATCGCCAACTACCGCGCCCTGCAGGACCAGGGCACGCCGACCAAGATGATCTGGTTCAGCGGCGGACACTCCGGACCCAACGCCCCCGGCGAGCTCAGCTTCAAGGCGCCCAACCCTGACACCGAGCACGTCACGCGCCGGGTCTCGGACTGGCTCGACCACTACCTCAAGGGCTCGTCGGTCGGCACGGGTCCCGAGTTCGCCTACTTCCGCGACTGGGTGCCCTACACCGGCATCGCCACTCCCGCGTACGGATCCGCGTCGACGTACCCGGTCGGCACGGCGACGAAGTACTACCTGTCCGGTTCGGTCCTGACCACCAACCCGGTGGGTCTGGCGGCCGGCACGCAGAGCTTCGTCACCCCCGTCGCCGGCATACCGACGTCGATCGACCCGTTCGACGTCTTCGGCAGCTCCGTCCCGCTGCCCGAGACCGACCTGCCGGGCACCACGGCGTCATGGACGACGGCTGCACTGACCAAGAACGTCGACGTGGTCGGCTCGCCGAGCCTGCGACTCCAGGTCAGCTCGCCGACCGCGGCCCTGACGCAGGGGCTCGATGCGAGCGGCAAGCTCGTCGTCTTCGTCAAGGTGCTCGACGTCGATCCGGCCGGCAAGGCGACGCTGATCCGCAACCTGATCGCACCGGTACGCGTGCCGGACGTCGGCCAGCCGTTCACCGTGACGCTGCCGGCCATCGCGCACCGGTTCGCGACGGGGCACCAGCTGCGCCTCGTCGTGGCCGGCGGTTCGACCAACTACCGCGGCGGCCTGGTGACCAACCTGGTCAGCATCGCGACCGGCAGCACCGCCCAGGCGCTGACCCTCCCCGTCGTGAAGTAGCCACTACGTACGTCATCCCGCACGCGGCTCATGGAGCTCGTCCGGGATGACGTTGTGGGGGCGAGGCGGGCGGATAGGTTGGGCCCATGAGCTATCCGGGGACCGTCGCGTGGCGACACCATGAGCGCAGGAAGCTGCTCGCGTTCGCCCGTCGGTCGTGGCGTCAGGAGGGCGGCTTCTACTGGCTCGACGACACCGGCAGCCCTGACCGCGACAAGGTCCTTGAGCTCTGGATCACCGCCCGCATGACGTACGTGTTCTCCCTCGCCTACCTCGCGGGTGACAACGAAGCAGATCGTATGGCGGCCCACGGCGTACGCGCGCTGATGACGCTGTTCCACGACGACGTCAACGGCGGCTGGTACGACGTCGTCGACTTCGACGGAGACGTCGTCGACACCACGAAGGGCTGCTACGGCCACGCGTTCGTGCTGCTCGCGGCCACGAGCGCCCAGGCGGCCGGGGTCGAAGGAGCCGCCGAGCTGATGACGGAGGCGGCCCTGGTGCACAGCCAGCGGTTCTGGGATCCCGATGAGGGCCGCTGCGTCGAGGAGCTCAGCGAGGACTGGGCCGTCGTCGACGGCTATCGCGGGGCCAACAGCAACATGCACACGGTCGAGGCCTATCTCTTCGCCGCCGACGTCACCGGCGAGGACATCTGGCGGCGGCGGGCCCTGTCGATCTGCGAACGCGTCATCGGCATCCATGCCCGTGCGCACGAGTGGCGGATCCCCGAGCACTACGACCACGACTGGACGCCGCTTCCGTCGTACAACGAGGACCAGCCCGCCGACCCGTTCCGGCCGTTCGGCGCCACCCCAGGCCACGCGTTCGAATGGTCGCGACTCCTGCTCCAGCTCGCCGCCGGGATGGAGGACCCCCGGCCTTGGCTGGGCCAGGCAGCGGAGGCGCTGTTCGCGCGGGCTGTCGACGACACCGTCAGCGACGACGAGCCGGGCCTGCCCTACACGACCAACTGGCACGGTGAGGCGATCGTCAACGAGCGGTTCCACTGGGTCATCGCCGAGGCCGTCCTGGCCGCGGAGGCGTTGCACACCTGGTCCGCCAAGACCATCTATGCCGGGCTTGCCGAGCGCTGGTGGTCCGAGATCGACGAGCACTACATCGACCCCGACACCGGGGCGTGGCATCACGAGCTGTCCCCGGCCATGCAGCTCGCCACCCGCACGTGGCGCGGCAAGCCCGACGCCTATCACGCGTTCAACGCGCTGACCCTCCCCGATCTGCCGCTCGCACCGTCGGCCGTTCTGACGATCGGCGCCAGCGCGTGACCGCCCTGATCGTCGGCGAGGCGCTGGTCGACGTCGTGCAGCGGCCCGGCGCGGAGCCCGAGCCGCATGCCGGTGGATCGCCGTTCAACGTCGCCGTCGGCCTGTCCCGCCTCGACGTGCCGACCCGGCTGGCCGCGCAGCTCGCCGACGATGCGTACGGTGACCTGCTGCGCAGCCGCCTGTACGAGTCAGAGGTCGTGCTCGACGCTCTCGAGCCCGCGCCCGCACGTACGTCCAGCGCCCGCGCGACGCTCGCCGACGACGGCAGCGCGTCGTACGAGTTCGACCTGAGGTGGGACCCCGCGGCGTTGCCGGATCCCGGCGAGTTCGAGGTCGTGCACGTCGGATCCCTCGGCACGGCGCTCCAACCTGGCGCCGCCCTCGTATCGGACCTCGCGGTGATGGCCGACGCCCTGGGCGTCCCGGTGTCGTACGACCCCAACATCCGCCTCACGGTCGAGCCCGACCACGCGGTGTGGCGGCGGACGTTCGAGTCGATCGCGCCGCACGCCAGCGTCGTCAAGATGAGTGACGAGGATGCCAGCGTGCTGTTCCCCGGCGAGGAGCCCGGCGCGCTGGCCCAGAAGCTCGCCGTCGGCGGCACGCTCGTCGCGATCACGCTCGGCGGTGACGGCGCGGTCATCGCCAACTCGCAGCACGTCGCCCGCATCGAAGCCCCCAGGATCACGGTGGCCGACACGATCGGCGCCGGCGACTCGTTCATGGCGGCGGTGCTGTCGTGGTGCGCTACGTACTCCTGGCCCGCGGCAGACGAGCTCGACCCGACGGAGCTCACCGACCTCGGGATGTACGCCTGCAGCGCCGCGGCGATCACCTGTTCGCGGCCCGGGGCGGACCCGCCTCGCACGGCCGACATGACGCCGTAGGCGCCCGGCGATCCGGCCAGTCGGTCGCGCCGGGGTGGCCTCGCTGCCACGATGGGGTGGTGCGTCGTGCCGTGGCCCCTATGCTCATCGTGACGGTGGCCCTGGTGCTGGCCGACTCCGCGGTGGTGACGCTGGCGCTGCCTGACATCCTGCAGCACCTCGACGCATCCGTCACCCAGGTCGCCTGGGTGCTGATCGCGTACAACCTCGTGCTGGGGCTCACGGCCGTGCCGGCGGCGATGGGATTCTCCCGCGCACAACCGCGCATCTTCACAGCGACCGGCATCGCGGTGTTCGCCGGCGCCTCGGCTATGTGCGCCATGGCGGACTCGATCGACGTGCTGATCGCGGCGAGGTGCGTGCAGGCCATTGGCGGTGCGCTGGCGCTGGTTGGGTGCCTGGAACAGCTCGTCGCCGAGTACGGCGAACGTCGCGGCGTTGCGTCCTGGGTCACCGCCGGCGTGGTCGGGACGGCGCTCGGTCCGGTCGCCGGCGGGCTGCTCACCCAGGCGATCTCGTGGCAGGCGATCTTCGTGGTGCAGGTGCCGTTCGTCTTGCTGGCCGTGCCGGCAGCGCTTGCGGTACGGGCCGGGCCGACACCCCTGTCGGATCGGCATCGCCCCGCCGTACGCGCCAACGTGACGCTCGCCCTGATGTCGGCCGCACTCACCGCCGCGCTCTTCCTGCTGGTCCTCCTGCTGGTCCAGGGCTGGGGCCGATCACCGGCAGCTGCAGCAGTGACCGTCTCCGTCGTGCCGCTCGCGGCGATCGCCGCCACCCCGCTCGCACGCCTGCTGCGGCCTCCGCCGGAGGTCGAGGTCGTGGTGGGTTGTTTCCTCGTGGCGGGTGGGCTGCTCGGTCTCGCGATCCCGCCGTCGGCGTCTCTGGCGTGGACGATCGCGCCTCAGGCGCTCGTGGGGCTCGGCCTCGGGCTCACCGTCGACCGGCTCACCACCAGGGCGATGAAGATGCGCCTGCCCCGGGCGCACCATGCGGGGTGGACCATCGGCGCGCGCCACCTCGGCGTCGTCCTCGGTCTGGCGATCCTCACGCCGGTGTTCACCGCCGACCTGAGGGACGCCCAGGTCCCTGCGCAGCAGGCGGTGACGTCGCTGGTGCTCGACGCTCCCCTGCGGCCAGAGGACAAGATCGCGGTGGCCGAGGCCCTTGGGCGGGTGCTGTCCGACCAGCAGGACCAGGTCCCTGATCTGCACCCGGCGTTCGCGTCGCTCGACCTCTCGCCCGAGGATCGACCGGCGGCGGCCCAGCTGGAGCGTGACCTGAACGCCCAGGTGGAGCGCGCCGCCACACGAGCGTTTCGCGATTCCTTCCTCATCGGCTCCGGTCTCGCGCTCCTCGCTCTCGTCAGCGTGATCCCGCTCCGTCGGCGGAGGCCCGCATGAGCGCCCTGCCTCGCTGGGTCGGTCTGCCGGTAGCCGCCGTGATCCTCGTGTGCGGCATGGTCGGCGTGCAGCTCGCCCATGGCGGCGGGACGTACGAGCCGCTCCGACCGGCCGACCCCTGCGTCGAGCGTCAGGTGACCTCGCAGGCCAGCGGCCTCGATGGCCTCACCGAGCGTCTGGTGCTGATTGGCATCGACGGCGCGGCCTGTCGCCTGCACGTCAGCCGGGAAGCGCTGACCCTGGAGCTGGCGCAGTCCGATGCGCCGACCGATGCCCAGATCGACGCCTTGCGTGGCGGCCTGCAGTCGGCCGTCGAGCGCATGAAGGACGACGGGACCCTGCCGCCGGCCTCGGAGCTGGTCGACGAGGCACTCGAGTCAGCGGACCTGAACGGTCTCCTCAAGAGCGCGGTCCGCGCCCTGCCTGACTCGGTGATCGACGCCGCGTTGAAGACCGACGACGTGCTCAGGCGCGCCATCGACGACCTGGACCTGCGCACGGTGCTCACGAACCTGGACGACCAGGATGCCCTGGAGCAGCAGATCGAGGTGGCCGTCACCGAGGCCGTCAAGGATTCGCTCGAGGCCCGGCTTCGCGGTCTCCTGTGACCGGACGCGCGCCTCTCTTGGCGACGCACGACGCCGCCGCCCCTGTGCCGACGAGCAAGGCCGACTCTGCGTCGCCGCCGGCGGTCCATTCACTGAGGAACCCGGCGCAGAAGGCGTCGCCCGCGCCCGTGGTGTCGACGACGTCGGCCGACAGCGCCGGCACCTCGTCACCACGGAACGTCGCCCCGGCGGCTCCGCGGGTCAGCACGATCCGATCGCCGTCGAGGGCGAGGAAGCCCTGCTCGTCCTCGTTCGGGAACACCAGGTCGGCGTCGGCGAGCCAGCCCACCACGGTCTCGCGACCGGCGGCCTCGAGGAAGCCCAACGAGCTGGGGTCGATGCTGACCCCGACGACCCGGCGCTTCGCCTCCGCGACGAGCGCCTCCACCACCGGCCGGACACCGTCGTCGAAGAACGAGTAGCCCGTCAGGTGCAGCCAGGTCACCCCGTCCCAGACGTCGTCGGGGATGTCCGCCGTCGTCAGGGTCGTGTTGGCCGCGCGGTCGACGTACATCGTCCGGTCCGCATCGTCGTCGAGCGTCAGGACGATCGTCGCGGTCGGCAGGTCCGGGTCGCCGCTGATGCGCGCGTCGACGCCGTACGCCTCGAGGGCTGCGGTGTGCCGTTCGACGGCATCGGCACCGCAGCGGCCCACGAAGCGTACGTCCGCACCGAGGTGCCCGAGCCACGCCGCGACGTTGGCCGCCGAGCCGCCGGCCGTCATCCGGATCTCCGAGACCGTGTCGCTGGCCGGGTTGACCGTGCCGAGCGGGCGTACGCCGATGTCATCGACGACGTCACCGACGACGAGGATCATCGGACCGCCCAGGACCGAGCAATCTCGCCGGCGACCCGGATGTTGTTCTCGGCGATCTTGAGGTTGACCGCCAGGCTCTCGCCGCCGGTCAGGTCGACGATCGTCTGCAGGAGGAACGGCGTGACCTCCTTGCCCGTGAGGCCTTGCTCGTCGGCCATGCGGAGCGCGTCGGTGAGGGCGCGGTCGTGCACCTCGGGGTCGAGCTGCTCGGCGACCGGGAGCGGGTTGGCCACGAGGATCGCCGCGGGCTGCCCGAGCTCGTCGCGCGACGCCATGACGTCGGCGACTGCCGCGGCGTCGGGCACCGACCAGTCGAGCTCGAAGCCGGAGTCGGTCAGCCAGAAGCTCGGGAACTTGCTGGTGCCGAACCCCAGCACGATCACGCCGAGCGACTCCAGCCGCTCGAGCGTCGCCGGGATGTCGAGGATCGACTTCACCCCGGCGGAGACCACCGTGATCGGCACCTCGGAGAGCACCTTGAGATCGGCGGACTCGTCGAACGTCTCAGCGGCTCCACGGTGCACGCCCCCGAGGCCGCCGGTCGCGAAGACGCGGATGCCGGCGAGGTTCGCGATGTACGAGGTCGCGGCCACGGTCGTGGCGCCGCTGCCTCCCTGCGCCAGCACGATCGGCAGGTCACGGACGCTGAGCTTGGGGATGTCCTCACCCGCGATGCGTACGAGCTCGTCGTCGGTCAGCCCGGCCTTGAGCTGACCGTCCAGCACCGCGATCGTTGCCGGCACGACGCCCATACCGGTCAGGATCGACTCGAAGCCGCGCGCCGCCTCGAGGTTGTCGGGGCGGGGCAGGCCGTGGGAAATGATCGTCGACTCGAGCGCGACGACCGGCGTACCGGCCTCCAGCGCAGCGGCGACGGCGGGCGAAATGCTCAGGGGAAGACTCACCGCGTCAGCCTAGCCAGCCCTCGTCCCGGGGCGGTGACTTAGTCGCCTTTCCGCTCCGGCGGCGGTGAATTGGTCGTCCATCAAGGGCTCCGAAGGGCGACCCATCCACCGCCCCGGCGAGGGGTCAAAAAGATTCTCCAGAAAAGTTGCAAGACCTGTGGGGGGCCGATGCTCCTACTTCCGAGCAAGCAAGAACACCGACTTCCAACAGCAGCATCACAACCCACAGGAGAACGACATGAACCGCATCATCCGCAACCTGATCGTCGCCGCCCCGCTGGCCACCGCCGCCCTGACGATGGTGCCGACCAGCGCCATGGCCTCGGACGGACCGATCATCATCGCCCAGCCGCACACCGACCCGCAGCCGCCGATCGACAAGCTGGCCGCCCCCAAGCCGACCGAGCCCAAGGACAAGATCGCGCTTCCCAAGCCGAAGCCCCCGGTCGGGCCCAACGACAAGGTCGCCCCCAAGCCGAAGCCCACGCAGCCTGACGGACCCGACGTCATCACGAACCCGGAGCCCTGCCCGACGCACGGCGACTGCGGCGATGACAAGGGCGGACCCGGCAACGGTGGCGACGACAGCTCGGACGACGCCGACCAGGTCAACAAGACCCAGGCCGAGGGCCCGGTCGTCGTACCGACCCGCGTCGACGCCGGCCTGGCCGCCGACGAGTCCGACAGCGGCCTCGAGCTCACCTGGCTGCTGGCCGGCGGTGCCCTCGTGACCGCCTCCGGCGCAGCGCTCGCACTCCGCGCCCGCAAGCGTCACAACGCCTGACCCGTACGCAGAAGGGCCCCGCACCGAATCGGTGCGGGCCCTTCTCGTGCGTCAGATCTCGGTGCGGTGGAAGTTGGCGTGCGAGCGCGACGCCGTCGGTCCGCGCTGGCCCTGGTAGCGCGAGCCGTACTTCGCCGAGCCGTACGGGTTCTCGGCCGGAGACGTGAGCCGGAAGTAGCAGACCTGGCCGATCTTCATGCCGGGGTAGAGCTTGATCGGCAGCGTCGCGACGTTGGCGAGCTCGAGTGTCACGTGCCCTGAGAACCCGGGGTCGATGAAGCCGGCCGTCGAGTGGGTCATCAGGCCGAGGCGGCCGAGCGAGGACTTGCCTTCGAGCCGCGCGGCAATGTCGTCGGGGAGGGTCACCAGCTCGTACGTCGACCCGAGCACGAACTCCCCGGGGTGCAGGATGAACGCCTCGTCGTTGCCCACCTCGACCTCGCGGGTGAGGTCGGTCTGGTCGGCGGCGGGATCGATGTGCGGGTACTTGTGGTTGTCGAAGACCCGGAAGAACTTGTCGAGGCGCACATCGATGCTGGACGGCTGGATCATCTCGCGGTCGAAGGGGTCGAGCGCCACGCGCCCGGCGTCGATCTCGGCGAGGATGTCGCGGTCGGAGAGGAGCACGAGTCGAAACTAACGTATGCGGCTTCGGTAGTCTGTGATCGGTCGCTGCGACGACCGCGCCGATGTAGCTCAATGGCAGAGCGCTTGCTTCCCAAGCAAGACACGCGGGTTCGATTCCCGTCATCGGCTCTCTGCTCCGGCGCGGAGCGCCTCCGCCAGAGAGCCGATCCCGCGGAATCGAGTGGGCCCTCCGACGCAGCGACTCCCGCGCGGCGAAGCCGCCCCCAGGAGCTGCCCGCCAAGGGATCCCGTCATCGGCTCTCACCGTGATCCACGAGCCAAAAGGTGAAAACCCGTCGCGGACCACGTTAGGTCCGCCACCATGTGGCATGACGATCGAGCACCTGTGAGCACGCGCCGCCGCATCGCGGCCATCTCCGCCGCAGCTCTCATCAGCACTCTCGGCATCGGTCTTTCTGTCACGAGCACCGCCGCGGACACGAACACCACCGACACCCCGCACCTGCCGAAGGCAGTGAACGCACCCGGAACCTGGTCGGACGAAGAAGGTCCGACCGGACGGCTGGCCGCTCTTGGGGTGGCGATGCGCACCAGGACCGCGGGCCTGACCGGCAAGCGACGGTCACCTGAGCTGTTCGGCGTCTCGGCAACCGACGGTCGCGCGACCTGGATCGATCTGCCCCGCGTCGACATGGAGACCAGGGAGCTCACAGACTGGTTCGCGCTGTCCGCCGATGGTCGGTGGCTCGGTTGGGCTCGGGTCAAAACCACGGACCCGAACACGATCGATGAAACGACGGTCCTCCTGGGGTGGGCTGTGATGGACACCCAGACACGGAAGGTCCGCAATCTCGCCGCACCGACTGGCGGGCAGTTGAAGGGGGCCTTGTCCGACCTCGTCTTCTCCGGGGACTCCAGCCATCTGCTGGCCAGCTATGACACCGCCGGTGGGCCGCGGACCAAGGGGCACCGCTTCGTCGCCTGGGACGTGACCACGGGGAACTCCACAGTGCTGGAGGAGCCGGGCCACTACTGGCTGCCGAACAGTGGCTCGGCGCCCGATGGGATCGTGTGGGCCAGAGGCAACGAGGTGTACCGCCAGGATCCAGTGTCAGGCAAACGAACGTCGTACGCGCTCAGCGGCTCCGTGGTCACTGCGTCCTGGTCCCCCAGCGACACGTCTTTCGCGTACATCAGCCAGCCCGCGGACTTGAAGGGCGGACCATGGGTGCTGCATGCCGGCCGGTCGATCGAGGAGGCGCGCAACCACGAGGTGGCCATCGAGGTCGATCCCGGAGAGCTGCTGGGATGGCGCGACGACCGGCACGTCGTCGTGGGTCACTTCCGGAGCAACGTCCACGTCGTCGACATCGTGACCGGCGAGGCCGTCAAGGTCGACCTCGCGGGCGACGGGGAGATCTTCAACTCGCCGCTCCTGGCGACGGACCTGTGGCAGAGCCCCCTCGGCAGTGCGGTGGCGCCGAGCGGCACGGCCGACCCTCGCCGCCCCTTCCGCTGGGCCGGCGGTGCCATCGTCGCACTGCTCGCGGGAATCGTCATCCTCCGAGCGCGCCGCAGACGCATCTAGGCCTCATCGGCGAGCGAGCGCTCACCACGTACGCTGCACAGCCGCCTTCGTGCCGGCCACCAGGGTCTGCGCAGGTACGTCGTCGGCCACGACCGCTCCGGCGGCGATCACGGAGTCGCGGCCGATGGTGACTCCGGGCAGGATCGTCGCGCCGGCGCCGATCCACACGTTCTCGCCCACATCGATCGGCCCTCCGGTGAGGAACTCCCGCCGATCCACCGGGTCGACCGGATGGCCCCCGGTGATGAACGTGACCTTGGGGGCGATCATCACGCGCTCGGCCAGGCGGATGCCGGCATAGTCCAGGAACGTGCACCCCTGGTTGACGAAGACGCGCTCCGCGATGTTGAGGTTGAGCCCGTGGTCTGTGTAGAACGGCGGATAGATCGTGACGCGCGGCGGCAGTGGCCGGCCGAGGATCTGCTCGAACAGGTCCGCCTTGCCTGCGTCGTCCTCGAACGGCAAGACGTTGAGACGCGACGTCAGCGCGGTGACCTCCAGGACCCGCTCCGACATGGCCTTGAACTCTGGGCTGTCGATCCGCATCAGGAAGTCGCCGGGCATCCCACGATGATCCCCCGACACTGAAGGACTGAGCCGAAGACACGCTCAGAGCTCCAGACATGCAGCCGCCCCCTGACCGGAGGAGGGTCAGGGGGCGGCCACGTCTAGTGGCGGACTACGAACGTGCCCACTGCTGGTTGGACTCACCGTTGCAGTGCCACACGTCGACCGCAGTCCCGTTGCCCGTGCCGCCGCCCGCCGCGTCGAGGCAGAGGTCAGGGTTGCTGACACTCGTCACCGACAGATCGGCATTGACGTCCCACGCCTGGTTGGGCGCGCCGGTGCAGTCCTCGATCGTGGCCGGGCTGCCCGCACTCGAACCGTCGCCGCCGATCGTCAGGCACTTGTTGCCGTAGACCGTGAGCTGCTTGTCAGCGGTCCAGTTCCACGACTGGTTGCCGCCGCCGTTGCAGTCCCACAGGTCGAGCGCCGTGCCGTTGGTCGTCGAGAATCCGGGCACGTCGACACAGCGGTTGCTGGCCACGCCCCGCAGCACCTCACCCGGAGGTGCCGGCGGCAGGTCGTTCGACGGCTCGGTCTTGAGCAGTCCCCAGCCCCACTTCAGCTGCGCGAGTCCGCTCTCGCTGTTGACCTCGAGCTGGTCGCCGACCCGGGTCGTCATCGAGTACGCATCGCCGTCGCGCAGGCCCGGCCAGTAGACGAGACCCATGCCCTGCTCGCGCGCCACTTGAGTGAGCGCGCCGAGGTATGAGGTGTAGACGTTGCCCTCGTGGTTGCCGTAGTTGAGCCCCGTCGTCATCGGCGAGCCGGCCTCGTCGATGATCGTCCGCCAGCCGTACGAGCCGATGCGCGGCCGCAGGTTGGCCAGCCACGCCTCCTCGGTCGTGTCGGATGCCCAGAAGCCGTAGAAGTGCAGCGACAGCAGCGTGCCCTTGAGCTCGGGCGCCGCACCCACGCCGGTCACGTCGTCGTTGTAGCCCGTGCCCGAGATGACCATCCGCTTGCGCGGAACATCGCTGTGCCGGTCCAGGAACGACGAGGTGAGCGACACCCACTCGTCGAGCGGGTAGCCGAACGGCTCGTTCATCGGCTCGAAGTAGACCCGCGGGTTCTTGCCGTACTTGTGGATGACGGTGTCCCACATCGCGTCGAACGCCTGCGGGTCGTCGACGCGCCCGTCCTTGGCGTCGTTCGCCTCCCAGTAGCTCAGGATGACCTTGAAGCCGCCGTCCACCGATGCGTCGATCGCGGCCTGGTACGACTTCCACCACTCCGTGCCGACACTCGAGGGGTTGATCGGGCAGCCGGATCGTGTTGGCCTTCAGCTCGTGCCGGAACTCCGACACGATGCCCGTCGCCTTGCCGTACGTCGTTGCGTAGTCGTCCTTCGTGCTCAGACCGGACGGGACGACCTCGTCGGCCGCGTAGTTGTCACGCGGGTCCGCCCAGTTCACGCCGCGGAACTCGCTCGTGCCTGCCGGGCCCGTCGTGGGTGACGCCTCGGCAGGGCCGGCGAGGGTCACTGCCACCAGCGCACCGGCTGCGAGGACTGACGCCGCGATCGCCCCCGAGGCGATGCGGTGTCGGACCCTTCTCAAGCGGTTGCCATGCTGGGATTGGAGTGATGGTTGCGTAAACATCATCGAGCAAGAGCCTTCCTTGTTTGCGTAAACATTGGGGCGGTGTGACGACGGTCTCACCTGCCTCTTCGATTCGTCAACCCCTCAACTGCCACGAGCCGAGATCCACTAGCGTCGGCAACATGTCCCTAGTCCAGCTCGAATCCGATGGCCATCTCCGGACCATTCGCCTCAACGCCCCGGAGCGGCGCAACGCACTCGACTGGCCGCTGCTCGACGAGCTGGCTGCTGCCGTCGCCACGGTCAAGGCTGACCCCGAAGCCCGCGCGCTCGTCGTCACTGGCAACGGTTCCGCGTTCTGCGCCGGCGCCAACCTGGCCAACCTGTTCGGCGACATCGACCGACCGGTCGAGGAGATGCGGGCCCACCTCATGCGGGTCTACGCGTCGTTCCTCGGCCTACGCGACCTGACGATCCCGACGATCGCCGCGGTGCAGGGTCCTGCCGTCGGCGCCGGCCTCAACATCGCTCTGGCCTGTGACGTCATCGTTGCCGGCCCGCGGGCGGGCTTCGGCCCGACCTTCGCCGAGATCGGGCTGCACCCCGGAGGCGGGTGCACCTGGATGCTGACGCAACGCATCGGGGCGGGCAACGCCATCACCGCCCTGCTGAAAGGCGCGATCATCGATGCCGACGAGGCCTATCGGCTGGGGCTCGCCAACCTGCGCGCCAGCGACCCCGTGACCGCGGCTCATGAGCTCGCCGCCACGTACGCCACTCGCGAACCCAAGCTCAACGCCGACATCAAGCGCTCAGTGCAGATCGCCGACTCCTCGGACCTCGCCACCTCGCTGGACTTCGAGTCGCTCGCGCAGGCCGAGTCGTTCGTCAACGAGCAGTTCCGCACGTTCATGGCCAAGTTCAAGGACTGAAGACTCAGACTCCTTCGTGCGCGTCGGCGACGGCTCGCGCCTCGTCACGGAGTGCCTGGACGACGAGTCGTACGGACGGGCGCTCGAAGCGGTCGGGCCGCAACAGCGCCGAGATCTCGCGCTTGGCCCGGATGCCGACCAGCGGACGCGTGACCAGGCCGTTGCCGTGCTCGCGGGTGGTGAACCGGGGCAGGATCGCGATGCCGTGACCGCCGGCGACCAGCGACTCGACGATCCCGTTGTCGGCGATGCGCTGGGTGATCCGTACCGGCTCACCTGTCGCCGCCACGACCTGGCTCAGGACCCGGTCGAACGGATAGTCGTTGGGCACGCCGATCCAGTTCTCACCCACGACGTCCTTGGGCGAGAGGCTCGCCTTCCGCGCCAGGGGATGCCCCTCAGGCAGGGCGACGTCGAGCGGCTCGCTCATGAGTGGGACGACCTGGATCCCGCGCTCGTGCCACGACGCGGAAGTGGTCGGCGAGTCGGCCAGCACGATGTCGTGGTCGGGGGTGAGATCGGCGAAGTCCGTCGTGATGCCGTCCTCGTCGGAGCAGAGCAGCTCGACCTCGGGTACATCGGCAAGACGGGTCAGCACTCCGGACAGCAGCATCTCCCCGCCGGTGGGGAAGGTGACCATCGTGACCTGACCGGCGGGCCGCTGCATGAACTCCCGCCACTGACCCTCGGCACGCTCGATCGCCACCGCGATCTCGGTCGCCGTCTGGGCCAGCGCACGGCCTGCCACGGTCAGCGCCACGCCTCGCCCAGCCGGCTCGACGAGGGTGTATCCGGCCTCCCGTTCGAGCACCTTGAGCTGCTGCGACACCGCCGACGGTGTGACGTGCATTGCATCCGCCACCGCCCCGACAGTGCCGCGTTCGGCCAGTTCACGCAGGAGAGCGAGTCGATTGACGTCCATGTAGTAATCCTACACGTTAGGTGTAGTTCTATTGGCTTGTCCTTGACAGTTGCGCGGCGCATACTTGAGGTACGAAGTCCCCACAGCCTTGAAGGAGGCCACCATGATCGCCCTCGGAATCTCCATTGCAGCCATCACCGTGATCGGGGTCGGCCGCACGGTCCGCACCCTCGTCACCGACGGCCAGCGCCGCGTGCCCACCCGCGTCTACCCCCACGCGTTCAACCTGCGCTGAACCCGCGCACCGAAGCCCCCGCGATGATCTCGCGGGGGCTTTGTCGTTGGCGCACGGTCGATAGGGTCGACGACGTGATCACCGGCTTCGACCTCGACATGACCCTGATCGACTCCCGACCGGGCATCAAGGCGGTGTACGAACAGCTGGTCGTCGAGAGCGGCGCCGCGATCGACACCGACCTCGTCGTCTCGCGGCTCGGCCCGCCGGTCGAGTGGGAGCTCGAGCACTGGATGCCCGAGGCCGAGGTCAAGCACTGGGCCGACCGCTATCGCGAGCTCTATCCGCGATCGCGCTGGACCTCGTCACCGCGATGCCCGGGGCACACGACGCGGTCGAGGCCGCCAACAAGCTGCGGCCGGACGATCCTGATCACCGCCAAGCACGCCCCCAACGCGCGCCTGCACGTCGACCGCCTCGGGCTGCCGGTCGGCGAGGTCTTCGGCGGCGCCTGGCGCGAGGCCAAGGGTGTCGTGCTGCGCGAGCAGGGCGCCACGACGTACGTCGGCGACCACGTGCACGACATGGATGCTGCGAGGTTCGCCGGCGTCGTCGGCGTCGGCGTCACGACCGGGCCGAGCACGGCCGACGACCTGCGCGACGCCGGCGCGGACACCGTGCTGACGACGCTCGAGGACTTCCCGGGCTGGCTCGACGCACGCTGACCTGCGACGACGGTGTGACAGGGCCGACAGGCCGGCATTCGGACGTTTGACTTGTTTTAAGCCCGGCTCGGACGGATACTTAAGTTACTACCCAGTAGCAAAGCTGCCCGAGCGCAGCGCAAACCCCTCAAAGGATTGCTGGCATGAGCCATTACAAGAGCAACCTCCGTGACGTCGAGTTCAACATGTTCGAGCTCTTCAACCGGCAGGACATCCTCGGCACGGGACCCTTCGAAGAGGTCGACACCGACACCGCGAAGAGCATCCTGGCCGAGATCGATCGCATCGCCCGCGAAGACCTCGCGGCATCGTTCGAGGACGCCGACCGCAACCCGCCGGTCTACGACCCGGCCGCGAAGGCCGTGACGATGAACCCGGCCTTCGCCAAGTCGTACAAGGCCTGGATGGACGCCGAGTGGTGGCGCCTGCAGATCCCCGAGGAGCTCGGCGGACAGGTCGCCCCGGCATCGCTGATCTGGGGCAGCGCCGAGTTCGTGCTCGGCGCCAACCCGGCGATCTGGATGTATGCCTGCGGCCCCGCGTTCGCGCGCATCGTCTTCGAGAACGGCATCGAGCGCGACAAGACGATCGCGCAGCACATGGTCGACCGCAGCTGGGGCGCCACGATGGTCCTGACCGAGCCCGACGCGGGCTCCGACGTCGGCGCCGGCCGCACCAAGGCGTTCCCCAACGAGGACGGCTCGTGGAACATCGAGGGCGTCAAGCGCTTCATCACCTCGGGCGAGCACGACATGGCCGAGAACATCATGCACCTGGTCCTCGCCCGCCCCGTGGGCGTCGAGGGTGTCGGCGGCCCCGGCACCAAGGGCCTGAGCCTGTTCCTCGTGCCCAAGTTCCACTTCGACCACGAGACCGGCGAGCTGACGGGCGAGCGCAACGGCGCCTACGTCACGAACGTCGAGAAGAAGATGGGCATCAAGGTCTCCACGACGTGCGAGGTCACGTTCGGCGACGGCGCACCGGCCCAGGGCTGGCTGCTCGGCGAGGTGCACGACGGCATCAACCAGATGTTCCGCGTCATCGAGAACGCCCGCATGATGGTCGGCCTCAAGGCCGCCGCGACGCTGTCGAGCGGCTACCTCAACGCGCTCGACTACGCCAAGGAGCGCGTCCAGGGCGCCGACCTGACGCAGGCCTCCGACAAGGCAGCCCCGCGCGTCACGATCACGCACCACCCCGACGTCCGTCGCTCGCTGCTGACCCAGAAGGCATACGCCGAGGGCCTGCGCTCGCTCGCGATGTACACCGCGACGTGGCAGGACGACGTCATCATCAAGGAAGCTGCCGGCGAGGACGCGTCGCTGTCCGAGGCGATCAACGACCTGCTGCTGCCGCTCGTCAAGGGCTACGGCTCGGAGCGCTCGTGGGTCACTGCTCGGCACCGAGTCGCTGCAGACGTTCGGCGGATCGGGCTTCCTGCAGGACTACCCGATCGAGCAGTACGTCCGCGACGCCAAGATCGACACGCTCTACGAGGGCACCACGGCGATCCAGGGCCAGGACCTGTTCTTCCGCAAGATCGTCAAGAACAAGGGCGCCGCGCTGGGCTACCTGTCCGAGCAGGTCAAGGAGTTCGCCGAGGGCGAGGCCGGCAACGGTCGCCTCAAGGTCGAGCGCGAGCTGCTCAAGCAGGGTCTCGACGACGCCAGCGCGATCATCGGCGCGACGTTCAGCGACCTCATGGCGTCGAACCCCGCCGACGAGAAGGGCGACCTCAAGAACATCTACAAGGTCGGCCTCAACACGACCCGCCTCGTGTACGTCCTCGGCGACCTGACCGTCGCGTGGCTGCTGCTGCGCGGCGCCGAGGTCGCGCTCGAGAAGCTCGGCGGCGAGGTCTCTGCCGCCGACAAGAGCTTCTACGAGGGCAAGGTCGCCGCGGCGCAGTTCTTCGCCCGCAACGTGCTGCCGAAGCTCGCCGGCGAGCGCGCGATCGCCGAGAACATCGACGACTCGGTCATGGAGCTCGACGAGTCCGCGTTCTGATCCTTCCCGGACTCACACGGACGAAGGCCCCCACCGCAACGGTGGGGGCCTTCGCCGTTCGTGCCGATCATTTGGTTCGTGCACTAATGATTAGTACACTTAGCATATGGACAACGATCCACTCGCGCTCGAGGAGCAGGTGTGCTTCGCGCTCGCCGTCGCATCGCGCAGCGTCATCGCGAGCTATCGCTCCGTGCTCGAGCCGCTCGGCCTGACGCATCCGCAGTACCTCGCGATGCTCGCGCTCTGGCAGCACGGCACGCTCAGCGTCAAGGCGCTCGGCGAGCTCCTGCACCTCGAGCCGGCGACGGTCTCGCCGCTGGTCAAGCGGCTGGAGCAGTCCGGGCTCGTGACGCGTACGCGGTCGAGCTCCGACGAGCGGTCGATCGATGTCGTGCTCACCCCGGCAGGCCGCGCGCTGCGCCGCCGGGCCACTCAAGGTGCCGCCGACGATGCTCGGCGCGCTTCGGCATGAGCCTCGACGACCTGCACGCCACCAACAAGGTCCTGCACCGCATCATCGAAGCCGCGGAGGCGGCGCCCGCATGAGCACCAGCGACACGCGAGCGCGAGGCCCAGGCGCTCGACCGGGTACGGCGCCGGGTCACCGCGATCGGCTTCTTCGCCGTCGCATCGCACGGAGTGTTCGGGCTGATCGGCGTCTCGTACGTCCTGGTGGACCAGGACCGGCGCGGCGATGCCGTGCTGCTGACCCTCATGTCGGGCGTGGTGGCCCTGATCGTGTGCGCGGCGACCCGGGCGATCCTCGGGCCGGCGACCGTTCTCGATCCCCTGGTCGGTCGCGTCGCTCGTCCCGACCGCTCGCCGCCTACGTCTGGTTGTTCTGACCCCGCGCTCCTAGCGACCGATCGTCAGCAGCGAGTCCGTGATCGTGAACGCGTCGTCCAACCCTCCGTGGTTGAACAGGGCGAGCAGAGCAAGGGCGCCGGCGGCGAGGGCGACATCCTTGTTGAAGTGGACCATCTCGTTCATCCGCACCAGCGTGTCCGTCTCCCGCCAGAAGGCGTGCATCAGGACGGCGACAATCAGGAGCAGCGCCGCGATGAGGAGCGCGGCGAGGTCTCCCCAGATGCCGAGCAGGATCGCGACTCCGCCGAGCACGAGTCCGACCCCACTGACCTGCACCGCGAGCTTCGCCGCCGGGACTCCGCGGGACCGCGCATACCCAGCCATCGCGCCGTCTGCGTGAGGTGACCGGTGCCGGAGCCGATCAGCAGATAGGCGAACAGGATGCGGGCGATGAGAACGATCAGGTCCATCGTGGTGTCCTTCGGATTGATTGACGCTCCGCCGAGTTTTGTCGTCGTGAACCGCGCCGGTCAAACCGGCTGCCGCGATGTGCCTGTGGGAAGGTGACTGCGTGAGACCGGTCAATCCGCTGTGGTACCTGGCGGCCTTCCTCTTTGCCCTCGGCAGCGTGATGATCGGCACGGTCGTGGCGGCCGGTGCCTGGGATCCCGTTCGCGAGGTCACCGTGTCCCCGACGACGACCCGTGCGGATGCGCAGGGCAAGACCCTCGTGGTCTTCAGCGACATCGTCCAGCCCGACCGCGGCGTCACGTGCTCGGCGACCGGCCGCGACAAGAAGCCCGTCGACATACCGCCTGCCGCGCTCGACATCACGGTCGACAACGAAGGCAACCAGTGGCACCTGATCGGCCTGCTCAAGGAGGGCGCCGATGGCATGAAGGTCCACTGCACGCCGCGAGACAGGCGGGTCGACAACGCGTCGTACGCCTGGGCGACCGTGACCGGTTTCGAGTCCCGCGCCAACACCGCGAACGGCATCGGAACGCTCGGTGTCGCGCTTGGGGCCGGATTTGCAGGATATGTGTTCTACTCCCGTCGCCGGCACCGCAAGGAGACCGTCCGTGACCATGCTTGAGACGTACGTCCGTGGGTGGCACGAGTCAGCCGAGTCGATCATCGCCCTGGCCGGCGAGCTCGACGACGCCGACTGGTCGCGCCCGACCGACTGCGACGAGTGGACCGTCAAGGACATCGTGGCCCATCTGGCTCACCTCGAGTCCGAGCTGTGCAACCCCGGCCAGAACACGTACGAGGAACCCAGCGGCACGCGGGTGATCTCGGCCTACACCGCCAAGGGCGTGGAGGCGCGCCGCGACCGGACGCCTGCCGAGCTGGTCGCCGAGCTCGCTGCCGCCGTGGAGATGCGAGCCAGCCGGCTGGCCGAGCTGCCGGAAGACCCGACGGCGCCGGCACCCGTGACGCCCGGTGGTGTCGCGTGGAGCTGGGACGAGCTGCTACGCAATCGCGCGATCGACATGTGGGTACACGAGCAGGACATCCGGCGAGCCACCGGCCGGCCCGGCGGGCTCGACAGCACCGGCGCGCATGTCGCCGTCATGACGTTCTCGTTCGCGATGCCGTACGTCCTGGGCAAACGCGTCCAGCCGCCGGCGATGTCGACGGTGCGCTGGGAGGTGACCGGCGAGACGCCGCTCGAGCTCGCCGTTCGCGTCGGCGCGGACGGCCGGGCCAGCGCGATCGACACGCTCGTCGAGCCGTCGGTCAACCTGACCATGTCGACCGAGACGTTCACGGTGCTGACGGCGGGTCGCCGCGATCCGGACGAGGTCGAGGTCGAGATCGACGGCGACCAGAGTCTCGGCATGGCGACCCTCGCGGCCATGGCGATCATGTCCTGAACCCCGCCGAGGTTCCGGCGCAGGCCTTAGGCTGGCGCGATGAGCTGGAGCACCCACGACATCCCCGACCTCTCCGGCAAGCGCGCCGTGATCACCGGGGTGACCGGCGGGCTCGGCCTGCACACGGCGATCGGGCTGGCCCGCAGCGGCGCGGAGCTCGTCGTGACGGCCCGCAACGAGGCCAAGGCAGAGACCGCCGTCGCACGGATCCTCGAGGATGCGCCAGGCGCCCGCGTCGAGGTCGTGTCGCTCGACCTCGCGGACCTCGCCGACGTCAGGCGGGCCGCCGCCGACGTCTCCAAGACGTACGACCGTATCGACATCCTGGTCAACAACGCCGGCATCATGGTGCCGCCGAAGTTCTCCACCACCGCCGACGGCTTCGAGCTGCAGATGGGAACCAACCACATCGGTCACTTCGCGTGGACCGCCGAGCTCTGGCCCGTGCTGAGGGACAGCGATGCACGCATCGTCACGGTCTCGTCGCTCGCCCACACGCACGGTCGGCAGCGTCGACCTGACTGCCCTCACGCCGGAGGGCGCCGACCACCGCTACAAGCGCTGGCAGTCATACGCGCAGTCCAAGCTCGCCAACCTGCTGTTCGCGCTCGAGCTGGATCGGCGCAGCAAGGCCGCCGGGCTCGGGGTCGTGAGTGTCGGCGCCCACCCCGGCTACGCCTCGACCAACATCACCAAGACCGGACCGACCGGTGGCGGTCTGTCGCTGCCCGGCATCGGCATGCACCAGGTCTCCAAGATCATCGCGCAGTCGGCCGCGGCTGGTGCCCTGCCGCTGCTGATGGCGGCCACGGATCCGTCCCTGACCGGTGGTGAGTACGTCGGGCCGTCGGGCATCAGGGGCCTGCGCGGGCGGCCCAAGCTCGTCGGCATGAACCGCGCGGCTCGCGACGAGGACCTCGCGCGCGACCTGTGGGCGGCGTCGGAAGCGGCCATCGGCACGACGTTCGACGTCTGAGCTCATATGCCCTCCGATCCCGGTGCGGATCGCTGATCTGGGCCGATCGGCCGCGTGTGGGATCGCCCACACGTACCCCGTCCTGGCGTGAGTTCGGCGCCAGGTTGACGTAACGTCGAGCGGGATGATCCGAGAAATGACGCATTCAGACTTCGACACCATCGTCCACCTCAACCAGAACGCCCTCGAGGGCGTCGGTCCACTCGACAACGAGAGCCTCTCGCTCCTCGTCAAGATGTCCGACCAGGCCCTCGTCGCGGAAGACGACGGCGACATCGCCGGTTTCGTCATCACGCTGCCACCGGGCGCTGAGTACGACTCGAGCCGCTACCGGTGGTTCGAGGACAAGCTCGTCGACGACTACGTCTACCTCGACCGCATCGTGGTGTCCGACGAGCACCGCCGCAAGGGCGTGGCGTCCAAGCTCTACGAGGAGATCGAGGGCGACGCCCCCGTCGCGCTCGAGGTCTACGACACCAACGACGTCTCTCTCGCGTTCCACGAGAGCCGCGGCTTCGAGGAGGTCGGTGCCCTCACCCACGAGGGCAAGACCAACCTGATGCTGGTCCGCGAGCCCGACGAGAGCTGATCCCAGACACTTCCATGTGGCGGGTCACCAACCGAGTGCCGGTTGGTGACCCGCCCTTTTGGTTGATCACACCGGCTTGCCCACGTTGCGGGTGACTGCGTCAGCCGCGCCACTCGTCGGCGAGGAGCGCGTAGACGTACCCGTCCTGCCAGCCGTGGTCGCGGTGGAGCGAGTCCTTGACGTTGTGGGCCTCGCGGCGCATCCCCACCCGCTCCATGAGCCGCCACGACGGCTCGTTGGCTGTGAAGCACATGGCGACGACGCGGCGCAGCCCGAGATCCTCGAAGCAGATCCGGAACAATGCGCGAATCGCTTCCGTCGCGAGGCCGCGACCGTGGTGGGCGGGATCGAACACCCAGCCGAGCTCCGCCTCGGAAGCCACGGCCCCCTCGGCCACCTCGCGCTGCGCGTAGGCGTCCTGGATCTTGATCATCAGGTCGCCGATCAACCGGTCGCCATGCTCGACGATCACGGCAGTCGCGCCGTCGCCGAATCGCTCGACGAGGGAGTCGACGTCAGTGGCGGTGCCGCCGATCCACTTGGCGACCTGAGGCTGCGACCGGTAGACGAAGATCCCCTGCTCGTCTCCCGCCGCCATGCGGCGAAGCACCAGCCGCTCCGTGCGCACCGGCCAGTCGACGACGTCAAGTGTTGAGGTCACGGCTTCATGATCTCAGCCGGCGCGCCGGTTGGGGGCTCAACCGAGCTCGCGGGTGCGGCCGTACGCCTCGGGCTCCTCCGCCATGATCTTGGCCCGCGTCTTGACCCGGTAGCGCCAGATCTGGACCAGGCCGAGCAGCCACAGGACGTACTGGAACGACATCGCCCAGCGGAACGCCGACGGCGTGTAGGCGGTCGATGAGCCGGGCGTGCGCCAGTCGAGGATCACGCCGATCGCCACGACCAGGACGAGGCTCGCGACGAAGCCGGCCTGGTTGACGATCGCGGTGGCGCTGCCGAGCCGGTCGGCGGGGTTGGACGTACGCGCGAGGTCGAAGCCGATCATCGACGCCGGGCCGCCGACGCCCATCACGACGACCAGCAGCACCAGGAGCGCGATCGGCGCAGGTCCCTGCCACGCCAGCACGACGGTCCAGACCACGACGATCGCGCCGATGATGCCGAGGACGATCGTGGAGCGGTGCCACGGGTGGCGCGTGATCGCCCAGCCGAGCACGGGTCCGGCCGACATCACCGCCACGACCATCAGGGTGAGGAGCAGGCCGGCGACATGGTCGGACCGGCTCTCGCCGCGTACGAAGAACGGATAGCCCCAGAGCAGCCCGAACGTCGTGGCGCTGAACTGCGTCGTGAAGTGCATCCAGAACCCGAGGCGGGTGCCGGGCTGCGCCCACGACGCACCGAGGCTCCGGCGCATGCCGCTGAGCGACAGGGCCGCGCCGCTCAGCGATCGCGCGGCCGGGGCATCGCGCACGAACGACCAGCAGCGCGAGGGTCAGCACGACCCCGAGCGATGCGGCGATCAGGTAGGACTTGGTCCAGCCGAGCTCGCGCAGCGCGACCGTCATCGGCACCGCGGCGATGATCGCGCCGAGCTGGC
This sequence comes from uncultured Actinomycetota bacterium, assembly GCA_963761965.1. Lineage (GTDB taxonomy): Bacteria > Actinomycetota > Actinomycetes > Propionibacteriales > Nocardioidaceae > Aeromicrobium. The sequence goes on from CAVXIX010000021.1 coordinate 23,729, forward strand.
CGGTGACCCCGGTCAGCTGCGTCATCAACGGGACGCGGCGCGGGGCGAACCAGGTGTTGACGAGCCGCAGCACGCAGATGAACGTCATGGCGTCGCCGACGCCGACGAAGATCCGCGCGACGAGCGCCCAGGCGTACGTGTCGGCGAACGCGAACCCGGCCTGCGCGAGCGTCAGCGTGATGGCGCCGGTCAGCAGCACCCGTCGCGGGCCGAAGCGGTCGACCAGCAGGCCGACCGGGATCTGCATGCCGGCATAGACCAGCAGCTGCAGCATCGTGAACGTCGCCAGCTGCGCCGCCGAGATGTCGAACCGCTCGGTCGCGGCGAGCCCGGCGACGGCCAGCGACGACCGGTGGAACACCGCGAGGAGATAGACCAGGAGGGCGACGACCCACACCGCGTACGCGCCGGGATGGCGGGTCTCGGCAGGCTGGCTCACCGACCCATTCTAGGGTCGCCGACTGGGCCCGCCGCCCGCGGCTGTGCCACGGTGGACAGCATGCCGAGCTCCTCACTGACCCTCGTCGACTGGCGCCGACGCGTCAACGAGATGTACGCCGACGTGCGCGCCGAGACTGACCACGCGGCCGGCCATGCGCGGTGGCGGGCGGCCCGCGACGAGCTGTTCCGCACCCACCCGCAGACGCCGCTGCTCGACGACGATCCCTTGCGCAAGACCGGGCTGCCCTACTGGCCGTACGATCCGGCAGCTTCGCTTCGACGCCGCGCTGCTGCCGGTCGAGCCCGGGGAGCCACGGCTCGTCGAGGCCGGCGGCGACGGCACGATCACCATGAACCTCATCGGCCGGGTCGAGCTCCCCGAGCCCGTCGGCGGCAGCCTCGACGTGTGGTGGCTGCACCAGTACGGCGGCGGGATCTTCATCCCCCTGCGCGACGGCACGTCGGGCGACGGCAGCTATGGCGGTGGGCGCTACCTGCTCGACACCGCCAAGGGCTCGTGGCTGGGTGGCGACGCCGACTCGTTGACGCTCGACCTCAACTACGCCTATCACCCGTCATGCCGCTACAACCCGCGCTGGCAGTGCCCGCTGGCCCCGCCCGGCAACACCATCACGGCCCGGGTCGAGGCCGGCGAGCAGCTCTGACGCGCAAAGCCGGGTGCCGGACCCTGAGCCTGGTCCAGCACCCGGCCGCCGGCGCGTCAGGCCGAGATCGACGTCTGCTCGGACTTGCTGTTGAGGATGTCGATCTTGCGAGGCTTGGCGCGCTCGCTCACCGGGATCACGACGCTGAGGACGCCGTTGTCGTAGTGCGCCGAGATCCCCTCGGTGTCGATGCCGTCGCCCAGGCTGAACTGACGGACATAGCTGCCGTACGGACGTTCCCTGGCCAGCCACTTGGCGCCCTCGTGTGACGCCGGCGTGCGTTCGGCCCTGATGGTCAGCATGTGCCCGTCGAGATCGACGTCGACCGATCCGGGATCGATGCCCGGCATGTCGGCGGCGAGGACATAACGATCACCCTCACGGAACAGGTCGACCGGCATCAGTCGAGTCGACTGCGCGGCGAGCTGAGAGGTCAGGCGATCGAGGTCGCCGAAAGGATCAAAGGACATGTTCATCATCGAAGATCTCCTTTCGAAAACTTGAGTCCATCGGACTCAACTCTCTACGAGAGAAAAATAGATCGAGGATGGCGGTCGATCAAGATCGCGGAATCTGAAAAGATCCTGAAAAATTCGCTGCGGTTGCAGCACGTTCGTCAGTACGTCAGAGCCAGCGCGGGATTGCCCAGGATCGCGGCGACGTCGGCGAGGAAGCGTGATCCCTGCTCGCCGTCGACGACCCGGTGATCGAAGCTCAGCGCCAGCGTCGTGACCCAGCGCGCCACGATCTCGTCGTCGTCGCCGACCCACGGCCGCTTGTTGATCGCGCCGACCGCCAGGATGCCGGCCTCGCCCGGGTTGAGGATCGGCGTGCCGGCGTCGATGCCGAACACACCGATGTTGGTGATCGTGAACGATCCGCCGGACATCTGCGCGGGCTGGGTCTTGCCCTCGCGCGCCGTCGCGATGAGCTCTCCGAACGCCTGCGCGAGCTCCGGCAGGGTCATCGAGTCGGCGCCGACGATGTTGGGCACGACGAGTCCCCGCGGCGTCGCCGCGGCGATGCCGAGGTTGACCGAGCCCTTGAGCACGATCTCCTGGGCCGCGTCGTCCCACGTCGAGTTGAGCTCGGGCGTGCGTCGCATCGCCAGGCACACGGCCCGCGCCACGATCAGCAGCGGCGAGACGCGTACGCCGGCGAACCGGTCGTCACGCTTGAGCTGCGCCACGAGCTCCATGGTCTTCGAGACGTCGAGGGTGACCCACTCGGTGACGTGGGGCGCGGTGAACGCCGAGGACACCATCGCCTCGGCGGTCATCTTGCGCACGCCCTTGATCGGGATCCGCTGGTCCTCAGCGGATGTCGAGCGGCTCGTGGTCGGCGCGGGCGGCTGCGTCTCGCGCAGGCCGGCGAACGCCTCGACGTCGGCGCGGGTGATGACGTCACCCGACGGCCGGCACCGAGTCGAGGTCGACACCGAGGTCCTTGGCGAGCTTGCGCACCGGCGGCTTGGCCAGCGCGCGGATCGAGCGCTGCGGCACCTTCTCGCTGTCGACCGAGGCCACCGCCCCCTTGCGGGCGCGGCGCTTGGTCGAGGTGGTGCGCGGGCCGTAGCCGACGAGGACGGACTGCCGCTCCTCCTTGGCCGGACGCAGCGTGCGGGCGCGGCGTCGGTGACGGCATCGGGAACCAGGTCGCGGGCGGCCGCGAACTGACCGGCAGTCGTCGCGTTCGGCAGCTTCGCCGCTCGGCGGGGCCTCGGCGGACGGCTCGGCCGCTGCCGGCTCGTCGGCGGACGTGATCCGGATGATCGGCGTGCCGACGTCGACGGTCTGGCCCTCATCGACCAGCAGCGCCTCGACGGTGCCTTCGTAGGGGCTGGGCAGCTCGACGATCGACTTGGCGGTCTCGATGTCGACGATGATGTCGTTGACCTTGATGACGTCGCCGACCGACACCTTCCAGCTGACGATCTCGGCCTCGGTCAGGCCTTCGCCCACGTCGGGCAGCTTGAACTCACTCATCAAAACTCCTAGAACGCCAGCGAACGGTCGACGGCTTCGAGCACGCGGTCGAGCCCGGGCAGGAACTCTTCCTCGATGCGGCTCGGCGGGTAGGGCAGGTCATAGCCCGTGACCCGGATGACCGGCGACTCCAGCGAGTAGAAGCACTTCTCGGTGATGCGCGCCGAGATCTCCGCACCCAGACCGAGGGTCTGCGACGCCTCGTGCACGACGATCGCGTGGCCGGTCCGGCGTACGGACTCGAAGACCGGATCGAGGTCGAGCGGCGAGAGCGTGCGGAGGTCGATGACCTCGAGGCTCGTGCCCTCCTCCGCCGCGGCGTCGGCCGACTCGAGGCAGGTCTTGACCATCGGGCCGTACGCGATGAGGGTCGCGTCACTGCCCTCGCGGACGACACGGGAGGCGTGCAGCGGCAACGGGCTCGGACTCGAGGTCGACCTCGGCCTGGTCCCAGTAGCGGCGCTTGGGCTCCATGAAGACGATCGGGTCGTCGCTCGCGATCGCCTGCTGGATCATCCAGTAGGCGTCGTTGGCGTTGGAGCACGACACGACCTTGAGGCCGGCGGTCAGGGCGAACTGCGCCTCGGGGCTCTCGGAGTGGTGCTCGACCGCGCCGATGCCGCCGCCGAACGGGATGCGGATGACGATCGGCATCTTCACCCGGCCCTTGCTGCGGAAGTGCAGCTTGGCGACCTGGCTGACGATCTGGTCGTACGCCGGGTAGACGAAGCCGTCGAACTGGATCTCGAGGACGGGGCGGTAGCCGCGCATCGCGAGACCGACTGCGGTGCCGACGATGCCGCTCTCAGCCAGCGGCGCATCGATGACCCGGCTCTCGCCGAAGTCCTTCTGGAGCCCGTCGGTGATGCGGAAGACACCGCCGAGCTTGCCGACGTCCTCGCCCATGATGAGGACCTTGTCGTCGGCCTCCATCGCGGCCCGCAGGCCGGCGTTGAGGCCCTTGCCGAGTGGCATTCGCGTCATGACTCGCTCCCCTCAGGCTCGAGGCTGTCTCTGTAGGCGACGTACTGGGCCTTCTGCTCGGCGAGCTCGGTCGATCCGTCGACGTAGACGTGGTCGAACAGCGCCGCCAGGTCCGGCTCCGGCAGGGCCTTGCAGGTCTCGCGCAGGTGCTTGCCCAGCGCTTCGGCCTCGGCGTCGAGCTCGTCGAAGAACTCCTGCGGCGTGCCCTGCGTCAGGAGGTAGCGCTTGACCCGCTCGATCGGGTCCTTGAGCTTCCACGTCTCGACCTCGGCGCTGTCGCGGTAGCGGCTCGGGTCGTCCGACGTCGTGTGGGCGCCCATGCGGTAGGTGTAGGCCTCGATGAGGCTCGGGCCCTCGCCGTTGCGCGCCTTCTGCATCGCCGCCTTCGTGACGGCATGGCAGGCGAGGACGTCGTTGCCGTCGACCCGGATGCCGCTGAAGCCGAAGCCGCCGGCGCGCTGGGCGATCGGGCCACGGGTGTTGTGGTCGGTCGAGGCGGAGATGGCGTACTGGTTGTTCTGGCAGAAGAAGACGACCGGCGCGTTGAACACCGCGGCCCAGTCGAACGCCTCGTTGACGTCGCCCTGGCTCGTCGCGCCGTCGCCGAAGTAGGCGATCACGGCGGCGTCGCGCTCGGGGTCGTTGCGGCCGACCTCGCCGTCGAGCGTCAGGCCCATCGCGTAGCCGGTCGCGTGAAGCGTCTGGGCTCCGATGACGATGCTGTAGAGCGCGAACCCGTGCTCGGCCGGATCCCAGCCGCCGAGCTCGACGCCGCGGAACAGGCCGAGGAGCAGCGCCGGGTCGACACCGCGGCAGAGCGCGACGCCGTGCTCGCGGTAGGTGGGGAACGCGAAGTCCTGCGGCAGGAGTGCGCGACCCGAGCCGATCTGGGCGGCTTCCTGGCCGAGGGCTGGTGCCCACAGGCCGAGCTCGCCGTGGCGCTGGAGCGCGTGAGCCTCGAAGTCGATGCGACGGCTCAGGACCAGGTCCCGGAACAGGTCGCGGATGCTGTCGTCGTCACCCTCGTACGAGAAGTCCGCGTGGGAGACTCGCTCTCCCTCGGGAGTCAGGAGCTGGACGAGCGGAAATGCTCCAGCTGGATCGTCCGCAACGTACGCGTCGGGCATGGTGGCGCTCATGCGTCTCCCTCAATCGATCGGTGTACGGGATTGCCGCTCCGATGTCGAAGATGCGAGGCACCAATGTCACAGGGGTGGTGGACGTCGGTGGACTCACACGAACGTGATTGGCATCACGTCTCAACCCACCGTATCCCGGCAAGGACCGCCTGACAAAACAACGCCCCGATCACCCGTTGGTCACGTTCGAGCCGGATTTTCAGACGACCTGTAGCGCAGGGTCAGGGCCTGGCTAGTGCTCCTTGCGCCACGCCGCAGCGCGATCGAGGAACGTCGCGTTGACCGGCGGGCTGCCGATGCTGACACGCACGCCGTCGCCGGCGAACGGGCGCACCGAGACGGGGTCGCACCACGCCGCGAAGTCCATGGCGTCGTCGCCGAGCGGCAGCCACACGAAGTTGGCCTGCGTCTCCGGCACCTCCCAGCCCTGGCTCCGCAGGGCCTCGACCATCGCACCGCGCTCCTGCACGATCGCCTCGACCCGCTCGGCCAGCGCGTCGGCGGAGTCGAGCGAGGCGACGGCCGCAGCCTGGGAGAGGTCCGTGACGGCGAACGGAGGGCTCGCCTTGCGGATCGCCTCCGCGACCGGAGGCCGGGCGATCGCGTAGCCGACCCGCAGCCCGGCAAGCCCGTACGCCTTGGAGAACGTGCGCAGCACGACGACGTTGTCGTGGCCGGCGAGCGCGGCGAGGCCGTCGGCGGCATCGGGATCGCGGATGAACTCGACGTACGCCTCGTCGACCACGACGAGCACCCGCTCCGGCACGGCTGCCAGGAAGCGGTCGAGCTCCTCGGCCTTGACGACGGGGCCGGTCGGGTTGTTCGGGGTGCAGACGAGCACGACGCGGGTGCGGTCGGTGACGGCGGCCGCCATCGCGTCGAGGTCGTGGGTGGCGTCGGGGCGCAGCGGCACGCGTACGGTCGTCGCTCCCGTCAGGTCCGCGGCGATCGGGTAGGCCTCGAACGACCGCCAGGCGTAGATGACCTCGTCGCCGGCCTCGAGGTGGGCGTTGAGCAGGGCGTACAGCACCGCCACCGACCCCGTGCTCGCGGCGAAGTGGTCCGGCGAGAGCCCGAACTTGGCCGACAGCGCGTCGTACAGCGCCGTCGTGCCGGCGTCGGGATAGCGGTTGATCCGGCCGAGCTCGACGGCCGCGCGCTCCATGACGCCCGGCAACGGGTCGTAGGGATTCTCGTTGCTCGAGAGCTTGTGGTCCTCGCTCGCTGCGGGCTTCCCGGGCCGATAGACCGGGATGTCGTCGAGCGCCCGGCGGGCACGGGGGATGGTCATGCCGTCACCTCCAAGAAGAGCCCACGATACGGAGGCGCCGGCATGAGTGCCTCGACTATTCCCTCGCTGCGCTCGGTCATGGCGTCAGCGTAATACCTGACCGTTCGGTCAGGTGAGTTGCTCCCGAAGCGCAGGCAGGAATCCACGTCGTGCCGGGCTCGTACCCAACGCCCGCGGACACACGCACCCGGAGACGCTGACATGATCGGACGTGTGACTGCTCGCAACGCCCGACTCGGCTACGTGCTGGTCGTCACCGCCGCCATCCTGTTCGGCCTCAACGGCGGTGTGTCCCGCGTCGCAATGGGGTCCGGGCTGAGTCCCGAGTCGTTCACCACCGTGCGCGTCACCGGAGCGATGCTGGTGTTCGTCGCGTACGCCGCGTGCTTCCGCCGCTCGGCGCTGCGTCGCCCGCGCGGCACGGCGATGCTGCTCGTCATCGCCCTCGGCCTGGTCGGCGTCGCGGGCCTGCAGCTGACCTACAACGTCGCGATCGACCGGCTGCCGCTCGGGATCGCGCTGCTGATCGAGTACCTCGCGCCGGTGCTCGTCGTGCTCTGGGTGCGCTTCGTGCGCAAGGAGCCCGTTCGCGGCCGGATGTGGTTCGCGGTCGCGCTCGCCGTCGTCGGGCTCGCGATCGTGAGCCGCGTGTGGAACGGCCTGACGTTCGACGGCCTCGGCGTGATCATGGCTCTGCTCGCGGCCGTCTGCTTCGCGTCGTACTTCCTGCTCGGCGAGCACAACGTCGGGTTCGACGACCCGCTGCGCGTCATCCTGTGGGCATTCGTCGTCGCCACCGTGGCGATGAACCTCATCGAGCCCATCTGGGCGATGCCGTCCCTCGAGGGATCGACGTCGCTGCTCGGCCGGCTCGACGAGCACTCCGCCAATCCGTGGCTCGTCATCGTGCTCATCGTCACGCTCGGGACGGTTGCACCGTTCTTCCTCGAGATGGTCGCCCTGCGGCACCTGCCGGCGACGATCGTCACGGTTGTCGCGATGCTCGAGCCGGTCATCGCGAACGTCCTCGGCTGGGCGTGGTTCCGTGAGTCGCTGACGCCCGTCCAGGCCATCGGCGCGGTCGCCGTGCTCGCCGGCATCGTCCTCGCCCAGACCTCCCGCAAGGTCGAGACGGTCCTGCCTCAGCCGTAGGGCCTTGCGCAGCAGCGACGCCAGCCGCATCAGTGCAACAATCTCCACCATGCCCAAGTTTGTGACTGCATGGATCCTCAGCGCGCTCGCCCTCGCTGCCGCCGCCGGCCTGCTCGGCGACCACATGAACATCGGCCAGAGCGACGACTCCACCGCCGGCCGCGTCGTGGCGATCGCCCTGGTGGCGCTCGTCTTCACGGCGATCAACGCGTTCGTCGCGCCGGTCATCAAGACGCTGTCGCTGCCGTTCATCATCATCACGCTCGGGCTTCGCCCTCCTCGTGATCAACGCCCTGCTGCTCCTGCTGACCGAGTGGATCACCGACAAGTTCGACGTCGCGTTCCACGTCGACGGCTTCTGGTGGGCCGTGCTGGGCTCGATCGTCGTCTCGATCGTCAACACGGTGCTCGGCGCCTTCACGGGCAAGAAGCTCGCACCCGGCGCGGTGACCTACCGCATCGCCCTGGTCTGCCTCGGCAACATCTGCCGCTCGCCGATGGCGCACGTCGTCCTCGAGGACCGGCTGGCCAAGGCGGGCCTCGACGATCGCGTCGAGGTCGCGTCGTCCGGCACGGGTGACTGGCACGTCGGACATCCGATGGACCCGCGGGCAGCGGCGACGCTGTCGGCCGCGGGATACGACCCGACCCGGCATCGCGCGCGTACGTTCTCCCCGGACTGGTACGCCGAGAACGACCTGCTCCTGGCCATGGACGAGACCAACTACGCCGACGTCGTCGACCACGCGCCGACGGTCGAGCAGGTCCGGCAGGTCCGTATGTTCCGGGAGTTCGACCCCGAGGCATCCGACGGCGACACCGACGTGCCCGACCCCTACTACGGCGGCGACGACGGATTCGCCGAGGTCCTCGCGATGATCGAGCGCACGACCGACGAGCTCGTCGCCCAGCTGCCCGACCTCATGGACCGCTGAACGTACGGTCCTCCACGGGGTAACGTCGTGCTCATGGCACGCATGGCAGGGACCGCCGCACGGGCGGAGGCACTCCTTGGCCTTGGTGTCGTCTCCACCACCCCGGTCGCCGGCGGTGACATCTGCACGTCGACGCGGCTTCGGCTGACCGACGGCCGCGGCGCCATCATCAAGACCCGCCCGCACCCGCCTGAGGGCTTCTTCGAGCGGGAGGCCGAGGGGCTGCGTTGGCTGGGCGAGGCCGGCGGCGCCCACGTGCCGCGTGTGCTCGCCGTCGCCGACGACTGCCTCGTCCTCGACTGGATCGAGCCCGGCAAGCCGACCACCGACGTCGCCGAGCGGTTCGGTCGCGCCCTCGCCGAGACCCACCGGGCCGGCGCCAAGGCGTTCGGTGGCGACACCGACGGGTTCGTCGGGCTCGCACCGCTGCCCAACCGGTCACTGCCGACCTGGCCGGAGTTCTTCGCGTCCCGTCGGGTCATGCCGTACGTACGCGCGGCGGTCGACCGCCAGGCGTTGACGGCCGAGGAGGCCGCCACGATCGAGGCGGCGATGCGGCGCATCCACGACTTCGCAGGACCCGAGGAGCCACCGGCTCGCATCCACGGCGACCTGTGGTCGGGCAACATCGTCTGGGGCTCGGACGGCAACGTCTGGCTCATCGACCCGGCGGCGCACGGTGGTCACCGCGAGACCGACCTGGCGATGCTGTCGCTGTTCGGCGCGCCCCATCTGCAGCGCATCCTCGATGCGTACGCCGAGGCGGCGCCGCTCGCCGACGGCTGGCACGACCGCCTGCCGCTGCACCAGCTGCACCCGCTGCTGGTGCACGCGACGCTGTTCGGCGGGACCTACGGTCCACGTGCCGCGGCAGCCGGCGCCCGGCCTCCTCGACGGCAATCTCGCGTAGTTCAGCCAAGTCTCAGGGATTCGGGGCACACTGATGGCCATGCGCATCCTTGTCGTCGACGATGACCGTGCTGTGCGCGACTCACTGCGCCGGTCGCTCGAGTTCAACGGCTATTCCGTCGAGCTCGCCTCCGACGGCGCCGAGGCGCTGGCGCGTGTCCCGCAGATCAACCCCGACGCGATCATCATGGACGTCATGATGCCCCGGCTCGACGGGCTGGAGGCCACGCGCGCCCTCCGCGGTGCCGGCAACGACGTGCCGATCCTCGTCCTCACGGCCCGCGACGCCGTCTCCGACCGCGTCGACGGACTCGATGCCGGCGCCGACGACTACCTGACCAAGCCGTTCGCCCTCGAGGAGCTCCTCGCCCGCGTACGTTCGCTGCTGCGTCGCTCGAGTCGCGCCGCGGCCGTCGAGCCGGACGAAGCGCCGCTTTTGTTCGCCGACCTCTCACTCGATCCGGTGACCCGCGACGTCAAGCGCGGCGAGCGATCGCTGTCGCTCACGCGTACGGAGTTCGCCCTGCTCGAGCTCTTCCTCCAGCGCCCCAAGCGGGTGCTCGAGCGCTCCTTCATCCTCGAGGAGGTCTGGGGCTTCGACTTCCCGACGACCGCCAACTCCCTCGAGGTCTATGTCGGCTACGTCCGCCGCAAGCTCGAAGCCGAGGGTGAGCCGCGGCTGCTCCACACCGTGCGTGGCGTCGGATACGTCCTGCGCGAGACACCTCCGTGATCGGCGTCCTGCACCGCGGGCTGCAGCCGTTCACCCAGCGGATGTCGCTCGCCCTGCGGGTCGCGGTGCTCACGACGATGGCCGTTGCGGCGACGCTCGGCGTCGTCAGCGCGATCGTGTTCGTCGTCGTACGCGCGGAGTTCGAGAGCTCGCTCGACGAGTCGATGCTGCGTCGCGCCCACGCGGCGGTGGAGGCCGGCCTCGCCGAACCGCCGAACTTCAACCAGCTAGACCCCCGGCTGCAACGCATCGCCGATGTCCGGATATTCGTCGTCAACAGCGGCGAGCTGTTCTCGCCCACCGCCGAGGTGAACGAGCTGACCAAGCCGTTCAAGAGCTTTCACGAGGTCGAGGTGTCGATCGGCGAGGCGACTCAGTCGATGCGAACGGTACGCGTCCAGGGCACGCCCTACCGGGTCGTCGCGGTCCAGGCCGACAACGGCACGGCTCTCGTGATGACGCAGTCCATGGAGTCGATCGACTTCGCTCTCCAGAGGCTCAAGGTCATCCTGCTCCTGTGCAGCACCGCAGGTGTTGCCCTGGCCGGCATCGCGGGCTGGGCGGTGGCCGCCAACGGGCTGCGTCCAGTGAGGCGACTGACCGCGGCGACCGAGCGCGTCGCGCGTACGTCCGAGCTCACCCCGATCGAGGTCACGGGACACGACGAGCTGGCGCGGTTGACGACGTCGTTCAACGCGATGCTCCAGGCGCTCGACGCCTCGCAGACCCGGCAACGCCAGCTCGTCGCCGACGCCGGGCACGAGCTGCGGACCCCGCTCACGAGCCTGCGCACCAACATCGAGCTGATCGGCCAGGCCGCCGACAACGTGGATCGTTCGCTGACGGACGATCAGCGCCACGAGATCATGGGCGACGTCCGGTCCCAGCTCGAGGAGCTCACGACGCTCGTCGGTGATCTCGTCGAGCTCGCGCGTGACGAGCCGATGACCCGCGATCCCGAACCGCTGGACCTCTCCGACGTCGTCAACCAGGCCGTCGACCGTGTGCGCATGCGCGCACACAACGTCACGTTCGACGTCGAGCTCGAGCCGTGGATGGTGTTCGGCGAGCCGCAGCTGCTCGAGCGCGCCGTCACGAACCTGTTGGACAACGCCGCCAAGTGGAGCCCGTCGGAGGGCACGGTCCACGTACGCCTCACGGACGGCGAGCTGACCGTCGCCGACGAGGGACCGGGCATCGATCCGGCCGACCTGCCGCACATCTTCGACCGCTTCTACCGCTCGAGCGAAGCGCGTACGCTTCCCGGCTCGGGCCTCGGACTGTCGATCGTGAGGCGCGCCGCGGAGCGACATGGTGGGACGGTCGACGTCGCCTCGCCGCCCGGCGGTGGCACGACCTTCACGTTGTCGTTGCCGAGCTCCGACCAACCCTGACCTGCGGGTTTCTTCGATCGCTCACACGCCGCTCTTAGATCCGTCTCAGCGATGCGCGAGAATGTACTTCCATGACCGATACGAACGACCCGTTCGCCGAACGCCCCTACGTCCCCCCGGCGGAGCGCGACGACACCGGCGAGGCCAAGACCGCCTCCTCCGAGCCCGCAGCGGACGCTGCTCCGCCCGAGCAGGCGCCCGAGGCGGAGGCGGAGGCACCCACGGTCGAGGCGCCTGCGGCCCAGCCCGATCCCGACTCCGAGCCGACCATCCCGGTCACCCCTGTGGCGGCGACGTCCGAGCCCGAGACCGTCGAGCAGCCGGCCGCCACCACGTCGGACCCGCCGGCCCCCGCGCCGGTGCCGCCCACGGAGACCTACACCCACCGCTACGCGGACGCGCCGTCATCGGCCGCCTCGCCCACGGACACCCAGACCGATTCGGTCCCGCCGTTCGCCGAGCCGACCATCGCGTTCCCGGCCCCCGGGGGCAACGGTGGCGACGAGCCGCCGGCAAAGAGGAAGCGGCGGACAGGTCGTGCGCTCGCCGGCGCGCTTGCGCTCATCGTCCTCGCCGGCGGCGCGGGTTACGGCGGCGCCTGGCTTCAGGACAAGGTCCAGGACGACGGTGACGACGGCACGACGGTCAGCTCGCTCGATCCCGGCAAGGCCACCAACACCAACGTCCCCGCCGGCGCGGTCGAGCAGGTCGCCAAGCGGGTCCTGCCGTCGGTCGTCCAGATCAACGTCAAGGGTGACGAGGAGTCCGGCTCCGGCACGGGCATCATCATCAGCAGCGATGGCCAGATCCTGACCAACAACCACGTCACCGCGGTGGCCGGCGACGACGGCATCATCACGGTGGCGTTCAGCGACGGGTCCATCGCCAAGGCGAAGGTCGTCGGCGCGGATCCCAAGACCGACCTCGCCGTGATCAAGGCCGAAGGCAAGAGCGGCCTGACCCCGGCGACGCTCGGCAGCTCCGCCGATCTCGAGGTCGGCCAGGAGGTCGTCGCGATCGGCTCGCCGTTCGGCCTGGAGAGCACCGTGACGCAAGGCATCATCTCGGCGCTCAACCGCCCGGTGACCTCGTCGGACGGCAGCAACGAGCCCGGCGCGTCCAACACCTTCCCGGCGATCCAGACCGACGCGGCGATCAACCCCGGCAACTCCGGCGGACCGCTCGTCGACATCGACGGCAACGTGATCGGCATCAACTCGGCGATCAAGGCCTCGAGCGGCGGCGAGGGCGGCTCGATCGGCCTCGGCTTCGCCATCCCGATCGACCTGGCCAAGAGCGTGTCCAAGCACCTCGTCAAGGGCGAGAAGGTCGAGCACGCGCAGATCGGCGTCACGGTCAAGGCCGCCGTCTCGAACGATGGCATCACCGGCACGGGCGCCGAGATCGCCGAGGTCACCTCTGGTGGCGCGGGCGACAAGGCCGGCCTCAAGAAGGGCGACATCATCACCGCGGTCAACGGCGACCTGGTCGCCAGCAACGACGCCCTGGTCGCATCGGTGCGCGGGTTCGAGCCGGGCGAGAAGATCACGCTGACCTACCTGCGTGACGGCAAGCAGGACCAGACCGAGGTGACCCTCGGCTCGGACGGCGGCGGCGACAACTGAGTCGTCGTACGACCCCGAGACCGGGCGCCATCCCGTCACCCACACGCGTACGGGATGGCGCCCCTCCAGGTTCGGCGGGATCGCGCGCGAGGATGGCCGATTTTCGCTCGTGAACTGTCACTGCCTTTCACTACCGTGAAGGTGTGAAGACCGAACGCGACTTGTCCTTTCCGGCCATGCTCGTCACGGTCGTCCTCTGGGCCTCCGCCTTCGTCGGCATCCGCGCCGTCGGCGACACGTTCTCGCCCGGCTCCCTGTCGCTCGGCCGCCTGGTCGTCGGGGCGATCGCACTCACGTTCTTCGCGCGACCTCGCGTCGCATCACTGCCGACGGGGCGACCTCTCCTGCTGGTCGTGCTCTACGGCGTCGTGTGGTTCGGCGCCTACAACATCGCGCTCAACGCCGCCGAGCGCGACCTCGACGCCGGCACCACGGCACTGATCGTCAACGTCGGCCCGATCTTCGCCGCGATCGTCGCCGGCATCCTCTACAAGGAGGGCTTCCCCAAGCCCCTCATGATCGGCATGGGCATCGCGTTCGGCGGCGTGGCCCTGATCGCCCTCAGCACCGACAGCGACTCCTCCACCGTCGACACCGCCAGCACCACCGGCGTCCTCCTGTGCGTCGCCGCTGCCGTGTTCTACGCGTTCGGCGCGCTCGCGCAGAAGCCCGCACTCAAGTACATGCAGCCCATCATGTCGGTGTGGCTCGGCTGCATCGTCGGCGTCGTCGTGTGCCTGCCGTTCGCCCCGGCCCTGATCGACGAGCTCAGCGGCGCGTCGCTCCACGACATCCTCTGGCTGGCCTACCTCGGGGTCTTCCCCACCGCGATCGGCTTCAGCACCTGGTCCTACGCCCTCAAGCGGATCTCGACCGGCAAGGCGGCGTCGACGACCTACCTCGTGCCGGCCGTCGCGACGGCGATCTCGTGGGCGATCCTCGACGAGGTGCCGGCCGCGCTGGCCTTCGTCGGTGGCGCCCTGTGCCTCATCGGCGTCGCGATCACCCGCCTCAAGCCGACACCCAAGGCCGCACCCGTCGACGAGCAAGCCCCCGCCAGCTGAGCCCGCCTCTCCCCGCTGGCAGTGACGTTTGCGTCGGGGGTGTGCGGCGATTCGCGACCCAAACGTCACGCTCAGCTGGGAGTGAGTCAGTTTGGGCCGTAGGTGCGTACGGCGTGACGGAAGTACTCAGCAGCCTGCGCCTGCCTCGCCTTGACGTTCGTCTCGCCGGCTTGCGGGAACAGCGCCTCGCCGAGCGCGAGGGTCTCCTCGACGTATGTCAGCAGCTGCGGGGGCGCGACCCCCACACCCATCTCGCGCGTCTCCGCCTTGAGCGCCACCAGCTCCGCGACCAGGCCAAGCACTTCATCAGTCGCACCACTCTCCGCCAGCAGCGGCGTGATCTCCATGGGCGGTGTCGCCGACTCGGGATGCCGCTCCAGCCACCTGACAGTCGCAGCCGGACGAAGGACGTAGAACAGCTTCTTGAGTGACATCTCCTGCGCGTCGCCGTAGCGCTCCCACTGGCCGAGGGCGACGTGCACGTAGTGGCGGCCGACCGCCGACCGGTCGGCCACGTCGTCCGCCAGGTTCAGAAGCTCGTGCCGAAAGGCCTCGTCGCCCGAGTAGACGTACGGCGACCGCAGCCACTCGACAACCACAGCGTTGCCCTTGACCAGGAGCTGCAGTGCCTTGCGGAGGTCCCATCCGTTGACGTCGTAGACCTCGTCGAGGGGAGTCTCGATGACGTCGCGGTCGAGCCACGGTGAGAGGTAGTGGCTCGTGGGCCTGACGTAGAGGAACCGGCAGTCGTAGTCGCTGTCCGGTGAGGGAAATCCCCATGCCCGGCTGCCACTCTCGATCGCCCAGGGGATCGAGACGTTCTCCCGGTCCTCCAACCCGCTCAGCCGCAGGTCGATCTCCGCCACGACGGAAGGGTCAAAGGAGTCCGGGATTGCACGCATGGCGTCACGCTATAGCCCCCGCTGGGAGTGGTCAGGAGAGGGCGAGGTCGACGGCGGCCTGGACGTGCAGGAGGGTCGTCGGGAACGCCGGGACGGCGAGGTGGGACTGGTCGATCAGCAGCTCGATCTCGGTGCAGCCGAGGATGATGCCCTCAGCGCCAGCGGCGACGAGGCGGTCGACGACCTCGAGGTAGTACGCCCGCGACTCGTCGCGTACGACGTCCAGGCACAGCTCGTCGTAGATGATCTCGCTGACCCGCCGCCGGTCGTCCTCGGATGGCACGAGCACGTCGATGCCGTGGCCGGCGACGCGGTCGCGGTAGAACGCCTCGTTCATCGTGAACGCCGTGCCCAGCAGCCCGACGCGGCCGACTCCCGCCGCCTTGATCGCCGCCGCCGTGGTGTCGGCGATGTGCACGAACGGGACCGTCACCGCTGCTTCGATCTGCGCCGCGACGTGGTGCATCGTGTTGGTGCAGAGCACGACGAGGTCGGCGCCGGCCGCCTCGAGGCGCGCAGCGGCGGCGGCCAGGCGTACGCCGATCTCGTCCCATCGGTCCGCGAGCTTGAGCTCCTCGATCTCGGCGAAGTCGACCGACTCCAACAGGATCTTGGCCGAGTGCAGACCGCCGAGCCTGGCGGCGACCTCCTCGTTGGCGAGCCGGTAGTACTCGGCCGTGCTGACCCAGCTCATGCCGCCGATCAGCCCGATCGTGCGCATCAGCCGATCAGATCCGTGACCAGGTCGCGCAGGATGCCGAAGCCGTTCTGCGTGAGGATCGACTCGGCGTGGAACTGGACGCCGCGGTAGTGCGGACCGGCGACCAGGTGGATGTCGCCGGTCTCCGGATCGGTCTCGACCGAGACGCCGTCGGGCAGCCCTGACGCAGGCACGCGCGCGACGAACGTGTTGTAGAAGCCGACCGTCTCGGGGCGGTCCAGCACCGTGAGCCGGCTCTGCGTGCCCTGGAAGACGATGTCCTTGAACACGAGGTCGAGACCGATGTTGTGGCTCAGCACCTGGTGCCCGAGGCACACCGCGAGGAACGGTCGCTGCGTCTCGAGCAGTCCCGTGACGACGCCGTGCATCGTCGCCATCTTGGTGTCGGCGAGGTCGCGGGGATCGCCGGGACCGGGGCCGACGACGACGAGGTCGTAGCCGTCGAGGTCACCATCGGCGTAGACATCGTGGCGCACGATGTCGGTCGTCATGCCGAGCACGCCGAAGACGTGGGACAGCATGTTGACGAAGTCGTCCTCGCCGTCGACGATCACGACCCGCTTGCCGGTCAGCGTCGGCACCGGCGCAGCACCGGACTGGTCGGTCAGCCAGAACTGGCTGAGCCGCTGGTTGCGGGAACCGAGCGCGATCAGCACCTCGTCCTCACGGGTGAACGCGTCGAACCCCTCGACCGGCTCGGGCGCCGCGTCGACGAGCCCGAACGCGCTGAGGATGCCGGACGCCTTGGCCCACGTCTCCTTGGTCTCGTACATCGCGTCGGAGTCGCGGACGAGGGTCGCGCCGGCGGTGACCTTGAGGTTGCCCTCGAGGTCGACGTCAGCCGTACGGATGAGGATCGGCGCGTCGGCGCGGGGCGTGCCGTTGTCGTCGCGGCCGATCAGTGCGGCGACGGCGGCGTAGTAGCCGCGGCCTTCGGGCTCGTACTTCTTGATCAGCCGGCAGGCGTTCTCGACCGGGCTGCCGGTGACCGTGGCGGCGAACATCGAGTCGCGCAGCACCTCGCGCACGTCGCGGTTGGTGCGGCCGGCGAGGAGGTACTCGGTGTGCACGAGGTGCGTCATCGGCTTGAGGTAGGGCCCGAGCACGAGCCCGCCCTCATGGCAGATGTCGCACATCATCTTGAGCTCCTCGTCGACGACCATGAAGAGCTCGTAGATCTCCTTCTCGTCCTTGAGGAATCGCAGCAGCTCGCGCTTGCGGTCGGCATGCGTCTCGAGGCCGCGCATGCGGAACGTGCCGCTGATGGGGTTCATCCGCACCTGGCCGTCCTCGACGCTGACGTGCCGCTCGGGGCTCGCGCCGATCAGGTAGCGGTCGCCCGTGAAGATGCAGAACGTCCAGAACGCGCCCCGCTCCCGCTCGAGCAGCCGGCGGAACACCGTGAGCGCGCCGTCATGACCCCAGTCGGCGACCTGGGCTCGGTAGTGCCGGCCGATCACGAGGTTGGCGCCCTCGCCCTGGCCGATCTCCTCGTCGATGATCGTGCGCACCATGCCGGCGTATGCCTCGTCGGTCGACTCGAAGCCACCCCGGTCGGCGAACTCGATCGGTGCATCCGGCAGCAGGCCGAGCAGCTCGGCGAGCGGCACCTCGGCGCTGTATGCCGCCTCGATCGCGGTCAGCGGCGTGCCGTCCTGATGTGCCTCGAAGCCGCGCTCACGCACCTGGGCGTACGGCACCAGCACGAGGTGATCCCAGGCTCGATCGCTCCCGGGCACCAGCGGGATGTCCGCGAGCGTGTCGAGGTCCGTGCGGGGACCGCCGATGAGCGTGACGGTGTCGGAGTCACGTACGCGGATCAGCGCGAACGCCGGCTGGGCGAGGAGTTCGTCGAGCTGGGTCATGAAGGTTCCTTGAAGAAGTCTCGACCGGCCGAGACACAGTGACAAAAAGTGCCCAGAGCCGGCCACGAGGCGGTCTGGGCAACGGGTCGACAGTCCACCTACAGGTGGAGCCACCAGCTGGAGTGCTGAACTGTCATGGCAGGAGCCTAGCGCAGGCCCTCTCGTCGTCGGACGCCATGGCCGCGGCGATACCGTCTGATCATGAGCCCGGAGCTGGACATCGACGTCGACCTGATCCGGCGCGACCTCGCCCAGATCGTCAACATCCCCAGCGTCGGCGGCTCTGACGCCGAGGTGGCGGTCCAGCGGTGGTGCGCCGCGACACTGACCGGCCTCGGCATGGAGGTCGACCAGTGGAACCTCGACCTCGACGACCTCCGCGCCACCGCCGACTACCCCGGTGAGGAGGTCGACCGCGAGGAGGCCCTGGGCTGTGTCGGCGTCTCCGGCCCCGGCACCCCGGCACTGATCCTCAACGGCCACGTCGACGTCGTGCCGCCGGGCGATCCCGAGACCTGGACCAACGCCGATCCGTGGCTCGTTCGTGAGGTCGACGCGCAGTGGTACGGCCGAGGGGTCTGCGACATGAAGGGCGGCGTCGTCGCCATCATCGCCGCCGCTCGCGCCGTCAGCGACATCGAGCTCGCCCGCCCGTTCGCCGTGCACACCGTGATCGGCGAGGAGGACGGCGGCCTCGGCACCTACGCGACGCTGCGACGCGGACACGTCGGCGATGCGTGCGTCATCGCCGAGCCCACCGACGGGCAGGTCGTCGCCGCCAACGCCGGCTCGCTGACCTTCCGGATCGAGGTCGTCGGCCGGGCGACGCACGGGTCGATGCGGGCGACCGGCCACAGCGCCATCACGGCCTTCGAGCTGCTGCACCGCGCGCTCGCGGAGCTCGAAGACCGTACGCAATGCGGCTCCGCCGTATCCGTTCGGCGAGCTGCCGTGGCCGATCAGCGTCGGCATCATCCACGCCGGCGACTGGGCCAGCACGGTTCCCGACCTGCTGGTCGCCGAGGGGCGCTACGGAGTGATGCCCGGTGAGTCGTTCGCCGACGCCAAGGCCGCATTCGAGAACGCTCTCGCCAGCGCGGCTGCGACGGATCCATGGCTTGCGGACAACCCGCCCACCGTCACCTGGCCCGGCGGCCACTTCGCCGCCGGCCGGCTGCCCGAGGGTGACCCGTTCGGCGCGCAGGTCGTCGACGCGGTCATCGCCGCCGGCGAGCCGCGGCCGCACCTGACGGGTGCTCCATATGGTTCTGACCTGCGGCAGTACGCCTCGTATGCCATCCCGACAGTGCAGTACGGGCCCGGCCGCATCGCCAACGCCCACGCCGTCGACGAGCACGTGGCGATCGACGAGGTCATCACCTGCGCGCGGGCGTACGCCGAGCTGATCCTCGCCCGTTGCCGCTAGCGAGGCGAGGTCGTGATCGGCGAGTAGTCAGCCACGCGGATGATCCCGCCCGGCTCGAAGCTGACCGGCTGCAACCCGACCGGCTTGCCGTCGGCGAACGTCACGATCGTCACCTGCGCCTCGCGGCGGAGCTTGCTGCCCAGCGCGAATGCGTAGACAGCGCCGCCGGTCGTACCCGTGCGTCAGCGTCGTGGTCGTACGGCCGTTGGCGCCGTTGATCGTGGTCGGCCCGACCTGCCGGTGCAGGTGCCCGGACAGCACCAGGTCGGCACACCCGGATGCGGCGGTGCGGGTCGCCGACGAGGGCGAGTGGACCGCGATGACGCCGACGTTGCCGTCGTCGCAGGCTGCCTGCTCCAGCCGCTCGTCCTGCTGCACGCAGGGAGACCGAGTTGTCGGAGGCGTTGCCGCGATAGCCGGCGGTGAGCCCGGAGCTGCGCGGATCGCTGCTGCCGAGGAAGCGGACGCCATCCGACCGTGACCGGCTTGCCGTCGAGGACCGTGAAGCCCTTGTCCTTCATCTGCTTGCGCACCGTGGGACCCGTGTCGTGGTTGCCGGCAACCGCGACGATGTCGAAGTCGCGGAACTCCCGCGCCAACGAGTTGATGCTGAACGTCTCCCAGCTCGCGCCGTTCGACGTGTCGTCGCCGAGGTCGATCAGCATGCGCGCCCCGGCCCGGTCGGCGATCGCGCGCGCCACCGGGTCCATGCCGATGTTGTCGTGGCGGTCGGTCACGACCAGCGCCGTCGTCTCGCCGTCCGGACGGCGTACGTACCTCGGTCGTCGCGGCGCTCACCGCGAGCCGGCCGTAGAACGACACCGAGGTGCGATAGGTCGCCAACGCGCCCTCGACGATCGCCCGGCTGCCGCTGGTGGACGCCCCCTCGGCGATCTCGACCTTGTCGAGCACCTGGTCGGACGGCAGCTCGGGGAACACCGAGCCGATCGGCTCCCACGCCGTGTCGTCGGCTCGCGGACGGTCAGGTGCCGCGACGAGCACCAGGGCGGCGATCGTGACGACGGCGACTCCGCACGCACCCAGGACCTGGCGGCGCTGGGGGTGGCGGGCGGCGGCCCAGATCGCCCGGCGACGAGGCTGGCCGATCGCGCGCCACGCGAGCACCGCGACCAGCACGGCCAGCAACGCCGCACCGAGCGCTCGCATCGCCGCGTCGATCGAGCATCGACGTGCACGGTCGAACGTACGGACGCGATCTCGCCTTGCGGCTGCGCCGCGATGGCGGCGTCGCGGGCGACCAGCTGGTCGAGGTTGGTGATCTCGCTGTCGCCCAGGCGGATGTCGACGCCGAGGCCGAGCGGCGCCTCCGCGGGCACGCGCATCTGCGGGATCAGCGTGCCGAAGTCGATGCGGGCATACCCGCTGAACGTCGGCTGCACGGTCGCGTCGTGCGCGCCGATGACGACGTCGCGCTCACTGTGGATGAACGTCGAGTAGGCAGTCGGCAGCGCCACGCCCACCGCGAGGAGGACGAGCAGCAGGACCTTGAGAGTCCGCGTCATGAAATGCGCGACAACCAGCGGTCTGTCGTGCCGACCGTCGTCAGCAGCTGGGTCGCACGGGTCAGCACGACGTAGAGGGTGCGCCAGCCGGCGCTCGACTCGGCGGTGATCGCGTCGGGCTCGACCACGACGACGCCGTCGAACTCGAGGCCCTTGGTGTCGAGTCCGTCGAGCAGCCGGAGCCGGTCGGGGTGCTGCTCGAGCAGGTCGGCGAGCTGCTCACCGAGGTCGGCCAGCCGGGCCGTCGGCGCGACGATCGCGACGGTGCCCTCGACCCGGTCGAGGATCTCCTCGGCGCTGCGGCGCGCGGCGCCGACGAGCTCGTCGGCAGCGACCGTGACGTGCACGGGCTGCTCGCCGGTGCGGCGAACCGCGTCGGCGAGGTCCGGGTGCGGCACCGCGACCGCCGCGACCTTGGCGGCGAGGTCGTAGATCTCGGCGGAGTTGCGGTAGTTGGTCGACAGCCGGAACGCGTGCTCGGGCTTGCCCTCGAGGGCTGCCTTGCGCGCCGCGGCCGACTCCTTGGGGTGCGGCCACGAGGACTGCGCCTCGTCGCCGACGATCGTCCAGCTGGCGTAGCGGCCGCGCCGGCCCAGCATGCGCCACTGCATCGGCGACAGGTCCTGCGCCTCGTCGACCAGCACGTGGGCGAAGCCGTCGTCCTCGATGCTCTGGGTCGAGCGGAAGCGATCGTTGCGGTCCTCGCGCTCGCGTCGCTCGAAGCTCATGAGCTGCTTGGGTGCGTCGTCATCGTCGCCGCTCGGTCTCCGGCACCTCGCCGATGACGTAGCGCAGCTCGTCGATCAGCGGCACGTCCTCGATGCTCGGCTCGCCGATCTCCCACGACGCCTTGAGCGCAGCGAGCTCGTCGCCGCTGAACGCCCCGCGCGCGAGCTCGTCGATCACGTCGGGCAGCGTGCGCCACACGTCGATCGGCTCGACCGGCGGCCACCAGTCCTCGACGAAGTCGACGAAGCGGTCGTCGGTCGTGATGGTCTCGACGAACTCTTCCTCGCCCTTCTCGAGCGCGCGCTCGCCGGCGACCTGCGCCCACAGTGCGTCGACGAGGGCCGCCGGCGCCTTGTGGTAGGCGCGGTTGCGCTTGCCGCCCGACAGCAGGTTGCGCCGGATGCGCTCGAGCTGCTGCGGCGTCGAGCCGCAGCACGTCGTCCTTGTAGAAGTAGCGGAACTCCGTCGGCGCCCCCGGCATGGGCGCCGCGGCCGCGCGGGCGAGGAACGCCGGCATGCGGGACGAGCCCTTGGCCGCCGCGGCGACCGGCTCGTCATGGCGCATCGCGCGCAGGCCGTCGACGACCTCGCCGAGCGATCGCAGCGTCACGCTGGTCTCGCCGAGGCTCGGCAGCACGCGCTCGATGTAGTTCATGAACACCGTCGACGGCCCGACGACCAGCACGCCGCCGGACTCGAAGCGACGACGGTCGGTGTAGAGCAGGTAGGCCGCGCGGTGCAGCGCGACGACGGTCTTGCCCGTGCCGGGTCCGCCGCCGATCGTGGTGGCGCCGCGGCTGGGAGCGCGGATCGCCTCGTCCTGCTCCTTCTGGATCGTCGCGACGACCGAGTGCATCGAGCTGTCGCGCGCACGGGTCAGGCTCGCGAGCAGCGCGCCCTCGCCGATGACGACCAGGTCGTCGGGTGCGTTGTCGGCATCGAGCAGGTCGTCCTCGATGCCGATGACCTTGTCGTTGGCGCAGCGCAGGACCCGGCGGCGGATGACGCCGGCGGGCTCCTGCGCCGTGGCCTGGTAGAAGATCGCGGCGGCCGGGGCGCGCCAGTCGATGAGCAGGATCTCGCGATCCGCGTCGCGTACGCCGATGCGGCCGATGTAGCGCGACTCGCCGTCGAGCATGTTGAGCCGACCGAACACGAGCCCGTCGTGCGCGGCGTTGAGCGCGGAGAGGCGGAGCGACGCCTGGTAGACCATCGCGTCACGCTCGACGAGGCCACCCTCGTTGCCGACGTGACCGCGCGCCATGCCCTCGACGACGAGGGACTGGGCCACCTTGGCGGACGCGTCGAGGCGCTCGTACACGGCGTCGACATACGTCTGCTCCGCGTCGATCTCGCGCTGTTCCGCGTTGTTCGAGCTCACCCGACTCCTTTTCGTCCTAGAGAACTCACAAGTCTATTGCGTGCGGGAAATATTCCGCAGGCAGTTGGCCGCTCTGCGGACGATCCGCGCGTTTGATTTCGCGGCGCAGACCGACGTACGTTCGAGACAAGCGTGTACACGCCACTACCGCTACCGGGGGACTCATGACCACACGCCGCTCCTTTGCCGCCATCGTCACGCTGTTCGTGGCCGTCGTGGCCCTGCTGCTGCCGGCGCTGTCCGTCCCGGCGACGGCGGCGACGACCGGCGGAGTCAAGGGCGTCATCTCGTCGGATGGCAAGCTGCTGCCGGGGCTCAAGGTCGAGCTGACGCGCGCCGACTACGACAGCGACCACTACGACACCATCGCGAGCAGGACCACGAACGACGTCGGCGCCTACTCGTTCTCCGGGTTCGAAGCAGAACGACCAATGGGGCGACCGCTACCGCTACCGCATCAAGGTCAGCGACCCCGCCAGCAAGTACGTCACGACGGTCCGCGGCTTCACGATGGTGCCCGGCAAGGTCGTGACGCGTGACGCAACGCTCTATCAGGCTGGCGCCCTGACCGGCAAGGTCCTCCGCGCCGACGGCGCAGCACCCACGACGACCCGGGTCCACCTGATCGGCCCGACGCTCGACATCGGCACCCCCGACAAGCCCATTTCCGCCTACATCGACAATCGAAGCGTGACAGGCCAATGGCACCTACACGTTCGTCGGGTTGCCGGCCGGCCAGTACACCGTGCGCTACACCGACTCCACGGGCACCTACCTCGACCAGTGCTATGACGATGTCGTCGCCGCCCAGAGCATCGAGCCGACGTGTGACAGCGCCGAGGTGCCGGCCGCCGAGGTCCTCACGGTGACGGCCAACGAGACGAAGACCCTGGACGACCAGCAGCTCCACCACGCCGGCGCCTATCTCAAGGGCACCGTCGTGAACGGCGCGAACGCCCCGCTCACGGGTATCGACGTCACGCCGACCTCAGTGGCTGGCGACTCGGGTCCTGGGGCGACTACAGCCGCGCCACCACGGCTGCCGGCGTCTTCAACCGGGGTCCGCTCCCGGCAGGCCAGTGGAAGCTGTACGCCAAGGACCCCGCAGGCATCTGGGCATCACAGTGGGTCGGCGGCACGAGCCAGCCACGGCTCAGGTCTTCGACCTCAGCCCGGGCGAGAAGATCGACGATCTCGCGATCAAGCTCAAGTCCCGTGGAGTCCTCAAGGCCACCGTGACACCGGGCAAGGGATCGGTGACGTTCGCCATCACGGTCACCCGCAAGGTGTCCGGCAACCGGGTGACCGGCAAGGTCACCGCGGCTATGGCGCCAACACCAAGACGGCGACTCTGGTCAACGGCGCGGCCACCATCAAGCTGACCGGCATCGCGGCCGGCAAGCGGACCTTCACCGTCTCGTACGGCGGATCGGGCAGCACCGCCGCGGTCACCCGCCAGTTCGTGACGACGGTCAAGTGAGGCCCTCGCGGGATCTGTGACCACCGCCGAACCGCGAGACGCACGACACGCCTCAAGGTCAGTCATCTGCCTGCAATGACGGGCGATACTTGCCGTGGGCAATCTCGCGTACGAGGGAACGTCGATGACTGGTGGGTGGCGGTGAGGGAGTCGAAGCACGAGTTCGGGCCGGCGCCGGTCGTCGCGCCGTCCCACGGCATCGGCTTCCGCTCAGCACCCCGGCACGCCGCCCCAGCCCCCGAGACACCTCTCGTCAGCCACGGATCCGGCACGACGGACACGGAGCCGGCAGTCGTCGAGACCGTCATCGGTCCCGATCCCGTGCCGACCTGGGAGGACGACGTCGAGGAGGAGGGGGCGGAGCACGTAACGCCTCCACGCCATGCGGCGCCGGCCGACCTGGACGCTCCGCCCGTCGAGGAGGCCGAGCCTGAGGTGCCGGCCGGTGCCCCACGGCCGGGCCGGCATCGCCGGGAGCACAGCGCCATGAGCGGCACGGTCCGCAGCACCCGGGGACGCGGCCTTCGCGGCATGCGGATCGCGGTGCTGGACGAGAACTGGGAGGTCGCCGCCACCGCCCTCACCGGTGCTGGCGGCGCCTTCATCGTCGAGGAGCTGCCGCCCGGCGTCTATCGCGTCATGGCGATCGATGAGCTCGACGGCGACTTCGGCTCAGCCTGGTATGCCGGCAGCGCCGTCCCGCGCGCCGGCGTCCTGCGGGTCAAGGAGGGCAGGACCAAGCGGGGCGCAGACATCGTCCTGGCGTCGACCGCCGGCGTCGAGGTCGAGGTCGACATCCGGCGCAGCAAGGCAGTCGTCGGGATCCGGTCACCGAGCGCTCACGGGCGTACGCGCCAAGGGTTCGGTCCGGGTGTCGACCAAGAGGTTCAGCACCGAGCTGCCGCTGACCAAGGGGCGTACGGCGCTCACCCTCATCGGCTCGGCCGACGGCTCGCCGCGGCTGAGCAAGAAGGTCACGGTCGACTACCTCGGCACCAAGCACGTGCAGCCGGCGTCGACCACCGTCAGGCTGCGCTGACCGGCTCAGGCCGGGTCGAGGATCCGCTTGAGGAACTGTTGCGTACGTTCCTCGCGCGGGTCGCCGATGACCTGGGCGCTGGTGCCTCGCTCGACGACGACGCCCTGGTCGAGGAACAGCACCTGGTCGGCGACGTGCTCTGCGAAGCGGATCTCGTGCGTGACGAGGACCGAGGTCCAGCCCTCGGCCGCCAGGTCCTTGATGACCGAGAGCACCTCGCCGACGAGCTCGGGGTCGAGGGCCGAGGTCGGCTCGTCGAACAGCATGACCCGGGGCTTGAGCGCCAGGGCACGGGCGATGCCGACGCGCTGCTGCTGACCGCCGGACAGCTGGAACGGGTGCTGGTCGGCCTTGTCGCTGAGCCCGACCTGGTCGAGGAGCGCCTCGGCCTCGTCGACCACCTCGTCGAGCGGGCGCTTCTGCACCTGCACCGGCCCCTCGATGACGTTCTGGAGGACGGTCTTGTGCGGGAACAGGTTGTGCGACTGGAACACCATGCCGCTCTGCGCCCGCAGCGCTGCGACCTGCTGGCGGGTCGATGCTCCCTTGTCGGGCAGCGCGCCGAAGTCGACCTCGACGTCGTCGATGCGGATCGTGCCGGAGTCCGGGCGCTCGAGACGTTGAGCGAGCGCAGGATCGTCGTCTTGCCCGAGCCCGACGGCCCGATGATGGCCGTCGTCGGTCCCGGCATCGACGTCGAGGTCGATGCCCCGGAGGACATGATGATCGCCGAAGGACTTCTGGATGCCGGTGGCGCGTACGAGGGGCTCGGTCATGATCGCCACGAACCTGTTCAGTCGGGTCTCGAGCCGACCCTGGCCGAACGCCAGGACGGCGCAGACGATCCAGTAGTAGAGCGCCGCCACCGCGTAGAGGGGCAGGAAGATCTGCGCGGCCGAGGCGGCGTAGATGCGCCTCGCGGAACAGCTCGGTGACGAGCACCACGGACAGCAGCGAGGTGTCCTTGACCAGCGAGATCAGCGTGTTGGACAGCGGTGGCACGGCCGTGCGCGCGGCCTGCGGGAAGATGATCCGCCGCATCGACTGCCAGTAGCCCATGCCGATCGTCGACGCCGCCTCGAACTGGCCCTTGGGCACGGACAGGATCGCCGACCGCACGATCTCCGCGGCATACCCGCCGACGTTGAGGCTCAGCGCGAGGATCGCCGCGGGCCACGGGCCGAGGTCGATGCCGATCTCGGGCAGTCCGTAGAACACGATGAACAGC
The DNA here is from genome assembly GCA_963761965.1 of uncultured Actinomycetota bacterium. Classification (GTDB taxonomy): domain Bacteria; phylum Actinomycetota; class Actinomycetes; order Propionibacteriales; family Nocardioidaceae; genus Aeromicrobium. The sequence goes on from CAVXIX010000021.1 coordinate 50,340, forward strand.
TGGACCAGCAGCGGCGTGCCGCGGATGATCGAGACGTACGCCCGGGCGATGCCGCTCAGCACCCGGTTGCCGGAGATGCGTGCCAGCGCCGCCCCGACCGCGAGGACCAGCCCGATCGCGAAGCTGATGATCGTGATGCGGGATCGTCGCCTTGAGCAGCCCCGGAGCATCGGCCACGCGGCGTCCTTGACGGTCTCGGCGTCACTCTTGCCCTGGCGTCCGCCGGAGACGTCGACCTTGCCGTCGTTCTGCCTCGAGACGTCGGCCTTGAAGTACTTCTCGCGAGATCTTGGCGAGGGTGCCGTCGGCACTCAGCTCCTGAAGAGCCCGATCGGCCTCGGCCAGCCGCGGATCGCCCTTGCGGAACGCCAGCACCTGCTTGCTGACCTCGTCGCCGGCGTCGCCGACGATCTGGATCTGGTCGGACCCGGTCGTGTTGAGGTAGTCGAGGACCGCGATGTTGTCGTTGACGATCGCGTCCACGCGGCCCTGGACGACCAGCGCCGCGGCCTGGGCGAAGCCCTCGACGCCCTCGACCTTGGCGCCGGCCTTCTTGGCGACGGCGGACCAGTTGCTCGTGACCGACTGGGCCGTCGTCTTGCCCTTGAGGTCGGCCAGCGTCGTGATGCCCTTGGTGCCCTTCTTCACGACGATGACGCCGTGCGAGTACGTGTAGGGGGTCGACAGGCCGTACTTCGCCTCGCGTTCGGGGTTGATCGAGACCTGGTTGGCGATGACGTCGATGCGCTTGGCCTCGAGCGCCGCGAAGATCGCGTCGAACTGCGTCTCGACGAACTCCAGACGCCAGCCGGCCTTCTTGGCGACGGCCTTGATGACGTCGATGTCGTAGCCCGTGAGCTGTTGCTGTCGGGGTCATGGAACGAGAACGGCGGGTATGTCCCCTCCGTGCCGACCCGGACCACGGGTCGGTCGTCGGCGGCATTGGCGGGCCCGACGGAGCGACCACCATCACCAGCAGAACGAGGGCCAGGACCCTCAACACGTGCCGCATGCGTCTCCTCGTGTCGGTCACTCGACCGTACGACCGTCAGCACCGATCGCATGCCGCGTCCGGATTGCGGACTCTTCTTCTTGTCGAGGAACGCGCTCATGGCTTCGCGGGCCTCGTCGCTGGCGAACAGCTCCGCGGACTTCGCGGCGACCTCGTCGCCAAGGGCATCGATGCGGGCGACCAGGTCGTGGTTGAGGATCCTCTTGCTCTCGCGGAGGCCTTGCGGGTACGCCTTGCAGAGGTCGGTCAGGACCCGGGCGATCTCGCCCTGGAGCTCAGTGTCGGGCACGGCCCGGGTGATCAGGCCGACCTCGGCCGCCTCGGCGGCGTCGAACGTCCGGGCGGTCAGGAACAGGTCGCCGGCTGCACGGTCGCTGAACCGCGGGATGAGGCTCAGCGAGATGATCGCCGCCGCCAGCCCCAGGCGTACCTCGGTCAGCTGGAACGTCACCGACTCCGCAGCGATGACGATGTCGGCCGCACCGACGATGCCGAGGCCTCCGGCGCGTACCGGTCCGCCGAGCTCGACGACGACGGGCTTGGTCGCCGTCGCGATCTGCCGCTGCAGCGCCACGATCGCCTTGGCACCTTCGGCCATGCCGCCGCTGACCGCCTCGGTCATGTCCGCGCCGGAGCAGAACACCGTGCCGGCCGACCGGATCAGGATCGCCTTGGCCTCCGTGTCGGCGTCGGCCGTCGCGAGGTGCGCCGCGAGCTCGGTGACGAGCTGCTTGCTCAGGGCGTTGCGGTTGCGCTCGCTGTCGAGCGTGATCGTGGCGACCTGGTCGGCCACCTCAAGGTGCACCAGCTCAGTCATGGCGTTCCTTTTCGTCCGGTCGTGAGCCTGACGTTTCGGCTCGACCACATTGCGGTCGAGTAGCCGCGATTCTGCGTCGGCGCTCAGCCACTCCCGCTCAATAGGACTTGGGGAGGCCCAGGGAGAACTGGGCGATGAAGTTGAGCACCATCTCCTTGCTGACCGGTGCGATGCGGGAGAGGCGCGAACCCGCGAGCATCTGCACCAGACCGTACTCGTTGGCCAGGCCGTTGCCGCCGTGCGTCTGGATCGCCCGGTCGACCGCGTTGCACACGGCCTCGCCGGCGGCGTACTTCGCCATGTTGGCCGCCTCGCCCGCCGCCATGAAGTCACCGGCGACGTAGAGCGCCGCGGCCTTCTAGACAATATGCTAAATGAACGAAAGGCAACAGTACACA
>CAVXIX010000022.1:0-177937 GCA_963761965.1 uncultured Actinomycetota bacterium
GGCTGGTGCTGGCGGATGCCGTCGAGGATCAGGGTGAGGCCGAGCTCGAACGACTCGCCGCCGGCCCGGTCGAGCGGCTCGTCGTCGATCGCGCCGACGCTGCCGGCCTGCAGGTGCGTCTGCTCGTCCGAGACATGACCGAACACGAAGTAGAGGATCGTCGTGGCGGCCGACCGCGCGAACGCGTCGTCGAAGCCGCCCGCCGAGATCGCCCCGCGAGCCGGCTGTTGAGCGACACCGCACCCAGGCCGAAGGCGTGGACCGTCGCGACCAGCTCGGCACCGTCGCGGTAGGCGAGCATCGCGTCACGCAGCTCGCGGCTCGCGGCCAGCGACCTGCGCGTCCCAGGGCTCGTCCGTCGGCAACGGTCGCGCCCCGCGCTCGAGCAGCTCGTCGGCGACGGCCGCGAGCAGCACCTGCTTGTTGGCGAAGTGGTGGTAGAGCGCGCTCGGCTGGAGCCCCAGCTCAGACGCGATGCGGCGCATCGACATGTCCGGCAGTCCGTACATGTCGAGGATCCCCACGGCGCGCTCGACGATGTCGGAACGGTGGTAACGCACGCGGGCCTCCGGCTCGAAATTGACGGTCCGTCCAGCCTATAGGCTAGCCTGAACGCCGTTCACCTGAGCATCGTTCAGGTACGTCCTCAGGAGTTCCATGACCAGCACCGCTTCGTCGCGCAACAAAGCCGTCTCGACGACCGACCTCGCCCTCATCGCCACGTTCGCCGCCCTGATCGCGGTGTGCACGATCATCGGCGACTTCACCGTCACCGGCATCGGCGTGCCGTTCACACTGCAGATGTTCGGCATCTTCCTCGCCGGAGCCGCACTCGGCGCGAAGCGCGGAGCCCTCGCCGTGCTCCTCTACCTCGCCGTCGGCACGGCCGGCGTGCCGATCTTCGCCGAGCACCGCGGCGGACCGTCGGTATGGGTCGGAGTCACCGGCGGCTACCTGATCGCCTTCCCGATCGCGGCCTTCATCGTCGGACTCGTCGCGAGCCGGGTGGCTCGCAAGGACCCGGCCGCGTTCACCGTCGTGGTCTCGATCGCCGCGGCGATCATCACGGTCGCCGTCGTCGGAACACTCGGCACGATCGGCATGTCGCTCAAGCTCGACGTCAGCCTCAAGGCGGCCTGGGGCTACGCCACGCCGTTCTTCGTCGCCGACATCATCAAGGGCGTCTTCGCCGCGATCGTCGCGGCCGCGGTGCATCGCGCGTTCCCCCAGCTGGTTGCCAAGCGCTGAACGTGATCCAGCTCGACGAGGTCGCCGTCCGGGTACCCACTCCCGGCGGCGACCTCGTCACTGCTCCATCCGACGACGCTGAGCCTGACCGAGCAGCGCATCGCCCTGATCGGCAGCAACGGCTCGGGCAAGTCGACGCTCGCCCGCCTGCTCAACGGGCTCGTCGAGCCGAGCGAGCGGCACGCGTCACGGTCAACGGCCTCGACACGACGCGCGACGGGCCGGCCGTACGCCGTCAGGTGGGCTTCGTCTTCACCGATCCGGGCGCGCAGCTCGTGATGCCGACATGCGTCGAGGACATCGCGCTGTCGCTCCGCCGCACGATCAAGGACAAGAAGGAGCGCGCTCGCGAGAGGCGCGCGAGATCCTCGCGGAGTATCGACCTCGCCGACAAGGCCGACACCAGCGTGCACGCCCTGTCCGGCGGTCAGAAGCAGCTGCTGGCCCTCGCCGGCGTGCTCGCGACGGATCCGCACGATCCTCGTCGCCGACGAGCCCACGACACTGCTCGACCTGCGCAACACCCGTCTGCATCGCCGACCGGCTGTTCGCCCTGTCGCAGCAGCTGATCCTCGTCACGCACGACCTCGACCTCGCCCTGCGCTGCGACCGCGCGCTGGTCATCGACGATGCCCGCGTGGCGTTCGACGGCCTGCCGGCCGAAGCCGTCGCGTTCTACCGCCGCAGGTTGCGCGATGAGCTCAGTTCATCCTGTCGGGCAACTATCGGCCCGGGCACGACGCTGTTCCACCGCATACCGGCCGGCCCGAAGCTCTGGACTGCTCGCCCTGTTCAGCATCGCCACGGTCGTCGTCCCCGGCATGTGGACGTGCGCCTGGGATTCCTCGCCGCTGCATCGGCCTGGCGGCCTGGGTACGCGATGCCGCTGCGCAGCACCGTGCGCGCCCTGCGGCCGTTGCTGTTCGTGATCGTGCTGGTCACGGCGTTCCAGGTCTGGCAGCGCGGCTGGCCGACCGCGATCCACGTCGTCGCCGGCCTGCTGGCCGTGGTGATCGCCGCCTTGGTCTTCACCGCGAGACCTCGATCGACTCGATGCTCGACGCCATCATCCGCGGCCTCGGCCCGTTCCGCCGCATCGGCGTCAATCCGGAGCGCGTGGCCTTGGCGTTCTCGCTGATGATCCGCGCCGATCCCCGGAGATCGCTCGAGATCGCCCACGAGACGAGAGCCGCCGCCAAGGCGCGGGGGCTCGAGCGCAACCCACGCGCGCTGTTGACGCCGATGGTGATCCGCACGGTCGCTCATGCGTACGAGACCGGTGCCGCGCTGCACGCCCGCGGCATCGGGGACGACTAGCCCGACTGAGCTCGCCGTGCTCGACGCAACGGGCCGACCAGCCGCGCCGGCGTCACCTGCACGACCATGCGCCGGCGGCACTCGGCGCAGAAGCGCGGCGGCTCCATCTGCAGGAGCTCGTCGCACCGCGAGTGGTCGCGCGCGTCGACCGCCTCGCCGCAGTGGCCGCAGTACGTCATGTCAGAGCGTCTTCTGGAGTTCCTTGATCGGCATGCCGAGCTCGGCCAGCAGGTCGATGTCCTCGTTGGCGTCGCGGCCCAGCGTCGTCAGGTAGTTGCCGACGATGACGGCGTTGACGCCGCCGAGCAGGCCCTCGCGGGTGCCGAGGTCACCGAGGGTCAGCTCGCGCCCGCCGGCGTACCGCAGGATCGTGTGCGGCATCGCGAGCCGGAACGCGGCGATCGTCCGCAGGGCGTCCTGCGAGCTCATGAGCTCCTGGTCGCCGAACGGCGTGCCGGGGCGCGGGTTGAGGAAGTTGAGCGGCACCTCGTGCGGCCGCAGCTCGGCGAGCTGGGCGGCGAGCTCGGCGCGCTGCTCGAGCGACTCGCCCATCCCGACCAGTCCGCCGCAGCACAGCTCCATGCCGGCCTCGCGGACCATCAGGCAGGTGTCCCAGCGCTCCTCGTACGAGTGCGTCGAGACGACCTGCGGGAAGTACGACTTCGCGGCCTCGAGGTTGTGGTTGTAGCGGTGGACGCCCATCTCGACGAACTCGTCGACCTGCGCCTGGGTCAGCATGCCGAGCGAGCAGGCGATGTTGATGTCGACCTCGGCCTGGATCGCCTTGATGCCCTCGCGGACCTGGTCCATGAGGCGCTGGTCGGGCCCGCGGACGGCGGCGACGATGCAGAACTCGCGAGGCGCCGGTCTTGGCGGTCTCCTTGGCGGCCTCGACGAGCTCGGGGATGTTGAGCCACACCGCGCGCACGGGCGACTGGAACTGGCCGGACTGGCTGCAGAAGTGGCAGTCCTCGGGGCATCCGCCGGTCTTGAGGCGACACGATGCCCTCGACCTCGACCTCGGGCCCGCACCACGTCATCCGCACCTCGTGCGCCAGCTCCAGCAGCTCGGGGATGCGCTCGTCGGGCAGCTGCAGCACCTCGACGAGCAGCTCCTCGGAGAGCCCGAGGCCTTGCTCGAGGACCTGGGCGCGGGCGACCTGCAGGACGTCAGTCATGGCAGAGGAATGTATCCTGAACACCGTTCAGGTCAAACCTCGGCCGCCCGAGATCCTGATCACCAGCCATGGATGAGCTCATCGATTTCGACCGCGCCCACGTCTGGCACCCGTATGCCCCGATGGACTCCCCCGCGACGCCGTTGCTGGTCACCTCGGCCCAGGGCAACCGCCTGACCCTCGCCGACGGCCGTCAGCCGATCGACGCGATGTCGTCGTGGTGGGCCGCGATCCACGGCTATCGCCACCCGCGCCTCGACGCGGCGCTGCACCGCCAGGCCGACACGATGTCCCACGTCATGTTCGGCGGCCTGACGCACGAGCCGGCGATCGAGCTCGCCCGCCGACTGCTCGACCTCGCCCCGGCCGGGCTCGACAAGGTCTTCTTCGCCGACTCCGGCTCGGTCGCGCGTCGAGGTCGCCCTCAAGATGGCGCTGCAGCTCCAGCGCGGCACGGGCCACCCCGGGCGTACGCAAGCTCCTCACCCTCCGCGGCGGCTATCACGGCGACACGTTCGGCGCGATGAGCGTGTGCGACCCGGTCGGCGGCATGCACCAGATGTTCACCGACGTGCTGGCCGCAGCAGGTCTTCCTGCCCCGGCCGCCGGCCGGCCTCGACGCCGACACCGACGCGTGGATCGCCGAGGCCCAGGCAGTCGTCGACGGCCTCGACGACTCGATCGCCGCCGTCATCGTCGAGCCGGTGCTGCAGGGCGCCGGCGGGATGCGGGTCTACCCGCCCGACGGTCGCTGCGCTGGCTGCGCGACTCTGCGACGCGCGCGGCTGGCTGCTGATCCTCGACGAGATCGCGACCGGCTTCGCCCGCACCGGCGAGATGTTCGGCGCCGACCACGCCGGCATCAGCCCCGACATCATGTGCGTCGGCAAGGCGCTGACCGGCGGCTACCTCACCCTCGCCGCGGTCCTGTGCACGCCGGACGTCGCGGCCGGCATCGACGCCTCGGAGTCCGGCGCCCTGATGCACGGCCCGACCTACATGGCCAACCCGCTCGCCTGCGCCGTCGCCGCAGCCTCGCTCGACGTGCTGACCGAGTCCGAGTGGCGGCGCGACATCACCCGCATCAACGCTGCCCTCGAGGCCGGGCTCGCGCCGGCCCGCGAGCTCGACGGCGTCGCCGACGTCCGTACGCTCGGCGCCGTCGGCGTGATCCAGCTCGACCACCCGGTCGACGTCGCTGCTGCCAGCGCAGCGGCGCTCGACCACGGCGTGTGGATCCGCCCGTTCCGCGACCTGATCTACACGATGCCGCCCTACATCAGCACCGACGAGGACCTCGCCGTCATCACCGGCCGCGCTCGTCGCTGCAGCCGGGAGCTCGCGATGACCCTGCACACCTGGCTCGACGAGCAGGCCCGGCAGCGACGAGCGCGACGGCCTGGTCCGCGCGCTGACGACGCGCTCGGGCGACGCACGACCTGATCGACCTGGCCGGCAACGACTACCTCGGACTCTGTCGCGACGAGCGCGTGACCGCCGCGGCCGCCGAGGCCGCCGTTGCGATGGGGCGCCGGCGCGAGCGCGTCACGCCTGGTCACCGGCACCCTGCCGGTGCACACGGCGCTCGAGTCGACGCTGGCCGACCGGACTCGGCCACGAGGCCGCCCTGGTGCACTCCACCGGCTATCACGCGAACCTCTCCGCCGTCACCGCGCTCTCCGACCGCGACACCCTCCTCGTCTCCGACGCCCACGTGCACGCCTCGCTCGTCGACGCGTGCCGGCTCTCCCGCGGGAGCCGCTGGCGATCGTCGGCGCACAACGACCTCGCGCCGTCGAGGCGCAGCTGTCAGGGCGTACGCAGGCCCGCGCCCTGGTGCTCGTCGAGTCGATCTACTCCGTGCTCGGCGACGCCGCGCCGCTGGCCGAGCTCGTCGAGCTGTGCGAGCGACACGACGCGACCCTGGTCGTCGACGAGGCCCACGGCATCGGCGTCGCGGGCGATGGCGGCGGACTCGTACGCGAGCTGGGCCTGGCCGGCCGGCCATCAGTCATCGTCACGATGACGCTCTCCAAGGCGCTCGGCAGCCAGGGCGGCGCGGTCCTCGGCAGCGCCGGCCGTCATCGACCATCTCGTCAACCGATCGAGGCCCTTCATCTACGACACCGGGCTCGCGCCCGCCGCTGCCGCGGCCGCCCTCGAGGCCCTGCGGATCATGGACGCCGAGCCCGAGCGGGTCGCGCGTCTGCACCACGTCGCCGCGGCGCTGGCGGATGCGGCGCGTGTGCCGCGCGTCGCCGGTGCGGTGCTGTCGGTGCGAGATGCCCGGGCCCGCCGAGGCGCTCGCCGCGCAGGCCGAGTGCGCGCGCGACGGCGTACGCGTCGGCTGCTTCCGGCCGCCGTCGACTCCCGACGGCATCAGCCGGCTGCGGCTCACGGCGTCGGCCGGAGTCGACGACGACGACCTCGCGCACGCCGCCAAGCTCATCGGCACGGTCGTGCCATGACCCGCTACGTCGTCGTCACCGGCACCGACACCGGGGTCGGCAAGACCGTCACCACCGCCGCGCTCGCGGTCGCGCTGGAGCACGCCGGGCACAGCGTCGCCGTGGTCAAGCCCGTCCAGACCGGCGTCGTCGAGGGCGAGCCCGGTGACGTCGCCGATGTCGTACGCCTGACCGGCTTGGCGGCCGTCGCGGAGATCACGCGACTGCTCAACCCGCTGGCCCCGGAGAGCGCCGCCCGGCTCGAAGGCGTCTGGCTGCCGACCGTCCACGACGTCGCCGTCCGGATCCGTCGCGTCGAGGCCGACGTCGTCCTGGTCGAGGGTGCCGGAGGCCTGCTCGTACGACTCGACGTCGAGGGCGGCACCGCGATCGACCTCGCGCGCGCCCTCGAGGCCGAGGTCGTCGTGGTCGCCCGCGAGGGCCTCGGCACGCTCAACCACACCGAGCTGACCGTCGACCGGCTGCGCGCCGAAGGGCTCACGCCCCGCCTCGTGCTCGGGTCCTGCGCCGCCGAGCCCGGCCTGGCCGAGCGCAGCAACCGTGCGGACCTGCCGCGACTGACCGGCCTCGCCATCGACGGGCTGATCCCCGCCGGCGCGGGATCGCTCGAGCGCATGGAGTTCCGCCACCAGGCACCGGGCTGGTTCACGGCGCTGCCGACCGGCTGAGCTCCGTCCTGCGCAGCAACGCTGCAGCAGATTCCTGACGTGCGAGGGTCAGGCCGGTGCCACAGCATGGAGAGGGGGACCCCGCCACGCGGCGGCTTCCAAGAAGGGACGTCATCATGACAACCTCGCGCAGCACCCACACACCAGCCACCGGCGCGGCACCGGATCGGCGTACGACCATCGTCCTGGCGGTGCTCTTCAGCCTCCTGTTCATCGGGCTCTCGTTCACCGGCCAGGGTGAGATCGCCTCGGACTCCTCAGGCAAGAAGGTCATCGAGGACTTCGACACAGGCTCCACGACCGTGGCGATCGGCGGGTTCGGACTCGTCATCATCGCCGCCCTGATCGTGTTCTGGGGCGTCGCCATCCGGGCGCGCCTCACGCAGGTTCGCCGCTCATGGACCGCCGATGCTGTCCTTGGCGGGTCCATCGCGCTGGCGCTCACCCTCACCGGTTGGGCCGTCACCCTGTTTGCGCTGAAGGACGCCGTCGACACCGGCGTCCCGGAAGTCGCCCAGGCGGTCAACATCATGAGCAACGCCAACTTCCCCCCGGTGATGCTGGGGCTGTCGTGCCTGATGATCGGCGTCGGGCTGACGGCGTGGACCGAGGGCTCGCTTCCGCGCTGGCTCGCCATCGTGTCGATCGTCCTCGGCGTCCTCGCCCCGCTGGGCCCCGGTGGATTCGTCTCCTTCGTGTCGCTCCCGATCTGGGCCATCGCCATCTCCGCGCTCATCAAGACGCCAGCGGACACCTGACTCGCCCGCGGTCGTCGGTTTCCCATGAGGCCTCCTGCTTTCGTCACTCACCAAGCGCTGTAACACGAGGTGCGTGACAACAGTCCTAGGCCTCATGGGAAACCGGCAATGGGTTGCGGCGCGGTAGCGTCCCGGGATGGACAACATCAGGACCGCGGCGCTCGTGATCGCCGCGCTCGTCGCGGCCGCGGTGTTCGTCCGGTGGCGGCTGCTGACCCGGCGCCGCGTGCTCGGCTCGCCGGCGGACCGGGCGACGTACGAGACGCTGCACACCGCTTCGCAGGCCGCACCGGCTCTGCGCCGCGGCCTCGATGCCGCGAGCGCGGCGCTGGCGCTGCCCCACGTTCGTACGCTGCTTGGGCCGGCCCACCGTCGCGATCACCGACCTGCACGGCCGGCTCGCCGGCGACGTCGCCCGACGTCGCCGACCTCACCGCCGACGCGTTGGCGCGCGGCACGACGCAGGCCTCCGACCGCGCGATCGTCGCCCCGCTCTCGGTCGAGGGACGCGTCGTCGGCAGCATCGCCGTCGTCACCGAGGAGGCCTCGGCCGGCCTCGCGCGCGCGACCACCGAGGTGGCCCGGTGGATGTCGAGCCAGCTCGAGCTCGCCGAGCTGTCGGAGTCGCGCACCGCCCTGATGGAGGCCGAGCTGCGGGCGCTCCGGGCGCAGATCTCGCCGCACTTCATCTACAACTCGCTCGGCGCGATCGCCTCGTTCGTGCGTACGGACCCCGAGCGGGCCCGCGAGCTGCTGCTGGAGTTCGCCGACTTCACCCGCTACTCGTTCCGCGAGCACGGCGAGTTCACGACGCTCGCCGAGGAGCTGCGCTCGATCGAGCGCTACCTGGTGCTGGAGAAGGCGCGCTTCGGCGACCGCCTGCGCGTCGTCACCCGGGTCGCGCCGGAGGTGCTGAGCGTGACGCTGCCGTTCCTCGCGATCCAGCCGCTCGTCGAGAACGCCGTACGCCACGGGCTCGAGGCCAAGGACGGCGACGGCACCGTCACGGTCGTGGCACTCGACGAGGGCGTCGAGTGCGTCATCACGATCGAGGACGACGGGGTCGGGGTCGAGCCCGACACCGTCCGCGACGTGCTCTCCGGCCAGACCACCAGCGCCTCCGTCGGCCTCGCGAACGTCGACGAGCGGCTCCGCACGGTCTACGGCGACGAGTACGGCATCGTCGTCGAGACCGCGCCTGGGCACGGCACCAAGGTCACGGTCCGGCTGCCCAAGTTCCACCCGGCGACGGAGTCGGCGTGACGCGCCCGCTGTTGTGGTGCCGCCGACATCTCGGCATGATCACGGCATGACTGCAGCGTTGCGCGCCCTCGTGGTGGACGACGAGCAGCCCGTGCTCGACGAGCTCGTGTGGATGCTCGGCCGCGACGATCGCATCGCGTCCGTACGCGCGGCGCGCTCCGGCGCGGAGGCGCTCCGCATGCTCGACGAGGGCGACATCGAGCTGGTGTTCCTCGACGTCGCGATGCCGGGTCTCAGCGGCCTGGAGATCGCGCGCCTGCTCGGCCGGTTCCGCACGCCGCCGCGCATCGTGTTCGTCACGGCGCACGACGCGCACGCCGTCGAGGCGTTCGAGATGAACGCCGTGGACTACCTGCTCAAGCCGATCCGCGAGGAGCGGCTCAGCGAGAGCGTGCGCCGGGCCTGCGCGGATGCCGAATCCGTGCCCGTCACGAGCGACGACCGGATCGCGGTCGAGCTCGGCGGCGTCACCCGGTTCGTGTCGCGCGCGTCGGTGTCGTACGTCGAGGCACAGGGCGACTACGTACGCCTGCACGTCGTCGACGGCGGCAGCCACCTGATCCGCACGCCGCTCACGACGCTCGCCGACGAGTGGCAGGAGGCCGGGTTCGCCCGGGTCCACCGCAGCCACGTCGTCAACCTCGCCCACCTGCGCGAGCTGCGGGTCCAGGCGGGCCGCTCCAGCGTGCTCGTGCCGGTCGGCGACGAGCTCGTCGAGATCCAGGTCGCCCGCCGCCACGCCCGGGCGTTGCGCGAGCTGATCCACGAGCGGGCGCTGTGACCGAGGAGTACACCGGCCGGGTCCGTGTCACGAGCCCGCTGACCACCGCGCCGGCGCACGTACGCCGCAGCGTGCGCCAGGAGATCGACGAGTCGACCGGCATCGGCGAGGTCTACATGCGCTCGCTGATCCGCGCGCAGCTCCGTGCGGCGCTGACCGTCGCGGCGACCCTCGTGCTGTCGATCGGTGCGCTGCCGCTGCTGTTCCTGGCGTTCGACAGCGTCACCGAGATGCACGTGCTCGGCGTACCCGTCCCGTGGTGGATCCTCGGCGTCCTGGTCTATCCCGGGCCTGTTCGCGCTGGGCTGGGTCTACATCCGCCAGGTCGAGCGCGCCGAGCGCGACTTCACCGAGCTCGTGGAACCGCACCGCCCGGACGTGGGATGAACGCCACGTACGGCGTCGTCGCGGTCGCTCTGGTGGCGATCGCGACACTCGGCATCGGCGCGTTCGGCCTGCGGATGAGCCGCACGACGAGCGACTTCTACGTCGCGTCGCGCTCGGTCAGCCCGGTGTGGAACAGCTCGGCGATCGGCGGCGAGTACCTCTCGGCGGCCTCGTTCCTCGGGGTCGCCGGGCTCGTGCTGACCCATGGCGCCGACATGCTCTGGTATCCCATCGGGTGGACCACGGGCTACCTCCTGCTGCTGGTGTTCGTCGCTGCACCGCTGCGGCGCTCCGGGGCGTACACGATCCCGGACTTCGCCCAGGTCCGGCTGCAGTCGATGGGCGTACGTACGGTCGCCAGCGCCCTGGTCGTCGCGGTCGGCTGGCTCTACCTGATGCCGCAGTTCCAGGGCGCCGGGCTGACCCTGCGTACGGTCACCGGCGCGCCCAACTGGGTCGGCACGGTCGTGGTCGCGGTGATCGTGGTGGTCAACGTCGTGTCGGGAGGCATGCGCAGCATCACGTTCGTCCAGGCGTTCCAGTACTGGCTCAAGCTCACGGCGCTGCTGATCCCGGTGTTCTTCCTGCTGCACGCGTGGAGCGGCGACGGCCGGCCCTCACCCGTCGCGCCCGAGGAGTGGTTCCAGCCGTTCAGCCAGGCCGACGGCCCGGGGCTCTACCTGACGTACTCGGTCATGATCGCGACGTTCCTCGGCACGATGGGCCTGCCGCACGTCGTCGTGCGGTTCTACACCAATCCCGACGGCCACGCCGCCCGCCGGACGACCCTCATCGTCCTGGCGCTGCTCGGCACGTTCTACCTGCTGCCGACGATCTACGGCGTGCTCGGCCGGATCTATGCCCGCGACCTGCTCGACTCCGGTCGCGCCGACACCGTCGTGCTCGAGCTGCCGTCGCGGGTCATCGGCGGGAGCACAGGCGAGGTGCTCGCCGCGCTGCTCACGGCGGGCGCGTTCGCGGCGTTCCTCTCGACGTCGTCGGGCCTGACGATGTCGGTCGCCGGCGTCGTCGGCCAAGGGCTCGCGCGGGGTCGCATCTCGACCATCACGGCGCTGCGCATCGCGGCCGCCGCCTGCGTCGTGGTCCCGCTCGTCCTCGCGCTCTCGGCCGAGCGGATCGCGCGTCGCGAGCTCCGTGACGTTCGCGTTCGCGCTGGCCGCCTCGACGTTCTGCCCGCTGCTGGTCCTCGGCATCTGGTGGCGCGGCCTGACGGCCCGGGGCGCCATCGCCGGCCTGGTCGGCGGTGGGCTGAGCGCCGGCGTCGCGGCGATCCTCACGATCGCAGCGCGGCCCGACGGCTGGTTCGGCGTCGTGATGAGCCAGCCCGCCGCGTGGTCGGTGCCGATCGGGTTCGCCCTCATGATCGGCGTCTCCCTCGCGACCCGCTCCGACGTACCCGCCAACGTCTCGCGGACCATGGTCCGGCTGCACACCCCCGAGCGCCTCGACGTCGACCGCCGGTTCTGACGCTGCCGTTCGACGTACGAGACGGACCGTTCGTCGTACGCGGCCGACCGCAGATCGCAGGGCCGTCGGCTTCCAACGCACACGTCGCAAAGTGATCTGGCCCACACGAAACGGGGTACCTAGGTTCAGAGCCGGCGACACATGCCTGTGCCGTCCTGCCTTCACGGAAGAGGTGATCCACGGTGGCCGAGAGAATTTCGCCCGAGGCCCACGCGGCCTATCAACGCATCCATGCGACGGACGAGTTCGCGGAGCTCAAGCGCTCCTACCTGCGCTTCGTCGTACCGCTGACCGTTGCCTTCATGGCTTGGTACCTGCTGTACGTCCTGATGTCCAACTATGCGGGTGACTTCATGGGTCACAAGGTCTTCGGCAACATCAACGTCGCCCTGATCTTCGGCCTGCTGCAGTTCGTCACGACGTTCGGCATCGCCATCTGGTACGCCCGATTCGCCGCCCGCCGGATGGATCCCCTCGCGGACAAGCTCCGTTCCGAGTACGACAAGGAGATCACGCGATGAGCACCACTGCCACGATCCTGCGCGCCGCGACGGACGACGACCACCAGGCGCTCACCGGTTCGCTGTTCCTCCTGGTCGTCCTGATCACGGTCGCCATCACGTTCTGGGCGAGCCGCAACAACAAGACCGCGGCCGACTACTACGCAGGAGGCCGCAGCTTCACCGGCGCCCAGAACGGGTTCGCGGTCGCCGGCGACTACATGTCCGCCGCGTCGTTCCTCGGCATCTCCGGCGCGATCGCGCTGTCGGGCTACGACGGCTTCCTCTACTCGATCGGCTTCCTGGTGGCATGGCTCGTCGCCCTGCTGCTGGTGGCTGAGCTGCTGCGCAACTCCGGCCGGTTCACGATGGCCGACCAGCTGGCGTTCCGTATGCGGCAGCGGCCGGTCCGCACCGCTGCGGCGACGTCGACCGTCGTCGTGTCGATCTTCTACCTGCTCGCGCAGATGGTCGGCGCCGGCGCCCTCGTCGCGCTGCTGCTGGGCGTCGACAGCGAGACCGCGAAGAACCTCACGATCGCCGGTGTCGGCGCGCTGATGATCTTCTACGTCACGGTCGGCGGCATGAAGGGCACGACCTGGGTGCAGATCGTCAAGGCGGTCCTGCTGATGGGCGGCACGATCCTCATCACGATCCTCGTGCTGGCGAAGTTCGACTTCAACCTCAGCGACCTGCTGGGCACGGCGGCAGACAACAGCGGCAAGGGAGCGGCGTTCCTCGAGCCGGGCCTCAAGTACGGCGTCACGACGACCAGCAAGATCGACTTCATCTCGCTGGGCCTGGCACTCGTGCTCGGCACTGCGGGCCTGCCGCACATCCTGATCCGCTTCTACACCGTCCCGACGGCCCGGCAGGCACGCAAGTCGGTGCTGTGGGCGATCGGCCTCATCGGGTCGTTCTACCTGATGACGCTGGTCCTGGGCTTCGGTGCTGCGGCACTGGTCAAGGGCGACGAGAAGACCCAGATCGCGGACTCCGGCGGCAACCTCGCCTCACCGCTGCTGGCAGAAGCCGTTGGCGGTGGTTCCGGGTCCACCGGAGGCGCCATACTCCTGGCGGTCATATCGGCGGTGGCGTTCGCGACGATCCTCGCGGTGGTGGCCGGGCTGACCCTGACCTCGGCGTCGTCGGTCGCACACGACCTCTACGCCCAGGTGTGGAAGCGCGGCGAGGTCACCGAGAAGCAGGAGGTCCAGGTGGCTCGCATCGCGGCATTCGCGATCGGCGCCGTCGCGATCCTCCTCGCCATCCCGGCGCAGAAGCTCAACATCGCCTTCCTGGTGGCGTTGGCCTTCGCGGTCGCCGCGTCGGCCAACCTGCCGGCGCTGCTCTACAACCTGTTCTGGAAGCGGTTCAACACCCGCGGAGCGGTGTGGAGCATCTACGGCGGCTTGATCTCCTGTGTGGCTCTGGTGATCTTCTCGCCCGTCGTCTCCGGCAAGGGTGAGGACCCGGCGGGCAAGAACCTCTCGCTGCTGCCGACCAGCATCGACATCAGCTGGTTCCCGCTCGAGAACCCGGGCATCGTCTCGATCCCGCTCGGCTTCCTCTTCGGCTGGCTGGGCACGATCACAGCCAAGGATCGCGAGGCGGAGGAGCACTACACCGAGCTGGACGTCCGCGCCATGACCGGCGCAGGCGCCATCACCTAAGTCGGACGCCGGCCGGGCTCGCAACACGAGCCCGGCCGGCCCGCTCGCAACGCCCGCGCAACCCCCTGCGCGGGATCTTGTGGGCTGCGCCACAATCGAAGAAGAACCCCGGACAAGGAGCCACCAGTGACCGAGCAGAACATCAGCAACCTGTCCCACGAAGACCGCGTGTTCGAGCCGCCGGCAGATCTGGCGGCGAACGCCAACGTCAAGGCCGAGGTCTACGAGCAGGCCGCCGCCGACCGGGTGAAGTTCTGGGGCGAGCAGGCCGACCGGCTCAGCTGGGGCACGCCGTTCACCGAGGTGCTCGACTGGTCCAACCCACCGTTCGCCAAGTGGTACGTCGGCGGCAAGCTCAACGCCGCCTACAACTGCGTCGACCGGCACGTCGAGGCCGGCAACGGCGACAAGGTCGCCCTGCACTTCGTCGGCGAGCCCGACGACGACACCCGCGACATCACGTACGCCGAGCTCCAGGACCTGGTGTCCCAGGCTGCCAACGCGCTGATCGACCTGGGCGTGCAGACCGGCGACCGGATCGCGATCTACATGCCGATGATCCCCGAGGCCGTCATCGCGATGCTCGCCTGCGCCCGCCTCGGCGCCCCGCACACCGTCGTGTTCGGCGGCTTCTCCGCCGACGCGCTGTCGTCACGCATCCTCGACTGCGAGGCCAAGGTCGTCATCACCGCCGACGGCGGCTACCGCCGCGGCGCACCGTCCGCCCTCAAGCCGGCCGTCGACGAGGCGCTGCAGAAGTGCCCCGACGTCACGGGTGTGCTGGTCGTACGCCGCACCGGCCAGGACGTCGAGTGGACCGAGGGCCGCGACGTGTGGTGGCACGAGACCGTCGACAACGCGTCCAAGGACCACACCCCCGAGATGTTCGACGCCGAGCACCCGCTCTACGTCATGTACACGTCCGGCACGACCGGCAAGCCCAAGGGCATCCTGCACACGACCGGCGGCTACCTCGTGCAGTCGACCTACACGTTCTGGGGCGTGTTCGACTACAAGCCCGAGGACATCTACTGGTGCACCGCCGACGTCGGCTGGGTCACCGGACACTCCTACATCGTCTACGGACCGCTGGCCAACGGCGCCACCCAGGTGCTCTACGAAGGCACCCCCGACACCCCGCACAAGGGTCGCTGGTGGGAGATCATCGCGAAGTACAAGGTGACGCTGTTCTACACCGCGCCCACCGCAATTCGTACGTTCATGAAGTGGGGCGAGCAGATCCCCGCCGAGCACGACCTGTCGTCGCTGCGCATCCTCGGCTCGGTCGGTGAGTCGATCAACCCCGAGGCGTACGTCTGGTACCGCGAGAACATCGGCGGCGGCCGCACCCCGATCGTCGACACGTGGTGGCAGACCGAGACCGGAGCCCACATGATCAGCCCGCTGCCCGGCGTCACCAAGGGCAAGCCGGGATCCGCCATGACCGCGATCCCGGGCATCGCCGCCGAGGTCGTCGACGACGCCGGCAAGCCGGTCGAGCACGGCGAGGGCGGCTACCTCGTCATCACCGAGCCGTGGCCGTCGATGCTGCGCACGATCTGGGGCGACGACGACCGCTACAAGGAGACCTACTGGTCACGCTGGCCGCAGTTCTACTTCGCCGGCGACGGTGCCCGCAAGGACGAGGACGGCGCCATCTGGCTGCTGGGCCGCGTCGACGACGTCATGAACGTCTCGGGCCACCGCCTCTCGACGACCGAGATCGAGTCGGCGCTGGTGTCACACCCCAAGGTCGCCGAGTCGGCGGTCGTCGGTGCCACCGACGAGACCACCGGCCAGGCCGTCGTCGCGTTCGTCATCCTCCGGGAGTCCGCCGGCGACGGTGGCGAGGAGATCGTCCAGGAGCTGCGCAACCACGTCGGCAAGGAGATCGGTGCGATCGCCAAGCCGCGCCAGATCATGATCGTCCCCGAGCTGCCCAAGACGCGGTCGGGCAAGATCATGCGCCGGCTGCTGCGCGACGTCGCCGAGAACCGCGAGGTCGGCGACGCCACGACGCTCGCCGACGCAGGCATCATGGACAAGATCACCGCCGGCATGAAGACCGCCAAGGACGAGGACTGACTCCCGCGCCCGAGTGCGATCTTCGCCACGCTGACAGGCTCAGGACGGGCTCCGTTCAGTTTGATCTCATCTTTCTGGGGAACTGTCATAGGTATGAGCCCCACGACGATGTCCCGGCCCGACACGGCAGCATCCCGCGAGCGTGTCGACGCAGCGACCCCCGGCACCCGGCGCGTGAGCGCGGATCTGGTGATCGGGCTGACCCTCCTCGGCGTTGCCATCCTCGGCAAGCTGCTGTGGGTCATCACCGACGGCGGCATTCTTGCGGTGTTCGGCGCACGCTGACCTGCGCGACCCCGTGAGTCACTTGTAGGCTCGCCGGTATGAACAGAGCTGACGATCCGACCATTGGCCGGCTGGTCGCCGATGCCAGCCGCGACATCTCGGCCCTCGTGCAGTCGGAGATCAAGCTCGCCAAGAGCGAGCTCAAGTTCAGCGTCAAGGCCGGCGGCATCGGCGCGGGCCTGCTCCTGGTCGCAGGCTTCTTCGGCCTGATGATCGTCATCATGCTGTCGATCGCCGGCGCCTACTTCCTCACGATGGCCGGACTCGACCCGGCGTGGTCGTTCCTCATCGTCGCCGGCGTCTACCTCGTGCTGACGATCCTGGCGATCATCCTCGGCATCGTCCTGCTCAAGAAGATCCGCGCCCCCGAGCGCACGATCGCCACCGCCAAGGAGATCCCGGCGGCCCTCAAGGGACGTACGAGCTAGCTGCGCGCGTGGCGCTAGGCCGTACGGCGACCGATCGCGACATGCCCGACGACACCGGCGACCGCGACGATGCCGCCGCCGATCGCGAGGATGACCAGCCACGCGTCGAGTGAGTCCGCAGCACGATCGACCAAAAGCTTCTGCAGCGTCCGGGCGAACTCCGACGGCGCTTGGGTGTGATCGAGGATCTTCTGGGTCACGGGTCCGCTCGACAGCCACAGCAGACCGGTGACGGCAACCACGCCACCGCCGAGCCAGGCCACGGCGGCGGACGTACGCCTCGCCAGTCCGACGCACGCCACCCCAGCGACCAACGCGACGATGCCGGCGATCCTGCCGAGGCGCGACGACTCCTTGACCCGGTCGATCGTCTCCCGGTCACTCGCGTCCGTCACGACCGGCACGACGAGCTGGCCCGGCACCGTGAGCCTGACCGGCAGGTCGCCGGTGACCTGCTTCGCGACGAACGTCGCCATGGGGCTGACGTCGAGGCCCAGGATCTTGGG
This sequence comes from uncultured Actinomycetota bacterium, assembly GCA_963761965.1. Lineage (GTDB taxonomy): Bacteria > Actinomycetota > Actinomycetes > Propionibacteriales > Nocardioidaceae > Aeromicrobium. The sequence goes on from CAVXIX010000022.1 coordinate 17,034, forward strand.
CATCGGGTCGGCGAACGCCTCGCGGTGCGAGTTGCGCTGCGTCTCCTCCCACGCCTCGACGAACCCGGCCTCGTTGGTGGTGCGCTCCATCGCGCCCGAGAGCGCTGCTGGCCGCGGGCGCCTTGAGCGCGGCGGGGATGACACCGCGAGCCGAGAGCTCGTCGGTGAGATAGGCCGAGAACGCGCTCTGCAGCTCGGAGTCCTTGGCCAGCGTGCTGCTGAACTTCACGTAGCCGTCCTCGTTGACGACGTGCGTCGACAGCCAGAGCAGCGGGACGGCAGCCATGAGCGCGAGCAGCGCCACGACGCCGCTGACGAACGAGAACAACGTACGCATCAGGCACATCCTCCGGTTGAGACAGTGGAGGTCGCTGCGATGCCGGCGCGCGCGTCGTCGGCGACCTGTGAAGCGGTCAGGGCGTAGCCGGTCGACTTGTCCGTGATCGAGGCCGCGAAGATCACGCCGAGGACGTCGCCGTCCTTGGAGACCAGCGGTCCGCCGGAGTTGCCAGAGCGTACGAGTCCGCGCACGGAATAGGTCTCGCGCACGACCTGGCCCTTGCCGTAGATGTCTGGGCTGCGCAGCCGCATCTCGCTGCGGATGCGGGCAGCGCGTGCGTCGAACGGACCGTTCTCGGGGAAGCCGAGGATCGCCGCGTCCTCGCCCGCCTCACCGCTCGTGTCGAAGTTGAGGGTCGGCAGGTCGGGCCCATCGAGAGCCAGCACCGCGACATCGAGCTTGCTGTCGAACAGCACGACGCGGGCGCTCGTACGCTGGCCGTTGATCACGACCGAGGGGTTGTCGACGCCCGCGACGACGTGCGCGTTCGTCATGATGCGGCCCTCGGCGTACGCGAAGCCCGGACCCCTCGATGCCGCGCTGGCACTTGGCCTGGCCGAGGATCTTGACGACGCTGCCGGACGCCTTGCGCACGCCCTCGCTCGCGAGCGTCGCGGTGTCGGGCGGGCCGACCGGCTTGATCTTCTCGCTCTCGAACGGGTCGATGTAGCGCGGGAACAGGTTGGCGTCGAGCACCTCGTTGAACGACCGCAGGACCGACGTCGCGCGGGTCGGCATGACCGTGTCGACCCGGTCGAGGATCACCGAGTCCCTGCGAGGCGGTCGACAGGTAGGGGATCGTGGTGCCGCTGACCGAGTAGCCGAGCGCCCAGCCCGCACACAGCACGGCGACCATGCTGAGCACGCTGCCGCCGACCGCATCGACCCACCGCAGCGGCTTCCACTTGAGCCCGTTGCGCAGATCCGTGCCGACGTACGTACCGATGCCCTGTCCGACCGCTGCGGCGCCCACGACGAGCCCGAGTGCCAGCAGCGACGAGCTCAGCGTCGCGGTGTTGCCGGACAGGAACTTCGGCACGATCGCGAGCGCCAGCAGGCCACCGACCAGCAGCCCGATCGTGGCGATCAGGTTGACGACGAAGCCCTGGACGTAGCCCGAGACGGCATACGCCAGCAGGATGACGATGAGGATGAGGTCGAGGGAGTTCATGCCAGAAGTCCGGGAGGGGTCGGGTGACGCTGTCGTCCCAGGGCTGTTCCCAGCCGAGTCGCTCGAACAGCCGCGACACGACGCCGGCGGTGAAGCCCCACAGCGGGACGCCGGAGCCGATCTCGAACGCGGGACCGCGCCAGCCCGACGGGTGCTCGACGCTGAATCGGTTGGCCGGGTCGAGCAGGCGCCGGATGGGCTGGTGGATGATCGCGCCGACCTCCTCGGCGCTGACCGGCATCAGCGGCTTGGGCTCGCGCCAGTAGCCGAGCACCGGTGTCACGGCGAAGTTGCTGGGCGGCAGCCACAACGTCGGGAGGGTGCCGAAGACATCGACCGTCTCGGGATCGAGTCCGACCTCCTCGTTGGCCTCGCGCAGGGCGGTCGCGACGGCGTCGGCGTCCTCAGGGTCGGTCGCGCCGCCGGGGAACGAGATCTGGCCGGCATGGTTGCGCATCTTGGCCGCACGCTCGGTCAGCAGCAGCTCAGGGCCGTTGTCGCCGTCGGCGAACAGCATCAGCACCGCTGCCGGACGGGCGTCGGCCGGGGCGTGCGGGAACCGCGGCGCCAGCTGCTCGGCATCGACGGATCCGGCGAGCTCGGCCAGTGGGCGCAGCCACTCCGGGAGGTGCTCCCAGCTCCCATGGCCGAACGACACCCCCAGAGTGCTTCTCGATCGCGGCCGTCAGCTCGGCATACGAACGGAACGCGATGCGCTCCGTGGCGACCATTCTTCCTTGTGCGTCCACGAACACGGTCTGGGGCAGACCGATGACCTTCAGCGGAGCCTTGGTGTCGGAGTCCGGGTCGGACAGCAACGGGTATGTGACGCCCGACTGTTCGGCGAGCTCGAGCGCGGCATCGGGCGCCGAGTCGTCGAAGTCGACGCCGATGATCTGGACCTTGTCGCCGTACGCCCGGTGGGCCTTGGCAAGCAGCGGCAGCTCCTTGCGGCACGGCGCACACCAGCTGGCCCAGAGGTTGATGACCGTCGGCGTACCGGCGAGGCCTGACAGGCGTACGGGCGACCCGCCGCCGAGGCAGTCCAGCTTCAGGTCGGGGAGGGCGTCGTCTGCGGGAGCGGTGCCGTCCGAGGCCGGGCAGTCCTCGATCTGGGCCTGCTTCTTCGCGGCGGCGAGCTGGCCCGCGTCGGTCGTCGGAGCCGCGCCGCCGCCGAACGTCGGGCCGTCGTCGTCCGAGCCGGGACCACCACATGCCGTGAGTACGAGCGCGAGTCCGGCCAGGATCAGCCGCGCCCTCACGCAGGACCTTGCGTCGTGATGAGCGCCGCCGCCTCGACCGGGTCGATCGGCCCGGTGCCGTAGGAAGGGCACCAGTGGGCGATCGGGCACGCCCCGCACGCCGGCTTCTTGGCGTGGCAACACCGCCGGCCGTGCCAGATCAGCCGATGGCTCAGCATCGTCCAGTCCTTGGGCGGGAAGATCGCCGCGACGGCGTGCTCGGTCTTGACCGCATCCTTGACGATCTCGTCGGGCACCCACTGCAACCGTCGTACGAGTCGCGCGAAGTGGGTGTCGACCGTCAGCCCGGGCACGTCGAACGCGTTGCCGAGGACGACGTTGGCGGTCTTGCGCCCGACGCCGTGCAAGGTCACGAGGTCCTTGAGCCGGCCCGGGACCTCCCCGTCGTACCGCTCGACCAGGTCGGCGGAGAGCCGCAGCAGGCTCTCGGTCTTGGCGCGGAAGAATCCCGTTGGCCGGATCAGCTCCTCGAGCGCGGCCCGGTCGGCAGCGGCCATCGCGCGGGCGTCGGGGTAGACGGCGAACAATGCCGGCGTGATCGCGTTGACCCGCCGGTCGGTCGTCTGCGCGGAGAGGACCGTCGCGATGAGGAGCTCGAACGGCGTACGGAAGTCGAGCTCACACCCGGCGTCGGGATAGGTCTCGGCGAGCACGCGATTGACCTTGCGGGCCCGGCGGACGAGCGCCGTCTCGGGTCGGGTCACGTCGCTCGGCACGGGGTCCAGCGTACGTGTTGCAGCGCGAATTGCCTGCCCAGAGGTCATCTTCGCGCCCGGCGGCTCGGCCGTCCCGCATACGTTCACCGGCGCGTATTCGGCATCGGCCGTCCCGATGTGGGAAACTGCGATCGGTGCACACACTGTGACCCGCGCAACATGAGTGATAGGGAAGACCCGTGACCGACGACGTTCTCCGCCAGGCTCCGCTGTTCTCCGGCCTCGATGACGAAGTAGCTGCTGCACTCGAGTCGTCGATGTCGTCGACTTCGCTGCGCCGCGGAGAGATCCTCTTCAACGAGGGCGATGACGGCGACAAGCTCTACGTCGTCACCGAGGGCAAGATCAAGCTGGGCCGCACCTCGCCCGATGGCCGCGAGAACCTGCTGGCGATCCTCGGCCCGGCGCAGATGTTCGGTGAGCTGTCGTTCTTCGACCCCGGCCCGCGCTCAGCGACCGCCACCGCGGTGACCGATGCCGAGCTCAAGAGCCTCGGCCACGAAGCGCTGAGCCCCGTGCTCAACGCGCACCCCGACGTCGCGCACGCCCTGCTCAACCAGCTCGCGGGCCGCCTGCGGCGCACCAACGAGGTCGTCGGCGACCTGGTGTTCTCCGACGTTCCCGGCCGCGTCGCCAAGGCACTGCTCGACCTGGCCTCGCGCTTCGGCCGTCGCGCCGATGACGGCGTGCACGTCAACCACGACCTCACGCAGGAAGAGCTGGCGCAGCTCGTCGGCGCCTCGCGCGAGACCGTCAACAAGGCGCTCGCCGACTTCGCCTCGCGCGGCTGGCTGCGGCTCGAGCCCCGCAGCGTCGTGATCCTCGACCTCGAACGCCTCCAGCGCCGCGCCCGCTAACCCCGGTCCCCAAGATTTGGCCTCGGAACCACGTCGCACGGCCTGGCTGAGGGTGATCTGAGGCCACATCTTGGACGGTCAGGGCTTGTAGCCACGCAGAATCAGCGCGTCCCGCACCCGCCGAGCGATCGCCATCGGGGATGACATGTCGGCAGTGGTGATGACGATGACCCGCCACCCGGCAGCCTCGAGCGCCTCACGTCGCAGGTGGTCTCGCTGCCTTTGCAACGCGTCGCGCTCGTGATGCCAGCCGTCGTACTCGACCAGGACCTTCCATCGCCGGTAGACGATGTCGCCTCGAGCGAGGAAGGTACCCGCTTCGTCGAAGATGTTGCCATTGAGCTCCGGTTCGGGCAGATCGGCGCACCTGAGATGCCACCGAAGCGCCGACTCTCGAACGGACTCCGAACCCTCACGCACCAGCGATGCGGCATCACGCGCTCGGAGAACACCGTCGAGGTGTGACTGAATCACGTAGGCGCGGAGGGTCAGCAAGTCAGTGTGACCGTTGGCGACCAACCAGTCGCCTACCTCGACCATCCGACGGATCGAGAGCATCGTTCCGCAGTCTACGAACGTTCGATCGGGGCCGAGGAGCTGAACTCCACGCAGGACGTCGGGACGCAGAAGCCCTTGCCTGCGGTGCACGACGATCCCCTTTCGCTCAACATGTGTGCGCGAGTTGGACGAGAAGTGCAGCGGAAGGTCGGGCCCGATCGCCAGGCCCCGCCATCGCAGATTGGATAGATGGCTGAGGGCTGCGCCCATCGGCAGCGCCATCCGAGCGGCAGTGACCGCCAGCGCAAACGTCAACTCGGTGTCGGCATACCTGTAGACGCCAGTGTGAATCCGGACGACACGGGGACCTTCGAGCACGCGCGGCGTGATGCCCGCCGCGAGGGCATCGGCGCGAGTGAACACACGGCCCTGCAACTGGGGCGGCAGAGGGCGCATGACCATGGAAGGACGATCGCCTGGCCTCGCGCCATACCGCTGGTCGCGGCGCGCACGATGTGGACGAGCACCAGTCCGACGCGGTCTGTGGACGACGATGTGGCCTCAGATCCTCGCCGTGCGCCACTTCGGACGTGGTTCCGCGGCCAAATCGCGGCGGGGTTAGTCCTTGAGGTAGTCGAGCTGGGCGGCGACGCTGAGCTCGGCGGCGCCCCAGAGGACGGGGTCGACGTCCTGGTAGACCCGTTCGACGACCTCGCGGGCTGTCGTCGCGCCGGTGTCGATCGCTGCGCGTACCTGGTCGAGCCGCTCGGCGCGGTGGTCGAGGTAGTAGTCCACGACCACACGGGGATCGTCGATCACCGGACCGTGCCCCGGCAGGATGCGCGCGACGAGGCCTTCCTCGATGAGCTCACGGATGTGCGCGAGCGAGTCGAGGTAGGGCCCGAGCACGCCGTCGGGATGAGCGATCACGGTCGTGCCGCGACCCAGGATCGTGTCGCCGCTGAGCAACGAGTCGTCGGCGACGAGGCGGAAGCAGGTCGAGTCGGTCGTGTGCCCCGGCGTCGCGATGACCTCGATCTCGAGTCCGTCGACGACGATCGTCTCGCCGTCGACCAACGGCTCCGCGCCGCGGGTGAACTCCGGGTCGGTCGAACGAGCCGGCGCACCGGTCAGCTCGGCGAAGCGCCCGAGCGCGTCGGTGTGGTCGAAGTGCCGATGCGTGAACAGGACGAGCCCCACGGACCCGGCAGCGGCCAGCACCGCCTGCAGGTGCGTCTCGTCGGCTGGCCCCGGGTCGACGACGACCGACTGGGTCGGCACCCGGCTCGCGCAGGATCCACGTGTTGGTCCCATCGAGCGTCATGATGCCCGGGTTGGCCGCCAGCACGTATGTCGCGCGGTCGGTCACGGTGACGGCGTCGGTCATGCGAGGTCTCCCAGGTCGGTCTCGAGGAACAGCTCGCCGTCGATGTCGACGAGACGAGGCACGATCGTGCGGATCGTACGTTCGGCAGCGGCGTCGAGGATCGTCTCGGCGCTGTGTTGGGCGACCTCGCGGCAGGCGACGACCGTCGGCGGCATCATCGCGGCCTCCCCCGCCTCGACGCGGGCCAGCACCTCGCTCAGCGGCACCCAGCTCGCGTGATCGGCCTCGCGACTCATCTCGCCGACCCGCTGCCCCTCAGGCAACGCCGCGACGAAGAACCGGGTGTCGTAGCGGCGCGGCTCGAACGTCGGGGTGATCCAGTGCGCCCACGCGCCGATCAGGTCCGACCGCAGCACCAGGCCGTGCTCGCGCAGGAACTCAGCCGAACGTCAGCTCGCCCGCCTCCAGCGTCACCCGCGCGGCCTGCATGTCGCGCACCGCTCGTGTCCGACAGCACCGTCGAGGCGTCGGGGCCGGCGAGCAGCACGCCGGTCTCCTCGAACGTCTCGCGCACCGCGGCGACGACCAGCCCGCGCGCCATCGACTCCTCGCACTCGAGTCGCACCGCCCACTCCGCAGCCGAAGGCCCCGCCCACGGTATGTCAGCCGTGGCATCGCTGGGATGCATGCCGCCGCCCGGGAAGACATACATGCCGGCGGCGAACGCCATGCTGGTCTGCCGCCGCATCAGGAATGCCTCGATGCCGTCCGCCCCGTCGCGCACCACGATGATCGTCGACGCGTGACGCGGCTCGACCACCGTGCCGTTGTAGCCCTGCGCGTGCTCACGCAGCCGCTCGGGCAGGGGGATGCGCATTCGGTCAGCCGACCTCGACGATGAGCTCGAGCTCGACCGGGGCGTCCAGCGGGAGGACGGGTACGCCGACCGCGCTGCGAGCGTGGGTGCCGGCTTCGCCGAACGCGGCGCCGAACAGCTCGCTCGCGCCGTTGGCGACACCGGGCTGTCCGGTGAAGTCCGGCGTGCTCGCGACGAAGACGGTCGCCTTGACGACGCGCACGACCGAGTCGAGCTCGACCTGCGACTTCACCGCGGCGATCGCGTTGAGCGCGCACTGGCGGGCGCAGTCGTACGCCTCCTCGGCCGACACCTCGCCACCGACCTTGCCGGTCCGGATGAGCTGCCCGTCGAGCAGCGGGAGCTGGCCGGACGTGTAGACGTACGAGCCGGAGCGCACCGCGGGCACGTAGACCGCGACTGGCGCGGGCACCGGCGGCACCGTCAGCCCGAGCTCGGCGAGCCGGTCGTCCACCAGGCTCATGCGATCGGCCGCTTGAAGTAGGCGACGAGGTTCTCCGGGTTCATGCCGGGCACGATCTGCACGAGCTCCCAGCCGTCCTGGCCGAAGTTGTCGAGGATCTGCTTGGTGGCGTGCACCAGGACAGGGGCGGTGAGGTACTCCCATTTCGTCATGGCACGACTGTATAGGTCACGATGCGGATGTCGCCCGGAGAAGTAGGCTCGTCGCGTGGCCCTCTCGACCCAGCTCCATGTCGTCACCGGCAAGGGCGGCACCGGCAAGACGACGGTCGCCGCGGCGCTCGCGATGTCACTCGCCGACAAGGGCAAGCGAGTCCTGCTCTGCGAGGTCGAGGGCCGGCAGGGCATCGCCCAGCTGTTCGACGTACCGCCGCTCCCCTACGAGGAGCGCAAGATCGCGGTCGGCCTCGGCGGCGGCGAGGTGTACGCCCTGGCGATCGACCCTGAGTCCGCGCTGCTGGAGTACCTCGCGATGTACTACCGGCTCGGCCGGGCCGGCAAGGCGCTCGACCGGTTCGGCATCATCGACTTCGCCACGACGATCGCCCCGGGCGTACGCGACGTGCTGCTGACCGGCAAGGTCTACGAGGCGGCGAGGCGGCGCAACGGCGACGGGTTCGCGTACGACGCCGTGATCATGGACGCCCCGCCGACCGGTCGCATCACCCGATTCCTCAACGTCAACGCCGAGGTCGCCGGGCTCGCCAAGGTCGGGCCGATCCGCCGCCAGGCCGACTCGATCATGCAGATGATGCGATCGGCCGACACGCACGTGCACCTCGTCACGGTGCTCGAGGAGATGCCGGTGCAGGAGACGATCGACGGCATCGCCGAGCTGCAGTCCGAGCGCCTGCCGGTCGGCCAGCGTCATCCTCAACCTCGTACGCCCGCCGTTGCTGTCGGCCGCGACCCGCGAGGCGCTGGAGGCCGGCACGCTGACGACGAGCAAGGTCGTGCAGTCGCTCGCCAAGACGTCGCTCGAGCCGGCCGCCGCGCCGGCGCTGATCGCCGAGGGCGAGGCGCACCTCGAGCGCCAACGGCTGCAGGACGGCCAGCGCGAGATCCTCGAGGACTGCGGCCGGCCGCTCGTCGAGCTGCCCGCGCTGACCGACGGCATCGACCTCGGCGCCCTGTTCGACCTGGCCGAGAAGCTGAGGGGGCTCGCATGACCGGCCGCGCGCGTACGACACCGTCGACCCGCAAGGGCCGGACCTCTCCGCGCGGCGCACCCGGAGGCCCGCCGGCCGGCTCGCTCGACATCGACGACCTGCTCGCGGACCGGACGACCGAGATCATCGTCTGCTGCGGCTCCGGCGGGGTCGGCAAGACCACGACCGCGGCCGCGTTGGCGCTCCGCGCCGCCGAGCAGGGCCGCAACGTCTGCGTGCTGACGATCGACCCGGCCCGGCGCCTGGCGCAGGCGATGGGGCTGACCGAGCTCGACAACACGCCGCGCCCGGTCAAGGACGTCGGCCGCGACGGCGGGACGCTCGACGCCATGATGCTCGACATGAAGCGCACGTTCGACGAGGTCGTCGAGGCGCATGCGACGCCCGAGAAGGCGCAGCAGATCCTGGCCAACCCGTTCTACGTCGCGCTGTCGAGCTCGTTCGCGGGCACGCAGGAGTACATGGCCATGGAAAAGCTGGGCCAGCTGCACGCTGAGGCGGTCGACGAGGACCGGCGCTGGGACCTCATCGTGGTCGACACCCCGCCGTCACGATCGGCGCTGGACTTCCTCGACGCACCCGACCGGCTCGCGTCGATGCTCGACGGCCGATTCATCAAGCTGCTGCTCGCGCCCGCCAAGGGCCCGGCCCGTCTCCTCAGCGCCGGCTTCGGCATCGTGACGAGCGCCCTCAACAAGGTGCTCGGCGCGCAGGTCCTGACCGACATGCAGACGTTCGTCGCCGCGTTCGACACGCTCTTCGGCGGCTTCCGGCAGCGGGCCGAGAGCACGTACGCCTTGCTGCAGGCGGACGAGACCGCGTTCATCGTGGTCGCCGCGCCCGAGCCGGCGGCGATGCGCGAGGCGTCCTACTTCGTCGAACGGCTCGCCGGCGAGCAGATGCCGCTGGCCGGCCTCGTCGTCAACCGCGTGCACCTCAACGGTGCCGACGGCGTCTCCGGCGCCGACGCAGAGTCGGCGGGTCGCAAGCTCGAGGCAGGGAGTACGAGCGACCAGATGACCGCCGACCTGCTGGCGATCCATGCCGAGCGCATGCGCGTCGCTGCCCGCGAGTCACGACTGAAGCGAAGCTTCAGCGCGGCACATCCCGGCGTGTCGACCGCAGCGATCCCGGCGCTCGCCGGCGACGTGCACGATCTCGACGGCTTGCGCGAGATCGGCGAGCTGCTGGCTGGGCAGACCCAGCCGGTAGGCTAGACGGCGACGGAAAGGATGCTGCGCCAGGCCGTGACATTGGGCCGGCGACGCAACAGCGCACGACGCTCACGCTCGGTCATACCGCCCCAGACGCCCCACTCGATGCGGTTGTCCAGCGCTTCGGCCAGGCACTCCGCGCGAACGTGGCACGTGCCGCACACCTGCTTGGCGCGATTCTGCTCTGCGCCCTTGACGAACAGTGCATCGGACTTCCCGCGACAAGCGGCCTCAGCCGCCCAGTTCTCGTTCCACATGTTCAAAACCTCCCCGAGACCGATCCCCGATGGATCGAAGTTGGTTGTTGAATCAAATCTAAGAATTTCCTGATGAAGGCGTCAGACCGATCGTGACCATCTTTCTCTAGTCCCTATGGACTAGACACGCTGTCGCCACTGGCTCTCTCGGGTTAGTCACGTAACCTGACTCCATGTCTTGGGATGAACTCCGCGCCTCGCTGCGCCAAACCGCACAGCGGGAAAAGCATCACGACGGACCACTCTCGATCGTGGGAAGCATGGCGTTGCTGTCGGCCGTGGCCGGCGTGCTCCTCGCCGCGATCTTCATCCCCGGCACCGCGTTGTTCGCGTCGACGACCAACAACCTCAGCAACGACATCGTCAACCTGCCGCTGGAGCTCAACGACCAGCCCAGTGCGCAGACGACCCGCCTGCTGGCCTCCAACGGCGACCTCATCGCGTACTTCTACGAGGAGAACCGCCAGGACATCCCGCTGGCCAAGATCTCGCCGCTCATGCAGGACGCGATCCTCTCGATCGAGGACGCCCGGTTCTACGAGCACGGCGCGCTCGACCTCAAGGGCACGCTGCGCGCACTCGTCAACAACGCCTCCGAGGGCCAGACGCAGGGCGGCTCGTCGATCACGCAGCAGCTCGTCAAGCTGACCCTTGTCTCGCAGGCGACGACCAAGAAGCAGCGGATGGCTGCGATCAAGAAGTCGACGGCCCGCAAGATCCGTGAGCTCAAGCTCGCGATCGAGTACGAGGAGACGCACACCAAGAAGGAGATCCTCGAGCGCTACCTCAACCTCGCCTACTTCGGCGACAGCGCCTACGGCATCAGCGCCGCCGCCTATCACTACTTCTCGGTCAGCCCCGCCAAGCTCAACGTGCGGCAGGCCGCGACACTCGCCGGCCTCGTCAAGAACCCGGTCGAGTTCGATCCTCGCGTCTACCCCGAGAAGGCCCTCGCGCGCCGCAACACCGTCCTCGGCGTGATGGCACGGCTCGGCAAGATCTCCGAGGCTGACGCCACGAAGTTCCAGGCCGAACCGCTCGGGCTCAAGATCACCAAGTTCCCCAACGGCTGCGTGTCGACCGTCGCCGAGTTCTCGTGCGACTACGTCCGTCGCTACCTGCTCAAGTCGGACGCCCTGGGCCCGACCCTCGAGGACCGCCAGCGCGCCCTCGAACGCGGCGGACTCACCATCAAGTCCAACATCGACGTCCGCATGCAGAAGGCGATCAACAGCGCCGTCTCCAAGACCGTCAGGCCGACCGACAGCAAAGTCCTCGGCGCGATGGCCCTGGTCGAGCCCGGCACGGGCAAGGTCAGGGGCCTGGCCCAGTCGCGGCCCATGGGGCGCGACAAGAAGAAGGGCCAGTCCTTCATCAACTTCACCGTGCCGACGGCGTACGGCGACTCGGGCGGCTTCCCGGCCGGCTCGACGTTCAAGATGTTCACCGTCGCTGCGGCGCTCAAGCAGGGCATCGACGTCAGCCAGACCTTCAAGTCACCGCCGCGCGATGACGGTTCCGTCCGGCACCTACTTCGACTGCGACGGCGGCGGGACCGGTCCGTGGAAGGTCGGCAACTCGACCTCCAGCGGCACGATGAACATGTACACCGGCACGCGGCTGTCGGTGAACACCTACTTCGCCCAGCTCGAGAAGAAGGCCGGCCTCTGCAACACCGTCCGCGCGGCAGAGTCGATGGGCATCAAGGTGCCCTTCACCCGGACGCCTCAACAACCAGGTCCCGTCGTTCACGCTCGGCGTCACCAACGTCAGCCCGCTCGACATGGCCGCCGCCTACGCCGTGCCGGCCTCCGGCGGCATGTACTGCAAGCCCCTGCCGGTCGACTCGATCGTCGATGGCAATGGCAAGACCGTCAAGAAGTTCCGGCCCGAGTGCGAGCGGGTCCTGAGCAAGGAGGACGCCGCCCAGATCAACGACATCCTGCGCGGCGTGCAGGAGCCCGGCGGCTTCGGCTACGACCTCGGCGGAACCGGCCTGAGGATCCCGTCGGCCGCCAAGACCGGAACGGCGCAGGACAACCAGTCGGTCTGGTACGCCGGCTACACGCCCAAGCTCGCGGCGATGTCGATGATCGCCGGCGTCAAGAGCAACGGCAGCCCGCAGGACGCTGGCGGGCGCGACGATCAACGGCGGCTTCCTCAACTTCCACGCCGTCGGCGGCAGCTCGCTGGCCGGTCCGATGTGGGCCAAGGCGATGCGCGTGATCCAGAACTACCTGCCGTCCGTGCAGTTCGACGTACCGCCCAAGCGCAAGCCTGCTCCGCCGCCCAAGAAGGAGGAGAAGGATGACGAGAAGCCCGCGAACGACGGCGGCGGCACAGACGGTGGCGGCACCGATGGTGGAGGCACCGACGGCGGAGGCCCCAACGGCTAGAGCGCCCAGCTGGCGCTTGACCTCGGCGGCGACGACGCCGCCGTCGGCCTTGCCCTTGACCTGCGGTGACACGACGCCCATGACCTTGCCCATGGCCTTCATGCCCTCGCCCGCGGCGCCGGTCGACTCGACGGCGGCCGTGACGATGACGCTGATCTCCTCGGCGGTGAGCTGAGCCGGCAGGTACTCGGCGAGGATCTCGGCCTCGGCCCGCTCCTTGTCGGCGAGCTCGGGACGGTTGCCCTCGGCGAACGCCTCGGCTGCTTCGCGACGCTTCTTGGCCTCGGACCCCAGCACGGTGATGACGTCCTCGTCGCTCAGCTCGCGGACCTCCTTGCCGGAGACCTCGGCGTTGGTGATCGCGGTGAGCACCATCCGCAGCGTCGACGTACGCAGAGCGTCACGCGCCTTCATCGAGGTGGTGAGGTCGTCGTGAAGCTGGTCCTTGAGTCCTGACATGCCTCCAGTGTCCCACCAGGGCTGTGACACGCTGGACGCGTGCGCCCCTTGCTCTGGCCCATCGCGGCCGCCGCGGCCGGGCTGGCGTATGCCTCGCTCTATGAGGTTCGCGCGTTCACGCTCCGCCGGGTCACGGTGCCGGTGCTCGCGGCCGGCTCCGACCCGTTGCGGGTGCTCCACCTGTCCGACACCCACATGACGCCGAGCCAGCACAAGAAGCAGGAGTGGCTGCGCAGCCTGGCCGACCTGCAGCCCGACCTGGTCATCAACACCGGCGACAACCTCGCTCACCTCGATGCCGTGCCATCGGTCCTCCGGGCGTACGGCGATCTGCTCGACCTGCCGGGTGCCTTCGTCTTCGGCTCGAACGACTACTACTCACCGCTTCGCAAGAACCCGGTCAACTACCTCAGAGGCGGCACCGGCGGCGACTGGCACCGCGAGCGCGATCTGCCGTTCGACCAGCTGCGCCACGCCTTCGAGCAGCGCGGCTGGGTCGACCTGACCAACCGGCACGCGTCGCTCGTGGTCGGCGGTCGCCGGCTCGCGTTCGTCGGGGTCGACGATCCGCACCTCAACTTCGACGTGCTCGATGACGTACCCGCCGACATGACGGCCGATCTCGCGATCGGCGTGGCCCACGCGCCCTACCTGCGCGTGCTCGACCGGTGGAACTCGCTCGGCTACCCGCTGATCATGGCCGGCCACACGCACGGCGGACAGCTCCGCGTGCCGTTCTACGGTGCGCTCGTGACCAACTGCGACCTCGATCGGAGCCGGGCGCGAGGCCTTCACACGCACCAGGTCGAGCGGCCACGATCCGTCGTGGCTGCACGTCTCGGCGGGCCTCGGGACCTCGCCCTACACACCCGTACGTTTTGCCTGCCGCCCCGAGGCAACGTTGCTCACCCTGACTGGGATAGACTCTTCCGGGTCCCTCAGCTAGGGGCATTCGGGCTGTGGCGCAGCTTGGTAGCGCGCGTCGTTCGGGACGACGAGGCCGCAGGTTCAAATCCTGTCAGCCCGACCATGTGATCTCTCCAGGAGATCGGAGACACCCGGATCTGCGAAAGCAGGTCCGGGTGTCCTTGTCTTCTGGCGGAACTCACCGAAGGCGTGGCGGCGGGAAGTCAGTCACGAGTAACCTTGTCGCGATTTCGCGTTGCAGATGCATTGGGCCAGCTACGAGTGCGCCCCCTTCGAAGGTTCGACGAATGCCACTTCCCCACCGGCTCCTGCATCGGCGCCGTCTCATTCCCCTCTTGGTCGCGGTGATGCTGAGCGCGTTCCTCGTGCAGACCACTCGTTCGACGGCGACCGCTGCTCCCGGCGATCCCGTCGGCTGCGGTTACGGGACTAGGGGCAGAACGCCTCGACGATCTGCTGGCTCGACATGACGTCCTACAACGACACCCAGGCCCGCACCGCAGCCGGACAGGACATGACGGCCACACTGCCCGGCGACTACAAGATCAGCTACACGATCAAGGCCCGGCCCGTCGGCACTCAGCCATTCCGCGCGATCGTCCCTCGCGCCACGCCCATCGAGGGCCGCTTCGCGTTCGGCGTGGCGGGCTACAAGAACATCCCGGGCAAACCGTCGCTCTACAGTCAGCCCGGTGGCACGACGCTCGACGTCGAGCTCAGCAACATCAAGCTGACCGATTCCGCGGGCGCCGCACTTGACTCCTTCTCGTTCGTCGCTGCCGACACCGAGGACAACGTCGGTGGCGAGAGCTTCCGGTGGACCTCCGACAAGCAGCTGAACCTCCTCGAGACCTTGTACCCGAATGCCACCGGAGGCTGCCTGGCCCCCAACATCACGGGGCTGGGCACCACACAGGTCACGTGCACCGGCGCCGGCAGCACGCCGTCGGCGGGTTCTGCGAACGGCGTCCTGGTGTCCGCCGACGCGCCGTCCTCGTTCGCGGTTCGTTGGCAGACGTTCGCGCAGTCCGGCATCGCGTTCGGCGTCCGTACGGCGTCCATCCAGGTCCAGAAGTCCGTCGTCGGCCGGTATGACCGCACCGACTCCTTCGACGTTGGCGTGAAGTCCCCCAGCGGCAGCACACTCAAGACGGTGTCGACAGGTACGAGCGACACAGCCGACACAGCGTCCGTCGTCGTCATCCCCCCGAACAACGGCTCGCCGTTCACGCTGACCGACGCTCCCACCCCCGGGTCCGGCACTGACATGGACAACTACGTCTCCACCTGGGCGTGCTTCAGCGGTGGCTCAAACACGCAGGACCCAGATCTGCCGTCTGGGGTGCACGCGAGCGTTCAGGTCTCTCCCGACATCGGCGACCAGATCCGCTGCAAGGTCGAGAACACCGCCAAGACCTTCGACGGTGGCGACGCGCCAGCCTCATACGGGACGAACATTGCGGACGGCGGGCCACGCAACGCCATCTCGGACTTCGACCGCACCGCGAGGACCTCCAGCATGATGCTCGGCACCCACGTCGACACCGAGCTTGACGGGGCCCCCAGCGCCGGTGCTGACGGTGACGACAACGCAGGGTCGGACGACGAGGATGGCGTCTCGGCTCCGATCCTGGCGCGCCCTGGCCAGCAGACGGTCGTCAACGTCACGGTCACGAACAACAGCAACAAGGTCGCTCTTCCTCAACGGCTGGATCGACGCCAATGCCAATGGCACGTTCGAGCCTTCGGAACGCAAAACGGCCATCGTGCTGGCCAACTCCGGCACGGCCACGTACCCCCTGACGTTCCCGGCCCCGACCGGGACTCAGGACACGTATGCCCGATTCCGGCCTGATCCCGACGGGATCAACTTCGCTGCCCACCGGCAACGTCGTCGGCGGCGAGACCGAGGACTACCCGGTCAAGTACGCCGACCCAGCTCTGACCGTCACCAAGACCAGCGACGCCACCGCGTCGACCAAGCCCGGCGACACCGTCACCTACACCGTCACCGCCACCAACTCCGGCACCGACGACTACACCGAGGCGAAGCCGGCGACCATCATCGATGACCTCAGCGACGTGCTCGACGACGCCGACTTCTCCGGCGACGTGAAGGTCACCGGTGGTGCGGGAGCGGACGCGAGCTACGACGAGCCGCGCATCCGGTGGAGCGGACCGTTGGCCGAGGGCAAGAGCGTGACGCTGACCTACTCCGTCGTGCTGACCGGCGGCGGAGACGGCACCGTGCGCAACATCGCCTTCTCCGCAACCGGCACCGACCCGAACCCGCCGACGCCGAAGTGTGACGACCAGTCGGTCCCGTGTGCGCCGCTCACGATCGAGCTGCCGAAGCTGACCATCACCAAGTCGGCCGACCGTCCCGACCTCCCCGCCGTCGGAGAGAAGCTCACCTACACCGTTGTCGTGCGCAATGCCGGCCCTGGCTCATACACCGCAGGCCACCCGGCAACCTTCAGCGATGACCTGAGCGACGTGCTGGACGACGCGGACCTGACCGGCGGCCCCACATCGAACGTCGGGACCGCAGAGGTCGTCGACGGCACCCTGAAATGGAGCGGAGTCCTCGGCAAGGACGGCTCGGCAACGATCACCTACACCGTGACGTACAACGGCGATGGCGACCACGGGCTCGAGAACAGCGCCTGCGTCCCGGCCGACGAAGCACTGGACGCGAGGCACGCTGCACGACCGTGACGACACCCGGCTCGGGGCTCGTCCAGTCCAAGAGCGTCGACCCTGCTTCAGGGAGCCCGGTCAGCACCGGGCAGGTGCTGACCTACACGCTCAGCTTCCAGAACGGTGGTGAGAGCGCAGCCACCGTCAGCACCCATGACGATCTGAAGCGCGTGCTGGACGACGCCGAGCTGACCGGCGCCCCGGTCGCCGAGGACGGATTGATCGCGTCGCTCGTCGACAACGAGATTGTCGTGACCGGCTCGGTCCCTGCCGGTCAGACGCTAACCGTGACCTACAAGGTGACGGTCAAGGCATACGCCGAGCAGGGCGATCATGCGCTCGTCAACGCCCTCGCCTGCCAGCCCGGCGCGCCTGAGACATGTCAGCCGGCGACGACGTCGAACCTCGTCAAGCACCTGACGGTGACCAAGGAGCAGACCACACCGGAGAAGCCAAACACCGGCGACACGGTCAACTACGTCGTCACCGTGACGAACGACGGCGCGGGTGACTACACCGAGGACGACCCCGCCTCGCTCGTGGACGACCTCAGCGACGTCCTCGATGACGCGATCTACGAGGGCGGGGCCACGGCTTCACGCGGCGCCGTCGACGTCGACACCGCCGCAGAAGGAGCTCACCTGGTCCGGCGCACTCGCGAAGGGTCAGAAGGCAACGATCGACTACAGCGTGAAGGTCACCAACCTCGGCGACCACGAGCTGCGCAACACCGTGACCAGCGCCAACTGCGACGACGTCGAGTGCGCACCCGCCCCCGTGGTGACGAACCTGCCCTACGTGGTGCCCAAGAAGACGAGCGATGCGGACCCGCAGTCGCCGCCCGGACCTGGCGATAAGGTGACCTACGAGCTGTCCTGGACCAACACGGGCCTGGCCAGCGGGAAGGTCGACTCCACCGATGACCTCAGTGAGGTTCTCGACGATGCCACCCTCACCACCCCGCCAACCAGCGACGACGACGGCATCGAGACGGACGTGAACGCGGGCGCCCTGTTCGTCACCGGGCCCATCGACCCCGGCCAGACGGTCACGGTCACCTACACGGTGACCATCAAGCCGTACGGAGAGCGGGGGGACAGCGTGCTGACCAACTCCGTCGTAGCGGACGATCCGCAGGTGACCTGTGACGACAGCGGCGACTGCACGCCGGTCGATCCACCGCGGACCAACACGGTGCTGGGCGACCTCCACGACTGGAAGACGGTCGATCCGGCATCGGGCACGACCATCCGGAGCGGTGACACCGCCACGTACACGCTGCACTTCCACAACACCGGCGGAAGCCCGGTCGACGTCGCTCGCGTCGACGACCTGACGGAGGTGCTCGACGATGCCGACCTCATCGACGGCCCCACGGTGTCCGACGATGCCCTCACCGCGACGCGCACCGGTGCGCGCGTGGTCGTGAACGGAACCCTTGCGGCCGGGGCGGAGGAGACCGTCACCTACACCGTGCGGGTGCAGCGGATGGCGGAGACGATCGACTGGTCAACTATCTCCTCGACCCCGACCAGGAGCGCCCTGACTCCTGCGAGCCCTCGACGCCGAGGAGCCGGATTGCACGGTGAACCACCAGTCCGACGTCGTGGCGAGCAAGGACTCCAGCGCCGGCGACAAGGTCACCGAAGGCGACCACGTCACGTACACGCTGACCTTCACGAACAAGTCGACGGACAACTCGGCGCCGCCCGTGCCAGATCGACTACACGGACGACATGAGTGGGGTCCTTGACGATGCGACCGTCACGTCCGAGCCGAAGTCATCCACGCCCGACGTCACCGCGGAGCGTGAGGGCGACACCCTCCATGTGACCGGCGAGCTCCCGTCAGGCGAGACCGCGACCATCACGTACAAGGTGCGCGTGAACGGTGATGGTGACCGGTCGTTGGCCAATGCCCTGGTTGTCACCGGCGACGAGGTCATCTGCGCAGACGGCTCCAACCTCTGCACCCTCAGCAGGGTCGTCGAAGGGACACGATCCGGACGGTGGCGATCCGGATGACGGGGTGCTCCCAGACACCGGTTCGACCGTCGGTCCATGGACTCTCCTTGCCGCGTTCGGCATGGTGATGGTCGGCACCGCGATCATCGCAACGAATCGACGCCGGCGCGAAAGCTGACATCGACGGGCCCCCGGGAAGGTGATCCCGCCCGGGGGCCCTGGGTCGGGGCCGTCAGTTGACCTCGCGAAGCGCCAACTCAATCTGATCGCAACGTCGGACCAGCGCCGAGGCCTCACCCGCTGTGAAAGACTCGGCGCATGGTTGACGAGCAGACGCAGGCCCCGCCAAGAAGGTGGTCAAGCGGGTCGTCAAGAAGACCGTCACCCGGCCGACGTCCCCGACCGCCGAAAAGCCCGTCCGGTATGGCCGGCCGGTCGCCAGGTCGAGCGCCAGCCGCGCCAAGCCGCAGGCCAAGGTCGCGAGCCGTCCCGGCGCCAAGCCGGCCGGCTCGACCAAGACCCGCCCGCGCGTCAAGGTCGGCGCGGCCGGCAAGGCCCTGACCTCGCGCGGCGCCGGTGTTGCTTCGGGAGTCGCGGGGGCCGCCGGCTCGGCTGCGCGGACCACCGGCGACTTCGTCGCCGACCGGTTCCGGGCGCTGATCGCCTGGCGGATCCCGCACATCGACGCCCGGCTCGCCTCGGTCATCACAGGCCTCGTCGTCGGGCTCACGTCGGTCGGCCTCGGGCTGATCGCGCTCGAGATCTTCAACGATGTCCGCGGCGTCGCCTCGGGCGGCAAGCAGTGGGGATCGCTGACGTTCGTCGTCGTCACGTTCATCGCGATCATCCTCGGCGACCTGCTCCTCACGGCCTTCGGCACGGCACGGGCAGGGCTCATCAGCTTCCTCGGCGTCGTCCTCGCGATCGTCGCGATCCTGGGCCTCTTCCTCGACATGGCCGATGACAACCGAGCGTTGGTGATGGTGCCGCTGCTCGCCGCCGTCACCTACTTCGCCTCTCAGTGGCTCATCACGGTCGCCGAGAGCAGCCCTACAATTCCCGAGTGACCGACATCCTCTGGAGCTCCCCCGCTTGACGGCGATCGCGGCTCGAGCAGCTTCATGCAGGGCCTGGACCGATCGTTCGCCGACTACGACGAGCTGTGGGGCTGGTCGGTCGCGCAGCCCGACGAGTTCTGGCGCGCCGTGTGGCGCGAGTTCGAGATCCCGTGCGATGGCGACCCGACGACCGCGCTCGCCGATGCGTCGATGCCTGGCGCGGTGTGGTTCCCGGACGTACGACTCAACTACGCCGAGGCCATGCTGCGTATGCCCGGCCGCGCCGACGACGACATCGTCGTGGTCGCCGCCTCGCAGAGCCGCGACGACGTACGCCTGACGGCCCGCGAGCTGCGCGACCAGGTCGCCCGCGCCCGCGCCGGCCTGGTGCGCGCCGGGGTCGAGCCCGGCGACCGGGTCGCCGCCTACGCCCCCAACATCCCCGAGACCCTCGTGCTGCTGCTGGCCGCCGCGAGCCTCGGCGCCGTGTTCTCGTCGTGCGCGCCCGAGTTCGGCACGCAGAGCGTCGTCGACCGGTGGCAGCAGATCGAGCCCACCGTGGTGCTCGCCGTCGACGGCTACCAGTACGGGTCCAAGGGCGTCGACCGTCGCGCCGAGGTCGAGGCGATCACCCGCAGCCTGCCGAGCGTGCGCACCGTCGTGTGGCTGCCCTACCTCGACCCGGCGGCGCCCGCTCCCGATGGCGCGATCACCTGGTCCGAGCTCATCGCCGAGCCCGGCCCGCTGGAGTTCGTACGCGTGCCGTTCGCCGCCCGCTCTACGTGCTGTTCTCGTCGGGCACCACCGGCCTGCCGAAGCCCATCGTGCACGGCCACGGCGGCATCACGATCGAGCACCTCAAGGCTCTCGCCTTCCATCACGACCTCGGCCCCGACGACCGGTTCTTCTGGTTCTCGACGACCGGCTGGATGATGTGGAACCTGCTCGTCTCGGGCCTCGCGGTCGGCTCGACGATCGTGATGTTCGACGGCAACCCGGCACATCCCGACCTGCCGATGCTGTGGCAGCTCGCCGAGCGCCTCGAGATCACGTACTTCGGCACGAGCGCGCCCTACCTGCTGCAGTGCCGCAAGGAGGGGCTGGTGCCGCGCGAGGTCGCGGACCTGTCGAGGCTGCGGGGCGTCGGCTCGACCGGCGCTCCGCTGCCCGCCGAAGGCTTCCGGTGGGTCTACGACGCGGTCAGTCCCACGGTCCAGCTCGGCTCGATCTCCGGCGGCACGGATGTGTGCTCAGGGTTCGTCGGCGCCGCGCCGATCGTGCCGGTGTACGCCGGCGAGATCTCCTGCCGCATGCTCGGCTGCGCCGTCGAGGCGTACGACGACGATCGCCAGCCGGTGATCGGCTCGCTCGGCGAGCTCGTCATCACGCAGCCGATGCCGTCGATGCCGGTCGGGTTCTGGGGCGACGACGACGGCTCGCGCTATCGCGCGGCCTACTTCGAGGACATCCCCGGCGTGTGGCGTCACGGCGACTGGATCACGATCACCGAGCGCGGCACCTGCACCATCACCGGCCGCAGCGACGCGACCCTCAACCGCGGCGGCGTACGCCTCGGGCACCGCCGAGTTCTACACCGTCGTCGAGGCGATGCCCGAGGTCGCCGACAGCCTCGTCGTGCACCTCGAGGACGACGAGGGCGGGGCCGGCCAGCTGCTGCTGTTCGTCGTGCTCGCCGAGGGACTCGAGCTCGACGAGACGCTCCAGCGGCGCATCGCGCCGCGCTGCGTACGCAGCTGTCGCCGCGCCACGTGCCCGACGCGATCCGCCAGGTCGCCGCGCCTCCCGCGCACGTTGTCGGGCAAGAAGCTCGAGGTGCCGGTCAAGAGGATCCTGCAGGGTGCCTCGATCGAGGATGCCGCCGCCAAGGGCGCGCTGGCCAACCCCGACTCGCTGGACGCCTTCATCGGCATCCGCGAGTCGCTCTGAGCGTGATCAGGTCCGCGATCGCCGCCCTCGCGGCGGCCCTCCTAGCTCACGGCGTGTGTCGACGGGTCAGACCCGAAGCCGGCCGGCAACCACGGCGCCGACCGGTGTCAGAAGGTCGTCACGCCCAAGGCGGGTGACTGCTTCGCAGACGCCGCCTCGAAGCTCGACCCGGGCAGATCCCGACTTCTCGACCAAGGTCAAGTGCACGAAGCGCCACCTGTACGAGGTCACGGGCGCGAGGCCGTGTCCCTGCCCGGTTCCTCAAGCCCTGCGGAGGACCCGGAGGACTCTGACGCGACCGTCCGGGAACGGCTGCTCGACCGCCGCGGTTCCGACGACCGGAGGGCTTCGCACACCATGCCAATGCCACGTGCAGCACTCAGCTCTGGCGCGCGATGGGTGTCGACGCCGAAAGCATCCGCAGTGGCCGCGCCCGGCTGTCGGAGATCGGCGCCTACCCGGCCGTGGCCGGGATTGCCTACGCGATTCACCCTCACGCCCGAGCCGTGCGTGGAGCAAGGGCGAGCATCGGTTGATCTGCTTCGCCGAGTTCAGGGACCCCAGCGAAGCCCAAGGAGCAGCCGCGCCCGCCGGCGTCACGCTCCTACAACCTGAAGACCATCGCCGGCAGGTTCCTGAGCTCGCACTTTCCAGTGGAGCGCCGCCGCTGCTACGTGCAATCCGACGAGTACGAGGACGAGGTTGTGCTCGGGCCATGCACCCGTGCCCACGAGACCGAGATGGTGTTCACCTACAACGCGCGACTCGCGTTCGGGACGCGGTTCGTCAAGGAGGCCATCGAGCCGACGGATGACGGACGACGAGCAATGGTGACAAGGTGATGCAGCGCAGCTGTGCCGTGACATGCTGCCGAAGTTGCTGGCGAGGCCGATCGATTCCGACATCGTCGTGTCGGGTGGTCCGCTGTTGACCAGTTCGGCGCGTGGTACCCGTCCACCGATCCCACGTACGACGCCATACGACTGTCCCGTCGAGTGCGAGCTGTGGCCCAGCGATGAAGCTCTCGTCTTCGCTCCCGGCACTGTCGTGCACCGACCCGATCGTCCAGAGCTCGAGGACCGCTACGCTACCGCTCGCGATGCGTCGAGTCGTCCCGCACTCGCAGATGCCTGAGGACGCTAGACCAGCAGCTCGGCGATCTGGATCGTGTTGAGCGCGGCGCCCTTGCGGAGGTTGTCGCCGCTGACGAACAGCACGAGCCACGTGTCGTCGTCGACGCTCTGGTCCTGACGGATGCGGCCGACGAGGCTGGGGTCGGCGCCGGCGGCCTGCAGCGGCGTCGGGACGTCGACGAGCTGTGACGCCCGGGCGCCGACGACAGCAGCTCGGTGGCGCGCTCAGGCGTGATCGGCCGGTGCGAACTCGGCGTTGATCGACAGCGAGTGCCCCGTGAACACCGGAACCCGTACGCACGTGCCGGACGACCTTGAGGTCGGGGATGTGCGAGGATCTTGCGGCTCTCGTTGCGGAGCTTGTGCTCCTCGTCGGTCTCGAACGAGCCGTCGTCGACGATCGAGCCGGCCATCGGCAGGACGTTGAACGCGATCGGCGCGACGTAACTTGACCGGCGCCGGGAACGTCGACGGCGAGCCGTCGTAGGCGAGCTCGTTGGCCTTGTCGACCACGGCCAGCGCCTGCGCCGTGCAGCTCCTCGACGCCGGCGATGCCGGAGCCCGACACGGCTTGGTAGCTGCTGACCACGAGGCGAACGAGCTGGGCCTCGTCGTGCAGCGGCTTGAGGACCGGCATCGCCGCCATCGTCGTGCAGTTGGGGTTGGCGATGATGCCGCGCCCGCCGTCGCCGGTGCGTCGGCGATGTCCTCGGGGTTGACCTCGCTGACGACCAGCGGGATCTCGGGGTCCTTGCGGAACGCCGACGAGTTGTCGATGACAGTCACGCCGGCCGCGGCGAACCGCGGCGCCTGGACGCGCGACATCGTCGCGCCGGCCGAGAACAGCGCGATGTCGAGCCCGGACGGGTCGGCGGTCGCCGCGTCCTCGATGACGATCTCGCCGCCCTTCCACGGCAGGGTCTTGCCGGCCGAGCGCGACGACGCGAAGAAGCGCACCTCGTCGGCCGGGAAGTCGCGCTCCTCGAGCATGCTGCGCATGGCGGCGCCGACCTGGCCGGTCGCGCCGACGACTCCGATCGACTGGTCATCGTCCGGTACCTCCGTAGACCACGGCCTCGACCTCGTCGGTGTCGAGGTCGAAGGCGTCGTGCGCGGCGTTGACGGCCGCGTCGACCTGGTTCTCGGCCACGACGACCGAGATGCGGATCTCCGAGGTCGAGATCATCTCGATGTTGACGCCGGCGTCGGCGAGCGCGCGAAGAACTTGGCCGTGATGCCCGGTGCCGAGCGCATGCCGGCGCCGATGATCGACACCTTGCCGATCGCGTCGTCGTACTGCAGCCGCTCGAACCCGATCTCGTCCTTGGGCCTTCGCGAGCGCGGTCATGGCGGTCTGGCCGTCGGCGCGGGGCAGCGTGAACGAGATGTCGGTCAGCGTACGTCGTCGGCGGCCGAGACGTTCTGGACGATCATGTCGATGTTGATCTGCGGCGTCGGCGAGCGTGCCGAAGATGGCTGCGGCCTCACCGACCTTGTCGGGCACGCCGACGACGGTGATCTTGGCTTCGCTGCGGTCGTGCGCGACGCCGGAGATGATGGCTTGTTCCATGGTGGTGCCCCTCTTGGATGACGTCCTCGGTCTTGACGACCCACGTGCCGGTCTTGTCGGAGAAGGACGAACGTACGTGGATCGGCATGTCGTTGCGGCGGGCGTACTCGACGCACCGCAGGTGCAGGATCTTGGCGCCGTTGGCCGCCATCTCGAGCGTCTCCTCGTAGGAGATGCGCGGGATCTGGCGGGCGTCGGGCACGATGCGCGGGTCGGCGGTGAAGATGCCGTCGACGTCGGTGTAGATCTCGCAGACGTCGGCCTTCGAGCGCCGCGGCGAGCGCGACGGCCGTGGTGTCGGAGCCGCCGCGGCCCAGCGTCGTGATGTCCTTGGTGGTCTGCGAGACGCCCTGGAATCCGGCGACGATCGCGACGTCGCCCTCGGCGAGCGCCGCCTCGATGCGGCCCGGCGTGACGTCGATGATCTTGGCCTTGCCGTGCTCGGCGTCGGTGATGACGCCGGCCTGCGAGCCGGTGAACGACCGGGCCTCCTGGCCGAGCGTGCCGATCGCCATCGCGAGGACGGCCATCGCTGATGCGCTCGCCGGCGGTCAGCAGCATGTCGAGCTCGCGGCCCGGCGGCAGCGGCGAGACCTGGTTGGCGAGGTCGATGAGCTCATCGGTGGTGTCGCCCATGGCGGAGACCACGACGACGACGTCGTGACCGGCCTTCTTGGTCGCGACGATGCGCTGGGCGACGCGCTTGATGCTGGTTGCGTCGGCAACCGAGGAGCCGCCGTACTTCTGGACGACAATGCCCACGAGATGTTCCTTGGAGCTGGGAAACGTACGGATTGCGCGACGCTGCGCGCGACAAGTCTACCGGTTCGCCGGAGGTGGTCGCAGTCGCGATCCTGCCGATGGACAGTGAGAAGCGGTCACGTGCCGATGGCGGCGTTGCCGATCGTCGTCCGGCCCTCGAACGCGCGGCCGAGGGTCAGCTCGTCGGCGTACTCGAGGTCGCCGCCGACGGGCAGGCCGCTGGCGAGCTTGCTGACCCGCAGGCCGAGCGGCGTCAGCATGCGGATGAGGTAGGTCGCGGTCGCCTCACCCTCGAGGTTGGGGTCGGTCGCGATGATGACCTCGGTGACGACGCCGTCCTGCAGGCGCTGGAGCAGCTCCTTGATGCGCAGCTGGTCGGGGCCGATGCCGGCGATCGGCGAGATCGCGCCGCCCAGCACGTGATAGCGGCCGCGGAACTCGCGCGTGCGCTCGATCGCGACGACGTCCTTGGACTCCTCGACGACGCAGATGACGCTGGGGTCGCGCCGCGGGTCGGCGCAGACCGGCACTCGGTGTCGACCGTGACATTGCCGCAGATCGAGCAGAAGTGGACCTTGGCCTTGACCTCGACGAGCGTCGCGGCGAACCGAGCGTACGTCCGTCGGGATCGGCGTCGAGCAGGTGGAACGCGATGCGTTGCGCGCTCTTGGGACCGATGCCGGGCAGATGCCCGAGCTCATCGATCAGATCCTGAATCACGCCGTCATACATATGCGATCAGTCTAGTTGCCGACACATGACTGAGGGCTCCCGCCGCGCTGAGCCCCGCGCGCGGGTGCAACCAGGACCGTCAGAGGCCGTCACTCGCGTTGACGAAGCCGCTCGCCAGGAAGGACTGGAGCATCTCGTGGCCGCGCGCCGTGAGGATGGATTCGGGATGCATCTGCACGCCCTCGACCGGGATGGGTGCGGTGGCGCACGCCCATGACGATGCCGGACGCGGTGTGCGCCGTCGACCTCGAGCTCGTCGGGCAAGCGTCGCGGGGTCGATCACGAGCGAGTGATAGCGGGCGCAGACCAGCGGCGTGCCGAGCCCTGCGAAGACGCCGAGCCCGTCGTGATGGACCAGCGACGGCTTGCCGTGCACGATCTCCGGCGCCCGCACGACCTTGGCGCCGTAGGCCTCACCGATGGCCTGGTGGCCGAGGCACACGCCGAGCGTCGGGGTGGTCGGGCCGAGGCGGCGGATCGCCTCGATGCTGATGCCGGCGTCGGCCGGCGTACCGGGGCCGGGCGACACGATGAGGTGCGTGAAGTCGCCGCGTTCGCGGGCGCGCACGAGGTCGTCGACGACACCGCGTCGTTGCGCACGACCTCGCTTCGCGCGCCGAGCTCGCCGACGTACTGGACGAGGTTGTAGACGAACGAGTCGTAGTTGTCGATGAACAGGACCTTGGCCTGCGTGACCGGCGAGCCCGGCGCCGACCGCGACGCCGGCGCGGACTCTGAGTCGTCGCCCGTCGAGGGGCGCCAGAAACGCCAGAGCTCGTCGCGCACCCAGGCCGTCGTACGCCCGACCGGCCAGCCGCCGACGCCCTCGCACGCGACGACCGGCACGACACCGCGCAGCGAGTTGGTGACGAAGACCTCGGTCGCCGCTGACAGGTCGTCGACCGTGAGCCGGCGCTGGAACACCGGGACCGGTGCCGTCGCGCAGGATCTCGATGATGCGGGCGCGGGCCGTGCCGGGCAGGATGCGGCCGTCGGTCGGCGGCGTGTGCACCCCGTCGTCGTGGACCACGAAGATGTTGGCGCGTGCCGGTCTCGAGCACGCACCGTCGTCGGCGAACAGCAGCAGGTCGCGGTCCGGGGCGCGATCGAACGACAAGGCCCGCCGGTCGCTCCACTTGTGCTGCCCGAAGCCGCCCTCGATCGTCCGCGGCGTGAGGGTCCAGGCGTCGGCGTCGTCGTCGATGACCCGGCTGCTCATCGAGACCGCGACCCCGTCGTCGCCGGGCACCGCGTCGATCCGCATCCGCTGGCGCCCGCTCAGGCTCGCCGCGCGGCGCAGCACGGCTTCGTCGAGTCCGGCGCGGATCGTGTCGCCGTAGATCGCGCGGACGCTGGCGTCGAGCCGCGCGAGGTGCGCTTCGAGGTCGGCGACGTCGCCGTCCTCGACCAGCAGGGTGTCGTAGATGCCCATCGACTCGTCGACGGTCGGCGGCAGGCTCGGGGACGCCCGGCAGTCGCGGCTCGTCGAGGTCCGGGGCATTCGGCCGTGAGCTCGAGGAGCCCGCCGATCGCCTCGATCAGCGGGCGGGCCTTGACGAGGCACTCGGCGTACTCGCCCTCGGGCGTGGAGTCGGCCACGATGCCGCCGCCGACGCCCAGCCACACGCGATCACCGGCGAACTCGAACGTGCGGATCACGACGTTGAGCTCGAGGCCCGCCGCCGGGCTGATGTGGCCGATCGCGCCGGTGTAGGCCTCGCGACCGGTCGCCTCGAGCGAGTTGATGATCTCCATCGCGCGCACCTTGGGCGCGCCGGTGACCGAGCCGGGCGGGAACGTCGCGCGCAGCAGCTCTGAGTCGCGTACGCCGCGGGCGACGTGGCCGACGACGTCCGACACCAGGTGCCAGACCGCGTGGCGCTCGGCGCGGGTGATCGCCGGGACGCGCACCGAGCCGGGCACGCTGACGCGGCCGAGGTCGTTGCGCATCAGGTCGACGATCATGATGTTCTCGGCGCGGTTCTTGGCCGAGGCGACGAGCTCGTCGGGGTCGGTGTCGAGCGAGGCCGTGCCCTTGATCGGCGAGCTCAGGACCTCGTCGCCCGTGCGGCGCAGGAACAGCTCGGGCGACAGGCTCGCCAGTGCGCCCTCGGGGCTCGAGACGAACGCGGCGTACGCCGGGCGCAGGCGCTCAACACCTGCGCAGAACACGTCGAGCGGGTCGCCGCTGAACGGCGACTCCAGCCGCGTGCACAGGTTGGCCTGGAAGATGTCGCCGGCCGCGATGTGCTCGAGCACCGTGCGAGAGCGCGGCTCGGTGCGCGTCGGGCGTCGGCGTCATCTCGAACGTGCCGACCTCGTACGTCTGCGGGTCCGCCGAGCCGGTCCGGAGGCGTCTCGATGATCCGGGCGTCGCGCTCGTCGTCGGCGGCCAGGGACTCCAGCCACCACGTGCCGTCGGTGCGGCGCAGGACGTGGTCGTAGAACGCGATGCGGTGATCGGGCTGCGGGATCGGGCGGTGCGGAGCGGTCGGCAGCTCCTCGACGAGCCGGCCGAGCTGATAGCCCCACGCGCCGATCCACCCGCCGCCGAATCCCCCGACGTCGGGCGGCAGCGGGTCGAGGTCGATGCCGGTGAACGGGTCACCGTCGAGCACCGTGACGGGATCGAATGCGATCAGCGCCTCGCCGTGGTGCCAGGCGCCGAGCAGCGCGACGAGCCGCTCGCGGCCCCGGAACAGGCGGAGGACATCGAGCGGATCGAGGTCGAGGTCGAGACGTGTGCGGCCGAGGCCGGGGTCAGTCTGTGCGGGACTCGTCAATGACTCGCGCCCCCAGCTCCCGCGTCAGGAGGTCCTCGGGATCGATGTCCTCCTGCTCGACGACAGGATCGTCGCGGGTCGCAGTGGCATCGGGGTCCTCGCGGGGCTCCGGCGTGGCGGACTCGCGCAGCGCCTCGCGTACGGACTCCGGTGCCGCGACGCCCTTGCGCGGAGCGGAATCCGCGCTGGGGTCTGCCGAGGCCGGCTCGTCGGGTCCGGTCGCGCCGGGGCGGGCGCTCGGGTCGACGATCGCCTCGATCTTCCAGGTGACGCCCAGGACGGCGTGGAGTGCCTGCTGGACGTACTCCTCGGAGCGGCTGTTGATGAACGAGTCACGCGCACCGGCGTTGACCAGCGCGATCGTCAGGGTCGAGCCGTCGAGCGCCGGTGACCTGCGCGTTCTGGCTGAGCATGACCCAGGCGAAGCGCCGCAGGTCGCGGATCTTGTCGAGGATCTCGGGCCACAGCCGGCGTACGTCGGCGATCGTGAGCGACCCGGTCGATGGTGGCACCTGCTGCTGCCCGGGCTCCGGGACGACTTCCGGCTGGGGCGACGGCGGCAGGCGTCTCAGCAACGGGCTCGGCGACCGGGGCCGGCTCCGCGGCCTCCGGCTCGGCGATCGGCGCGGCTTGCTCGGCGACGGGCTCGGCGACCGGGGCAGGCTTGGCTTCGACGGGGCGGGACGACCGGGCGGTCGGGTCGCTGCGGGAGCAGGAGCTGCCGGCGCGGCGCCGCCTTCGATCGACAGGCGGCGCTCGAGCCGGTCGAGCCGGGCCTGGAACCCCTGGGTCGAGTTGTCGGAGCCGGGCACGAGGATCCGCGCGCACATCAGCTCGAGCAGCAACCGAGGCGCCGTGGCACCGCGGAACTCGATCAGTGCCGCGTTGACGATGTCGGCGGCGCGGGTCAGCTCTGACGGCCCGAAGTTGCTGGCCTGGCTGAGCAGCCGCTCGGCCCGGTCGCCCGGTACGTCGAGCAGACCCTTGGACAGCGCGTCGGGCACCGCAGCGACGATCACGAGGTCGCGCAGGCGTTGGAGGAGGTCCTCGGCGAAACGGCGCGGGTCCTGGCCGGACTCGATGACCTTGTCGACGACACCGAAGACCGTCGAGCCGTCGCTCGCGGCGAACGCGTCGATGGCCTCGTCGAGCAGTGAGTCGGGCGTGTAGCCGAGCAGCTGCACCGCGAGGTCGTAGGTCACGCCCTCCGGTCCGGCGCCGCCGAGCAGCTGGTCGAGGACGCTGAGCGTGTCACGGACCGAGCCCTGCCCCGCACGTACGACGAGCGGCAGCGCGCTGGGCTCGAGCGTGACGTGCTCGGACTCGCAGAGCTGCAGGAGGTAGTCGCCGAGGGTCTTGGGCGGCACCAGGCGGAACGGATAGTGGTGCGTGCGCGACCGGATCGTGCCGATGACCTTGTCGGGCTCGGTCGTCGCGAAGATGAAGCGCAGGTGCGGCGGGGGCTCCTCGACGAGCTTGAGCAGCGCGTTGAAGCCCTGCGGCGAGACCATGTGCGCCTCGTCGATGATGTAGACCTTGTAGCGGCTGCTGACCGGTGCGAAGAACGCGCGCTCGCGCAGGTCACGCGCATCGTCGACGCCGCCGTGGCTGGCCGCGTCGATCTCGATGACGTCGATGCTGCCGGGCCCACCGCGCGCGAGGTCACGGCAGCTCTGGCACTCGCCGCACGGATCGGCGATCGGGGCCTTCTCGCAGTTGAGCGCCCTGGCAAGGATGCGGGCACTCGTCGTCTTGCCGCAGCCTCGCGGACCGGAGAACAGGTAGGCGTGGTTGACCCGGTTGGCGGCCAGCGCGTGGCGCAAGGGCTCGGTCACGTGATCCTGCCCGATCACCTCGGCAAACGTCTCCGGCCGGTATCGGCGATAAAGGGCAAGGGGGGCATCCACGACCTGAACTCTATAGACCCCGTCCGACGCTGACGAGGCCGTCGGTCGCTCAGGTCGCCATCGCCGGGAAATCTTCCCGTTCGACCCGGAAGTTCTCCTCGAACGGTCGGGAATTTTCCTCTGTTCCCGGGACTGCGGCCGGTTGGAACGTTGCTGACAACAGCCACTACCGAAGGGATCCCACCATGACCAACATCTCTCGCACCACCGATCGCGCGCGCCCACACGATCCCCCTGTCCGCCTGGGGCGTGGCGCTGTTGCTGCCCATCGGGCCGGCAGCGATCGCCGTGCTCAGGCTGATCCTCCCGTACTACACCGAGAGCACGTCGGCGGGAATGGTCGCCGCGGTCGACGCGCACCCGGGACGGCAGAGCGCCGTGCTCTGGCTGGCGTACATCGGCATCCTCACCCTCGTGCCCGGGCTCTTCGCTGCGGCTCGAGTCTGCCGCGACACGGCACCGCGTCTGACGGCCTGGGCACTGGCGCTCAGCGTGCCCGGCTACCTGTCGCTCGGCATGGTGGTCGGTGCGGACCACCTGCTCTGGAGCGCATCAGACGCCGGGCTGTCCCGAGCCGATGCCGTCGCGGTGGTCGATGCGGGTCACCCGTCGATCGACGTCGCCATCGGCGTGTTCGTCCTGGGCCACGTGATCGGCACGGTGCTGCTCGGACTGGCGCTCCTGCGGTCCGGCAGGATCCCGGCATGGGCAGGTTGGGCGATCGCCGTCTCCCAGCCGCTGCACTTCATCGCCACCGTGATCCTCGGCAGCCCGGAGGTCGACTTCGTCGCCTGGAGCCTCACCGCCATCGGTATGGCAGTGGTCGCCCGCGAGGTGCTGAGAACGGGCGGGGTGTCAGACGGAGCCTGATCTCATCCCGCAGTCTGTCGGGGCCATGACCTCGACCCGGTTGCCGTTGCCGTCTGCCGTGTGGAATCGCTCGAACCCGGCCAACGTCGAGCGTTCGGACCAGTCGACCTCGAAGCCCGCAGCGCGCAGGTCGTCGGCCCGCTGCTCGAGCTCGGTGGTCGAGTCGAGCACGAGCGCCGGATGCGCCTTGCGAGCTGGTACGAACTCCTGCTCGACACCGACGTGGATCTCGGCCGTGACCTCATCGCCGGAGTGGGCGCGGAACCAGCAGCCGCCGCGCCCGGCGAGGTCCGCAGGCTTGTCGGCCTCAACCATGCCGAGGCCGTCGGCATAGAACCGACGCGCGTCGTCCTCACCTCCGGGCGGGCAGGCGACCTGGACGTGGTGGAGCCTCACTGGCTGGCCAGCTCCTTGACGCGAAGCCAGCTGTCGACCGCGGCGTATGCCGCCTTGCGCGGCTCCTCCAGCG
Source organism: uncultured Actinomycetota bacterium (assembly GCA_963761965.1). Lineage (GTDB taxonomy): Bacteria > Actinomycetota > Actinomycetes > Propionibacteriales > Nocardioidaceae > Aeromicrobium. The sequence continues at coordinate 48,861 of CAVXIX010000022.1, forward strand.
AGATGAACACGTCGTGCTTCGCGCCGTCGATCGGCACGACGGTCACCTGGTCGCCGAGGCATCCGGCCCAGCGCGCGATCTGCTTGACGTCGAGCACGGCGTCGGCGGTGGCGACGTCATCGTTGTAGCGACGCGCGAACCGGCTGCGTGCCGAACGGAGCACCAACGACGGCACGCCGATGTCGAGCCCCTTGTGCAGGGCGGCGTGACCACGGCGGATCGCGGTCAGCCAGCCGTACGAGACCGGGAAACCCTCGAGCGGCTTGAACGCGGTGTTGAAGTCCCACTCGCCGTTGGCGCTGACGTGCAGGCTGCTGCCGTACGCATCGGTGGGCGGCAGCTTGATGATCGACTTGGGCTTGAGCCGGGCCACCGTCGCGATCGCCGTGGTGCCGACCGTAGCGCATCCACGGCGCGCCCTGCAGGTCCAGCCACGGGCTGTTGAACACCGCGCCGACGATCCCCGCACCCTTGCTCCCGCCGGGCTGCTTGTTGAGCCGGTCGAGCCACAACGCCATGATCAGGCCGCCGGTCGAGTGCGCCGACAGCAGGACGGGCTTGTCGCCGGTCTCGGCGCGGATGATCGCGAGCGACTCATTGAGCTCGGCGTCGTAGAGCGCGAGGTCCGACACGTAGTGGCCGGTCTGCCCGTCGCGGCGCGAACGGCCGCACTTGCGCAGGTCGAGGGCGTAGAACGCGAAGCCCCGCTCGGCGAAGAAATCCGCGAGCTCACGCTGGAAGAAGTAGTCGCTGAATCCGTGGACGTAGAGGACCGCAGCCTCGTATGTCTCGCCGGGCACGCGTCGAACCAGGGTCGCCTCGACCTGGCCCTCGCCGTCCGGATCGACCCCGAGCGGGATCGTGTGCTGCTCGTATCCCTCACCCAGCTCGTCGGGGATCCACTCGGTCATTCGCCACTCCTTGTTTGGACAGGGACGTCGGGTCCAACACTATGGGACGGTGACCGAGACACGTGATATCCAGCGCACGCTCGACCTTGCCCTGCGCGTCGGCGACATGCTGCTTGCCAACGGCGCGGGTGCCGCCGACGTGACGGCCACGATGTCGTCGATCGCGCACCATCTCGGCCTGCGGCAGGCGCTCGTCGACGTGACGTTCACGACGGTGCACATGAGCTATCAGTCCTCACCCGACGATCTCCCGATCGCGGCGACCCGCCACGTCAACCAACGCGAGACCGACTTCGACGACCTGACCCGCGCCGACCACCTCGTCAGCGCCCTGCTGTCTGACGAGATCGATCTCGACGAGGCACGCATCCGGCTCGCCCAGATCTCGTCGACGGGCCATCGCACGCCACGCTGGGCCGTGACGCTCAGCTGGGGCGCGATCGGCGCCGGCATCGCGATGCTGATCGGCGGCGACTGGGTCGTCACGCTGATCGCCGCGATCGCGGCGATCGGCATCGAGATCCTGCAGCGTTTCCTGTCCCGGTTGCGCCTGCCGTTCTTCTACGCGCAGGTCGCCGGCGGCCTGTTCGCCTCGCTGCTCGCGGTCGGTGCGTCAGCCGTCGAGATCTCGGTCGATCCCTCACTCGTCATCACCGCCAGCATCGTCATGCTGCTCGCGGGACTCGGCTTCATCGGCGCGATCCAGGACGCCCTGACCGGCTTCTACATCACCGCCAACGCCCGCGTCCTCGAGGTCATCATCTCGACCGCGGGCATCATCGCCGGGGTCAGCGGCGGGCTCACGGTCGGCCAGCTGCTCGGCGTCGACATCGACCTCGACCCGGGGGTCTCCGGCCTCTCGCAGTTCCCCCTCGTGGTCACCGGCGCCGCCCTGAGCGCGGGCGCGTTCGCCTTCAGCGCGTACGCCCCGAGGCGCGTCCTGCTGCCCATCGCCGCGATCGCGGGCGGCGCGGCCGGGATCAACCTGCTCCTGGCCGAGAACGACCTGGGCCGGGCGTGGCCTGCCGCGATCGCCGCGATCTTCATCGGTCTGGTCAGCTACACCGTCGCGGGTTGGCAGCAGGTGCCGCCGCTGGTGATCGTCGTGTCCGGCATCGTGCCGCTGCTGCCCGGTCTGTCGATCTATCGCGGGCTCTCCCTGCTCGGGGCTGAGGACTACACCGGCATCCTGCAGATGATCACGGCCGCGGCGATCGCCATCTCGCTGGCCGCCGGCGTGATCCTCGGCGAGTACGTTGCCCAGCCGCTGCGGCGCGAGGCCCGCCGCCTCGAGCAGCGCCTGGCCGGTCCGCGACTCGTCGGTCCGCTGCGCGCCCGAGCGGTGCGCAAGGCGGGCAAGCAGGACAATATGCACTCGATGTGAATATAGTTCTCCGAAACACTAGACTCGCGGTGCGCCGCGTGGCGCGATCGCCGAGGAGTCGTACATGAAACTTCAGCTGTCAGACGAGGATGCAGCCTTCCGCGAGGAGATGCACACGTTCTTCACGACGCAGATCCCGCAGCACATCCGCGACACGGTCGCCGCGCGACGCGAGCTCACCAAGGAGCAGATCGTCGAGTCGGTGCAGGCCATGAACGCCGCCGGCATCGCGGTGCCCAACTGGCCCGTCGAGTGGGGCGGCAAGGACTGGACGCCGCTGCAGCGCCACATCTGGCACGAGGAGATGCAGCTCGCGTGCGTACCGTCGCCGCTGCCGTTCAACGCCTCGATGGTCGGCCCGGTCATCGCCGCGTTCGGCTCGCAGGAGGTCAAGGAGCGCTTCCTGCCCAAGACCGCCAACCTCGACATCTGGTGGTCGCAGGGGTTCTCCGAACCTGACGCCGGCTCCGACCTCGCCTCGCTGCGCACGACCGCTGTCCGCGACGGCGACCACTACGTCGTCAACGGCCAGAAGACGTGGACGACGCTCGGCCAGTACGGCGACTGGATCTTCACGCTGGTCCGCACGGACCCCTCGGTCAAGAAGCAGGCCGGCATCTCGTTCCTGCTGATCGACATGACGTCGCCCGGCGTCGAGGTGCGGCCGATCGAGCTCATCGACGGCGGCCACGAGGTCAACGAGGTGTGGTTCGAGAACGTACGCGTACCCGTCGAGAACCTCGTCGGCGAGGAGAACAAGGGCTGGGACTACGCCAAGTTCCTCCTCGGCAACGAGCGCGTCGGCGTCGCACCGGTCGGCTCGACCAAGCGCACCCTGTCGCAGGCCAAGGAGTACGCCAGGACCGCCGGGCCCGGCGGCACGTCACTGCTCGACGATCCGCTCGTCGCTGCGCAGATCGCCGACCTCGAGAACGAGCTCCTCGCCCTCGAGCTGACGGCGCTGCGCGTCGTCGCCAACTCCTCGGACGGCAAGCCGCACCCGGCGTCCTCCGTGCTCAAGCTGCGCGGCACCGAGCTGCAGCAGGCCGTCACGGAGCTCTTCGTCGACCTCGCCGGGCCGCTCGCTCTGGCCTCCGGCGCCGGCGAGGGCTCGGACATCCCCGACCTGGCACGCGTCGCGACGCCCAACTACCTCAACTTCCGCAAGGCGTCGATCTACGGCGGCTCCAACGAGGTGCAACGACAGATCATCGCCGGCACGATCCTGGGACTGAGGGGCTGACATGGACTTCCTACTGGACTCCGAGCAAGAGGCCCTGCGCGACGCGGTCCGCGGGCTGCTGGCCAAGGCGTACGACACCTCCGAGACGCGTCGTGCTGTGACCAAGCAGGACCCGGGCTGGGACGAGAAGACCTGGCAGCGCCTCGCCGAGATGGGCATCCTCGGGCTGCCCTTCGCCGAGGAGGACGGCGGCATGGGCGCCGGCCCGGCTGAGGTGTCGATCGTCGCCGAGGAGATCGGGCGGGTCATCGCGCCCGAGCCGTTCGTCGAGGCCGTCGTGCTGGCCGGTGGCCTCGTCGCCGCCGCGGGCACGGCCGAGCAGCGCGCCGAGATCCTCGGCTGCGTTGGCCGAGGGCGCACTCGTGCCGGCATTCGCGCACACCGAGCCCGCGTCTCGCTACGAGCTCGCGGCTTCGGGCGTCAAGGCGTCGAGCACGGGTGACTCGTGGACGCTGAGCGGCGTCAAGGAGCCGGTGCTCGGCGGCGCCCGGGCCGACCTGCTCGTCGTCAGCGCAGCCGTCGAAGGCGGCACGGGACTGTTCCTCGTGCAGCCCGAGGCCGACGGCCTCACGCGTACGAGCTATGCCACGTTCGACGGTGGCCGAGCCGCTCGTGTCGCGTTCGACAACACCCCGGCGACGCCGCTCGGCGAGGCCGGAGCCGACCAGTCGGCCGCCATCGCGGCGACCGTTGCCCGAGCCCAGATCGCGTACGGGCACGAGTCGCTCGGCGCGATGGACACCGCGCTGCGTACGACGACCGAGTACCTCAAGACGCGCAAGCAGTTCGGTGTGCCGCTCATGACGTTCCAGGCGCTCACGTTCCGTGCGGCCGACATGTACGTCTCGCTCGAGCTCGCGCGCAGCACCGTCACGTGGGCCACGCTCGTGCTGCTCGACGGCGGCGACGCCACCGAGGCGGCGTCACGCGCCAAGCTGCAGGTCAGCAAGGCGGGCCGGCACATCGGCCAGGAGGCGATCCAGCTGCACGGCGGCATCGGCATGACCGCGGAGTACAGCGTCGGCCACTACATGAGCCGGCTCACCGCGATCGACCATGCGCTCGGCGACGGCCGTCATCACCTCAACCGGCTCGTGTCGACCCTCGAGGGCCACAGCGTCGTCGACCCTCTGCCCTGAGGGTCCTCGATGCACGGGCGCCTGACGCTCAAGGCGTTTGGGCTCAGGCTTGGGTGAGGGTCTTCGCGTCGGCCATGACGCCGGCGACGAAGATGTCGATGCCATCGGCGTAGTACTCGTCGGAGTTGCCGCACTCGATGATCGCGCCCGCTGCGGCCCGGAGCCGCGGGTAGCGGTCCTCGGGCAGCGCGTCGAACAGCGCGCGCTTCGCGGCGAGCACGGCGTCGCGCTCGGCGGGCTTGACCCCGAGCTCCGAGCCCGGCTCGCGACTCACGAGCGTCAGCGAGATCTGCATCGTGTAGTGCGCAACAGCCGCTGACCTCTCGACGTCGAATCCCGCAACGGCGAGCTTGTCGAGGAATCGCTCGGTCAGGTCCAGGCCGTTCTCGCCGTACATCAGCTGTTGGGCCACGAGCGTGGAGGCGCTGGGGTGCGCGCGCATCGCGTCGATCAACGATGTCATCGCCTCGCGGAGGTAGTCCTCGAGCGGGAGCTCGGCGTCGGGCAGCCGGATCTGTGAGACGACAGCATCGCCCACCGCGGCCAGCAGGGCCTCCTTGTTGGCGAAGTGCCAGTAGAGCGCCATCGGCGTGACGCCGAACGCCTCGGCGACCTTGCGGACCGTCAGCGCCTCGAATCCCTCGGCGTCGACGATCGCGAGCGCCCGATCGACCAGTGCATCACGGCTGAGTGAATTCTTCGGGGCGTTCTTCGACTTCATGTTGACAACTGTACGTCATATAGTGTCCTATATCTAGTACATGTACGCCGTATAGTTACTCCGGCACACCAGCCCGCACCTCACCCAAGGACTACTCATGACTGACACCGCACTGGCTCCCAACACCCCACCGCCCGACCCCACGACCGCCGACGAGAAGCCCGGCCGCCTCGGCTGGGCGTTGCTGCTCATCTCGGTCGCCCAGCTCGTCGTCGTGCTCGACGCCACGATCGCCACGATCGCCCTGCCGTTCATCGGCTCTGACCTGCACATCGGCTCGGCCAGCCTGGCCTGGGTCGTCACCGGCTACTCGCTCGCGTTCGGTGGCCTGCTGCTCCTCGGCGGCCGCCTCGGCGACATCTACGGCCGCCGGCGGATCTTCATGGTCGGCCTCGCAACGTTCGCCATCGCCTCACTTCTCGGCGGGCTCGCCACCAACGAGGGCCTCCTCCTGGGCGCTCGTGGCTTGCAGGGCTTCGGCGCCGCACTCGCCTCACCGGCCGCTCTCGCACTGATCGCGACGACGTTCCCGGCCGGCCCGGCGCGCAACCGCGCCTTCGCGGTGTATGCCGCAATGTCCGGCGTCGGTGCCGCCGTCGGTCTGATCCTCGGCGGTTGGCTCACGGGCCTCGACAGCGCGTTCGGCATCGAGATGAGCGGCTGGCGCCTGACCTTCCTGATCAACGTGCCGATCGGCCTGATCGCCGCCGCGCTCGCTCCCCGCTTCCTCAAGGAGTCCGAGTCGCAGCTGGGCAGGCTCGACATCCCCGGAGCGCTCACCGGCACGGTCGGTCTGCTCGGGATCGTCTTCGGCCTGACCCGCGCAGGCGAAGAGGCACACGGCTGGGGTGACCAGTGGACTATCGTGTCACTCGTCAGCGGCGTCGCGCTGCTCGTCGCGTTCGCCGTCATCGAGGGCCGCGTCGACAACCCACTGCTGCCGATCCGCATCCTGCAGAACCGCACGCGGGCTGCCAGCTTCCTCGTCATGATGATCATCCCGGCCGCGATGTTCTCGATGTTCTTCTTCCTGAGCCTGTTCATCCAGCAGGTCGTCGGCTTCAGCCCGCTGCAGACGGGATTCGCGTTCCTGCCGTTCTCCTTCGGCGTCATCGCGGGTTCGGCGATCTCGTCCAACCTGGTCAACCGGTACGACGCCAGGTTCATCGCCGGCACCGGTGCACTGCTGGGCTCGATCGCACTGTTCGGGCTCTCGCGGCTCAACGTCAACGACACCGCAAGCAACATCGTGTCGACGCTCAGCTCGGGTGGCCACCTGGGCAGCGACGTGAACTACTGGGCATCGATCTTCCCGTTCGTCCTGCTGCTCTCGTTCGGCATGGGCCTGGTCTGGGTCCCGATGACCCTGACCGCCGTGCACCACGTGCGCGACGAGGACACTGGCATCGGCTCGGGCGTGCTCAACACGATGCAGCAGGTCGGCGGTGCCCTCGGCCTCGCGATCCTCAGCACGGTGTCGCTGCACTTCACCAGCAGCAGGGCTGACGAGCTGGGCCCGGAGCTCGTCAAGCAGGCCGGCGGCAAGCTGAGCCCGGACCAGCTGGGCTTCGCCAGCTACCTCGGGTCATTCACCGACGGCGCGACGGCGGCGATCCTCGTCGGCTCGGTGCTGATGCTCATCGGCGCCGTGGTGGCGGTCCTGTTCATCAACGTCAAGCACGACGAGCTGGCCACCTCCGGACCGGATGGTGTGCCGGTCCACATCGGCTGATCACCGCGGTGTGCTGGGACGGGTGCGTCGGCCTTCGGGTCGGCGCACCCGTCGGCGTCTGGGCATGAAAGGACCCCTCGCGCACCCGACAGAGCTCACTGACCCTTGCTGCCTTCCGGCCCTGGGGGAGTTGGGTGATGTGTCGCCGCGCGAGGGGCTGCGTCCATCATACGGAGCGGTCTCGTATGCCCTCAAGCCGGGCGCGGGCAGTCAGTGCGACAGCAGCAGGTTGAGCTGGTTCCAGGTCTCCTCGCCGACCAGACCGTCGACCGTGAGGCTGTTGGCGGACTGGAACTCCTTGACCGCGTCGCGAGTCACGGGCCCGAAGTCGCCATCCTCGGGTATGCATTCGCTGCCGTCCCCTGCTCCGTTGAGCATCGACTGCATCTCCTGAACCTCCTCGAGGTGCGCCCCTCGGTTGGCCATCGAGAGCGCGTGCCCCGGATAAAGGCGCAGCGGCTCCTCGAGCTTGGTGCACTTCCGCCCCTTGGTCGACAGCACCTTCTGCGCCGCCTTCGTCGGGGCTGCCGCTTTCGTCGGTGTCGCTGACGGCTTGGCTGCGTTCGAGGTGGTGTCAGTGGCGGGTGTCGTCGTGGCAGAGGTGTCCCCGCCGGATCCGCCTCCGCAACCGGCAAGCGCCAACAGCATCATCGCGATCGCGGGGGCACTTCGCCGTACGTCCATGGAGCCGGAGCCTACGGCTTCTCGGTCGACCATGTGGAAAAGTCCGGACATGGGCAGAACTTGCGCCCGAACGCGCGCACGATCTGCCAGCGGCGCGCATCGCTGACGCCTGCAGGTGTCCCGATTCGTCGGCAACCGCACCGGACCGGTAACCTCATCCGCGGAGGATTCGCATAGTGGCCTAGTGCGCTCGCTTGGAAAGCGGGTTGAGTGAAAGCTCTCAGGGGTTCGAATCCCCTATCCTCCGCCGCCACGCGAGGAGCCAGGCAAACGCGGACCATCGCGTCTATGCTGGTGCCTCGCGATGACCCGGCGGAGGCTTGCCGCCGCCAGTGAGGTCCCAAGCTCGCCCATGGAAAGCCGCGCCGGGCCCTCGCGTTCTTGCTGGTCGCCTCGAGATCGACCCGGCGGAGGCTTGCCGCCGCCAAGTGAGGTCCCAAGCTCGCCCATGGAAAGCCGCGCCGGCACCTCCCGACTGCGCCACGTGGCCACCCCCCAGCACTCCCCTGCAACCCCGGCCCAAAGAGGCACGCAAGCACGCATGTCCCACATCGCAACAGGGTATGTACGGGCGTCCGACCCACTCGTCCGAGGAGCCCCCATGTCCACCGATGCCATCGTGCTGCTGAAGAACGACCACAAAGAGATCCGCAAGGTGTTCGCGGACTTCCAGAAGGCAGAGGACAACGCGAAGGCGAAGGGCAAGCTCGTCGACAAGATCATCGAGCTGCTCACCGTGCACACGTACATCGAGAACGAGGTCATGTACCCCCGCGTCCGTGATCTCCTCCCGGACCTCGAGGAGGACGTGCTCGAGTCGTACGAGGAGCACCACGTCGCCGACGGCTTGGTCATGGAGCTCGCGGCCATGAAGCCCGATGACGAGAGGTTCACCGCGAAGACCACGGTCCTGATCGAGAACGTCACCCACCACATGGATGAGGAGGAGCAGGACTGGTTCCCCAAGGTCCGCGGAGGACTGGGCCGAAAGGTGCTGCAGGAGCTCGGCGCGGACATGATGAAGGCCAAGAAGAAGGCCCCGCGCCGCCCGTCGCAGCCCAGCGCGCTCAAGAAGACCGTCGACGCCGTGCTGAAGTAGGCCACTTCCCGGTCGCCAGAGTCGTGGAACTTTCACCCGATTTCCGAGAAGGTGTCGTACGGGGCCTGGTCCGTTCGTGGAGAGGGTAGAGGCAGCCGACCGGCCGCCACCGACGAAGGGAATCTGACATGACGCAATACATGCTTTCCGTCTACGGCACGGCCGAGACCTACGACATGCCGCTCGAAGAGGCGCAGCCGATGTACGAAGCCACCGGGCGATTCAACGAGAAGCTCATGGCCGACGGCACGTGGGTGTTCGGCGGGGGCCTTGAACGCCCCGACACCGCGACCACGGTCGACGGCACCGTCAGCGACGTGATCGTCACCGACGGGCCATACCTGGAGACCAAGGAGTTCCTCGGCGGCTTCTGGATCATCGAGGCCCCCGACCTCGACGCTGCCATGAAGATCGCCGCCGAAGGGTCGAAGGCCTGCGGCGGCAAGGTCGAGGTCCGACCGTTCCAGGCCGAGCCCGCTTGACCCCGAGCTCGGACCTGCGCGCGGAGATCGACCGGATCTACCGCGAGGAGTACGGCCGTGTAGTGGCTTCGCTCGCCCGTCGCTTCAGCGATCTCGACATCGCCGAGGACGCGGCGGCCGAAGCCCTCCTCACCGCGCTGGAACGCTGGCCCGTCGACGGCATACCGCCCAACCCGGGCGGCTGGCTGACGACCACAGCGGGCAACCGCGCCATCGACCGGCTCCGCCGCGAGTCCCTGCGTGACACCAAGCACCAGGCGGCCATGATGATCACCGACGACACCCCACACGAACCGACCGGACCGGTCGAGGACGACCGGCTCCGGCTGGTCTTCACGTGCTGCCACCCCGCCCTCGCGCCGGAGGCCAGGGTGGCCCTGACCCTGCGACTCCTCGGCGGCCTCACGGTCGAGGAGATCGCGCGGGCGTTCCTCGTGCCCGAGACGACGATGGCGCAGCGCATCACCCGCGCCAAGGCCAAGATCAAGGCCGCTCACATCCCCTATCGGGTGCCCGACCGCGACGACGTCACCGACCGGCTGGGCGCCGTGCTTGCGGTGATCTACCTGGTGTTCAACGAGGGCTATCTCGCGGGCGCCGGCGACGACCCGGTCCGCACGGACCTCACGGCCGAGGCCATCCGGCTGGGGCGCATCCTGCGGCAGCTCGTGCCTGAGGAAGGTGAGATCGCCGGCCTGCTGGCACTCATGCTGCTCAGCGAAGCACGCCGCACCGCCCGGTTCGCCCGCGGCGAGCTCGTGACACTCGACGAGCAGGACCGCAGCGGATGGGATCGCGCGCTCATCGCCGAAGGCCACGCGCTCGTACGTGAGTGCCTCGCCCGCGTCGCTTCGACGTCGGCACGCCCTGGCCAGTATCAGGTCATGGCGGCCATCAACGCCGTCCACACCGACGCCAACGACGCCCGCGACACCGACTGGTCGCAGATCGTCGCGCTCTACGACCAGCTGTATGCTCTCGCGCCGACCCCGATCGTTGCGCTCAACCGTGCCGTCGCAGTCGCGGAGCTCGACGGCCCCGATGTCGCGCTCGCGATCGTCGACTCGCTCGACCTCGACGGCTATCACGCGTGGCACGCCACCCGTGCCGACCTGCTGCGGCGCCTGGGTCGCAGCCCTGAGGCGCGAGCGGAATACGACGCGGCAATCGCGGCGACGCAGAACCCCGCCGAGACGGCGTACCTGACCCGTCGGCGAGCGCACCTCGTCGATCCGGACGCCTGAAAAAAAGTTCTGCCGACCTGTCGTATCGGTGCAGCGCGGTTCGTGGAACTGGTGAGAGGCAGCAACGGGCTGCCGCACCACCAGGAGCTCGACATGACCATCACCACCGCATACGCAGTCCCCACCACCGCCACCCACACGATCTGGCGTCATGCAGCCGTCGCCGCACTCGCAGCGACCGCAGCCACCAGCGCTGTCGCCGCCGTTGCCCACGCAGCGGGAGTCCCGCTGACGCTCGATGGTGAGCCGATCCCGGTCTCCGGCTTCGCCACCATGACGCTCATGTGCACGGTGATCGGTCTCGGAATCGCCGTCGCCATGCGCCGCTGGGCCCGCGACCCGCAGCGTATGTTCGTCCGCACCACGATCGCCCTCACAGCACTGTCGTTCATCCCCGACCTCATCGTGCCCGCCGCGGCCGCCGAGACACGTGCGACGCTCATGGCGACCCATGTCGTCGCGGCCGCGATCTTCATCCCGGCGATCGCCGCCCGCCTCGGCCGAGGCAACAACTGAACGTACGCCCGAGGCCCGGCGGAAATCTGCTCAGAGCAGAATTTCGCCGGGTCGTCGAGCATTGTGCCTACGCTGGAGCATGACCGAGATCGTCCGCCTGCACGCCGTTCCGAGCCACCGCGTCACCGATCCAGAGCCCCTGTGGCGCGAGGTGCTGGGCCAGCGACTCCGCGAGCTGCGTCGCCGTCGCGGCGAGACCCTGACCGAGACCGCAGAGCGGGCCGGCATCTCGCCGCAGTACCTCTCCGAGATCGAGCGCGGCCTCAAGGACCCGTCGAGCGAGGTGCTCGCCGCCGTCGCCGGCGCCCTCGGTGCGACCCTGATCGACCTCACCTCGCAGGTCAGCGTCGACTTGCGCAGCTCGTACGTCGTCCGCACTCCACACGCGTACGGCGAGGCCCTCCTGCTCGCCGCCTAGGCTGCCTCGACGGCCGTACGCCGTTGCAGCACCTCGTCCGCCAGTCCGTACGCGATGGCGGCCTCAGCCGCGAACACCCGATCGCGGTCCGTGTCCGTCCGCAGCGCCTCGACGGTCTGCCCGGTGTGCGCCGACAGGATCGACTCGATCGCGGCGCGGATGCGTACGACCTCGTCGGCCTGCAGGATCAGGTCGGGGATCGCTCCCCTGCCCTGGACCGCGGGCTGGTGGAGCACGACGCGGCTGTGCGGCAGGACCGAGCGACGCCCGGGCTCCCCCGCTGCGAGCAGCACGGCCCCGGCAGCGATGGCCTGGCCGACGCACGTCGTGGCGACAGGTGCCTGGATGAACTGCATCGTGTCGTAGATCGCGAGCATCGCGGTCTCGTCGCCGCCCTCGCAGTTGATGTAGAGGTTGATCTCCTGTCCCGGGCTGTCGGCCTCGAGGTGCAGGAGCTGTGCGATCAGCGCGTTGGCGACGCCGGAGTCGATGCCGGTGCCGAGGTAGATGATGCGCTCGGCCAGCAGGTGCGAGTAGACATCCATGACCCGCTCGCCGCGAGGATGCTGCGCGATGACGTTGGGGATCGTGTACGTGCTCATGCGTTCACTCCCATCGCGAGGTGCTTCTTGGTCGGCATGACCTGCTCGAAGTTGTCGACGATGGCGTCGACGAATCCGTAGTCGACAGCCTCCTGCGCGGTGTACCAGCGATCGCGCAGCGAGTCCTCGAAGATCCGCTCGACCGGTTGCCCGGTGTCCTCGGCGATGATCCCGAGGACCGTGTCGCGGGTATGCCGAAGGTCCTCGGCCTGCAGCTCGACGTCGACGGCGGATCCGCCGATGCCGGCCGAGCCCTGGTGCATGAGGATCCTCGAGTGCGGCAATGCGTATCGCTTGCCCTTGGTGCCCGACGACAGGAGGAACTGTCCGGCGCTGCACGCGAGACCGAGGGCCAGGGTCGCGACGTCGCACGGCACGAGGCGCATGACATCGCGGATCGCCAGCATCGACGGCACGGAGCCGCCTGGTGAATGGATCCAGAGGACCGCGTCGGCGACGGGGTCCTCCGCCGCCAGCGTGAGCAGCTGGGTCGCGAGCAGCGTCCCGTTGTCGTCGTCGAGTGCGCCGTCGAGCACGAGGACGCGCCGGTGCAGGAGCTGCTGGCGCATCTGTCCGGTGAAGAGCGAGGTCTTGTCGTTGTCAGCCATACGTCCATCGTGCGGACCTGCGACCGGCCGCAACAGGTCTTGCTGCTGCAGGCGGATCAGCCCAGAGCAGAGACACGCCCTAGGGCGCAGCGATGAATCCGCGATCGCTGAGGAGCGGGACGGTCGTGCCCAGGCCGACCTCGGCTGCCACGGCGACGTCCTCGGCGTAGCCCGCCTCGACGAGCTCGCGCCCGCTGGCGCACGCCATCAGGTGCGACTCCTCGCGCTCGGCGATCAGCCGATAGGCGTCCGCGGCCATCGCTGCCTCCGGCGACAGGCCGGGCCAGTCGTGGTCCTCGAGGGAGGCGAGGACGGCGCCAGCCCCCCAGAGGTCCTCGATCGCCGGCCGCAGGGATCCGTCGGGCCACAGCTCGCCCGCCGCGACCACCGCGATCGACGCGGTCTCGGCGTCGTGCTCGCGGGCGATCCAGTCGGCGACGGCGAACGCATTGCGCAGTGATGCGCCGACGACCGTCGTCGCGATCGACGCGAGCTCGACCGAGATGGCCGAGCCGTTGGGCGACGGGAGGACGAGCCGCTCGAGGGGACCGGCAGCTCGTACGCTGGCCGGCGACAGGCTCACCTGCCCGGGCTGCGCGACACTGCGCCCCACCGCCAGGGTGGCCCGGTGCTGCGCCGCATAGGTCGGGGCATCCTCGGCCTCCCACGGATAGGGCAGCACCACGATGCCGCGGTCGGCCGCGACGCTCAGCGACGTGGAGAACGACAGCACGTCGACCACGACCGCCACATCCGCACCGGCTGCGATCGCCCGGCCACCTGTCGCACCCCAGTCGAACCTGACTCCGTGCGAGGCCTGATGGAGGACAGAGTTCACAAGGGTGACTGTGTCAGACCGGGATCGGGGCGTCCTCGTGGGCAACGACCGGACTGCGTCTCTCCCACGCGATGACGCCACCGAAGGCGATGAGGACCACGAGCCAGCCGACCACGGCGTCGAGCACCCAGTGGTTGCCGGTGCCGACGATCACGATCGTCATCATCGCGGCGTAGGCGAGCCCCAGCGTCTGGATGATCCGGTGGACGTTGGCGCGGATCAGCACGATCGCGACCCACAAGGCCCAGCCGGCGTGCAGGGACGGGAACGCCGCGAGCTCGTTGGTCATGCCGCCGAGGCCCTTGGGCGCCGACGCGTCGGCGCCCCACCAGCCCGCAGCCGAGTGCAGGCTCAGCACGTCGACATACATGCCGCTGATCAGGCGCGGCGGAGCGGTGGGCATCACGAGGTAGAACGAGAGCCCGATGATCGTCGAGAACACCAACGCGCGACGGGCCGTGACGTATTCGGACGCGCTGCGGCGATAGATCCAGACCAGGACGATGGCGGTGACGATGTAGTGCGTCGTGGCGTACCAGTAGCTGCCGAACAGGCCCAGCCAGTCGTACTGGACGAACTTGTCGTTGAGCCAGGACTCGGCGTCGATGCGCCAGGACTTCTCGAACGAGAGGATGTCGAGGGCACGGCCCCGGGCCGGCGCGAAGTCGTTGGACGCCAGCAGCCGCGAGGCGCTGTAGCCGACGTAGAGGATGCCGAGGAAGGCCAGCTCGATCGCACCGCGCTTGAGCCCCAGTGGCACACCAGAGCGGCGTACGACTTCGGTACGCCCTGTCTGCTGCTGTGACGACTGTGCCATCACGCCTCCTGCGTCCTTGACCGAACCACGTTGTCCGGCAGAAGACGCCCAGGTGCGCCTTCCTTAGTCACCCTGTCCGAGAGGTGTTGCCAAGGGCAACCAGAGATAACCCTGATCTGTTCCCTGAGAATACCGGCGATCACCGACGTTTTCTGAACAAGTTCTTGATCAGTTCACGCGCCAGCGTGCGGCTGGCCTCGCCGACAGCACGGTCCACGGGGGACATTCGCCGCGATCTCGGCCGGGACGGTGCCTTCTGCTTGGCGAGCCGGTCGGCCTCCTTCTGGAGCCGCTCGGCCTCCTTCTGCTCATCCTGCTTGCGGGTCTCGCCGGCTGTCGCAGCGGCGTCACCTGCGGCCTTCGCGCCGAGGATCTCGCTCGCCGACTGCGGGTTGACTGCGGTGCCGTACGTCGCCAGCAGCGGTGACGCCGCAACCGCAGCCGTGATCTGATCGGCCGGAGTCGGGTCCATCGAACCCTGCGGGGCCCGCAGTCGGGTCCACGCGACCGGAGTCGGCGCACCCTTGTCGCTCATGACCGTCACGATCGCCTCACCGATGCCGAGCGACGTCAGCACCTCCTCGAGGTCGTACGTCGTGTTGGGGTAGGTCGACACCGTCGCCTTCAGTGCCTTGGCTGCATCGGGCGTATGGGCGCGGAGCTGGTGCTGGACCCGCGATCCCAGCTGGGCCAGGACATCGCTGGGTACGTCCTTGGGGGTCTGCGTGACGAAGAAGATGCCGACACCCTTGGACCGGATCAGCCGTACGGTCTGGGTGATCGTCTCGAGGAAGTCGTCGGATGCATCAGCAAACAGCAGGTGCGCCTCGTCGAAGAAGAACACGAGCTTGGGCTTGTCGGCGTCGCCGACCTCGGGCAGCTCGGTGAACAGCTGCTTGAGCAGGTACATCAGGAAGGTCGAGAACAGCGCCGGCTTGTCCTGGACGCCGGGCACCTCGAGAAGCGACACGATGCCGCGACCATCGGGCGCCGTGCGGAGGAAGTCGGACACGACGATCTCGGGCTGGCCGAAGAACTGGTCGGCGCCTTCGTCGGCGAAGGCGATCAGCTCGCGCAGGATCACGCCCACCGTCGACGCGGACAGCCCGCCCAGCGTCTTGAGCTCGACCTTGCCGGCGTCGCTCGTCAGGTGCGTGAGAACGTCGCGCAGGTCCTTGAGGTCGACCATGGGGAGCGACGCGTTGCGGGCGTAGTGGAACACCAACCCCAGCGACGACTCCTGGGTGGCGTTGAGGCCCAGCACCTTCGAGAGCAGCGTCGGGCCGAACCCGTCGATCGTGGCCCGCACGGGCACGCCCATGCCGATGCCGCCGAGGGCGAAGTACTCCGTCGGGGTTGCCACCGGTTGCCAGTCCTGGCCGATGCTCTTGGTCCGCTCCAGCAGCTTGTCGTTGGCTGTGCCGGGTGTGGCGATGCCGGACAGATCGCCCTTGATGTCGGCGGCGAAGACCGGCACGCCGTTGGCGGCGATCTGCTCGGCGAGGACCTGCAGGGTCTTGGTCTTGCCGGTGCCGGTCGCGCCCGCGACGAGTCCGTGCCGGTTGAGCATCGCGAGCGGTATGCGTACCTGTGCGTCGGGCACCGGAGCGCCGTCGACGAGGGCGCCCATCTCGATCGCGGTGCCCTCGAAGGCGTACCCGGCCTTGACGATCTCGACGATCTCGCTGCCCGCGACCGGCTCCGCAGGTGGGGGCTGCGCCGGCTCTGGCTCGCTCGCCTCTGATTCCGCCTCCCGCGCCACAGCGGCGAGCTCGTCGGCCTTCTTCTGGGCCTCTTCAGCTTCGGCACGCGCCGCTTCTGCCGCCTTCGCAGCCTCTTCGGCAGCTCTCTGGGCGTCGTCGCTGGTCGTCATGGCCATACGCTACCGCCAGTCATCGGGCACCCTGTCTACACTGGCCGGGTGATCTTCAGGAGGGTGAGCGAGGGGCGCCCCTATCCGGACCACGGGCTGACCCAAAGCACGTGGGCCGAGATTTCGCCGTCCCAAGTGCGACTCGACGACCTCACGACCACCAAGACCCAGCTCGATCTCGAGCATTTGCTGGACGACGACTCGACCTATTTCGGCGACCTGTTCGCGCACGTCGTCAGCTGGCAGGGCGAGTTGTTCCTCGAGGATGGCCTGCACCGAGCGCTTCGCGCGGCCCTCCAGCAGCGCAACATGCTGCACGCCCGCGTCCACTCGATCGACAAGTCCGCATGAACGAGCGCCAGCTGGGGGTCCCCCCACGAGCTCTGCGAGTAGGGGGCGTGAACCATCAGGCGGCATTCATGCCGACAGCTCCGTATTCTCCGCACTTCTCCACGGAGGTGTCGGCATGAACCGGGGCTATCAGGCGCTGACGCTGGTCGTCGCGGCGGCGATCTTCGCGTTCGGGGGCATCACCGGGTTCCGGCTGCTCACGTCGAGCGCAGACACCGCCGACCCGGCGCCCACGTGCACCAACAAGACCGTCACCAAGGGTGAACAGCTCGACAGCAACCTCGTCACGGTCAATGTCTTCAACGCCTCGAACCGCTCGGGCCTGGCCAACCGCGTCACGATCAACCTGCAGACCAACGGCTTCCTCGGCGGCACGATCGGCAACAACGAGAGCGCCACGAAGCCCAGCCGTGTGGCGATCCTGACCGACGACCCGGACGACCCACGCGTACGCCTGGTGGCGCAGCAGTTCAAGGACAAGGTCGAGTTCAAGAAGCCGGATGTCACGGTCGACGGCGGCGTCATCGTGATCGTGGGCGACGACTACTCGGGCCTGAAGAAGAAGGCACCGACGAAGATCAAGTCCGACCGCGACATCACGGCGTGCGTCCCGCGGGTCGCGCTGCCCTAGTCGGTCAGGAACCCGTTCCCCAACCGGCGAGGCGGCCGTGGCGGCCGACGGCACGCAGCCGGTCCTCGGTCTTCTCGCGCACGGCCCGGTCGGCCACGATCAGCAGGTCGTCGTGGATCGCAATGCGCTCGGTGCGGTGCGGTACGAACGTCGTGCCGTCCCTGACGACCAGAGAGACCGAGGCGCCCACGGGAAGCCGCAGCTCGCCGACCTCGACGCCTGCGAGCTTGGAGCCCTTGGGCACATGGATCTGGAGCAGGTCGGCGGACACCCGCTCGAGCGGCGCGGCCTCGACCTCGACGTCGCGCGCCTCGTCGCTGAGGACCCCGCACCACGCCGCGAGGCGGGAGAGCGGGGCGGCCTGCACCAGCGTGTAGATGACGACCGCCACGAACACCACGTTGAACAGGTCGCGCGACCCCGGGACGTCTGCGGCCAACGGGATCGTCGCGAGCACGATGGGAACTGCGCCGCGCAGTCCCGCCCACCCGACGAACAGCTGCTCGCGGACCCCGCGCTTGAACCACACGGCGCACGCGACCACCGAGAGGGGCCGCGCCACGAAGGTGAGGATCGCGCCGGCCGCCAGCCCGTGCCACACGTGCCACCACCGCAGATCGTCCGGGCTGGCCAGCAGGCCGAGCATGACGAACAAGCCGATCTGGGCGAGCCAGCCGATGCCCTCGACGAACGATCGCGTGGCGACGCGGTGCGGCAGCTCGGTGTTGCCCAGCACCAGCGCGGCGACATAGACGGCGGCGAACCCGCTCGCATGGACGTAGGCCGCCGAGCCGTACGCCAGCACGGCGAACGCGAACACGACAAGCGGATAGAGGCCCGATGCCGGCAGGGCGACTCGGCGCAGCCCGTTCGCACCGATCCACCCGACCGCGAAGCCGATGGCGCCGCCGGCGATCAGCTCGAACACGATCAACCCGATCAGTGCCCACAGGCCGTGGTCGAGGGCGTCACCAGCGCTGATCGCGACCACGAGCACGACGATCGGCGCATCGTTGAGACCGGACTCGGCCTCGAGCGTTCCCGTCACGGCGTGCCGCAGGGGGACGGTGCGCAGCACCGAGAAGACCGCCGCAGCATCGGTCGGGGTCAGGACGGCGGCGAGCAGGATCGCCAGCTCCCAGTGGAGATCGAGCAGATAGTGCCCACCCACCGCCACGACAGTGACGCTGATGATCGAGCCGAGCGTCGCCAGCAGGAGGCCATAGCCGAGATTGGGCCTGACGTGCTCCCACTTGGTGGTCAGACCGCCCTCGGCGAGGATCAGGACGAGACCGCCGAAGCCCAGAGCGTGCGCGAGATCGGCGTCGGCGAACTGGATCCCGAACCCCGAGCTGCCCAGCAGCAGGCCGAGGAACAAGTAGACGAGCAATGATGGGAGCCCGGCTGTCACGGATATCCGGACCGCGAGGACCGCGAGCACCAGGACACCGGAGCCGATCAGCAGGATCTGATCAAGCTGGTCGGCATCCATGACGGCTCCTCCCATGGTGTCGACGGACCCTGATTCTATCGGTCAGCGAGCGTGCGCCTGACCGCTCGCTACGATGCCGACGACGAAGGAGGCGGTGTGGACGAGATCCGCTACGGCAACGACCCAGCGCAGTTCGGTGAGCTGACCCGGCCCGATGGCCGGTCCAAGGGCGTGGTCGTCGTGATCCATGGAGGATTCTGGCGCGCCGCGTATGACCTCTCGCTCGGCCGGCCGCTCGCCACGTCGCTCGTCGAGCACGGCTGGACCGCGTACAACCTGGAGTATCGCCGGGTCGGCAACGGCGGCGGCTACCCCGAGACGCTCGACGACGTGGCGGCCGGCATCGACGCGCTTGCCGCGGTCGCCGGCGTCGACACCTCGACGGTCATGACGCTCGGCCACTCAGCCGGCGGTCACCTCGCGGTGTGGGCAGCCGGTCGGCCCAAGCTCACCGGTACGCCATGGGGCGAGCCCACCGTGCCGGTCACCGCTGCGATCGCCCAGGCCGGGGTGCTGGACCTCCGCGCAGCGGTCCATCTCGGCAGCGGGGCGGCGAAGGCGTTCATGGGCGAGCACGACGACATCACGTACGCCGACCCGATGGCACAGATCCCCCTCGACGTGCCGGTGCGCTGCGTCCACGGTGCGGGCGACGACACCGTGCCGCTGAGCCAGTCGATCGGGTACGTCGATCGGGCCAGGTCGGCCGGCGCGGACGCGGATCTCATCGAGGTCGAGGGTGATCACTTCGTCGTGATCGAGCCCGCGTCGAAGGCCTGGGCCCGGACCCTGGAGGTCATGGAGAGCCTCGCGTCACCGTGAACGCAAAAGGGAGTGCCCCGACCCCTCTGGTCGAGGCACTCCCTGCTCGCGGCAGCTCAGTGCTTGAACGCGTCCTTGACGTTCTCGGCCGCGTCCTTGAGATCGGCCTTGGCCTGGTCGGTCTTGCCTTGACGCTCGAGCTCCTCGTCGTCCGTGGCTCCGCCAACGGCTTCCTTCGCCTTGCCCTTGGCGTCCTCGGCGGCGTTGCCCAGCTTGTCATCCAGTCCCATGAGGGATCTCCTTTCGTTGGCTCCCTCCGACGTACCCGGAACGAGCCGGCATAACCGTCAGTCGGGAGTCGCCTCGTGGTGCCGGCGTCCGTGCGTCCGCCGATCCTCTTTCATCTCGGCCTCGAACAGGTGGGTACGCCCGGGCGCGAGCGCCTCGCGTGCCGCACGTTCGTGCTCCTGGAACGTGGCGTAGTAGCCGGCGTCGTACTCCTCGATGACCTGGAACGTCCAGCGGCCCTCCACGACGTTGCGGCCGATCAGGTCGTCCTGGAGACGCGCCGCGATGACCTCGTGACCCGCCTGCCGGAACAGGTCGACGGCGTCGTCGAGCGCCAGATCGGCCTCGCCCGTGCGGCGATGGAACGCGTAGAGCAGTCCGCGCGCCTCCTCGACGATCTCGAGCGCCTCGCTGAGCTTGCCCAGCGCTTCGACCGTGACGTCGTCGACGCCGTCCGGGCGTACGTGCTGCGGCTTCGGTTCCTCACCCATGGGCCCACGCTAGGTCCGTTGGGCGCCTTCGGCATGTTGGGACGGCGCAGTGCCGCGAGCGAACCAGGCACGCGCATCGAGGGTGAACGCCCCGTCCGGCTCGCCAAGCGCCCGCCGGCAGCCCTGCTTCAGCGCTTCACGCGCGGGCCCATCCAACGCTGAGTAGTAGGCGCCGGCGGGTCCGATGCCCAGGGTGAACGGAGTCCACCAGTCCTCGAAGTCCTCGTACGCTGCGCTGGCGGCGACCCATCCCCCGCGTACGTCGGACAACCCGGCTCGCGACAACAGCTCGACGAGGTCGCCCTCCTTGGTCCCGATTCGCGGCACCTCACCCTGGATGGCCGCATCGACCTCGCGCGCCCCAGCCCAAAAGGTCCGCAGAGACGTCATGTGGGCAAAGTCCCAGAAGCAGGCTGCGATCGTCCCGCCCGGCACGGCAACCCGCGCCATCTCACCCACTCCGGCATCGGCATCACTCAGGAAACCGATCACCAGGCTCGACAGCACTCCGTCGAACGTGTCGGACTCGAACGGCAGGTTCTCGGCGAAGCCCTCGCGCACGTCCACACCCGGGTTGCGCCGGCGGCACGCCTCGACGAACGGCGGGGACGGATCGATCGCCGACACGGCATCGGCCCCTGCCCGCGCCACGAGCTCCCGGGTCAAGCCACCTGGCCCGCAACCGACATCGAGCAACCGCATGCCCGATCCGACCCCTGCGGCGTCGGCGAAGGCCGGAGCAAGAGTGGCGAGGTATCGGCCCATCAGCCGGTCATACCCCTCGGCGGGCGCGTTGAAGGTGTTGCACAGCTTCGCAGTGGTGTCAGTCATGACGATCGTCCTCCAGGTGGAATTTCGGTCATCGTCGCGCCACACCACCTGCTGCCGCCTCCGTGTTTCCACCCATCTCAGTACTCACATCAGGCCGAGCTGGTTCGACTAGACTCCGTGGATGGTCGCGCTGCTCGGCGGACCCTCCTGGCCAGAGGTCGACTCCGCACTCGCACGAGGTGACCTTCCCGGCGCGATGCAGGTCGCGCAGCAGGCAGCCGACGTCGACGACTCCGAGCGACAGCTCATGGTCGGTGTTTGCCTCGCCCTCCTCCATCGACCGGATGAGGCCGAGGCGACCCTCCTGGAGAGCTTCCACGGATTCGGCCGCGGACGACCTGCCCGTGCAGCCGTCGCAGCGGTGTTCCTCGGACGGTTCCACTACTTCGTCCATGACGCACCGAGGGTCGCCAATGGCTGGTTCGTGCGTGCTCGATCACTGCTCGAGGACCAACCGCAGGGCGTGGAGAGCGCCCTGGTCGCCCTTCCGCTTCCGGGCTGCGATGTCGCAGACGTGGGCACCCTCCACGACGACGCGACGAAGGCGTTGGAGCTCTCCCGCCTTCTCGGCGAGCCCCACCTGGAGGCCAAGGCCCTCGCGGCACTCGGCACGGCGAAGGTGTCGCTCGCCCTGATCGACGAGGGCATGGACCTGCTGGACGAGGCCATGGCGATGGTGCTGTCCGGCGAGGCCAGCAGTCCGTTCGCTCGGATCGACGTCGTGTGTGACCTGCTCACGGCCTGCAGCCGCGCGGGAGACATCCACCGCGCTGACGAGTGGACGCGTACGGCCGAGGCGCGGCTCGGACTCGACGTCGACCATGGCCCGGCGTTCCTCTACGCGCACTGCCGATCGGCGCTCGGGCTGATCCTGTGCGACGTGGGGCGCTGGGGTGATGCTGAGGTCGCCCTTCGTCTGGCCAGCGCGCGGTCGGCGCTCGGTGGCCCGCGCATCGAGGGCCTCGTGCGGGGCGCGCTCGCCGAGCTCTGGATCCTGCAAGGGCGCCTCGACGATGCCGAACGACTGCTGGTCGGCCGGCACGACCACCTGGATGCTTGCCTTCCGCTTGCCAACCTCCGACTGGCACGAGGCGACTACGCGGAGGCGACCCGCGTCGCTCGCCACGCGCTGCACCTCATGGGCGATGACCGCGTACGTACGTCCCGCCTGCTGGTCATATGCGTCGAGGCCGAGCTGGCACAGGGTCAAACCGATGCCGCGCGGGAGGCGGCCGACCGTCTAGCCGAGCTGGCGATGGGCCGCTCGCTACCCGTGCTGACGGCCCGTGCCGCGTACGCCAAGGGACGCGTCGCGGAGTGCGAGGACGCTTCGGAAGACGCGATCCAGGCGTTTCAGACCGGCCTGCGCGCCCTCGCGAATGCTGACTGGCCGCTGCTCCGCGCCGAGCTGCACCTGCACCTCGGGTCCCAGCTCGTCCCAGTTGACCCGCCGGGCGCCATCGCCGAAGCGCGCGCAGCGCACCTCATCTTCGACCGCCTCGGATCGCCGTCCACGGACAAGTCGGCCACCCTCCTGGCTTCGCTGGGGCTGCAAGCCGCGTCGCGCCCACGCCCCACGGACGCTGTCGCGTCACTCACGCCACGCGAGGGTGACGTGCTCGAGCTCCTGAGGGAAGGGCTGAGCAACGCCGAGATCGCCGCCAGGCTGCACAACTCGGTTCGTACGATCGAGCACCACGTCAGCGCGATCCTGGCGAAGCTCCAGCTGCGCAGCCGGGCCGAGGCCGCGGTCTACGCGGCGTCCCTCGACATCGTGGTCGCCCGACGCTGACCGTCAGGCGACGACGCGGCCCATCCGCTCGAGCGCCTCGGCGAGGATCTCCGGCGTCGTCCCGAAGTTGAGCCGCACGTGCCCGACGCCGTTGCGGAACGGCAGACCGGAGTTGACCGCGACCCGGCCCGTGCTCGAGGAAGGCTGCTGCCGGGTCGTCGCCGAGGCCGAGCTCGCGGCAGTCGATCCACGCCAGGAACGTCGCCGGCCCTTGGGCCCACCGCGCATCCGGCAGGTGGGTCGCGAGCAGCTCGGCCAGCAGCTCCCGGTTGGCGGCGAGGTCGGCATGCAACGCGTCGAGCCAGGCGCCACCCTCCCGGAACGCCGTCGTGTGCGCGAGCGCGCCGAAGTGGCTGGGACCGTCGGCGACAACCCACGACAGGCGCGCGAGATCCGCCTTCGCACTCCTCACCGGCGACGAGAAGCGCGGCCTTCATGCCGGCCAGGTTCCACGCCTTCGTCGCGGACACGAGGCTGAACGCGTTGTCGCTGCCGTCGACGCTCAGATAGGGCACGAAGCCTTCCGCCACCAGCGGCGCGTGGATCTCGTCGACCACGACCCGCGCGCCGTACGTCTGAGCGAGCGCCGCGACGCCGGCCAGCTCCTCTGCCGTGTGCACCACTGCTGTCGGGTTCTGCGGGTTGCACAGCAGGTAGGTCACCGGGCGCCCGTCGGCGCGGGCGTGGATGAACGCCGCTTCGAGCGAGTCGAGGTCGAGCCGGCCACCATCGCCGAGCGGCGCCTCGACGATCTCGCGGTCCGCGTGCTCGAGGAATCCGAAGAACGGTGGATAGACCGGAGTGTTGACCACGACGGGGTCTCCGGGCGAGGAGACGAGCCCGATCGCCTCGACGATGCCCGTCATGACGTCGGCGACCAGGGCGGTGCGCCCAGGATCGACGCCGTCCCACGACCACCGCTCAGCGGCGAAGGCGGCGAAAGCCTCGGCGTACCCACTGCCGTGCGGGTAGCCGGTGTCGCCGTCGACGACCGCCTGCGTCACCGCACGAGCAATCGGCTCGGCGAGGCGTACGTCCATCTCCGCCACCCACAAGGGCAGCACATCCGGGTCGTACTCCCGCCACTTGACGCTCGTGCGGCGTCGCAGGTCCTCGAGGGTCAGCTCACGGAGGGGATGCATGTCCCCATCATGTCGGGCCACCCTCGAGGCCGGTCAGACAGCGTCGGACAGGGCGCGGAACTGCTCGTCGGTCAGCTCGATGCCGGCCGCACCGATGTTGTCCTCGACGTGCGCGACGGTCGACGTGCCGGGGATCGGCAGCACGACCGGGGAGCGCTTGAGCAGCCAGGCGAGGGCGAGCTGCGACGGCGTCGCGTCCTGCTCCTTGGCGATCTCCGCGAGCGGTCCGCCATCCTTGACGAGTCCGCCCGTGGCGAGCGGGAACCACGGGATGAAGGCGATGCCGTTCGCCTCCGCGTGATCGAGGAGCGCTTCGGCGGACCGGTCGGCGAGGTTGTAGAGGTTCTGCACCGACACGATCTCGGCGGTCTTCTGCGCCTCCTTGAGCTCGTCGACGCTGACCTCGCTCACGCCGATGTGGCGCACCTTGCCCTGCTCCTGCAGCTCCTTGAACGCGCCGATCTGATCGGCGACCGGAACCTCGGAGTCGATGCGGTGAAGCTGGATCAGGTCGATGCGGTCGACGCCCAGGCGGCGGAGGCTGAGCTCGACCTGCTGCTTCAGGTATGCCGGCCGGCCGACGGGGATCCACTCGCCGGGACCCGTGCGGGTCAGGCCGGCCTTGGTGGCGATCACGACGTCGTCGGCGTACGGATGGAGTGCCTCGCGGATGATCTCCTCGGAGACGTTGGGGCCGTAGGAGTCGGCGGTGTCGATGAAGTTCACGCCGAGCTCGACGGCCCGGCGGAGCACGCGGATCGCCTCGTCACGGTCGCGGGGCTCGCCCCAGACGCCGCTGCCGGTGATCTGCATCGCCCCATAGCCGAGGCGCGTGACCGGGAGGTCGCCGCCGATCTGGAAGGAGCCGGAGGTGGTTGCCGAAAGTGTGGAAGTCATACCCGTGGATCAAGGAATCGCGGCGGCGAGTTATTCCGTCGAACTCCGCCCTGACTCAGTCGACCATGCGGAACGTCGCGTCGGCACGATCCAGCTCGGTCGCGATCACGTCGAGCCGGAGGCCGAACGCGTAGTGCCGGAGGTGGCGGTCAGGGAAGTTGTGCGACCGGAACGACGTGAGCTGTGGCGTGCGCCAGGCCGGCGACCGGGAGGAAGGTGGCGTCGGCGGCGAACTGCGTCGAGTTGTCGTTCTTGACGAGGCCGAGCTTGTAGCCCGAGTGCCGCAGGAACTGCCCGGGCACGTCAACGGACTCGAACGACACGCGCCCGTCCGTCCGGGCCAGCGAGGCCGGGAACCACCCGGAACTCCGAGGTCGCGAGCGGCGAACCGGTCGGGTCGAGGCGCACCGCCGCTCCCACGTGCCGCACGTAGCGATCGGGGTAGTTGAAGCTCTGCAGCCGTGCGACTCGCCTGCCGGTCGCCGCCGGGTACTGCGTCAGGGTGCCGAATCCCAACGTGTCATACCCACCGGAGTTCGGGCCGTAGTCGCCGCCACCACCGTCGGGCCGGATGCTCGCGGCGATCTGGGTGACCCACGGGGTCTCGAGTCCCATGCGTCCGGAGTAGTGCCCCAGCACCTGGTCCCACACCGGTCGCGCCTGCCCGCGGCTGCCGGCCCCCGGGACGGTCTGCGTGTTCCAGCCGGCGTGAGCGGCGGTCGTCGCTCGCGGTCCCGACTGCCAGGTGTACGGCGTGAACGGCACGTCGTGACCGAGGTTGTACTTCGCGACGTACTCGGCGCCCTTGAGGAACCGGTTGTCGTCCGCCCCGTAGCAGTCGATGCCCTGGTTCCACGCCATCTCGCAGAACGCGCCCATGAGCCCGATGCCCATGACCGTGTGCGCCTGGTCCCGACCGCTCTCCTGCCACTGCCCGAGCCCACCGTCGTGGAGGAACGGCACGGCGTGCGCCAGCGACCCGTTGCCAGCGCCGTTGTGGAAGTAGTCGACCGCGCGGTCCACGAGGTCGTCGCGGTCGGCGAAGATGCCGATCGCGAGGATCGACGCCATGTTGCAGAGGTCCCAGTTGGCCCAGTAGTTGGTGATGACCGCGCCGTTGTGGTCGGTGAGGAACTGCTCGTTCATCGGGTGGAAGATCGTGAGCAGCATGTCGCGGAACCGACCGAGCTCGAAGTCGGGGCGATCGCGGACGAGCTCGGCAGCGTTCGCGAACTGGTAGCCGTAGATGCCGGCGGCGAGGAACCGGTCGGCGTTGCCGGTGACCGTCTTCAGCTTCGCCGACCAGGCGTTGAGGATCCGCACCGCGGCGACACCGTGCGCCTCCTCGCCGGAGATGTGCCACCGCAAGGCGTTCTGGTACGCCGCATGGATGTCGGTGAACAGCGGCCCGTAGTTCTGTCCGGTGCCGCCCCGGATGACGGTCTCGACCGGGCGCGGCGTCCAGGCCGAACCTGATCGTCCGTTGGAGGTGAGGCGCTTCCAGCCGCCTGCCCACGGCTCGCGTGCCGATCTGACCGGAGATGCGCTCGAGGTCAGCGAGCGTGTGCACGAGTCCCGGGTGCGCGTACGTCGACGTGGTCGCCGTCGCCGCGGCTGCACGGGCACTGGGCCAGACCGGCGCACCGGAGGCGGCGAATGCCGTCAGCGGCACCGCGAGGGAAGCACCCCTGACGAACGATCGGCGCGAGATTCCGTTGGTGGATGGCAGGGGGCCGCGATTCGTCGACATCGTGTTCCATTCCGTGTGGCGGGCTACGAGCAGTCGGATCGCGGAATCCGTTGGCCGGAATCTTCACACACCGGCGGGTTCACGCGGGCGGGAGATCCCGGGGAGTGAGACGTACCGGGCGGTTACTTCACCGGGGTCAGCAAAAAGACCGGAATGACCCGATCGGTCTTCTCGGCGTACGACGCGTAGGGCGGCCACGCCTCGACGGCTCGCTCCCACCAGACCGCGCGCTCCTCGCCGTGGAGCTCGCGCGGCACGTAGTCCTTGCGGACGGGGCCGTCCTGCAGCTCGACGAGCGGAGCATCGACGACGTTGAAGTACCAGCTCGGGTGCTTCGGGGCTCCGCCCTGCGACGCAACGACGGCGTACTCGCCATCGTGCTCAACGCGCATCAGCGCGGTCTTGCGGAGCTTGCCGGACGTCGCTCCGACGGTCGTCATCAGGATGATCGGCCGCCCTTGCAACGTGTTGCCCTCGGCACCGTTGGTGCTCTCGAACAGCTCGGCCTGCTTGCGGGCCCAGCCGACGGTGCTGGGCGCGTACTCTCCGGTCAGTGGCATGCCTCAAGCCTGTCAGACACCTCCCAGACCGGGCCTTGCCGTCTCACGGCATGATCGAGACATGGACCGCGTGAAGCTCGGAACCAGTGACCTCGAGGTGTCGAGCATCATCCTCGGCTGCATGAGCTACGGCGACCCGGATCGCGGCACGCATCCGTGGACGATGCCGGAGGAGCAGAGCCGGCCGTTCATCCAGCAGGCGCTCGACGCCGGCATCACGACGTTCGACACCGCCAACATGTACTCCGACGGCAGCAGCGAGGAGATCGTCGGCCGCGCCCTCGCCGACTTCGCCCGGCGTGAGGACGTCGTCATCGCGACCAAGGTGTTCTATCCGATGGGCGGCGATCCCGACAGCGGCGGGCTGTCGCGCAAAGCCGTGCTGACGCAGATCGACGAGAGCCTCCGTCGCCTCGGCACCGACTACGTCGACCTCTACCAGATCCACCGGTGGGACCCCGAAGTCCCGATCGAGGAGACGATGCAGGCACTCGACGACGTCGTCACCGCCGGCAAGGCGCGATTCATCGGCGCCTCGTCGATGTATGCCTGGCAGCTCGCCCAGGCGCAGCACGCCGCCGACCTCAACGGATGGACCGCGTTCATCTCGATGCAGGACCAGTACAACCTCGTGCAGCGCGAGGAGGAGCGCGAGATGCACCCGTTCTGCCTCGACGAGGGCATCGGCGTCATCCCGTGGAGCCCGCTCGCGCGCGGCCGGCTGACCCGCGACTGGGACGACCTCAGCACGACCCGCAGCGAGGGCGATGCGGTTGCCAAGGGCTATTACGGGCAGGCCGACGAATCCGACCGGGCCATCTCCGCCGCCGTCGGCGCGATCGCCGCCGAACGTGGAGTGTCGCGCGCCCAGGTTGCCCTCGCCTGGGTGCGCCAGCACGAGGTCGTCACGGCACCGATCGTCGGCGCCACCAAGCCGCTGCACCTCACCGACGCCGTCGCCTCGCTCGCGATCACGCTCAGCGACGACGAGATCGCCCGGCTCGAGGCGCCGTACGTTCCACGCCTTCCCGAGTTCTGACAAAGCCCGCAGAATGCCGTCATGAAGGCGTGTGATCTCCGTCTCATCTGCACGACCGAAAACACGCGGTCGGTGCAGATCTCGGGGCTGGAACCGGCTCAATCAGGCACCGGACCCCGCCCGCCGGAACTCTCCGGCTGACGGGGTCACGTCGCGTCTGGAGCAATTCGGCAGTCCTGCTCCCCCGCGGCGTTCGATGGATGACAATTGGCTCAGGAGGGTTTGAAAGGGCAAGCGATGCTTTCAGACAGGGCGACATCTGACGGGTCACCATGCGCTACTACGTCCTGAACACCTCTGCGGACCAGGAGGTAGTCCGGCTCAGCCACGGCCTCGCGGCGTACTTCGACGCGGCGACGGGCCGCTGGATCCCGGACCCCCTGCTGGCGGTCGAGGTGCGGTCCAGTGGTGACTGGCGCCGGGTCGACGCGGACGAGCTGCCACCCGGCATCGTCGGCGATGCTGAGGACAGTTCCAGGGGCCGCAAGTCCCGTGCGCTACGACGCGGCCGGCACTCCCGCAGGTGAGGCGTGTGTCCTGGTGTGCCCGCTTCAGGACGACCAGATGACCGACGCGTCGAGAGCCTCGATCGTGGAACCGCTGGCGCGCATCGGGTTGATCTCGATGGATTCGAGCGAGTCACCGAGCCGTTCCGCCAGCTGAGCCAGCCGAAGGATCGCCCCGATCAGTGCGTCACGATCGACAGGTTGGGATCCCCGGACACCGTCCAGCAGAGCGCTCGCCCGGAGCTCGGCCAACATGTCGTGCACGTCGGCCCGAGTCACCGGAAGCACGCGTACGGCACTGTCATCGATGACGTGAACCAGCACCCCGCCGAACCCGACTGCAAGCGCGAGTCCCCACAGATCGTCACGCACGATTCCCACGATCAGCTCCACGCCACCTGAGCGCATCGGAGAGATCAGCGCACCTTCGGACGTCGCGCCTCGGACGCGGTCGACCGCCGCCTGCACGTCCACGAACGCTCGCCTCACGTCATCCGTGGACTCCAGTCCGAGAACGACTCCCCCGACATCGCTCTTGTGCACGATGTCGCGCGAGACGAGCTTGACGGCGACCGGGAATCCCAGGCCGGCGGCTGCCTCGGCTGCCTCGTCCGCGGTGCTGACCAGGGCATGGGGCACCGCTGGGACGCCGTGCTCGACGAGCAGGGCGAGGGATTCGGCCTCGTTCCACGTCCGGTCGACACCGGTGAGGTCCAGCGCATCCACGTCATGACCCGGCGGCAGGCGATCCTCACGGAGCCACTCGGACCATCGTGTGGCATGACCGACTGCCTCGACCACGTGATCCAGGCCGGTCATGGCGAGGGGGATGTCGAGATCGTCCAGGTTGCGCACCGTCGTCGGTTCCATGGTGGCGATGGTCTGGTCCAGCAGGATCACCGGAACGTCGGGATGCCTGAAGGCCGGCGCATGAATGCGCAGTCGCTCCTTCATCACCTCTCCTCGTTCCTCGGTGGGATGGACGTGAATCGCGGCCACGATGCTGACGGCCGGATCGTCGGCGAGCGCCGACACGGCATCGCGGAAGAGCTCGGGCTTTGCCGATGCCGCACCCGTGACGTCGAGGGGATTTCGCGACGTACCGAACGCTGCCAGGAACCCGGCAAGTCGCTTCGTGGTGGCCTCGGCCAAGGCCGGGAGGCTCACCCCGCAGGCGTCCGCGCGATCGGCAACCAGGTCGCAGGCACCGCCGGACATCGACACGACGCCGAGGCCGCCTGCGTTCAGAGGACCCGTGCGGGACAGCAGACCGGCAGTGATCACGAGCTGCTCCAGCGACCTGACGCGAACGACGCCGAGCTGTCGAAGTGCGGCGTCCGCAAGACGATCGTCGCCCACCATCGCTCCGGTATGACTCTGAGCGATCTCGGCGGCGAGCGCGCTCGAGCCGATCTTCAGCACCACGATCGGCTTTTCGAGCTCGGCTGCACGATGCGCCAACGCCCGAAAGGCGGCCGCATCGCGGATCGACTCCATGAACATCGCGATGGATCGAACCCGCTCGTCCTCGACCAGGATCGCGGCCATGGCGGTGGTGTCCACCATCGACTCGTTGCCCGTCGACACCACATGACTGACACCGATGTTCTGCTGACCGGCAAACGCCGCAATCGTGTGCGCCGTCGCGCCGCTTTGTGACACGACCGCCATGCCGCCGACGGAGAGCTCAGCCATCCGGCCGGACCAGGCCGGAACCTTGTCGACGAGGTTGAGGAAGCCCAGGCAGTTCGGGCCCACACACGTCACACCCAGCTCGTCCGCCAGCTGGATGATCTGCTGCTGCCGCAACCGGCCCTCCTCACCACTCTCGCCAAGACCCGCGGCGAGCACCACGGCGGAGCGGATGCCTGCTGCCGCGATGTCACGCAGAGCGTCCGGCACGGCGTCCGCGCCCACGAGCAGCAGGGCAAGGTCCACCGGCTCCCCGATGTCGATGCAGGACGTGTGCGCCTTCTGTCCGTGGACGACACCACCGTTCCGGTTGACGAGGTGGACCGTGCCCTCGAACCCCAGGCGCTCGAAGTTGGCAAAGGATCCTGCGGACCAGGCCGAGCGCTCGGAGGCCCCGACGATGACCACGTTCCGGGGCGCAAGGAGCGATCGCGCCGGGCGGCGTTCGTTGCTCAACGTCCCGTCCACTGAGGCGCCCTCTTCTCCACGAACGCGCGGGGTCCCTCGACGAAGTCGTGCGACGAGAGCAGCCGGTCGCGCCGATCGTTGTCCATGCGGAAGGCGTCATCGATGCTGGCGAACTGCGCATCGAACACCGCCTCCTTCGTCAGCTGCACCGAGAGCGGCGAGCACCGGGTGATCTTGTCGGCCCAGGCGTGAGCGGTGGCCATCAGCTCGCCGCCCTCGACCACCTCGTTGACGAGTCCGATCCGGTACGCCTCGCCTGCCCCGATCAGGTCACCGGTCAAAAGCATGCCCATCGCCAGCTTCAGCGGGATCTGCCGCGCGAGCCGGTGAGCGCCGCCCGCGCCGGCGAAGAGACCCACCTTCGGCTCTGGCAGACCCATACGCGCATGCTCGGCCGCGATGACGATGTCGCACGCCAGAATGAGCTCGAGACCGCCGCCGGCAGCCACGCCGTTGACCGCCGCGATGATGGGCTTGGGGCAGTCGAAGTCACGGGTGATCCGGCCGAACGGCGGTCTCTCCTCGCCCTGGACGTCGCCACCCGTCGCGGTGCGATCCGCGGTCACCTTCAGGTCGTTGCCGGCGCAGAACGCCCGGTCGCCGGCCCCGGTGAGAATTGCCACCCAGAGATCGGGATCGTCGCGAAAGTCCTCCCACGCCTCCTTGAGCTCGAGATGCGCCTCGAGATGCAAGGCGTTCATGGCCTCGGGGCGGTTGAGCGTCACGACCGCAACGCGATCCCGCTTCTCGTACGTGATGAAGCTGAAGGTCATGAGGTCCTCCGGAATCTGGGCAACGTGAAGGGCTTTTCGTCGGCATCGAACACCGCGACGAGGGTGGATCCGATGGCCGTGGTCTCCACGTCCTCGCCGACGAGGGAGGTGTTGAACCTGACCCCCTCGTCGGTCTCGACGGTGGCGATCACGTACGAGCTGGGGAAGCCCGGATACTGCTGCCGGACGACCGAGAGGCTGTAGAGCGTGGCGCGACCGCTGGCTGGTCGCCACTCGACGTCGGGAGCGAAGCAATGGATGCAGCGGTACTTGACCGGCCACATCCACTTCTCGCAGGACTGGCAGCGCTGCAGGACGAGATCCCCCCGTGCGGCGCCCTCGAAGAACGGCGCACTGGACTCGTCGTACGCCAGGTCCAACCCTGTCGCATCAGCCGGCATGCTTGCTCCAGATGGTCGTCGAGTGGAAGTTGAGCACGCCACCGTTCCCGCTGGACAGCACGATGTCGTTCTTGGCGACCTGCCGCGCCCCGGCCTGACCCCGGACCTGCATGACGGTTTCGGACAGCGGAGTGAATCCCCACATGTAGTAGCCGGAGAGCTGTCCGCCGCCGGTGTTCGTCGGCAATGACCCGCCGGGCCCGAGCTTCCCGTCCTCGACGAACGCGCCACCCTCACCCTTTGCGCAGAAGCCGTAGTCCTCGAGCGTGACCAGGACCGTGTACGTGTAGCAGTCGTACAGCTGGAGGATGTCCACGTCGTCGCGCGTGATCCCGGCGAGTGCGAAGGCCTGCTCGCCGGCCTGCTTGGCGCCGGTGACGATCCCCGGTTCGCGGCCGGCCGACTGGTTGTCGCCCGGCGCGGCCTGCGTGGCGGCCTTGAGGTGGACCGGCGGCTGCCGCAGGTCCTTCGCGCGTTCCGCCGTCGTCATGATCACCGCTATCGCGCCGTTGGACACCAGGCAGCAGTCGAACAGGTGGAACGGCTCGGCCACCAGGCGAGACGCCTGGTGATCATCCAGCGTCATCGGCTTCGTCATCTGCGCCTGGGGGTTCATCAGAGCCCACTCCCGCTGCGCGACGGCGATGGCGCCGAGCTGCTCGCTGGTCGTCCCGAAGAGGTCCATGTGGCGACGCGCGGCGAGCGCGTACGGCACGTTGCCACCGAACTCGCCGTACGCCGCCTTGAGGACGTTCATGCCGTCCCACACACCGCGGGCGGCATATGCCGCGCCCGCACCCACGGCCGGCTTCAAGGGCGTGTCGCCATAGACGAGCACGACGTAGTTGACCAGGCCGGCCTCGAGGGCGAGGCTCGCGTACTGCACCATCGAGCCGACGCTCGAGCCGTATGCGCGCATCGAGCTCATCAGTGACAGGTCCTCGAAGCCCAAGGCCCACTGCAGGCGTGGATCCATGTCGAGATTGCCGTTGCCGTTGAGCAGGAGGCCGTCGATGTCCGACTTCTCCAGCCCGGCGTCATCGAGGGCGAGGGCGATCGCCTCGGCCGCGAAGTCCGCAGTCGTACGCCCGTAGATCTTGCCCATCGGCGTCATTCCCAGACCCACGATCGCGGTGTTCGTCGACCATGTGCGATGTCCCGTCACAAGGCTGGACGGTACCGAGAACACCATCTAAAGTAAAGTGAGTTCAGTTTGTTTCTGTCGAAGGAGCACCAGCGTGACCGCCCTCCAGGCCGCCTCCGCCACGCTCGACGAGCTGCCGTCGATCCTCGAAGCCCAGAGGGCAGCGTTCCGCAAGGAAGGCGCACCCAGCGCTGAGGTGCGCCGCAACCGGCTCGACCGGTTGCTCGCCGCCGTGCTGGGCGTCGCCGAGGAGCTCGCCGAGGCCCACGACCAGGACTACGGGCACCGGCCCGAGCTGTTCAACCTGACCAACATCGCCGGCGTCATCGGCCCCATCACCCATGCGCGGGAACACCTCGAGCAGTGGATGGAGCCCGTCGTGGTTGCCGATGCCCAGCTGCCCACCGTGGTCGACAGCCAGCCGCTCGGCGTCGTCGGAGTGATCGGACCATGGAACTTCCCGCTGTCGCTGGTGGTGCAGCCGACGGCCGAAGCGCTGGCGGCGGGCAACCGGGTCATGATCAAGTACTCCGACTACGCGCCACGTTCCGGCGAGGTGTTCGCGCGCGCCATCGCCCGATACTTCTCGCCTGACGAAGTGACCGTGGTCGAGGGTGGTCCCGACGTGGCCGCCCGCTTCTCGGGCCTGCCGTTCGACCACCTGCTGTTCACAGGTTCCCCGGCGGTCGGCCGGCTCATCCAGGCGGCGGCGAGCGCGAACCTCACACCGGTCACTCTCGAGCTCGGCGGCAAGAATCCCGTGGTCGTCGCGCACGACGCCGACATCAGCGAGGCCGCGCAGGCCGTGGCGGCAGCGCGACTCAGCAATGGCGGACAGATCTGCCTCTGCCCCGACTACGTCTTCGTGCCGTCGGCCAAGCTCGAGACATTCGTGCAGCTGGCCCGGCAGTTCTGGCTCGAGACGCTGCCGGGCTACCTCCACCACGAAGCCGTGACGACGATCATCAACGACCAGAACTTCGACCGGATCCTCGGCCTGATCGACGATGCCCTCGGGAAGGGCGCGCGAGCGGTGCTCGGTGTCGCTGATGACGAGGCGGCAAGCCTGCCGGATCGGGCGAGCCGGCGCATCGCGCCGCACCTCCTGACCGGCGTCACGGACGACATGCTCATCGCCACCGAGGAGGTCTTCGGCCCTGTCCTGACGGTGCTCCCCTACGACGACATCGCGCAGGTCATCGAGCACGTCGCCCGTCGACCCGCCCCCTTGGCGGCCTACTGGCTTGGCGGCGAGACCGACGACTTCAGGACGTTCCGGACACACACCAAGAGCGGTGGCATCACCCGCAACTCGGTCTCCCCACTCCACTACTCCGCGTCGCGGGACCTGCCGTTCGGCGGAGTCGGGATGAGCGGGATGGGGGCCTATCACGGCAAGTCCGGTTTCGACACGTTCAGCCACCAGCGCGTCATCACCTCATCGCAGTCCGCACCCACCGCAACCAGTCGGATCATCACGTCGACACCTGAGGCCGTCGAGGCGGCGCGGGCCGAGCTGGCCACCGCATCGCGAGATGTCCACGAACGACTTGCTGCGCTGGGATTCGAGCCCCACGAACCATGAGGATCCGTGCAGCGTTGGTACGCGACGCCGATGACGACTTCACGGTCGAGGAGGTCGAGCTTCGCGAGCCCCGCGCGGGTGAGGTGCTGGTCAAGATTGCGGCCGTCGGGGTCTGCCACACAGATCTCGCCATCAAGTCATCGGCGGGCAACGGCGCGACACCCGTCGTCCTGGGCCACGAGGGTGCTGGTGTCGTCGAGGAGATCGGGGCGGGCGTCACCGGTATGTCCGTCGGTGACCACGTCATCCTGACCTTCGCGTCGTGCGGACGATGCGACTCCTGCACGCGGGACACGCCTGCGTACTGCGTGCACTTCGCTGCGCTCAACTCCGGCGGCCTCACGACGACAGACGACACCGCGCACACGCAGGAAGGGCGACCCGTGCGTGGGGGATTCTTCGGACAGTCCAGCTTCGCCACCCACGCGATTGCGTCACCTGCCAACGCCATCGTCGTTCCCCCTGACCTGGACCTCGCCACGATCGCGCCGCTGGGCTGCGGCATCCAGACCGGCGCGGGCTCGATGCTCAACATCCTTCGCCCGGCCACCGGCTCGAGCGTCCTGATCATGGGTTTGGGCGGTGTCGGCATGGCGGGCCTCATGGCGGCCGTGGCATCCGGAGCGACAACCGTCGTGGCCGTGGACCCGCTGGCCTCGCGACGAGAGGTCGCCAAGGCGCTCGGCGCGACGCTGACGCTCGCCCCTTCGGCCGATCTGGTCGCCGAGGTCATGGACCACACAGGTGGTGGTGCCACGCATGCCCTCGACACCACCGGTCGTGCCGACGTCATCGGCCAGGCGTTCGGATCACTGGCCAGGACCGGCCACCTCGTGCTGGTCGGCCTGGGGATGCCCGACCTCGTGGTGCCCGGAGCCGCACTGATGTCCGGCGGCCGCTCGATCACCGGGTCGATCGAGGGAGACTCGGTTCCGCGCGAGTTCATCCCGCTGCTGGCACAGATGTATCGCGACAGCACCCTTCCGTTGGACAGGATCGTCACGAACTACGCGTTCGACGACATCAACCACGCCATCGCCGACATGCGTACGGGCGACGTGATCAAGCCCGTCCTGGTCTTCGACTGAGGTGACCTGGGCATCCCACCCGCGTCCCCTCGCCAACCGGCAGACTGTCCTTCGTGAATCCCGAGATGCCAGCAGACCTGCTCACCCACGCCCTCGCGGCCAAGGGCTTCATGCCGGAGCAGGAGGGTGACTTCCTGCACAGGCTCGCGCGCGAGCGACTCCCCCATGGTCCGGCGTTGGAGATCGGTACGTACTGCGGCAAGTCCGCGATCTACCTCGGTGCGGCGGCGCGCGAGGTCGGCGGGACCGTGCTGACGATCGACCATCACCGTGGCTCCGAGGAGAACCAGGCCGGCTGGGAGCACCACGACGCGTCGCTCGTCGACGACGAGCTGGGTCGGATGGACACCCTCCCGGTGTTCAGGAGGACCGTGGCCCTGGCGGGCCTGGAGGACCAGGTGACAGCCGTGATCGGCCGCTCGACCAGCGTGGCGACGTGGTGGCGCACCCCGGTCAGCCTGCTGTTCATCGACGGCGGTCACGCCGAGGTGCACGCCCAGAACGACTACTCGGGATTCGCCCACTGGCTCATGGCCGGTGGCACGTTGGTGATCCACGACGTCTTCGAGCGGCCCGAGGACGGCGGCCAGGCACCGTTCCACGTCTGGCAGCGAGCCGTCGACTCCGGCTGCTTCGAGCCGCAGGAGACCGTCGGATCGATGCGGGCGCTAGTGCGTACCCGGGGAGACGCCGGCGAACCGGTCGGATGACGGGCAGTCGCACTCCAGCGTGATCTCGTCGAAGTCCACGCCGATGCCGTGCCCGGTCATCACGCCCGCGCCCGGGGTCGTGCCGGTCAGCACGTCCCAGGCGAGGATCATCGCGGCCGCGGTGTAGGTCGTGTGCTCGGCCGGCCAGTTGACGTTCTCGGGGAAGACGAGCCCGGTCCAGTACGCCCCTCGGTCGCCGCGCAGGTGCTGCATGTCCGCGAACAGCTGCTCCGCACGATCGTCTCCGATGGCCTTCAGGGCCATCGCCAGCTCGCACGTCTCGGCACCCGTGACCCAAGGGTTGGTGCTGACGCAGCGGATCCCGAGCCCATCGACCACGAACGTGTCCCACTGCGACGCCAGCATCGCATCGGCGGCGGACCCGCGTACGGCGCCGCCGAGCACCGGGTAGTACCAGTCCATCGAAAATGTCGACTTGTCGAGAAACTGGTCGCGGTGCTCGCGGAGGGCGTGCCCGAGGCGGCCGCCGGCGAGCTCCCACTCCGGCTGCGGCTCGCGCAGCAGGTCTGCGAGCGCGACGCCGCACCGCAGCGCCTGGTAGATGCTCGAGCTGCCCGCGAGCAGAGCCTCGCGGTTGATCGTGGCCGGGCCGTCGGCATCCCACTCGCGCGACCAGGCAATGCCACCGAACGGGAGCTGCAGGTCGACGACCAGGTCCAGCGCGCGCCGCACGACGGGCCACATGCGCTCGAGGAACGCCTGGTCGCGCCGGATGACCCAGTGGTGCAGCACGCCCACCGCGATGTAGGCCGCCATGTTGGACTCGGTGCTGGCGTCCTCGACCTGACCGGCGACGAGCTTCATGGGCCACGAGCCGTCGGGGCGCTGGGTGCGCGCACACCAGTCGTACGCCGCGGCGGCTGCGTCGAGCTGGCCGCCCACGACGAGCGCCATCGCGCCCTCGACGTGGTTCCATGCGTCGGTGTGCTCACCGGTCGTCCAAGGGATCGCGCCGTCGGGTTCCTGCATCGCAGCGATGCTGGCCGCGGTCTCAGCGACCTGATCTGGCGACAACATGCTGGCCGTCACGAAGCAGTGCGGTCTTCGACTGGCACCGTCGGCTTGCGCAGGTAGAGCACCATGCTCTTGCCGATCAGCGGGTTGAGAGCCTTCTCCGCGAGGCGCGTCACCGTGCTGTAGCCACGGGTCTTCATGATGTCCCAGACGAGCACCTGGTGATAGGCCTTCACGAGCGGGTTGTCGTCGTTCTTGACGCCGACGGCGCACTTGAGCCACCAGTACGGCGAGTGCAGCGCATGCGCGTAGTCGATGCCGTCGAAGACCATGCCGGCGTTCTGCAGCTTGCCGATCAGCTCCTTGTCGGAGTAGATGCGGATGTGACCGCCCGGCGTGTTGTGGTAGTCGTCGGACAGCTTCCAGCACACCACCTCGGGAAGCCAGCGGGGCACCGTGACGGCCATCGTGCCGCCTGGGCGCAGGACCCGTACGAGCTCAGTGATGGCCTGGATGTCGGCCGGGATGTGCTCGAGGACCTCAGAGGCGACCACGCGGTCGAACTCGCCGTCGGCGAAGGGCAGCGCCAGGGCGTCGCCCTCCTTGATGTCCGCGGAGGCGCCCTCGGGGACCTCCCCGGCCTCCTTCATCGCACCGAACAGCTCCAGCACGCCGGCCAGCTCGTCGGCGTCCTGGTCGAACGCGATGACGTCCGCACCACGGCGGTACATCTCGAACGCGTGGCGTCCGGCACCACAGCCCATGTCGATGACGCGGTCACCGGGCCGCAGCCCGAGCCGGTCGAAATCAATCGTCAGCACGATTCTCCTCGGGTTGCTGCGCCGCGCTGGCGGCGATGACTTCTTGGTATGCGTCTGCAGTGGAGCTCGCGACCGCGCGCCAGCTGAACTTGTCGAGCGCCCGCGCCCGCGCGGCTCGGCCCATCTCCTCGCGGCGCTCCGGGTCGTCGAGCAGCTCGATGATGGCGGCCTCGAGCTCGCCGACGTCGCCGGGCGTCACCAAGGTGGCGCAGGTGCCGTCATCGCCGACGACCTCAGGGATCGCGCCGGCCCGGCTGACGACCAGCGGGGTGGCGCAGGCCATGAGCTCGGCAGTCGGCAGCGAGAATCCTTCGTACAGCGACGGCACGCAGGCGACCTCGGCCGAGCCCATCACGTCGACGAGCGCGGACTCACTGATGCCGTTGACGAACTGCACGGCGTCGGTGATGCCCAGCTCGTCGATGAGTCGAACGGTGCGCTCGCCGGGCTTGGTCACCAGCACCAGCTCGACGTCGCGCTCGGTGCGCAGCTTGGCGAAGGCCTCGAGCAGGGTGGCGATGCCCTTCATCGGGGCATCCGCGCTGGCCATCGCCACGATGCGGCCGGGAACTCGCGGAGCCGTCGGCGGGACGAACACGTCGTCGACACCGAGCGTGATGACCTCGAGGCGCGACGGGTCGACCCCGAAGTCCGTCACGATGTCGCGCCGACTCGACTCGGAGACCGTGAGGATCTTGGGGAGCTGCCGGGCGACCTGCTTCTGCATGCGCAGGAAGCCGTACCAGCGACGCAGGCTGAGCTTCTTGCGCATCGTCGGAGCGTTGGCGATGTCGATGCGGCGGTCGAACGTGATCGGGTGATGGATCGTGGTGATCATCGGGAAACCCTGCTCGGCGATGTCGAGCATGCCGCGGCCGAGCGTCTGGTTGTCGTGGACGATGTCGAAGTCGCCCTGGCGAGCCTTGAACAGCCTGGCCACGCGCTTGCTGAAGGTCTTGGGCTCGGGGAAGCCCGCCGTCCACATCGTCAGGACCTCTTCGACGTCGATGAGGTCGCGGAACTCCTTGGGCCTCGGCGTGCGGAAGGGATCCGGCTCGCGATAGAGGTCGAGCGACGGAACCTTGGTCAGCGTGACGCCCTCGTCGAGCTCCGGATAGGGCTGGCCGGAGAACACCTCGACGGTATGACCGAGGGCCACCAGCTCCCGGCTGAGGTGGCGTACGTAGACGCCCTGACCGCCGCAGTGCGGCTTGCTGCGGTAGGACAAGATCGCGATGCGCAAGTGCCGCCTCCGGTTACTGACTGGTAATGAAGTTCTATCACCCTTGGGCAAGGTGTCGCCGACTCGGCTTGGCTCTGGGGTTGCGGTCATCTCATGAAACGGCACCTTGGCCGCTGTTGCCGGGATAGAAGGAGTGCGTCGCGGTCACGCCGCCGTCGACCGCGAACTCGCCGCCGGTCGTGTAGCCGCTCTCGTCGCTCGCAAGGTAGACGTACAGCGGAGCGACGTCCTCAGGCGTGCCTACGCGCTCCAACGGAACCCGCGTCGCTCCCCACTGCATCGCAGCGTCGCCGCCGACATCGCGGGTCATCGCCGTGTCGATCATCCCCGGGTGCACCGAGTTGACCCGGACGCCGTAGGCGCCGAGCTCGACGGCCGCCGCCTTGCTCATGCCGCGGATCGCGAACTTCGTGCCGGTGTACGCCGTCAAGGACGACATGCCCGCGAGCCCTTCGACCGAGGAGCAGTTGATGATCGAGCCCTGCCGGTGCTGCTTCATCGCCGGAGCGACGGCACGCATGCCATAGAAGCAACCACGCATGTTGACGTTGATCAGCAGGTCGAGGTCGTCGAGCGGCATCGTGTCGACCTCGCCGAACCGCAGGACACCGGCATTGTTGACGAGGACGTTGACCGGTGCCGCGAAGCGCTCCTCGGCCTCGGCGACGACCCGGTCCCACGACGCCGGATCGCTCACGTCGTGATGACTGAAGTAGGCCGCGTCGCCGAGCTCCTCGGCGAGCGCCGTGCCGACGTCGTCCAACAGGTCGGCGACGACGACTCGGGCGCCCTCGCCCACGAAGGCACGCGCGATGGCCGCGCCCTGCCCTTGGGCGGCGCCGGTGACGATGACGTGCTTGTCCTTGAGACGGGACATCGATCTCCTCCGTGAAGGTGTGCGGGTGAGGGTGGGCTAGAGCGAGAGGACCGAGTCCGCCGCGAACGAGACCTCGGGGTCCCGATCGGCGAAGAAGCCGCCGAGCGAGCGGTCGAGCTCGTCGGTCGACCAGAGATCGCCTTCGGTGTCGAAGCGCTGCTCGACGACGGGTGCGGCCATGAGCGCCACCATCCCGCCGTAGACGACGAAGACCTGGCCGGTGATGCGCTCCGCGGCAGGCGAAGCGAGGTAGGCGACGAGCGGTGCCACGTGTTCTGCGCTGTAGGGATCGACGGCGCTGCCTGACTCGTCGGCGCCGAAGACGTCGGCGGTCATGGCGGTGCGGGCCCGAGGGCAGATGGCGTTCGCGCGTACGCCGATGCGGGACAGCCCGCGGGCCGTCGACAGCGTCAGCGCGGTGATCCCCGCCTTCGCCGCTGCGTAGTTGGCCTGACCGGGCGACCCGGTGAGGAATGCCTCGGAGGCCGTGTTGATGACGCTGGCGTCGACCGGAGCGCCGGTCTCCTTCGCCACCTGCCTCCAGTGCGCGGCCGCGTTGCGGGACAGCAGGAAGTGGCCGCGCAGGTGGATGCGTACGACGAGGTCGAACTCGTCGTCGGACATGTTGAACAGCATCCGGTCGCGCGTGACCCCCGCATTGTTGACCACGATGTCCAAGGAGCCGAAGCTCTCGAGGGCGGTCTGCATGATCAGGTCAGCGGTGGACCGCTCGCCCACATCGCCTGCCGCGACAGCCACCTCAGCGCCCAGCGCCTTGATCTCCGCCGCGGTCTCGTCGGCTGCGCCGGGCAGGTCGTTGACCACGACGCGCGCACCGGCACGCGCGACGGCGAGCGCCTCGGCGCGGCCGAGGCCGGCGCCGGCACCCGTGACGACGGCCACCCGTCCGTCAAGGGATGTCCGGGTCATGCATCATCCACGATGCGCAGGGCCGACTTGGGACACGAAGCGACGGCCTGCGACACGCGGGGGCGGTTCTCGTCCGTGACCGTCGGGTCCTCGATCTGCAGCTCGTCGTCGTCATCCACGAAGAACACGTCCGGTGCGAATGCCTCGCACAGCGCATTCGACTCACATACGTCGAAGTCGACCTCAACCCTCGCCATCAGCGATGCCTCCTCGCCTTGGGAACACCCATAACTAGAACGTGTTCTAGTCTAGCCCAGCGATGTCAGTTTGGATATGGCCCAGTCGCCGTCGCCCCTGGTCAGATTGATGACGAGGCTGTTGCGGCTCAGCTGCTGCTTCGCCTT
The DNA here is from genome assembly GCA_963761965.1 of uncultured Actinomycetota bacterium. Lineage (GTDB taxonomy): Bacteria > Actinomycetota > Actinomycetes > Propionibacteriales > Nocardioidaceae > Aeromicrobium. Next base: position 90,755 of record CAVXIX010000022.1, read on the forward strand.
CTTGCCGGTGCCGGCCGTCGTCGTCTGGTTGAGGAACACCAGCACCTTGGCCTTGTGCTCGGTCGCGCTGATGATCGCGGAGGACACGGCGACCGCCTGGAGCACGATCTTGTTCTTGGTCGTGTTGGCCCGGACCTGCGCCATCGTGGCGTCGTACTGCTTGCGGAAGCCCGGCGTCATGCGGGCGCGCGCGACCTCCATGTCGTTCGCCAGCGACTTGTAGTCGTACGACAGCGTGCGCTGGGCCAGGTCCGCCGCCGAGACGAGGACCTCGGTGCGGGCGTCCTCCGCGACGAGCGTGCCATTGGGGGCAGCGGTCGCGGTGCCATGCTCGGCGCGCCACCACAACGTGCCGACCCCGGCGGCCGCGAGGGCGATGAGCACGGCCAGCACCAGGGTCAGGTTCTTGTAGAGCGGCGTCCGACCGGGCGCCGGTCCGTCCTCGGTCCCGGTGTCCGGGTCCGAGTCCGTCGCCTCGACGGGGTCCGCTGGCTCCTCGACGGTCAGTTCCCGCTCGGCGCGAGGGACTGGCTTCGCCTTGGGCTTCACGTCGGTCGCCGGTTGGGCCGCGGGCGCGGCCACCGGTGTCACGTCCGAGTGACAGAACCGGCAACGGGTCGCGGCGGCCTTGATGGTCTCCGCGCAATAGGGGCAGACGCGTTCGTCGCGCTTCAGCTTCGCCATCGGTCAGCCCACGAACTCGAGCTGGGAGACCAGCCAGTGGCCGTCCTCCTTGGCCATGGTCAGCTTGATGCGCCAGGACCGGTCCTCGACCTTGCCCTTGGTGCCCTTGTTCTGCACCTTGCTTCCCGCGGAGACGAAGACCGTCGCGGAACGGCGGTCGACCTCGCTGACGCCCACCTCGTCGACATGCCCCTTGGAGATCGACTCCTGGCTCACCGCGGTCTCCTTCAACGACTTCAGGGACGCCTTGTACTGCTTCTTGAACGTGCCGGTCGAGCCGGCGAGCACCCGGTCGGTCAGCTCATCCATCCGGGCGTGGTCGATCTCGAGGAACGCCATGGTCTCCGAGCGGGCCGCCCGGCTGATGTCGGAGTATCGCTGGGCCAGCTCCTCCGTCGGCGTGCTGCCGGGTGCGGCCTCGCTGCCTCGTATGGCGAAGAGCGCCAGCCATCCGCAGAGCGCCACGAGGATCACGGCAAGTACGGCATTCGTCACGGTCGTGCGGTTCAGCTGTCTCACTCGTCTCCCCCGGCAAGCTGGCTCTTCCAATCGATGGGCTCCGGAGCGTACTTCATGCCGCGCATGTTGACCGGAGCGCCGGATTCGCACTCGGCCGGGAAGTAGGGCACGAAGCTCTCCTCTGAGGTGGGTCGCCACTGGCCCGGCGGGAGGTACCCGTCCATGCAGGCCGGCGGATCCTGGTTGAGATTGAGGTGGACGCGACCGAACTTCTGGTCACCGGGGGTGAGCGCTGACGGACCGGCCGAGATCAGTCGCGGGAAGGTCACGAGCAGCTGCTCGAGGGCGGGGAGCCGGGCGTCGAGGACCTCCGACACGTTGACCACGTGGAGCAACAGCGGCGGCAGGGTCTTGCGAAGACTCGTCATCAGGCTCGTCAGCTCGTTGGCCGCCGGGGTGGCCCGATCGAGCACGCGGCGCAGGTCAGCGTCGGAGTCGGCAAGCGTGCCGGTCACGTCCGCGAGGTCGTTGGCGAACGACCTGATGTTGGTGGAGTTGTCCTGCTGGGTCCGGAGCACTGTCTTGGCATTGTTGAGCAGGTCGATCGTCGCCGACTCGTTGGACGCCGCAGCCTCGACGAACGCCTGCGTGCTGTCGACCATCGAACGGAGCGGGTTGGCGTTGTCCTTGAACATCGTGCCGAGCTCGGTCACCACGGTGTTGAGCTCGCCGGAGTCCAGGCTCGAGACGAATCGGTCGAGGTCCTGAAGGAGCACATCCTCGCCGAGAGGGAGGCTGTCCTTGGTGCCGTGAACCGTGTCGCCGTCTCGCAGGATGGGTCCCTTCCTGGAGCCGGGCTCGAACGAGATGTACTGCTCGCCCACGACGCTCAGGTTGTGGACGTACACAGGCGAGTCGGCCGGCACGCGGGAGCCCTCCTCGAGCGCCACGTCGACGCGAAGGCCGTCACCTCTGACGTCCATGTTCGCCACCTTGCCGATCTTGACCCCGCGGTAGGTGACCTCGCTCCCCTCGTAGAGGCCGCCGGACTCGGGCAGCACCACGTGGACCGTGTAGCCCCGCCCGAGAGCCTGGTCCACGAAGCCGAGATAGGAGGCGCCGATGTAGACCATGCCCAGCGAGCTCAGGATCGCGAAGGCGATGAGCCTGATCTTGATGCCGCGTCTCATGATGATCCTCCGCCCAGGAGGCCGCCGATGAGTTCGACCAGCGCCCCATCCGATCCGCCGCCGCCCGAACCCGGTTCGAGGTGTCTGGCCCGGGGCACTCGGGTCTGTCGCGCCCTTGGGGTCCTGTCCCGTCTGGGCGCGGGCGAGTGCGTCGGCGACGTTCTGGTCGGCGTTCGCGTCGGTGCACAGCGGCAAGGTGCTGCAGCACCGCGCAGAGCTGAGCCACTCCGTCTCCGAGCGGCGAGCAGATCGGCGCGGCCGGCGTCGCGCGGCACAGCGTGACGATGTCGTCGAGGGTCGTCGGCAACAGTCCACCCTCGCTGATCGGCGTCAGCTTGAACTGCATGCTGAACACGACGTTGGCGAAGTCACCCTTGATGGCGTCTGCCGCGTCCATCGGGAACGGATAGCTGGCGGCCGAGACCAGACCCGGCACGAGTGAGTCGCCGGTGTCGGAGAGCTTGCGGAGCACGGGCTCGAGGTGGCGCAGCTCGGCGATCAGGTCGTCCTTGGTCTCGTTGACCACACGGGTGCCGACGCTGCCGAGCTTGTCCAGCTCCGAGAGCATCTTGACCAGCTGCGTGTGCTGGTCGCGCAGCACCGTGATCGCGGGACCGGCCGCATCGAGCGCGGCGCCGATCGTGTCCTTCTCCGCCACGAGCGTCTGGCTGAGCCCGTTGATCGACTCCATCGCCTGGACGATGTCACCCTTCTGGGAGTTCAGCGTGCTGACCAGGGTGTTGACCTGCCCCAGGACGTCGCGGATCTTGCCCGTACGGCCGTCCATCATCTCGTTGAGCTCGTGGGTGATGGTCTGGATCTGCCCGACACCACCACCGGTCAGCACGAACGACAGCGCTCCGAGGACCTCTTCGACCTCGGGATTGCGGCCCGTGCGAGACATCGGGATGACGTCGTGCGGGCCGAGCCGCCCGGTGCTCGTGGAGGTGCCATCCGGGCTCGACGGCGGCGGCGCAAGCGCGATGAACTTCTCGCCGAGCAGGCTCGTCTGGCGGATCTGCGCCTCCGCGTTGGCCGGGCAGCATGACGTCCTTGCGGATCAGCATCTTGACCCGGGCGTGCCAGCCGACCATGCGTGACGGACTCGACCTGTCCCACCGGAACGTCACCGACCATGACCGAGGAGCGTGGGACGACGTTGAGGGCGTCGGCGAAGTCGGCGCTGACCTCGAAGCCGTTGTCCTCGTTGACCTTGTTGCCGGGAAGCGGCACGTCATAGATGCCGTTGAAGCCGCAGCCGCTCAGCGAGGAGCGCCACGGCGAGTCCGAGGATCACCCGGAGCCGGAACGACGTCATGAGCCACCCCCGAGCAGGTCGAGCAGCGCGGGCAGGCCGCTCTGCGTGCCAGCCGCCGGCGACTTCTCGCCGGCTGCCGGCTCGGTCGGGAGGTCCGCCGTCGTGGGCAGGCTGGCCGCCGCGCCGGAGGTCGCGGGCAGCAGCGGCTGCAGGAGGCTCGTGAGCATCGTGCAGACCGCCTCGGGCGTGCCGATGTTGACCAGCGTCTGGCACAGGAACTGGTCGGGGCGGAACTGGAGGCCGGGCGCGACCTGCACGCGGGAGCCGTACGTGCCGGTGCCGGCCTCGAAGGCCAGGGCGAGGTTGCTCATGGCCAGCGAGCCCTTCTGGACGACGAGCCCGAGCGCGTCCTTCTGGTTGTCCACCCGCTCGAGCAGGCTGCTCAGCAGCTCGAGGTCCTTGCCGAGCGTCTCGCGATTCTCGTGCACGAAGCCCTTGACCGTGCCGAGCACCTTGGCCAGCGAGGCCACGACCGCGCGGAGCTCGTCGCGCTCGCCGGCGAACTGCCCGGAGACCGACGACAGGTCCTGGAGGAATGCCTCCATCGGTGGCGTCGTTGGCTGCCAGCGTGTCGGTGATCTCGGCGAGCGAGCGGACGTTCTCGAACAGCGGGCCGCGGTTGTCGGCGAACACCTCCAGCGGCGTGCGAGAGGTTGCGGATCGTCTTGGACCCGAGCTCGCCGTTGCCGTCGAGCGCCTTGGCGCCCGCCGTGAGCAGGTTGTCGAGCGCGCCGCTGGTCGAGCCGGCCTTGGGGCCGAGGGTCACCGCGAGCTCGTCGAGCGACTTGAACATCCGGTCGAGCTCGATCGGCGTCTGGGTCCGGCTGAGCGGGATGTCGCCGTGGTCCGGCATCGCCGGCACCCTTGGAGTACGCCGGGAACACCTGGACGTAGCGGTCGGCCACCAGCGTCGGCGTCACGACCGCGGCCTTGGCGTCGGCCGGCAGCTTGTACTCCTTGTCGTACGTCATCTCGACGCGGACGCTGTTGCCTTCGGGCACGACCGCCGTGACCTCGCCGACCCGCACGCCCATGACCCTGAGGTGGGTTCCGGGGTAGACCGCGACCGCGCGGTCGAAGTGCGCCGTGACCGTGCGCGACCCGTCGCGCGGGTAGACCACGATCGTCAGCAACAGCAGCGTGATGGGGATCGCCGCCGCGATCCATTGGGTTCTGCGGCTCCAGGCTCTCATCCGCCACCCCCGGGCTTGGTGGTCGAGAACTCGCCGAGGAACACACCGGTCATGTTGGGCACGTAGGCGTCGAACCACGGCCCGCTGCCGACGATGTTGCCGAGGATGCTGACGTAGGGCCCGTAGTTGTGGATGAGCGTCTCGATCTGGTTCTCCCGCGCGTGCAGGAACGTCAGCACGTCCTCGAGCTTGTCGAGGGTCGGGCGCAGCTGCTTGCGGTTGTCCTCGACCACGCCCTCGAGCTCGACCGCCAGCCGGTTGGCGTTGACCAGCAGCTCGTGGATCGTCTGCTTGCGCTGCTGCAGCTCCTGGAAGATCAGGTTGGCCTGCTTCATGAGCGTGACGAGGTCGCCCTTGCGCTCGTCGAGCAGCTTGGTGACGTTGCTCGAACGCCGCAGCAGCTGCTCGATCTCCTCGTCGCGCGACGCGATCGTCGTCGAGAGGCGGGACAGCCCGGTGAAGCTCGACCGCACCTCGGGGGCGGCGGAGTCGACGACCTCGGCCAACGAGTCCAGCGCCTTGGTGAGGTTCGCCTTGTCGGTCTGCTCGGTCTGCGTGGTCAGCTCGCCGAGCGTGCCGACGATGTCGAACGTGACGTCGGTGCGCTTGATCGGGATCGTCGCGCCGGCCGGGCATCTCGCCGCCGCCCTCGGGCTTGATGTTGAGGAACTTCTCGCCCAGCAGGCTCTTGACCTCGACACTGGCCCGCGTCGAGCGGCCCAGCGTCGCGCCCGAGACGTCGAAGTCGGCGATGACCTTCTCCGGCCCGATCCGCAGCTTGTTGACCCGGCCGACGCGGATGCCGGCGACCTGCACCTCGCTGCCGGTGCGCAGACCGCTCGCGTCGCTTGAGCTCGGCGTGATAGGTCGTGCCCCGCAGCCACGGCAGCTTCTGCAGGTTGAACGAGCCCACCATCACGAGCAGCAACAGCGCCAGGGAGATGATGCCCATCTGGAGGATCTGGGAGTCACTTCGACGTGCCATCACTGACACCTCTTGGCTTGGCTGTAGAGCGTGAAGTCCGACATCTGCTTCTGCACCTCGGCCGGCAGCGTGTCCATCAGGACGCTCGGCAGCACCACGCCGCCGTGGAACTCGCAGAGGTAGTAGTTGTACCAAGAGCCGTAGACACCGATGCGGGTCTGCTTGGCGAGCATCGACGGAAGCTTGTCGAGCGTCATGTCCAGGTACTGCTTGTTCTCGGGCTTGGCCAGGATCGTGAACAACCGCCGCAGCTGGGCGACGTCCTCCTTGAGCAGCGGCCGGCCCTCGGTCAGCAGGTCGGCAACCGCCTTGGTGACCGCCGAGATGTTGGTCAGCGACGACCCGATGACCTTGCGGTCCTTGGCCAGGTCGCCGAACCACGACTTCATGCTGGCGATCAGCTCGTCGAGCTGCTGGTGGTGGTCGTCGACCGTCTGCATCAGCGTGCTCAGGTTGGTGATCACGTCGCCGATGAGCTGGTCGCGGTCGGCCAGGGTGTTGGTCAGCGATGCCGTGTTGGAGAGCAGCTCCTGCACCGTGCCGCCCTCTCCCTGGAGCACCTGGATGAGGTTGAGCGACAGCTTGTTGACGTCTGCGGGGCGCAGTGCCGCGAACAGCGGCTGGAAACCCTGGAACAGTGCGGTCAGGTTGAGCGCCGGTGTGGTGCGGTCCAACGGGAGCGTCGCCCCGGGGCGTAGCCGCGGCGCACCCTCCTTGCCCTCCGACAACGACATGTAGCGATCGCCGATCAGGTTGAGGAACCTGATGCTCGCGCGCGAGTCCTGGGTCAGCGGGACCTCGTCCTTGACCTTGAACGTCACCATCGCCTGGTCGCGGTGGTAGATCTTGACGTCCTCGACCTTGCCGACGATCACGCCGGCGATCCGCACGTCGTCACCCGCAGTCAGCTCTGAGGCGTTGCTGAACACCGCCTTGTACTCCGTCTGGGAGCCGAGCCCGAAGCCGCCCATGATGATGACGAGCATGCCCGTCACGATGACCGAGACCACCGTGAAGATGGTCAGCTTGATCGCGGCAACGGCGAACGCGGTGTCCCGGGCGTTCATCCGGGGTCCCCGGGAAAGCGTGAGCGTGACTGGGGGTACGCCGGACGCACCGAACGGAGCGAACGGTTTTCTGGGGTGGTCACTTGATGCCCCCGTCCGGATCGTCCTTGTCGGACCCGTCCTTCAGCGGCTGGAACGGCGCCGGCTTGTCATAGTCGTCCGGCAGGCCGAGGCACCACGGCCCGTGCCCGACCTCGCCGAACTCCGGCGCGTCCGCGGCCGTGTAGGCCGTCCGCTGGGGCGCTCCGAGCTCGAGCGTCTGGTGGATGATGCCGTCGTTGAAGACGTTCTTGGCGTTGGGGATCTGCCGGTCGAGCCCGACGAGGACGCACGGCAGCTCAGGTGAGTAGGTGTCGAGCAGGGCCAGCAGCGGCCGGCCCGAGCGCGTCTGGGCGATCAGCTGCTTCTCGTTCTCCGACAGCGTGACGCGGGTGGTGCGCGCCAGTCCGGTGAGGCTGCCGAGCGCCCGGTCGAGGGAGCCCTGCTTGTCGGTGAGGGTGCGGGCGGTCACCGTGGCGTTGCGCAGCAGCCGGATGATGTCGGGCGCGGCCAGCTCGTAGGTCTTCGACACCTGCGAGAGCAGCTCGAGGTCCGAGCGCAGCGTCGGCAGCTCGACGTTGATCCGGCTGAGGTAGTCGTCCAGCGTCTCGAACGTGTCGCCGAGCTGGTCGCCCTTGCCCTGCAGCGCGTGGGCGATCGCGTACAGCGTCGAGTTGAGGTCGGCGGGACGTACGGAACGCAGGAGCGGGAAGAGGTTGGCGAGGATCGCCTGCAGGTCGACGTTGGTCGTGACCCGCTTGGCGGGGATGACCGAGCCGTCGCGAAGGTTTGCCGCCGACGCGCCGCCCTTGGGCGGGACCAGCTCGAGGTAGTTCTGGCCGAAGAGCGTCGTCGGGAGGATCTGCACGCTGACGTCGCGCGGGATCGTACGTGCCGAGTCGGGGCGCAGCGACAGCGTGATCTCGGCCTTCTGGCCGTCACTCTCGATCTTCTTGACGTAGCCCACCAGGGCACCGTGCATGCGTACGTCACCGAAGCGGGCGAGCTGCAGGCCCGCGCGATCGGCCATCACCGTGACGTCGGTGCTGTTGGTGAACTTCTTGTCGTAGAGGGCGATGCAGAACCAGATCATGAGCGAGATGACGACGAGGTTGGCGATGCCGGCAAACCACAGGCGACGATGCTCGGCCGGGGAGTCGTGAATGATGTTGGCGTACACCAGCGCTACCCCGTGATCCGGACTGTGGTGGTCGATCCCCAGATGGCGAAGCTGAGGAAGAAGTTGACGACGACGACCGTCACGATCGACGCGCGGATCGACCGCCCCACAGCCAGGCCGACACCTGCGGGCCCACCGGTTGCCGTGTAGCCGTAGTAGCAGTGGATCAGGATGATCAGGACCGCGAGGATGATCAGCTTGGCGAACGACCACAGGATGTCGATGGGCGGCAGGAACTGCAGGAAGTAGTGGTCGTACGTGCCGGCCGACTCCCCGTAGATCATGACGGTGATCAGCCGTGGCGAGAGGTAGGACGCCAGCAGCGCCACGGTGTAGAGCGGGATCACCGCGACGAACCCGGCGATCATGCGGGTCGTCACGAGGAACGGCAGCGAGGGCACGCCCATGACCTCGAGGGCGTCGATCTCCTCGGAGATCCGCATCGAGCCGAGGCGTGCGGTGTAGCCGCAGCCGACCGTGGCCGCCAGCGCGATCGAGGACACCAGCGGCGCCACTTCACGGGTGTTGAAGTAGGCCGAGATGAATGCGGTGAACTTCGCGACCCCGATCTGGCTCAGCGACGCGTAGCCCTGCAGCCCGACCTCCGTGCCGGCGAAGAAGGCGAGGAAGGCGATCACCCCGACCGTGCCGGCGATGACCGAGAGCGCCCCGACGCCGAAGACGACCTCGGCCAGGGTCTTGGCGATCTCCTTGCGGTAGCTGCGCAGCGCATGGGGGATCGACGCCAGGGACTTGGCGATGAACAGCAGCATGTCGCCCATGGTTTCCAGCAGCGTGCGCTGGTACTTGACGGCCGACGAGCCGAGCTCGGTGAGGACACTCATCACAGGCCTGCCTGGGGGACGAGCTGGAAGTACAGCGCCGTGATGATCGAGTTGACCATGAACAGCAGCATGAACGCGAGGATGACCGACTCGTTGACCGCGCGACCGACGCCAGCAGGTCCGCCGGCGGCGCTGAGCCCCTTGTAGGCACCGACGATGGCCGCCATGAAGCCGAAGATGGCCGCCTTGATGAACGCGACATAGAGGTCGGTCAGGGTGGCCAGGGACGTGAACGAGGCGAGGAACGCTCCGGCCGAGCCGCCCTGCACGATGACGGTGAAGTAGTAGCCTCCGGCGATCCCGGCGGCAATCACGATCGAGATCATCAGCACCGACACGACCAGGGTTGCGACCGCACGGGGCACGACCAGACGCTGGATCGGGTCGATGCCCAGGGTTTCCATGGCGTCGATCTCCTCGCGCATCTTGCGCGCACCCATGTCGGCACAGATGGCAGAGCCCGCTGCGCCCGCGATGATCAGCGCGGCCGCGATCGGCGCGGCCTCCCTGACGGTGGCGAGCACGGCGGTGGCACCCGCGAACGACTGGGCGCCGAGCTGCCCCGTGAGGTTGCCGACCTGGAGCGCGATGACCGCACCGAACGGGATCGACACGAGGATGGTGGGCAGCATCGTCACCCGCGCGACGAACCAGGCCTGCTCCACGAACTCGCGGGTCTGGAAGCGGGTCGTGAACGTCAGCTTGGCGACGTCCCAGGTCATGGCGGCAACCTCGCCCGGGCCGCGCACGACCGCTGCAAGGCTCAGGCCCATGTCTCCTCCTGGTGTCCATCGACTCCGCTGTGACGGGACCCAGAAGGGGTAACGCTTGTCATTCCTGCGGCCGGCGCGACTTCTGAAGAGTAACGACCCTGTGTGACCTGCGTTACGTTTTTCGAACTCACGGTGGCGGCATGGCGTCCAGCGCGCCGGCCGAAGAACGACGCTTCGCCGAGCTGAGTGCCCGATGCGTAGCCCCGTCCGTCGACCGCGATGTTGGACGCGCAGGCCCCCGCGGCATACAAGCCGGCGACGGCGGTGCGGTCCTCGCGCAGCACCCGGGCGTCCGGGTCGACCCGCAGGCCGCCGCACGTGAACCCGGAGTAGAAGGCCTGCCCCGGCGTCAGGTCGTACGCGCCATAGGGCGGGGCGTCGAGGGGCGCGATGTACTCCGCCGCCTTGTGGAAGGCCGGGTCGTGACCCTCGCGCGCTGCCGCGTTGTAGTCGTCGAGGGTGCGGGCCAGCGAGCCCTGCGGCACGCCGAGCCCCGCCTCCATCTCGGCGACGGTCTCCCACCCGTCCACGAGCGGCTGCAGGCCGTATGCCGGCTCGGCCATGTGCACCGAGTCCAGGATCAGCCACGCCTTCTGCTCCGGCTGGTCGAACACGAAGGCCGACGTCCGGGAGTGATAGGAGTCCTCGGCGACGAAGCGCTCACCGAGGTTGTTGACGCAGATCCCCTTGACCAGGTCGCCGGGCGGATAGAACGGCGCGGTCAGGAACGCGCCGTCCATGTGCTCGGCAACGCCGCCGACCGACTCACCCAGCCGGATGCCGAGGCCGTCGTCGTACGTGTTGCCGAGGGCCATGCCCTTGGCGATCAAGGCTTCGAGCGGCGGGGCGAACTCGTGCACCATGTCGGGGTTCATCACGAAGCCGCCGGCGGCGATGACCACGGCACCGGCACGGACGGCGCCGGTCTCGCCGAAGCGTTTCCAGGCCACCCCGACGACGCCGGCGCCCTCGGTGACGAGCGCCGTGGCACCGGTCTCGAAGCGGACCTCGACGCCGAGCTCCTCGAGCTTCTTCAAGGCCAGGTCGAGCACGAGCGCACCGCCGCCGGAGTCGCCCACCACGGGTGGCTGATGCCCACGAGGCGCCGGAACGGCGACCTCGTGAAACGGCCACACCTTCTCGTTGCCGGTGAACATCACGCCTTCGGTGCCCGGCGCCATGACGGACTTGTGCGGGAAGAACGTCCGCTCGAACTCGAAGCCGAGTGACTCCAGCCAGTGGAAGTGCTCGACACTGCCTTCGCTGTAGAGGCGGATCTTCTCGGGATCACAGTCGGGTGAGACCGCCATGAGGTACTTCGCCATCTCGGCCGGGGTGTCCTCGTAGCCGCTGACCTGCTGGCAGGGCGTACCGCCGCCAAGATAGAAGTGGCCGCCCGCCATCGCGCTGGTGGCCGACAGCCGGACCCCCGCGGTCGAGCACCAGCACCCGGGCACCCGCCTCAGCCGCCTCGATCGCCGCAGCGGTCCCGGCCATGCCGGCGCCGATGACCACGACGTCGACCTCGTCGGACCACGACGACACGTCATCGGATCGCACCTCGGCCGGGATCTCGAGGTTCTTGGACTGCGCGGTCGTCACGAGTACGTCACCCGGACCTTCTCGGACGCCGGCTCGCTCTGGCACCCCAGGCGTATGCCGTCCGCGAGGTCCTCGTCGTCGAGCACGTCGTTGGCGCGCATCGTCACGTCACCCTCGAGCAGGCGTATCGCGCATGCGGAGCACTCGCCTTCGCGGCAGGAGTAGGGCGCCTTCACGCCCTTGCTCTCGAGGTGCTCCAGGAGCGTCGTGCCGGGCCGCCAGTCGGTGTACTCGTAGTCGACGCCGTCGAGCTCGACCTGCAGGTGCACCTGGCCGATCGACGGCGGTGGCCCCTGATCTGTGTCCCCGTTCGTCCTCCGCGCCGGGCTCCCGCTCGGCGGCGGTCTCGAACGGGTTGCCGCCCAGGGAGACGAACTTCTCCTGGTGGCGCCGGTCGCGCGGGAACTCGAGCTCCTTGAGCGCGGCCACGGTCGCCGCCATGAACGGGGCCGGTCCACACACGAAGGCGTCCCACTCGACGTACTGGGCGGCGAACGCGCGCAGCTGCGCCTGGCTCGGCAGGCCCTGCACCGACTCGAGCCAGTGCACGACCTGCAGGCGGTCGGGGTGCTCGGCCGCGAGCTCGGCGAGCGCGGCGTGGAAGATCACCGAGCGCTCGTCGCGGTTGGCGTAGAAGAGGACGATGCGTCCCGACCCGCGGGCCAAGGACGTACGGATGATCGACATGACCGGGGTGATGCCGCTGCCGCCGGCGAACAGCAGCAGGTCGGCGTCGAGGTTCTTGGGCGTGAAGATGCCACTCGGCGGGAGCACCCGGAGCCGGTCGCCCGGGCGGAGCTCCGAGCAGATCCAGCCCGGAGGCATAGCCGTCGACCGTGCGCTTGACCGTGATGGTCAGCGGGCCGTCCTCGTCGACCGGCGTCGAGGAGAGGGAGTAGCTGCGCGCCACCAGGCCCGGTGCGATCGCTCGGCACGGCGACCGTGAGGAACTGGCCCGGCGTGTACGCGAAGTGCTCGCGGTGCTCGCCGGGGTCGAGGACCACCGAGCGCGCGTCGCCGGTCTCCTCGATGACGTCGAGCACCTCCAGCTCGAAGGACGGGTCAGTCATGGCTGCAGCTCCCGGTCGATCCGACCGGGTCGACTCCGTGCCGACCGAGACCACGCCCTCGCGCACGGCCTGCTCGATCGATGCGACCAGCCGCGGGCAGCCCGAGTGGACCGGGCGGCCGCCCTCCTGCTGGTCGAGGCTCGGCGAACGTCGCGCAGGTCGTCGACGGCCTCCTGGGTCCACTGGATCGAGGTGTGGTGCTCGCTGTTCTTGCGCACCATGACGCGCGCCTGGCAGTCGCAGGCAGGGCAGTCCGACCAGGCTGCCGCGGGTGTAGAGCGCCCGGTCCTCGAGCGTCTCAGCCCGGACGGGACGATGTACGCCATCAGGCGTCCGCCGTCTCGGCCTGACGGTCTTCGGCCTCCTTGCGTGCGAGGTTCGCCGCGACCTCCGCGTGCCAGTTCTCGTTGGCCTTGGTGGTGTCGACCTCGAACTCGAACCGCTCGACCATCTCGGTCTCGACGTCGGCCTTGTCGACGTAGAACTGCTCGTACCAACGGCGCAGCTGGTAGACCGGGCCGTCCTCCTCGCAGAGCAACGGGTTCTGCACGGGTGCCTTGTTCTGCCAGATCGCGACGTCCTGCAGGAAGCCCGACGGCGAACTCTCGACGTACTTCTTGCCGATGTAGTTCGCGGTCGCATCGTCGACGCCCTCGGGCTTCTCGACGCACAGGCCGAACTGCAGGTTGAACGAGTTGGGGCCCGTCGGGATGTGGCAGTTGATCAAGATGACCTTGGTCAGGAAGCCCTTGTAGTCGGTGTCGAGCCAGTTGATCATGTAGGACGGCCCGAAGTAGGTCGCCTCCGACTTGAGGACCAGGTCCTCGTCGCCGTAGCCCTCGGCCTTCATGTCCGGGCGGCCGGTCGACTCCATGAACTGGGTGGCCTTGTCGCCCTCGAAGACGTTGCGGAAGTTCGTGGGGAACGCGAAGTGGATGTAGAAGAAGTGCGCCATGTCGACGACGTTGTCGATGATCTCGCGGCAGTGGGCGTTGTCGACCTCGATGACGTCCCAGGTCCAGTCGGTGTACTTGTCGGTGCCGACACCCTCGAGCACGGGCGGCAGCGCCTCCATGTCGGCGGGGCTGCCCTCGGGGTCGTGCCAGATCAGCAGCTGGCCGTTGCGGACCACGCTCTCGTAGCGCTGGGTCCGGGCGCGCAGCGGAACGCGCTTGGCGTACGGAATCGCCTTGCACTTGCCGTCGCCGCCCCAGCGCCAGTCGTGGAACGGGCAGGCGATCTCGTCGCCCTTGACGGTGCCCTGCGTCAGGTCGCCGCCCATGTGCCGGCAGTAGCCGTCGAGGACGTGCAGCTCTCCTTGGGCGTCGCTCCAGACCACGAGCTTGCCGCCGAAGGCCTGCACGGAATGCGGCTTGCCGTCGGTGAACTCACGCTCGAGGCCAAGACAGTGCCAGCCCCGGGCGAATCGCTCCGGCACGGAGCCGGTGTCAAGAACGCGGGTCTCACTCACGATTGCCTCCGATTGCGGTCCCCAGTGGACCAAAACGAGAACACGTTATAGTTTTACCACATGTACGTCGCCCTGACACCGGACCAGCTTCGCCTTCGTGATGAGCTCCAAGGCTACTTTTCCGAGCTCGTCACCCCCGAGCGCCGTGCGGCGCTCGCCGCGTCCTCCGGGGAGTTCGGCGACGTCACCGTCTACAAGGACGTCATCCGGCAGCTCGGCACCGACGGCTGGCTGGGCATGGGCTGGCCAGAGGAGTGGGGCGGGCAGAACCGCTCGATGGTCGACGAGCTGATCTTCACCAACGTCGCCGCGGTCGCCGGGGTGCCGATTCCGTACCTGACGCTCAACACCGTCGGCCCGACGATCATGCGCTACGGCACCGCAGGAGCAGAAGGAGTACTTCCTCCCCGGATCGTGCAAGGCGAGCTGCACTTCTCGATCGGCTACTCCGAGCCGGGCTCGGGCACCGACCTGGCCTCGCTGCGCACGCGAGGCCGAGCTCGACGAGTCCACCGGCGAGTGGGTCATCAACGGCCAGAAGATGTGGACCTCCCTGATCCAGTACGCCGACTGGATCTGGATGGCGTGCCGCACCGATCCCGACCTGCCCCGCCACAAGGGCCTGTCGATGATCCTGGTCCCGGCCGACGCCGAAGGGCTTCTCCTACACGCCGGTGCACACGATCGCCGGTGTCGGCACCAGCGCGACCTACTACGACAACGTCCGGGTCCCGGCCGACAACCTGATCGGCGAGCCGCGGAGGCGGCTGGGCGCTGATCACCAACCAGCTCAACCGCGAGCGGGTGGCCCTGACCTCGTCCGCGCCGCTGGTCCACTCGATCGAGCTCGTCACCGACTGGGCCCGGCAGACCAAGAACGCCAACGGCATACGCGTGATCGACCAGGAGTGGGTGCAGATCCTGCTCGGTCGCGCGCAGGCCCGCACCGAAGCCCTGACGCTCATGGGCTGGAAGCTCGCCACCGAGATCGACACCCTCTCCCCCGCTGACGCGTCGGCGATCAAGGTCTACGGCTCGGAGCTGGCGATCGAGGTCTACCGCGCCCTCAAGGAGATCGTCGGCCCCGCTGCCGGCATCGCCGCCGACTCGCCCGGTGCCGTCATCGCCGGGCGGCTCGAGCGCTACTTCCGCTCGTCACTCGTCATGACGTTCGGCGGCGGCACGAACGAGATCCAGCGAGACATCATCGGCTACGTCGGGCTCGGCATGCCGGCAGCGAAGCGTTAGGGACCACGACATGGACTTCACACTGCCGCCCGAGGCCGAAGAGGCCGCTGCGCTCGCCGCGACGATCCTGAAGGACCACACCAAGACCGAACGCCTGGCCGAGGTCGAGAGCCGCCGGCAACCGGTTCGACCCCGTCCTGTGGCGGGCGCTCGGCGATGCCGGCCTCCTGAGCCTCACGACACCGGAGTCGCACGACGGTGCCGGGCTGGGCTTCCTCGAGCTGTGCCGCGTGCTCGTCGAGGTCGGCCGCACGGTCGCACCCGCCCCGCTCGCCACGGACTCGGTGGCTCGCCTGCTGCTTGCCGAACACGGCACCGACGACCAGCAGCAGGCCGCGTACGCAGCCAGCGTGCTGAGCTGCGCCATCGCCGAGGAGCACGAGCACGCCCCCACAGCGCCGACGACCACCGCCGCGCCGGACGGCACGGAGTACGTGCTCACCGGCACCAAGTACCTCGTCCACGCCGCCACCGCCGCGAGCGCCTTCCTGGTCACCGCGAGCGCTCCCGACGGCACCGGGGTCTTCCTCGTCGACGCCGACTCGCCGGGCATGCAGATCCGCGAGCAGATGCTGAGCGACGGCGACGCCGTGGGGCTCATCGAGCTGTCCGGCGTACGAGTGGCCGCCGACCGGCGCGTCGGCGATGCGGCCGCGGCGCAGCGCCTGCGTCGACCTGCTCACGGTCGCCAGCTGCGCCGTCCAGCTCGGCGTGACCGAGGGGGCACTGACCCTCACCGCGGAGTACGCCAAGGTCCGCGAGCAGTTCGACCGGCCGATCGGCACGTTCCAGGCCGTCTCGCAGCGCCTGGCCGACGGCTACATCGACACGCGCTTCCTGGCTCTGACGGTGTGGCAGGCCGCATGGCGACTCGCTGAGGGCCTGCCTGCCGCGGAGGCGATCGCGACGGCCAAGCTGTGGGCGTCCGACGCCGGGCACCGCATCGCCCACACGACCGTGCACATCCACGGCGGCGTCGGCGTCGACATGGACGGCGAGGCCCATCGCTACTTCACCGCCGGCGACGCGCTACGACTTCGAGTACGGCGGGGCGACCGAGCAAGCCCTGCGACTCGGCAAGCTGCTCGCCGCCGAACCCGCGTGACGATCCGGGACCTGCTGCTCGCACGAGCCGAGCAGGACACCCCGGCACTGCTGACCCGCGACCGTACGTGGACCTGGCGCGAGCTCGTCGCAGACGCGTCGACCCGGGCCGCCGCCGTCGCGCGCCTTCTCGACCCGCAGCGCCCACCTCATGTCGGGCTGCTGATGGACAACACCCCCGAGATGCTCCTCGGCCTGGCCGCCGCCGGCCTCGGCGGGCACGTCGCGGTCGGGGTCAACAGCACCCGTCGCGGCGAGGCGTTGCTGGCCGATCTGCATCGCGCCGACGTCCAGGTGCTGCTCACCGACGCGACCCAGAGCCACATCCTCGAGGGGCTCGACCTGGCCGGGATCCAGGTGATCGACACCGACGGATCGCGACTGGAGCGACCTCGCTCGTGCCCGCGGCCGCACCTGACGTCGACGCCCGCAGACGACTCGCTCTTCATGCTGATCTTCACGTCGGGCACGAGCGGCCGCCCCAAGGCCGTACGCATCACCCACGAGAAGGTGACCTATCCCGGCCAGTACCTCTCCGAGCGCCTCGGGCTCACCGCCGACGACGTGCACTACATCGCGATGCCGCTGTTCCATTCCAACGCGGTCATGGCCGGCTGGGCGCCGGCCCTCTACAACGGGCCGACCGTCGCGCTGCGCGAGAAGTTCTCGGCCTCGGAGTTCCTGGCCGACGTACGCCGATTCGGAGCGACGTACGCGTCATACGTCGGCAAGCCGCTGACGTACGTGCTGGCCACGCCCGAACGGCCCGACGACGCCGACAACACGCTGCGTCTCGTCTTCGGCAACGAGGCGGGCGACCGTGACATCCGCGCGTTCGGGGAGCGGTTCGGCTGCCGAGTGGTCGACGGCTTCGGCTCGACCGAGAACGCGGTCATCGTCAGCAAGCTTCCGGGCACTCCGCCGGGCGCGCTGGGCTGGCCAGCCGATGGTGTCGCCATCCACGACCCCGAGACGGGCCAGGAGTGTCCGCGCGCTGAGCTCGATGCGAGCGGGCGGGTCGTCAACCTCGACGAGTGCGTCGGCGAGCTGGTCAACACGACCGGCATGGGCCAGTTCGCCGGCTACTACAACGACGACGAGGCGACGGCCGAGCGGATGCGCGGCGGCATGTACTGGTCGGGCGACCTCGCCTACCGCGACAGCGACGGCTGGGTCTGGTTCGCCGGACGTACGGCCGCCTGGCTGCGCGTCGACGGCGAGAACCTCGCCTGCGCCCCGATCGAGCAGGTCCTGCTGCGCCATCCCGCGATCGACCAGGCCGCGGTCTACGCCGTGCCTGACGAGCGTTCGGGCGACCAGGTCGCAGCGGCGCTGGTCCTGCGGGGCGACCTCGGCCCGGACGAGCTCGAGCGCTTCCTCGACGAGCAGCCCGACCTGTCGCCCAAGGCGCGGCCCCGCTACGTCCGGGTCGTCGACGAGCTCCCCAGCACGGCGACGAACAAGGTGCTCCACCGCGAGCTCACCGCTGCCGGCATCACCGACGCGACCTGGACCCGCGAGGAGCGCGGCACCGCGTACGCCTAGGAGGCGGGCGTGGTCTGATGGGTCATGCCTCAGACCCACAGCCTCGCCTGTCAGGTCCGCTGGGCTGCCGCGACCTGGGTGCTGACGATCGCCATCTTCGACCCTGTACTTCATCTGGCTGGAGCGCTCCGGAGACGTCGAGGGAGACCTCGTCATCGCACTGTTCACCCTTGGCACGTCTCTGTTCGCGGTGTGGGCACTTGCTCGCCTTCCATACTTCGCGTTGGCGCTGGTCGCCACGACCGCTGCTGGGTTCATCGCGGCCTACGCCGTGGGCTCGGTGACCTACGGGACCGAAGGCGAGCTACAGAACGGGCTCATGTTCCGGGCCTTCGGCGGCGCGATCCTCGGGGTGGCTTCGGCGATCGCCGGGTGGGCATTGCTGCGCCTGGCACACCGCTCCTTGTCGCGCGGCACGTGCCCGACGACGAGCTAGAGGCTCGAGAGGCGTTTGACCGTCTGCTCGTACTCGTCGATCAGGTCGGCCATGACCTCGGCGACGGGCCGCACCGTGTTCATCGAGCCCACGATCTGGCCCACCGGCATCGAGATGACGTCGGGGTTGCCGGCCGAGTTCATCCGGCTGTGCGCGTCGGCCACGAGCAGGTTCTGCAGCGGCATCGGCAGCGGCGAGGGTGCTTCCTCGTTGTCCCAGGCCTCGGTCCACTTGGTCTTGAGCAACCGCGCCGGCTTGCCCGTGTAGATGCGCGTACGCACGGTGTCGGCGCTGGACGCCCGCAGGAACGCCTCGGTCATGCCGGCGTTGGTGTTGAGGTTCTGGTACTCCTCGGTCGTCAGCCAGACCGACCCGGTCCACACCCCCTGAGCGCCGAGGGCCAAGGACGCAGCGACCTGCCGGCCACGGCCGATGCCACCCGCGCCGAGGACGGCGACGTCGGGGCCGACCGCGTCCACGATCTCCGGGGTCAGCACCATGCTGGCGATCTCACCGGTGTGCCCGCCGGCCTCGTAGCCCTGGGCGATGATGATGTCGACGCCGTTGGCCACGTGCGACATCGCGTGCTTGGCCGCTCCGGCCAGAGCTGCGACCTGCACGCCGGCCTCGTGTGCCTGGTCGATGATGTCCTTGGGTGGCGAGCCGAGCGCGTTCGCGATCAGCACCGGTCGGTGCTTCCCACTCAAGGCGATGTCGACGTGCGAGCGAGCCACGGAGTGCAACCAGCCCAGCACGCCGGCCCGGCCCTCACCCTCTGGCAGCGGAGGTACGCCGAGCTGCTGCAGGGTGCGCTCGACGAACGAGATGTGCTCGTCGGGGATCATCGCCTTGCAGGTCGACGGCCTTGCCCTCGGTCGGCACCTTCATCGGCATCACGACGTCGACGCCGTACGGCTTGCCGTCCGTGTTGTCGTCGAGCCAGTCGAGGGTGCGATCCAGCTCGTCGGCCTCGTTGAACCGGACACAGCCCAGGACGCCCAGGCCGCCGGCCCGGGAGACGGCTGCGGCTACGTGCTCGGACGGGGTGAACGCGAAGATCGGGTACTCGATCCCGAACCGCTCGCAAAGCTCAGTGCGCATCAGGCGTTGGCCCCTTCTGCAGTGCAGGGCCTCGAGCACGAGCTCCTTGGCACGGGGGTAGTGGGCCTTGCCGGTGGCACTGCGCGGGATCTCTCGGAACGAGTGTCATGGCCCGTGGAAGCTTGTAGCCGGACAGGAACTCGCGCAGATAGTCCCGCAGCTCCTCGAGCTCGAGGGGCTCGCCCTCACGCGGCTGGATCAACGCCGCGACGGCCTGGCCGAACTTCTCGTCCGGGATGCCGACAACCAGGGCGTCATAGACGGCTGGGTGGCGCTTGATCGCCATCTCGACCTCTTCGGGGTAGACCTTTTCGCCGCCGGTGTTCACGCAGTTGGAGCCACGGCCGAGCAGGGTGACCTTGCCGTCCTCCTCGATGCGGGCGAAGTCGCCGGGAACCGAGATCCGCATGCCGTCCACGACCAGGAAGGTCTCCGCGGACTTCTTCTCGTCCTTGTAGTAGCCGACCGGCACCGACCCGCCACGACCGAGGCGGCCGATCTTGCCGACGTTGGTGGCCAGGTCGAGCACGTGGTTGTTCTCGTCGAGAACACGGTGTTCGGGCCGAGACCGACGACCGGGCCGTGGCTCTGAGATGTGCGTCTTGTCCTGCATGCCCGTGCCCTGGAAGCCGGTCTCGCTGGCCCCGACGAGTCGGTGTAGAACGGGATTCGGGAGGGCCTCGATCCAGCGCTCCTTGACCTCCGGCAGAAGATCGCCGCGCTGCTCGACACTGCGAACAGGCTCGCACCGGAGTAGGGCGCGTCGGTGGCGGCCTTGCGCTCGAACTCCTCGATCAGCGGTCGCGCCATGGCGTCGCCGGTCATGAAGATCAGCATCACGCCTTCTCGTCGATGATCTCCCACGTGCGCTGCGGGTCGAACGTCGGCTCCAGGATCGTGAGGTGACCGGCGAACAGGTGCATCAGCAGACCGGCCTGGGCGCCGCCGTGCATCAGCGGGCTGAGCGGGAAGGTCACCATCCGGCCGTCTTGCGCCGCCTGCTTCGACTGGTCGTACTCGTCCAGCGTCTCGCCCGTGTAGAAGTCGATGCCGCCACCGAGGGTCCGCCAGAAGTCCTCGTGGCGCCACATCACGCCCTTCGGGAATCCGGTGGTGCCGCCGGTGTAGATGATGTGCAGGTCGTCGCCGCTCCGCTCGGCGAAGTCGCGCTCGGCGGACTGGTCGGCGATCGCGTCGGCGTACAAGACCCCGTCGAATGCGGTGATGTCTGACTGGTCGTCGGGTTCGATCAGGTCGGGCATCGACGACGACGGTCTGCAGCTTGGGGTGGTTCGGCTTGGTCCGCGCCACCAACGGCGCGTACGGTGCGCTCCACGATCAGGGCCACGACGTCGGCGTTCTCGAACAGGTAGTTGAGCTCGCCCTCGATGTAGCGGTAGTTGACGTTGATGTTGACGGCACGGATCTTGACGACCGCGAGAACCGCGACGACATGCTCGATGCTGTTCTTCGCGTAGACCGCGACGTGGTCACCCGGCTTCACGCCGCGGGACTGCAGGTAGTGCGCCAGCTTGTTGGACTCGGTTTCCAGCTCGGCGAACGTGACAGTTCGCTCACCAACCTTGACAGCGGGATTCTCGGGTGCGGCGTCAACGGCGTGCTCGAACAAGTCGGCGATGTTCAATGGCATGAGCCCAAGACTAGAACACGTTCTCGTTTTTGACTACGCTCTTGGTATGCCCGAGAAATCCGAAGCTGCAACTGCACCCCACTGCCTGGTCGAGCTCCAAGGCAACACCCTGGTCGTCACGATGAACCGTCCCGACGCCCGCAACGCGCTGTCCGCCGAGATGATGTCGATCATGAGCGACGCCTGGGACCGGACCAACTCCGACCCCGAGGTCAAGGTCGTGATCCTGACGGGTGCGGGCGGCTACTTCTGTGCCGGCGCCGACCTCAAGTCGATGTCGTCCTCGGCCCCCTCGGACAAGTTCGAGTCCGGCGAGTTCGACCCGACGATCATCAAGCCGCTGCTCAAGGGCTTCCGGCTGACCAAGCCGCTCATCGCAGCCGTCGAGGGCCCGGCGATCGCCGGTGGCACCGAGATCCTGCAGGCCACCGACATCCGCGTCGCCGGCGAGTCCGCGCGGTTCGGCGTCTCCGAGCCGAAGTGGGGGCTCTATCCCCTGGGCGGCTCGGCCGTACGCCTGCCGCGCCAGCTCCCCTACACGGTCGCCGCTGACCTGCTCCTCACCGGACGGCACATCAAGGCGCCCGAGGCCAAGGAGATCGGCCTCATCGGGCACGTCGTACCCGACGGCGAGGCGCTGGCCAAGGCGCACGAGATCGCCGACATGATCGCCGCCAACGGACCGCTCGCGGTGCAGGCCGTGCTCAAGACGATCCGCGACTCCGAGGGCAAGCACGAGGACGACTGCTGGAAGGACGACGCCGCCGTGGGTGCTGCGGTCTTCGCCTCCGAGGACGCCAAGGAAGGCCCTCGCGCGTTCGCCGAGCGGCGCGCCCCGCACTTCCAGGGCAGGTAGCCGCCGCGACCGACTGGCCGAGAGGAGCTATGTACCCCTCGTCGTGATCGTGCGACATTGGGTCGACGGGGGGAAGCACCCATCTCGTAGGAGATCGGCATGACCACTCCCGAATCAACCGCCGATGTGTCAGCTTCCCGCTCGCACCCGATGTACCCATGCCGCTGCGGGAACGGCTCGAAGGCGGCGCAGCGAGTTCCACGTCGGGACCGGGAAGGTTCCGGGACGCAGGCGGACCGGTCACCATGGTGCGATTCGGCCCAGGGCGGATCGCGCCGGTCTTCGCGGTCGTCACGTCACCGCAGGGAGCCACGACGTGCTCGCTGCGTCGGACGGGGCGTTCGACAAGGAGATGATCGTTCACGTCCAGAACCGGACGTTCGGCGACAACTTGTTCAACCTGCCCCATCAGCGATGGAATCCCCGTCGGCGGACCGTCCAGCCGGTCTTCACCAAGAAGCAGGTCGGGACGTACGCCGGGCACATGGCCAAGGCAGCCGAGTCGACGGCGGCCGACTCTGGCTGCAGCAGGCACGGTCGACCTGGATGCCGCGATGCGACGCATGACGTTGCAGGTCCTCGGCCAATCGGTGCTCGGTCTGAACCTCGGCGAACGCGCCGATGAGCTCGGTCCCCCGATCCTCACGATGCTGAAGTGGAACACCAACCGGCCCGTGCGACCGGTCCGCGCGCCTCTGTGGTTGCCGACGCCGGCTCGACGCCGATTCCGGCAGGCGCTCAAAGCTGTCCACACCGTCATCGACGAGGCGATCGACCACGCGCCCCACTCCCGGGATGCCGAGCTGATCCGGCTCATGCAGGAGAGCGTCGACCCGGAGACCGGCCGTCCGATCGCCCGTGACGGAGATCCGAGACGATCTCATCGCCTTCATCATCGCGGGCCACGACACCACCGCGACGACCCTGAGCTACACCCTGTGGGCGCTCGGCCGCGATCCGGCTCTGCAGGACAGAGTCGCCGCCGAGGTCCGCACGCTGGGTGATCGGCCTCTGACCATCGAGGACGTGTCACAGCTGCCGTTCACGGTGCGGGTCCTCCATGAGGCGCTGCGGCTGTGCCCGCCCGCCCCGGCGATCGGCCGGCTCACGATGCGTGAGGTGGTCGTCGACGGCTTCCGGATCCCGGCAGGCACCAACGTCGTCGTCGGCGCCTATGCGCTGCATCACGATGCGGCACTGTGGGACGACGTCGAGCGCTTCGACCCGGACCGGTTCAGTCCCGAACGCAGCCACGGCCGCGACCGCTGGCAGTACCTGCCCTTCGGAGCCGGCCCGCGCTCGTGCGTCGGCGACCACTTCGCGATGCTCGAGGCGACCCTCGGGCTCGCCACCATCGTCCGCGCCGTACGCATCGAGGCGCTCGACGACGACTTCCCGCTCGCGATCCCGTTCACGATGACTGCTGGAGGACCGATACGCGCGCGGGTCCGCGTGCGCCAACCGCAGGACGCCTGAAGTCCCTAGCCGACGCTGCGGTCTCCGGTCCAGAACTGGGCCCTGAGCGCCTTCTTGTCCGGCTTGCCCAGCGCGGTCAGCGGCAGGGAGTCCGCGACGATGATCTCCTTGGGCGACTGGACCGAGCCCTTGCGCTCCTTGACCGACGCCTGGATCTCCGCCTTGATCTGGCTGAGCGAACGCCCGTCGCGCTTGGCGTCCTCACGGAGCACGACGACCGCCGTGACGGCCTCGCCGAACTTCTCGTGCGGGGTGCCGATCACGCCGACCTGCGACACCGCCGGGTGCTCGGCGATGACGTCCTCGACCTCGCGCGGGAAGACGTTGAAGCCACCGCTGACGATCATGTCCTTGACCCGATCGACGATGAACCAGAAGCCGTCCTCGTCCTCGCGGGCCACGTCGCCGGTGTGCAGCCAGCCGTCGTGGAACGCCTCGGCGGTCTCGGCGGGCTTGTTGAGGTAGCCGCGCTGCGAGCACCGGCCCGGCGACGCAGATCTCGCCCGGCTGCCCCGGCTCGACCGGCTTGCCGTCCTCGCCGAGCAGGGCCGTGCGCAGGAACGCACTCGGGCGGCCGCAGCTGGCGAGGCGCTCGGGCGTGTGGTCGGCCTTGGCGAGGTAGGAGATCACCATGGGGCACTCGGACTGGCCGAAGAACTGGGCGAAGATCTTGCCGAAGCGGTCGATCGCCTCCGCCAGCCGAGTGGGGTTGATCGGCGCGGCACCGTAGTAGACGGTCTCCAGGCTCGACAGGTCACGGGTGTGCGAGTCCGGGTGGTCCATCAGGGCGTACAGCATGCTCGGGACCAGCATCGTCGCGGTGATCCGCTCCTTCTCGATGGTCTCCAGCACCTTCGCCGGGTCGAAGCCGGGCAGCACGACGAGCCGGCCACCCTTGGCCACGGTCGGCGCGAAGAACGCCGCGCCGGCGTGCGACAGCGGCGTGCAGATCAGGAACGTCGGCGTCTCCGGCCACTCCCACTCGGCCAGCTGCACCTGCGTCATCGCGGCGATGCTCGAGGCCGTGCCGATGACGCCCTTGGGCGTACCGGTGGTGCCGCCCGTGTACGTGATGCCGACGACGTGGTCGGGCGCCAGCTCCTTGGCGACGAGCGGCTGGGCGTCGTACGTCGCGGCCTTGGCGGCGAGGTCGTCGATCGTGATGACGGTCTTGAGCGAGGGGACCTTGTCCTTCAGCGCCTCGGCCCGCTCGAGGAACATCGGCACGTTGTCGACGATCAGCGCGCTGTCGCGCCTGCGTCGTCGAGCACGTACGCATGGTCGTCGAGCGAGCCGAGCGGGTGCAACGCCGTACGCCGGTAGCCCTGGGTCTGACCGGCGCCGATCAGGAACAGCACCTCGGGCCGGTTGGTCGCCAGCAGGCCGACCGCTGCGCCGGTGCCGGCGCCCAGCTCCTCGAGCGCGCGCACGTAGCGGCTCATCTGGTCGGCCATCTCCTGGCCCGTGATGCTCCGGTCCCCGAGCTGGAGCACGGGCGCCGCACGATGCCGCTTGAGCGAGTCGAGGAGCATCTCCCCCGAGTGCGGGCCGCGGTGGATGCCGGGATCGAGTGTCATGTCTAGCGTGCTCCCTTGCCCGGGCCCTTGACCCGTGGATCGTCCTTGAAGTTGATCGCGTCGCGCTCCGAAGCGCCCACGGTGTTGATCGTGATGCCGCCGTCGACGTCCAGGATCGTGCCGGTGACGTACGACGACGCGTCCGAGGCGAGGAACAGCGCCGCGTCGGCGATGTCGGCGTGCGTGCCCCAGCGGCGCAGCGGCGTCGACGCCGTGATGGTCTCCTTGATCCCCGGCATCGTCGCGATGACGTTGTCCATGCCCCAGGTGTCCTCGATCGGGCCGGGGCTGATGCCGTTGACGCGTACGCCTGCGGGGCCCCACTCGATCGCGAGGCACTTGGTCAGCATGTTGACCGCAGCCTTGGACGCGCAGACGTGGCTCTGGAACGCCAGCGGCTTGACCGCCTCGGGCGCCGTGATCGCGATCAGCGAAGCGCCGGGCGTACGCAGGTGCTCGAAGCTCGCGCGGTAGAGGTTGAACGTGCCCATGAGGTCGATGTCGACGACGGACTGGAAGGCGGACGACGACATGCCCAGCGCCGGCGCGTAGAAGTTGCCGGCCTGGCCGGCGACGACGATGTCGATGCCGCCGAACGTCTCGGCGGTCTCCTTCATCGTCTCGGCGACGCGGTCGTAGTCGCGAGCATCGGCGGGGAGCCCGAGCGCCTCGCCACCCTCCTCGCGGATCTCCTTGGCGGCCGAGGCGCAGCGCTCCTCGTCGCGGCTCATCACGACGACCTTGGCGCCCTGCGACGCATACCGCTTGGCGATCGCGAGGTTGAAGCCCGCGCGTTCCGCCGGCGACGTACGCGACCTTGCCCTCCAGGATGTTCTCACCGAACACGGTCATGCCACTTCTCCCTTGGTGAATGACGCCATGGTTCGCTCGGGCTCCCAGTAGGCCTTCATCGAGGCGACCCGGCCGTCGTCGTTCACGACGTAGACCATGATCAGGTCGGTCGTGGTGTGGCTGCCGTCGGCGAACGACGTCTTGATCCGGCCGATGTTGGCGCAGGTGTTGCCCTCGGGGTTGGCGAACGAGTCGTCGATCTCGAACTCGAACCGGTCGATCGGCGCGATCGCGGCATCCCAGAACGCGCGTATGCCGTCGTGGCCGTGATGGCCCTTGCCCTCGGCGTCGAACATCGACGGGCCGACCGGGTCCTCGATGACGGCATCCTCGGCGTACACCGTGAGCCATTCGTCGAGGTCGCCCTTGGCGACGGCGGAGTAGGAGCGCTGCGATGCGGCGCGGGCGGGGTGCGGGTCGTTGGGTGCGTTCCACGCAATGGCGTCCGACGAGATCATGTCGCGATTGTAGAACACGTTCTACTTTTGAGGTAGATCCCTCGGCAGCCCACTTGCCGCCAAAACTAGAACATGTTTCACTTTGTCGCATGACTGAGACCGGGACCCTGCACGCGCCCATGAAGGTCGAGTTCGACTACACCCGGTCGCTCGGCCCCACCCTTTCGGAGTTCATGACCGGCCTCAAACGGCGCCAGATCCTCGGCGGAGTGCTCTCCGACGGCACCGTCGCCGTGCCCCCGCCGGAGTACGACGGCGTGACCTTCGACCCGATCACCGAGCTGCGGCCCGGTCGCCGACGACGGCGTCGTCCAGAGCTGGGCCTGGGTGCCGGAGCCGGTGCCCGGGCCAGCCGCTCGACAGGCCGTTCGCGTTCGCCCAGATCGTCCTCGACGGCGCGGACAGGCCGCTCCTGCATGCGGTCGCCGTCGAGGCGCCAGACCAGATCCAGACCGGCATGCGCGTGCGCGCGCGTCTGGGCCGACGAGACCGTCGGCGCCATCACCGACATCCGCTGGTTCGAGCCCGAGGGCGACTGGACCCGCGACAGTCCCCGGACGCCGAGGGCGAGGCCGGTCACCGGCATCATCGCCCCGGTCAAGCTCGCGTACGACTACGCCGCCTCGCCCGAGGAGTCGAAGTTCTTCCGCGGCCTGGCCGACGGCAAGCTCATCGGCCAGCGCTGCCCGGTGTGCGAGAAGGTCTACGTGCCGCCGCGCGGCGCCTGCCCCGTCGACGGCGTGCCGACCACCGACGAGGTCGAGGTCGCCGACCACGGCACCGTCACCACGTTCTGCATCGTCAACGTGCCGTTCACCGGCCAGCAGATCCCGATTCCGTACGTGTCGGCCTACGTCCTGCTCGACGGCGCCGACATCGCCTTCCTGCACCTGATCCTCGGCATCGACGCCGCGGACGTACGCATGGGCCTGCGGGTCAAGGCGGTCTGGAAGCCACGCGACGAGTGGGGCACGACGATCGCCAACATCAGCCACTTCGAGCCGACCGGTGAGCCGGACGCCGACTACGAGACATACAAGGTGCACCTGTGATGACCGGACGTAGCGATCGTTGGGTTCGCCCAGCGACAGATGAAGGAGTTCGACGGCTCCCCCACGTGTGTGGAGCTGCTCGTGCCGATCTTCCGGAGCTCTGCGAGCAGACCGGTTGGACCAAGTCCGACATCGACTTCTGGTGCTCGGGGTCGAGCGACTACCTCGCCGGGCGGGCGTTCTCGTTCGTCTCGGCGGTCGACGCGATCGGCGCGCTGCCGCCGGTCATGGAGTCGCACGTCGAGATGGACGCTGCCTGGGCGCTGTACGAGGCCTGGGTCAAGATCCAGACCGGCCTGGTCGACACCGCGCTCGTCTACGGCTTCGGCAAGTCGAGCGCCGGCCAGCTCCGTCGCGTCATGTCGCTGCAGATGGACCCGTACACCGTCACGCCGCTGTGGGCCGACGCCGTCTCGGTCGCTGCGATGCAGGCCCGCTCGGGTCTCGAGAGCGGCGCGTGCGACGAGGCCCAGATGGCCGCCGTCGTCGCCCGCTCGATGAGCGACGCCGCGGGCAACGAGCAGCGCGATCCGCAAGGGCGCCACGACGGTCGAGGACGTACTGGCCCAGCCGATGTACGCCGACCCGCTGCGCCGCTGGGACTGCGCCCCGGTCTCCGACGGCGCCGCAGCCGATCGATCATCACCGCCGCCGACACGCCCGGCGTTCGACCGCCTGCCCGGTCAGAAGGCGTGGATCACCGGCTTCGAGCACCGCATCGAGCCGGGCGCGCTCAACAGCCGCGACCTCACGGTCTCCGAGAGCACGACGTCGGCCGGCGCCGCCGCCGGCGTCGACGGGCGTCGACCTGGCCGAGCTGCATGCGCCGTTCTCGCACCAGGAGCTCATCCTCAAGGACGCTCTCGGACTCGGCGACGACGTACGCATCAACCCGTCGGGCGGGGCGCTCACCGCCAACCCGATGTTCACCGCCGGGACTCAACCGGATCGGCGAAGCCGCCCGGCAGGTGTGGGCCGGCAACTCCCAGCGCGCACTCGCCCACGCCACCTCAGGGCCCGCCCTGCAACAGAATCTCGTGATGACGATGGAGGCCCGTGCATGAGCGACGCTTGCCGCTGTGATCGGCGTCGGCCAGACCCACCACCGGGCCAAGCGCGCCGACGTGTCGATGGCCGGGCTCCTGCGCGAGGCGGTCGACCGCGCGCTGGCCGATGCCGAGCTGACGTTCGACGACATCGACGCGATCGTCATCGGCAAGGCGCCCGACCTGTTCGAGGGCGTCATGATGCCCGAGCTCTACCTCGCCGAGGCGCTGGGCGCGCCCGGCAAGCCACTGCTGCGCGTGCACACCGCCGGCTCGGTCGGCGGCTCGACCGCGATCGTGGCGGCGTCGCTCGTCGAGGCCGGGATCCACGAACGCGTGCTCACGGTCGCCTTCGAGAAGCAGTCGGAGTCCAACGCGATGTGGGCGCTGTCGATCCCGGTGCCGTTCATCATGCCGGTGCACGCGGGTGCGGGCGGCTACTTCGCGCCCCACGTGCGGTCGTACATCCGGCGGTCCGGCGCACCCACCCACATCGGCGCGATCGTCGCCGCCAAGGACCGGCAGAACGCGCTCAAGAACCAGTACGCCCACCTGCAGAACCCCGACACCACGTTCGAGTCGGTCATGGCGTCGCAGATGCTGTGGGACCCGATCCGGTACGACGAGACGTGCCCGTCCTCCGACGGCGCGTGCGCCCTGGTGATCGCCTCCGAGGCCGCCGTCGAGCGGTCCGACATCAAGAACCCGGCCTGGATCCACGGCACCCAGATGCGCAGCGAGCCGACCACGGCTGCCGAGCGCGACCAGGTCAACCCGCACGCCGGCCGCGAGGCCGCAGCCGCGCTCTGGAAGCAGGCCGGCATCTCGTCGCCGATCGACGAGATCGACTGCGCCGAGATCTACGTGCCGTTCTCGTGGTTCGAGCCGATGTGGCTCGAGAACCTCGGCTTCGCCGAGCCCGGCGACGGCTGGAAGCTCACCGAGGCCGGCGAGACCGCGCATCGGCGGCCGCATCCCGGTCAACATGAGCGGCGGCGTGCTGTCCTCGAACCCGATCGGCGCCAGCGGCATGCTGCGCTTCGGCGAGGCCGCGCTGCAGGTCATGGGCGAGGCCGGCGAGCACCAGGTCGACGGCGCCCGCAAGGCCCTCGGTCACGCGTACGGCGGCGGCTCCCAGTTCTTCGCGATGTGGGTCGTCGGAGCCGACAAGCCGAACCACTGACCGCGAGTGGCGGGTATGTGGTTGGTTCCAGGAACGCCAAACCAACCACATTGCGCCACTCGCGGGGGGTCAGACGTACTGGACCGGGAGCTCCTTGATGCCGTTGATCCAGCCGTGGCGGAGGCGCTTGGCCTCGCCGAGCTGCTTGATGTCGGGCAGCCGGTCGGCGAGCGTGTTGAACATGATCTCGACCTCGAGCCGGGCCAGGTTGGCGCCGATGCAGTAGTGCGCGCCGTGCCCACCGAAGGAGAGGTGCGGGTTGGGGCTGCGGGTGATGTCGAACGTGTTGGGGTCGGTGAAGACGTCCTCGTCGTGGTTGGCGCTGGCGTAGTAGAGGCCGACGCGCTCGCCCTTCTTGACCTCGACGTCGCCGACCATCACGTCGTTGAGCGCGGTGCGCTGGAAGACCGTCACCGGCGTGGCCCAGCGGATGACCTCGTCGACCATCGTCGCCGGCCGCTCGGCCTTCCACAGCTCCCACTGGTCGGGGTACTGGAAGAACGCGTTCATGCCGTGGGTGATCGCGTTGCGGGTGGTCTCGTTGCCGGCCACCGCGAGCATGATCACGAAGTAGCCGAACTCGTCCTCGCCGAGCTGTCCGTGCCCGTCGACGTCCGCGGTGATGAGCTTGGTGATGATGTCGTCCTGCGGGTTCTTGCGTCGCTCCTCGGCGAGCCCCATGGCGTACATGAGGATCTCGGCGGCGGCCTCGTCCGGGTTGCCCTCGAAGTCGGGGTCGTCGAACGACATCATCGTGTTGGACCAGTCGAAGAGCTTGCCGCGATCCTCCTGCGGTACGCCCATCAGGTCGGCGATCGCCTGCAGCGGCAGCTCGGACGCGACCTCGTTGACGAAGTCGCCCGAGCCCTTGGCGATGGCCTCGTCGACGATGTTGTTGGCCCGCTGGACGAGGACGTCGTGCTGGGCGTTGATCGAGCGCGGCGTGAAGCCGCGGCTGATGATCTGGCGGATCTTGGTGTGGTCCGGCGGATCCTGGTTGATCAGCATGATGCCCTGCAGCTCGACCTGCTCGCGGGTCATGTCCGGGGCGAAGCGGATGATCGCGCCGTTCTCCTGGCTGGAGAAGTTCTTGCTGTCCTTGGACACCGCGGACACGTCGGCGTGCTTGCTGATGGCCCAGAAGCCCTCGCCGTTGAAGCCGGCGCGCGACTCCGGAGCCTGCTCGACCCACCAGACCGGCGCCGTCCGCCGCAGCTCCGCGAACTCGTCGAGCGGCACGCCGGCCTGACACAGGTCGGGGTCGGTCGGGTCGAAACCAGCGGGAATGGCGGGGGCGGCGGGCGTCGTGGTCACATGGGCTCCTAGATTTCTGTAACACGTTCTAGTTCATCCTGACACGACTTCCGGAGTTTCGAAAGCCTTGTGCAAGACGAGAACGTGTTCTAGTTTTGACCCATGGGCACCCCCGTGATCGTCGACGCTGTCCGCACGCCTCAAGGCAAGAGGAACGGCGTGCTGGCCGGTCTTCACCCCGCCGTGCTGCTCGGCATGACCCAGGCCGAGGTGATCTCCCGCGCCGGCATCGACGCCGATGTGATCGAGCAGGTCATCGGCGGCTGCGTGACCCAGGCCGGCGAGCAGTCCAACAACATGGTGCGCCGCGCCTGGATGCACGCCGGGCTCCCGAACGCCACCGCCTCCACCGAGATCGACGCGCAGTGCTCGTCGGCGCAGCAGGCCACCCACCTGGTCCACGCCATGATCGGCGCCGGCCTGATCAAGGCCGGCATCGCCTGCGGCGTCGAGTCGATGTCCCGGGTCCCGCTCGGCGCCAACGTCCCGCCCGGCACGGGCTCTCCCCGGCCCGACGACTGGTCGATCGACCTGCCCAACCAGTTCGAGGGCGCCGACCGCATCGTCCGCGACCGCGGCTTCTCCCGGGCCGAGGTCGACGCATTCGGCCTGTGGTCGCAGGACAAGGCCCGGGCGGCGCGCGACGAGGGTCGCTTCGCCCGCGAGATCTTCGCGATCAAGGCCCCCGTGCTCGGCGAGGACGGCCAGCCCACCGACGACACCCAGCTGGTCGACACCGACCAGGGCATCCGCGAGACCTCGCTCGAGCGGCTCGCCGCCCTCAACCCCGTGCTCCCTGACGGCACGCACACCGCCGGCACCTCGTCGCAGATCTCCGACGGCGCGTCGGCGCTGCTGCTGATGGACTCCGACCTCGCCGCGTCCCTCGGCCTCACGCCCCGGGCCCGGATCGTCGCGTCCTGCCTCGTCGGCGCGGACCCGTACTACCACCTCGACGGACCGGTCCAGGCGACCGAGAAGCTCCTCGCCGACACCGGTATGTCCATCGCTGACATCGACATCTGCGAGGTCAACGAGGCGTTCGCCGGCGTCGTGATGTCGTGGGCCAAGGTGCACTCCGTGCCCGAGGACAAGATCAACGTCAACGGCGGCGCCATCGCGCTCGGCCACCCCGTCGGCTCGACCGGCACCCGACTGCTGACCACCGCCCTGCACGAGCTCGAGCGCCGCGACGCGACCACCGCCCTGATCTCGATGTGTGCTGGCGGGGCGCAGGCATCAGGCACCATCATCGAACGCATCTGACCCGAAGGACTGCCATGACCAAGAACGACACCCTGCGCGACGAGGCCGACTACGTCGTCGTCGGCGCCGGAAGCGCGGGAGCCGCCGCCGCGTCACGACTGGCCGCCTCCGGGGCGTCGGTGATCCTGCTCGAGGCGGGCAAGAAGGACACCTCGATGCTCGTCACCAAGCCCGGCATGATCGGGCCGATGCACGCCGAGCCCAACATCAAGAAGAAGGTCGACTGGGGCTACTACACGACCCCGCAGAAGCACATGAACAACCGCGTCATCCCGCAGACCCGCGGCAAGGTCGTGGGCGGCTCGAGCTCGATCAACGGCCTGCTCTGGGTGCGCGGCAACCGCGCCAACTACGACTCCTGGGCCGCCGAGGGCAACACCGGATGGGACGCCGACTCGGTCAACGAGACGTACAAGAAGGTCGAGGACTGGGAGGACGGCGCCGACGACTACCGCGGTGCGGGCGGGCCCATCAAGGTCACCCGGCACACCCAGCCGACCGAGGCCTCGCTGCAGTTCGAGCAGGCGACCGCGGACACGCTGGGCGTCAAGATCCTCAAGGACTACAACGCCGCCGAGCAGGAGGGCGTCAGCCGATTCCAGCAGAGCGCGCACAGCGGCAAGCGCTTCTCGTCGTCGCGGGGCTACCTCACCAACACCGAGCTGGCCGACCCTCCAGGTGCAGCCCGAGGTCCACGTCCAGAAGGTCGTGATCGAGAACGGCCGCGCGACCGGCGTCGAGGTCGTCGACAAGGGCGGCAAGCGCCGGACGGTCCGCGCCGGCAAGGAGGTCATCCTCTCGGCCGGCGTGTTCGGGTCGGCGCAGATCCTGATGCTCTCGGGTGTCGGGCCGGCCGCACACCTCGCCGAGCACGGCATCGAGGTCAAGGCCGACCTGCCGGTCGGCGACAACCTGCACGACCACCTGTTCGTGCCGACCACCTGGATCATGCCGAACGCGATGCACCGCGGCATCCCGACCTACTTCGCCCGCGGGCTGGCTCAAGGAGCTCACCGGTCGGCGGCTCGTTCCTGGAGAACACCGTCTTCGAGACCGTCGGCATTCGTGCGTACGTCGTTGGCCACCGACGTGCCCGACCTGCAGATCCACGTGCTGCCCTGGGCATACCCGTCGCCCAACCAGGACGCCCCGGTACGCCACAAGGTCGACCGCCGGCGCGCGCTGACCGTGATGTCGACGCTGATCTATCCGCGCAGCCGCGGCACCGTGCGGCTCGCGTCGAGCGATCCGACCGCCGCGCCGCTGATCGACATGAACTACCTCGCCGAGGCCGGCGACCGCCAGGTGCTGATCGAGGGCGTCGAGATGATCCGCGAGATCATGAAGTCGGCGGCGTTCGGCGGCAATGTCACCTCCGAGCTGCACCCCGGCGCGGCCATCGACGCCGAGGCCATGAAGTCCGAGGTGCTCAACCGGGCCACCACGGTCTATCACGGTGTCGGCACCTGCCGGATGGGCGTCGACGACCGAGCCGTCGTGGGGCCCGACCTGCGCGTGCGCGGCATCGAGGGCCTCCGGGTCGCCGACGCGTCGATCATGCCGTCGATCATCGGCGGCAACACCAATGCGCCATCGATCATGATCGGCGACAAGGCAGCGGAGCTGGTGCTCGGATGACCGCGACGCGTCCCGCGAGCCTCACGCCGGAGTTCCTCGACGGCCTCGTCCAGCGCGTCCCCGGCACGACGGGCAACACCTGGAAGCTGACCGAGGTCTACACCGGCGACCTGCTGGTCGAGCTGCCACAGTCCTCGCCGAGCGACATCGCGCAGGCGTTCGACGACGCCCGCGCGGCGCAGCAGGTGTGGGGCTCCTGGTCGCTGCGCAAGCGACTCAAGGTGCTCAAGAAGTTCCACGCGCTCGTGCTCGAGAACCAGTACCTCATCACCGACCTCATCCAGGCCGAGAGCGGCAAGAACCGGCGCATGGCGTTCGAGGAGTCCTGCGACGTGCCGATGGGTGCCAGCCACTACATCAAGCGCGCGCCGTCGGTGCTCAAGGACCGCAAGCACGCCGGCCCGGTGCCGGTGCTCTCGCACTCGACCGAGGTGCGCCGCCCCAAGGGCGTCGTCGCGATCATCGCGCCGTGGAACTTCCCGTTCGCGACCGGCATCTCCGACACGATCCCGGCGCTGATCGCCGGCAACGGTGTCGTGGTCAAGCCCGACAACAAGACCGCGCTCTCCCCCCTGCTGGGCGTACGACTCCTGGAGCAGGCCGGCATGCCGAAGGGTCTCGTGCAGGTCATCTGCGGCGAAGGACCGGACGTCGGCGGGCCGATGCTGGAGAACGCCGACTACGTCATGTTCACCGGCTCGACGGCCACCGGGCGGATCATCGGCGAGCTCGCCGGCAAGCACCTGATCGGCGCGTGCCTGGAGCTCGGCGGCAAGAACCCCATGCTGGTCCTCGAGGACGCCAACGTCGACGAGGCCGTGCATGCGGCGTTGTTCGGCGGGTTCGGCAACTCCGGCCAGATCTGCATGCACATCGAGCGGCTGTACGTCCACGACTCGATCTACGACGAGTTCCGCGACAAGTTCGTCGCGGCGACCAAGGCGATGAAGATCGGCGCGACGTACGACTTCGGGCCCGACATCGGCTCACTCGTGTCGGTCGACCACCGCGACCGCGTGGCGGCGCACGTCGAGGATGCCAAGGCGAAGGGCGCCACGGTGCTGACCGGCGGACAAGGCGCGGCCCGACCTCGGACCCGCGTTCTACGAGCCGACGATCCTCGAAGGCGTCACCAAGGACATGCTCGCCGGCTCGACCGAGACGTTCGGCCCCGTGGTCGGGCTCTACCGGTTCACGACCGAGGACGAGGCGCATCGCGCTCGCCAACGACACCGACTACGGCCTCAACGCGAGCGTCTGGAGCAAGGACGTGAAGCGCGGGCTGGCGGTCGCCCGCCGGATCGACTCGGGCAACGTCAACGTCAACGACATCCTCGCCACGGCGTACGCCTCGAAGGGTTCGCCCTCGGGCGGGCTCAAGCAGTCCGGCGTCGGCGCTCGCCACGGCGACCAGGGGCTGCTGAAGTACACCGACGCGCAGAACATCGCACTGCTCAAGAAGCAGGTCATGGAGCCGAAGCCCGGCCAGTCGTACGAGGCCTACGCGAAGCAGACCCAGATGTCGCTCAAGCTGATGCGCAAGACCCGCCTGCGCTGACGGCTAGATTGTCGACATGAGGCCGCAAGCCATCTTCTTCCTTGCGGGCGGTGGTCTTTTCATTCTCGTGGCGTTGTTCCTCAGTGGCATGGACAACGAAGCCGCCCAGATTGTCGCCCTGACGTTCGGGATCATCGGGATCTGCTGGATCGTGCCGCAGCTGATCATCTACATGAGGCAGCGCGACAAGTAGCCGTGCAGCGATCGCCTTTCTCAGTGGCAGGCCGGTGAGCCGCCGGACGTGGGTTGTCAGGCGGCTTGGCGGTAGGGGACTCTTCGTCGTCGTTTGCGAAGGGAGCGGCCGTCTCGGTTGGCGAACTGGAAGCCGTCGACGGCGTTGCCGGTGATGTGGAGTCGGCCCCGGTGCAGCAGGTGGTGGCACCGGACGCACAACCCGATCAGGAGGTCGAGGTCGGTGGGGCCGCCCATGGACCACCAGATGGTGTGGTGGATCTCCAGGTGGGTGTGGTTGCAGCCTGGTGCAGCGCAGACGCCGCGTTGGCGGGCGATCACGGCACGTCTCTGCAGGAGGTTGGGTTGGTACTTTGCGGTGCCGGCGTTGAGGATCTGCGCCTGACGCGCTCCGCCGTGCTGCTTCATCAAGAACGCGGTGAAGTCGGAGATGCACAGGAAGTACATCAGCAGGTTCGGGCCGATCGCGCCGTGTCCGGCGAGGGTTGCGGGTTCGACGTCAGGCATCGGGTCGGGGATGTGATGCGGCCGCTCGGCGGCCTGCCTTGACGTGCTGGGCTGCGGCTTCCAACGTGTCGGCGTCCACGAACACCGACAGGTGAGGTTTGACGCCTTTGTCGGACGGCAGGCCGTTGCCCAGGATGCTGTCCAGCAGGTCGTCGAGTCCTTGGACGCGGCGTTCGGACCCGGTGCGATCATCATCCTTGTCGCGGGGTGCCGACACAGAGTCGAGGACTTTGCGCAGCTTGGCGCCGGTGAGCGTGTTGAGGAACCCCGTCACATGCCAGCCTTCGGGCAGGGCGTCGACGGTGATGTCCTCTTTGTCCATGCCGCGTTCCCACGCGTCGTCGAGGTCCTCGGGGTGCACGACGTCCTTGAGGTGCTTGATGGCCTCGAAGAGCGCACCAGGTTCCCGGTCGCGCGCCACCTCGAGCAGCACATCTTCGTGCTGGCGCATCGGCTCCAGGCCGACGTGCTTGAGCCCGTAGACGAACGCCCGCACGTGCGATGCGCTGATCTGCCCGCTGAACGCCGCCTCGGCGACCAGCGGGAGGTCGCGCAGCACGATGACGTTGCGGACCAGGGCGGTGGCCTGACCAGAATTCATCCGCAGCTGGTTGCGCACCCAGGCGTTCAGCGTCGACGCGCCATCGAGCTCGAAATCCTTGGAGGCCTCCAGCTCGGCCAGCAGGGAGGCCTTCGCAGCGTCCAAGGCATCCTGCGCAGCCTGGACGGCGTGCAGCTTGTCGCGCACATCACCGGACCGCAGCGTGTGCGCAGCGGTGCGCATCGCTTCGATCACGGCCCCCGAATCCATACCCCAATTCTACTCGAACAGATGTTCGATGGTCAAGAGGTAATCCCTGGCATAAGAGACAAAATCGACTGTCGGACCCTTGTGCAAGGATGGCCCACCGAGGACGACCTACACCGACAGGAGCTGCTCGGCGCGGGCCTTCAGCGCGTACGCCACCGAGTCGAAGCCGGCCTTGACCCAGTCGCCGTTCAGCTCCATGACCAGGTCAGCGTGCTCGCCGCTCAACGTGTCCGTCGTGTAGTACGCGCAGCGGTCGGGCCCGAGCTCGGAGACGTACTGGTCGCGGATCGCGAAGATCCCCTCCATCTCCTCACCCGTGTCGTAGCGCAGGTGGTGCGGCGG
This sequence comes from uncultured Actinomycetota bacterium, assembly GCA_963761965.1. Classification (GTDB taxonomy): domain Bacteria; phylum Actinomycetota; class Actinomycetes; order Propionibacteriales; family Nocardioidaceae; genus Aeromicrobium. The sequence goes on from CAVXIX010000022.1 coordinate 127,844, forward strand.
GTCGATGATGCGGATGTACTCGCGGTTGACGAACGTGTCGCCTGACCCGTCGGGATTGGGCAGCGTGAGGTCGATCCTCTCGCCGATCTCGAGGGCCGTCGTCACCGCGATCGTGTACGGGTTCCACTCCGGATAGCGCGCGATAGTCGACCAGCACGTCCCACACGAACGCCGCCGGAGCCTCGATCTCCACCGTCACCGACGTGATCACGTGCGTCATGCCGGCATGTACTCCCCGCCGTTGACGTCGAGGGTCGCGCCGGTGACCTCGGACGCCAGGCTCGACAGCAGGTAGAGGATCGCGCCGGCGCAGGCCTCGTCCGTCGGGATCCGGCCGAGGGGGTTGCGCGAGGCGATGTCGTCGTAGACGTCCTGCTCGGTGATCCCCTTCTCCTCGGCGGTCATCGTCAGGTAGAAGCGCACGCCCGGGCCGTCGAGCCAGCCCATGATCGCCTGGTTGACCCGGATGCCCTTCTCGCCGAGCTCCAGCGCCAGGTACTGCGTTGCGCAGCCCATCGCGGCCTTCGCCATCGCGTACCCGCCCTCACCACGCATCGGCACGCGCGTGGACATCGTGCCGACGTTGACGATCGAACCGCCGCCGGTCATGTGCGGGACGACGGCGCGGGTCATCCCCAGCGCGCCGTGGAAGATGACGTCCATCGCCCGGCGCAGCGGCTTGTCGGGCGTGTCGAGCAGGTCGGTGAAGCCCGGGTGCGCGTACGCCGCGTTGACCAGGCCGGTGATCTTGCCGAACCGCTCGACCGCAGTCGCCACGACGCGCTCGACGTCCTCCTCCTTGCGCACGTCGCACTGCACCGCGACCGCCTCGCCGCCGGCAGCCTTGATCTCCTTGACCACCTGGCCCGTGACGCCGTCAGACCTCGCCGCCAGCACGACCTTCGCGCCCTCGGCGGCCGCGCGGGCGGACAGCTTCGCGCCGAGCCCCGCTCCGACGCCGGAGACGATGACGACCTCGTCCTTGAGGATCATGAGCAATCTCCTTCTCGATAGAACGCGAAGTCCTGCTCCAGCTCCGCCTCGGACAGCCCGAAGTCCTCCGCGGTGTACGTGTGCGAGCCGTGCCGCTGCTCCTGGTTGCGGGCCATGTAGGCCTCCAGCGCGTCACGGTCGGCCGGCAGCCCCAGCTCGCCCATGACCTTCGTCGCCGTCCCGACCGGGTCCGAGACCGTGTCCTGGAACGTCGACGTCGACGAAGCGGTCCGGCGACGCTTGGCCCGTACGTCGGCGAACTGGCTGAGCGCCGTCACGAACCGGTCGCGCCAGTAGGGCCCGACCGCCTTCGGGTCGACCTCGTCGCTGTACTGCCCGCGAGATCGCGCAGACCATCGAGGCGTACGACGGCACGGCCTTGGTCGGCGACCGGTGCGTCATGACGATCTTGCAGCCGGGGAACGTGTCGAGCACCGTGTCGACGGCGGTGAGGTGGTGCGGCGACTTGAGCATCCACGGCTTGCCGTCGCGGTCGGGGCTCTGCCACTGCAGGACCTGCAGCCACTCCTTCAGGTCGCGATAGGCCGGCGCCTGGTCGAACTCGCGCAGCCAGACGCCGTACGTCGGGACCCAGTAGAACGAGTCGTAGCTCATCGACGTGAAGGTGCGGTCGAGCAGGATGACGTCCTCCTCGGGACCGTCCCACTCGATCGTGTGGATGTCGCCGAAGTCCGGAGCCATCTCCAGGAACATCTCGTAGCGGTCGCGGGCGCGCTTCTTGCGCAGCTCCGCGTCCGGGCTCTCGCCGGGGAACGGCAGCGGGTACGAGGTCTCCCACGACAGCGTCGACGTCACCTCGCGGCGACGAGGCCAGCAGCCGGTGCAGCAGCGTGGATCCCGTGCGCGGCAGACCGCAGATCTCGGCGGCGACCGTCACCTCCTCGTCGAGGATCTCCGGGTGCTCCGCCTGCAGCTGCTCGAGCCGCAGGCGGTCGGCCAGCGAGCGCGACGAGGCGCCGCTGGGTCAGGTCCAGGCCCAGCTCCGACAGCCGCGCCTCGTCGACGAGCGCCGTCGTCAGCACCGTCAGCGGCTCGACGAACCAGTCGTCGCCGTAGTCGCCGAGCCCGGTCTTGTCGCGGGCGGCGGCGAGCAGCCCGTCGACGTCCAGGACGCTGGCGGTCTCGGCGGTGGTCATGATGCCTCCAGGTCGATGACTCGGCACTCGGGCAGCGGGTGGTGCTCGGCGCCGAGCCAGCGCAGCAGCGCCGTGCCGCTCGTGTGGCCGCAGGTGTCGATCCAGTTGCCCCAGCCGGGGTCCTTGTCGGCGACGACGATCGTGAGCCGGCCGTCGTCGAGCTTCGCGGTGTGCTTGTTGACGGTGATCTGGCGCTCGTGGTCGAGCGACTCCATCCACCAGTTGTCGAGCTGGAAGTTCCAGTAGGGGCAGTCGGGCACGTCGGTCTCGATGACCCAGGCCTGCCCGGGCTCGAGCGTCCAGTAGCCGTGCAGGTAGAAGATCTCGGGGTCGCCGCCGGCCTTCTGGAACATCTCCTGGCCGAAGTCCGGCAGCTCGTTGGGGCGGGTCATGAACATCTCGGTCCAGCTGGCGAACAGGGCCGCGGTGCCGTGCAGCGAGAAGGCCGCCGTCGCGAGCGCCTTGGCCAGGAACGCCGGGTCGAGCTCCTTGCGCTCGATCGGGTCGCCGATCCGCTCGATGTGCCAGCTGCCCGGGGATCTCGGTCGTCCGGTCGAGGTAGGTCTGGCGCACCACGAGGCCGGTGGAGTCCGGCGCGAGCGGCAGCCAGTTCTTCTCGTGCGGCGTGGCGCTGGCGATGATCTCGACGGTGCCGTCGGCCTCCACGACGAGGTCGCGGTCGGAGAGCTCGCCGGTGGACGCCATCGTGCCGTCCTTCGCGTACCGGTTGGCCTTGGAGCCGATGCTGAAGTACGCGATGGTGCCGCGCGTGCCGGTGATCCGGTAGGTGCGGTCGCCGCGGATGTTCGCCGACAGGTAGACGTTGTCGGGGTTGTCGGCGCCGAGCTTGACGCGGTCGAGCTCGTGCAGCCGGGGGAAGTCGGGATCGGCGTTCTCGATCGTCGAGTAGAGCATCTCCCTGAGCAGGCGGGTCAGGTAGCGATAGCCCTCGGCCCGGTCGAGCGGGGTGTCCGGCGCGGTGTCGCGCAGCACGACCTCGCCCGCCTTCTCCAGCGCGCGGCAGAACTCGGTCCATGCCTGCCCGGAGGAAACCTCCTCAGACCCGTCGCCCATGCACACCTCCACGGTGAAATCTAGAACACGTTCTACCAGTTTCGCACACATCGGTCAACCGCTCGGTAGAGTTCGGCACCTATGACGCCAGGACCTGTCGACAGACTTCGCCGGCGCGACCGGCGCGGCCCTCGTGGTCGGCGGCAGCGGCGGCCTGGGCGCGGAGATCGCGCGCATGCTCGCGGCTCGCGGCAGCGACGTCGCCGTGACCTTCCGGGGCAACGAGGCAGCGGGCAAGTCCGTCGCCGCGGCGGCCGCCGAGCTCGGCGTACGGTCATCCGCGCACGCGCTCGACGTGACCTCGGCCGACGACTGCGCTTCGGTGCTGGCCGAGGTCGCCGATGCGTACGGCGGGCTGCACACGCTGGTCTACGCGGCCGGACCGCACGTCCCGATGGTGCATCTCTCGAACGTCTCGCCCGCGGACTTCGCCGAGCAGCTCTCGCAGGACGCGGTCGGCTTCTTCAACGTGGCGCAGCCGGCCCTGCCGTTGCTGCGGCGGACCAAGGGGTCGATCGTCGCGGTCACCACGGCCGCGACCGCGCGCTTCCCGGTGCGGGACGGGCTCTCGTCGGCGCCCAAGGGTGCGGTGGAGGCGCTCGTACGCGCGCTCGCCGCCGAGGAAGGGCGCTTCGGCGTGCGGGTCAACGCCGTGGGTCCGGGGATGCTCACCGACGGCATGGCCGCGCGACTGATCGACTCGGGCGAGCTCAACGACGAGGCGCTGGCGATCACCCGCTCGCAACATCCCGTTGCGCCGGTTCGGCAACGCCACCGACATCGCCGAGGCGGTCTGCTTCCTGGCCTCGGGCCGGGCCGGATTCATCACCGGCCAGAAGCTCGACGTCGACGGCGGCTACACCGTCTGAGTCGGCAACGGCGCTCAAGCCCTTCTCAGAAACTGAAACACGTTCTAGATTGTCGCCATGATCATCGACGTACCTGAGGGCAAGGACCCGATCGGCTACGTGTGGGGCGAGATGGTCCCCGGGATCGGCGGCGCGGCTGCGACGTTCTCGATGAAGGTCTACTCCGACTCGACGCTCGGGCTCCGCGAGTTCGAGGCGGCCCGGCTGCGGATCGCGCAGATCAACGGCTGCCTGTTCTGCCAGGACTGGCGCACCGAGCGCGACGGCGAGAAGGTCGAGGACTCGTTCGACCAGGCCGTGCAGGAGTGGCGGACGACCGACGCGTTCGACGAACGTACGCGGCTGGCGGCGGAGTACGCCGAGCTGTACGCGACCGACCACCACAGCATCGACGACGCGTTCTGGAAGCGGATGCTCGCCGAGTACGACCAGCGCGAGATCGTCGAGCTCAGCATGTGCCTGGGCTCGTGGCTCGCGTTCGGCCGCCTCAACCGCGTGCTCGGCCTCGACGCCGTGTGCGTCCTGCCCTCGCACCTGTCGGCCAGCTGATGGCGGAGGGTCCAGTTCGCCGGCCGCAGCATCCTGGTCACCGGAGCGTCCTCAGGGCTCGGCGCGGCAGCCGTACGCCGGTTCGCCGCCGGTGGCGGTCTGGTCTACGCCGCCTCGCGCGACCAGGCGAAGCTCGCCGAGGTCGCCGCATCCTGCGCCGACCTGCCCGGCGAGGTCCGGTTCGGTCCCTCGACGTCTCGTCGGCTGCCGACTGCCGGGCCGCGGTCGCTGCCACTGTCGACGCGTACGGCCGCCTCGACGTGCTGGTCAACAACGCCGGGCGGCACGACTTCCGGGTGACCACCGACGTCACCGAGGAGCAGTGGGACGCCGACATCGCGCTGAACCTCAGCGGCGCGTTCTTCCTCTGCCCAGGCCGCGATCCCGCACCTGCTCGAGACCGGCGGCAACATCGTCAACGTCGCCTCGGTCGCCGGGGTGATGGGCGAGGCGTACTCCGCGGCGTACACGGCCGCCAAGCACGGCATCGTCGGGCTCACCAAGGCGCTGGCCGTCGAGTACCTCAACACGCCGCTGCGGGTGAACTGCGTGTGCCCCGGCGGCATGGACACCCCGCAGGTGCAGACCATCAGCGTTCCCGACGGTGCGGACTGGGAGCTGATCATGCGGGTGGCGGCGCAAGCGCGGACTGATGAGCGCCGACAGCGTCGCGGCGGTGATCGCCTTCCTGGCGTCGGACGACGCGGCCGTCGATCCACGGCAGCATCCAGATGGTCGATCACGGCCACCTGGCCGGCTGACCTCAACGCTGCAGCAGACGAGTCGCTGGCCGTGCGGGTCGTCGCCTTGACGGCGTCGGGGGTGGCCGGCTCGAAGCCCGCATTGACCCGGTCGGTGCCGACGATCAGCCAGACGCCCGTCATGCCGCTGGGCTGCTCGACGATGTCGGCCTTGAAGCCGAACTTCTTGTTGAGCGCCTTGGCGGTCTTGAGCGCCTCGGGGGTGCTGTCGACGAAGATGCGGGTCCTGGCCGAGTTCTTCTGCGCCGTCTCGACGCCGGAGACCACGTAGCCCTCGTTGGTCAGCGCCGTCTGGCCCGATGTGGCGAGGCCCTGGGTGCCCGCGGCGTTGAGCACCTTGACCGGAGTCTTGGGGGCCGTCGAGGTCTCGGTGTCGTTGCTCTCGACGGGGACCTCACGATCCTTGGCGATCGAGGCGAAGATCGTGTCCGCGTCAGCGGTCTTGACGACCCGGTTGGGGTCGGTCGGCGCTGCGCCGGTGGGCATCGTGATGAATCGGATCTTGGAGTCCGGCACGGCCTTGGCCCGCTTGGCGAGGCCCGTGAGCTTGGGGATCGACGAGATCCCCTCGTCGACCGTGATCGACGAGGTCAGGGCGTTGAGGAACTTGAACAGCCGGTCGGGGCGGGTCAGCACACCCGCGCTCCGGGCCCTGCTCGATGATCGACGACATGACGACCTGCTGGTGACCGAGACGGCCGATGTCGCTGCCGTCGCCGACGGCGTGGCGCGTGCGGGCCAGGGCGAGGGCGTTCTTGCCGTTGAGCTGCTGCTTGCCGGCCGGCAGGTCGAGCTTGGCGTCAGGGTCGACCATGGCGCTTGTCGAGGCACACGTTGACGCCGCCGAGGGCGTTGACCATCGAGGCGAAGCCGTCGAAGTCCAGCTGCACGAAATGGTCGATGTGGACGTTGCTCAGGGTCTCGACCGCGCGCACGGAGCAGGCCGGACCGCCGGCCAGCGCCGAGTTGATCATCAGGTTGGCGCCGCCGGGGAAGGCTCCGCTCCCGGTGTCCTTGCAGGCGGGCAGGGTCGTGAGCGTGTCACGCGGGATCTGGACCGCCTCGACGCGCTTGTTGTCCTTGGCGAAGTGCACCAGCATCAGCGCGTCGCTGCGCTGTCCGGCTTCATTGCCGTAGCCCTTGGACTTGAGCTTGCGGGAGTCGGAGCCGATGAACAGGATGTTGGTCGCACCCTCGGGGGTGTCGTCCTTGACGATCGACCGGGCCAGCGTCGCCGACGTCGATGTTGCCGTTGAGCTTCTAGAAGGCCGCAGCACCGCCGATGCCGAGCACCAGCGCGAACACGCCGATCCCGATCACGAGGCGTCGCCAGACCCGCTTCGGGCGGCGTCGCGCGCCCTGGGGCGTGGGTGGCGTGGCAGTGCTCGTCACGGTCAGATCTCCTGCAGGTCGAGGGCCGATCGTGGATCGGCAGAACTCCCGAGGATACGAGGCAGGCCTGAGAGAACAGTATGAACGCGACGTGACACTCCACACGGTCCGCCGCAGAACCGGATCGCCCAGGTCAGGGCTTGGCGGTCAGCAGGAACAGCTTGATCTGGCGGTCGGTGCGCTCTTCGTACTTGGCGAAGTTGGGCCAGGTGTCGAGCATGCGCGCCCACGCGGCTGTCGCGCTCGTCACCCTCGAGGCGACGGCCGACCATCGCCGACGTACGGCGCCGGAATCGGGCCGTCACCTCGGGGTTCGCCTCGATGTTCTTGACCCACATCGGTTCCTTGTCCATGCCGAAGTTGGAGCCGGCGATCAGGATGTCCTCGCCATACGGCACGCAGAGCAGCGGGGTGTCGCGCGGGACGCCGCTCTTGCGGCCGATCGCGGTGAGCATGAGGTTGGGCAGCCCAGCCATGCCGAGGAGCTGAGGCGCCCTCGAGTCCACCGTTGGAGCAGCTTGTCCACCCACATGATCTGCGGCACGTAGCGCGGCAGCCACGGGATGGAGCCGATCCGCACGGCAAGTGGAGTGAACAGACCCATGCGGAGAGGCTACGACGTACCCGTAGACCGGCTCGGGGTCTGCGGCCTCGGCGATCAGCTCGCGCAGGGCGGAGCCCGACCTCGGCGGCCTCCCACCGGCGACCGGCATCCCGCGTCGGACCGTGGGTCCAGCCCTGCTCGAGGCAGATCTGGCCGCCCTCGATCTCGATGACCCGACCGGTGACGTCGCCGGCCTCGACCGACGCCAGCCAGGCCACGACGGGTGAGTTGTCCTCGGGCTCGGGCATCGCCGAGGTGTCGAACGCACCCTCGGTCATGCGGGTCTTGGCGACCGGCGCGATCGCGTTGACCGTGACGCCGTAGCGGCCCAGCTCGGCCGCGGCGACCAGGGTCATACCGGCGATGCCGGCCTTGGCGGCGGAGTACGTCGTCTGGCCGATCGAGCCCTGCAGCCCGGCGCCGGACGAGGTGTTGATGACGCGGGCGGCGCGCGTACGCCCTTCCTTGGACTCGTTCCGCCAGTACGCACCGGCGTGCCGCAGCGGCGCGAAGTGACCCTTGAGGTGCACCCGGATGACCGCGTCCCACTCCTCCTCGGAGGTGTTGACCAGCATCCGGTCGCGGACGAAGCCGGCGTTGTTGACCAGGATGTCGAGGCCGCCGAACGTGTCGATCGCCTGCTGCACCATCGCCTCGGCCTGCGCGAAGTCGGCGACGTCGGCACCGTTGGCCACCGCCTCGCCGCCGAGCGCCTTGATCTCGGCCACGACCGCGTCGGCCGGCGACTCGGCGTCGGTCTCACCCGCCAGCGAGACGCCGAAGTCGTTGACCACGACCTTCGCGCCCTGCCGGGCCAGCTCGAGCGCGTGCGCCCGGCCGATGCCGCGGCCCGCTCCGGTGACGATCGCGATACGGCCTTCGAGAATGCGTCACTGGTTCTCCTTGGTGACGACGTGCAGGAAGACGGGTGGCTCGCCGCCGCCATGGCAGGCGAGGGTGGCGCCGGAGACGTACGACGCGAGGTCGGAGGCGAGGAACGCGACGACGCGACCGACCTCCTCGGGCTCGGCCATGCGGCCGAGCGGGATCGTGGCCTCGACCGCGGCGACCGTCGCGTCGTCGCCGTAGTGGTCGGCGGTCTGCTCGGTGCGGCACAGGCCGACGTCGATGCTGTTGACCCGGACGCGCGGTCCCCACTCGACGGCCAGCGACCTGGTCAGGGAGTCGACGCCGGCCTTCGCTGCGCCGTACGACGCGGTGCCGGGCGACGGGCGCAGCGCCGACACCGACGAGATGTTGACGATGGCACCGCCGTCGGGCTGCTGCTGCATGACGGCGTTGGCCGCCTTGGAGACGGTCAGCACCGCGGAGAGGTTGAGGCCGAGGACCTTGTCGTCGAGCCGCGAGCTCGAGTCGGCGGCCAGGGCGTACGGCGCCCCGCCCGCGTTGTTGACGAGCAGGTCGAGGCGGCCGTGCGTCGGCGACGATCCCGGCGACCAGCGGCCTGGACGGCGTCCGGCATCGCGTACGTCGCACGATCAGGTGCTCGGTGCCCTGCGACCGGATCGGCGACCGTCCGAGCGGCCACAGGTGACCACCGTGGCGCCGGCCTCGACCAGCACCGCGGCGATCCCGCGGCCGATCCCGCGGGAGCCGCCGGTCACCAGGGCAACGCGTCCGGAGAGGTCCAAGGCCAGAGTCATGCTGACAGGCTACCAAGCAAATGTTAGGTTGGCAGCCATGAGCCGTCACGTTCTGAACCTCCGCGACGACGGCATCCGCGTCGTCACGATGGACCACCCGCCGGTCAACGCGCTGCCCGTCCAGGGCTGGTACGACGTCGCCGACGCGATGATCGAGGCCGGAGCCGACCTGGCCACCAAGGTCGTCGTGCTCCGCGCCGAGGGCAAGGGATTCAACGCCGGCGTCGACATCAAGGAGATGCAGAACACGACGGGCTTCGACGCCCTGATCGGCGCCAACAAGGGCTGCTTCGCCGCGTTCAAGGCGGTCTACGAGTGCGCCGTCCCGGTGATCGCCGCGGTGCACGGCTTCTGCCTCGGCGGCGGCGTCGGCCTGGTCGGCAACTCCGACATCGTGGTCGCGAGCGACGACGCGTACTTCGGCGTGCCCGAGGTCAACCAGGGCGCGCTCGGCGCGGCCACGCACCTCGCCCGCCTCGTGCCCCAGCACCTGATGCGCACCCTCTACTTCACCGCCCGCACCATCCCGGCGACCGACCTGGTCCAGCACGGCTCGGTGTTCGACGTCGTCCCGCGCGACCAGCTCGACGACCTGGCGCTGGGCCTCGCCGCCGAGATCGCGGCCAAGGACGGCCGGGTCATCCGCGCCGCCAAGGAGGCGCTCAACGGCATCGACCCGATCGACGTCAACACCAGCTATCGCTTCGAGCAAGGATTCACGATGGAGCTCAACCTGATGGGCGTGAGCGACGAGCTCCGCGACGACTTCGCCGGCACGGCGACAAGGCTGACAGGCCAACGATGAAGGCGCCCGTCCAAGGAGCTCGACGATCGACGAGGTCGTCGGCCGCATCGAGAGCGGGATGACCGTCGGCATCGGCGGATGGGGTTCACGGCGCAAGCCGATGGCGCTCGTACGGGCGATCCTGCGCAGCGACCTCACCGACCTGCACATCGTCTCGTACGCCGGACCGGACGTCGGCCTGCTGCTCGCAGCCGGCAAGGCCAGCCGGGTGACGTACGCCTTCGCGACCCTCGACTCGATCCCCCTCGAGCCGCTGTTCAGCAAGGCTCGCGTCGAGGGCACGCGCGCAGTTCCGCGAGTGGGACGAGGGCATGTTCCAGACCGGCCTGCGAGCCGCGGCCCAGCGCGTCCCGTTCCTGCCGATGCGCGCGGGCCTCGGCTCCGCCGTGCTCGAGAACGACCCCGACCTGCGCACGGTCGCTGTCGCCGTACGACGACGGCGAGGAGCTGGTCGCCGTGCCGGCGCTGACCCTCGACGTGGCCCTGGTGCACATGAACCGCGCCGACGAGTACGGCAACGCGCAGTACCTCGGCCCCGACCCGTACTTCGACGACCTGTTCTGCATGGCGGCGCGCGAGGCGTACGTCTCCACCGAGCAGATCATCGACACCGCCGGGCTGACCGTCGACGCACCGCTGCAGAGCCTGCTGCTCAACCGCACGATGGTCACCGGCGTCGTCGAGACGCCCAACGGCGCCCACTTCACGACTGCACGCCGACGTACGAGCGCGACGAGAAGTTCCAGAAGGCGTACGCCACTGCCGCGAAGACGCCGGAGGACTGGGCGGCGTTCCACGAGCGGTTCCTGTCCGGCGACGAGGCGGCCTACCAAGCCGCCGTCACTGCGTTCCGAGAGGAGGCTTCCGGCATGACCGATGTGACCCGATCCGAGTACTGCGCCGTCGCCATCGCCGACTGCTTCGCCGACGACGGCGAGATCATGGGCAGCCCCATGGGCCTGCTCCCCACGCTGGGCGCCCGGCTGGCCAAGAACACCTCGAACCCGCGGCTGCTGCTGACCGACGGCGAGGCCCGGATCCTGCGCGGCACGCCTCCGCTCGGCCAGACCGCCGACGTCACCGAGGGCTGGATGCCGTTCCGGCTCGTGCTGGAGTCCGTCGTCACCTACGGCAAGCGCCACGTGATGATGGGCGCCACCCAGATCGACCGGCACGGCAACCAGAACATCTCCGCGATCGGCCCGTGGGACAAGCCCACCCGCCAGCTCCTGGGCGTACGCGGCGCACCCGGCAACACGGTCAACAACAAGACGTCCTACTGGGTGCCCAAGCACTCCGCGCGGGTCGTCGTGGAGCAGGTCGACATCGTCTCGGGCATCGGTCGCGCCCGGGCCGAGGCGGCCGGACCTGCGGCGACGCGGTTCCACGACGTGCACCGCCTGGTCACGAACCTCGGCGTCTTCGACTTCGGCGGGCCCGAGCACACCCTGCGCTTCGTCTCGGTCCACCCCGGCGTGACGGTCGAGGAGGTACGCGAGGCGAGCGGCTGCGAGATCCACGCCGACGGCGACGTGCCCGAGACTCGTACGCCGACCGACGCGCGAGCTGGTCCTGATCCGCGAGCTGCTCGACCCCATCGAGCATCCGCGAGCGGGAAGTGCCGAACCCGTGATCGACCAGCTGCTGTCGACGCCGCTCACCGAGCTGACCGGCGTACGCCATCCCGTCGTCCAGACCGGCATGGGCTGGGTCGCCGGCCCGAGCCTCGTCAGCGGCACCGCCAACGCCGGCGGCCTCGGCATCCTCGCCTCGGCGACGATGACGCTCGACGGAGCTCGAGCAGGCGATCATCGAGGTCAAGGAGCGCACCGACAAGCCGTTCGGGGTCAACCTGCGCGCCGACGCCGCCGATGCGCCGGCGCGGTGCGACCTGCTGATCGAGTACGGCGTCAAGGTCGCCTCGTTCGCGCTGGCGCCCAAGCCGGAGCTGATCGCCCGCCTCAAGGTGCACGACATCGTCGTCATCCCCAGCGTCGGCCTGCCCAAGCACGCGGTGAAGGTCGCGTCGTGGGGCGCCGACGCGGTGATGATCCAGGGCGGCGAAGGCGGCGGCCACACGGGCTCGGTGCCGACGACGCTGCTGCTGCCGACGGTCCTCGACGCCGTCGACATCCCGGTCATCGCTGCCGGCGGCTTCTTCGACGGCCGCGGGCTCGCCGCTGCCCTGTCGTACGGCGCCGCGGGCGTCGGCATGGGCACCCGGTTCCTGCTGACGGCGGACAGCCGCGTGCCGGACGCCGTGAAGCAGCGCTACCTCGCCGCCAGCCTCGACGACACCGTCGTCACCAAGAAGGTCGACGGCATGCCGCACCGCATGCTCCGCACCGACCTCGTCGACCAGGTCGAGGGCGGCTCCGGCCTGCGCCGCCTCATCCCGACCGCCCGGCGCACGCTCGAGTTCAAGCGCATGGCCGGCATGACCTGGAAGCAGCTCGCGGTCGACGGCCGGGCGATGCGCAAGGAGCAAGGTCGTACGCTCGGCCAGCTCGCCCTCGCCGCGAACACCCCGATGATGCTCAAGGCCGGACTCGTCGACGGCGACGCGACGGCCGGCGTCCTCGCCTCCGGTCAGGTCGTCGGCGTCATCGACGACCTGCCGACCTGCGAGGAGCTGATCGACCGCGTCGTCACCGAACGCCGCGGCAGCCCTCAAGCGCGCCAGCGGCTACCGGGTCTGAGGTCTCGGCCGCACCAGATGTCGGCGACTTTCGTACGCGAAACCGTCGCGTCGGCGTACACAACTGCCGGCATCAGGTCAGCTGGCTGCGGCGATCTCCATGAGGATCTTCTCGGCGAGATCGGCGCGACAGATGACGAGGTCGGGCAGGTAGGGATGGGCCGCGTTGTAGGTCAGCGTCGAGCCATCGACCCGTGACGCATGCAGACCAGCAGCGAGGGCCACGCCGACCGGCGCCGCCGAGTCCCACTCCCACTGACCGCCCGCGTGCAGGTATGCGTCGGCGTCTCCGCGCAGCACCGCCATCGCCTTGGCGCCGGCCGACCCCATGGGTCGCAGGTTCGCGCCCAGCGCTTCGGCAACCGGGGCGGCGAACGCCGGCGGCCGGCTGTCGCTGACCAGGAAGATCGGATCCGAGTGCGGGCCGCGTACGGCGCGCCGACCTTGCCGGTCGCGTAGACCATCGACAACGCCGGCTGCGCCACCGCCGCAGCGGTGATCGCCGAACCCGGAGCTCCCCGCTCCCACAGCGCGACGTGGACGGCCCAGTCGCTGCGGCCCGTCATGCCGTACTCACGCGTGCCGTCGAGCGGGTCGATGATCCAGACCCGGTCGGCCGAGAGGCGCTCCGGCGAGTCAGCAGACTCCTCCGAGAGCACCGCGTCGTCCGGGCGTCGCTCAGCGAGGAGGCCGAGGAGCAGCTCGTTGGCCTTCTCGTCGCCGGCCTTGCCGAGCTCCTTGCCGGTCAGTCCGGACGTGCTCTGCAGGTCGAGCAGCAGCGCTCCCGCCCGCTCGGCCAGCTCGGCCGCAAGAGCCGAATCGCGCTCGTTCACTCCATCCACTCCGTTCACTGCCTTTCGATGCAGTCGATGACGAGTCCCGCAAGCACCCCGACGTCACCATCGCTCGGGCGCAGCAGCAGGTCCGGTCGCAACGGTGCCTCATAAGGCGCGTTGATGCCGGTGAAATCCAAGATCTCACCCGCGCGCGCCTTGGCGTACAGGCCCTTGGTGTCGCGCGCCTCGGCCACCTCGAGCGGCGTGTCCATGAAGATCTCGAGGAACGGCAGGCCGTCGGCCTCATGAGCCGCGCGGGCCGCATCGCGGTCGGCACGATAGGGGCTGACCAGCGAGACGATCGCGACGACACCGGCGTCGGCGAAGAGCCTGGCCACCTCGGTCACCCGGCGTACGTTCTCGGCCCGGTCCTCGGGGCTGAACCCGAGGTCGGCGTTGAGCCCGTGCCGCAGGTTGTCGCCGTCGAGGATGTATGCCGGCTGGCCGGCCGCGACCAGGCGACGCTCGACCTCGACCGCCACGCTCGACTTGCCCGAGCCCGACAGGCCGGTCAGCCAGAGCGTCATGCCCTTGGTCTTGCGGTGCTCGCGCGTCACGGCGCCGCTGTGCCAGACGATGTTGGGCTCGTTCTGGCTCGCGCCGAGGATCATGCCGGCGGCGACGGTGTTGTTGGTGGCCTCGTCGATCAGGATGAAGCTGCCGGTGTCGCGGTTGCGGCGGTAGGGGTCGAAGTGCAGCGGCTTCTGGGTCCGCAGCCGCACGCGACCGATCTCGTTGAGCGCCAGCGTGCTCGCGTCCTCGACGCGGTGCAGCGTGTTGATGTCGAGGCGGTACTCGAGCTCCTTGACCGAGACGCGGGTGTCCCGCGTGGTGTGCAGCATCGTGTACGTCGTGTCGGTCGACAGCGTGAGGTCGCTGTCCATCCAGCTGATCATCGCGTCGACGTCCTGCGTGCTGGTCGGCCGGTTGTTGGGCCGGCACAGCATGTCGCCGCGACTGATGTCGAGGTTGTCGGCCAGCTCGATCGTCACGGACTGGCCCGTGAACGCCTCGTCCAGCTTCGTCCCGCCGGGTCCCCATACGTTCGTGACCATCGTCGAGAAGCCCGACGGCAGCACGACGACCTCGTCGCCGGGCCGGAAGACGCCACCGGCCACCGTGCCGGCATACCCACGGAAGTCGTGGAAGTCGGCCTGCTGCGGGCGGATGACGTACTGCACCGGCATACGGGCGTCGATGAGGTTGCGGTCCGACGCGACGTGCAGCTCTTCGAGATAGCCGAGCAGGGCCGGCCCCTCGTACCAGGGCATCGCGGCGCTCGGGGTGACGACGTTGTCGCCGGTGAGCGCCGAGACCGGTATGAACGTCAGGTCGGGAACCTCGAGCTTGGACGCGAACGCCTCGAACTCCGAGCGGATCTCGTTGAACCGCTCCTGGGAGTAGTCGACGAGGTCCATCTTGTTGACGCACAGCACGAGGTGAGGGATGCCGAGCAGGGTCGCGAGGAACGCGTGGCGACGGGACTGCTCGAGCACACCGTTGCGCGCATCGATCAGGATCAGCGCGACGTCCGCGGTGGAGGCACCCGTGACCATGTTGCGCGTGTACTGAATGTGGCCGGGGGTGTCGGCGATGATGAACTTGCGCTTGGGCGTCGCGAAGTAGCGGTATGCCACGTCGATCGTGATGCCCTGCTCCCGCTCGGCGCGCAGGCCGTCGGTGAACAGCGCAAGGTCGGGACCCTCGATGACCCCGAGCAGCGCTCGCGGACTCGATGGCGCCGAGCTGGTCCTCGAAGATCGCCTTGCCGTCGTACAGGAGCCGGCCGATGAGGGTGGACTTGCCGTCGTCGACGCTTCCGGCGGTGGCGATACGCAGCAGCTGCGACATCAGAAGTAGCCCTCTTTCTTGCGGTCTTCCATGCCGGCCTCGGAGATCGCGTCATCGGCGCGGGTCGCGCCTCGCTCGGTGATGCGCGCGCCCGCGACCTCGGCGACCACCGCCTCAGGGGTGGTGGCGTGCGACTCGACGCAGCCCGTGCAGGTGGCGTCGCCGATCGTGCGGAATCGCACCGTCGCCTCGAACGGCTCCTCGCCGCCTTGGGGCTGGATGAACCGGTTGACCGCGAGCAGCATGCCGTCGCGCTCGACGACGGTGCGGTCGTGCGCGTAGTAGAGCTCGGGGAGGTCGATCTCCTCCTGGAGGATGTAGTTCCAGACGTCGAGCTCGGTCCAGTTGGAGATCGGGAAGACGCGGATGTTCTCGCCCTTGCGGTGGCGGCCGTTGTAGAGGCTCCACAGCTCGGGCCGCTGGTTCTTGGGGTCCCACTGCCCGAACTCGTCGCGGAAGCTGAAGACCCGCTCCTTGGCGCGGGCCTTCTCCTCGTCGCGGCGTGCGCCGCCGAACACCGCGCCGAACTGGTTCTCCTTGATGCCGCGCAGCAGCGACACCGTCTGGAGCTTGTTGCGCGGGCCCGAGCGGTCCACCGATCTCGGCGACCCGACCGGCGTCGATGTCGTCCTGCACCTTGGCGACGATCAGCCGCAGCCCGAAGCGCTCGACCGTACGGTCGCGGAACTCGATGACCTCGTCGAAGTTCTGCCCCGTGTCGATGTGCATGACCGGGAACGGCACGGGAGCCGGCCAGAACGCCTTGGCCGCCAGGTGCAGCATCACGACCGAGTCCTTGCCGCCGGAGAACAGCAGCGCCGGTCGTTCGATCGTCGCCGCGACCTCGCGGAAGATGTGGACGGCTTCGGCCTCGAGCTTGTCCAGGTCGGTCAGCACGTACGTCTGGGTCATCGCGAGCCTTCGCGACGGAAATAGAACATGTTCTAGTTTTGCAGTCGGATGCGCGAACCGCAACCATTTCGGCACAACCTGACGGAACTGCGCCGGTCGCCGTACCGTCTGGGACATGAAGACGTACGTCGTCAGCGGCGCCGCCAGCGGGATCGGCGCCGCCACCGCAACGGTGCTCCGCGCACAGGGCGACCGGGTGATCACCGTCGATCTCCGCGACGCCGATGTCGTCGCCGACCTGTCCACGCCGATCGGGACGAGCGGACGCGGTGGCCGAGGTCCAGCAGCTGACCGACGTCGTGCACGGGCTCGTGCCGTGTGCGGGCATCGCCGGCGCCACCGGCGTCGACTCCGCGCTCGTGGTCTCGGTGAACTTCTTCGGCGCCGTCGCCCTCGTCCGCGGCCTCCATACGGAGCTGGCCGCGGCCAAGGGGGCCAGCGTCGTCCTGCTCGCCTCGAACTCGATCACCGGCATGCCGGGCTGGCGCGCCTCGGTCGCTGCGCTGTGCCTGGCTGACGACGAGCCGGCAGCGCGCGCCGATGCTGCGGAGGCCGAGTCCGTGATGGTCTATCCCGCGACGAAGGCCGCGCTGGCGTGGTGGGCTCGTCGTGAGGGCGTGACCCCGGAGTGGATCGGCCAAGGCATCCGGCTCAACGCCGTTGCACCGGGGATGGTCGACAGCCCGATGACCGACCAGCTCCTGGCCGACCCGGAGATCGGTCCGCTCGTCGAGGCATACCCGTCGGCGATCGGCCGGGCCGGACGAGCCGACGAGATCGCCGCCCTGATCGCGTTCATGCTGTCCGACGCCAGCAGCCTGATGGTCGGCTCTGTCGTGTACGCCGACGGTGGCACCGACGCGATGCTGCACCCGCAGGCGCCCGAGGGCTGGAACGTCTAGCCACGACCGCCGGCCGGTGACGCGCAGCGTGCGAGGATACGAAACGCGTCTCGGCGTTGCACGTGCGGAGGCTGCGCGGTCCTCAGGTGAAGGAGCAGACGATGGCAGCTGGTGCGGTCGAAGACCCCTCTGGCGCAGACATCGAATCCGCGATCGGCACGTTCAACGAGTCGCGGCCCCGCCTGTTCGGCATCGCCTACCGCATGCTCGGCAGCGTCGCCGAGGCCGAGGACATCGTCCAGGAAGCGTGGCTGCGGTGGCAGCAGACCGATCGCTCGAACGTGCGAAATCCTGCTGGCTTCCTCACGACTGTCACCACCCGACTGGCGCTCAACACCGCAGCGTCCGCACGCGTCCGGCGCGAGCAGTACGTCGGCTCGTGGCTGCCCGAGCCCGTCGACACCAGCGCCGATCCGAGCCTCGGCGCGGAGAAGGCGGAGGCGCTCGAAGCCGCGGTCCTGGTGCTCTTGGAGAAGCTCGCACCGGAGCAACGCGCCGCCTACGTGCTGCGTGAGGCGTTCGGCTACTCACTACGACGAGATCGCGGAGATCCTGGCCACGACGCCCGCGAACGCCCGACAGCTGGTCAGCCGCGCGAAGAAGCATGTGCAGTCCGGCCGCAGGGAACCGGTCGACCCCGCCGAGCACCGGGCGCTGCTCGAGGCCTTCGTCGCCGCCGCCCGAGACGGCGACGTGAAGCGGCTGGAGCAGGTGCTGTCCGCCGACGTCGTCAGCACCTCCGACGGCGCGGGCATCGCACCGCGGGCAGCGCGCCGCCGGTCGCCGGTCGGGACGACGTCGCGCGGTTCATCGCCGGATGGTCGGACTGGTGGACCGACACCACCCTCACCTGGGTCGAGACCAACGGCCAGGCCTCCGTGCTCGTCACGCGCGGTGACGCGGCGCTGGTCCTGCTGAGCATCAGCACGTCGAAGTCCGGCATCGACCAGCTGCTGTGGGTGATGGCTCCCGACAAGCTCACCCACGTAGCACGCTGATCCTTCGCGAACCGCGAGACCTTCTGGCGGCTGTCACACATGCCGAGGCTGGCCGGTCAGTAGGGCAGAGGCTCTGACAGCCTCCTCCATCGGAAGTCCCAGAAAGGTGCAACCCATGAAGGTCGTCGTCATCGGCGGAACCGGGCTCATCGGATCGAAGGTCATCGAGAAGCTCAACGCTCACGGCCACGACGCGGTGCCTGCCGCGCCGCAGACCGGCGTCAACACCCTCACCGGAGAGGGACTGGCCGCCGCGCTGGCCGGCGCCGACGTCGTGGTCGACGTGTCGAACTCGCCGTCATTCGCGGACGACGACGTCATGCGCTTCTTCGTCACCTCCACCAGCAACATCCTCGAGGCCGAGAAGGAGGCCGGCGTCAAGCACCACGTGGCGCTCTCGGTCGTCGGCACCGGGACACTGCCCGACAGCGGCTACCTGCGCGCCAAGGCGGCCCAGGAGGACCTGATCAAGCAGTCCGGCGTCCCGTACTCGATCGTGCACGCGACCCAGTTCTTCGAGTTCACCAGGGCGATCGCGGATGCGTCCACGATCGACGGCAAGCTCCACCTCGCGCCGGTCCACTACCAGCCGATCGCGTCCGACGACGTCGCCTCGGCCGTCGGACGGTCGCCGTGGATTCCCGCTGAACGGCATCAAGGAGATCGGCGGCCCCGAGAAGGTCCGGATGGACGAGTTCATCCCGGCAGCGCTCGCCATGGCCGGCGACACGCGAGAGGTGGTCGTCGACGAGCACGCCAGGTACTTCGGGACCGAGCTCGCCGACGACAGCCTGGTGCCCGGACCCGATGCCGAGCTCGGCTCGATCTCGTACGAGGCCTGGGCCAAAGAAGCGGGCTGAGCTCAGCGACCCTCGACGTACTTCTTGAAGTCCTTGCTGCCGGTGTCGAGGGCGCTCTTGAGCACGCGCTTGAGCACGAATCCGGGCATCGGCACCTTGACGCCGATCTCGAGGTCGAGCTTGACGTGCGTGCCGCTGTCGGTCGGCGTCAGCGTGTAGGTCGCGACCTGCTTGGACTGGACCGAGCTCTCGGCCAGCGTCCAGCTCACGGATCGCGGCTCGTCCCACGTGTAGTCGGTGACCTCTTCGTCGGTGAACCCGGCGGCGGCGACCTTGGCGCGTACGCGCTTGGGCCGGCCGTCGTCGTGGCGGGTCTCGACGGTGGCGGACTTGTGCGCACTGGAGCGCTTGGGGAGATCCTCGACCGCCGCCACGGCATCGAAGACCTGCTCGGGTGTCGCTGCGACATCGAACTCAGTGGTGCCGGAAACTGCCATGTTCAGAGCCTCTCGATGATCGTGACGTTGGCCTGGCCGCCGCCCTCGCACATGACCTGCAGGCCGTAGCGGCCGCCGGTGCGCTCCAGCTCGTTGAGCAGCGTCGTCATCAGGCGCGTGCCGGTGGCGCCGATCGGGTGACCGAGCGCGATGCCGCCGCCGTTGACGTTGACCTTGTCGTGCGGCACGTCGAGCTCCTGCATCCAGGCCAGCACGACCGAGGCGAACGCCTCGTTGCACTCGAACAGGTCGATGTCGGACACCGTCATCCCGGCCTTGCCGAGCGCGTGCCGGGTCGCGCCGATCGGACCGGTCAGCATCCAGATCGGGTCGTCAGCGCGTACGGACAGGTGGTGCACGCGAGCTCGCGGGGTGAGGTCGTGGTCCTTGACGGCCTGCTCCGACGCGATGAGCATCGCGCTCGCGGCGTCGCTGATCTGCGAGGCGACGGCTGCGGTGATCCGGCCGCCGGGCGCCAGCGGCTGCAGCGCCGGCCATCTTCTCGAGCGACGTCTCGCGCGGGCACTCGTCGGTCGCGAACTCGCCGACCGGAGCGATCTCGCTCGTCGAACCGGCCCTCGGCGATCGCAGTCCGCGCGCGCTCGTGCGAGGCCAGCGCGAACTGCCTCCATCTGCTCGCGGCTGATGTCCCACTTCTCGGCGATCATCTCGGCGGACTTGAACTGGCTGACCTCCTGGTCGCCGTAGCGCGCCAGCCAGCCGGGCGACTCCGCGAACGGCGTCGTGAAGCCGTACTGGTCGGCGACCAGCATCGCCGCGGAGATCGGGATCGCGCTCATGTTCTGCAGGCCACCGGCGACGACCAGGTCCTGGGTCCCGGACATCACGCCCTGGGCGGCGAAGTGCACCGCCTGCTGCGACGAGCCGCACTGCCGGTCGATCGTCACACCGGGGACGTGATCGGGCAGTCCGGCGACCAACCAAGCCGTACGCGCGACGTCACCGGCCTGCGAGCCGATCGTGTCGCAGCACCCCATGATGACGTCGTCGACGGCGCCGGGGTCGATGCCGGTGCGATCCATCAGGGCGCGCAGGACGTGGCCGCCGAGGTCGGCCGAGTGCATGCCGGCGAGCGAGCCGCCGCGCTTGCCGACCGGCGTGCGGACGGCGTCGATGATGTACGCGCAGTGTCGGCTGCGCAGTCATGAGGTGATCCCGTCCAGGAGGATGGTGAGGTACTGGTCGGCCACGTCGTGGTGGCTGAGCTTGGCGCCGGGGCGGTACCACCGCACCGCGACCCATACGGTGTCGCGGATGAAGCGATAGACCAGCTCGATGTCGAGGTCCTTGCGCAGCGCGCCGGAGCTGACGCCCTCACGCAGCAGCGTCAGCCACACGTCGCGCGACTGCTGGTTGCGCTCGGCCAGGTAGGAGAACCGGTCGAACGTGCCGAGGTAGTCGGCCTCGTTCTGGAAGATCGCCACCTCGTTGCGGTGGTGGTCGATCGCCTCGAACGACACCCGCACGGCCGCCTCGAGCTTGGCGCGCGGGTCGTCGCTGCCGGCGAGGATGCCCGCGTACGCGCCGAACAGCTCCTCCTGGAACGACGACAGGATCTCGTCGACCATCGACTCCTTGGAGTCGAAGTGGTGATAGAGCGAACCGCTCAGGATGCCGGCAGCGTCGGCGATGTCGCGGACCGTGGTGTTCTTGAAGCCCTTGGTCGCGAACAGCTCTGCCGCGATCTGCAGCAGCTCCTCGCGCCGGGTCTGCGGTCGCGGCTCGCTCATGTCAGGCTCGCTGACTCGACACCGAGATGACCTCGCCGGTCAGGTACGTCGAGTAGTCCGACGCCAGGAACACCATCACGTTGGCGACCTCCCACGGCTCGGCCGCCCGGCCGAACGCCTCACGTTGCTTGAGCTCGGCCAGCAGCTCGTCGCTGGTGACCTTGGCCAGGAACGGATGCATCGCCAGCGACGGTGCCACCGCGTTCACCCGGATACCGTACGGCGCGACGTCGAGCGCGGCGCAGCGGGTCAGCGCCATGACCCCGGCCTTGGCAGCGGCGTAGTGCGCCTGCCCCTCCTGCGCCCGCCAGCCGATCACCGAGGCGTTGTTGACGATCACGCCCCGCTTGCCGGCGGCCCGCATGCGGTTGCCCGCGGCGCGTACGCAGCGGAACGTGCCGGTCAGGGTGATGTCGAGGACCCGCGACCACTCGTCGTCGGTCATCTCGAGCACGTCGGCCGTGCCGCCGAGGCCGGCGTTGTTGACCATGACGTCGACGCCGCCGTGCTCGTCGGCGAGGTCGAGCAGCGCCTGCACCTGGGCCTCGTCCGTCACGTCGACCGCGAGGGCGCGCACCCGCTCCTCGCCGAACTCCGCCGCAAGCGCATCCCGCGCCTCGCCGAGCCGACGCTCGTGGGTGTCGCTGATGACCACCACGCCGGCACCCTCCTCGAGAGCGCGCGCGAGCCACGGCCGCGCCGATCCCCGCTCCGGCGGCGGCGGTCACCACGACGACCTTGTCGGTCAGCAGGCCGTGCCCCGGTACGTAGTCGGGTGTCGGTTGCTCGGGTCGCATCGTTGTCATCCGCGGGGCTCCTTGGGCAGGCCGAGCACGCGCTCGGCGAGGATGTTGCGCTGGATCTCGTCGCTGCCGCCGTAGAGCGTGTCGGCGCGAGAGAAGAGGAAGAGCCGCTGCCAGCGGTCGATGTCGTACGACGCTCCGGCGGTCAGCGAGCCGGCGCCGCAGACCTCCATGGCCAGCTCGCCGAGTCGGCGGTGCCAGCCGGCCCAGACGAGCTTGGCGACGTTGTCGGCACCGGGCGTCGCTTCGGTCAGCGAACGGATCGCGTTGACCCGCATGACCTCGAACTCCGCGCTGTGCGCGGCGAGCCGGTCGCGCAGGACCGGGTCGTCGAGGGCGCCGTTGCTGCGGGCGAGGTCGATCAGGTCGTTGAGCTCGCGCTCGAAGCCGACCTGCTGGCCGAGCACCGACACGCCGCGCTCGAAGCCGAGCAGCGCCATCGCCACCCGCCAGCCGTCGCCGGGCTCGCCGACGATCATCGAGGCGGCGTCCGGGCGCCGTCGAAGAAGACCTCGTTGAACTCCGAGTCGCCGGTGATCTGCTCGATCGGCCGGATCTCGACGCCCTCCTGGTCGCAGCGGCACCAGCAGGAACGAGAGGCCTTGGTGGCGCACCGAGCCCGGCTCGGTCCGGGCGATGACGAAGATCCAGTCGGACTCGTGCGCCCACGAGGTCCAGACCTTCTGGCCGTCGACGACCCACTCGCCGGCCGCCTCGTCGAGCACGGCGCGGGTGCTGACGGCGGCCAGGTCGGAGCCGGCGCCGGGCTCGGAATAGCCCTGGCACCAGAGCTCGTCGACCGTGCGGATCGCCGGCAGGAAGCGCGCCTTCTGCTCGTCGGTGCCGAACTCGATCAGCGTCGGCCCGAGCAGCTGCTCGCCGAGGTGGTTGACCGTCTCCGGCGCGCCGGCGCGGGCGTACTCCTCGTGGAAGATCGCCTGCTGGGCCAGGCTGAGCCCGCGGCCGCCGTGCTCCTCCGGCCAGCCGAGGCAGGTCCAGCCGTGCTCGGCGAGGTGGCGGTTCCAGGCGCGCCGTTCCTCGTACGCCTCAGAGCCGCGCGGCACCCTTGCAGATCGGCCCACTCGCCGACGAGATGTTCGGCGAGCCAGGCGCGGACCTGCTCGCGGAAGCGCTTCGTCGTCGTGGCTCATATGAGGTAGCCTACCAAGCACTTGCTTGGGTCGACGTACGAAGAGGGGTTACCGTGACCGACACCGTCCCGGGACTCGTGCGTCGCGCCGCCGAGGAGTACGGCGACGCCGTGGCCTGCGCGATGGACGGCCGCACCGTCTCGTACGCCGAGCTGCACGACCTGGTCCGCCGCACCGCGGCGGCGTTCCAGAAGCGCGGGATGCGCGGCGGCCGCGTGGTCCTCTGGGCACCCAACAGCATCGACTGGATCGTCGCGGCACTCGCGGTGACGTACGCCGGCGGCACGCTCGTGCCGGCCAACTCGCGCTACACCGCGCACGAGGTCGCCGACATCGTCGACCGCACGGGCGCGGCACTGGTGATCGTCGCGGACGGGTTCCTCGGGCGCACCCAGATCGACGACCTGCGCGCGCTCGCCCCCGCCGCGCCGATCCTCGACCTCGCCGACATCGGCATCCTCGCTGCCGTCGTCGATGAGCTGGATCTGGCAACGGTCGAGGCGCTGGCCGACGCCGTCACCCCCGACGACATCGCCGACATCCTCTTCACCTCCGGCACCAGCGGCCGGCCCAAGGGCGTGCTCAGCGCGCACCGGCAGACCGTCGCCGCGGCCGCCGCCTGGAGCGCCGTCGGCGAGGTCGAGCAGCGCCGACCGCTACCTCGTGATCAGCCCGTTCTTCCACTCGTACGGCTACAAGGTCGGCGTCCTCGTCGGCCTGCTGCACGGCTGCACGCTCCACCCGATGGCGACGTTCGACGCCGACGCCGCGCTCGCGCTGATCGAGTCGGAGCGGATCACGATGGTGCCCGGTGCGCCCGCGATCTTCCTCGGACTGCTCGAGTCGCCGGCCGTTCGCCAGCACCGACACCTCGTCGCTGCGCTTCGCCAACACGGGTGCCGCGAACGTACCGGTCGCCCTGGTCGAGCGGCTGCAGCGCGAGCTGAGCTTCGACCTCGTGATCACGGCGTTCGGGATGACCGAGTGCGTCGTCGCCACGATGTGCCGCCGGGGCGACAGCGACGAGACCGTCGCCACCACCTGCGGCCGGGCCATCGACGGCATGGAGACGGCGATCGCCGACCCCGAGACCGGCGAGCACCTGCCGGCCGGCAGCGAGGGTGAGCTGCTGCTGCGCGGTTCGCAGGTCATGCTCGGCTACCTCGACGACCCGGCCGCCACCGCCGAGGCGATCGACGCCGACGGCTGGCTGCACACCGGCGACGTCGGGGTGCTCGACGACAACGGCTACCTGCGCATCACCGACCGGCTCAAGGACATGTACATCTGCGGCGGGTTCAACGTCTATCCCGCCGAGGTCGAGCAGGCGCTCGTACGCCTCGACGGCGTGGTCGACGTGGCGGTCATCGGCGTGCCCGACGAGCGTCTGGGCGAGGTCGGCAAGGCGTTCGTCGTACGTCGTGAGGGTGGCCCCGACGCCGACGCGGTGATCGCGTTCGCCCGGGAGCGGCTGGCCAACTTCAAGGTGCCGCGCGAGGTCGTCTTCGTCGACGCCCTGCCGCGCAACCTGGGCGGCAAAGTCTTGAAGACCGAGCTGAGGAGCACATCGTGACCGAAGAAGACGTGGTGACATACGAGGTCGTCGACCAGGTCGCGCGCATCACGCTGAACCGGCCGGAGTACCGCAACGCGCAGAACTCCGCGATGACGTACGCGCTCGACGCCGCGTTCCAGCGGGCGACCGACGACGACGACGGTCAAGGTCATCGTGCTGGCCGGCAACGGCAAGCACTTCTCCGCCGGCCACGACATCGGCACGCCGGGCCGCGACGTCGACCAGACGTTCGAGCGCAAGGCCGTGATCTGGTGGGACCACATCGACAAGGAGGGCGGCGACCAGCGCTTCGCCCGCGAGTCGGAGGTCTACCTCGGCATGTGCCGGCGCTGGCGCGAGATCCCCAAGCCGACCATCGCGATGGTGCAGGGCGCCTGCATCGCCGGCGGGCTGATGCTCGCCTGGGCGTGCGACTTCATCATCGCCTCCGACGACGCGTTCTTCTCCGACCCGGTCGTACGCATGGGCATCCCGGGCGTCGAGTACTTCGCGCACCCGTGGGTGATGAACCCGCGCGCCGCCAAGGAGTTCCTCTTCTCCGGCGACCGGTTCACCGCCGACCGCGCGCTCGAGCTCGGCATGGTCAACCAGGTCGTACCGGCCGAGCGAGCTCGAGAGCACGGTGCTGGCGCTGGCCGGCCGGATCGCGCAGATGCCGCGCTTCGGCCTCGCGCTGACCAAGAAGGCGGTCAACCAGGCCGAGGACCTGCAGGGCATGCGCGCCGGCATGGACTCGGTGTTCGGGCTGCACCACTTCGCGCACGCCCACAACGCCGAGGTCGGCGACGACTCGCTCGGCGGCCTCGACGCCAAGGCGATGGCGGCCAAGAACAACGGAACAGGAGCAGGAGTGAACCTCGACTTCACCCCCGACGAGCTCGCGTTCCGCGACGAGGCCCGCGCCTGGCTGGCCGCGAACGTACCGGCCGAGCCGCTGCCGTCGATGGACACCGCCGACGGGTTCGCCGCGCACCAGGAGTGGGAGCGCCAGCTCGCCGACGCCCGGTGGTCGGTGGTCTCCTGGCCCGAGGAGTACGGCGGCCGCGGCGCCTCGCTCGTCGAGTGGGTGATCTTCGAGGAGGAGTACTACCGCGCCGGCGCGCCCGGGCGGGTCTCCCAGAACGGCATCTTCCTGCTCGCGCCGATCATCTTCGACCACGGCACCGCCGAGCAGCAGCAGCGCTGGCTGCCGTCGATGGCGACCGGCGAGACGATCTGGGCGCAGGCCTGGTCCGAGCCCGAGGCCGGCTGCGACCTCGCCTCGCTGCGGTCGACCGCCAAGGCGCGTCGACGGCGGCTGGCTGCTGAACGGGCAGAAGACCTGGTCGTCCCGCGCGGCGTACGCGCACCAGGGCTTCGGGCTGTTCCGCTCCGACCCCGACGGCCGAGCGGCACCGCGGGCTGACCTACTTCTGCTTCCCGCTCGACGCGCCGACGGCGTGACGGTACGGCCGATCGCGCAGCTCGACGGCGAGGCCGGCTTCGCCGAGATCTTCTTCGACGACGTCTTCGTGCCCGACGCCGACGTGCTCGGCGAGCCCGGCGACGGCTGGCGGGTCGCGATGAGCACGGCGGGCAACGAGCGCGGGCTGTCGCTGCGATCGCCGGGCCGGTTCTGCGCCGCGGCCGACCGGCTGGTCGACCTGTACGCCGACGAGCCCGCGACCCGGACGCGCTCGTCGACCGGCGTGGTCGACGCGTGGATCCGCGCCGAGGCCTACCGGCTGCTACACGTGGGGCACGGTCACCCGGCTCGCCGACGGCGGCGACATCGGCGCGGCCGGCTCGGTCAACAAGGTCTGGTGGTCCGAGCTCGACGTCGCGCTGCACGAGACCGCGCTCGACCTGCTCGGCGCCGAGGCCGAGGTCGAGTCGACGTGGACCGACGGCTACCTGTTCTCGCTGGCCGGGCCCGATCTACGCCGGCACCAACGAGATCCAGCGCAACATCATCGCCGAGCGGATCCTCGGCCTCCCCGCGAGGTGCGCGGATGAAGTTCGAGCTCACCGCAGAGCAGACCGGCTTCGCCCGGTCCCTCGACGACCTGCTGTCGCGCGGCCGACACCCCGGCCGTCAACCGGGCCTGGGCCGCCGGCGACCACGAGCCGGGCCTCAAGCTCTGGTCCCGGCTGGCCGACCTCGGCGTGACGTCGCTGGCCACCGAGGCCACGCCCGTCGAGGTCTGCATCGCCTTCGAGGCGCATCGGCCGCTACGCCGTGCCGGGCCCGTGGATCGAGTCGGCGGCCTACCTGCCCGGTCGCGCTGCCCGACGCTCGACCTCTCGGAGTCGCGCGCGACCGTGGCGATGCCGTACGCCGCTGGACGCCGACGTCGCCGACGACGTGTACGTGGTCGTCGACGGCGGCTGCACCGGGCAACCGCCGGCGACGCGCGTGGCGTCGGTCGACCCCAGCCGCCACCTGTTCGAGGTCACGCGCGGGCGAGCCGGTGGAGCACGGCGACCTCGACGCAGCCTTCGACCTGGCCGTCCTCGCCGCTGCGGCCGAGCTGCTCGGCGCGGGCGAGCGCGTGCTGGCCGACTCCGTGACGTACGTGAAGCAGCGCACCCAGTTCGGCCGCGCCATCGGCTCGTACCAGGCGATCAAGCACCAGCTCGCCGACGTACGCATCGCGCTCGACTTCGCCCGCCCGCTGGTCTTCGGCGCGGCGCTGGACCCGACGCCCCGCTCCGTCTCGGCGGCGAAGATCCAGGCCGGCAGACGCCGCCAACCTCGCCGCCCGCGTCGGCCTGCAGGTCCATGGCGCGATCGGCTACACCGAGGAGTACGACCTCAGCCGCTGGCTGCTCCGCATCCGCGCGCTGCAGTCGGCGTGGGGCACGCACGGCGTACCACCGCGAGCGGGTGCTCGACCGACCTCCTGGCGGCCAGATCGATGACCGACCTCGTCCCCACCCGGGAGCACGCCGAGCTCGCCAAGTCCGTCCGCAACCTGCTGGACCGTCGCTCCGACAGCCAGGCCGTCCGCGGCGCGTTCGACTGGCTTCGACACCGAGCTCTGGTCGACGCTGTGCGATCAGATGGGCGTCGCCGCTCTGGCGATCCCGGAGGAGTCCGGCGGAGCCGGCTTCACCCTCGCCGAGACCTACGTGGTGCTCGAGGAGCTCGGCCGCGCGCTGACTCCTTCTCCCCTGCTCGCCTCTGTCGTCGCCGCTGCGGCTCTGACCGACAGTCCGCTGCTCGAGCGGATCGCCGCCGGCACCGTCGCGACGCTCGCCTGGTCGGGAATCACCGGTCCAGCCGATGCGCACGTCGGCGTCTCCTTCGCGGATGGCAAGCTCACCGGCTCCGTCGCTCCCGTTCTGTATGGCGACGCGGCCGAGATCCTGCTCGTCGCCGCCGAGCACGATGGCGGCGTCGGCCTGTTCTCCGTCGATCCGTCGGCAGTCACGCGTACGAAGGTCACCGGGCTGGATCCGACCCTCAGCTTTGCGAACCTCGACCTCGACGACGTTGCTGCCGAGACGATCACCCTCGATGCCGCCGAGTCGCTGGCCTCGGCGCACCGCGTCGGCACCCTCGCAGCGGCCGCGCTGCAGGTCGGCTGCGCCCAGCGCGGGCTGGAGATGACGGTCGCGTACGCCAAGCAGCGCGAGCAGTTCGGCCGCCCCATCGGCTCGTTCCAGGCGCTCAAGCACCGGATGGCCGACATGCTCGTACGCGTGCAGATGTCGCGGTCGGGTGCCTGGGCCGCCGTCCAGGCTCACGTCAACGAGGCGCCCAACGCCGATCGGCTGGCCGCGGCTGCCGCGTCGTACTGCTCCGAGGCGGCCATGGCGGTGGCCGCCGAGACGGTCCAGCTGCACGGTGGCATCGCGATCACCTGGGAGCACGACGCCCACCTCGTGCTCAAGCGCGCGCAGGCACTCACCAGCTCTTCGGGCTGCCCCACCAGCAGCGCGCATCCCTGATCTCCTGACCCATGATCAGCGAGTCACGCCATGGGTCGACCCTGAGCTAGAAGCTGCGTCGCGATGTGTCGTAGAAGGTCGGGGGCCCGGAGGCGAACATCGACCCCTGTGACGGAGCCGCCGGCCCGGAGTGCGGGCCGGCCACGAATCGGATGACGGTCCCGTCCGGGTCCGGTGACGTCCGTCGCGAGACCGAACTCGCCTCGGTCGTGGATGTCGTCGTGCGCGATGCCAAGCTCGGCGCACCGTTCGGCCACCGTCATCATCTCAGCGGGGCTACTGACCATGAAGGCGCAGACATCGAAGGCATCCAGCACAGGAGCACTCGCGCAGTACTCACGCTCGCGTAGGCCGATCACGAATCCCGCGGCGTGGTCGGCAAGTACGACCCCGCGGACCCCCGAGTCCTCGTAGAACTCAGCCGCCAGCTCGAGGTCGAACAGGTTGGGATACGCAACGAGCACTCCGGGGCAGATCGCTGACCGGGAGCTCGATCTGGCGTATGCCGACGATCGGGAGCTTCATGCCTGCATATTGCCGCAGCCAGCGCCGCATCGCATCGCATCGCATCACATGAACCCACGCCAATCCGAATGAGCCGGGCTGCTCCGGCTCAGACCCGTGCCCTCGAGGTGGCATGATCCACCTGCTGGCGATGTGCCTGCGCCGAGACTCCGCGCCAGGGTCGGGATCATCACCGTCGCAGCGACGAGGTGCAGCCCGATGAGGGCGGTCGTGGTGGCGGCGTCTGCCCCGGCGAGGAACGGCGGGATCAACGAGATCGCGGTCAGCGACACCGCCGTCCATACGAACCGCTCGGCGGGGCGAGCGCTCCAACGAAGCAGCGCGACGGCAATGCCGACGCCGACGACCGAGAACACGCAGGTCACGAAGGCGATGCCGGACACCGGGATGGTCTCGCCACCGGAGATCTCGAAGTCGACGCCGATCGCCCGGGCGACCGCAGCGGCGATGGCGGTGGCGGCGACCGCTGCGAGTACCGCCAGCAGACCGGTCACGGCGAGGCGCTTCATGACGCGTCATCCGCGGCGAGGCGCTCCGGCAGCCCGAGCCGCGGGAACTGGTCGTCGTGGAAGACGACGATCTCGGTGACAACCCCGCCAGTGATCCGCAGGACGTCGATCGTCAGCGGCAGGTAGGCACCCTCCTGCTCCTGCCAGAGGTAGAACGCGATGGCGGGCTGTCGGTTGACGAAGGTCGGGACGCCCCGCAGGCCCGTCATGCCCTCGAATCCGTCCTGGATCCAGTCATTCACCACCGCGTCGCGGCCGACGAACAGGCCCGGCGTGGGCGGCATCGAGTAGCGGACGTCGTCGCGCAGCATCGTGGCGAGCACGCCGACGTCGGTTGCCACGCTGGCGTCGGTGAACCGGCGCACCAGCTCGCGAGTTGCGACGTCCTCGTCACCTCCGGTCCAGTCCTGCCGCTCGGCGGGCAGGTGCTCCCGCAGGCCGGCGCGGGCCCGCTGCAGCGCGCTGTTGACGGAGTTGACCGAGTCCCCGAGCAGCTCGGCGACGTCCTTCGCCGGCCAGCCGAGCACGTCCCGCAGGATCAGCGCGGCTCGCGGGCGCGGCGCGAGGTGCTGGACCGCGATCACGTATGCCAGCTCGATCGTCTCCCGCGCGACGGCGAGGGCTTCCGGCTCGTCCGCGTCGTCCGCCGGCAGCTCGTCGAGCAGCTGATCCGGATAGGGCTGCAGCCACAGCACCTCACCGCCGGTCGCTGGCTCCGGGCGGCGCTTCGCGAGCAGGTCCAGGCAGGCGTTGGTGGCGATCCGGTAGAGCCAGGCGCGGAACGTCGACCGTCCCTCGAAGGTCTCCCGTCGCCGCCATGCTCGGAGGAACGTCTCCTGGACGGCGTCCTCGGCATCCTCGAACGATCCGAGCATCCGATAGCAGTGCACGTGCAGCTCTCGCCGGTGCGGCTCCGCCAGCCCCGAGAACTCTGACTCGTCGACCTCAGCAAGATCGCTCACGTCCAGCTCCTCCAGTCCCATGTCCACACTCATGATCATCCTTCCGCCTCGTCGTGTCCGTTCGTATGTATGACGGCCGCGGGCGCGAGAAACTCATCACTTCGGTCGATGGGCACGCGCACCAAGACGCGGAATCCGGATTTGCGCATCGCCGCGAGTGCCCGCCAGATCGAGGTCATGGCGGGCACTCGGGTTCGTTCCCAGGTGGCTAGGTGCACACATCCGGCACCGTCAGGCGGCATCAGGCACGATGACGATCTTGCCGTGGAGAGCGCCTTCGGCTGCGGCCGCGTGAATGTCCGGCAGCTCGCTGAGGGGAACGCGTCGAGCGACATCAACACTGAGGTCACCGTTGTCGACTCGTGCGACCAGCCCGGCCAGCTGCTCGCGGTCATTGTTGACGTACAGGTCGATGCCGCGGACACCGCGCTCGTCATCACTCGGAGCAGGCATCCAGACCGTCGTGCTGACAACGACGCCTCCATCGCGTACGCGCCCGGCGAGGGCTGTGAAAACGGCGGGATCGATCGGGGCCAGGTTCAACAGGACGTCGACGGGTTCAGTCACCGCGGTGGTCACGTCCGCTGTGGTGTAGTCGACGATCTCGTCAGCTCCCTGAGCGGTGACCTGGGCGCTGCTTCGCGGGCTGGCGGTGGCGATCACGTGGGCGCCGGCCGCTTTGGCCATCTGCACCGCGAACCCACCGACTGCACCATCGGCTCCGGTGATCAGGATGCGTTGGCCCGACGTGAGCTCGGCGTGGACGAACAGCGCCTGAAACGCGGTCAGTCCCACGACCGGCATCGCGGCCGCGTCAGCCAACGGGATGGCCTTGGGAGCGTGCGCCAAGCTCTCGGCTGACACCAGGACGTAGTCGGCCGCGGCACCGTTCTCGACGAACGGAAGGAAGCCGACGACCCGGTCACCGACCTCGAGATCGGTGACGCCCTCGCCCAGCTCGTCAACCGTGCCCGCGACGTCGAGGCCGGGGATGTGCGGCAGCGTGAGCGGCATCGGCCCCTGCATCAGCCCTGCGCGGATGTTGCCGTCCACACCGTTGAACGAGGTGCCCGCGACGCGGACCCTGACCTGCCCGGAGCTGGGGACCGGGAGGTCCACGTCCTCGTAGTGCAGGACGTCGGGACCGCCGTACTCGTGAAACCGGATTGCCTTCATGGTGATGTCTCACTCTCGATCGAGGTGCTTCGAAGTTGAAGCACTTCTTCGAAGGTAGCAGTGCTTCGAATGCGAAGCAAGTGCTTTGAATCCGAAACATCGTTACTCTGATCACATGACTCAGCCCGCCTCGTCCTTGGATGCCGTTCAGCTCCGTGCGTACTTCGCCCTCACGGAGGTGGCAGGGCTGCTCAAGCACGCGGTTGAGCAACAGCTGCGTGAGGTCGGCGACCTCAGCTATGTCCAGTTCCAGCTTCTGGCGCGCCTCGGGCTCGGCTCGTCGACAGGCAGCGAACGGATGACTGACCTCGCCGACGGTGTCGTCTACAGCCGCAGCGGGCTGACCTACCAGGCCGGACTGCTCGAGAAGGCTGGCCTCGTCGCCCGCACCCCATCGGCGGATGATGAGCGGGGCATCACCGTCACCATCACCGACGCCGGGCGTAAGCGGCTCGAGAAGGTCCTGCCCGGGCACACCGAGGTCATCAGCGATCAGCTCTTCCAGCCGTTGTCGGTCGCGGACACCCAGGCCCTCGCTGACCTGCTTTCACCGGTACGGGACCACATGCGTTCAGCGCCACCGCGTTCCGCGGCTCCTCGCCGCCGGCGCTGAGATCAAACGCTCCCCGGCGCGTCAGCCTTGAATCCTCAGGCAGGGACGCGGCGGGCTTCCAGCACGACAGGCGCGAGCTCAAACGGATTCGTCAGGACGCCTGCGACAGTGCGCTGGCGATGACTTCAGCCGTCTTCTGCGGAGCCTCGTCCGGAAGGAGAAACACCGAGCCGGGAATCGTCACGAGGGTCACGTTGGCAGCCGCCTGGAGCGTGGCGCGCTCGGCATCGGTGAGGCCGCCGTCCCCCTTCTCGGCGTGGACCACCCACACCGGGTTGCCCGCCGCAGCCAGCTCGGCGGCGAAGTCTCGATCCGCGGCGATGTAGTCGAGGTAGTCTCCGCACAGGATCGAACTGCGTCGCCGGCTCGGTTCTGCTTGAGGTCCTCGATCAGCTCCCTCTTGTGCTGGTCAGGCATCTTGGCGGACTTGGCCATGATCGGGAACAAGCCGGAGCAGTATCGCCATGGGCCAGCTGCCCACCTTCTGCGACGCCCGCACGATACCGCGGAAGAACCCCGCCTCGTCCTCGGTCGTCAGGCTGATGCCCAGGAGCACGACTGGGCCTTCGAAGTACCCCGACAGCACCATGTCCAGGGCCACGGTCGCGCCATGGGAGAAGCCCACGACCACATCGCACCTGTGCGTCTTCGCCAGCTCGCCGGCCCGACGGGAAAGCGCGGGGACGGAGACATCATCGGACAGCGGCGCGCCTGCCATGCCCGGCATCGTGGTCGCCACCAGACGGACGCCGGACAGCGCCGGCTGCGCCATCACCAAGTCGTACGACCGGGCGGCGTTGGCTCCGCCCGGCAGGAGCAGGACCGATCGGTCTGCATCTTCGGGTCCAGCGGTCAGAATCTCCCAGGCTTTTCGCATGACGACGACCTCCGCAACGACAACCCCTCCCTTGAGGGTAAGTCGCGACGCCGGAGCACAGAAGCCCTCAAACGATGCAGACCCGATCCTTCATCGACCCGCAAAGACCGAGGCGAGCCAGGTGGAGATGGCGTCACGGATCGCGGGCGCGTCCTTCTTGAGCGAGTGATCGCCCGACACCACGACGAGCGTGTGTCCGCTGGGCAGGGTCGCCGGGTCCGGTACGCCGAACGGGTCGCGCTCGCCCTGCACGACCAAGGTCGGCACGGTGACCGCGGTGAGCTCCGGGAGCCGGGACTTCTCCGGGCGGCCCGGCGGGTGGAGCGGGAACGCCAGGCACAGGACGCCCGGCCGCGCCGACATCCGCGGCCGTACGACAGGCGACCCGGCCGCCGAACGACCGGCCGCCCACGATCAGCGGCAGGTCGGCGAGCTCCGCGACGTGCAGGTGCTCGGCGACCGCACGCCATGCGGCATCGACCTGCGCGGGCGGTGCAGGTGCTCGCCTGCCCGCGACCCGATAGGGCTGCTCGACCAGGGCGACCACGAGGCCCGCGCCCAGAGCCACCTCGGCCGCCAGCTGCAGGTCGTGGGCGGTCACGCCGCCGCCGGCGCCATGGCCGAGCATCATCAGCCCGACGGGCTCACCCTCCGGGCGGGCGACGTGCACCCGCGCGTCACCGTGCGGCGTCGCGACGAGGGAGACCGCAAGCTCGGTCATGCCGAAACCGTACGGGCGTCAGCCTCGGTAGTCGACCGGCAGGGTCTTGATGCCGTTGAGCCAGCCCGACCGCAGCCGGCCCGCCTCACCCGTGCGGCGGATGTCCGGCGCGAGGTCGGCGAGCGCTTCGAAGATCAGCTTGATCTCCATGCCGGGCCAGGTTGGCGCCGATGCAGTAGTGCACGCCGTGGCCGCCGAACGAGAGGTGCGGGTTGGGGTCGCGGGTGATGTCGAACGTGAACGGGTCGGTGAAGACGTCCTCGTCGTGGTTGGCGCTCGCGTAGAACAGCGCGACCCGCTGGCCGGCCTTGATCTGTACGCCGCTCAGCTCGACGTCCTCGAGCGCGGTGCGCTGGAACGAGGTCACCGGGGTCGCCCAGCGGATCACCTCGTCGACCATCGTGCTCGGGCGCTCGCGGAGCCACAGGTCCCACTGGTCGGGGTTGTCGAAGAACGCGTTCATGCCGTGCGTCGTCGCGTTGCGGGTGGTCTCGTTGCCGGCGACGGCGAGCGCGATCACGAAGAAGCCGAACTCGTCGTCGGTCAGGCCGCGACCGCCGTCCTCGCCGGACTGGACGAGCTTGGTGACGATGTCGTCGCGCGGGTTGGCCTTGCGGTCGGCGGCGAGCCCCATCGAGTACATCAGCACCTCGGCGGCTGCGGCCTCCGGGTCGTTGTCCTCGCGGGCGAGGTCCGCGTCCTCCGCGCCGGTCATCTGGTTGGTCCAGTCGAAGATCTTCTGCCGGTCCTCCGCCGGGATGCCGAGCATGTCGCCGATGACCTCGAGCGGGAACTGCGAGGCGACCTGGTCGACGAAGTTGCCGCTGCCGGCCGCGACGGCGTCGGCCACGATGCGGCGGGCGCGCTCCTCGAGCACCTCGTCGAGGGCGCCGATCGCGCGCGGGGTGAAACCGCGGCTGATGATCTTGCGCAGCTGGGTGTGATCGGGAGCGTCCTGGTTGATGATGACGACCTGGGTCATCTCCATCGACTCGCGCGTCGCGGTCTCCGGCAGCCGGACGATGGCGCCGTTCTCCTTGCTCGAGAACACCTTGTTGTTCTTGGAGACCTCGGAGATGTCGGCGTGCTTGGTGACCGCCCAGTAGCCGGTGCCGGAGTCCACCGACATACCGGCTCGCGCCGACTCGGCCTGCTCGACCCAGTGGATCGGCGACGTCCGCCGCAGCAGCGTGAGCTCGTCGTGCGGCACCCCGGCCAGGTTGACGTCGGGATCGGTGAAGTCGAAGCCGAAGGGGAGGACGTCCGTGGTCATGCTGCTCCTGACGGTTGATCATACAAGTTGCGAAGACTGTATGAACAGAAACACGGATGTGTATGATTCGTCAAGGATCGAGCGAGGGGAACCAGATGAGGTCGCATGGCTGGAGCGGGAAGCCGCCGGCTGATGCCGCCGAGGCGCGCGAGCGCATCCTGGCCGCCACTCGTACGCGCCTCACCGCGGCCGGCACGACGAGCATCTCGGAGATCGCCGACGATCTCGGCGTCACCCGGCAGACCGTCTACCGCCACTTCCCCACCACGGAGGACCTGCTCGACGCGGCCTCGCTGGACGCCGCCAACGACCTGCAGGAGCAGCTCATCGCGCACGTGCGTCGACCACCTCGACGGCTCCGGCGACGCGGCCGATGCCGCGATCGAAGCCGTCGCGTACGTCTATGAGCACCTCCGCGACGACCCCGCCCTCAACCGGCTGCTCGCTCCGGGCCGGATCAGCAGCACGACCAGCGCCCTGACGGCGCCGTCGTCGATCGCGATCGGCGGCAAGCTGCTCGGCGGCCTCGGCGTCGACTGGTCCGACGCCGGCCTGGCCGAGGACGATCAGCTCGAGCTCGTCGAGCACCTGCTGCGGACGCTGCAGTCCTTGGTGCTCGATCCCGGCGACCCCCCGCGTACGGGCGAGGAGCTCCGCGCCTACCTCCGGCGCTGGGTCGCCCCGGCCCTGCGCAGCGGGAGCGCATGATGAGCATGTTGCAGGCGGCGTTCGACCGCTACGTGGCACAGGTCGAGCAGATCAGCCTGAGCCGGGACTGGTCGGCATTCGCCGACATGTTCGCCGAGGACGCGACCTATCGCGAGCACGCGTACGGCGACTTCACCGGCCGCGAGGAGATCCGGGCGTGGGTCACCAGGACGATGACCGCGTTCCCGGGCAACGAGATGATCGCGTTCCCTCCGGCCTGGTCCATCCTCGACCTGTCGACCAACCGGGTCATCTGCGAGATCCGCAACATCATGCGCGACCCGGGCGACGGCTCGGTCCACGAAGCCTCGAACATCACGATCCTGACCTTCGACGACGAGGGCAACCTGATCCACGAAGAGGACATCTACAACCCGCAGAAGTTCATCGACATGACCCGCGACTGGTGCCGCGTGGCAGCTGCTCACGGCACGCTGAGCGATGCCGGCCACAAGATGCTCGCCGCGCTCGGCGGTTGATCCTCAGTCGAGCGAGCCGGAGACGGTTCCGTCGCGGGCCCATCGCGGAACGATGAACAGCCCGGTCGCCTCGACCGCCGGCTCGTCGCCATACGCCTCGCATCCGAGGTGCGCCGTGACGGTGACCTTGCGGTCGTCCTCCTTGGTGATCTGCGCCTGCATGTGGATCTTGCCCGAGCGGGAGCGGCCGCAGGTAGCGCAGCGTCAGCGTCCCGGTGACGATGAGCCGGGTGTGCGCCGCGCTCGCGGTCTCGCCCATGAGGTGGTCGAGCAGCAGCGAGGAGACGCCGCCGTGCACGCAGCCGGGAGGGCCTTCGTATGCCGCGCCCAGGTCGACCTCAGAACGTACGGTCCCGTCGTCGGCCCACTGCAGGACCACCGGCGGGGCGATGGCGTTGCGGACGCCGACGACCGCGTTGCCCCAGTTCCACGACCTGCCCTCGGTGTTGAAGTGGATGCCCGCCGGGTTCGGGTGAGGCGTCCTCGGCGAGGATCTGCTCCGCCTGCCGGACCAGGTCGCGAGCTGCGGCGATCCGCTCGGCATCCACGTTGGTGCGGATCGCGACGTCGACGAGCAGGCGGATGTCGCCCGCCAGTCCGCCGTAGAGGAGCTCCGAGGCCTCGACCTCGGCGGTGGACAGGTCGGACGGGTTGAACGACATCGACGACAGCGTCATGCGCTGAGCCCCATGCCGTGCCGCCAGCTTGTCGAGATAGCCGAGCACCTTGTCCTCGTCGGAGTCCGGCACACCCCAGATCAGCTCCGAGGCACCCGCGGAAACCCAGTCGGCGAAGTCCTCCTCGGTCGGCTTCTTCGCCACCAGGATCCGTATGTCCGGCTCGCCCTCGCGACCGGCGTCGGCCCACTCCTTGCGGAGCAGCTCGGCCTTCGCGGCGGTGTCGGTCTCGATCGGGGTGGTCATCCAGCCCTCGGCGTTCTGGGCGATCCACTTCATCGTCTTGGGACCGCCGCCGGCGCCGATGATCACCGGGATCCGCCCTTGCGGCGGTTTGGGATAGGCCCAGCTCGGACCGAACGACACGAACTCGCCGTCGTACGACGCCTCGTCCTCGGTCCACAGGGCGCGCATCGCCTCGAGGTACTCCTTGAGGACGGTGCGGCGCTTGTTGGCCGGGACGTGGTGGTCGGTGAGCTCGTCGGTGTTCCAGCCGAACCCGGCGCCGATCGTGACCCGGCCACCCGACAGGTGATCGAGGGTCGCCAGCGTCTTGGCCAGCGTGATCGGGTCGGACTCGACCGGCAGGCATACCGCCGTCGAGAGGCCGATCCTCTCGGTCACCGCAGCGCAGGTGGCGAGCGTCGTCCACGGGTCGAGCGTGCGCATGTAGCGGTCGTCCGGCAGCTCCTCGCCGCCGGTGGGGTGCAGGGCGTCGCGCTTCACCGGGATGTGGGTGTGCTCGGGCACGTAGATCGTGTCGAAGCCACGCTCCTCCGCAGCCTGGGCGAGGGCGGCCGGCTTGATGCCGCGGTCAGAGGTGAAAAGCACGATTCCGTTACGCATACCACCAATGTAGAACGTGTTCTACCATCGTGAGGACGCTACTCCCGAGGAGCTTGCATGCCCGACGCAGAGCACGACGTACACGCCGAGACGAAGATGACCGTGCACGAGCGCGACATCGACGCGCTGGCCGGCCCGATCGCCGGCTGGCTCGAGACGGTGATGCCGGCCGAAGGCGACGTGACGATCTCCGACCTGCCACGCACCGCAGGGCGCCGGGATGTCGAGCGTGACGCTGCTGTTCGACGCGAACTCCCGGCCGCTCGTCGCGCGGCTGCCACCGGATGACACGTCGTTCCCGGTGTTCCCGTCGTACGACATCGTGCAGCAGTTCGAGGTGATGGCACTCGTCGCCGAGCACAGCTCCGTGCCGGTGCCGCCCATCGCCGGAGTCGAGTCGACCGGCGACGCGATCGGCGCGCCGTTCGGCGTCATGGAGGCGGTTGCCGGGCGTACGCCGACCGACAACCCGCCCTACGTCTTCGGCGGCTGGCTGTATGACGCGACACCCGCGGAGCGCCGCGAGCTCCAGGACGGGACCGTCGCGGTGCTGGCCGGGATCCACGGCGATCGCGGACGCACCCACGGTCTTCGCGACGCTGGCCAAGCAGCGGCGACTCGCTGCGCGCGCACGTCGACGCCCAGCGCGCGTACTACGAGTGGACCCGCTCGACCGACGGCCTGCGGATCCCGGTCATCGAGCAGGCGTTTGAGTGGCTCGAGGCCAACTGGCCGGACGACACCGAGCCCTGCGTCCTCAGCTGGGGCGACTCCCGGCCCGGCAACATCATCTACGACGAGTTCACGCCGGTCGCCGTGCTCGACTGGGAGATGGCCGCGATCGCGCCGCGCGAGGTCGACCTCGCGTGGGTGGTGTTCCTGCACCGCTTCTTCCAGGACATCGCGACGGTGTTCGAGATGCCGGGCATCCCGGACTTCTGCCGCCGCGACGACATCGTGGCGACGTACGAGGCGCTCACCGGGCACACCGTCCGCGACTTCGACTGGTACCTCGTCTATGCCGCGCTCCGCCACGCCGTCGTGATGAGCCAGGTCAAGCGCCGGATGATCCACTTCGGCGAGGAGCAGCAACCCGACGACCCCGACGACTACGTCATGCACTCGTCAGCGCTCAAGCAGCTCCTGGACGGGACCTACGCATGGGACTGAAGCCCGGCGAGCTCGACGAGTTCCCGATCCACCAGGCGCCGCTGCCGATGGACCGGGCGGCCAGCAGCGACCGCAACTTCTACGACCGCTGCTACCTCAACGCCCACGACAACGCCGGCGAGGTGTTCCTGATCGCCGGGCTCGGCACGTACCCCAACCTCGGCGTACGCGATGCGTTCGCGACCGTACGCGTGAAGGACCAGCAGTTCTCGCTGCGGCTCTCGGACGCCCTGGACGCGCGGTCGCTCGAGCAGCAGGTCGGGCCGATGCGCGTCGAGGTGCTCGAGCCGCTGGAGTCGCTGCGGCTGACCTGCGACCACGAGCAGGTCGGCTTCGACCTGACCTGGACGGGATCGTTCCCGGCGGTGCTCGAGCAACGGCACACCATGCTCGACGCCAACAACCGCCCGACCCTCGACGCCCAGCGCTTCGCCCAGGTCGGCACCTGGACCGGCTCGTTGCAGGCCGACGGCACGACGTACGACGTGAAGGACTGGTCCGGCACCCGCGACCGCTCCTGGGGGATCCGCCCGGTCGGCGAACCCGAGACGCCCGGCCGCTCCGCCGAGCAGGCGCTCGAAGGGTTCTGGTGGCTCTACGCCCCGCTGCGCTTCGACGACTTCGCGGTGATCGTCATCGTCCAGGAGTCGCCCGACGGGTTCCGTACGCTCAACGACGCCGTGCGGGTCTTCCCCGACGGCCGGGTCGAGCAGCTGGGCTGGCCGCGCATCGAGATCGACTACGAGCCGGGCACGCGTATGCCCGCCGGTGCCCGCCTCCACCTGACGACCCCGCAGGGCGAGCCGCTGCTGATCGAGGTGGAGCCGCTGTCGTTCGTCGCGCTGCACGTCGGCTGCGGCTATGGCGGCGACCCCGAGTGGACCCATGGCGTCTGGAAGGGCAAGGACTGGATGAGCTCATCGACGTACGACCTCACCGACCCGGACATCGTCGGGCGCATCCCGTGGGGCGTCATCGACCACTCCGCGCGCGCGACCTGCAACGGGCAGGTCGGCTGGGGGCTGTTCGAGCACGCCAGCCTGGGCCGCCACGACCCGACCGGGTTCGCCGACTGGATGGCGGTGGCGCCGTGAAGCGGGACCTGACCGGCAAGGTCGTCGTCATCACCGGCGGCGGGCGCGGCATCGGCGCCGCGTCGGCGAAGCTGCTCACCAGCGTCGGCGCGACCGTGGCGATCTGCGACCTCGACGAGGTCACCGTCAAGGAGACGAGCGACGCGCTCGGCGTGTTCGGCCGGGTCGTCGACGTGACGGACCGGGCGGCGTTCAAGGGGTTCCTCGACGACGTCGAGTCAGAGCTCGGCCCGATCGACGTGCTGGTCAACAACGCCGGGATCATGCCGCTCAGCCGGATCGAGGACGAGTCCGACCGGGCCACCCACGACATCATCGGGCTCAACCTGATGGCGGTCATCTATGCCACCAAGGAGATGGTCACGCGCATGAAGGCGCGCGGCACCGGCGGGCAGATCGTCAACGTCTCGAGCGCGGCCGGCCGCATCCCGATCGCCGGCGCGTCGACGTACGTCGCGAGCAAGCACGGCGTCAGCGGGTTCTCCAACTCGCTGCACATCGAGTTCAAGGCGGACCGCACGCCGATCGACATCAGCGTCGTCCACCCCGCGATGGTGCACACCGAGCTCGCGGCGGGGTTCAAGGCCAACAAGGGGCCGGCCAAGCCGGTCACGCCCGAGGCCGTCGCCGACGGGATCCTGTCGGCGATGCAGAAGCCCCGCCCCAACGTGTACGTGCCGAAGAGCCTCGGCACCTCCGTACGTACCGGCGGGTTGATCCCGCGGCGTACGGGCGAGTGGCTCAACAAGGTGCTCGGCGGCGAACGCGCCGCACTCGATGCGCTCGACGACCCCGCCCGCAAGACATACGAAGAACGCGCAGCCCGGAGCACTCCGGCCGCCGACAAGGAGTTCCACGAATGACCCTGCCCGCCTCCATCACCAAGGACCGCCTGCACACCCTGACCGGGCTGATCGCCGCGTCCGGCGGCAAGACGTACGAGCTGCTCGAGGTCTACACCGGCGACGTGATCACGGCACTCCCCCAGTCGTCGCCGGACGACGTGGTCAAGGCGTTCGACCGGGCCCGCGTGGCGCAGCGCGAGCTGGGCGGCGCTGCCGCTGGCGAAGCGGCTCGACGTGATGAAGCGCTTCCACGCGCTGCTGCTGGAGAACTACGAGACCGTCGTCGACCTGATGCAGGCCGAGACCGGCAAGGCCCGACGGATGTCGTTCGAGGAGGTCTGCGACGTCTGGATGACGACCAGCCACTACCTCAAGGTCGCCAAGCGGGTGCTGGGCGAGAAGAAGCGCGGCGGCGTCGTGCCGATCGCGTCGACGTCCAAGGAGGTGCGGGTGCCCAAGGGCGTCGTCGGCATCATCTCGCCGTGGAACTTCCCGCTCGCCACGAGCCTCTCCGACGCCATGCCGGCCCTGATCGCCGGCAACGGCGTCGTGCTCAAGCCGGACAACAAGAGCACGTTGTGCGTCGCCGAGTGCGTGCGGCTGCTGTATGAAGCGGGCCTGCCCGAAGGGCTGTTCCAGATCGTCTGCGGCGATGGCCCCGACGTCGGGCCGGCCCTGATCGACAGCGCCGACTTCGTGATGTTCACCGGCAGCACGGCGACCGGACGGTTCGTCGGCGCCCAGGCCGGCGAGAACCTC
Organism: uncultured Actinomycetota bacterium; assembly: GCA_963761965.1. Lineage (GTDB taxonomy): Bacteria > Actinomycetota > Actinomycetes > Propionibacteriales > Nocardioidaceae > Aeromicrobium. Next base: position 169,654 of record CAVXIX010000022.1, read on the forward strand.
ATCGACTGCACCCTGGAGCTCGGCGGCAAGAACCCGCTGATCGTCCTCGAGGACGCCAACCTCGACGACGCGATCGCCGGCGCCGCGTTCGGCACGTTCCTCAACGCCGGCCAGGCCTGCATGCACATCGAGCGGATCTACGTGCCGCGTGCTCTCGAGGCGGAGTTCACCCGCCGGTTCGTCGAGGCGGCGGCCGCGATCAAGGTCGGCGCGGCGTACGACTTCGGGCCCACGATGGGCTCGCTCGTGTCGGTCGACCAGATGAACCGGGTGTCGGCGCACGTCGAGGATGCGCGGGCCAAGGGCGCCACGGTGCTGACCGGCGGCAAGGCGCGGCCTGACCTCGGGCCGGCGTTCTACGAGCCGACCGTGCTCACCGACGTCACCCCGGACATGCTGCACGCCCGCGAGGAGACGTTCGGCCCGGTCGTGACGATCCACGCGTACGACACCGTCGACGAGGTGGTCGCGCTGGCCAACGACACCGACTACGGGCTCAACGCGAGCATCTGGGGCGGCGACCTCAAGGCCGCCGAGCGGATCGGCCGCCGCATCGAGTCCGGCAACATCAACGTCAACGACCCGCTGGCCTGCTCGTATGCCAGCAAGGCGACACCGTCGGGCGGGTTCAAGAACTCCGGCGTCGGCGCGCGTCACGGCGACGCGGGGCTGCTGAAGTACACCGACGTGCAGCACGTCGCCGTGCTCAAGAAGCAGGTGCTCGGCGCTCCGGTCGACAGGCCCTACGAGAAGCACGTCGCGACGGCGCTCAAGACGATGCGCTTCATGCGGAGGACTCGGCTGCGCTGATGCCTCCCAGTGTCTTCGAGCCGGCGACAGCTCGGGCCGATCCGGCTGCGCAACCGCACGGTCAAGGCGGCCACGTTCGAGGGCCGCACGCCGCACGGCCTGGTCACCGACGAGCTCATCGACTATCACCTGGCGCCGGCGCGCGGCGGTGTCGGCCTGACGACGGTCGCCTACCTGGCCGTCGCTCCTGAAGGGCGTACGCAGAAGGAGGTCATCGTCGTCAACGCGCGAGTCGGCGCCGGGCCTGGCGCGACTCACCGACGCGATCCACGAGACCGGGGCCAAGGTGGCCGGCCAGCTCGGGCACGCCGGACCCGTGGCCAACGGCCGGTCGAACGGCGTGCACGCCCTCGCCGCGTCGCGGATGCCGTCGCCGCTGAGCATGCAGATGATCCGCTCGGCGACCGCGGCCGACATCGCCCGGATCACGAAGGACTACGTGCGTACGGCGCGGATCATGGTCGACGCCGGTTTCGATGTCCTCGAGATCCACATGGCGCACGGCTACCTGCTCAGCTCGTTCCTCGCGCCGGGGCAGAACCGGCGCAAGGACGGCTGGGGCGGCTCGCTCGACAACCGCGCGAAGTTCGCCCGCGACGTCGCCCGGGTCGTACGCGAGGAGGTCGGCGACGAGGTCGCGGTCACCGCGAAGATCGGCATGACCGAGGGTTCGACGGCAGGGCTTCTCGATGCCCGAGACCCTGGAGTTCGCGCAGATGCTCGAGGCCGACGGCCACCTCGACGCGCTCGAGCTCAGCGCCGGCAGCTCGCTGCTCAACCCGATGTACCTGTTCCGCGGCGACGTCCCGCTCAAGGAGTTCGCCGCCACCATGCCGCTGCCCGTACGCCTCGGGCTCAGGACGCCTGTGGGGAAGGCGTTCTTCAAGGCGTACCCGTTCGAGGAGGCCTACCTGCGCGAGAAGGCGCTCGCCTTCCGCTCCGCCCTGTCGATGCCGCTGATCATGCTCGGCGGCATCAACGACCGGGCCACGATGGACCGCGCGATGGCCGAGGGCTTCGAGTTCGTCGCGATGGGCCGCGCCCTGCTCCGCGAGCCCGACCTGGTCAACCGCATGCAGGCCGGCGAGACCACCCACGGCCTCTGCATCCACTGCAACCAGTGCATGCCGACGATCTACACCGGCACACGGTGCAGATGCACGGTGGTGGGCTAGCACCTGCCCGGTCCTCACCCTCAGCGTCAAACCGCCCAGAAAGCAGCGGCCTGAATAGTGGTGTCATGAGTGATACCATTGGGCTATGGCGATGACACTGCGGCTCACGGACGATGAGGCTGAGGCTCTGCGCCGGCGGGCACAGCGTGAGGCGCGTTCGATGCAGGACGTAGCCAGGCAGGCTGTGCGCGAGTACATCGATAGCCACAGCCGAGCAGAGCTGCTCGACCAAGTTCTGGACGAGGAGCTGCCGCGCTACGCCGAAGCCCTGGAGCGGCTCGGTCAGTGATCTACCTGACCCTGTCCGAGCTCCTGCATGTCGCCGAGCGAACGCTCGGGCCGGACGACGTACCGGTCCGCGATCACGGGTTGCTGGAGTCGGCGCTGGCACGTCCCCAAGCCACCGTATTCGGCGCCGACGCCTACGCGAGCCTGGAGGAGAAGGCAGCGGCATTGCTGCACTCATTGGCGCGCAATCACGCGTTGGTGGACGGCAACAAGCGCCTGGCGCTCGCCGGCACGATCGCGTTCCTGGGTGTCAACGGCCGCCGCCTCACCCTCACCAACGACGAGGCGTACACGCTCATCATGGATGTCGCCTCGGGTCAGCTCGGCGACATCGCGGACATTGCTGCGCGCCTCCGGCGAGGAAGCGAACAGCGGCGCCCCTGAGGGGACATTGGCGGAGCGGCAACTGCCCCATACCGCCGCGAGAAGGCTCAATTCATGGCTGGGTGTCGGCCGGCGCCGCTGGCTGGGCTTAACCACCGAATAGGTAGCGCGATCGGGCGATGCCTCGTAGCAGGCGCGGTCATGGCGACTTTTCGCGAGCGTCGGTTATCTTGTGCGCCTCTTTCAACAGAGCCTCGGAGAAGCAAGCCGGGTTGGCGGTGATAATCAAGGCCCGGTCTAGGGCGATCCTTACAGCAATCTGCTCAGCGTACTTTCGGGTGGCAGGACTAATCTCTGGGTCGGCCAGCATCTCCTTGGCCACACTTATCCCACCGTCACGGTCCTCTACCAGCGACTTCGCTTCGTCACAGTCCACCTTTTCGTAGTCGGTGCTCAAATCATCTGGTACGGGAAACCGCTCTGACATGTCGTTAGTTGTTGAGTTGCTCCTATCGCTGTCGTTAGTCGGTGAGTTCCGTAAGGCCGGAATCTCCGCGGGGATGGTTTTAGCTGGCGCAAGCGGTGGGTTGAACCGGATGTCTCGGTCGTACACGAGGCTGGAAAACAAGTCCTCGGGAAGCCAAGTGCTCAGGGGCAGGAGGTCGCCGGGACCTGTTGGATTATCGGCGGCAGCGTAGAACACGCCTCGCGATGTCGGGGTAGTTCGCTCTGTCGGCAGTGCCGAGTGATACCCGGCGTACGGCGATCCCAGCCACAGCCACCAAGTGGGGATCGGCGGAAGCCCGGTCCAGCCCTGACCCCATCGGACGGGGTTGACTGGCCAGTCAGAGTCCTTGTCTGAGTCCAGCGATCGACCGGTCCAAGGGTGGCCCGAGGTGACCTGGGCGGAGGCGTAAAAGACTGGGAGCTCGTCAGCAAGGGTGACGAACAACGTTTGGAGCGCGTCGCGCCATGCGGGCTCCTGGATGGGTTCGGCCAAGAGTTGGAGTGTCATGTCCCAAAATGGGCTGAGAATCCCCGCGCGGGGGCCAGCATCAAGGCTTCCCGTGATGCAGGGGCCAGATCCAAGGGTCCAGATAGCGCTGGTGCTTTTGAGCCATGCGTTGACGAAACCCTCGGGTCCGTCAACGTCCAACTTCCCTTGTAACGGTTCCGTCTCCCCAAATCGACGCGGCAGAGCTTCGGGCAGTACTCGTTGTGCGACGTCGAGGAAGATCCTCGCGGCGTCGTGCGGCACATCGTCGCGCATGCAGTACCAAGCCACGTCAATGGCGGCCACACGCTCAGCACGCGTGGGCTTCGTAACGGCACGAGACTTCGACCGAGACCAGACGTAGTCCGTCTGTTGATCTTGCACGGCCCCGTCGCCTGCCTGCGCCAGTCGCCGAGCGAACCGTACGGCGTGAGGATCTCGCTCTCCACGGTTCCCTCCACGCTGATTGAGTAGAGATACCGAGCGCCGAGCAGAATCGCCGCGATCTCGTCCGGGAGATCTTCGGGCTCGACGGCATCCGGCCCGTAGACGTCGAATGAGTATCGCCCTCGAAGCCCCCGCAGAACCGTAGAGACTTGGTCGTGAGTTTCAGAATCGACCTGAAGGCCATTGCCCTGTTCGATCAGGGCTCGAAGCTGGTCGTCAGACACCAGGTGCCCTTGTGTAGACATTTACGGCGTATGACATCGCAGAGGATAGCTCGCAGCGGTGCATGAGCGGGTGCTGCTCGATTGGCCCCTGCGTCATTTCGCCGCTTCAGTCCCGATCAGCCGCGGCACGCTCAGGACGGCTCACGCCACGGCTTGGTGCTGCGATACCGAATCAACGGGTATCCAAACGAAATTGCAGCGATCGTCAGACCTCCTTCAGCGGTGTAGAACAGCTGGGCGTCTGGGTTGATGATCGAGACTGCCAGCCCTATGGGCATCGTGACTGCAAGGATCGGCGGACCGATCAGATCCACCCTCCCCTTCTTGTCCTCTGCCCACCAAAGCAGATACCGCCAGGCTCTCGTATCCCTACTGTCGTGTGCCCACCAAAGCAGATACCGCCAGATTCTCGCACGCATCTGCAGAGCATAGGGGTACCGACAGACCGTGGCCGGGCTCGCTGAAAATGGGGGGACGGCGTTCCGCCAGCTGGGATGCCGGCGGCCCAAACTCCGCATAGTTCCGCCGCGAGCCGCGAGGTCGAAGAGGCGTATCACTCCGCCGCGACACGGCGCCCAGAACGAGTAAACGAAAATAGGACTACGCGTTTGCCTCGCTTGGCTCAGGGCTCGTGAGCGCCAACACTACGTGTACGTATACATCGATCCACGAAGCTACGAAGAGTTCTACTACGGCAAAGGGAAGGGTGCCCGGAAGGACGCCCACCTCTCTGATGTCGGTGACTCGGCCAAGGTGACGCGTATCCAGGAGATCCTGAAGGACGGCCAGAGGCCGATCTCATTCGGGTTATCGCTAGCGGCCTTACGGAGGACTCGAAGCCCTCATGGTTGAGACGACCCTAATTTGGAAGCTCGGTCAGGACCCTCGACAATATTGCTTCGGGCCATTTCGTCTCCCGCTTTCGAGAGCCAAATACCTATCACAAGGAGCTGGCTCATTTCGACTTCGAGAACGGCATCTATTACGTCAATGTAGGCGAGGGCAAACTCGCAATTGGGACGACTGCCGGGGACTTGGATTCCTGGCTGCCGGTGGGAGCAAACCCGCGTGGCGGGCCCAAATCAGTTTGCTCGTAGAGGGCGACATCGTTGCGGCGTACCTCACCGGACATGGGTACGTGGGCGTTGGACGTGTGCAGCATCGCGCCGTTCCCTACTCCCAGTACCTGCATGAGGGCCTTCCCCTGGGCACTCAAAACCTTGCTCAGCCAGGCCTCGCTCACGACGCCGGTGACCTGGAGATCTGCGAATACATCGTGGCCGTGGACTGGCTGGAAACGGTACCCCGGGGAGACAACCGTCCAGTCAGCAAGAAGGAAGGGCACTACGCACCCCAGAGGATACGTGCTTCCCTTGACGACCAGCCGGCCACGATTACCTTCATCGACGAAAGCTTCGGCGTGAGTCTTCGAGAGTTTGCCGATGACGGCCCCATGCGTTCATAGCCTGTCTGCTAGCCTCCTGCCGGCGCCATGCGTCTTTTCCGCCGCAGTCGGCGCATACTCATGTCGATGTGCGGATACGGCATCGCAACCCTGAGAGACTCTTCCGCATGACCGAGAGGGCAGACACCGCGCGATGGTTCACTGTCGCGGACGGTGCAGACCCAGCCACGGTCGCAGCCATATCGAGGCGCTGTTGCCGCGCAGCGCCGGCGTATCGAGGACTTCTCGGTTGACGTCTTGTCGGACGCCCCTGGCCAGCAGACGTCCTGTGGGCGGTGGCAGAACTCGAGGCCATGCTTCAGGCACGACGCTCGCGACTTCGACCCTGGTTTCTCAGGTGGTTGCCGCACGACAAGGGGCCAGCGGTCGATCTAGTGCTTGCCGACGATCACGACTTCGTCCTCGCGATGGCGATTGCGCGATTCACCATCGGCGGCCCGGAATCAGCGACCGCCAAACCATGATCTGGGACGGCAATGACACCGGGACAAGCGGCGCGTTCCAACTGACTGACGACGAGGTCGTCGAAGTCGAGCAGTCTCTAGAGGCGGCTGGTGCCGACTCGACCGCTCTTGTTCCTCTCCGTAGGCGCGGGGACTACGCCAGCTAGCCACAGAGCAGGCTATTGCCGCGATTCGCGCCGGCCACTAACGGACCTGCGTCTTTCCGCCGCATGGGACGAATCCCACATTTCAGGTCAAGGTCTCAATCAAACAGGGACAGAGCGGATCAGCCGCTGTCATGCTTGAGACGTGATCGAGTCAGCCGATGAGTTCGTGCGTTTGCGGCGCTCAACCGACCCCGAAGAGTACGGTCCGGCCGCCCGTGATGAAGCGTGGGTCGAACCTGGCTAGAAGTCATCCAGCGGTTCCTGAAATGCGGGAGTGGGTAGCCCACAACAAAGCAGTCCCGATGGAAATCCTGGAGATCTTGCGCCACGATCCTGATGACAAGGTTCAGCACGTGGTGCGGGAGAAGCGATCGTGGGCGCGGGCGCATGCCGAAGACTTCGACTCGGCGTCAGGGGCTGGAGAACACCCGGTCGGCGGCGTGGAGGCGCGGGTCCGACAAAGACGGCCCGTAGAAATCAGCTGCATCCGCCGCGCCTAACGCGGCTCTCGCACGCGTCATACCGCCGCGACCAGGCGCGCCCCAACGACCACCCTCGCGAAAGGTCGGATAACCGTCCGACCCGGAGCCACAGGATCGGGATTAACCCGTCGATCGCGATAAACCCAACCCAGACGGGTCATAGTGACGTTCATGCAATCTCCGTCGACGCGCAGCGTATTCGCAAGAGTGTTGGTCGCGGTCTCAGTCGTAGTCTGCGTGGGAGCCTGCGGTGAGTACGATGCGGTCGAATCTCAGTGGGAGGCGCGGGACAAGTATTCGAGTTGTGGATCTGTGAGGCTTCAGAGCAGGGCGCCATCTCGAAGAAGTCGCGCAGCCGGAGATCCGCTGCGTCCGTGAGGCCCTGAAGGCCGGCGAGGGCGCTGAGCTGTAGGATGACAGCACCGACCGTGGAAGGCGACTTGATACGCAGCCATTACCGCCTCGTGCCCAGCGGCAGGCTTGCTCTTACGAGGACAGTACTGATGATCCGTACTCCGATCAGAAATGGAAGCTGACGAAGTGCTTCGCCCCAGACTGGCTACCCGAGATAACGTGCCCCTGAGATGCGATCTAAGTTGGAGTAGTTCACCAGCAACTTGCGCGGTGGACCTGCGTCAAATCGCCGCGTGGCGGGCGCGACCGTCGGCCGGCTAGCTCTAACTCGTTTCGGCTTTCTGATCCTTGCGGGCCTGTGCTGGATCAGTCCTCCCGCCCCGGGAGGGGACCGGAGTCGCTGATGAGGGCTCTAGTCAAACGGAAGCCGTCCGGAGTGCGAGATGGAGGCCCTTCATGCGCGCCGATCGTGCAATGCCTAGTCTGTGCAACTTGTTTCCTGTGCCTCGGAGACCTCGTTCCACGTGCAGGCTTTCAACCAGGCGCGGTCCAATTCATCTCGCCCTGAAGCGAAGCGCGTCAGATTCTTGTCCCCTACCGCGTCGTCCTCTCGCCTAGTCGAAGCTGATGATCACATTCATCGGCCATCGCATCGAGAAACGCATCCGAGGCGCGACTGAGTTGGGCGACGGACTCACGCTCGAACACAATCAATGCGTCGTCGGAAGGTTGGCCAGTCAGAACGGTGAAGAGGGCTGCGGTCTGACGGGAGATCTCCCGGCCGTCCTGGAGCAATGGATTGACCAAGGGTTTGTCCTGCCCCGTCTGAGTCACACATGGCCCGGATGAGACTGCAATCGAGCCTGCTAGCTCGAGAGATGACTCGAATGCGACGACAGTCGTCTTCTTGGCCCAGCTATCCCGACCACGCCCCCAGACCACCATGAGCCGATGATGACGAGCTGACGAACCACAGTCATTCCGCCGCATAATCGCGATCGACCGCGGGTGTCGCGGCAACTGTCCCTCCGTACACACTCACGATGCATTGATGGGTGCCGGCCGTTTCAGTCACTTCCGCCGGCGATGGTGCGCAGCCGACCGGCAGCGC